>CALJTY010000053.1 GCA_937975915.1 uncultured Acidimicrobiaceae bacterium | reverse complement strand
ATGTCGTAATCGTCGGTGGTGGCCCAAGTGGGTCATCGTGTGCATACTGGCTCGCCGAAGCTGGTTGGTCAGTATGTCTTATTGAGAAAAAGAACTTCCCTCGCGAAAAAACTTGTGGTGATGGCCTCACTCCAAGGTCAGTACACCAGCTCATAGAAATGGGCCTTGAGCCTGCAGTCGCAAAGAACGGTCACAAGTACAACGGACTTCGTGCATTCGGATTCGGTGCCTCGCTCGAGATGAACTGGCCAACACATCCAGTGTTCCCGAACTACGGCTACACCATCACAAGGTTCAACCTTGATGGCTTGGTTGCAGAACACGCACAGCACCACGGCGCAGTTCTTTTAAATGGTGTTGAAGCACTTTCACTTCTCGAACCAACTGAATCAACAACTGGTGGCCTTCGCGGTGCCAAGGGTGTTGTTGTAAAAGACAAAGAGTCTGGAACAACTGCTGAAATTCGTGGTCGCTACGTTGTCGTAGGTGATGGCCAGAACTCACGCATTGGTCGCGAACTCGGAACAGTTCGTAACAAGGAATGGCCAATGGGTATGGCGCTTCGTGGTTATTACACAAGTGATCGTCACGATGAGCCATGGATTGACTCACACCTAGACATTCGTGATCCCAACGGCAACGTTGTTCCTGGGTACGGATGGATTTTTCCGCTCGGTGACGGCCGAGTCAATGTCGGTGTTGGACTTCTTTCCACCGGTGGCGCCTGGAAGGGTGTTAACACCACCAAGTTGCAGGAATACTTTGTTGCACAAACGGCTGACGCGTGGGGACTCAACGACGAAACGTGCTGTGGACCAGCAACTGGAGGTCGACTTCCAATGGGCCTCGCGATTGGGCCACACTTTGGTAGCAACACACTGACTATTGGTGACGCCGCTGGAACTGTTAACCCCTTCAATGGTGAAGGCATTGCCTACGGATACGAAACTGGGCGACTCGCGGCTGGAGTAATTGGCGAAGCGCTGAGCTCAAATGATTCCTCGGCACTTCGTCTCTACGACGAACGACTTGATGCTGCATACGCTGACTATTACAAAGTTGCTCGAGCATTCGTTCGCATTATTTCTGAACCACGAATTCTTAGTGCATGCGTAGGTCTCGGGCTTCGTGTTGAACCACTCATGACTCAACTTCTCGACATCATGGCCAACCTGATGCGCAACGACCAAAAAGGACCGAGCGAACTTGGTTACCGAGCACTCGTACGACTCGCTGACGCGATCCCAGAAAAGGCATACGACCTTTTACTCGGCGACCTGAAATCAGAAGATTAATCAGATGATTCCTACTTTTGTCATATTTCTTCGAGAAGGAATCGAAGCCTCAATGATTGTGGCGATTCTTTTGTCGTACCTAAACCAGATAAATAAGCGTGAACACTTTCGAGATGTATTTCTCGGTGTTGGTGCAGCTTTTGTACTAATCCTTGGTGGAGGAATTGCTGCTTACATCGCAATCAGTGACTACAAGAATTCAAACTTCAAGACTTATTTTGAAACCATTACGTATCTTCTTGCCGCAGGATTCCTGACCGCAATGACTTTTTGGATGCACAAGCATGCTCGCACCATGGCTAAAGAGCTCCAAGCCCGTAGCGAGGTTGCGCTTTCGAAGGGCCACAGATGGGGACTTGGCATACTTTCCTTTCAATCTGTTGGACGAGAAGGTCTTGAATCAATGGTGTTCACGCTCGCAATTATTTTTGCAAGTTCTAGCCAGTCACCAACGGCATTGCAGGGAAGCAACGTCCATGGAAACCAACTGCTTTTAGGAGCAATTCTTGGCATCCTGACTTCGCTAGCGATCGCATTTGGAATTTACAAATTAGGAATGAAGCTGAATCTCAAGCGATTCTTCCAAGTTGTTGGCATAATTCTGATGTTCTTCGCAGCAGCGCTCCTCGCCGCTGCGGTCCAAAACTTGCAGTCGCTTAACTGGCTACCCTTTGGCACACACGTGCTCTGGAACAGCAGTGGTGCACTTAGCGAAGAATCAACCGTTGGCAATATTTTGCACTCGTTCATTGGGTACGCCAGTCAGCCATCTGTTTTGCAATTGATTGTTTGGGCTAGCTACTTATTGATCAGCATCACAGCGTTTATTCGTTATGGCAAAAAAGGCAGTAAAGCTACACAGCCTTCGAAGTAGTTGAAGATGCTCGAGCGAGCAGCGTATTCACTAGGTTGGCAAAAAACGGTTCAGCGGCAGGCCAGTCTTTAACAATTCCGCCAAGCGTTACCTCGTAGTGTCTACTGGTTACTACCGCAATGACAAGTGTCAGTTTCGAGCTGATAGTCGGAACAGCAATGGTCTCAATACCACCGCGCGCCCAACCTTTGACAAAGGTAAGTGGCATCCACGTCGTACCGGCAGGTGCAATCACTTTTCCACCAAGTAGGGATGAAAGAAGAATTGATTCATTCGCCGCAACAAAACAGCTACCGAAATTTGGTGAAGTCATTTCTTTAGTGTCACGCTGCACCATTGAGGTTTTCTCGTAGTACTGAGATGTTGAAATAACTTCTAATCCCCCGTACGAAGAATTTGCGTACACCTTTGAAGTCACTTGGTACTTGGGCAACTGACCCGCCAAGCCAAACACGCGATCTTTCTCATGAGAGACACCCATACAGCTCTGGAATTTTGATTCAATTGCGTACCACGCTGAATTTTTTGGAACCTGCGTCGTAGTTGTTGAAGAAATGACAACTGGGCTTGTGCCAAATAGATACGAAAGAAGAGATGACGCTGCAAGAGAAGAACCACTAGGAAGATCTTTTAGCGTCAGATTGATTGCTCTCGTGTTTGCAATTTCAGATGTCTGCGAAGACCCACTGTTTAAGAATGAACCAATAGTTCCCGCGAATGAAGCAAGCACAACCACACTCACGGTGGCCACAACGCCAAAGTGTCGCTTACGGCGAATAACTCGTCCACCATGTTCCCCAACAATTTGTCGAAGTGAATCAAAATCGTTCAATGAGGAAGTTCTCCAGCAGTAACGAACAGAACTAATCGTTGCGAACAGCGCTGCTTTACGTCGAAAGCGAATTAATTGGATGTTGGACATCTCAGACCATGGGGTCTGCCACGCAACCATTGGATCACCCGCTAGCTGCGTAATTCCAGCTTCGTCGAACAAGAGTGTTACAGGTTCGGTTGGCCCGTTGGGAACAAAACTCGGACGAACTACCCAACCTTCGCTGCGCAGAGTTGTAGTCATAATTCGAATGTCACCGAATTATCGGTTGAGCTCTTCAGAAATCTCACGTGCAAAATACGTCAAAATAAAATCAGCGCCTGCACGTCGAATAGCTGTCAATTGTTCAATGGCCACAGCAGTTCCATCAATCCATCCATTCGCGGCGGCGGCTTTAATCATGGCGTATTCACCGCTTACGTGATATGCGCACAACGGCACATCGAGCTCTCGACGAAGATCACTCAATACATCGAGATACGTCATGGCAGGCTTGACCATCACAATGTCAGCGCCTTGTTCTACGTCTTGGCGAGCTTCGCGTAGTGATTCGCGACGGTTGCGGTAGTCCTGTTGGTACGAGCGACGGTTTCCACCACCAGCAATTTCAACACCAACTGCTTCACGAAAAGGACCGTAGAGGCCACTCGCGTATTTTGCTGAGTACGCGAGAATGACAATGTCATTAAATCCTGCATCATCAAGTGCAGACCTAATCGCTCCAACTTGACCATCCATCATTCCGCTCGGTGCAACTACGTGTGCACCTGCGCTGGCTTGAGCGATTGCAATTTTTCCATAGAGCTCAAGCGTCTTGTCGTTATCAACAGTTCCGTCAGTATTGAGCACTCCACAGTGTCCATGCGTGGTGTACTCATCAAGACAGAGATCAGCCATGATCACGATGTCATCTTTAAATTCAGCACGAAGTGAGCGGAGTGCGACTTGGCAGATTCCGTTCGGATCAAATGCACCACTACCCTGCTCATCTTTTGATGAAGGCACGCCAAACAAAATGATGCTCGTCACACCAGCGCGCTGCAACGCTCTCACTTCTTCGTGCAACGACTCAATGGTGTGCTGGAACTGACCAGGTAAAGAAAGAATTGGCTTAGGGGCGCTTAGCCCTTCAGCGACAAAAAGTGGAGCGACAAAGTCCTTTGGACTCAGTGTTGTCTCAGAGACAAGCTCACGGAGTGCAGCTGTTGCGCGAAGGCGACGTGGACGTTCGGTAGGAAACACCCCTCCAGCCTATTAGTCCTAGCGAACTCGCCTTTTTGAGCGTAATTAGCGCAGAATTTCCAGCATTGGTGTGAGCGACTTACCCCAGCCAATTTTCACACGGTTGTGGTCATCGCGAATTTCTGACGCAGTTATTTCACCAGAGGCAATCACCCACGCTTCACTACGGACGTATGGTTTTGCAACTTTCCACGCCGAGGGAGCACCAATAATCACAACGTCTGCACTTGAAAGCTCGTCACGCTGTTCTTGGTCTAGTTCTGCACCAACAGTTTCGTAACACCAAACACGATCAGTAGGGACTGCTTTTGAATTTAGTTCATCACTTAATTCATGTCGCATTTCTTTTGCACCAATAATGAGCACAGGACCGCTCGCGATGTGACTAGCTAATTCAGATGACATCGCAGAGGCTTCAACGTCAACTTCGTTACCGGTCTTTGTGATTGCACGAGATGTAGATGAGCCAACGCTGTAAATCTTTACATCGCTCGAGCAATTAGCAAGGGCTGGTGAAACGTAACGGGCGCTTCGAGCACTCGTTATAACTAGACCAGTGAACGCGCCGCAAGACTCTAGATTTTTTAGCTCAGTACTGAACGCGGTCTCATCACGGTAACTCGTAGTCGTGAGTGGGACTTCAACAACAGTGACACGCTTGGGAATCCACTTGCGAAGTTCATCGTTCATTCCTGTTTCACGAGTAAGGACGACTTTCATGAACTATTTTTTCCATCCAGGAAGTGATGCGCCATTTTCTTTATCGCGTAGTTGAATGGCAATTTGCTTACCAAGTTCATCTGGATTCTTTCCAGTCATCGTTGCTCGAACACTTTTCGTACCATCGATTGCAATCATTACTGCACCGAGTGAAATCTGACCGTCACTCATTACGGCGTACGCACCAGCAGGGATTGAACACCCAGTTCCAAGTTCCGCAAGGAATGCTCGCTCGGCTCGAACGCAGTCATAGGCAGTGATGTTGTTCAGTGAGGCAAGTGCCTCCAGCGATTCCTTGTCGTTATCTCGAGCTTCAAGTGCGAGCGCGCCCTGTCCAACCTGAGGAATAAACCATCCGGTATCGAGTCTTTCTGCGCTTAGTTGCTCTTGGCCCAATCGTTCAAGCGCTGCAGCAGCGGCAACGACGGCGTCAATTCCGTCACTTCCGGGTTTGGCGAGTCGAGTGGCCATGTTGCCGCGTAGTTCAACTATTCGAAGATCGGGACGTCGCTCGAGCAGCAATGCTGCTCTGCGAGGTGAGCCTGTGGCGACTGTGGCACCGGGGCCAAGTCCAGCGAGTGATTTACCTACAAGCACGTCAGCTGCGTCCCTGCGTTCAGGCACGCATGCAAGAAGTAGACCATCTGGGCTAATGCTTGGAAGATCTTTAGCGCTATGCACCGCAATGTCAGCGTCGCCTCGAAGAAGTGCCAGCTGAATTTCTACTGCGAACACCCCTCTACCGCCAAGTGACGCAAGCGACGCGGTTGTGTCCTTGTCGCCTGTCGTTTCAACAAGTACGAGTTCGCTCTGCATTCCAAGGTCGTGAAGTTTCTTTTGAACCAGTTCCGCTTGAATAAGAGCCAACGGCGAACGACGTGTCGCCAATCGAAAGGTCTTCACGTTATGAACTCCGTGGCGTTGTGACTGATGCAATACCAAGCGAGTGAAGTAGTCCACCACCAAGTGGTCCAGTGCCGTTATTTAGGTGGTACATCAAAATTTGAAGTTCAATCGAGAAGTCAACGTAGTGAACAGCACATCCCAGTGGCACAGTGATTACTTGAGGCGCAAAGTTAAGGATTGCATGAATGCCCGCTTTTACAAATTTGTCAGCAACATCTTGCGCTGCAGAACCTGGAGTTGTAATTACTCCCACGGTTGCGCCAATCATTGGCTCATTCATTGACTTCACTTGCTGGCCAGCAACGTATGTGCCAATCATCTCTGGAGATGAGTCGTAAATTCCAACTAGGCGTGCACCACGGGTAAGAAAGTTCGATGAATTCACAAGTGCGTGACCGAGGTTTCCCATCCCGACAACAACGACGTCATAACCAATGTGGTGA
>CALJTY010000052.1 GCA_937975915.1 uncultured Acidimicrobiaceae bacterium | reverse complement strand
AATTTATAAAACGTTGACCGGCAAAGTTGTTGCGCTAACGCCGGGACAAACCTGGGTAGAGCTAATTAATACCGGCGCCAAAGTAACTGTTACGCCGTAACAACCTTCTCGAGGATTTCCAAAGTCTTTTCCATACCTCGAAGATCTGCTGTGTCCCAGCCAATCAGAGGAATGAAGAAGCCCCACGGCTTAGAGAAGTCAAATGATTCAGTTACTTTTGTCCCGCCTGGCACTTCTTCTAGGTCGTAGCGCCAAATGAAGTGTGAGAAGTGATGCCATGCAATGGCCTTGTTTTCTTCGAACGTTGAAACAACATTTGAGGTGGAATATTTTGCCTTGCGGTTCATCTGCATCTTGAATTTTGCACCGAGGTATAAACGATCTGGTCCCTTTAGAACCGAGACAACTGATCCCAGGCCGTCAAGCTTTGAGTGCTGATGCGGGTCAGCAAGCAAATCAAAAATCTTTGCTGGCGGAGCAGCTATTACTCGTGAGGTAGAAATGATGTTTTTCTTTGACATACCTCCATCGTAGGGGCACTTTAAATAAGAAGGCTCAAATTTAGGTATGTTGGATACAGGCAAATGTCACTTAGGGAGCACAATGCGTATAGGAAACCTTTACGGGCCAGATGCAACATTCCTAGGAATCCCTGCTGCTGACCCCGACGTCGCATCAGAGTGGGACAGCTCGAAAGCCGCCATCATTGGTGCCCCATTTGATGGTGGCACTTCACATCGTTCTGGAACCCGCTTCGGTCCTCAAGCGATTCGTATCACCGACTACTTGCCTCACGATGGAATGCGTCCGAGTCTTCCTCTGGGTGTCGATCCACTTACTGATCTTGGGGTTGTTGACCTTGGCGATGTGGAAATGCCCTCAGGTGACACCGAGCTCTCGTTAGAGAGACTCGAGCAACGGGTCAAACAAGTTGCGCTCGCTGGAGTTATCCCAATCATTCTGGGTGGTGACCACACGATTGCGTTGCCAGATGTAACGGGCGTTGCTCACCACGTTGGCTGGGGCCGAGTTTCAGTGATCCACTTTGACGCTCACGCTGATACGAGTGATACTCAAATGGGATCGTTACATGGACACGGAACACCAATGCGCAGGCTTATTGAATCTGGCGCATGTCGTGGAGACCGTTTCTTGCAAATTGGACTTCGTGGCTACTGGCCCGAAGAAGAAACCCTGACATGGATGGCCGATCAAGGTATGCGTTCATTTGAGATGAGTGAAATTGTTTCTCGTGGACTTGATGAAGTACTTAACGAAGCTCTCGCACTCGCAATGGATGATTGTGATGCGGTGTTTTTGTCAGTGGACGTAGATGTTGTTGACCCAGGCTCAGCTCCAGGAACTGGCACGCCTGAGCCAGGTGGACTATCGAGTCGAGAATTGCTAGACGCAGTGCGCAGAATCGCCATGGAAGTTCCAGTGTGCGGTATGGATGTAGTTGAAGTGTCACCCCCATATGACCATGCAGAAATTACTGCGTATCTAGGCAATCGTGTTGTCTTAGAAGCGCTTGGGGGAATTGCGTGGCGCCAGAAGAAGTTACGTGGTGAAGTCACTCGAAACCCAAACGAACCTCTTTTGAAGGGCCGCTAGTCACGCACTGTCTTTCAGTGGTGTCCACTTAGGGCGATCAACCTTGTCGCCTACAATTTAAGAATGGTACGTGTCGGATATTTAGGGCCCAAGGGATCTTTCTCACATGAGGCCGTATCGACTCTCAATGATGTTGAAGCAGTTGCGTATGACTCAATTGGGGATCTATTAAGTGCTGTCACTGATGCCAGTGTCGATAAAGCTCTTGTTCCTTTAGAGAATGCGATTGAAGGAACTGTTTCAGCCACTATCGATGGTCTTGTTTTTGACCATGAACTCATTATTGAGCACGAAATCGTAATTCCTATTCAACTTCACTTGCTTGCTCGTCCCGGTATTGAACTCGGCGATGTAAAAAAGGTCATTAGCTACGTGCACGCACTGGCGCAGTGCCGGGGTTATCTAAACAAGCTTGGTGTAAACACTGGTCAAACAATGTCAACATCGCAAGCGGCGAGTGAAGTTGCAGCTTCGAGCGAGCCAGTTGCTGCAGTTGGCTCAGCAATGGCTGGCAAACTTTTTGGTTTGAATTCACTCGCAACAAACATTGAAGATCACCCCGGTAACGTAACTCGCTTCGTACTCGTTGGCCGAGATGCAATTACCTCTCCAACTGGACATGACCGCACTTCAATTGTTTGTTTTCAAGATGCAGACCGTCCTGGATCTCTCTACGCAATCCTCGGCCGGTTCGCTGCTCGCAACATCAACCTCACCAAGCTCGAAAGTCGTCCGACAAAGCGAGCACTTGGCGACTACTGCTTCGTCATGGAATTTGAGGGTCACGTTGCAGATGACTCTGTGAGTGAGTTGCTTACAGATCTTCAAGCACATCTTGCACCAGTGAAATTCTTGGGTTCATATCCAGTAACGGGTGATACCGCGCAGACTCGTCGAGAAGAAGTTGGCGAAGCTCGCAAGTCAGCATCCGACTGGATAAGCAGCCTGAAGGCACGCGTTCGCCACTAAAAGAAAACGACCACCAGCAAAAGCCGGTGGTCGTTTCTATGGCGGAGGGAGTGGGATTTGAACCCACGGTGAGTCGCCCCACGTCGGTTTTCAAGACCGGTGCATTCGTCCGCTCTGCCATCCCTCCGTGGAAGATTCTAGTTGAAAAGCAACTATGCCTTTTTACGGGTGCGGGCGCGCTGAGCTTGGTCCAGGATGACTTTACGTAGGCGTACGGATTTCGGTGTTACTTCAACAGATTCGTCTTCTGCAATGAATTCAAGAGCCTGCTCAAGCGAAAGCGTTGTTGGTGGCGCAATGCGCTCAGTGTTGTCAGATCCAGAAGCACGCATGTTGGTGAGCTTCTTTTCCTTCGTCGGGTTGACGTCCATTTCTTCTGAACGTGCGTTTTCTCCAACAATCATTCCTTCGTACACTTCAATACCAGGGCCAACGAACAAGATTCCTCGCTGTTCAAGGTCGAGCAGCGCATTCGATGTAGTGAATCCGCGACGGTCTGCTGCGAGCACACCCTTCTGGCGAAGTCGGATGTCACCAAACCATGGCTCGTAGCCATCAGAGTTTGAGTGCATCATTCCAGCACCACGAGTTTCTGTCATGAATTCAGTTCGAATTCCTACGAGTCCACGAGCTGGAATTCTCCACTCCATGCGAACCCATCCGGTTCCGTGGTTGACCATGTCGAGCATGCTTCCCTTACGGGTAGCGAGCAGAGTGGTTACGTTTCCTACGAATTCTTCTGGAACGTCAATAGTCACGCGCTCAACTGGCTCGTGTACTTTTCCGTTGATTTCGCGCTTAACAACTTGTGGCTTACCAACGGTGAGCTCGAAGCCTTCGCGACGCATTGTTTCAATGAGGATTGCGAGCTGAAGTTCTCCACGGCCCTGAACTTCCCATGCGTCAGGACGCTCAGTGTTCAAAACGCGAAGTGAAACGTTACCCACGAGTTCTTTGTCGAGACGGTCCTTCACCTGGCGAGCAGTAAGAAGTTTTCCTTCAGTACCAGCAAGAGGTGAAGTGTTGATTCCAATGGTCATTGAAAGACTTGGCTCGTCAACGTGTAATGGCTCTAGAGCAATTGGATTATCCGGATCTGCAAGAGTTTCACCAATGGTGATTGTTTCGAATCCAGCCACAGCAACAATGTCTCCAGGACCCGCACTTTCTGCTGGAACGCGCTCAAGAGCGACAGTAATAAAGAGTTCTGCAACTTTTGCGTATTCAATGGTTCCATCAAGGTGACACCACGCAACACGTTGTCCGCGTACGAGTGTTCCGTTGATGATGCGACAAAGCGCAAGACGTCCGAGGTATGGCGAAGCATCAAGGTTGCAAACTAATGCTTGCAGTCCGTGCCCTTCGGTGTACTCAGGGGCTGGAACACTGTCACGAATTGTTTCGAAGAGTGGCGTTAAGTCACCTGAAGTATCTTCAACGTTAAGTGATGCCCAACCTTGGCGAGCACTCGCGTAAAGGATCGGGAATGAAATCTGGTCGTCATCGGCGTCAAGGTCAAGAAACAAGTTCTCAACTTCTGTAACTACTTCAGAGATACGAGCGTCAGGGCGGTCAACCTTATTAATGAGGAGAACAACAGGTAGACGAGCTTCAAGAGTTTTGCGAAGAACAAATCGAGTCTGTGGGAGTGGGCCCTCTGCAGCGTCCACCAGGAGAACCACTGCGTCAACCATTGCAAGCCCACGCTCAACTTCGCCACCAAAGTCGGCGTGACCAGGTGTGTCGATGATGTTGATGGTTAGATCGTTCCATTTAACGGCAGTGTTCTTCGCGAGAATGGTGATTCCCTTTTCGCGCTCGAGGTCGCCAGAGTCCATGACTCGGTCGGTGAGTTCCTCGTGAGCGGTGAAGGACCCGGTCTGTCGAAGCATGGCGTCGACCAAAGTGGTCTTACCGTGGTCAACGTGGGCGATAATTGCAACATTTCGGATGGAAGAACGTAGTGTCATGGCCTAACTACGCTACTAGGCCAACGTGAAGGCTCGATGTTTAGGCCGCTTTCAGCATTTGGCCACGCTGCTGGACGACTGCAGTTCGAACCAAATCCCTTGCCCCTGCCCGAAGATCAGCCATTGTGCCGTCGACACTTAGACAAACACCAGCATCTGGCCAGACTCCAATAAAGCGAGATGCCGCAGCGCCCGTGGGACTTGCCAAGGCATCAATTGTCAGGTCACAGCGCAGTCCCGGACCAGAACTCTTTCCCGGTGAGCCCGCTCTAAGACGAAGTACGACTCGCTGCTCATCATGTTTGATCACAATGTCTCGTCTCCCACGGAGTGATGTTCGAGCTGCCGAGACGTCGTAGTACGCGTCGCTTTGTGCGAGTTGCCAAGGGCGTTCAATGCCTTGGAGTACCTCATACGTAGTTGTGGCCCATGAAACTGCTTCTGCACATACGAGTCCGAGTGAAGCGTGAGAGAGCCCTGACAACCAGTACGAGAGCGAACCGCTCTGCGTGTAGCCAGCAGTTGATCGAAGTAAGTGGTCTGCTAGTTCGTCACGAACTGCTTGACTGAGTGAAAGGTCACTGCGAGTAGTAATACGTCGAAGAGCACTCGCTCCTAAAACACGGCGAGCGATTTGTGGCGTCCAGTGAAAAGGATCGTACGGCTTTCCAGCTTGTTCCACCATCCAAGCATCTAATCGTCGATTTGACGTTGCGTTCACAGCACGAAAGCGTGCGCTGAGAGAGGCACGATGATCATTCGTAAGTTGCGAACTAGTCGCGGGTGCGCTGGCAATAAGTTCATTTATGTTTTGAACTGTGTTGCGACGATGAAGCAGTGTGCTCATACGTACTTCCACATGTCATTTAGTGTGCTGAGTACTTCATCAACACTTCTCGAAAGAATTTCGTAATCAACATCACTCGTCCAGAGCTCACCAGTGGCGCTTGAAAAGATTGAAGTTCGAAGCGGCACGACTGATGTTTTTAGAGTTTGCATGAGCGCATGGAACCTCATTGTGCGCTCGGCTCCAGCGTCAAGGGGGGAAGTGGTGACGTCAAACAATGCAACACTTGCGAACTTGCTAGTTGTTGATCCAACCATTAGATCCACAACATCAAAAAGCAAAACATGTCCGCCAGCAAAACGTTGTGAAGCACGGACACAACTCCTGGGCATCCAGGTTGCACTAACCACGCCAAGAGAACGCTTTAGGGTACTGGCGTGTGCGTTGACGTCCGCCTCGAGGCGAGCTACTTGTTCCTTGTCTAACTGATTAAAAGAGCGAACGAGATCGCTACCTGACTTCTCGCATCGCCAAGCACTCAGTGCTTCGCTGAACGGGTCAGTCACTTCAACACCAACGCTGAGTAAGCGAAGAACTTGCGTAACCAAAATTCCTCGAAACAAACTTAGAGAAGCTTGTTGGATGTCAATGGTGTTGTGATTTTGGCGAAGAGATGATGAACGCACTACCAACGGGGTCAGGGGGCTTGCCTTACCCATAATTGAGTAAATTCCGTCCTCTAGCTGAGCCCTGAGGCCACTAGCGCTTGACAAATCACTTATTGGACGCTTGGTTTTGTCGCCTCGCAGCGCTTCAATTGCTGAGAGTGGGGAGTTGGGGGCCAAGATTGTCATGGCCATACTCTTGCGCAAGGGTGTAACACGACCTAGCGTGGCCTTGTGTTTATAGTCCTGTTTTCAATTTTCATTGTCGCACTTGTGGTTCTGTGCGTGCTGACCATTCGCTTCACGTTTCGCCGTGATCGCGAACGTCGAAACCGCTAGCTACTACTTAAGTCGGTCTTCAATTTCCTTAACGGATCTAGCAAGATCTGCCACCGCGCGCTCAAGAACGGCGAGTCGGTCTTTTAGGATTTCTTCAACTTTTTGATCAACTCGCCCGTCAACTTGTGAGCGAAGTTTTGAATCAACTGAATCGACTAACGGCTGGGTGTACGTCTTTAGGCGCTGCAATAGGTCCTGCGGTTTTTCTGAAGAAGTTTCGTTGTCACTCATGGTTTTACACTACGCCTACGCCGGTGGGCAGTACACCCCAGCATTGAACTGCAGCGTATTGAACTGTGCAACCCAAGGTGGCGTAGAGAATGTTGCAATCTCCGAATGTAGAACCGTGGCTGGAGTGCATACTGCACTGAAGGCAATGTAGCCACGTACGTTGCTGCCGCTCGAGCCATTGATCTTTACCGGAGGCTTTGTTCCACCTGCGGAAAAGGCAACAGCTTCAAAAACTGGCAAATTAAGCGTGCTTAGGTTGTAATTGCGGTATTCACTCATCGACGCGTAGACACCGGGATTGAGTGTCGGGTCAATTGATGCCAGCCCATCGACCCAGCCCTTGTTCATTGCTGTCCAAAAAGTTGCGTACTTAGCAATAACCGAAGCTGATGATCCAGCCGGGGCGTTAAGGCCCGAGTGATTATCTGGGTAACCTTCTGGATCAAAAATAACCCAGTCGGGTTTGAGACCAAGTCCTAGACCGCGGTACGCAGCGATTTGTGTAGCGACCCACGCGCCGGAAGCGTAACCATGGGTGTAATACGTAGAAGCAATCACTGGTTCTGAACCGGTTGGCCCACTCACTGTCCAGAACGTCAACCACGTGACTCGTTTGTGCGAATCATAAATTGCCTTACCGAGAATGTAGTCAGGTGACGTAGCGACACTCTTTGCGCTGGTGAAGCCCACCCACGGCGATTGCAACGTTCCGAGTCCACCCGTAACACTCAAGATTGGCCATCCACTGCTGATTGCTGACGCATAGTTCTTTGATGGAATTGCGTAGAGCCCCACACCTTGACGTGGTGGTGAATCAATACCGGCAGCAAAAAGGTTGAGCACCGAACCAACAGTGATGCCCGCAATGACAGGACCAACGGTGCGTGCTGAACTTCCAGCCGTTACTGATACGTCAGTTGAAGTCCAGGTTGACGTACCGATTGTGTTGTTAAAGACAAACAAGTCGCCCCAGTTCTGAGCTTCTCCGGCGATTGTTATTTGTGTCCCAATAATTCCCATGTAGAGAGCACCAGTTAAAGGTGGCGAGTTAGTGGCAGCGGTTGTTACGTTTAAAAGATTCCACGAAGCTGGGGTAGTCGTTGCTGCTAGGGCACGTTGGCTAAAGAGTTGCACCTCACCTGATGTTGAGAGTGCACCAATGTAAGTGGTTGTCGCAGAGGACATTGTGCTGAGCGTGTCAGAAAGTGCTGGTGCCGTGGTGAGAGTGCTTACGTTTTGCACCGACCAAGAAGTTGCGGCTGCGCTAAAGACTTGAAGCTGTCCTGATGCGTTGAGTGTTGCAAAAGATGGAGTGGATGTTGCTAAGGCAATCGGGTCAACAATTGTCGATGAGGTGGCACTAAGGAGTGTCACGTCGGCGAGTGGGCCACTGAGGGTAGGGACTGGGTTTCCGAGGGACCAGGACAAGTTGAGTGCATCCATGTGATTTGTCAAAGACCTAAAAACTATGAATCCATTTGGCCCGTTCATTTGAATACTTGGCAAACCGTTCGCGGCGGACTGGCCGGTTAGCGCTGTCAAGTCAATTACTTTGTACGCCGGGGTCGCGAGTGCAATGTTTGCACCACGTGGACCCTTGTTGTATGCGTGGGCCAGGAGAATCAGGTGACTGTTTGCCCCGACGTAAAGAATGTCCACTTCACCGCTCGGATCGAAGAATGGGATTGGGTCGCTTTGGGCGAGTTGCGTTGAAACTTGTGTGGAGACGTTGGCCCAAGTATTTGTGGCGTTCGCATTTTGCACGTAGAGGCCAATTTGGTTTGATGTTGTTCTAAACGAAATTGCTGAAGCACCATTCGCACTTATTGAGTGAGGGCCACCAAGCATTGGAGTGTTATTGATGGCCGGTCCGAAGGGTATGGCGTTCCAGGGCAGTGGGCCCGATCCAGTGTTAACAAACTCGTAGAGCTGTTGTCCAGGAGTTTTCGAAGTGATGGTTGCGAGAGAGAGCGGTGCCGCCAGTACGGTCCCAGCGACCACGGCGTTGGCCATCTTTCGTAACTGTTGAAACTTCACTCGCACCCTTCGATGGGGTGTTTACCTAGTAGTTCTTGGAACTTCACCATTAATAAGTCTAGGTTTGTCGGTCCAAAAAAACTGTCTCGCATCGTATTCAAAACGTGCGCACCATGTCGTCGCTACTTAAGTGTGACGACAGATTTAGGTGCTGAAGCTCTACTAGTTCCACCAACACCAATAGCTCGAACAATCACGCTGTAGTTCTTGGACTTTGCGAGTTTAGAAACTGTTACGGTCCCCTTTGATGAGAAACTCACCCATGAAGTGCCACCATTAATTGAGTACTGATAACTAGTTATTGTTCCTGACGAAGGTGGCGTCACCGTAAGTGAGAATCCACCTACGAGTGCTTTTAGTTTGCTGATTGTGGGCACTCCTGGAGCAGCTGCGGTCATAGCAATTGTTGTTGAACCAAGCGCCACACCAGCTGTTGTTGCGCTCACGGTAATAGTTCCAGGAGTAGTACTCGAAACGTCAAAAGAAACAATGCCGTCAATGCCAGTAGTAACTGTGTCAGAGGCGTTGCCACTTGAGGTTGCAGTGGTTGCATCTCCATTAAGAACTACAGCACCATCAGAAGTTTTTGCAGTTACAGCAACTGGGTAATTAACAACTGGATTTCCGTTCACATCTTTGAGTGTCAAAGTCACGGTAGCGACGGATCCAACAATTGCAGACGTTGCCCCAGCTACTAATGAACTCTTCGCTGCACTTACTTTTGGTGGACAGAGACCGTTAATGAAAGCTGCGCCATTAGGACTTCCCAGCCCAGACGCTAGGTCGTAGCCAGTTCCTGCGCTGTAACTTCCGGTATTAAAGACGTCGTTGCTTCCGGTGGTGACGTCAATGAATCCAATTCCCGCGGCACTCATTTGATACAGCGTTGGATTAATGAATCCGAGTCTTGAAACACCACAAGCTTGCGCCGCAACTGCAACGAGCGCACTCATAAGTGGCGATCCAATGGACGTTCCACCAATGCTGCTCCAACCGCTTGAACAGTTGCGGTGACAAACAACAACAGCACTGTTGGACCCAGTGAAGTACTGAATGAATCCAGTATTGGGGTCAGCCATTACTGATAAATCGGGGACCATGCGCATTGTCTGTGAGGCAGTAGCACCAGTAGTTTTTTGCCATGTTGGTCGCGACCAGACTTGAGAAACACCGCCACCGCCACCGCCACCGTTGGAGTTCCAAACGCTTTGATTCAGTGGGTTGATGTTGTTTACCGTTAGTCCACCAACGCTCGTTACGTAGGGCTGCGAAGAAGGGTCATCTACAGCTGGCGAGTTAGAAGTGATTCCATGACAGTCAGAAGAACCGTTGTCTCCAGAAGCGCTGAGAACTGTTTGGCCTTGTGCTGCCATTTGTTGGAAAATAACTTGTTCAGTGCTTGGATTATTAGAGGGGTCAACTTCACAGATTCCCCATGAGGTGGTCACTACAGTCGCGGTGTTGTCATCAGCGATTGCTTGGTACACGTCAAGTGGTCCAGATCCACTCGAACTATTTGGACCCGTGTACACCTGAATTTTTGCACCTGGCGCGAGGCCAGCAGCTTGTTCTATGTCAAGTGTTGCTTCGTCGGAGTAGCCACCAGTGGCTCCACCATCAATGTTGGTATTGGTAACTGATGGTGAAAGTCCGTAACAGTTAAAGAACACGTTGAGGTCAGCAGGGTTATACGTTCCAAGTTCGTACACACCGATGATTTGGCCGGTACCGATGTTTCCGTTGGCGTAGGCACCACTTAATCCGTACAGTGCCGCTTGCTGTTGCAATGTGTATCCACCAAGTGAATTAGGAGTGGTGCTTGAAGATGATGCTCCAGCCTGGGCACTGGCGCACGTACTTGGTGCAGTTGCTGCGCTGGCGTGAAGGAGGTGACGTGTCTTTGGAACAACTGTTGACAGACCATAGATGCCTTGAATCTGCTGAGCAATGTTTGCTGGGAGTGTGGCATGGTTTGTGAACTGTGCACCAAGCTCTCCTGACGATGAGCGAACGGTAACAACGTTTGCTTCAAAGGCGTGAGCAATGTTGCTAGTGCTTCCACTCACATGAAGCAAAACACGTCCCGCGGAGAGCGAAGTAACTTTCAATCCGAAATTCTTCATGTACGAACTCACTGCTTGGACTGTTGTGTCCGTTGCACCAAATTGTTGGGCAAATTGTTGCGTTGTTAAGAAGTGACGGTAATTGGGCGAAGCTGGATCGGAGAGACTTGCAATGTAGTCACTCAGTGCTTGCTTGTTGGGCTGAGCGAGGGCAATGTCGAACGTTGTGTTGATGGTTAGTGGAACAACGGAAAATGTCTCAGGGATTGGGGCACCACTTGCTACTTGAACACGAGGCTGGGCTGCGGTTGCGCTCACGGCAGGCAACATGAGCGCCACGAGTGCCAGGCACAGTGCGACAGCAGGAAGTAGGAGACGAACTCTTAAATGTTGCATGTTGACAGCCTAGGAAACCTTGAGCCCAAAGTTTTCAGAACTAGGTAAATTTTCAAATAACTGTTAGAAAAATCTTAATTCTGGGGGTATCCAGCGGCGGCGTAGCGCTTAGAAAGGTCCGCACATTCAACACAAATCGACTCAGGGATTACTCCAGCCTTCATGAGCCACCCAAAGATTGTGCAGCCAAGGCAGTAGCCGAGAAACCCTTCGAGAGCGGCGGCGAAAATGAGTGGAAGCAAGATCCATTTTGCAACTGACCACCCAGCACTTAAACAAACCACTGATGCACTTACGCTAAATGCGGCGCCGATGCCTTGGGCGAAGCGCTTCGGTGGGCCGGGAACGAATTTCTGCCATGCCTTAATACGAGGGCCACTGACGCGAACTGCGAATTGTCCAAGTGGCGAGATTGTTGGCCCGGCAATTACTCGTGCAAGAAATCCGTAGGTGAGTGGGATGAGGATCCATGATGCGTTGGTAAAAAATGCAACAACGGACATTGCCACAACGCCAAGGGCAACTGTACGAGCTGCTGCGTCATTTAC
>CALJTY010000051.1 GCA_937975915.1 uncultured Acidimicrobiaceae bacterium | reverse complement strand
CCTCTACGTTACTGGGGAAGACTCAAGTTTTACTTGAAGAAATTGTCACATTACAGGGTGCCACATTCCACCAAAATCATTACGCCAAGTAGAAGATAGATCCAGGGAATCAATTCTGGTGCTCGCTTATTGCCCCACGCAACCACACCTGGACGCTGCGTGAGTATTTGAGCTGAGGTGACAAAGATCAGCTCCCAAAAAATGAAGGCTCCTGCTGAAATCATCGTTTTAGAGTTATCACTGGCTCTCAGCAAAGGGGTCCAGACAGCGATGTTGTCACCTCCGATTGCAAACGTCATCAGAAATGTAGTTATTGCCCCACGTTTGTAGATCTGGCGTTGTTCCTTTTTACGTGACTGCCAAGCATGGAATGCAAAGTACCAAGGAACAAATGCTAAAACTCCAATTGCTCGTGTCGGAATGGTTTGGAGAAAATCACCGAGCACTGCAGCCACAAGAATTAAAGAGATGATTCCTAATATTTGTGAGTTTCGGACACGCTTTATTTTCTTAGGCTCGGTAACTAGTAACTGGGCCGCGTAAGCAAAGTAGTTGTCAAACATTGTCCCGATGAATGCTAGGCTGGCGATGCCTGCGTCAACGACGAAGTTATCCATAGGTATGACCTTACTTAACGGAAAATGAGCTGTAAAACTCCGGTAGTAGAATTTCTAAATGATTCGCCACGTGCTACCTCCAACCCAGCAACAGCTTGAAGCAGCCCGACGCGTTATCGCCGACCACCTTGTCGTGACTCCCACCGTCCGACTTTCTCTTCGTGGTCGACCAACATACGTAAAAATGGAAGGCCTTCAGCCAACTGGTGCATTTAAGGTCCGTGGGGCTCTTGCCGCAGTAGATGCATCCAAGCGAAATGACCCAACTGGGGCAGTAATTACATCGTCTGCTGGAAACCATGGCCTAGGCATTGCGTACGCATCAGAGACGCTTGGCGTTCGCGCAACTGTTGTAGTGCCAAAGAATGCCTCAGAAGCAAAAGTCAAAAAGTTAAAAAAATTTGACATTGAACTTATTCAATTTGGAACTTCATACGATGACGCACAAGAACATGCCCTCGAACTTGCTGAAGCAAGATCAATTAACTACATTTCTCCATTCAATGACACAAATGTTATGGCCGGTCAGTCAACAATCTTTGATGAAATGCTCCTTCAAGCACCAGATCTAGAGCACATCATTGTTTCAGTCGGTGGAGGGGGGCTCATCTCTGGTGTCTTGTTGTCGAGAGAAGCTCATCAACGTGGTGACATTTTTGTTACTGGCGTGCAGCCAGTTGAAAGTTCTGCCATGTACTTTGCACTTCGTGGAGTTCCAATGTCAGAAATAGTTCATAAGCCAACCATCGCTGACGGCCTGGCGGGTGGAGGCGACGAGGGTGCAGCGACTAATGAGTTGATTGCGAAGCACCAAGTTCCACTCGTATTAGTAGAAGAATTGGAAATTCGAAGAGCAGTTCGTGAGTGTGTAGAAAATCACGGGATCGTGCTCGAGGGCTCGGCTTCGGCCTCATATGCGGCAATAACGTCAAATCTCATGCAAGATGCAACATCTCGAATTGGCTTTATTGCCTGTGGCCGCAACATTGCGACAGACCTTCTTGCGACAATTCTTAGTGAACCTTTGAGTTAGGCCAAATTTTGCCCGGTAGGGTTGTTCTATGGCGTCATCACAGCGAGTTGGAGCACTAGCACTGGCAGCAGTGGCATTGGCTCTGAGCATTTTTGGTGTGGTACTTGCGGCGACTGATTCGAATCCAGCAGGGATTTCAGATGCCGCGTTGGCGCTTAATGGTTATCCACCAAAAACCGTGGACATGCAGCTCACTATTACAAGTGATGGTGGCTCGTCAATCATTGCGGATGCAAAAATTGATTTCCAAAAGCAACGCATGCAGATTTCAATGGACATTCCTTCAGCTTTTTCTTCTACACCGGTTGAAATTGTGCTTACTAACTCTGAACTTTATGTTGGCTCAGAAGGCTTGGTGAGTCTTGCGGGGAAGTCTTGGATAAGTGAGTCACTCACTACCAACCCACCGTTCTTCGGACTTTCACTTGAAATGACCAAGCCAGACGTTGCGTTAATAACTTCTTACCGACGACTGCTCACTCAATATGACGGCAACTTTACGACGTATAACTTCGGACGCGACATGGTTCTTCACCCACTCACAAATGGTCAAATCAAGAAACCCGTTTCTGGCTCAATGAATTTCAGCATTACAACTGGAAAAGAAGGCCAAGTGACGGCAGCGAACCTAACCTTCAGCTCCACCTCGCATTCGATCGCGGTGACATCAAAAATTCTTGGTTACAACCAACCTGTGAGGGTGAAAATTCCACCAGCATCGCAAGTTTCATCGAATCAACAGTCACTCATCACTAGCTTGTGGAACGCGTTGCCAGTTGCGCAGATTCTTTCACCAACGAATTTGTTTCAACCCGCAGGCATCACGGTTAACTAAATGATTCCTCACCACGAACCCAGGTGGCCAGCTGGGTTAGCGTTACTTTGCTGCACTGCTCTCTATGTTGTGCTCCCTGATCGACTCGTAGTGGGGCCAAGGTGGCTTCTGCCAGTGCTTATTATCCTGCCGTTGATTCCACTTTCAGCACGCAAACATCATCATCCTGATGAGTCGCCATGGATTCGTAGAACTGTGATCGTGCTGCTGGCGATAATTACCATTGCCAACGTGGCGTCAGTTGGGCTGCTGGTTGATCGACTGCTCACTACCAATGTCTCTGGTGGTCGAGGATTGATCTATTCGGCTATCGCTATTTGGCTAACCAATGTGATTGTCTATGGAATCTGGTTCTGGGAAATAGACGGTGGTGGGCCTCACATGCGCGCCGGAGGCAATGTACCCGTTGACATTCAGTTTCCTCAGCTCGAAAATCCATCACTGGCGCCAGATAATTGGTATCCGCATTTTTATGACTATCTCTATACCGCATTCGCCAATGGAACAAGCTTTGCGCCAGCAGATGCGATGCCACTGACATTGCGAATTAAGGTTCTCTTCGCAACAGAGTCGATAGTTTCTCTCATCGCAATTACCGTGGTGGCCGCACGGGCCGTCAACATACTTCGCTGAAGTTAACGAAGCAGACGACCAAGTAGGGAACTGGCCTTACTTACAGATCCCTTTTTGTTTTCTACGTGATCTGCACGTTTCGCTAGCGCTAGCCCAGTGTTTACACCAAGCCAGCGAAACGGCTCCATCTCCCATTTTTTTGAATGGTGCTGCACGAAGGGGAGTCGAGTGAACTCAGTTGTCATTGCCGGCTTTGTTATGAGGTCCGCCAACGCATTGCCAGCCACATAACTGAGTGTCACTCCGTCACCGGTGTAGCCACCAGCTGATCCAATTCCAGTTCCAAGATCAAGTGCCACTGATGGCATTAGGTCTCTGGGCATGCCAAGTGGCCCTCCCCACTGGTGGGTTATTTCGCCGCTCAATGTTGGGA
>CALJTY010000050.1 GCA_937975915.1 uncultured Acidimicrobiaceae bacterium | reverse complement strand
CCTCTACGTTACTGGGGAAGACTCAAGTTTTACTTGAAGAAATTGTCACATTACAAAGTGCGACATTCCACCAAAATCATTACGCCGAGCAGCAGGTAAATCCAAGGGATCAATTCAGGTGCTCGTTTGTTGCCCCATGCAACTACTCGTGGACGTTGCGTCAGCATCTGAGCGGTGGCGACAAAGATGAGCTCCCAGAAGATAAATGTTCCCACTGAAATCATCGTTTTGGTGTTATCACTGGCTCTTAGAAGTGGTGTCCAGACAGCAATGTTGTCACCACCAATTGCAAACGTCATGAGAAATGTTGTCAAAGCTCCACGTTTGTAAATTTTGCGAGGTTCTTTGTTACGTGACTGCCACGCATGAAATGCAAAGTACCAAGGCACGAAAGCTAAAACTCCAATTGCTCGCGTTGGGATAGTTTGAAGAAAGTCACCCAGGACGGCGGCAACAAGGATTAACGAGATGATTCCAAGAATTTGTGAGTTGCGGACACGCTTGATTTTCTTGGCTTCGGTGACCAGCAACTGGGCAGCGTAAGCAAAGTAGTTGTCAAACATCGTCCCGACGAAAGCCACGCTGGCGATTACTGCGTCAGCCACAAAGTTATTCATACGTATGACCTTACTTAACGGAAAATGAGCGGGAAAACTCCGGTAGTAGAATTTATAGATGCTTCGACACGTACTGCCTCCAAGCCAGCAAGAGCTTGAAGCTGCACGACGCGTTATCGCCGATCACCTTGTCGTGACGCCCACGGTTCGCCTTTCACTTCGAGGAAGGCCGACATACGTAAAAATGGAAGGCCTTCAGCCAACTGGCGCTTTTAAAGTCCGTGGGGCACTTGCGGCAGTTGACGCATCCAAACGAAGTGACCCAACTGGCGCAGTAATCACATCCTCAGCTGGAAACCATGGCCTAGGCATTGCGTACGCGTCAGAAGCACTTGGCGTTCGCGCAACAGTTGTGGTGCCTACGAACGCCTCTGAAGCAAAAGTAAAGAAGTTAAAAAAATTTGACATTGAACTCATTCAGTTTGGAACTTCATACGATGATGCGCAGGAACACGCACTGGAGCTTGCTGAAGCCAGGTCAATTAATTACATCTCCCCATTCAATGACACCAATGTGATGGCCGGCCAGTCAACAATTTTTGATGAAATGCTCCTCCAGGCACCGGACTTAGAGCACATTGTTGTTTCGGTTGGTGGTGGGGGGCTTATTTCAGGTGTCTTGCTATCAAGAGAAGCTCATCAACGCGGCGACATCGCGGTTACGGGAGTGCAGCCAGTTGAAAGTTCCGCCATGTACTTTGCACTTCGTGGAGTACCAATGTCAGAGATAATTCACAGGCCAACAATCGCTGATGGTCTGGCGGGCGGAGGCGACGAGGGTGCTGCCACAAATGAGCTAATTGCCAAACACCAAATCCCGCTGGTCTTGGTCGAAGAAATTGAGATTCGACGTGCAGTTCGCGAATGTGTGGAAAACCACGGAATCGTGCTCGAGGGATCTGCTTCAGCTTCCTATGCAGCAATAACGTCAAATCTCATGCAGGATGCAACATCACGGATTGGCTTCATTGCCTGTGGCCGCAACATTGCTACAGACCTTCTAGCGACAATTCTTAGCGAACCTTTGAGTTAGGCCATATTTCGACCGGTATGGTTGTTCTATGGCGTCATCACAGCGAGTTGGAGCAGTAGCACTGGCAGCAGTGGCACTAGCCCTGAGCATTTTTGGCGTGGTCCTCGCAGCGACTGATTCGAACCCAGCAGGAATTTCAGATCAAGCGCTAGCTCTGAATGGCTATCCACCAAAAACCGTGGACATGCAGCTCACGATTACTAGTAACGGTGGATCGTCAATTCTTGCTGATGCAAAGATTGATTTCCAAAAGCAGTTGATGCAGATTTCAATGGATATACCTTCAGCTTTTTCTTCAACACCGGTTGAAATAGTGCTGACGAATTCTGACCTCTATGTTGGATCACAGGGTCTAGTAAGCCTTGCGGGAAAGCCTTGGATCAGTGAGGCACTTTCTTCAAGCCCACCGTTCTTCGGGCTTTCACTTGAAATGACCAAGCCAGACATTGCGCTCATAACTTCGTATCGAAGACTGCTCACTCAATATGACGGAGAATTTACGACGTATAACTTCGGACGTGGCATGGTTCTTCGTCCACTCACAAATGGTCAAATCAAGAAGCCCGTTTCTGGTTCAATGAATTTCAGTATCACTACTGGCAAAGAAGGCCAAGTGACAGCGGCGAACGTAACTTTCAGCTCACCCTCACAATCAATCTCGGTGACTTCAAAAATTCTTAGCTACAACCAGCCTGTGAAGGTGGCGATTCCACCAGCTTCACAAGTTGCATCAAACCAACACGCGCTGATTACGAGCCTTTGGAACGCTCTACCAGTTGCCGAAATTCTCTCGCCAACCAATCTGTTTCAGCCCGCAGGAATTACAGTTAATTAAATGATTCCTCACCACGAACCTAGGTGGCCGGCTGGACTTGCATTACTTTGCTGCACCGCGCTCTACGTTGTGCTTCCCGATCGACTGGTAGTGGGACCAAGGTGGCTGCTGCCAGTACTAATTATTTTGCCGCTCCTGCCTCTTTCAGCACGTAAACATCACCATCCTGATGAGTCACCATGGGTTCGCAGAACCGTGATTGTGATGCTCGCGATAATCACCTTTGCCAATGTGGTGTCCGTTGGCTTGCTCGTTGACCGACTTCTCACCACCAACGTCTCTGGCGGTCGAAGTTTGATTTACTCGGCCGTGGCTATTTGGTTAACCAATGTGATTGTCTATGGAATTTGGTTTTGGGAGATAGACGGCGGTGGGCCTCACATGCGTGCTGGAGGCACTGAGCTAGTTGACATCCAGTTTCCTCAGCTTGAAAATCCCTCATTAGCGCCAGAAAATTGGCATCCACGTTTTTATGACTATCTCTATACCGCGTTTGCTAACGGAACAAGTTTCGCGCCAGCTGACGCAATGCCGCTAACGCTACGAGTAAAGGTTCTCTTCGCAACGGAGTCAATGGTTTCTCTCATCGCCATTACCGTGGTCGCTGCACGGGCAGTGAACATACTTCGCTGAAGTTAACCAAGCAAGCGGCTAAGTAGGGAACTGGCCTTACTCCCATGTCCCTTTTTGTTTTCTACGTGATCTGCACGCTTTGCTAGCGCTAGTCCAGCATTCACTCCAAGCCATCGAAACGGTTCTACTTCCCATTTTTTCGACTGGTGTTGGACGAAGGGGAGCCGAGTGAAATCAGTGGTTGTTTCGGGACTCGTTATGAGGTCAGCCAATGCATTTCCAGCAACATAGCTAAGTGTGACCCCGTCACCGGTATAGCCACCAGCCGATCCAATGCCAGTTTTATAGTCAATCGTCACCGATGGCATGAGGTCTCTTGGCATGCCAAGTGGCCCTCCCCACTGGTGGGTTATTTCGCCGCTCAATGTTGGGA
>CALJTY010000049.1 GCA_937975915.1 uncultured Acidimicrobiaceae bacterium | reverse complement strand
TTAGCGAAACTGACGAGCGCGTAATTAGCGAGGCTGCAGACCTTTGGTTTCACACTCTCTTGCTACTTAAGAGCAGGGGCCTTGATCCTGCTGCGTTGGAGGACGAACTTCGCCGACGAGACAAGTAACCTCGAGTCTGATCGGGGTTTGTGAATGTTCGCTATTTCAGTTTCATCAGGCTCACTTGTTCTTGTTAGTGCCGTATTTCTCGCTTGTGCAGTGGAAATGGTTGAAGCACTCACAATTGTTTTTGCGGTGGGGCACACCAGGGGATGGCGATCAGCCTTAGAAGGTGTTGTCGTCGCACTCGTGGCACTTGGTGCACTTGTTGCAACGTTAGGTCCTGCTTTAGTCCAAATTCCGTTGAGCACTCTTCGACTTGTTGTCGGTGGAGTTCTACTCATTTTTGGTATGCAATGGCTGAGAAAAGCGATCCTTCGCTCAGCTGGATTAAAAGCAAAACATGATGAGGACGCTATTTACGAAGAAACTGTTGCTGAACTAAAAGCGACTGGTCAAGCAATTGGTCGTGACCGCCTCGCATTTGTAATGGCATTCAAAGGCGTATTTCTTGAAGGGCTTGAAGTTGTGATTACGGTTCTTACGCTTGGCTCCTCAGCCCATCAATTATGCCTTGCCGCCGTGACTGCCTGTGTGGCCTTTGCACTCGTGGTGGTAATTGGTGTGATTGTTGCGAAGCAACTCTCTTCTGTTCCTGAAAATGCAATGAAGATGAGTGTTGGAATTTTGACGGTTAGTTACGGAACATTCTGGGTTGGTGAGGGTCTAAAGGTTTCTTGGCCAGGTGATAATGGTCTTCTTGCATTTTTTGTGGTGATGTACACGCTGGTGACATGGGGCTTGGTTGTTCTCACCAAGTCTGCACATCCTTCAGAGAAGCTTGGAGCTCACGCATGAGTGAAAAAAAAGCACTTCCAATTCGACTCTTAAAAGGTTTCGCAACTTTTTGGTGGGACTTCCT
This sequence comes from uncultured Acidimicrobiaceae bacterium, assembly GCA_937975915.1. GTDB lineage: Bacteria > Actinomycetota > Acidimicrobiia > Acidimicrobiales > RAAP-2 > RAAP-2. The sequence continues at coordinate 8,618 of CALJTY010000049.1, read as the reverse complement.
TGTTGGAGATACACCTGAACTGTTTCTCGCAGCCCTATTGATAATTGGTTCAATAGCGACCCTTCGAGGCATGGGAGACAACACTGCTGCAGTTATTACATTGCCGGTATTCGTGATTTGCGCACTTGCAATTTCACTCAAGCGTGCTGTGAACGCGGCAAAAAAGAAATAGCCAGCCTTGCTTACAAGTAGTGTGGCGGCACTTCGTTATTTTCTCGTCTTATTTTTCTGATCTCTTCTTTTAGACGGCCAATTTCTGCCTTCAGATCACGAATAATTTCTTCGTATTCTTCACTCGTTGGTGTTGCATTGCTCACCATTCAAGAATCTCACATTTACTGGGTAATTTGCGGCCAGTTTTATTGTTTTCAATAAAACCAACTTTCCTCGTCCTACCTCATTATGGTTAGAAATGGTTGCTGTCACAAGACGCACCAAGGGGGATGTATGTCTACAGAACACATGGCGGGTCATGACCATGACCGTCTTGCAGCACTTGGATATAAGCAGGAGTTGTCGCGAGTTCTCTCGCTTTTTGACAACTTTTCAGTGGCGTTTAGTTATCTCAGCCCAATGGTTGGAATCTATTCGCTCTACGTAATTGGACTTGGAGCTGGTGGGCCTCGGTACATCTGGACAATTCCAATCGTTGTAGGCCTAATGACACTGGTTGCTCTCGTCTTTGGAGAACTCTCAAGTGAGTATCCACTTTCTGGAGCTTTGTATCAATACGGAAAGTTCAATGTTGGGCCGCGCTACGGGTGGTACGTCGGATGGATATACGGATTTGCGTTGCTTGCGACCGTTGCCTCAGTGGACTCTGGGGCAGTTAGCTACGTCTCAGCTCTTTCAAATATTTGGTTCAATACCCACATTGATCCAACTAATCACGTAACTGTCTTCGCAATTACCGGAACGATAATTCTACTTTCGGCGATTTTGAACTCAGTGGGCGCGAAAATTATGGGTTACGTCGCCAGATTTGGTGTCTACGTTGAAACGATCGGAACATTCGGTGTGTTCATTGCACTGGCGGTCAAAGGTTTCCACCAGGGGATTGGTTTCATTTTCACCACACAAGGTGTGCAGAACGTCAGCACTAATCCGCTTGGAGTTAACTTCGGTGGCAACTGGTGGACTGGGGCAGCACTAGTAGCGGTACTCGCCAATGTCTACATTTTCTTCGGGTTTGAATCAGCTGGTGACATTTCAGAAGAGACCAAAGAAGCAAGTCGTCAAGTCCCACGTTCGATGCGAAACGCACTCCTGTACGGTGGCATTTCGTCATTCATTCTTGTTCTGGGCCTCCTGCTCGCAACTCCAAAAATTGGTGGCATTGGTGCAGTAATCGAGGGTGGCATTCCAATGATCCTTGGTGCACTTCCAAGCTGGCTACAGGACTTCTTCCTTGTAATGGTGATAATTGCGTTCTTTAGTTGTGGAACTGCTGTCCAGGGTGCGGGAGCTCGAGTGGCTTTTGCCCTATCTCGTGATGGTGCGCTTCCAGGGAGCAATGTGATTAAGCAGGTTTCTGCGAAGCACAAGACTCCTCGAAACGCAATTGTGGTCGGAACAGTTATTCCATTCCTCTTCTTGCTACTGGTACTTGTAACCCCACCGGCTGCGGGTTGGCACATTTTGTGGTTCACGTACCCTGCAGGTGTTAACGCTCTGTATGCACTTGTTTCGTTTGCAACTTCAGGCATCTACTTGTCATTCTTCCTTACAGTGCTGGGAGCATTTATTGCCCGCCAGCGTGGCTGGAAGCCAAGTGGAACTTTCACGCTTGGTAAGTGGGGAATGCCAGTAACGATTGGTGCAATGACCTACTTGTTCTTGATGATGCTCAACATTGTTTGGCCAAGTGCACTTACTAGTGGACGCGCAATGTATTTCAACTACGGGTGGGTCACGTTGGTTGTGATGGCTCTGATTGTCGCGATTGGTGCCCTCTACGAATTGATTGCACGACCAACCAGCAAAAAGTAATCAGCGCAAATCTAAAAACCCCCCGGCCTAGTACAGGCCGGGGGGTTTTTATTTGCGAATTAGTTTTCTAGTGTTTTCATGTGGGCAACAATCATTGATGCCACTTCAGAATAGAAAGACTTGTCGTGAGTGATGTCGTCACCATAAGCATCGAGCAGCCCTGTGAGTGTTTCGTAATTAACACGAGCGACCATCTTTCTACGAGCAGGCGAAGCGTTGGGGAAGCGCACTGCGTACAAAGTATTAAGTCGAGTAACTACTTCTTCGTTACGAATTCTGTCCGCATCGAGCAACTCAGGAATTGAGCGAATTGCACGGCGGAGCTCAACAGTTGCCGGGTGATCTTTTCGAAGTTTGTACGTCAACTCAACTACTTCGTGAACCCAGTTCTCTAGGTCAGGCGCCGAGGGCAGCTCTGAAACTTTGTCGATTATGTAACTGGATCGAAGGTCACGGTCAGCTTTTGAGAGCTCAAGAAGAATTGCAATCTTGTCAGGAAAGTAGTGATACACGGTACCGATGTTGATCCCCGCACGTTCAGCAACAAGATTTGTATTGAGCGCAGCAATGCCTTGTTCGACGATGATCTCTTTCGCGACGCTAAGAATGCGGTCGAACGTGATCCGTGACCTTGCCTGCGAAGGTCGAGTGATTCGGTCATTAATTCCAGATATTGTCATGAACAAACTTTCTTAGTTGCAGCCAGTTTAAGTGACTTCTCAAGTAACGACTACATTAAGTAGAGATCTAAGGGGGAAGTCGTGCCAATAGTCATTTATCGTGCTTGTGAAATCGTGACACTTGATAGCAATTGCCCCGCCGCGAATGCAGTTGCAGTAAGTGAAGGGCGAATCCTTCATGTGGGTGAATTCGCTGACATCTGTGAATACCTTTCTGACACTGTGTTCGAAGTGGATGATCGATTCAAAGACGATGTAATTGTTCCTGGCTTCATTGAGGCACATGGCCACACATTCGGTGACGGAGCACTCGGAAAGCTTGTTTGGACTGGTATTGATGATCGTCCAAGTCCAGACGGGACAATCTCTAAAGGATGCAAATCGATCCAGGACGTGATCGACCGCTTAGTGGAACGATCCGCAGAATTCCCTGAAGGGACCATTTCTGGTTACGGATTTGACCCTTCGTTCCATGATGGTCGAGCCCTGCGACGTGAAGACTTGGATCGTGTGAGTACCTCACAAGGTGTTGCAGTTATGAATGCGAGCGGCCACCTTGCTTATGCAAACTCTAAGCAGATGGAGTTAAGCGGCGTCACTTCAAACACTGATGAAGTCGGTGTCATCAAGGATCAAGATGGTAATCCGACTGGTGAATTCCATGAGAAAGCTATGGATTTAATCTTTGATCAAGTACGAGTTCTTTCGAGTGATCCAGAGAAGTCCGTGCGAAACGGCGGTGAACTTCTACGCCAAGTTGGTGTGACCACTGGAAGTGATCTATCACTCTTTGCGGCTGGTCGTGCTTTTGAAACATACGCAGAAGTTGTGTCTGACGAAAGTTTTCCTGTTCGAATTACATATTCTCCAAATGTTGAAGAGATGTCTCGAATTCTTGACGAGAAAACTATTTTTCCTCTAATGCTTAAATTGCGCGAGGAAAGTAATGATCGATTCACGTTTGGCCCCATCAAATGGGTTTCCGATGGATCTATTCAGGGCTTTACCGGAAAGTTGAAATGGCCTGGTTACTGCGGTGGTGAAGATCACGGTCAACTACTTCTCGATGAAGCGGCGTTGGTTGAGGGATTAACTCCATACCATGACGCAGGATTTCAATTAGCCGTACACGCCAATGGAGATGAAGCCATTGACTCCGTGGTCGGAGCATTTGAGAAGATATTAAATTCTTCACCACGACTTAATCACCGCCATCGTTTGGAGCACTTTCAAATGGCATCACCAGCGGTAATGACGAAGATGGCAACTCTCGGACTCTGTGCCAACATCTTTTCTAACCACATCTATTACTGGGGTGACACTCACCGAAGGAAAACTATGGGGCCAGATAAAGCACGTCGCATGGACGCAGCTGCGTCTGCACTTCGTGCTGGACTTGTGATTTCACTTCACTCTGATCACCCAGTAACGCCTGTCAATCCGCTCTTCACGATGTGGTGTGCCGTTAATCGACGTACAAGAAGTAACTTCGAACTTGGAGCAGCCGAGAAAATTACTCCACTGCAGGCTTTGACGGCGATGACCCTCGGATCTGCCTATCTGATGAACCGAGACGACATGCTCGGTTCAATTGAGGTTGGTAAATTTGCCGACTTTACAGTTCTTGCAGAGAACCCACTCACTGTTGAGCCAATGACGATTAAGGACATAAAAGTAATTGGAACAGTTGTTGGCGGCAAGCCAACAACTAATTAGTTACCACGCAATGTCAATTACAGGTCGAACACCTTCACGATCTTCAATTGCTTTTCCTGCCTGAATGAGTAGATCTTCACGGAACATTGAAGCTACAAGTTGAACTCCATTTGGTTTAGTCGTGCCAACATTGATTGGTACTTGAAGCACAGGGAAGCCGGTTGTTGGAAGTGAAAACTGGTATCGCATTTGCTCGAAAATGTCATCAACAGCTGCTGGGCCCTTCGTGTCATACGCCGCTGGCATTGTGTGATTTGCGTTTGTAATCATCAACATGAGTGGGTACTCCTGCATGAACGCTGTCCATGCTCGACAAATTAAGTCACGTTCAGCCATTGCATTGAAATACAACGCAAAGTTTGTCTCTGGCATCTTCCTCATAAGTTCACGACCCCAAGCTACAAAACCTGGGTCTGGAATCTGTTCAACGAGCGCAGCGTTTAAAAGTAGTTCTGGAGCTGCAATGCGCTCCCACATACTAAAAGTCGCTTCGAGCATTGGCGGGTTCACTTGCTCTACTTCGTAACCTGCATCGGATAAGTGCTTCGCGGCTGTCGCGAGTGCTTGCTTTGTTTCAGAGCTCATGTGGTGCCCGTCGTCGCTTATCAGTGCGACTTTTCGTGAGGCTCTTGGTCCGTAGTTCTCAATTGGGAATGAAACCGACCTTGGGTCATCGATGTTGTAGATGGACATGGCTTCAAACGTCGCCCATAGATCGTCAATGTTTCGCGCCATGGGTCCATTTGTCGACATCAACAAGCTAAATGTGAATCTTGGCGATGTGGTGTTTGCCTTCATGGTTGGCATTCGACCCACGGTCGGGCGGAGTGCAGTAATACCTGAGTTGAATGCTGGCCACCTCACAGAACCACCAATGTCGTTTCCTTGTGCAACGGCACACATTCCGGTTGCAACAGCAACGCCTGCACCACCACTTGATCCACCAGGAGTTATTGCTTGGTCAAACGGATTTAGAGTCGCCCCGTGAAGTGCATTGTCTGTATGTATACGAAGGGCCATTGCGGGGGAGTTTGACCTACCAATCATGGTTCCACCAGCGTCTTCAAGGCCACTAATCACGGGGGTAGTTGACGGTGCAATGGCATCAGCCTGAAAAGTGAGCCCGTCGTCTGTTGGATAACCCTTGTGGTCAACATTGATTTTTGAAGAAAAAACAACACCAGCAAGTTTGCCCAGGCGGCTGCCTTGGTCAAATTTTTTGGCTCGCTCCACTGATTCACTATCGACAAGCGTGAGTGCGTTAAGTCGAGGATTTACCTGAGCGATTCGCTCTAAATGTGATTTTGCTACTTCTTCGGCAGAGACTTCTTTACTGCTCACCATTTTCGATATTTCTACAGCACTTTTTTGCCAGAGCTCAGTCATCTGTCTACTTTCGTTTGAGTTAAAAGAATAAGAAATTCTAGAGAAAGTGCAGGCTTTTCCTCGCCGTGCAGCTCCATAGTTGTTTTGACACGACACAGAAAGCCACTTGGCTTGTCAGTCACTGAGAGCAGTACTGCTCGCGCTCTCATTTTGTGCTCAAGGTATGCAGTCGCCGGAAATCGAAGTGAATCTACGCCGTAGTTGTACGTAACAACACCTTCTTCATAAAAAGGAAAGTTGTCAAAAAATGCAGATTGAAGTAACGAAAGAAGCATGAAACCGTCAATGTTCTCGCTAGCTCTTGGAAAGTCAGAATTAACCCAAGTGTCTGACAATTCTGGAACCGAATCGACTGACCAGTGAAATTGATCGAGATGTTCTTTATCAACGCTTCGCCACTCAGTTACGAAGACTTCGTTTCCTATCGATCCGTGCAATTCACTTAGTGGTCGTCTCTCAACACTTGATTCAGGCTTCCAGCTAAGTAACTGTTCGCTCATTGACTGTCAGTGACTACTAAATTTGTCCAATCCCCAACAAGCACCGGACGCTCTGATCCTTCAAGATCCATCACATTGTGCGTTGTAATGAGAGTTCCTTTCGCATGTGAGCGAACATCAGTGAGAGTGGCAGTAACTTTCACACGCTGCTCGAGGAAAACTGGAGCGGGGAATCTGAAATTTTCGAGGGCATAGTTGAGTCCAAACGCTCCAGGAGAATTAATCGGGTTGTTGTTGAAGTGAGCTGTGATCAAGAGTGAGACCAGCATGAACCCGTCTACATTTTCGTAGCCCACTGGATTCGTTAGGCACATCTCCATGTCAGCATCATCGCCGTTTGCAAAAGTGGACCACCGAAACTGCTTGACACGGTCTTCACTAATGGTGAGCCAGTCGGTAGTGAATAGTTCTTTGCCAATGTGCAAATGTGCTTCATCCACAGGGATAGTTGGCTGCATTTTTCCACGCATACCGAATGCAATTGATGACATGTGGCCTCTCTTTAAACTAAGCATATAGTTACTTTCAGAAGATTATAAGCAGAGGAATCAATGGTGGAGAAAAAGTTTGAGCAGTTTTCTGAAGCGGTTCAATACTTTGCTTCAACAGCGCCAGAGTCTCCGGCAACTTGGTTTCAAGGTGCGGAAATCACCTATGGAGAACTCGACCAGCGTGTTACAGAATTCGCTCGAGCATTAGTGGCCAGTGGCGTGAACAAGGGTGACCGAGTTGTAGTTCTCTCGACTCCACGACCTGAGTTCTGGATTGCAGCCTTAGGAGTAATGAGGGCTGGAGCAATTTATACCGGCATCAATCCTTCCTACACTCCACGTGAGCAAGCTCACGTTGTCACAAACTGTGAACCAGTTTTGATTTTCTCTCTAGCTAGTAATGCCGGTCGTTCTTACGTTGATGAAGTTGAAGAGCTGCTTAAAAATTCAACATTGCGAGAAGCAATTCGCCTGGACCAAGGAGACGGACAGGGTGCTCTTGTCAGCATGGCTGATTTCTTGTCTCGAGCGACCGATCAATTTCTTCCAGAAGTTTCACCTCGCGATCCAGGTGCAATCGTTTATACCTCTGGTTCAACTGGCGCTCCCAAGGGAGCTTTGATTCCTCACTTTGCACTTACGTATGGCGCTTACTGTGACGCAGATGCAATGCTCGTCTCGCAACCACGTGTGCCGTGCAACCTCCCGACAAACCACACAGGATGCATTGTTGACGTTTGTGGTGCAACATTGGTTGAAGGTGGCATGCTCGCATTTATCGAGAAATTTGACGCAGGAGACATCCTTCGTCTCATAGAAGAGCTCAAACTCACTAATTTGCAACATGTTCCAACTGTTCTTCAAATGATTGCTCTCCACCCAGACTTTGCTAGGACCGATCTTTCAAGTCTTCAGATTGTGGCGTGGGGTGGTGCTGCGCTACCAATTGAATTTGTGAACATTTACAAAGCGCTAGGTGTGAAATTACTAACCACGTTTGGTCAGACCGAGACCGTTGGCAATGCAGCTTGGTCTCAGCTAACTGACACTGCGGAGCAGTTGGCTAATTCTGTTGGCCATCCAAACCCCGATGCAGAAGTGCTGCTAGTTGACGAAGATGGAAAAGAAGTAGAACAAGGGACTGAAGGTGAGGTCTGGTACCGGCACCCGGCAATTTTTCTTCGCTACTGGAACAATCCTGAAGCCACGAAGAAAACCATTACAGAAGATGGCTTTCTAAAAATGGGCGATGTTGCTGTACAAAATCCTGATGGCACTCTTCGACTTGTGGGACGCCGCTCTGAGATGTTTAAGTCTGGTGGGCTTAACGTGTACCCACGTGAGGTTGAATTAGTCCTTGAATCGCATAATGACGTTGCACTCGCTGCAGTATTTGGGCTGAAGAACGAGCAGTGGGGTGAAATAGGTGCTGCGTACGTAGTCCTACACGAGAACTCGACTGCAACTGATGAAGAACTACTCACGTGGTGCCGATCGAATCTTGCCGGTTACAAGATTCCCAAAATCCTTCGGATAGAAAAAGATTTACCGTTCTTGCCGATTGGAAAAGTTGACAAAAACTCATTACGTGAGCGTTTAGTCGAATCGTTGCAATAAAGATTTTTGCGCTCGAACACGTGCGTTCAGGGTTAAACCAACAGCTGTCCTGAGTCATCGGATTTCATTTTGGAAGCCATTTTTGTGCATTTTCCCAATAGATTCCTGCAAAGTTGCAAAGTACAACAGGGGAGTTCTTCCGGCGGTTACTGTTTGCTACTAGTTAGTAACTCAGGAGGCAACCATGAAAATCGGAACAATGCTCACGTACTCGGGCAACATCAAGGAAATTGAAAAAG
>CALJTY010000048.1 GCA_937975915.1 uncultured Acidimicrobiaceae bacterium | reverse complement strand
TGCGCTGATAGACGGGAAGTCGAGAAATCGTTGGCTCGGAGAGCTTTTTATTTCTGAGTCGAGGAGTAGCCATAATTTTTTACGCCACCACCGAAGCGCTTAGCGACCTAACTGACGACTGCGTTCAGCTGCTGCAGAGACTGCTTCTAAGAACGCTGCACGAACGGCGCGACTTTCAAGAATTCGAAGCCCCGCTGCAGTGGTGCCGCCAGGTGACGTGACTTGTGCACGAAGGTCGGCAGGATTTTCACCTGATTGCTTAAGAAGTTCTGCAGATCCAAGGAACGTGTCAATAACCATTTGCTTTGACATCTCGTGAGAAAGTCCTTGATGAACTCCAGCGTCAATGAGAGCTTCAATGACGAGGAATAAGTACGCCGGCATAGGACCAGAGTGGCCAGTCACCGCATCAAGGTTTTTCTCGGTAACACGGAACACTGAACCAACTGCTCCCATTACTGATTCAGCCCAGTCAAGATCTTCTTTTGTAACGTGAGCGCCACCAGCAATTGCTGTAACACCCTTTCGAACAAGAACAGGCGTGTTCGGCATTGAGCGAATTACGGCGACTGCTCCAGGCATGACGGCTTCAATTCGAGCGGTAGAAAGTCCCGCAACAACTGAAAGAAGTCGCATAGTGCCAACAGTTCCGCACACTCGTGCGGCTGCTTCTGCGTGATCTGGCTTCACACAAAGAACTACTCCAGTGTGTGGCCCAACGTGATCTAGTTCCATCGATGCGTGTACATCAACACCAGCGAAGCGCTTCTTTAGATCTTCACGACCCGTAGCTGAACTCTCAATAATTGCTAGTTCATTCTTCGCGCAGTACTGCGCAGCGAGAAGTCCCTCAGCTAGTGCAGAGCCCATGCGTCCGCCGCCAACGATTATTAGTTGATATGCCATATATAAAGGCTACAAGGCGCTCGACTAGTTCTTTTTCCGGCGTCGATAAAGCCCCGGAAAAGCCATTGTCATCACGGTTGGGAACATTTCATCAACGTAGGTAAGCGTTGCGCCAACGAGTTCGTCAAGTCTTTCAATTGTTAGCTCTCCTATGGGGATCTGTGTCATCAGGTACACCCCATCTTCTGGACCAAGAGCAATGTGGACACCTCGGAGTTCCGCGTTCTTCACCAAAACAAATCGGTACACATCTTCTTTGTTCGACTCCGGCGCAGGCATGATTTCGGTTTCCACGTGCACGGTGCGCTGGCGAAGGGTGAGCCATAAAGCAATGGTGTCTTTTTCTTCACCCTTAAGACGAATCAACCAGCGATAGTGACCTCGAACATCAGGAGTCGATGCATGCTCAACAGAAACGCTTGATCCAGTACTACGCCACGCAGTGGCCCACTCGTCAATGGTGTGACCAAGTACTACTAGTGAATTGCTTTCGGCAATTGGTGCTGACATGATTAGCAGCGCAAGAGACTTGTACGTGCCAGGTCTTCCGTGAGCGTTGCGAGTGACTGTGCAGCTCCTCGCCACGTATAGGCGCGAGCCAACAACACTGCGTTTGACGACAATCTCATAACGTCATCAACGTTGGTTGCCTTCTTCACATAATCTGCCCACACCACAGGGTCGCGTGAATCAATGAGGTATCCATTTTCACCTGGATCCACCAATGTCTTGAGGCCTCCGACGTTGCTAGCAACAACTGGTGTTCCACACGCAGATGATTCTAAAGCAACGAGACCGAAACTTTCCGCGCGTGATGGAACAAGCGTTACGTCTGCTGCTCTCATCCATGACGAGAGCAATTGGTGAGACTGTGGAGCAACGAATAAGACGCTGTCGATGACGCCAGCTTCGCTAACTCGTTCGTGCAGAGCATTGAGCGCGAGTCTTCCGTCAGGGCCGGATGGGCCTCCAATAATTGCCAGCAAAGCATTTTCACCACGACTACGCATTTCTATAAGCGTCTCGAGCGCAAGGTCAACACCCTTAAGCGCTTGGAGTCGACCCACGAAGAGCATGAGTGTTGCATTCTCATCAATGCCAAGCGCTCGGCGTGCTTGTGGTTTATAGCCAGGTGAGAAAAAGGCGTGCTCCACGCCAAGTGGAACGACGTGTACTCGAGCAGGCTCGGCGTTATAGAAACGAACAATTTGATCTGCTTCGACGTCACACGAAGCAAGTACTGCATCGGCGCAGGCGAAGATTGATGCTTCTTGTGCAGCACGCTCTTCTGATTCACCTTCGAAGGTTTCTGCCTTAACGCGCTCAAGCGTGTGGAACGTCATAATGAGCGGGATGTTCATTTCGTGCTTTAAGCGGTGACCACTGAGACCACTCAACCAGTAATTCGCATGAATCGCGTCTGGGATTTCTGTTTCATGAAAGAAGGCTTCAACATTGTCAGTGAATTCATCTACGAACAGTGGGAGCTCGTTGCGGCCGAGAACGCTCGGTGGTCCGGCACTGATGTTGTGGACTCGAAATCCCGGTTCAACATTTACGGTGTCAAGAACAAATGGATTGTCACGACGTGTATAGACGTCAACTTCATTGCCAAGTCGAGCAAGCGCGCTAGAGAGTTCGCGGACGTAGACATTCATTCCACCGCCGTCGCCCGTGCCGGGTTGAGCTAGTGGAGAGGTGTGATACGAGATAACGGCTAGGCGTGCCATACCTAAATCCTACCTGTTTGGTCAACAATTGGCCACGAGAATTATTTGTGGCCAGATCCCGTCACTAGCCAGACAACATCTCGTGTTGGCACTAAGCCAAACGACCGAGAGTCTGTCGAAAAGTCTGCATTATCGCCACGAAGATCGAGCTGATTTCCAATGATTGCGACACAACGTTTTAAGAGAAATCGCTGATGATCTGCTGGGTCGTGGACTACAACAACATCGCCAACACGCACTTTTCTCCATCGGCGAACTGCGGTAAGTCGCTCGCCTGGCAGGTATGTAGGCACCATTGAGGATC
>CALJTY010000047.1 GCA_937975915.1 uncultured Acidimicrobiaceae bacterium | reverse complement strand
GGTTACGTTGGAGACCTACGCTCGAAGACTTCGGGTCGTGCGGTCTACTCAATGACTTTTGAGTCCTATTCTGAGGTTCCAAAAGCTGTTGCTGACGAAATCGTTCAAAAGAGCAAGGGCGAGTAGGTTCTGGGACTTTCCAGAATCCGCTTTTCTGAGTAAGATAGTAAATTAGTAAACCCCAAAATCTTTTAGGGCATAAATCATGCCCGAGGGATACGACGAGTCCTGAGGAGGACCAATAAATGGCTAAGGCGAAATTCGAACGCACAAAGCCGCACGTCAATATCGGTACTATCGGTCACGTTGACCACGGTAAGACCACATTGACTGCGGCCATTACTAAGGTACTTCATGACAAGTTCCCGACCCTAAACACAGCATCAGCGTTTGACCAGATCGACAACTCACCTGAAGAAAAGCAGCGTGGTATCACGATCAACATCTCACACGTTGAGTACCAGACAGAGAAGCGCCACTACGCTCACGTAGACGCTCCTGGTCACGCTGACTACATCAAGAACATGATCACTGGTGCTGCACAGATGGATGGTGCCATCCTTGTTGTTGCTGCAACTGACGGTCCTATGCCACAGACCAAGGAGCACGTACTACTTGCTCGTCAGGTTGGTGTTCCATACATCGTTGTTGCTCTAAACAAGTCAGACATGGTTGACGATGCAGAAATCCTAGAGCTTGTTGAGGTTGAGGTCCGCGACCTTCTAAACCAGTACGAGTTCCCAGGCGACACTGCACCTGTTATCCAGGTTTCAGCTCTAAAGGCTCTTGAAGGTGACGCTAAGTGGGGCGACACTGTTCTAGCACTTATGGACGCAGTGGATGAGAACATCCCTGAGCCTGTTCGTGACCTAGACAAGCCATTCCTAATGCCTGTTGAAGACGTTTTCACCATCACTGGTCGTGGAACTGTTATCACCGGCAAGATTGAGCGTGGAAAGGTTAACGTGAACGACGAAGTCGAGATCGTTGGTATTCGCGAGAAGCAGAAGACCACCGTTACCGGTATCGAAATGTTCCGTAAGCTACTTGACTACGCAGAGGCCGGCGAAAACGTAGGTCTATTGCTTCGTGGAACCAAGCGTGAAGATGTTGAGCGTGGACAGGTTGTTGTTAAGCCTGGTTCAATCACACCTCACACTGGCTTTGACGGTAACGTCTACATCCTTTCAAAGGATGAGGGTGGTCGTCACAACCCGTTCTACTCAAACTACCGTCCACAGTTCTACTTCCGTACCACTGACGTAACCGGTGTTATCACCCTGCCAGCTGGAACTGAAATGGTTATGCCTGGCGACACCACCGAAATGGCAGTTGAGCTTATTCAGCCAATCGCTATGGAAGAGGGTCT
>CALJTY010000046.1 GCA_937975915.1 uncultured Acidimicrobiaceae bacterium | reverse complement strand
GTGTGAAACCAAAGGTCTGCAGCCTCGCTAATTACGCGCTCGTCAGTTTCGCTAAGTGCAGCAACAGCAAGCTCGACCGCTTCTTCTCCCACTTTCCTTGAAATCAGCGGGGTTCCTTCAGTAAGCATCTTTGCCACGTACGAATCTGCTGAGCCTTCCTCTGCCCGCTGAAGAATTTTGCGCCATAGCCATGGAGTGAAGCAGGATGTCGATCCATCGTGACATGTTGGGCCATCAGCATTAGCGCGCACTAAAACAGCGTCCTCATCGCAGTCAAGAACAACTTCAACGGTGCGAAGAGTATTTCCCGAAGTTTCACCTTTTTTCCAGAGTTGCTGGCGTGATCGAGAAAAGAAGTGAACGAATCCTGAGGACCTTGTTAGTGCCAATGCTTCCTCATCCATCCAACCAAGCATCAGAATGCGCCCAGTGGCGTCGTCTTGGACGATTGCGGCTCGTAGGTTTTCACTCATGCTTTTTCCTTTAATGGTCGTAGGGTAATTCCCAATGATTCAATCTCAGCTCGAAGGCCTTTTAGCCCTGATGGATTTTCATGCACGATTGAGGCAATAAGTGCTGCATCAGTAATTCGAAGTGCATCCACGACATGCTGGGCATTTCCAGCTCCCCCTGAGGCAATTACTGGGATTGAAATAGCTTCGCGAACTTGTCTCGTCAGTTCAAGATCGAAACCCGTGCGCTGACCATCTTGGCGAATAGACGTAAGAAGGATTTCACCCGCTCCGCGACTCGCTGCTTCAATGGCCCAAGGGACCGTTTTGATCTCTGTGGCATTACGCCCACCATGAGTGTGCACCACGCCATCTCCAGCGTCAATTGCCACAACCACTGCTTGACTTCCAAAAAGTTCGGCAATCTCACTAATTAGTTCCGGGTTACTCAGTGCTGCTGAGTTAAGTGACACTCGGTCAGCACCTGCTTCAATAATGCGAGATGCATCGTCAACTGTTCGAATCCCACCGCCCACGGTGAAAGGAATTTCAAGCACATCGGCAACTTGTGCAACGACTGACGTCATTGTCTTGGCGCCTTCTGGAGTTGCGGTGATGTCTAGGAATACAAGCTCATCCGCACCCCCATCGCTATAAAACTTTGCAAGCTCAACGGGGTCGCCAACGTCACGAAGGCCAACGAAGCTGACACCTTTAACTACGCGTCCATTCGCGACGTCAAGACAAGGGATTAGACGAGAGTAAGGCATTGCTCTAAAAAGTTGAGTCCAGCGTCACCACTTTTTTCTGGGTGAAACTGAACGCCGAAGAATGATCCATTTCGCACAGCAACGCAAAATCCGTCAGAAGTTGCAACGGTATCTGGAGACTGGCCAACAAAAGAGTGTGCAAAATAGAAAGACTCATTCCAAGGATCTACATTGGCCCATCCGAGTCGTGGCACGCGGTCCGCCTGCAAACGACGAACGTCGCCTTTAAGTAGTCCTAGGCAAGTAACACCGCCGTCTTCTTCACTTGTCGTAAGAGCTAATTGCATTCCAAGGCAAATCCCAAGAGTCGCTCCACCATTGTCGAAACGAGTGCGGAGGGCATCAGCAGCACCGGTCTGATTGAGGTGTTCCATGGCGCTTCGAGCTGAACCAACTCCAGGTAGCACCACAAAGTCTGCTTCGAGAATCGCCGTGGGATCGCTAAGGACAACACTCGATTTGCCGAGGTGAGTTAATGCAGCGCGAACTGAGCGGGTATTGCCCGCTCCATAGTCCACAACTACAACATCGCTCACAGCGTGCCCTTGGTGGAATTGATCTGCGTACCTGTCTTCACGAGAGCTTGAGCCATGGCCCGGCCAACTGCTTTAAAACAAGCCTCAGCAACGTGGTGAGCGTTCTTTCCTGATGCTGTCACGTGCAGCGTGATGCGTGCGGTTTGTGCGAGGGATTCAAATGCATGTGCAGCCATTCCTGGATCTGGGTCAATTGAGATGTTGGCTGTAGCGCGACCCGATAGGTCCACCACTGCGTGAGCAATGGCTTCATCCATTGGGACTCGAGCTTCGCCGTAACGAGCAAGACCCTTGCGGTCACCTAGAGAAATGTCAAGAGCTTCGCCAAATGTTCGCATCATGTCTTCAACAACGTGGTGCTCGCCAGTTTCTAAGTCACCAACGCCTTCGAGGCGTAGATCCATGCCTGCATGGAACGCAAGTGCGTGCAACATGTGGTCATAGAAGCCCTGTCCTGTGTTCACGTACACACGACCTTCACCGGGTATGCGCAGGCGCACTGTGAGAAGTGTTTCTGCAGTGGCGCGGCGATAACGAAGTGGCGATGCTTCAACATCTTCACCTTTCAGCACTGCGCGAAGAGCGCTTAGCAACATGTCATCGTCAATCTCGTCACGGATGCTGATTCGAAGTCCACCCTTAAAGGCGCGAACAATTGTGCCGTACGCCATCAACTTGTCAACAAGTTCCTGCGGATTCTCCATGGGAATGAAGAGGAAGTTCGTGTACGACTTCGCTGGAACCAGTCCAAGTGCTGTGAGCTCTTTCACCATTCGTTCGCGTTCAGCTATTTGACCCTCAATGTTGAGGGGGACTGATATCGCTGCAAGCGCTAGAGATGCCGAGAGTGCAGACACTGAAAGTGGTGCCTGTCTCGAGGTGATGACTGCGGTTAGCTCTTTATTCGAAATGGCGTAGCCAACACGAGCGCCAGCGAGACCATAGGCCTTAGAAAACGTGCGAAGGATAATTGCACCGTTGCTAACTTCATCAAACGCATCAACTCCTGCATAGTCGGCGTATGCCTCATCAATTACGAGTTGACCTGGCACCTTAGGGATGTCAGGAAGCTCCCCCGTTGGATTGTTTGGTCGACAAACAAAGACGAGGTCAGCCTTCTCTGGATCATCAATGATCGTGGCGCCAGCCATGATGGCGGCGTATCTGTACATTGAGTATGAAAACGCAGGAACAGTCGCGACGGTTCCACCTTCAGCGAAGATACGTGTGAGCAGAACAATGAACTCATCACTTCCAGCACCAATGGCAACCTGATCGAGGTCTACCTCGTGCTTATCTGCAATCGCTTGGCGAAGTGACTCGTAACGACCACGATCGTATTCATTTATGTCAGCTAGCGCTTTTGCGAGTGCGGCTGGTCGTGCCGTGGCGGGTGGCGTTGCTGGAGTATTGCCATCAAATCGAATGATGTTGCGTGGATCAATCCCTACTGAAGCTGCAATCGCTTCATTCGAAGGGGGCCACTGGTATGCCTCGAGGGCTTCTGGCCTAGTCACGACGCGCCGTGGCCTTGTGACTTGGAAGACCTTCTAGCTCTGCCAATGCTTCGATTGTTGGTGCCAATTTCTCAAGCCCTTCTTTGGTCACACGCTGAACGGTGACTGTTTTCATAAAGCTCTCAAGGCCAAGTCCGCCAGTCGACTTAGACCATCCGCCGGTTGGAAGAACGTGATTTCCGCCCGTTGCATAGTCTCCGGCAGGAACTGGTGAGTACTTACCAACAAACACAGATCCAGCATTTCTAATTCGTGGTGCCAGTGATTCGGCTTTTTCACCAAGTAAGAAAACGTGCTCAGCCGCATACTTTTCAACTTCTAAAAGTGCAGCTTCGAGATCGTTGCCCACACGAACAATGAATCCTCGTGAATCTGGACCGTGCTCCATTTGTGCAGCCATTTCTTGCTCGACAAGAGTCTCATCGACTCCATCATCTGCGACAACAACAATTTCACTCGGACCAGCTGGAAGGTCGATTGCAACATCGCGACTAACAATCAACTTTGCAGTATTGACCGCTGCGTTACCTGGCCCAAAAATCTTGTCAACTGGTGCCATTGATTCTGTGCCGTATGCCATGGCGGCAATTGCCTGTGCCCCGCCAATTGCCCACACTTCATCAATGCCGAGAAGCGCTGCTGCAGCAGCTACTGCAGCTGCGCCACTTGGCGGAGTGCAGACAACAATGCGCTCAACGCCAGCAACTTGTGCCGGAATGCCAGTCATTATCAGTGAAGAAACAAGGTTTTTTGGCACATAGAGCCCCACTGAACGAAGTGGTGTCCAACGACGCTCAAGTGTTACACCAGGAGTTACTTCCATCATGATGTCCTGCGGGCGCTGCGCCGCGTGCCACGTACGAACGTTTTCTGCAGCCGCAAGAATTGCTGCAGTTGGAATGTCACCATACGCTTCAGCACGTTGTGGCTTTTCATAGTTCGTACCATCAAAAAGGTTTGTCCACTCAACTACCGCAGCATCACCGCGGCTTTTGACGTCATTGACAATGTCTTCAATGGTGAACTTACGATCAACTTTTACTTGAGAACTCATCGGACCATTCTTTCTACTGGAAGGGTAAGGATTGAACTTGCGCCACTTGCTTCAAGCTTTGGAAGCAGTGACCAGATGTCGGCTGCAGGTACGAGTGCGTGAACAGAAACCGTGCTGCCATTGGCGAGGTCCATGATTGTTGGTGAACCCTTCGTAGGTAGCAATGCGGTGATTTTTTCAAGGTCTGACTTTTCAACGTTGCACATGAGATACCTGTTTGCACGCGCATTGATGACTGAGCCGAGCACCGTAGAAAGGGTGCGAGCAGCTTCAAGGTTTGCTGAGCCCACTCGGCCAACGAGAACTGCTTCAGATTCAAAGATTGTTCCTATTGAGCGAAGTCCATTCGTGCGAAGTGTGCTGCCCGTGGAAACAAGGTCAATAACCGCATCAGCCAATCCGAGGCGTGGAGAGATTTCTACTGAACCAGATACTTGAACAATCTCTGCCTTGATTCCGAGTTCACCGAGCACTTTGGCGACAATGTTTGGGTGTGACGTTGCAATACGGCGACCATTTAGGTCTGAGATTTGAGTTGCCGAGTCTTCCATTGGAACTGCAGCTTGGAGCGAGCATGTTCCGTATCCGAGTCGAAGGAGCACTTCGACGTTACTGCTCCGCTCTGCAACGAGGTCGAGTCCGGTGATGCCACAATCAACCACGCCGTCTTGGACATATTCAGGAACGTCGTCAGCGCGGACAAAAAGAAGATCGATGTCAGCATTGCGACAGTGTGCCTGGAGCACGCGCTCTCCTGGTTCTTGTGGCGAAACACCGCTCGCCTCAAGTAGTTGCCATGATGGTTCGCGTAGGCGTCCTTTTGATGGAAGGGCCATGGTTAGTCGACTCATTTGCGACCTTTCTTTAGTACAGCCTGATAACCGCCCTCGCCGTGGTGCAACCACTGTGCGACTCGAGTCACTGTTGCTGTTGACGCACCGGTGCGTCGTGAGATTTCTTGATACGTAATACCTTCATTAACGAGTCGAGCAACTTGTAAGCGCTGCCCCATTGCGTCAAGCTCAGCGCCAGTGCAGATGTCTTTTAGAAAGGCTGCAATGGTTTCTGGGTCACGCAGACGTGTGAAGGCAGCAACGAGTTCGTCGAAACGCTCGCCCGTCTCTGCCTTTTCGGCCGCTGGTATTACTTTGCCAGATGTCATGATGGTATGCTAGCATGCTAACACGCTACTATGCAAATAATTCCAGCCCTTGACCTCCTTGGCGATAACGCCGTACGCCTAGAACAAGGCGATTATGACCGCGTCCTTTTCCGCCAGCCAATTGAAGAATTCATGGGGCGCATCGTTGCAACAAAGCCAGAGCTCATACACGTGGTCGATCTGCAGGGTGCGCGTGATGGAGCCTTGCGCCTCGATGTCGTTAAGCGATGCTTGGCGGCATCAGCAGGTATCCCTCTCCAGGTTTCTGGTGGTATTCGTTCAGTTGACGCCGCCAAGGCAGCTATCACTACAGGTGCTGCACGTGTGATCGTTGGCACCTCTGCATGGGCTGAGCCAACGTCACTGAAAGAATTTGCTGATGCTCTGAATGAACAATTGGTAGTCGCACTTGATGTTCGAGACGGTGAAATTAGTGTTCGAGGATGGCTGAGCTCATCAGGTGTCAGCGTCGACGACGCAGTGGCCAGATGTGCTGATGCAGGAGTAACTCGTCTTCACGTAACTGCAATTTCTCGAGATGGCACCATGCAAGGACCAGACCTTGCACTGTACGAACAGGTGTGCAGAGGTGGAATTGCAGTTGTCGCCGCAGGTGGCGTTCGAGACGAAAAAGACGTTGCTGATCTAGAAGCAATTGGCTGTGAAGCTGCAATCATGGGCCTTGGTTATTTGAAGCGCTTAGGCATCACACTGCCTGAGTAGTTACGCCTTAGTTGCTTGCCACTCTCGATAGAAGACGTAGGCAACAATTCCAGCGGGAACTGCATTCCAACGCTCAAGCGAACTGCGTGACACTGCATTCACGAAGAAACTCGCGGCCTCGACATAAAAGAGCACTTTCACTGACCAGGCTGGGTGGATTGACATTCCTCTGGTGAAACGTACATACACAACTGCCTGCCACACAAGGATCGCAAAGGTCAAAATGTACAAAATTCGAATCGACGCTGGGAATGAAGTGAACTGTCCCCCGGCGGCACGTTGCAGAGCGTACGATGCGCCAAAGACCACTCCAATAACGAGATACATGTTCCAAATCATGGAAACAGCTACTGCAATTCTTTCAAGAATTATCCTCATACTTTTACTCTCCCACTACCAATGCCGTTGCACCGGTCATTCGCTGTAGTTCATCAAACGTCGTCGGATACACCGCGTGAGGATGTCCTGCCGCTGCCCAGACAACGCCGTAATCATTAAGTGCCACATCAATGAGCGTATGTGGCTTGGTTAGCCAACCAACTGGACTAACGCCACCGATCGTGAAGCCTGAAACTGTTTTTACGTAATCAGCATCCGCTCTGAGTAATTCTGCAATCCCTAAGTGCTGGGTAATCAGCGCGGTATCCACACGGTGTCTTCCACTCGTAATGACCAGAATTGGAGAATCATCTGGCAGTCGAAAGATAATTGATGCCGCAATTTGTCCAACTTCAATATCAAGTGAGTCCGCAGCCTCCTTGGACGAACGTGCTGAGCTCTCGAGAAGTTTTATCTCCCCAGTGTTTTCGCCACTGGCAAGAACACTGCGAACTCGCTCAACAGCTGGTCTCAGGAGTATTGGATCAATAGTCATTGCTTGAGAAGCCTATTTTCTTGGACCGATGAGGTCCCACTTGTTTCCATAAAGATCTTTAAAAACCACAACCTGACCGTATATTTCACTTCGCGGATCTTCAGTAAAGGTAACGCCATTGCGCTTGTATTTTTCGAACGTTGTTTGAAAGTCAGAGGTGTTCAGAAAGAATCCAACTCGGCCACCAGTTGCGTTGCCAATTGCGAGTTCTTGAGCTGGAGTGCTGGCACACGCGAGAAGTAGTTTGGCACCGCCTTCACCGGGCGAAACAACTACCCAGCGCTTCTCTTCAGTTAACACAGTGTCTTCCAGTAATTCAAAACCTAAATCATCGACATAATGCGAAATTGCTTTGTCGTAGTCATCAACAACGATTGTGATCATGCCAAGTGAGAGTTCCATTACTAATTTTTAACACTATTCGGCTACAGAATGATGAAAACTATTTTTCGCACTCGACACTGTCGAAGTAGCAGCCCTACAGCGCGTCAATAATTGTGTTCAGTGTCGACGACGGACGCATTGCCGCACTCGCCAGTTGAGGATTCGGGTGGAAGTACCCACCAACGTCAGTACTCTTACCCTGCGCTCCTAGGAGTTCAGCCAAAATCTTGTCTTCGTTCAAGGTCAATGCCTCAGCAACTGGTTGAAACGAACTAGCGAGGGCACCATCTTGGTGTCGGGCGAGCTCTTGCGCCCAATACTGAGCAAGGTAGTAATGACTTCCGCGGTTATCAATTGTGCCGAGTTTGCGTCCAGGTGAGCGGTCTTCATCTAAGAATCGACCCGTGGCACGGTCCAAAGTATCGGCCAAAGCTTGGGCGCGGGCATTGCCGGTTCGCTGAGCGAGGTGCTCAAAACTCGAAGCCAGCGCCAAGAACTCGCCGAGTGAATCCCAGCGCAAATAATTTTCCTTAAGGAATTGTTCGACGTGCTTCGGTGCAGAACCACCAGCACCGGTTTCAAAGAGCCCACCACCAGCAATCAGAGGAACAATGGACAACATCTTGGCACTGGTGCCAAGCTCCATGATGGGAAAAAGGTCAGTCAAGTAGTCACGCAGAACGTTTCCTGTGACTGAGATGGTGTTGAGTCCACGGCGCACTCGCTCCAAAGTCTGCGCCATTGCCCGTGCGGGAGACAGAATTTGAATGTCGAGGCCCGTTGTGTCGTGCTCAGACAAGTAGCTGCTCACCTTTTTAATTAGTTGAGCGTCGTGAGCACGATTTTCGTCAAGCCAGAAAATTGCTGGGTCCCCACTCAAGCGTGAACGACTAACAGCAAGCTTCACCCAGTCACGAATCGGAATGTCCTTGGTCTGACACATGCGAAAGATGTCTCCTGCGCCAACTTCGATTGCGAAGACAACCTCACCAGAAGAATTGGTGACCCGCACCGTTCCGGCATGAGCAATTTCAAAAGTCTTGTCGTGGCTGCCGTACTCTTCTGCGGCCTGCGCCATAAGACCTACGTTTGGAACTGAGCCCATGGTGGTTGGATCAAATGCTCCGTGACGTTGACAGTCCTCAATCGTTACTTGATAAATAGTTGCGTAGCTCTGGTCAGGAATGACCGCCAAAGTGTCGCCTTCGTCGCCAGCAGCGTTCCACATGTGTCCCGACGTACGAATCATTGCTGGCATCGATGCATCAACAATCACGTCGTTAGGCGCGTGCAGATTGGTGATCCCCTTAGAGGAATCGACCATGGCGAGTGACGGTCCGCTCGCTATTTCTTGATCGAAACTTGCACGGATTTCAGCACCATTCGCCAAGGCATCAAGCCCGGCGAAAATTCCAGCTAGGCCATCGTTCGCGCGCAGCCCCGCGCTAGCGAGTTGCTCACCATACTTCGCAAAGGTGGTTGGAAAGAACGAGGTCACGACGTGACCGAACATAATTGGGTCTGAAACTTTCATCATGGTGGCCTTTAAGTGCACCGAAAAGAGAACCCCAAGATTCTTTGCCGAGGCGATCTGTTCGCTTAAAAAAGCACGAAGTGCTGCAACGTCCATCTTGGTCGCGTCAATCACTTCGCCTTCCTTAACAACTAAGGGTGCGCGAAGGGCGGTGCCAGTTCCTGTTGCGTCGATTAGTTCAATCGTCAAGCTGTCCGCTTTAGTCATTGTGAGCGATACTTCGTTGGAGAAGAAATCACCTTTCGTCATGTGTGCAACGCGCGTTGTCGAGTCAGCTGACCACGCTCCCATCGAGTGTGGGTGGCTCTTGGCGTAATTTTTCACTGACAACGGTGCGCGACGGTCGGAGTTGCCTTGGCGAAGAACTGGATTCACGGCCGATCCAGAGACTTTTTTGTAACGAGCGAGAATTTCCTTCTCTTGATCACTTGACGGCTCGTCTGGATAATTCGGAACAGCAAAACCTTGACTCTGCAACTCTGCGATCGATTCTTTTAACTGTGGAACCGAGGCGGAAATGTTGGGTAATTTAATGATGTTCGCTTCAGGGAGATTCACTTCCTCCCCCAATTCTGCCAAGTCGTCAGCAATTCGCTGATCTTCGAGGAGAAAGTCTGGGAATGTGGCCAAGATGCGCCCGGCTAGAGAAATGTCGCGAGTGGTGACGCTCACTCCTGCTGTTCGAGCAAAGGCCGCGACGATGGGAAGCAATGAATACGTCGCCAAGGCGGGTGCTTCATCTGTGTGGGTGTAAATAATCGTGGACTCACTCATAGCGAAACCTTCCGATGGGGGTAGTTATACGTTACCGGACGCAACAAGACCCCCAGGAAAATCCTGGGGGTCTTGACGTCACTTGTTACTGCATTGGTGGCGGGGGCAGGATTTGAACCTGCGATCTTCGGGTTATGAGCCCGACGAGATACCGTGCTTCTCCACCCCGCGTCGAGATGAGTTTCTATTCTACAACGAACTAAACAAGCAGTCCAATTGTTATTTTCCGCTTAACGCATTTTGAGCCAGCGTTAACTGCTGATTCATAGCATTTACGTTGTTTTGGTATTCACCGAGATTCCCCGCAGAAAGTGCCTTCTGAGCAGCGCTGTAATAGGCAGCAGCTTGCTTCAAGTATGAGGCAGCGGTTCCGCCTGGCTTAGTTGAACCCGTACCACCTGATGTTGAAGTTCCACTAGATGAGGTGCCACTGGAGATAGTTCCACCCACAACTTGGGACAAGGCTCCACTCAGGGTTGGCGAAATTGCAACGTTCTGGTTGAATACCGCGATTACATACTTCAATTGAGGAAGTGGGTTTGATGTACTCGATACGTACATAGGTCGTACATAGAGGATGCTCTTATTAAGAGGGACCATCAATGTGTTTCCAAGTAAGACTGTCGAACCGTGTTGGTCAAGCGGCGTTGTTATTGCCGAGACAACTGCATTCTGTTGAATTTCAGAGTCAGCCTGTACTGGACCAAGCACTGAAGTTCCACGAGGGGCAACGTATACATTGAGCTTTCCATAATCATTTCGATCACTCGTCGCAATCATGAACGCTGTGAGCCCTTGCACTGCTGTTGAATTACCTGAAGGGACAAAAGCCAACGTTGAAAGCAGTTGTTGCTTATTAACAAACGGCAGCGATCCAACCTGGAAAATTGGATTCATTGGAGACAGTGACGTTGAAACAATGTTGCCCTGAGAGTCTGTCTTGACTGTTTGTGCCAGCGTTTGACCAGGTGAACCTGCTCCAGTTGTTGGTGAGATTCCCCATTTGTCAGATGCAGAATAGAAAGAGCTTGGCTTGGTGATGTGATAGTGACCAAGTGTTGCAGCCTGTACTGCGAAGAGATTCGATGGGTAGCGAAGGTGGTTGCCCATTGCTGCTGGCATCTGACTCAGTGGCTTGAACATTGCTGGGAACGCTGCGCTGTAGGACTTCAAGATTGGATCTTTTGGATCCATTACGTAGAACGTCATCTTCCCTGTGTACGAATCAACTACAACCTTCACAGAGTTGCGCGCATAGTTGAAGCTCGCCGGTAGACCGCCCTCGTTCACGTTCAAATTGTTTGCATTTTGACTGTACGGATACTGGTCAGTGGATGTGTAACCGTCCAGAATGTAGTTAACAGAACCATTTGAAATAACGGCGTAAGGCTGTGAGTCAAACGTCAAGAATGGCGCAGCTTTCGTAGCCATTTGCATTACATCTCTATTGAAAAGGATGCGGCTCTTTGAAGTTATTTGATTTGAGATCAAAAAGTTGAAATCACCGAGGCGAAGTGCGAGTGCGAGTTTGCTTCCAATGCCTCCCACCGCAACACCACCTTTTGCGCTGTAGTGAGTTTCGACTGGCTGTCCAGCATTCGCTCCAGTAGTTATCTGGTAATCAAGTTCAGCTTGCTTGGTGTTTGTTACTACCCAACCCGGGTCGTTGATACCAAAATAAATTCCTGGTTTGCTCAATGTAGGCATTCCATTTGAAGAAACTGGTGGAACGTTTGTTACGTTAAAAATTGGATTGCCAGTGTCTGCATTTTGTGCATTTGCCGCAATAACCGCAGCACCAACACCGTGGGTGTATTGCAAGTGTGTATTCACCCAACTTGGAGATGGAAGCGCTGATTGATTCAACTGGCGAGCACCAATAAGCACTGGAGTTGCTTTTCCATTTATTTCGTATCTATCAACAGACAATGTTGTGAAGTTGTAGTACGAACGAATTGACTGTAGACGCGTAACAGTTGTGAGAGCAATGTCCGGTGCTGGGTCCCAAAGACGAATGTTGCTCAGCGTGGCTGAATTGTTCTTTACTTCAGAAGCAGAAACTTTTGGCGATCCAGCGAAGTTATGGAATTGAACTTTATTGAGATCGAATGCATCTCTAGTTGAAGCAATGTTGCGTGCGATGTATGGCGCTTCGAGAGTTTGTTGAGCCGGGCTCACCTTCAGGGCTTGAAGAATTGTTGGGTAGAGAACTCCAATTATCAGAGAAACAAAAACCCATAATCCAACTGCGACTGCAGGCAAGGACCAACCGCGAGAGCGAACATTTGCGAGAAGAATTGCAGCACTCGTTAACGACAAAATAGTCAAAATGGTTAGTGCTGGCATGCGTGCATGAACATCTGTGTAGCCGGCACCCTGCGCAAAACCATTTGTGGAGTTCACAAGCTCAAATCTTGCGATCAGATATCCAGCTGCTTTTAAGAGTGCAATGCCTGCACCAATTACTGAGAGGTGCGCTTTCACCTGTGGTGAAACTCGAGGCGTTACACGAGTTGCTCGGATTCCGCCATTGAGGTAGTGAAAGACGGTTGTTACGAGAAGGACTACAACAAGTGCAACAATGAGCCACGTAACAACAAATCGCAAAAATGGCAATGTCATTACATAAAAGCTGATGTCCTTGTGGAACAGTGGATCAGTCTTGCCAAATGACTTTGTATTCGCAAAGAGAAGGTATGAATTCCACTGGCTTGTTGCGCTGAACCCGGCGACGAGCGCCATGAGAAATGCAATTGCCGCGTAGATACGACGTGCATACGGTCGGACAACATTTTGAAATCTACGGATTATTTCGTCTTCCGGCTCAAAAGATAAGACTCGAGCACCGAACTTATTGGTGAGCAATAGGTTGCCCCACATAAGGAAGAAGAAAACTGCTCCAAAGGCAAATAAGAGTTCTGCTTTAACAAAGAGAAGTTTGTTAAATACTGAACCAAAGCCCCCTTGAGAAAACCACATTTGATCAGTCCAGAAAATCGCCAAGCTGCGCAGTGATGTGAAACCAAATAGAAGAATGGCAACGCCTAATCCTGTCCAAAACCTCCGTGAGTTAAGAGCAATACGACGGGGTCCTGTTGGAAAATCTGATGGGCTACGCACGCGAACAGCCTAGGGCGAAACTTAGACAGGAATCACGGCACAGGCGCAGCCCGCATGTAGCGGAGGGTGCTTGGCGCCTGATGGGAAGGCCTTACCAGCCTGGATTTCACCGGCTCGTGAATCACTGGCACAAGCATCACATGGCGCATCGCTTGGCGATACGTAAAAACGTACTTGTCCGCCTTGAGCGCCACTCACGATGCCCAAATGGAAAGCACGTCGAGCAGCATCAGTACAGAGACGCTCTACGCGTGCACCGCGCCATTCTTTGTACGCAGCGTTAGCGCGCTCGGCTCCATCACCAACAGTGTCGCCAGTGATTCTCTTTCGAAGAGCAAGAACAATGGTGACCGCTAGGTCGGCTGCAAATTCTTTGATTGCGTTCTTGTCAACAGAGCCACCTGAAGCACCTGATTCAGACTTTGCAAATGCTAAGCCAGCCTGAGCAGCTTCAGCGAGTGCTTCAAATGAAGCATCGGCATATCGGGCACGCTGTTCGTGCTCATCTTCGAGTTCAGTCGTAATCATGCCCTGTACGCCACGAAGACGATCAAGCATGATGTTCTGATCATCCTGCAGTGATCTTTTAACTTTTCGAGTCAATGCGTCGAGCGAGTCATTCAGCGCATCATCACGACGTTGGAAGAGTTCTCCAGCTGCAGTCACTGGCTTGGTCGTGGTTGCCTTCTTTGGAGCAGGCGCTGGAGCTGTAGCTCCGCGCTCTTCGAGGGTGGCCTTACGAAGTCGAGCGAAAATTTCATTCACAACATCTGTGCCAGAAGGGTCATCTTCGAGAAGTGTGCCTTCGTTATTAACTGGTGACTTTGTGGCTTTGCGAACCCTTTGCTTTGGCGCGATGGTGGTGTCTGGGGTCGGAGTCATTTCGGCGTCAGGAACCAGTCGAAGTGGTGTTCCTGACAGCAACTCTTCTTCTGTTGGCTCAGGTGATGGAGCACGCAGGCGAAGTGCCTCGAGCGCTGCATTCCTCGCGGCCTCATCAGAAGTATTGAGTTGTGAAAGCACACCTTCAATTTGTCCGCCAACTGCACTCACAAATGTGATGAGTGTGTCACGAGCTGCGCGAAGTTGATCAATTTGCATGTGCAGCGCCTTGCGCTTTACAGCAAGATCATTAAGCACTGTTTTGCGTGCTTCATTTGACTGTTCGAGAATTGCTTTGCCTTGTTCGCGTGCACGCTCAACAAGCGCATCACTGTTGAGCTTGCCCGAATCAATAAGTCGCTCTGCCGCAGCTCGTGCATCAACGTCGAGTTGCGTAGCGGTGGCTTCAGCTTCAGAAACCAAGGCCAGTGCTCGCTCTTGAGATTCAATGAGGTGCTGTGCACTTCGTTGTTGACTTTCGGAGAAAATTTGTGCGCTTCTTTCTTGCGCCTCGCTTGTAACTCGCGCAGCTTCTTCATGGGCGGCGCGAAGGATTGCGGCGCTCTGGGTTCCTAATGCGCTTGCAAGCGTTGACTCGTCGAACGTTGGATTCGCAGCACGACGCTGCGCTTCAGAGAGTTGACCTTGGATTTCTTGAATTCTGTTTTCAAGAAGTGACATCTCACGAGCAACTGCTTCGAGGTGTAGTCGCACCTCATTTGGGTCAACTCCACCTTTTCTCAGAGTTGAGAAATTAACCCTGACAATTTCCGTCGATGATTGACGCGTTGTTGAGAGCTTTCGACGTTCGTCCATATCCCTACAATGCTACGGCTTTTTAAGGTGAAAGTTGGGCTTACTTGGCTTGAGTCAGGGGAATTGGCGGTGCTCCGCCCAGTTTTCGCAAAGCACTGAGCGCCTGGTCGAGGGTTGAGACGCCAATGATGCGCAGTCCTGGCTCATGAACTTTTCTCGCTGTTGCAACTTCACTCATTGGAACTAGGAATACCCGGGCACCCGAGTTGTAGACCGCAACTGTCTTTTGAGCCACCCCGCCAACGTCGCCCACATCTCCATGTGCGTTGATTGTCCCCGTCGCCGCAACCACTTGGTGGTTCGTGAGTGATCCCCTACTCAGCGCATCAATGAGCGTGAGGGTCATCGAAAGACCAGCTGATGGACCACCAATGTATTTGGTGTCAATTGTTACCTTCGCTGGAAGCGAATAACTTGTTGAATCTTCAACAGAGATTCCGAGCCAACCTTTATTCGCTCCGTTAACACCTTGACACCCAGACTGACCAACGTAGCTCGGAGATTTTTTGAGCTTCATCGTTACTGGCTTAGCGCTTGCCCAGGTGATTTCACCAGTTTTTGAAAAATGAGATTTCTCAACTGTCAGCACAACTTTTTGTCCCGGAGCGTAGAGATGCATTGCACCTATCAGCCCACATGATGAAGTCACCTTGGTTGAGTTCACTTGAACAATTCGATCGGCGATGTTTAACTGTGCGTTCCACGCGGGTGATGGATAGTTGATCCCAGTTATGAGTGCCCCTGTTGGGGTGCCAGGAATTTTGTATCCAAGCGCTCTGAACGCAGCAACTGATGCCGACTGTTTAGAGTCATGCATTTCTAAGTACCCCTGAGGAGCGAGCTCACTCGTTGGCTGCCCGGGAGTGATCAGTGCGGTGGCGGGGATGAACGCAACATGCGATTGAAACTGCGCACCAATCCACTGCCAAACAGAGAGCTGTTGAAGATAGACGTCAACAAGTTCAATTTTGTCCAAATGCTTCTCGGTCGCGATCCCTTCAATTTTCATGAGTGGCGCTATTGGAGTCGCCTCACCGGGAGTAATCGCATACTGCGAGGTATTTATGTGCTGCATGATGGCAATTGAGGAAATAACCACAATTACCGTGATCATTGGCGCCAAGTGGCGACGGCGGCGCTTAGAAGATGGTGGAATGGGTTCGTGCAAAGTAATGAACCCACGCTACCGGACTCCTTTGAAGAGTCGTTACTTAGAGCTGGATTCGCGCAAGGCGCTGACCACCTCGAAACAATCACCAAGGGATTAAGCGCTTCCAATGCACGCCAGCGTGTTCTCGCATTACGAGCTGGCGCCCGACAGAACGTACTCAGCGCTGACAACTGGTCCAGCGCATTCAGTGACACGGACGTCGATGTGCGACGTGAGTCTCTTAATCTTTTTGCTCATCACGAACCAAGCAGCAGCGCATTGTTGGACCAAGTTCTTGGTCTGCTCAGTGATGCGGATGCATTAGTTGTCGATGGTGCAGTTTTTGCACTTGGTGAACATCTCTATGTTCCATCGGTAGATGCACTGTGCAGCATTGCTAGTTCTCACGATGATGCACGCTGTCGCGAATCTGCAGTCGCCGCCCTTGGCGCTATTGGCGATGACCGAGCCAGAGAAACAATTCTGAACGCGCTTGAAGATAAGCCACCCGTTCGACGACGAGCAATCGTTGCACTTTCAAATTTCGACGGCCCCGACATTGATGCTGCGCTGGAAAAAGCTAGTGAGGACCGTGACTGGCAAGTTCGTGCAGCGGTCAGCCAGTTAGGCCGAGAAGAAAACGATTAACGCTCAGCACTTCGAAAAAGTGAATGCAGTGACGACATTTCTTCCAGGCACAACTGAAGTCCCTCAATAACTCGCAAGTCAGCGTGAGTAGAAATTTCAACTTCGACGCCTGTTGCGTCCGCGATTAGCTCAGCAAAGTCACTGAGCAGAGCGTGTCCACCAACCAAAATCAGCCCGTTTGAACTCACGTCTTGTGAAAGATCTGGTGGTGCGTCACCCAGACAGTCTTGAATCATTCGAACTGTTGCGCTTAGAACTTCCACAATCGCATTATTAATAACCGAAGCGTCAACCTCTAGTTCAGTGAGCTTTCCTTGCTCCACTGTTCGAGCAAGGATCCGTTGATTCATTCCCTCGCTGTAGCCAAGTGCAGAACCTAAGTTGCACTTCAGCGCTTCAATCGTTTCTGGTGAAGCAACAACTGAGTAGTGCTGGCGAAGCGCAGTGGCGATGGCGAGGTCTAGGTCAACTCCACCAAGTCGGCGTGAGCTGGAGCTAACAATGCCACCTAAAGAAATAATTGAGGCTTCTGATGCACCGCCGCCAAGTACTACGACAGCCGAGCCGACTGGATCTTGGACCGGAAGTCCAAGTCCAATTGCAGCGGCGATCGGTGCTTCGACCATGCTCACTTCACGAGCTCCTGCTTGAATCGCAGCTTGGCGTAGAGCCCGGCGCTCAATTGGTGTTGCGAGCGTTGGCACACTCATGACAACACGAGCTCGACTGAATTTAGAAAGCCCCGTGCGTTGAAAGAGACCTGAAATCAAGCGTGCTGTTACGTCAAAGTCAATGGTGGCTCCTTGGGCCAGTGGGCGAAATGCCACCACGTGACGAGATGTTCGAGAGACTGCGTCTTTCGCGCCGTAGCCAACCTCGACGACTTCACCAGAGTTGGTATCAATCGCAACGATGGTCGGTTCATTGAATAAAACCCCACGTTCAGCGGTCGCAAGTCGGGTAAACGACGTACCTATATCGATTGCGACGTCTGATGCCATAGGTCTCAATGCTAGGTCGCATTGGACTCACTTGGGCCTAAATTAGATACGTGAGCGATAATCCCCTTGAAGGCTTTGGTGGAATGTTTGGCGACATCTTCTCGATGCTTGGCCAGCAGGGTCCAAACGCGTGGTTCGACACCGCGACACAGCTCGCCTTAAACATTGCGCGTGGAGAAGATGGTGATCCAAATCCACTTCCGCCAGAACGCCAACGTTTAGAAGAACTCAGTCCACTTATTGGCCGACACGTTGATGCACTCTTCGGTGTGCCCAGCGATCCAGTTGTTACTGCGGTGAACCGAACTGCGCTTACTCAGGCGGCCCTTGCACAGTGGCGACCACATCTCGAAGCCAATGTCACTACTCCTCCAGTTATTAGCTCTGAACTAGCGGAAGCGAACCCGATGATGGCGCAAATGACGCAAGCGCTTGGCCCTCTCTTTGCAGGATTTCAGATCGGAAGTGTGGCTGGGCACTTCTCTGAACGCGCATGGTCACTCGCCGTCTTGCCCTTGCCACGAACAAACAATGACCGTCTACTCGTAGTGAATAACCTGAAACAGTTCGCTGAAGATTGGAGTCTTGACCGTGATCAGGTCTACTGCTTCGCCACTGCTCAAGAATTCGTGGCATCGCTAGTTCTTTCTCAGCCCGGAGTTGGAGACGCACTGCGAGCTCTTCTAATCGACACGGTAAAGGAATCAACCCAGGCTCAAGGCGACATCATGAGCAAGCTCACCTCAATGATCAACCCTGAGGACATGGCTTCAATGATGGGAAACCCTGAGGCACTGCTCGATGGAATTGAGATGCCCGCCGAGACCGATGCGAACAGAGCTATCAATGCTGCAATGAGTGTGCTTAGTGCATTCTTCGTCGCTGCAGGCGACGAAATTACTGAAGCAATTATGGGCCCACACGCCCCACTCACCGAGGCGTTCAAGCGACACCGTCGAAGTGATGCTCGTGGTGAAGACGCTGCGGCCGCGCTCTTTGGTATTTCAACGCAGGGTCCGCATCACGAAAAAGCAGCAGAGTTCGTAGCAACTATTCAGCGCGAGTATTCACTCAAGGCATTTGACGCGCTGCTTCGTGTTGATGGGCTTCCATCAACAGCTGAACTTGATGCTCCACTTACGTGGTACGAGCGAGTTACAAACTCGCCGCTGGCTTAAGCCTCTTCTTCGTACCCGAGGTTCCACTCAACGAGTAGGTTCTCACGCTCGGCGTCGCGGTTAACGCGCTCACGATTGCGACGGAACTGTGGGTCGTGTGGAGGAAGAAAACGAAGTCGTGCGTCAATGCGGTCAACGAATGCTTGAATCTGCTCTTCGTCACCAAACACCATGCGACACTCCCAGTGAGGGGCAATTGGTCCTAGGTAGATCACCTGGACGTGACCAACGGGGTCTACGACTTCTACTGTCTCGGCGGCAGGAATCTGACTCACAATGCTCCTTTTAAGTGAACTGCTGGATAACCATTCTACTGACTTAATCCGGGCTCCTCTAAAGAGATTGATTTAGCCCTAAATACGCCTAATGAAGTGACGTAAGTAACGGTATTAATGGGCTTGAATTCCTTTTGAGGTCGTAATTTGTCGGTATGACACGTAAGCAACTTTCACTAAATACTGAGTGGATGCGCCTCGGTAAATGTCGCGATTATCCAAGCGATCTCTTCTTTCCTCAAGAAGGAAGGGGCGTAATTGCTTGTCAACGTATTTGCGAGCAGTGCTTCGTAAAAGTGGAATGCCTCGAATACGCCATTGAAATGAACGCAGATCACGGTGTTTGGGGCGGCAAAAGCGAACGTGAACGACGCAAGCTCGGAAGGGCGCAGCGCAGCTTGAGCGCCTAGGTAACCTGAACACATTGTGTTCGAGTGCGTCATAAACATCTCTGAGGGTTCCAGCGTTAAGGTCCTTAACGAACTCGCCTCGAATGCTGGAACTTCACTTCGTGATCTTCACAGTGATTCATTTCATAATCGTTCAGTCTTTACGCTCATCAACGAGAAGAACGAACTTCTCAAGGACGTAAAAAATTTCGTCACTGCGTGTTATCAGCACTTGTCACTCTCTGAGCACGAGGGCGTGCACCCACGCTTTGGAGTGGTTGACGTTGTGCCATTTGTTGCCCTTAATAAATCAGAAGGTGCCCAAGCCATTGCGATGCGCGATGAAACTGCGAAGTGGCTTAGTGAAACGTTTGCAGTTCCGGTTTTTCTTTACGGCGCTGAGCGCTCACTACCCGAGATTAGAAAAACTGCATTTAAGGAACTCGCCCCAGACTTTGGGCCATCTGCTCCCCACCTCGAACTTGGAGCCGTTGCTATGGGTGAGAGGCCGGTGCTGCTGGCATGGAACATCTGGCTCAGTAACTGCACTCTTGCAAGAGCTCGATTTCTCGCTACGAGCGTGCGCAGCCAAGAGGTACGAACCCTGGCATTTGCTGTTGGAGACTTCGTTCAGGTGAGCTGCAACGTAATTGCGCCAGACGTTGTTAAACCATCAGAAGTTTTTGATCAAGTGCAAAGGCAACTAGAAGGATCAGAAACTATTCACCACTGCGAATTAGTTGGACTGTGTCCTAGTTCGGTGGTTTCCAGCGAAGAACCCAGTCGCTTAGAGCAACTCGGACTTAGCTACGAAACAACTATCGAAGCTCGTTGTAGTTAATCAACCAGCTTGAGCGCGACGCTCAATAGCGCGAGCACGACGAAGGCGACGACGTTCACGCTCTGACATTCCACCCCAAATGCCGAACTTCTCACCATTGTCGAGTGCGTATTCCAGGCAGTCATCTTTCACAACACAACCACGGCAAACTTCTTTTGCTTCACGGGTAGAGGCACCGCGTTCTGGGAAGAACAAGTCTGGGTCAACGCCCATGCAGTTCGCACGAGACTGCCAACCGCGATCTTCCATACCGCTCATGATGTCTACTATTTCCATGAATTGCTCCTCGAATTTGTAACGTACGTCACTGTTGTAATTACAACGATGTCATTGTTACTGGGTTTCACGAGAATTGCAAATCAGAATGGAGAAATACCTGATAAAAGGCTATTTCGACTACCCCGCCCGGCGGTTCCTTACGAAGTCATCGAGGGCATAGGAGCCCAGTTCATCAACGGAGGTATAGAAAGTGCGCCCCCCATTGACCTTAGAGATCTGCTCAACAAATGGGAATTGGCTGCGTTCAATGTCCAGCGCAAAGGTGTTTATAACAATCCCAGCTTTCGTGCAGCGAAGCACTTCAGCCATGGTCTTTTGCAAGGTTTCGTGAACTGGTGGCCACGAGAAGAATGGTTCTCCATTCTCCATCAGGTGAGCCGTTGGCTCACCATCTGTAACGACCACTACTTGGCGCTCACCCTTCTCATTTCGCATCAAATGCCGACTCAAGGCCAACGCGTGCTGGAGGTTTGTTCCATAGGCGTAGTCAATGGTGAGTGCGGGAATGTCTTCGATTTTTAGTTCGTGGGCCATTTCTCCAAACCCCACAACTGCGCAGAAGTCACGCGGATACTTTGAGCGAATGAGTTGCGTAAGAGCAAGGACCATCTTCTTTGCGGGAACCAGGTTTCCACGCATGGCCATAGAAAGCGAAAGGTCAATTGCAAAGACCGTGGCGGCTTTTTTGGTTGATTCGAATTCTTCAACTTCGAAGTCATCGTGGTGCAACTTCACAGGCGTGCCGGGGCCTTGACGGAAAATGGCGTTTCGCAGCGTCTTTGGAAGATTGAGCGATAGGGGCTCCCCTGGCTCCCAGGCCTTGGAAGTCTCTTCGCGGTCGCCACCTCGAGAGACAGTCGCCTCGCGGTGGGCTCCAAGTGTTGGAGAATCCTTCAGCTGAGCAAAGAGATCCTTCAGAGCCTGCTGGCCAATTTGGCGAACACCCTTAGCGGTGAGCTCCATTTTCTTTCCATTGCGGTCAATGAACCCTTTGTCTTTAAGACCCTTCAGGGCCTTTTGAAGGCGCTGAACGTGGCGAGCAGCGTCGTCACCAAGGTTTCGACGAACTGACTCCACATCGACTTCTGGCAGGCCCTGTGCGGGGTTGGACTGACTGAGGAAATCCTCCAAGCCACGTAGCTCGCCGAGCTGCTCTGCAACAGAAGCTGCATCTGCGAATGATGAGCCATTCTCTCCACGCATGCGATGTGCACGGTTCCAGTCAATGTCAGGGGTTGCTTGGCGCAGGTTTGAAACAAGGCGGTTCATGGAAAAGTTCAGATCCATGTCCTCCATCATCTTGGCAAACATGGCGCGAAGTTCCGCCTGCTGTTCACCAGAGAGCGAGTTAAACATTGCTTCTGCAGCGGCGGCACGTTCTGCCATTGCGCGAATGACATCTTCGAGCGTCTCAGCACCAGGAAAGAAATCACCGAACTTTTCCATAAAGGACTCGAATGATGGATCAAGCGGCTCACCAGCGCGGTCTTGCTCAATCATTTTTGAGAGTGCATCCATCATCTCTCTAGTTCGTGCAAGCTGTTCAGGGTCAAGATTGCCCATCATCTCTTTGCTCTGCTCGAAGTAAGTGTTGAGAACATCTTCTTTGAGCTCATTCATTAGTTGCTCAAACTGCTCACGGGCTTCACTAGAAACAAAGTCGTAGTTCTGATAATTACCAAGACGCTCAGAAAGTTTGTCGCTCATGAGGTCTTGTTGCATCTTTTTTTGCTCTACGAGGTCTCGGGTGACTTCTTTGCGACGTTCGTCATCAGATTCTTCGGCCTCAGAAAGCAGTTGATCGAGTTCGTCGCCTTCAATGGACTCAATCTCTTCGAGCCAGTCGCGGTAGCGCTGCATTTCGCCGTCAGGATCAGCTTGCTCTTCGAGTTCACGTCGCTTTTGGCGAGTGCGTTCTAAGAGCTCGCGCAGACCTTCAACTCGTTCGCCGTCTTCAGTTTCAAAGCCGCTACGAAGTAGTCGCTCCATGGCCTCTTCCAGGTCGCCACTTTCCATGAAGTCATCGGCGAGGAGGCGAAGTAATTCATCGGCATCGAGGTCGTCAAAGTCATCGTCATCACCAAAGCGACGAAAACCGTAACGAACAGCCACTAGCGATTCCTTGAGCGGTAGAGCGCACGCGCTCCGGATGCATCCTTAGCTAGACGCTTGGTGAGATAGAGGCCTTCCAAGATGAATTCTGTCGCTGCAGCAATCTCTCCACTGCTGGCCTCTGGTCCAGCCACACGAGCAACCGGGCCGGCTAGAGCTGGCATGGCGGCCAGCACATTGAGGTAATCCTGGTCTGGAAGATCATCACCAGTGTGAACAATGACTTCGTCATTGAAAGACTCAACAATGAGCGGAGCTTCTTCCAGCAAAACAGTCTCTGAGAAGCACTGGCGCACTGCGAGCGAAACGAGCGCTGCAATCACTTGGTCGGAATCACCATCATCCATGGTGTCGAATTCAATCTTGCCCTGCGTTGATTGAATCATTGCGCTTAAGTCACTCACACGAGGAACGACTGTGTCGTCATTTGTTCGAAGAGTTCGACGAAGCGCATTAGCGATGACTGTCTCATAGTTCGCAATTGAAAGTCGAACAGACACACCAGAACGCTGGCTGATGACGTGACTCTTGCGCGCAACGTGACTCACACGAGCAACGATGTCGTCAATAAACCAGGGCACGACGACGGGCTTTGTCGACGTAGGCAACTTCGATTCCATCTTGATGATTTCAATCTCTGTTGCAATTTCGTATGGGTAGTGGGTACGGATCTGTGAACCAAAACGGTCTTTCAGCGGGGTAATAAGTCGACCACGGTTGGTGTAGTCCTCAGGGTTCGCAGTTGCGACCACGAGCACATCAAGATCTAGGCGAACAAGGTGGCCACGGATCTGAACGTCACGCTCTTCGAGAACGTTTAAAAGCCCCACCTGGATTCGCTCAGAAAGGTCTGGGAGCTCATTCATTGCAAAGATGCCGCGGTTGGACTTGGGAACTAGTCCATAAGAAAGTGCGCGGGGGTCATCGAGGAATAGTCCACCAGCAACTTTGATCGGGTCAACTTCTCCAATGAGGTCTGCCATTGATGTGTCTGGCGATGCGAGTTTTTCTGCGAACCTGCGAGTTCGGTGTACCCACGAAATTGGTGTGTCGTCACCCTTTTCAGCAACGAGTTCGATTGCGTACGCAGAGATTGGCGCAAACGGATCGTCTCGCACTTCTGAGCCTTCGACGATTGGCAACCATTCGTCGAGCAGCTCTACGAGTGAACGAATCATTCGAGTCTTTGCCTGTCCACGTTCGCCGAGCAAGATGATGTCGTGGCCAGCCAGCAGTGCTGTCTCTAGTTGAGGAAGAACCGTGTCTTCATAACCAAGAACTGCTGAGGTGAGTGGACGACCTTCACTGAGACGCTTTTCTAAGTTGACGCGAAGTTCTTCACGAACTGACTTAGCTTCGTAACCTGACTTTCGAAGGGCGCCAAGGGTGGTTGCTAGTTCTGCGGGGACATTTGGAATACTCATTCAATTACCTTACGTGGCACGAATCAACGTCGTCCAACCAGTATTTATTCCTTGAAGTTAAGGCAAATTCAAAGATAATTTTCTGAGCAAACTTTTGCCACAGCAAGGAGTCGCTGGGCAGAAACCTTATCGGTCAACTACGCGCGTACCGTTTCCGTCTGCGTCATTAGCTGGTGCTTGCACTTCTTCGATATATGTCGGAACTGGAATTGGAGCCAGGTGGGCTGGGATGTCGTCAACGTATCGAGGTGATGCAGCCGAGACGTACTCACCTTCAGTAGTTCTGGAAACAACATTCGTAGTCTTGCGCTTTCCGGCACCCTTGAAGTTCTGCATTTCCTTGCAAATCTTGTAGGTCATCGGGTACGCAATGAGCGGAACTAAAACAACAAGAATTCGCATTGCCCACAAAACAGCGTCAAGAGAGACGTGGAAGAAGTTTGCAATAACGTCCGTTGAACTTGCGATGAATAACATCATCAAGTAGGCAAGAAGTGTCACACCAAGAGAAGTGCGAACTGCACGGTCGCTAGGACGATCTAGCAGGTGGTGTATCGCATTGTCGCCAGTGAGCTTGCGTTCAACGGCTGGCCACGCATAAGCGATTCCAAACACGATTCCCGGCAAGA
Organism: uncultured Acidimicrobiaceae bacterium; assembly: GCA_937975915.1. Lineage (GTDB taxonomy): Bacteria > Actinomycetota > Acidimicrobiia > Acidimicrobiales > RAAP-2 > RAAP-2. Next base: position 19,742 of record CALJTY010000046.1, on the reverse strand, counting down.
TCACTGACGGGATCAAGATGTTGAATGCAATGGTGTGTCCAAAACTGTGGAACGTCCACGATGGCCAAATACGAAGTGCCCCGTCGAGAAATCCCATGTACCAGTCAGGCTGCACGGCGTAAGAAATGTTTGCCGCGTGATACTGACCGAACTGCCAGATCGGATTGATCTGCGCAAATGCACCAAGCAGCGCAGTAACTCCAGCAACAAGAAGCAAGAAGCCTGTTGTCTTAGCCATGAAAACCGGGAACATAGGTGTTCCGACAACGTTCTCTTCAGTTTTGCCGGGGCCAGGAAACTGAGTGTGCTTTTGGCGAACGAGAAGTGCAAGGTGAGCACCCACGAGACCAAGAATCAAAAGCGGAACAATAAATTCGTGGAGAACGAAGAAACGAGGGATGACCATGGTTCCAGGGAAGTTTCCTCCGAATACCCAGAAGCCGATGTAACTACCTACAACAGGAATCGAAAGAATAATTGAGTACGCAATTCGAATACCAGTTCCAGAAACCAAGTCGTCTGGAAGTGAGTACCCGAGGAATCCGTTAACAATTGCGAGTGTGAGCAACGTCGTTCCGATGGTCCAGTTGAGTTCGCGTGGCTTGCGGAATGCTCCTGTGAAGAAAACGCGAGCCATGTGAACAACAATTGCTCCGACAAAGATGTCACAAGCCCAGTGGTGCATTTGACGCATCAAAAGCCCACCGCGCACCGCAAATGAAAGGTCCACCGTCGAGGCGAACGCTTCGGTCACTTTTTGCCCGTAGAGCGGTAAGTACTCACCCTTGTAGGTGACGATTGCTGTACTTGGGATGTAGTACAGCGCGAGGAAAATTCCTGTCACGAGCAGAATTACAAATGAATACAGTGCAATTTCACCCAGCATGAATGACCAGTGGTCTGGGAAAATTTTGTCGAGAAATGTGCGCCCAACCTTGGCAGTGCCAAGACGATCGTCAAGCTCGTTGAGAGCGTGTCCTACTGAGCCAAATGGGCCCTTAGCCAATTTCTTAGATCTCTTTGTCTCTAATACGTCGGTCATGCGCGCTCCCAGAATCCAGGCCCTACAGGCTCACGGTAGTCAGACTGTGCGCGAATGTACCCATCAGCATCAATGTAGATCGGTAACTGCGGAAGAGGTCGTGGTGCAGGGCCAAATTGTGGAACGGCACCGTTGTTAACGTCAAACATTGACTGGTGACATGGGCACACCAGCAACTGCAATTGCTGTTCGTAAAGTCCAACCGGGCAACCAAGGTGAGTGCAGAGCTTTGAGTAGGCCAAGATTCCCTGAGGCCCCCAAGTCTCTCGACCCTTCATGGTTGTGAAGTCTTGGTTAGAGATTCGAATAAGAACTGTCTGGTCAACTGCTTGTCCATTTTCGGTGTCTTGCTCGCCTTCAGGAAAGACCGTAACGATTGCTCCAACAGCAAGGTCGCCTACAAGTACACGACGACCCGTGATGTCAACCGCGTATGAATCTTTGCGCCAGTCGGTATGAAAAAGCGTTCCTTTAGGCATTGGTCCAAGGCTTCGTAGCAGTGGGAAAACTGCACCCAAGGAGAAGACTCCCATGCCACCGGCGAAAAGACCGGTGAGCAACTTACGACGCTTAACTAGCCCACCACCACGTTGAACAATTGCCGCAGCGAAAGCAGAGCGATCTTCATCAGTGTTTCGAAATTCGTGTCGCTCTTCTACGAAGGGGCCACGTGGCATGAGGTACTTACCCCAGGCAATAAGACCAATTCCAAGAAGCGTCAAGCAACCGGCCATTGCGCCACCGAGGATCCATGGCTGCCAGTTTTGAATGTACGCAACAATAAATAAGAGTCCAAAGAAAATACCCAACACGAAGTTGAAGACAATTACCTTTTCAACTCGCTCTGGATTACGCGCTGCTGGCTGGAGGTGTGGGTCGTCTGCTGATAGCCCTCGCAGTGACACTGGAGTGTGATTTTCGGTTCCGCTGCTCATTCTTCTCGTTCTCCTACCCAGAATCCGAAGATGGCTAGAACGCCAACTCCAAGTGCGAGTCCAACGAACCCTTCAGCTACAGGACCAAGTCCTCCGAGGCCAAGACCACCAGGATTCTGCGGGTGCGAGATGTACGTTGTTACGAACTTAGTGATGTCATTTACTTGAGCATCAGAGAGATTTCCCGTGAAGCGCGGCATGTTACCTGGGCCAATGCGAATTGCTTCTACAACTTGATATGCAGGAATGTTGTGAAGTGATGGAGCGTAGGTGTTGCTCGCTAGAGCGTCGCCGATTCCTTCAATGGTGTGACACGCTGCACAGTTGAGCGCGAAAAGGGCTGCACCATTCGAAACGTTTGCGGTTGCAAGGTTTGGTGTCGGAATGTACGGGTAGCTCGGTGCAAGTGAATTCACCCAAGCAGCAATTGCAACTGATTGTGCATCGCTGAGTCGTGGCTTTTGACGCATGGCCTGGACTTGGCGAGGATTAGCCGCTGGCATTCGTCCCGATGAAATCCAAAAGTTAATTGTGGCTGGTCCAAGTCCAACCAGAGCAGGGTATGCACCAGATGATCCGCCTTCAGGCACACCATTTGCTTCGTTGCCGTGACAAGAAGCACAGTTCTGCATGTAGAGCGCCCTACCAAGGTTGATCAGTGAAGGTGATGGAGCGTTGTACATGATTGACGAGTTGCCGTAAGAAGTAACAACACCGTTTGCGTCTTTTTTGACAACATCAGAGTTAGGAGTTCCTGAGTTGGCTCGCTCAGTTTGGTATGGCTGCTTCACTGCATCTGCACTCTGAGCAAACAAAACAAGTGGGCCAGCACTAACTACTCCCAAGATACTGAGAAGTACTGAACGCTTGAGCAAAGTTGGAATCATCACGTTCTTACTTTAGGAAGAAGAGAGCTGAATACAGCCCTACCCATACGACGTCGACGAAGTGCCAGTAGTAACTGACGCCTTGGAAGGTTGAAAGTTCACCCGGGTCGCCTTCAGTTCCGCGCATACGGAACAACAAGAATCCCATAGCAACGAGACCGAGCATTACGTGTAGACCGTGCAGACCAGTGGTGATGTAGAAAATAGAACCGTAGGAATTTGTGTACCAACGAGTTTCGAGGTTGATCCATTCGTAGCACTGGTTCGCAACGAACACAGCACCCATGACAATCGTGATGATCGTCCAAGTTCGTGCTTCACTTCGACGACGGTGTTCAACTAACCACACAGCCCACTGCATTGTGAAAGACGACGCAACCAAGATGATCGTGAAGATTCCAGCTTGCAGTGTGTCGAGCTTCGTGCCTACGGGAGGCCACGCGACGAGGTGTGCTTTGATTGTAAACAACGCGGCGAAGAGTCCTGAGAAGAACATCAGCTCGCTTCCGAGCCAAATCATCACTCCGATGGCAAGCATCGGCGGACGATCGTGAACAATCTTCTCCGGCTTCGCCAGGCTCTGGGGGGAAATTGCCTGACTCACGCCATCAGTTCTACTAGAAAAAACCAACTTCGTGCCATAACTAACGGTTTTTAAGTAATTGTTGGAGGTAGCTCGCCCGAGGCAACAATGGCTAGACGCCTGGTTGGACGGGTCATTGCGACGTAGAGGGTTCTAAGTCCCCGAGAAGTAATGGCTTTTGTGGCACCAGACCCACGGCGGGCAATTTCGCCCGGCTCGACCACAACCGTGGCGTCAAACTCCAGGCCGTTCGCCCCTTCAGCGGCGAGGACCACGAGGTCGGCACTTAGCCCCTTAGATTCCAATTCGCGAGGGTCAATTGCGCCCAGTCCAGCGCCATTCAAAATTGCAACTATTTCATCTACTCGTGTGCTCGTCACGATTACCGCAACGCGACCCGGGTGAACGTTTTCGCATTCACGCTTTACTGCAGCGCTCAGTGTGGCAGCGAACTCATTCGGAGCAACTACTTCAACTGTCGGATCTGAACCAGCACGTCTCACCGGTTTTGGCGCTTCGAGGTCAGGTGACGCGGCTTTAAGTGTTGGCTGCGCAAAATCAAGAACTTCCTCGGGGGTGCGGTAACTGACCGTGAGGTCAACACGTGCAGGTTCTCGTCTCGGCTCTAAAACTTCAAGCACCGCATTCCACGACGCAGAAGAACCAGCAGTAGTTGCTTGACCCATGTCTCCGACAATCGTCATTGAACCAGTCAGGTCACGGCGCTTTAGTACACGAAGTTCCATTGGCGAGAGGTCTTGCGCTTCATCAACAACAATGTGGCCATAGGTAACGAACTCAGCTTCATCAAGTTCTTGGCTCTGGGTTGGAGCGAGCCGCTCTGCTTCACGAAGTGCAGCTTGGCGAACATTTCCGGCGTAGGCATCAAGATCAACACCGTCAAGAATTCCAGAGTCACCAGGCTTTGGTTTTGGACGTGGCTTCTTTCTCGGTCCGAGAAGAATTCGCGCTTCGTCAATCAGTGCCGCGTCAGCTTTTGTCCAAAGGACGTCTTCAAGGTTTAGCGAGCGTGGACGGTGCAGAAGTGTAATTTCCTCATCGTTGAGAATGTCTTTTGCCGCGGCACGAATAAGAGCTGGAGCCCCGAAGAGGTCATGAAGCAAATCCTGTCCCGTTAGCCGTGGCCAGATACGTTGCAGCGCAATCTTGAATTGCTGGGTAGCGCGGATTGCATCAGCGAGTTCATTCACCTGTGAAATTTCTTCGTCACTATTTTTCACAAAACGCGAGTGGTATTCATTAGCCATGCGCAGTGCAAGCTCACGGCCAACAGCTGATCTGCGCTGGTTGTGGTTTCCCGGACGCCTGCGAGCACGCTCAACAATGTCCTTGCTCCACGATGCCTTGAGGTTCAAAATTGCGCGACCTACTGGGATCTCTACGTCATCTCGTAATGGGTGCTGGCGAGTACGAAGTGCTCGCGCCAGAACTTTCACCATTCGAATGTCACCCTTCAGCTGATCGAGCTCTTCGCTTTCGCGCGCACCAACTTCAACGTTGGTAACGAGCTCAGAAATGGTTGCGAGCGTGACACCTGATTCTCCAAGTGAAGGCAAAACATTTTCAATGTAATTAAGAAAGAGTGGGTTTGGACCAACCACCAAGACGCCTTGGCGTTCGAGGGTCGAGCGGTGTGTAAAGAGAAGGTAAGCAGCTCGGTGCAACGCCACTGCAGTTTTTCCGGTTCCCGGTCCACCTTGGACTAACAAAATTCCAGCGAGTGGATTTCTGATGATGCGGTCTTGCTCACCCTGAATGGTTGCGATGATGTCACCCATTCGACCAGTACGTGCGCGACCAAGTGCCGCCAGAAGTGCCCCGGGACCACCTAGCGCCATACCTCCATCGACGAGACCTTCAGGTGTTGCACTTCGCGCCTCGTCTTCAGGAACCATGAGGTCTCCGTTAGCGTCAGCAAAGTATTCATCTTCGACGCCGACAACTTCGTGGCCACGAATAGCCACGTGACGTCGGCGACTGAGCCCGAGAGATTCAACACCGGTTGCGCGGTAGAACGCTTCAGCAACCGGGGCACGCCAGTCAACTACGAGTGCGTTTAATTGTTCGTCAGAAACAGCGAGACGACCTACGTGGTACACGTCACGCGTTCCCTCATCGTTGACGTCGTAGTCAATACGACCAAAGAAGAGTGGCTGATCGCCAATTGCCAGCTGATCGAGTCTCGTAAGAGCTGTGCTCATTACAACGTCACGTTCCACCAGGTCTCCGGCACCGCGCATGTTCGCCACCGCCGCGTTATCGCGCATGGCCATGGCTTCTTCACGCATGTGTTCAAGCGCGACGAGGGCGAGGTTTAAGAACTCCTGTTCCTCGGCTATCTCACGCTCGTGTGCCACTTGGGCCTCTTTCACAGTCTTGAATTTTGGGTTTATCAATCCTAGGGGAACTTCTAGGGGGTGGCACTTTGGGCAGAATTACCCATTGCGCCTAGATTGGAAAGGGTAAAAGGAGTCAAGTGAGCGATCCAGTTCTACTGAGGGCATGTCGAGGCGAAAGTGTTGAGCACGTGCCGGTTTGGTTCATGCGCCAAGCGGGGCGTTCGCTGCCTGAATACCGTGCGCTGCGTGGCACGGGTTCAATCCTGGACGCAATTGCTGATCCCAAAATTGCTGCAGAAGTAACAATGCAACCGGTCCGTCGCTACGGCGTTGACGGTGCAATTCTTTTCTCCGACATTGTTGTGCCATATCACGCAATTGACTTTGGCGTCGACGTCGTGCCCGGTCGTGGGCCAGTCATTGCGAACCCATTTACATCTGAAGCGGACCTGGAGCGACTTCGTGATTTGACTCCTTCAGACATCAAGCACGTCACCGACACCGTTGACCTAGTTGTCGAGGAACTAAAAAGTACCGACACTCCCCTCATCGGATTTGCTGGTGCGCCCTTTACTGTGGCGAGCTACCTCGTAGAAGGTGCGCCCACTCGTGAGTTCGCAATCATCAAATCAATGATGCACGCCCAACCTGCGCTCTTTGACAAATTGATGGACCGCCTCGTTGGCATCACTGTCTCATTCCTTCGCGCCCAAGTTGAACACGGTGCAAGAGCGCTACAACTATTTGACTCATGGGCCGGATCTCTAACACGCGCTGAGTACGAACGTTTTGCGTTGCCAGCAACCAAGCGAGTCTTCGAAGGTATTGCTGACCTCAACGTTCCAACAATTCTTTTTGGTGTGGGCACAGGCGAATTACTTGGTCAAATGGCCTCTGCAGGCAGCAACGTGGTTGGCATTGACTGGCACGTTGACCTTGATGAAGGCCGCAGGCGAACTGGAAAACCTTCGCAGGGAAACCTTGACCCCGCACGCTGTCTCGGGGGCGTAGAACTTGGAGTGCAGGCGGCACGTGAGGTCCTCGCCCGCGTGGGCACAGATGCCGGACATATCTTTAACCTTGGTCATGGCGTTTTGCCATCAACTGATCCCGACGTATTGAGCGCCGTGGTGAAAGTTGTTCACGACGAAGGAAAAGCAGGAGTGCGATGAAAACCGGAGTACTAATCATGGCGTACGGCACGCCAACCACACCAGAAAACATTGAGCCGTATTACACGCGCATCCGTCACGGACGCCCACCAACACCAGAGCTGCTTTCCGATCTCGTTCGCCGCTACAGCGCAATTGGTGGAACCTCTCCTCTTAACGAGCGCACCGACGCTCAGGTAGATGGAATTCGCGATGCTCTTGAAAAACTGAGCCCAGGAAAATATGACGTTCGATTTGGATCCAAGTACGAGCCACCAATGCTCGAAGAGATTGCCCAAACCTTTAAAGATGATGGCTTCACAAAAGTCATTGGCCTTGTTCTAGCTCCGCACTCTTCAACTATGTCAACGCTGCAGTACATGACACGCGCGAAAGAAACACTTGGCGAAGGAATTGAATTCATTGAAATTGGTGAATGGTACGAATTCCCAGGATTCTTAGAACTGATTGCTAAGCGCGTAAACGAAGCACTCGCAAAAGTTCCAACTGACCGACTCGAAAATACCCAGGTCCTCTTTTCAGCTCACTCACTCCCAGAGAAGATTCTCGCTAACGGTGACAACTATCCAGACCAATTACTGGACAGTGCGAAACGTGCTGCTGAAATTGCTGGGGTCACTGAATGGGACATTGCCTGGCAGTCTGCTGGTCGTACCGCAGACCCATGGATTGGACCTGACATCTTGGACGTTTTGCGTGCGAAGCGTGCAAGCGGAATTACAGACATTGTTTCTTGTCCAATTGGATTCGTTTCAGATCACCTCGAAGTGCTCTTTGACATCGACATTGAGGCTCAAGGTGTGGCTAAGGAAGTTGATCTGAACATCGTGCGCACGGTCTCTCTCAATGCGGACCAAGAATTCGTTGACATTCTCGCCAACATCGTCCAACACGCGGACGTCTAAGTGCAACGTGATTCCATCGTCATTGTCGGCGGAGGAATCAGCGGGCTGAGTGCCGCTTGGGAGCTCACTGGTGGCGAAGCTGGCCCAAATGGCTCAACACCTCGTGTAGAGATTATTGAAGCAAGTAATCGAATTGGCGGCGCACTCGCAGCCACTCAGTTCGCTGGCAGAACAATTGACCTTGGAGCTGACGGCTTTCTAGCGCGCAGACCTGAAGCAGTGCAGCTCGCAAAAGAACTCGGACTCAGCTCGGAGTTAGTTCCAATTGACGCGAATGGCGCTTCAATTTGGTTGCGTGGTGCACTCCACGAATTACCAACTGGTCTGGTGCTTGGAATGCCAACTTCATCAAAGACTGTTCGATCCGTAAAAGGTCTGTCATTTAAGGCAAAACTTCGCGCGCGCCGAGACGAGCTATTTGCTAAGTCATTAAAAGTTCATGATGACATTTCAATTGGTGAAATCGTCAGAACCAAACTCGGTAACGAAATTGCCTATCAATTTGTTGAGCCAATGATCGGTGGAATTCAAGCTGGCCGCATCGATGAGCTTTCTGCCAAGACTGTGTTCCCAGCATTATTCGAAGCCGCCAAAAAGGGTGGCTCCATCATGAAAGCGCTTCGCACACCGGCTGTTGTTGGTGAAGGGCCGATATTTAATTCACTCCAAGAAGGTGTTGGCTCTATGCCCGAAAAACTTGCTCAGAAATTACTTGAGCGTGGGGTTGTGATCAGGAAGGGTGTGGCAGTTACTGCACTTCGATCAACGCCTTCAAGCCCCTACGTATGGGAAGTTGATACCGAGCGCACAACGACAACCGCTAACGCAGTCATTCTGGCTACTCCGGCACCTGCGGTATTTGAGTTGATGCACAAACTGAATGAACCATTCGCTCCCCTCGCACAAATCAAGAGTGCCGGTGCTGCAATGGTGACGTTCAGCGTGGCAACTTCGAACATTGAACTTCCCGAACACGGAACTGGTGTGCTCATCCCACTTGGTACTGCGTGGAGTGGAGATGACTCGCTCATGGTGACCGCAATTACTTTCCTTGACAGAAAGTGGAGCCGACTGCGACGCCCAGATGACGTTTTGCTTCGTGCGCACGTGGGCAGAATTGATGATGAACGATGGACAGAATTCAGTGACAGTGAACTCACCGAGCGAGTATCTAACGAACTCAGCTTCCTTCTAAAGAAATTCGACTCACCACTGGAGTCGTTGGTACAGCGCTGGCCACAAGGTCTTCCTCAGTACTACGTAGGTCACGACGACGTTTCTACAGCAGCGAAACAGAACGCCAATAACGCCAAGATCGCCCTGTGTGGAAATGCATACGACGGCGTTGGCATTCCCGCCAGCATTGGTTCAGGTAGACGTGCTGGCCGAGAAGTTCTTGGCTGGCTCGCCAACTAGTTACAAGTAGTAACCAGAGTGGATGTACACGCAGGGCACGCCTTCACGCACGTACATTGCGTGATTCTTTGGATCATCATCCAGTGCTAAGCGAATGTCATAACCCTGTCCCACAAGATCATGTAGGGCCCCTCGTTTGAACTGGTCAACTCCGGAATAGTCACCGTATTCACGCATGATGAGTAGATCCCAACGAATTCCGTAACGCTCCAACCAAGCGACTGTATGTGGCTGCACTCGACGAGGTCGACCAGTCAAAAGAATGATTGAAAGATCTTTGTCAAGGAGATGCAGCAGTCGTTCAATCTCTTCAATTATTGGATCATCGCCGCAAGCATCGAAGAAACTCTTCCAGTCACCCCAGTCGAGAAAGTGTTGTCGACCAGCTGCATCAGCGAGCACGCCATCGATGTCGAAAATTACTGCCGGACGTGGACTAAGAGGTTCTTGTCGCCAGTGCCAGTTTTCTCGGGTGTAATCGCTAGTCATACGTAGGTTTCAGCCTAAAGGTCACAGCTCAGTCAATGTCTGCGAGAATAGATGGGTGGGAGCGACTGAACGATTAACGCTACCGATTCCGTACGGTCAACACGTCTATGTGGTGAGCGACCTGTCGCTTTCGCCTAGAACGGATGCAAAGAGCCGGCCGGTAAGGGAATTTATCGACCTTTTGGGCGATATTGACGACGCAGCCGTTGTCGTGGTTGCGGGCAACTTTTTCCATCCAGACTCAACCGCGGACCTCGCAAAATTCATTGATGCAACATTTCACGCACTTCCAGAACTTCGAAATGCCATCACCGCCTACACGTCACTCGAAGGTCACCAGTTCTTTGTCCTGCCCGGATCTAATGACATCGAACTACGAGAAAGCGACCGTGCCCAGTTAGAACTTGAAACAATGGGCATCCAGCTTGCGAGTGATCTCATGCTCAACATCGCAACCGCTGATGGCGTACGTGACCTCGCCGTAGCGGCGGGCACGAGTCACATCGACCTCAGCCGTGCGGACTCAGATGATCGTTCTGACGCTGACCGACTTGAAGACCCTCTCGCGCTCAACCGATTTGTAACATCGCGAGTCTTGTATCGCCGTCTAGGGCCATGGGTGTGGTTACCAATCGTCGCCATGGTGCTCTACGACCTTTCAAGCGGCATCGTCAAAGTCTTTGACCACCTCACCGCACACAAGATTCACATTGCGCTACACATCCGTCACCCGCATGCACAGAGTTTTTGGAGTGACCTGATTATTAACTTGTTGCTCATCATTCTTCTAGAAGCAGTTGTCATTGGCATTGCTGGACTTATTGTCCGCCGACGCTTTGACCACACGTCAAGAAGCATTCACGCACCAGAACTGAGTGAGCCGCTCGCAGCGACCGTGGTTGACGGCGTCGACGCTGTTGAATATGCCCGTCGCGTCGGTGAACGATCTGGTGCTGGGGCGATCGTTGGTGGCGCGCCACGTCCAGCACTCGCCTTTCTCGATCGTGGCATGTGTGCTTCTCCTGGCCCCTCTAGAACAGTCATTGTTGAGCACCGCGGCCGCCTTGGTCTTCCGCCAGTGTTCTCTTCCGTAGACAGGTGGAGCTACCTCGTTGTTGAAGCCGCAGGTACCGTACAGGTGCGTCTAATTGCTGGTGAATCACCGAGGAAGCGTGGCACCCTGCTCGAGCGCATTGTGAGCGGCATCAACGTACAACCTTCACCGTCAACACCGACTTCATTAATTGGATCATGGCCATCAGGCCAACCATTCCCAGTTGCGCTTGATCGACTTCGCTCTCAACGGTTTCAACGAACTATTCGACGAGTTGCAAGTGGCCTCATGTTTAGTGTTGGCCTTCTCAACGTCGTGTCAACTGCGTCAGCACCACTGCACAGTAGATTGCACGCAGTTCTCTCAGTGCTGCCGCTTGGCGTTTCTCAATCAGCCGCAGTGCTGACTGGAATTGCTGGTGTCGCATTGATTATGACTGCGCGTGGGCTGCGTCGAGGTCAACGCCGCGCTTGGTTCTTTTCTATTGCGGCATTGAGCATCTCAATCATTGGTCACATTGCTCGAGGTGAACACATTCCTTCAGCTCTGGCAGCTCTTGTTCTTCTGCTTTTCATAATTTCGCAACGCTCACATTTCCAAGGAACTACTGACCGCGGAAGTTTGCGAAACGTACTTTCTCGTTTGGTTCTTATTGCAATTGTCGCGGCCTTTGCAGCAACACTCGGGCTAGAGGCATCATTCGGGCATCGTCACTTGCCATCTTTTGGTGTTTTGCTCGTTGCATGCTTTGAGCGACTTCTTGGACTATCTAACATCGCACTTCCCGACGGCGCCGGAGACTTTATTAACCCAGTGTTGCTAGCAATTGGCTTGGCACTACTTATTTCGGCTTTGTACATCATCACTAGGCCAGTCGTTGACCGCCGTCTTTCGACTCACAGTTCAAGCACTGAACGCCGACTCGCTGAACTTAGAGCGAGGGACATTGTCAAGCGACACGGACGAGGCACACTTGATTATTTTGCGTTACGTGATGACAAGCAATTCTTCTTCTTTCGAGATTCGCTGGTTGCCTACGCGGTCTATGGCGGTGTTGCCCTAATTTCTCCTGACCCCATTGGCCCGGGTGCAGAACGTTCAGAAGTGTTCAGTGCTTTTAGAGCATTTGCAGAGACACGAGGTTGGACTATTGGCATCGTTGCGGCGAGTGAACAGTGGCTTTCTATTTATCGTGCGGCGGGAATGCACTATCTCTATCTAGGCGACGAAGCAATCGTTGATGTACAGAAATTTTCACTCGAAGGTGGAAAAATGAAAGGCCTTCGCCAAGCCTGTACTCGCCTCGCAAAGCACGGTTACACAGTGGAGTTCATTGATCCAGCTCACATTGAACCCAAGCGAGTGCCAGACATCATGGAAATGATTGCCATGCTCCGTCGCGGCGAAGGTGAACGAGGATTCTCAATGATGCTCGGTCGTCTTTTTGATCCAAAGGACAAGGGACTACTACTGACCATGGTGCATGACGCCAATGGAATGCCCGTTGCTTTGTGTCAGTTCGTTCCCTCTCCCGCACTGAATGGATATTCACTCGACATCATGCGACGTGACCCAGGTGATCATCCGAATGGACTGATTGACTTTGCACTTTGTGCGACGATTGCCCACCTTCGCGAACAAGGAGCCAAGGGACTCAGCCTTAACTTCGCAGCCTTTCGCTCAGTGCTTGACGGTGAGCGAGGTGAAGGGACGTTCACTCGCGTTGAACGATGGGCGCTAAAACGACTTTCTGGAATCTTGCCAATCGAATCACTTTGGACGTTCAACTCTAAGTATCAACCTGACTGGTTCCCTCGTCACTTGGTGTACCCGGCAGTTGAAAGCTTTGTACCAGTTGTTGCAGCAGTACTTCGTGCAGAGTCGCTCACAGAAATTCCAGTACTCGGAAGATTCCTTAAAGATGATCCAACGAACCGACCAGGAACTGTTGTTCCCCCAGAGATTCTCGAAGCGGCTGCCCTATCGAATAAAGAAGGCGCTAGTTAAGACGCTTTAACACCGCTGCAGCTAAGTGGTCCGCTGCTTCAGGCTTATACGTAATAAATAGTGATGGCTCTACCAGTTCAAGTTCCATTAGCGCCCAACCCTCTGGTGCTTTTACAAGATCAACACGTCCATAGAGCAAATCAGAAAATCCCACACTGTCAAGAACTGCATTCGCAAGTGCAACGGCATCAGGCTCGGCTTGCGCGATAGACATTTGCTCACGACGAAATATCATGTCACGATCATCAGGCTCAACATTTAACATTGCGCTTTTCGTCATAGCGTGTGACAACTCACCATCAATAAAAATAAGCGCGCGCTCACCAAGAGTGTCAATGGAATCAATGTACGGCTGAATAAGAACGTCACGACCTTGCTCGTGCAGTAAAGCAACGTGCGCACTCGCGCGCTCGTGCTCGCTGGCACTGAACTTGTCTGCACCAATTGAGCCAGCTCCGACACAAGGCTTAACGACAAAAGAACCGTCCGGGAAAACTGGTGTCATCCCAACATCACAAAACGTAGAAGGGATAATCCTGTGGCCGCGTTGGGCAACGTCGTTGAGATAGTGCTTATCAGTTGAGTACTCAATAACCTCATATGGATTTAAGAGCCGTGGCACTGAGCGAGCCCAAGAAAGAAATTCATTCCTACGTGGTGCATAGTCCCAGGTTGAACGGAGAATTGTGAGGTCGTAACGATCCCAGTCAACGCTCGAATCGTCCCAAACACAGAAGTCGGTTTCTAGGCCAGCATTACGTAACGCCGCCAAGGTCTGAGGTGTATCAATGTCGATTTCTAAATCGCTGCACGTAGCAACAGCTATTCGCTTCACGGAGTGAAGAGTAGCCCAGCGTGCTGAGCAAGTGAAGCGAGTGGTCCTGGCCAGATACCAAAGGCCAAGGTAGTTACCACGGAGAAAATAATTACAAATGCAGTTGACTTAGGCACGCCAACTCGTGTTGTCGTTGTTTCTTCTGAAGAGAACAACACCAGGCACCAGCGTAGATAGAAGAACGCAGCAATGGCAGCGCTAACAATCGCGATCAGAGCAATTGCTGGTCCGTTCTGCTCAATGGCGGCTTCAAGGACAGCAAACTTTGCGTAGAAGCCTGTTGTTCCAGGTGCACCAAGTTGCGACAAGAGAAGAATTACGAACGCTCCAGCTAACAGTGGCTGGCGTCGAGCCAGACCCGTGTACGCAGATGTGCCAAGCCCCGAATACGCCGAGACGTCGTGATTGTCGTCTCCGAGTCCACCGACAACCGATACCACCGCGAATGAGCCAATTACCGCGGGTACGTAGGCCATTAAGTAGAACAATGCCCCACCAGTTCCACGTGCGGTTCCCGCCCACACACCGAGCAAAATAAATGCCGTGTGGTTGATTGATGAATACGCCAACATGCGCTTCACGTTTCGCTGGATAAGTCCGAGCGATGCACCAAGCACCGCAGAGAGCGCAATGAATGCCCAGAGAATTGGTCGCCAGGTATCGAGCTGTGTGCCAAGTGCCGAGATCATTACGCGTAAAAGCGCAGCGAATGCTCCAACTTTTACGATGCTCGCCATGAATCCAGTTACTGGTGATGGTGCACCCTCATAAACATCTGGTGACCATAGGTGGAACGGAACGGCAGCAACTTTAAAACCGAATCCAACAAGCAGCAGTCCACCACCGGCGTAGAGCAGGCCTGGGTGTAGCAACAAATTCGATCCGAGGAAATACGAAATTGATGAAAGGTTTGTGGTGCCAGTGGCACCGTAAACGAGTGCTGCGCCATAGATAAATAGTGCCGAGGCGAAGCCACCAAGCAAGAAGTACTTAAGAGCAGCTTCTTGACCCTTTGCACGGTGACGATCAAAAGCGACAAGAACGTAGAGGCCAATTGAAAGGATTTCAAGACCTAGGAAAATAACAATCAAGTCATTCGCCTGTGTCATGAGAACCGCACCCGTGGTTGAAGCTAGAGCGAGCATGTGGAACTCTGCTCCAGTCAATTTTTCACGTATTGACCAGTCGTGTGCAACGAACGTTGACAAGATGAGACCTATTGCAATAATTCCAGTTGAAACAACTGAGAATCCATCAAGGACTATGGCATTTGCGATTGTTGTGCTGGCACCATGATTGGCAACCTGGGACCACTGCAAGAACGTAACAACAAGAACGCCAGCGCCAGTGAGAACTGTCACAAATGAGGCGACCTGAGTACTGATCTTCTTACCCATGAGTGCAGTTGCGAAAAGCAGTCCCACTGAGCTTGCGAGCAGCAAGATGGCAGGAAGAATCGCTAGATAGTGAATTGTTGGAATAGCTATCTTCACTTGTTCACTCCTGCGGATACGACGTGCTCAATTATTTGCTGCACGGATGGAGTTATCTTTTCGAGTGCAATGTGTGGGTACACACCAATAAGGACTACGAGTAGGACAATCGGTGCGAGTACCAAGCGTTCATGGTTAGTGGCGTCAGTTATCTCTGCGTTTTCGCCCACTGCTTCACCGTGGAAGACACGCTGATACAGCCATAGAAGGTAGAGAGCTGCAGTAATGACACCGAGTGATGCAAAAACTCCCCACCAAGCGTGTGTGCCGAATGTACCGAGCAGAATCAAGAATTCACCAACGAATCCAGCGAGCCCTGGAAGTCCAACTGACGCCATCATGAGAACAGTAAAGAGTGCTGCGAGCACCGGTGCTGGACCCTGAAGTCCAGTTATGTCCTTAAGCAAAATACTTCCGCGACGCTTCTGAATGAAATCAATTACGAGGAAGAAGCCAATGGTGATGATTCCGTGGTTGAACATCATCAGTACTGCACCAGACGTGGCAATTGTTGAGCCCGTCATGATTCCAAGCGTGATGAATCCCATTTGGCCGAGTGACGAGTACGCCACTAAGCGCTTTAGATCCGGTGTAACGCACGCGAGTGCCGCCCCATACAAAATTCCAATGACTGCAAGCGTCATTACGTAAGGGCGCACTGTCGCAAGCGACATTGGCAGGAGCGCAACGGCGAATCGTAAAAGTCCATAGGACCCGAGCTTTGCGAGCAACGCTGAGAGCTCAATTGATCCAGCAGTCGGTGCCTCTGCGTACGCCAGTGGTGACCAGGTGTGCAGTGGCCAAATTGGAGACTTCACCGCAAAGGCAATTGCGAATGAAATAAAGAGCCACACCGCAGCCGTGTGCGACATTGTTGTTGTCGACAGTGCACCGTATGCGAACGTCAGATCTGATCCTGTTTGGTGCTGGTGAGCAAAGCCTAAGTAAAGAATTCCAACGAAAAGGAAGGCGGAGCCAACGAAGGTGTAGATAAAGAACTTAAGAGCAGCGTTCGCGCGTTCTTTCCCACCCCACTGCGAAATAATGAAGAAGCAAGGAATAAGTGTGAGCTCAAAGAAAATAAAGAATTCCATGACGTCATGAGCAAGGAAGCTGCCCATTGTGAAAGAAGTCAACACCAGCATCCACGAAACGAACGCTGGCTCACTGCGTCGCTCGCGTGAACCCAGGAGTGCGAGAAGAACCACAATTGCGGTGAGCATCACCATCATGAGTGAAATTCCGTCAAGGGCTACGTCGTAGGCCAGACCTAGCGGAGCAGAAATAACGTGGCGAGATGCAAAGTCGTAGGTCGCAGCACCAGTGATGTGGTTGTTATAGGTGCACCAAACAACCAATGCGAGAACCATCTCCACTACAGAAGTTCCAACAGCTACAAGGTAGGAGCGGCCTGGAACTTTTCTTGCGAGCATTGATCCAATTGCTCCAAGCAGTGGGACAAGTATGAGGGCGCTGAGCCAGATTGATGAATGCATTTCTAACCAGCCCTGCCTACGAGATACACAACAATCACGCTGAGCCCCAAAGTCATTGCGAGCGCGTAGTGGCGCACAAAGCCTGACTGAGTTTTGCTGACGCCTTGAGCGCTGTTTCGAACGCTGGCAGCGATAGCCGTTACTGCCCCATCAATTATCTTCGGTTCCACAACGTCACCAGCGAAGCTTGAAATACGAGTGATCGGACGACCAATTGTGGTGTCATAGAAATCATCCCAGCGCCACACGTGCTCGAAGAATGATGATTCGTAGCGAGATGACTCCGTGCGTGACTTCCAGATACTGAATGCGGCAATGAGACCAAAGAGCGCCACAATGACGTCGACAAGTGCAAGAACTATTTGCCCCACTGTTCCCATTGTTATCTCTGAGGGGATGAAGCCAAATGTCGGGTCCAGGAATCCAGCGAGTGAAGAGTGGTGAACCCAAGGAAGGTCAATTACCCCACCAAGCACACTGAGCACAGACAGAACCACTAGTGGAAGCGTCATGACCCAAGGAGATTCGTGTGGGTCATGCCCTTCAGTTACCGTGCGGAATCGCTCAGTGCCTCGGAACGTGAGTACGAAGAGGCGGCTCATGTAATAGGCCGTGAGCATGGCTGTGAAAATTCCAAGTGCCCAAAGAATCTTTGAGTAGCCGTACACATTCGTAAGTACGTCACCCTTCGCCCAGAATCCAGCGAAAGGAGGAATACCAGAAATGGTTAGCCAGCCAATGAGAAATGTAGGGAACGTGAGTGGAAGATACTTCTGTAGTCCACCCATCTTTCGCATGTCTTGTTCACCATTCAATGCATGAATTACTGAACCAGATCCTAAGAAGAGCAGAGCCTTAAAGAAAGCGTGCGCAATCATTAAGAAGATTGCTGCAGAGTACGCGCCGACACCAACGGCCATAACCATGTATCCAATTTGAGAAACAGTTGAAAAAGCTAGAACTTTTTTGATGTCTTTTTGCGAAGTGGCAATTGTTGCAGCGACAAATGCAGTAACGCCACCAATGATTGCAATTGTTGTGCGTCCAGGAACCGACAGCGCCAGAACTGGGGCCATACGACAGAGCAAGTACACACCAGCGGTAACCATTGTTGCGGCGTGGATTAGTGCAGAGACTGGAGTTGGGCCTTCCATCGCGTCAGGGAGCCAGTTGAAGAGTGGAATTTGAGCACTCTTTCCAGCAGCTGCAAGTAGCAATGACAAAACAATCAATGTGGCGATTGTTGGAGTCAATACACCAGCACCAGTGAAAATTGATAGGTAATCAAGCGTGTGCAGATGTGTGAACAAGAAGAACATTGCAATAAGGAGTCCGAAGTCTCCAACGCGGTTGTAGACGAATGCTTTCTTTCCCGCACTTGCTGCACTGTCACGGTCGAAGTAGTAACTCACTAGCCAGTATGAACACGCGCCAACGCCCTCCCACCCAACGAAGGTGAGGACAAGGTTGTTAGCGAGTACCAAGACAAGCATTGAGAACACGAACAGGTTGAGGTAGAGGAAGAACTTTCTGAAGTCCTTTTCACCGTGCATGTATCCCGTTGAGTACAAGTGAATCAATGTAGAGATTCCCGTTACAAAGAGGCACATTGTGATTGAGAGTGGATCGACAAGTAGCGCTGCTGGAACATGCAAAGTTCCCGCGCTGATCCAAGAGAAGAGGTTTACAGTTATTTCGCGACCAGAGTGACCGAGCAACATAAAGAATGTAATGACTGTTGAAACAAAACTCAGCCCCACAGCACTCGTTCCAGCAATACCAATCTGCTTTTCGCTGAGTGAGCGACCGTTAATTAAAACGAATAAAAACCCAACGAGTGGGAAAAGAATGATGAGAGTAGCGAACTTTGCCATTGCTAGCCCTTCATCTCTGAGAGCTCATCAACTGATGTTGAAGTACGACGTCTAAATATCGCCACAACAATTCCGAGGCCAACCGTAACTTCAGCTGCGGCCACAACCATTACGAAGAACACAGTCGCCTGACCACCAATGTCGCTCAAGGTCCTGGCGAACGTGACAAAGGTGAGGTTCACCGCATTAAGCATGAGCTCTAGGCACATGAACATAATGAGCGCACTACGACGAGTGAGAAGTCCGAAGGCTCCTACGCCAAAAAGAATGGCGGCGAGAATGAGGTACCAAGCGGCGGGAACGTTCATGACTCACTCTCATCACTCGTACGCTCACGACGTGCAAGAAGCACTGCACCAACCACAGCAATAATTAGAAGTGCGGCAGTCGCTTCGAAGGCAAAAATGTAGGTCGTAAAGACAGCCGTTCCCAGTTGCTGAACATTGCCTGATCCTGGAGCAAGCGCTACCCCACCGGTTGACACTGACATCGCGCCAGTTACCCAGTGTGCGCGGGCCATCAGGGCAATAAGACCACCAACAGTGATAACAACACCTGTTCCAGCAAAGATTCGTTGTCCAACGAGTGGATCAACGCGCACCGTGTCATTACGGTCAACGCCTAGGAACATGATTACGAACAAGAACAAAACAACAATTGCTCCGGCGTACACAATGATTTGCACTGCAGCCAAGAAGTCTGCTGATTGAGCAATAAAAGCAACAGCAACTCCGAACAGCGTCATGATGAGACTTAGTGCACTGTGCACTGGATTCTTCATTACAAGAACTCCGAATGCACCAACGAGAGTAAGTAGTGCGGCAGTAATAAAGATAAGAATGCTCGGGACTGCGTAGCTAAGGGCCAACATTATTTCTTGCCCTTAAAGCGTGGAGGCAGTTTCTCCATCACCTGCGTGATCATGCCTTCAAGCCCGCGACGATTAAGCGGAACATCTTCTGGTTCTAAGTGGCGGTAGAACGCGTCACGTAGTTGCTTTGATCCCGTAGCTTCGTCATCTCTGTTTTCAGACTGTCCAGCTTCTGCAGCCTTAATGCCCGCGCCTAGGTCGCCAGTCCACTGAACTACACCTTCGAATGCAGCATCTCCCGATGGTGATGTTGCGCGCATCCAGCCACCAGTCATTTCTGCTTCACCTTCACGCCAGTCTTCCCATGGCAACTTCTGAGGGAA
>CALJTY010000045.1 GCA_937975915.1 uncultured Acidimicrobiaceae bacterium | reverse complement strand
ATCCCAATGCCAATTCAAATTTACTCGCCAAGCTGTCGGAGAGCAGAGATGACATCGTTCGTAAAAATGTCCTTGCTCACAAAAACACATCTCAGCAGACATTGCAGCAGATGTCTGACGGGCACATACGCATCCATCGGCTCAAATGACTTACTTCACGAAATCCCCCCGTGTCAAGGGGTGAATCCAAATAAAGCTTCAGATGGGTCGCTGGCCGGGGTGGAGAAAATCCTTCCTTTCACGGCCCTTCGCTACCATACGATTCCCGGCCGTGTCAATGCATGAAATGAAAAATGGCTGCGGTGAGACCTTTGGGATGTAAGTTGTACGAGTCATCTTTGAAAGAATCCTTACACTACGAAAGCCCCCCGTGTCAAGATGCAAATTCAAATAAAGCTTGATTTGCAGTCGTTTTCTGCCGCGCCTTTCATCAATTCCGAGTTGGTCGAAGCCATCGGCGCAACCTGGTCACGTTTCTCGACAAATGTCCCTTTCAGGCTGGCAACTTCAAATGCCTCAATGTCGATAAGCCGATAGAGCACACGACCACGAATTTTTAGAAATACAGGGCCAATGCGGTCGCTGCGCCAGCGCTCCAATGTCGCCTCACTCATTCGCCAGCGTTCAGCCAGTTCTTTTTGACCCAGGTGAATGACTTGCATGGTGGTTTTCTCCGTTTTGAGTAAAAACCAATGAACGCGTGCATCTGACCGTAAGTCAAGTTTTGAAGGGCTTCGAGCTTGAAATCTTGAAAATAACGACACGGTCAGTGGACATGCTTATCCAGTCCCTGAAGCTGATTCAAAAACCTGGCAACGCTAGTTGCCTGTCGTTGATCGTTAAATTTCGTTGACAGGACGGTAACGAATCTGATCAAACGCTCTGTGAAATTGATGGACCGTGGGAATTTCTTTTGGAAAACGCTGCGCCCAACCGGGTGCTCGTTCTTCAGGAGGCGCCAATGCCAACGCTATTTCTTGCAAACTAAGACTGAAAAAATCAGTGTAAATGGCACCGAGTGCGCTTCTAAGGTGTTGCGCTTCCCATGCATCTAGCTCTTGATCGTTTGCTGCGTATTCGGTCAGAGCAGCAATAGCCAGATCTGCAACGGCTGATTGTTTGTCGCCTTTGGACATGGTTGCCCAGTGCGCATCATCTGGGGCATTTGTGAATATTAATTCTCTGTTCATGATCTTGAGGTCAGTAGTCTTGCGGCGTCACATTGAATTCAGATGCTTGCCGATGCGGTCAAGTAGCTGATCGAAATCCGGCTGTCCTTGGTAGTAGAGCGCAGAGGATTTTTTGTATTCCAGAGCAAAAAGATCTCGCTGCCCAGAATCGTTCAGGGTGAAGGCTGGATTCTTGGCGATCACCAATTCATCACCAGACCGAAAGCGTTGCACTTTTCGGTCCTGATACGCCTGCTCCTGCATGAAAGCCTGAACTTCGGGTAGATCGAGCAAGCAATACACGTCGTAGTAGTGGCGCAGAAAGTTGCCGGGAAATTTTTGAACCTCAGCCAAACGGCGATACTTAGTCGAGATGGTCTGGAGCTTCTCGACGAACGTGTGAGTCGGCGCGTAGCAAGGCACATCGGCTGCACGGTTGTCGAAAACTTCAACGCCCCGGTTAAAAGCGAAATCTAAAGCCCAAGATGAGATGGTGACAGGTCGGTTGGGTGCGGTATCGTCGAACCCCAGTTCCAGCAGGATGCCGTCTTTCAAACCTGTGACGGTGGCTGCGCGGGGTGAGTAGACGAGCCGAATGCCTGCGCTGCGCATTTTTTCATCGTCAAAGAAGGTGTCCCGCTCAACACTGTCGATGCCAGGGATGCGGATGCGTTTTGACAACTCGTCGTAATAAGCACGCCGCGAATCGATGTGAGCAGGTTTGTCCTGGTTGCGCCCTGTTTTGACATCCATGTCAGCAGGTGGCTCGATACGGATGTCAATGTCTTCTGAGAAACGATGGATGACCCCGAAGCCTTTGGACAGCGAGGTGCCGCCCTTTAATTCGAACACAAAGCCTTGAGCTTGGAGTCCCCAGAGGCTGTGCATGATCCAGTAGTCTTTTTCGACCAACATGGGGTCGAGCGCGCGCTCGTTAGCGACAACCGCAAGCAATTGATCGAAGTCACGTCGTTCGTGAAGAAAGTCAGCCACCGATCCACTCCCGAACGCGTTTGCGAGTGGCCATGTTGCCGTAGCTGTCCAATGCCTCTTGGAGTCGGGGTTGATTAAAAGACATCAGCTTGGTGCGGGCCTGGCTGAGCACCGAGTCACGGTCTTCGGCCAATTCTTCCAAGTTGTTCAGCAGGTCCACATACAGGAATTCGGAAGTTAGTTTTTTGGGGAAGCGTGGCTTCACTCGAAAATTAAACTGTCGGTTGCCCAGTTTGAAAACGCCATGACGTTTGTGGTTGTAGACCAGCGTGCTGTTGTAGAGCTGAGTGGTGCCTAGGCCCACCGTGTTGTATGACGACGGAGAAAACACCAAAAAATCATTCTCACGCAGAAATCCTCTCACCACCTGTTCGTCAGTGGGTGGCAAGGGACCAAATCTCGATTGCTTGGGTGCGTAGTAAAGCCCCTGAGCCAGTTTTTTGAGCATGCCTGTGGACACCAGTTCCTGCAGATGCCTATCCACCGCATTACTCAAGCCAGCGAGATCCTCACGCCGATAGACACGGCCTGCCTGCAGCTCGTTCGCAAGGTGCGCTGTGGCACCCTTTAGGGGAGGCGTTAATAGTCTGGCAGCTGCTGACATGAAGGCTTTTTCATTGAAGTTTCATGCATTTTAGCACTTCTTGCCCGACGTGTCACTCACTTAATTTGAGTGCATTCTTGGACTGCGGACGTAGAGTTACGGATGATTTGCGAATTTGAACCGCCGTCCGCAAATTGATGGAATTGCTCACATTGAAGTCTCTGTTCCCATTTGTTGCGTTGCCATCGAGTTGGGGATTGCCAGCTCTGCCTAGTCAGGACCGGAGATCGCTATTACCACTTCGTTTGCCCTCTGGTAGCTTCCCACCACCATTTTTTTCATGCTGGTTATTGCCAGTTCCTGCGGGTTAATGTGGGTTCATGCGGTCCTCATTGACCCTCATTTTTTTCAAAAACAGCGATGTTTCCATCCCTAGCCGGTATGAAAAACAAACTCCAAGGAAAATACCCAATGAAATTAATGGGTTGCGTGCGGACTTCGATGGCAAGACCGTTGCCGTGCCAGATTTTCTGAATGGCTTGTATTTGTTATGAACTGGCTGCGGTTTTGACCCGGCATGACAACTCGTAAAGTCGCACATCCTCCAGTCGATACAGGACCTTGCCGCCGATCTTGAGGTAGGTTGGTCCTTTTTCATCCATGCGCCAGCGCTGAAGCCGAGAGGTAGAGCAAAACCATCTCTGCGCGAGGAGTTGTTCTGTCAGCAACTCACTCCCGCCATTTGTGATCGTGGTTGTGCGCTGGGGAACACTTTTTTTCACGGGTATTGCTGGACCGAGCTTTAAATCTATCTGTGCCAGTTGAGACTTCAATCGGACACGTTTCTTGAGATCCTGAATGTCAAATGGCGTATGGATGACGAGGTGACCGTCAGGGCTTGCTTCTGTTTGCGATGGCGGTTGCCGCATCCCGATGGCATGCAACTGTTGTTCAATTTCCTGACGTCGATCGATGAGTGATTTGACGGATTTCATAGGGCCTCCTGATAAAGGTCCCATTTGACTTCTTGCCGTTAGGCAGATGAACGGCCCCGACAGCAAAACCATGGCCTATCCGTTGAGCCTGCGTCACATGGAAGAGATGATGCGGGAACGCGGTGTTTTCGATGGCCACGCCACTGTGCATCGCTGGGCAATCAAGATGGTGCCAGTGCTGGCCGCTGAGCCGAAGGGGGCTTGCTCAATCCCTTGCAGACTGATTTCCGGGTCACGCGGATTACCTAGACTCCGCGTTGGCGCAATGGATGGTGAAGATGCAACTCGGTGCGATTCCTGTCGTGGTGGGCAAGAACCCGAAGTTCGATCAGACGGTGCCGTTGGCGTTGGCGTTGGCTCCCAAAGGTGCGAAGACCTATTGAGACCGCATTTGAATAGGTCCTCAGCTCGACTTTTTCACCCCCAAATGGATCATCTGTTCCATGACTGCCTCTATTTACTTGCTGCCGCAAAAGCGGTGGCGGCAATCCGGACCATGCTCGGATGCAGA
>CALJTY010000044.1 GCA_937975915.1 uncultured Acidimicrobiaceae bacterium | reverse complement strand
AAGCCGGCCAAGTTTGTTCGCCAGTACGCCGACATTGGAAAGGCCATTACTGATGCGGTTGCCCAGTACGCCTCTGACGTCAGAAATGGTTCATTTCCTAGTGAATCAGAGGTTTACGCCAACCCAGGCGAACTGCTCAACTAGCCAAAATCAGGCTTTTGGAGTAGAGTTGACCTTCCTACATACGTAGGGAAGTAACTACATACCCTGCTCTGTTTTCCGCAGAGCCCGACCTAGTCGGACCAGAGGGAAAGGAAAAAGCTCTATGAGGGCATATGAATCAATGATCGTGTTCGACGTAACCGTCGATGCACAGACAATCCAGGTTGCACTTGACCGTGCACTTGAAACAATCCGAAATAATGGTGGAACACCGGGCGCTATCGACCGTTGGGGGAAGCGTCCCCTGGCGTACGAGATCAACAAGCGCAAAGAGGGTTACTACGTTTTGGTTGAATTCAATGGTGTGAACGAGACAGTTTCTGAACTCGACCGCATCTTGACACTTTCAGACGAAGTCCTTCGCTTCAAGGTCCTACGACGCAACGAACGTGCCAGCCGTGTTACGGCCAAGGCATAAGTTCGTCGCTTAGAGAAAAGGAAATTGAAATGGCCGATAACACTATTACCGTCGTTGGAAACGTTACGCGTGACCCTGAACTGAAGTTCTTGAACTCAGGTCAAGCTGCACTTCGTCTTTCCATCGCCGTAAACCGCCGCTGGCAGAATCGTCAGACCCAGGAATGGGAAGAGCGCGTTTCATACTTCGAAGTCTCGGCTTACGGGCCAATGGCAGAGAACGCAGCTAACTCGGTGCAGAAGGGTGCTCGCGTAATTGTTACGGGACGCCTCGAGCAGCGCAGCTGGGAAACAGACAATGGTGACAAGCGCTCGATTGTTGAAATCGCCGCAGATGAAATTGCACCATCGTTGCGCTACGCAACTGCAGTAGTAACCAAGACACCTCGTGCTGAGGGTGGCAACTTCTCTTCAGGAGACCGTCCAACACCACGACCTGCTTCAAACGAACCATCTACCTATGCATTTGATGAGGAGCCTTTCTAATGCCACGTAAGAATATGCCTACGCCGCCAAAGCGCGCGCCAAAAATTGAAAAGCGTCACACGAAGAAGAAGCCATGCACATTCTGTGTTCACGGTGTAATCGCCGTTGACTACAAAGACCTTGCACAACTTCGCAAGTACATCTCAGATCGCGGAAAGATTCGTGGACGCAAGGTGTCTGGCAACTGCCAGCAGCACCAGCGTGACGTTACCGATGCAATCAAGACTGCTCGTGAACTTGCACTCCTTCCATACACCCAGCGCACCGTGACTGAAAAGCGTGGCGGACGTGGACGTGACGACCGCGGTGACCGTGGTTCACGCGGACCACGTGGTGAAAAAGAAGAAGCCACCTTGGCCGACGTCCTTGGTGACATCGATGGTGAAGTAATTCGCGAAGAGCTCCTAGAAGACGCCAGCACTGCTGAAGCAGTCTTCGAGGCAGCAGCAATTGTTGAAGAAGCAGCAACTGTGGAGGTTTCAGAATGAAGGTCCTTCTAAGAAACGACATTCGTGGTGTAGGTCGCCGTGGTGACATTGTTGAAGTGAAGAAGGGTTTTGCTCGCAACTTCCTTCTTCCAAACGGTGATGCACTTGAAGCGAACGACATTATGGAGATCCAAGCTGCCTCAATGCGCAAGGCTCGCGATGTACGTGACGCCCAGAGTCGTGAAGCAGCAGAAGTTCAGCGCACGCTTATCGAGCAGGCCAGTGTTTCTGTTTCAGCTCGCGCTGGTGCGAACGGTCGTCTCTTCGGTTCTGTAACCGAAGCAGATGTCGTCAACGCCATCCGCACTGCAACGAACATCTCGCTTGACCGTAGCCAGATTTCAATGACTGAGCACATCAAAGAGCTCGGTTCAGCCACTGTTTCAGCGACACTGTTTGACGGTGTAGTTGCTTCTGTGACTGTGCAGGTTGTCGCTAAATAGCCCAATCTTCAAAGGAATTTCATTATGCCGGGGCTTTTTGCCCCGGCATAATGCTTGTTACACCCATTTGCGATGCTTAAAACTAGGGAGTTAGGCACAGGCTTTTCCCCACGTTGTTGTTCTTGTGACACACAGCCAAAACGTGCGAACGTTGGAGTCTTATGACGCAGATTGAATCAGACCGACAAAGGACCGCTCCCAACGCAGGGCGAGTCCCACCGAGTGTTATTGAAGCGGAAGAGTCACTCATTGGTGCAATGTTGCAACTGCCTGAAGCAGTCAGTATTGCTTACGAACTCGTTCAAGAAGAAGATTTCTACCGTCCACTACACGGTCAGATCTATTCAGCAATTGTTGACCTCGTTAACAGTGGTGATCCAGTTGACTACGTCACCGTGCAAGCAAAGATGCAAGAGCGTGGATCACTTCAAATCGAACTCGCAGTCCTCGCTGCTCTACAGAGCAACACGCCTTCAGCTGCAAACGCGCAGCACTATGCACAATTAGTTCGAGACAAGGCACAACAGCGTCGACTTATTTCTGTTGCTGGCGGAATTCTTGATGATGCCTATGTGCCTACTGATGACGTTGCGATGTTGTTGGACGACGCTGAACGAAAGATCAACGCAATTGGTGACGGACAGAAAGCTGATTCAGTTGCGCACCTTCAGAGCCTCTTGCTCGCCGAAGCTGACATCTTGGAGGAGCGTGGTGAAACTCGTGGACAGTTCAATGGTCTAGAAACCGGATACCGTTCGCTTGATCGCATCCTGCAAGGACTACAGCCAACCAGCCTTTCGATCATTGGTGCTCGCCCAAGTATGGGTAAGACCGCCTTCGGTCTTGGAATCCTCACTCACGTTGGTGCAATCGTTAAGCGACCAGCGCTGTACTTCTCACTTGAAATGAGTAAGCAAGAACTCGCGGAACGTATCCTCGCATCGACTGCACGCATTGACTCAACCAAGCTCCGTACTGGTGACCTCAGCGACAACGACTGGAACAACGCACACAAAGCATTTGCAATGTTGCAGAGTGCGCCAATCTTTATTGACGACAATCCTTCGCTCACCGTGATGGACATTCGCGCTCGCGCTCGAAGAATTAAGCAGCAACAAGGTGACCTCGGCGTTGTGATCATTGACTACCTACAGCTGATGAGCTCACGTGGCAAGGCTGAAAACCGTCAAGTAGAAGTTTCAGAAATGAGCCGTGCACTAAAGATTCTGGCGCGTGAATTAGAAACACCAGTAATTGCGTTGTCACAGCTTTCACGTGCTCTTGAAGCTCGCGCAGATAAGCGACCAATGATGTCTGACCTTCGTGAATCAGGATCACTTGAGCAAGACGCCGACGTTGTTTTGTTCTTGTTCCGTCCTGAAAAGTACGGCGAAGTAACAAATGATCAGAAGGCGTCAGCAGAAATCATTGTCGGAAAGAACCGTAACGGTCCTACTGACACTGCGTTCTTGACGTGGCGTGATGAATTCACTCGCTTTGACAACTTGCCCGACTCGAGCGCGGTCTAGTTACTTAGCGATTAGTTCGCTTGAAACTTCCCAAAGCTTCATTGCGAGCTCTGGATCAATGGCGTAGTCCTCGACTCCACTCATTGGGCTTTCTTTTGACACGGGGAGTGCCTGAGCACAGTCTTCTAGGTAATGACCACCACGACCTTCG
This sequence comes from uncultured Acidimicrobiaceae bacterium, assembly GCA_937975915.1. Classification (GTDB taxonomy): domain Bacteria; phylum Actinomycetota; class Acidimicrobiia; order Acidimicrobiales; family RAAP-2; genus RAAP-2. Next base: position 2,911 of record CALJTY010000044.1, on the reverse strand, counting down.
AGCTCAACGCCTACGGCTGCCCATGTTGATGTTGCGGCACCCTGTTCGACGGTCTTAAAGCGCTCATTAATAACACCTTCTTCGTTGAACCAACCCATTGCAATCTGCTCTTCACGCGCAAGGAACTGCTGGAGACCAGTAATAATTCCACCGGGGTGAACCGCGTTGGCAGTGATTCCTTTGGAGCCATAGAGCCCGTTAACGCCTACTGCGAACAGAGAACAAGCGGTCTTTGACTGACCGTAGGAACTCCACTTCTCGTAGGGACGATTCTCAAACATGATGTCTTCAAATACAACTGGGCTTCGTCGGTGGCCAATAGAACTCAGCGCAACAACACGAGAGGTCGGTGCTGCAAGTAGTGCTGGCGCAATTCCGGTAAAAAGTGCAAAGTGCCCCAAGTGATTAGTTCCAAACTGCATCTCAAAGCCGTCAGAAGTCTTCATTTCAGGTGTTGCCATTACGGCAGCATTGTTAATCAAGATGTCCAGTGTTGAGAAGTCACTTAGAAACTGCTCAGTAAATGCACGCACTGAGCTAAGGCTCGCAAGGTCAAGTGAGCGAAGCATCACCTTGTCGATGTTCTCAGTAGTTGCAATAGTTCGAAGTGATTCTTCTCCGCGACTCTGGTCTCTGACTGGAAGAACAACGGTTGCCCCGGCGTGTGTGAAGGCACGTGCAGTTTCAACACCGAGACCTGAAGATGTTCCAGTAATGAGCACGGTCTTTCCCGTTAGATCATGGCCACTAATTACTTCGAGGGCGGTGCTTCGATATCCAAAAGGGGAGGTGATGCGCTCAGCGCTTGGGGTGGTCATAAAAAAAATGTACTACAGGTCAAACAAAAAGCCCCCCGAACTTTCGCTCGGGGGGCTTAATGAAACGAACTGTTTATTTAGGCTGCATACGAATACCAGCGTCGAGACGCACTGACTCGGCATTCATGTAGCTGTTGCTAAGAAGTTCAACTGCGAGTGACGCGAACTCTGATGAGTAACCAAGACGCTTAGGGAACAACACGCCAGCACCAAGGCGAGCCTTGAATTCATCTGACGCAGGGCCAGTTCCATAAATTGGTGTGTCAATGAGACCAGGCAAGATGCAGTTAGCGCGAACACCAATTGCTGCGAGGTCGCGAGCAAGTGGCAATGTAAGACCAACAACGCCACCCTTTGATGAAGAGTAGGCAACTTGACCAATCTGTCCATCTTCAGCAGCAACTGATGCAGTGTTAACAATTGCACCACGTAGTCCGTCAACGTCAGGTGTGTTGTGGCTCATTGCTGTTGCAGCAAGACGGCACATGTCGAATGTTCCGATCAAGTTGATTTCAATTACCTTGCGGTAAAGAGCGAGGTCGTGTGCTGATGAGTACTCACCATCTTTTCCAACGGTGCGAGTTGCCCAACCAATTCCTGCGCAGTTAACAACTGTCCATAGTGGGGCCATTGCCTTTGCTGCTTCGATGGCTGCAATGTTCTGGTCAGTGTTGGTTACGTCACAGTGAACGTATGTTCCACCGATTTCTTTCGCAACTTCTTCACCGCGTGCATCGTTAAGGTCAGCAACAACAACTTTTACGCCACGTGCAGCGAGTGCGCGAGCAGTTGATTCGCCAAGTCCTGATGCACCGCCGGTGACGACTGATGAGGTGTTCTTAAGTTCCATGATGGTTACTCCTGAGTAGTTTGCCTGGGTTAGACCGTAGTAGAAGTACGGGGTGCTGGGGGCAGGTCCTTCGCCATCTAGCCTTGTTACATGCCAACGGCCTACGAATACACCAAAGAAGAACTGGCTGAGCTCCTAACGGGCGAGCCCCGTTACCGCGCAGATCAGGTCTGGCATGGTTTATGGACCGAGGGTCAGGACCTAAAAGAAATCACCACAATCCCCAAGGCGCTTCGCTCCAAGTTGGGCGAACAGTTCCCATCAAGCCTCGAAGTTGCAAATTTCGTTGAAAGCGATCTCGGCTCTACACAGAAGTGGGTCTTTCGCTTAGCTGATGGTGCGACAATCGAAACCGTACTCATGGCGTACGAAGACCGCGTCACGGTCTGCGTATCAAGTCAAGCTGGATGCGCAATGGGATGCACATTCTGTGCAACGGGCCAAGCTGGATATTCACGACAGCTCACCATTGGTGAAGTTATTGAACAAGTGATGTTTGCCTCGCGTGCAGCAGCCCCTCGTCGACTTTCCAATGTTGTTTTTATGGGAATGGGTGAACCACTCGCCAACTATGCAACGACTGTTGGTGTTGTTAAGCGACTTCACGAATACAAAGGCATGTCGGCTCGAAACCTCACCGTGTCAACAGTTGGTGTTGCCCCAGCAATCGAAAAGCTCGCAAACGAAGGGCTTCCTCTAACACTCGCAGTGAGTCTCCATGCTGCAAACAATGAAACACGTAACGAGCTCGTTCCACTTAATAAGCGCTACAACCTAGAGCGACTTCATGAAGCATGCACTATGTGGATAGCCACGACCGGACGTCGTCTCAGTTTTGAATGGGCACTCATTGATGGAGTGAATGACACTGATCAAGCTGTTGAGGAACTTGCGGACTATGCGTTGTCGCTTCGCGCACACGTAAATCTCATTCCACTTAATCCAACACCTGGCTACCTCGTGATGGGTTCATCTGGAACTCGAGTGTATGAATTTAGAAAAGCGCTCGAAGAACTTGGCGTCAATGTCACCGTGCGAAATACTCGCGGACGCTCAATCGATGCAGCGTGTGGACAGTTGGCACAAGTGACCAACGGTAAGCGTCGATCTATTCCGGTTCGCTCAGCGTAATTTTTTCTTGTTGCCAGAACGTTGGCAACGCTTTAATGAGAACGAGTGCACCTAGAACACAGGCAATACCACCACTAATGACTGAGAACTCGGTCGAAACTAGCCCCGCAAC
>CALJTY010000043.1 GCA_937975915.1 uncultured Acidimicrobiaceae bacterium | reverse complement strand
GTGCGTACTTCAACGTTCTCAACTTGGGCCAAATGTTGATGTGGCACATTGTGCTTCTTCCATTAGTTGCAGTGCTGCTGACCACCGTCCATGTCGTGATGGTCCGTATTAAAGGTGTTGTTCCACCATTCGCTGATGACAAAAAGGTTGCATAATGAGTAAAAACTTTCGAAGTGACGTTGATGTTGTTGAGTGGACTGGCCGGCAAAGACCGTACGACATCTTGAAAGAAGGGGCGATTGCTCTTTTGATCATTACGATTCTGACGTTAACCCTGGCAATTATCTATGGCTCACCAGATGAGACTTCAATAACAATAAAAAAGTGGTCAAACGTAGCACCAGTTGATTTTGCGATGACTGCGGTCAGTGAGCTCAATGGAACTTCCACTACCGGTTCCTACGGTCCTCCGTATAACCATGCATCGACTGGACAGGCAATTGGCCCTGTGAACTTGGTAAATACAGTTGGTGTTCGCATACCAATTAATACAGCCAATGATTTTGTTATTAATCCTCTTACGGCGCTGCCCTACCAAGCTGATCTACACCAAGGTTTGCTGAATTGGAAAAACGCGACTGAGCAGACTCGAGCAATTTGGGTGACTAACTATTCAGATGCATCGTCCAAGATGACATTTACCAATGGGCAAATTGTGGTCCCAACTGCAACTGCAGGTCCAGTCCCAGTGATGATTAACAACTTGACTTCTATGGCTCGCAGCGGAGCACTCGATGAGTCACTGATTTCAAATAACAGTTTTTACACGACTGACTTTACGAAGACCCTCCTGTTCATTTCAGATGGCTCGTACCTGGCTACTACTGCCGACAAGCAACATCTCTCTGGAAGTCAATGGGGAATGATGAATGAGACAGGTAGTTATCCAGGTCAAGCATGGCTCTGGATGTACTCGTTCTGGTACCAAATCCCACCATTCAACGCGAGTGGGAATGCCGACGCACTTGTCTGGGCGCTAATGATGTTCCTGTCATTACTGATGATCTTCGTTCCCTTTATTCCGGGCCTTCGATCAATCCCACGAAAGACTCGGGTCTACCGACTCATTTGGAGAGACCACTACAAGAGTTAGTTAAAAAGACCTACCGGGGTCGCGGTCATGCATCTTCTGTGCAAAGAGCGCGGCTTCGGTACGACGTTGAAAGCCAAGCTTTGAGAGCAGGAATGAAACGTAGTTCTTCACTGTCTTTTCAGATAAGAACAACGTCTCACCCATTTCGCGGTTGCTAAAGCCCTCACTCAACAGATCAAGTATTTGTCGTTCACGTGGGCTCAAACTGGCCAGGCGAGCATCTTCTGCGGTTTCACGTTGCAATCTACGTCGGGCTGATTCGATTTGATCTGAACTCATAAGTTCATTTCCGGCGGCAACACTTCTAATTGCTGAAACTAGGGCATCGCTGTTGATGTCCTTTAAGACAAAACCTCTTGCGCCAGCGAGTACTGATGCAAGGAGCGCATCATCATCTGCATACGAAGTGAGCATGATGCAATGAAGACCAGGGGCTTCTTGGTGGAAGTGACGACAAAGTTCAATCCCACTACCATCAGCAAGTCGAACATCAAGAAGTGCGACATCAATAGACGAAAAATCTGAGAAGGTAAGACCTTCTTCAAGAGAACCAACCTGAGCAACGACCTCTAGGCCGTCGTAGCCGTTAAGTAATTCAATCAACCCTCGACGAACAATTTCATGGTCATCTACAACTAAGACTCTGATCATTTTCCTACCTTCTTTGAAGTCCAAGTAACAACAGTTCCGGCTTCGGGTGTTGATGAAGCACTAAATGATCCACCACACTGACGAGCCCGAGTAGCGAGGTTGCGAAGTCCATGCCCGACAGAGCTTGGAGCAATGAAGCCAACGCCATCGTCTTTTACTTCAAGTACTACGAATTCTTTATTTTCACTAACAGTGACAAAAACTTGACTCGCGTGTGAATGGCGAACAACATTCGAGAGAATCTCTCGAAGTGAGCTAACTAATTGGTCCGAGGTGAAGACATCCATGTTCGCTTCAACGCCATCGGAAATACTCAGCACAACAGGTACACCCAAACGGTGTTCAACTTCATTTGTAAGTTCGTTAATTCTTATTTTGAGTGCAGCAGATCTCAGATGGTCATTTTCAATTTCAAATATTGTTGTTCGAACTTCAAGCATTGTTGCGTCAATTTCTTTTAGTGCGGCAGTAATTCGCTCAAGGTCTTTGTCGTTGAGTTCACTTCGACGAAGCACCTGAAGACTCAGGCCAATTCCGAACAGCCTCTGAACAACTGAGTCATGCAAATCTCTGGCCAGGCGTTCTCTTTCTTCACTTAGAACTAAATCGCGAGACCTGGCACGAAGTGCGGCTTGGTCAATTACATACCCAGTCGCTAAACCAAAGGCGTCTAACAAGTCTTCGTCTTCTTCACTGAAGAGGGATCCATCTACTCGGTCACATAAATAAATTGCTCCAAAGATGTGCCCATCTGAAGTGCGAATTGGCACGCCAAGAAAAGCTGTCATGACCGGATGATTTGGTGGAAAGCCCGCGGCGCCATTGTGCTTGGACATATCGGCAATTCGAAGTCGGACTCCACCTTGAATTATCTCTCCAAGAATTCCACGGCCCGTGGGCTCATCTCCCATGAGATCTTTTTGATCGGGAGTGACGCCGTACGTAACAAATCTAGAAAGAGTGACACCGTTGGCGCTGACCACACCGAGTGCCCCGTAGCGAGCTCCTAAAAGCTCCGCAGCAGTTTTAACGATCGACTCTGTGAGCTCATTTAAATCCGTAACCGACTCAATAAGAAAGGTCGCCTCAATGAGTGCGTGCAGGCTATCAATGTCTTTTACACGACGGAAACTCATTTCATGAGTCTCTCACCCTTTAAGAAATTGAGATATGTGCCAAACGTCCCATTTTTGGGGCGAAACTACTCAACAAATACGCTATTGAACTGCTGAGTAACCCGAATAAATGTCGTGCACTTACTGAGATCTTTGAGGCGAGCAGCGCCAACATAAGTGCAGGTTGAGCGAATTCCACCGAGGATGTCTTGAACGGTCAGTGAAACAACACCTCGGTAAGGAACAAGTACTTCGCGACCTTCAGCTGCGCGGTATTCGCGGAGCCCACCAAAGTGCTTTTCATTCGCGGCACGTGAGCTCATTCCGTAAAACTGAACATATTTATTGTCGACAACTTCGCCGCCACCTTCGTCGTGTCCAGCGAGCATTCCGCCCAACATCACAAAGTCTGCATTTGCACCGAATGCTTTAGCAACGTCACCCGGTGATGTGCAGCCACCGTCAGCGATGATGTGACCACCAAGTTCATGTGCAGCTTCACCACATTCAATGATCGCTGAAAGTTGTGGGTAGCCAACGCCAGTCTTCACGCGAGTGGTGCACACTGATCCTGGACCAATGCCAACCTTCACAATGTCTGCACCGTTGATGATGAGTTCTTCAGTCATCTCTCGTGTTGCGACATTTCCAGCAATGATGACAATTTCTGGGTAGTTCGAGCGAAAGTCGCGCACAAATTCCACGAATGTTTCTGTATAACCATTAGCAACATCAATACAGACAAACTTCATGTGTTCTTGTCCGACTTCGTTATAGATGGACTTGAACTTAATTAAGTCGTCTGGGGCAGTTCCAATGCTGAAGGCCCAGCAGTCTTTGAGATTTTTTCCAGTTGATTCAATCCAACTAATTACTTCACTTGCAGAATAATTTTTGACTAGGCAAGTAAAAATTCCGCTCTTAGCTAACTCTTCTGCCATAGCGAATGTTCCAACACCATCCATGTTGGCGGCCATCACAGGAACATTGGAATATGTTTGCTTGCTATTGCGAAATGTGAACTCGCGAGTGAGATCAATTTGTTTGCGAGATACCAGGGTGCTGCGCTTAGGCCTAAAGAGAACATCTTTGAAATCAAGCTTTATGTCGTTTTCAATTCTCATAAAAACTTCCCTCATTTACATGGGATTGCTTCTTTTTTGCCCTAAATGAGTATTCCACAGTTGGTGCGGCTGGAGGGATTCGAACCCCCGACCCTCGGTTCCGTAGAACAATTTAGATAACAACACAACAGGATTTCATTAGTAATTGTACCAGCAACACATCATTAATTGCTCATGGAAGTTCACCCATGTTCAAGGTCATAAGTGTTGCGATAAGTGTTGCGTAAACCCAGTCGAATTGTGTGAAACAGACATCGATTCATGTTCCCTACTTAATCAACTGCCGAGAAAGACCAATTAGATGCCACTAAACCCGAACTACAGACACTTGTTAGGTACCTAGGCGTTGGGGCAAATGGTCAATGTCCGGTGGGCATAAACGCCATTGTCAAAATGACTAAAACAGACCTATTTTCCGATCGAAAGTGTTGTATTGTAAAAGAGACATCAAGAGTGAGTTGAGGGGTCTAGCCCAGTGAAACTCCGCCAACCGAACCAAAGTGGTCACGGTGGTAAAGCTAGAAACGATGAGGAGGAAACATGTTCCGCAAACGCAACAAGCCAGCAATCTCTAATCAAACGCAAATAACGGTGCATTTAACCAAAATGCCAAAACCGAGCAGCATGACGGATGAGCAAACTGACGATTTTATTAAGGACTTAGCCGCTACCTTGCGAAAGGCTCTTTCTGAGGGGAAGCTGGATAGACCAAAATTAAGTGTAGACGATTTCGATCAATTCGACGGATTTGGTTCTTAGCAACACTTAGCCTTTCAGCGCGAAATCGAGGCATCGCCCTTACAAGATCCTCCACCGAACATCCAAATGTTTTGACGGAGGCGTTCGGGCAGATGTTCAGCTTTGTTCTTATTGAAGTATGAATTCGACTGAGAGCAGCGATTGCCGAAAAAGTTTTCCAGGAAATTACTTTTTTAATGCTTCCTTCACCAGCGCAAAGCCTTTTTCTTTACTTCCATTTCTATCCAGAATGTTGTTGCTGCTGAGAGCCGCTTGCCTGGTCGAAGACAGATTCAACAATTTCTCGTGATTTCTAAGTTTTGGTACGGACGCTAACCAGTGCCGTGCACATTTTGCGAGGATTATCGGTACGTCCCGCTCGATTGCTGATTCCACCAGAGAAAAACTGTATTCCTGGGAGGGAAAGTTCCTCATTGGTGGCGACCACTTCACGGAGTGATATCCATGTAATTCAACAACCAGCATTTTCCTAGCGAGTTCTTCCGACCCACCAGCAAATTCTGCTAGTTCTGTTGTTCTATTGATCCACCAGTTATTTTTACTCAAATAACTTCCTTCGTTTGTCAACCAAATCACGGGTGAACCTCCAGGTTTCTGAATGCAATGTAAAAGTTTCGTAGCATTTTGAGGCTCTTTTTGAATTACGTCACCGTCATGCAGTCCAAGATTTGCGAGGAGCACGACAAGAGGAGCGTCATGAAAACCAGCAAAAGGGTTTGGTGGGAGCGTCACATCAAGTTTTCTGTCAAGAATGTCTTTTTTACGCTCCGCACTCAAGTTATCCTTCCTGCTGTCATTCTCGATAGCTTCGTTGAACGCAAGAACGAGCTCTAAGTCCTCAGCCAAGACAAAATCTCCACTGGCGGGAATACGCTCCCAAGGATTATCCATTTTCTTCCTCTCCTAGTAGTCAAATATGGTTTCGATAGGTGCATGGTCGCTAAATTGCCAAAGCGACTTGTCATGATCGGTCAGCGCCTTGCAACTAACTAGTTTCTTACGAATACCTTTTGTGGCAAATACGTAGTCGT
>CALJTY010000042.1 GCA_937975915.1 uncultured Acidimicrobiaceae bacterium | reverse complement strand
AGTTCATTGCCATCAAGGTCGAAACCTACGAGATGGACTTTGTCGGGGCGCATTATCTCCCAGCTGTGACCGGGAACTGATAAGCATCCTTCTTCAAAGTGGTACTCACCACTCTTCTCAATAATTTGAGGATTGATAACAACCCCTGGCCCATTGCCATCGTCGTACACAAAGATTCGCTGAGAAACACCAATTTGGTTGGCAGCAAGACCTACGCCGGGAGCGGCGTACATAGTTTCGAGCATTGACTGCGCCAGGGCGGCAATACGACCATCAATATTCTTAATCTCCTGGGTAGGAGTGCTCAGAACGGGGTCACCATGGGTACGAATAGGAAGCAAGCTCACCGCTCAACGATACCTCGCAGGCCGCACTAGTGAGGGAGCAGGCCCACGAGGTCGTCGATTGAATTAAATGTGCTCTAGCGTCTTTTGCGCATTTAGGAATTCGTTAGCGCCATGATGGACGGCGCCTAACGCAGCATCCTCTGCGGCTTCACGAGCAAGTTTTTGGCTTTCAAACTTTGATACTTGCTGTACAAACCAACCAATTCCGAAAAATGCAAGTGCACATGGAACCCATACAAGAAACAAACCCATTGATCCTCCTTTGAACTTGAACTACTAATTCAAAAATAGGAACAAAAAGGAATCTAAAGAGATGATTTTCTTAGGTACAACGTCACAAGAAAAGAATTACTTAACAGCAACCCTAAATTTGCCACTCGGACGCTCAACTTCTTTAAGCACATTACAAAGAACATCGAAGGATTCAGATCTGAGTTCGAACATGTCGCCACTCTGGTGAATAGTCACACGTGGATCTGAGAATTCTTTTACAAACGCCTCTGCACTCTCTCCGCTCACACTTGCAACCGCACCGTACGGTGGAAGCTTTAGAACCTGACTATCAAGGTCATCTTCTTTCATGAGCTCCGTGAAGTCGAGTGACTGCAACGAGCGAAGAACAATGTCCTGGCTTCTTCTGGTTTGCAGGACTACTTCGCCCTTGGCATCTTTTCGTGACCCCACCAGTCGCCCCGCTTTAGCAACAGCATTAAGTGCGCTTCTTCGAGCAGAGTCTCTCGGAGCAAGGAGATACTGGTCAAAGTCAACAAAGATAACAACGCCACAGTGTCTAACTCTCTGCCACACTGCTTCAGTTCCGACAACTACGCGGTGCAGCGATCCCTCGAGATCAGAAGCTCCAGTTATTTCAGTTACGTCTTGGGATAACTGAGCCGCAACGTCGCGAGCCAAGGTAGTGACTCCTGTTCGTACTCGCTTTAAATTTGTTGCTCCACAGTGAAGACAGAAGTTCCCGCGCATTTCGTGACGATCAGCGCACGACAAGAACTCACCCACTTCTTCTTCGCCCTGTGAACACTTAGGGCACCTGGCAAGTTCGCCACATTTCTGGCAGACAAATAGCTTGCCGGTTCCAAGTCGCTGCAGTACTACAACCACCGCAACTGGCTCGTCGCTGGAGAGAGCTTTGTGTGCAGCATCGACTGATTCTCTCGAGAGAACGCCGTCGCGAGGGTCACTATTTCGTCGGTCGATTATCTGGATGCTCGGCCATCCGGTAGTGATGTCATCAGTTATTTCGAATGGGCATGAATTAACCAGTACCGGTGAAGGGAGGCACGATGTTGCCCACAATGGAGCATTGTCTCGAGCGCAGCGTTCACGAAGCATTGTTAATGCGTCCCACGTTGGGGCCGCTTCAGAGCGGTAGGACTCATCGTCGGCGTCAATGATGACTGCGCCACTGACCTTAGGAACTGGAGCCAGTGCAGTTCCGCGGGCACCAACAACTACTGGCCAGCCACTTCGCATTCGGTCCCATTCATTTTCACCACTCGCTACAGCGCATCCGCGTTGTTCGAGCCTTGCCCTCAGTCGACTCGCCCACGATTCAGTTGGCACAAGTACGAGCAGCGACCCTTCACGAGATAGCGATTCTTCGTAGGCGCCAAGAATTAGTGCGAGCGGATCAGTAGTTGGAGAGACTTGAATGACTCCTGGAACTATGTGAAGTGCTGACTCGGACGCAGCTGCACTCAGTGGAGATTTCTTTGGAGCGACAGGAAGCGAAGTAATCAGTCGCTTCGGTGACGTGGAAATAAGGAAACGAGAAACCGGGCTGTACCACCGGACGCTCGCCCAGTTGAGTAATGCGAGAAGCGAAGGAGGCGGTCCGTATCCGAGCCACTTGGTGAGTGGCTTTAGTTCACGGTCAACTTCAACTTCGTCAATAACCCAACCGCGAACAGAACGGTTATTGAAATCAACTCGAACACGGTCGCCAATAGCAACTTGTTCCGTTTTTTCTGTGACTAGGTAGTCAAAGGGACGGTCAACCGCCGCTACGTCAGTAATGATTCGTACCGCGCGCGGAGCGCTCACGGTTACAGCGACAGTTCGCGGCGCAGATCGTCAACGCGTGGAGTCTGTTCCCACGTGAAGCCCTGTTCCTTGCGCCCGAAGTGTCCGTACGCAGCGGTGCGCTGATAGATAGGACGACGAAGTTCGAGGTCTCGAATGATCGCAGCAGGTCGAAGGTCGAAGATTGAGTCAACGGCCTTAGCAATGCGAGCGCGGTCCACCTTTTCGGTGCCGAAGGTTTCCACGAGAACTGAAACTGGACGAGCAACACCAATGGCGTAGGCAACCTGCACTTCGCAGCGCTCTGCAGCACCAGAAGCAACAACGTGCTTAGCAACCCAGCGCGCAGCGTAAGCAGCTGAACGGTCAACCTTTGATGGGTCTTTTCCTGAGAACGCTCCTCCACCGTGGCGAGCCATTCCACCGTAGGTGTCAACAATGATCTTTCGACCAGTAAGACCCGTGTCGGCGTGTGGGCCACCGAGTACAAACTTGCCCGATGGGTTTACGAAGATCTTCATGTTGCTGGTGTCAAGCTCTCCTGGAAGCATTGGCTTAATCACGTGTTCCATGAGGTCCGCTTGAATTGCTTGCTGCGAGTGTCCATCAGCGTGCTGGGTAGAAATAAGAACAGTGTCAACAGAAACGGGCTTGCCGTTTTCGTAACCAATGGTTACTTGAGTCTTTCCGTCTGGGCGAAGGTATTCAACTTGTCCCGAGCGGCGAACCTGTGAAAGGCGCATTGAAAGTCGGTGAGCTAGCCAAATAGGCAGTGGCATGTGGTCTTCATTGTCGCTGCAGGCGTAGCCGAACATCATTCCTTGGTCACCAGCACCAAGTGAGTTGAGCTCATCTTCGCCACCAGAACCAGAACGCTGTTCAAGGGCAACGTCAACGCCTCCAGCAATGTCTGGGCTTTGGCGGTCAATTGAAACCAGAACTGCGCAGTTCTTTCCATCGAATCCCTTTGCGCCATCGTCGTAGCCAATGTCGAGGATTGTCTTTCGAGCAACGCTCTGGAAGTCAACGTTTGCGGTTGTCGTAATTTCACCAGCCACAACGCAGAGTCCAGTTGTGAGAAGTGTTTCGCAGGCCACACGCGCCATTGGGTCCTGAGTCAGGATTGCGTCAAGGACTGAGTCTGAGACTTGGTCGGCAATTTTGTCCGGGTGGCCTTCTGTTACCGATTCTGAGGTAAAGAGGGTACGGTCGCTCATAAGTCTCCTTGAGTTAACAATGAAGCCACCCTAGTCAATATCTCAAGAGAAATGGCATCTTTCGACCTAAGCGACACAGTTGTTGCCACTTCGTCACGTCCTAGCAAGGTCACCTCGTTAGTCCCATGTTCGAAGCCAGCCCCTGGAGCAGCCACATCGTTTACAACCAGTAGGTCAACACCCTTGCGACGAAGTTTCGCTAAGGCATTCTCTTCAACGTTGTCCGTTTCGGCGGCGAAGCCAACAATGATCTGGCCCTTGTGCTTGTTGGCCACGAGCTCTAGGACAATGTCCTGGGTCTTGGTGAAAGTTAGCGACGGCGTGCCATTTTCCTTCTTGATTTTGGTCGGAGAAGACTCAACCGTGAAGTCTGAAACTGCAGCCGCCATAATCACTGCATCAGCACTGGGGCTTCGCTTCGTAATTTCTTTATGCATTTCTTCAGCTGAAGAAACATTGATGACTTCAACTGAGCGCACGACGTCAAGAGCAAGTTCGAGGCTCACAGTTGAAACAAGTGTCACTTCAGCGCCAAGTCGAGTGGCAACTTCTGCAAGTGCGTATCCCTGTTTTCCAGATGATCGATTCGTAATAACGCGAACCGGATCAATTGCTTCTCTGGTGCCGCCAGCGCTAATAAGAATGTGCTTTCCAGTTAATGGACCGCGGTATCCCTTAACGATTTTTTCAATCATTTCGAAGATTGCTGCTGGTTCAACCATGCGTCCTGCGCCAGTGTCGCCACCAGCGAGCTTTCCAGATTCAGGGCCGAGCACCATGACTCCACGACGCCTTAACGTGGCGAGATTTTCTTGCACCGAAGGTTGCTCCCACATCTCGGTGTGCATTGCTGGACAGAGCAGCACTGGTGCTCTGGAAGCAAGAAGTGTTGCAGTGAGGAGGTCGTCACTGAGCCCCTGCGCGTAGCGAGCAATCAAGTGAGCCGTTGCCGGAGCGACAACAATAAGGTCAGCGTTCTGACCTAAGTACGTGTGTGGGATTGGTGTTGTTGCATCACCGTAGAGACTGGTGCGCGTTGGCTCACTAGCCAGCGCAGAGAAAGTCACTTCTCCGACGAATCGTGTGGCGTCTGGAGTAAGAACTGGTGACACAAAATAGTTTGCATCTTTTAGTAAACGAAGAAGCTCGACAGACTTGTAGGCGGCAATGCCACCAGCAACTCCTAAGACAATGCGAGGTGCGTCGTTATTAGGCGTCGCGGAGCGCATCAGTGAATGCATCCAGGTCGCTGTTGGCTTCCTGGCGAGCTGCATCCTGAGCTTCGGCTTGTAGGCGCTCGGCCTCAAGCTCTTCAGCGGTTGGACGGTGGAATTCCAGCTTGCCCTGGTACAGCTCTTCCATTGCGAGTGAGAGTGACTTGTTTGAAAGTGACGTCACCTGTGGTGGGATAAGTGAGCCGTGGCCCTGACCAAGACCGTTGTAGTACTCGTTAATTTCACGCGCACGAATAGCGGTCACTGCTACGAGGGTGAACTTCGAGTCGCCTACTTTGTGAAGAAGGTTTTCGATAGGTGGATCAACAAGTGTTGGACGCTCTGAACTCACGGTTTTATTCCTTTTCCGAGGGGTTTCGTCTCTGTAGACGAAGTCCTTCCAGTATAGAGAGAATTTCACGACTCACAGTTTCGACGTCATCATTGACCAGGACATATGTTGCTAATTCGTGGCCCTTATTGAGTTCTGAGGGTGTACTCGAGAGTCGGCGTTCAACATGGTCGTCGCTATCTCCTCTTACCCTCAGACGATCTTCAAGTTCCTCCATGGAAGGCGGGAGGATGAGAAATACCACCGCATCGGCATTGGCACGTCGAACTTGCTCTGCTCCTTGGACTTCAATTTCCAAAAGGATGTCTGCATTATTCGGAGCTTTAGGAAGTGGCGTGCCATAAAGGTTGCCGTGAAACTCAGCCCATTCGAGAAATTGGTCATCGGCAATTGCTTGCTCAAACGTGGCGCGGTCAACGAAGTTGTATTCGTTGCCAGTTTCAGTTGGACGCTGCGGCCGAGTGGTCCAACTGCGACTTAGCCATAAGCCTTTATCGATTTCAGTGAGACGCTGCGCAATGGTTCCCTTGCCCACACCACCGGGGCCAATCAGAACTGCAATGAGTGGATCAGCGGACAAGAGCTCGAAACAGTTCTGCGCGCTGCTTAGGACCTAGACCACGAATACGACGAGTCTTAGCAATTGATGCCTTGGTCATAATGCGCTCAGCCTTGACTTCACCGATTGCGGGAAGTGCACTGATGAGGTCATATGCGCGCATTTGTGCGACGCACTCTTCATCTTTTGCCAGGTCAAATAATTCTTCGAGTGAAAGGTCACCAGCCTTAACCTGGCGCTTTATTTCAGCACGACGTCGACGGTTGGCAACCGCTAGGCGTGATGCTTCAACTCGTTGTTCCTGCGACAGTGTTGGAGGGGTCGGACTCACCCCCACAGATTACTTCTTCCTGGTGACACCCACTTTTAGAGCAGGGCGGAGCTCAAATCATCGCGCCAGCGCTGGGCAGAATCACGTAATCCAGCGCGTTCTGGGCCGGCAGAAAGAATGGCCCTTGCCACATTCACCAGAACTGTCCCCTGCGGGCAACGTTCGAAAATTCGAGCCACGTTGTCAGCTGTTGCGCCCTGCGAACCGACACCTGGAACGAGGTATGGGCCACCTAGAGATGACAGATTGAACTGTGGCTTGTCTCTCGTGGCACCAAGGACAACACCGATTGAACCAAGTCCGTCATCTCGCTGATTGAGCTCTGCAACGCTACGAAGAATTACTTCTTCAATCATTTCGTTGTCGCTCGTTCTAGCGGTTTGAATGATTCGCCCCTCGGGGTTCGATGTTGTTGCGAGCACAAAGACGCCACGTCCGGTTGCCTGTGCCTTTTCAAAAATCGGGCTGAGCGCTCCAACGCCGAGATAAGGACTCACCGTTAGTGCGTCAGCGCGAAGAGGTGACCGATCGCTCAACCATGCGTCGGCGTAGCCCTCGTTGGTTGATCCAATGTCTCCACGCTTAGCGTCAGCGACAATGAGGATGTCCGCGTCACGAGCATCTTGCATTAGTCGCTCAAGAACTTGAAATCCCTCGGATCCGAATCTTTCAAAGAATGAGATCTGAGGCTTAATGGCTGCGGCGGTGCCAATGACTGCTTCTAGAACTGCGAGTGAGAAGAACTCAAGGCCCTCAATGGTGTCTTCTCTCCCCCAGGCTTCGAGCAACTGCTTGCTTGGATCAATTCCCACGCACAGCGGACCAAGGGCACGGATACGTTCTTGGAGGCGAACTCCAAAGACATCAACCATGTGCCGCTCCAATAATTTCAGAGACACTAGAAACGCCGTGCTTCTTTAGCCACTTCTCTAGTTGATTTTGAATTACCCACGGGGCTCGTGGGTTCGCAAATGTTGCAGTTCCAACTTCGACCGCGTTTGCTCCCGCCATCATCATGGCAACTGCATCTTCACCACTACTAATCCCACCAACACCGACGATTGGAATCTGCGGGTAGGCGACGCGGCATTCGTAGACAGCACGCAAAGCGATCGGCAAGATGCCCGGGCCACTTACGCCTCCCCCTCCGTTACCAAGTGCGGCGCTGCGAGTTTCAATGTCGATTGCGAGACCCACAACTGTGTTCACGAGTACCAGTGCGTCAGCACCAGCTTCAATTGCGGCGCCAGCAATAGCTACGAGGTCAGGAGTATTCGGACTTAGCTTTACCCATAGAGGAACGCCCGCAACTTTTGTTGCACTGACAATCTCACTAGTTGCCGATGCTGAGTGTGCGAAAATTGAAGACCGGTCTTCGAGGTTCGGACAACTTGCATTTACTTCTAGAGCTGCAATGTTCGCGCCCTTGATTGCAGCGGCTGCATCAGCAAATTCACCTATGTTGCGACCCCAAATGGAGCCAACAACTGTTGCCCCAGTTGCCAAGAGGTCAGGGAGATACATTTCTTTCCATGCATCAATTCCGGGGCCAGAAAGTCCCACTGCATTGATCATGTGCTCACCAATGGAAGCAACTCGTGGAGCAGGGTTGCCCTCCCAGGCAAATGTCGCCAGAGACTTCACTACAACTGCTCCTAGGGCCTTCAGGTCGCCGTAGCCACCTAGCTCGTCGCCGTAACCGGCAGTTCCTGCTGCCGTCATTACTGGAGACGTAAGAGCCACTTGGCCAACGTGAGTTTCGAGGAGACTCATCCGTGCAGCTCCTGCAGAGAGTTGACTCTCCACCCTCTAGAGCGCGTGTCACCTATTCCCTTTGCAGCGGCAAACCCAGCACTCAGCGTGGTGAGACAAGCAACCGCGTGAACAACGCAGGCCGTTCTGATTGCAGATCCATCTGCACGAGCACCACTGCCCGACGGAGTATTAACAACTAGCTGCACGTCTCCATTAGCAATCATGCTCACTGCA
Organism: uncultured Acidimicrobiaceae bacterium; assembly: GCA_937975915.1. Taxonomy (GTDB): domain Bacteria; phylum Actinomycetota; class Acidimicrobiia; order Acidimicrobiales; family RAAP-2; genus RAAP-2. The sequence goes on along the minus strand of CALJTY010000042.1, from coordinate 291,436 downwards.
TCAACACCTAGGTCAGCGAGGCCGACCTTTCCAACGAGAACTTCCACCTCAACATCATTTGAGCGTAAGAAGCCTGCTGTTCCAACTGTTGCTGCCAGCGTGAAGCCAAGTGAGCGAAGTTCCTTTGCGAGCGAAAGACCTTCTACTTTGTCGCGGTCAGCAAGTGACATGAACACGCGTCCACTGTCTGGAAGTCGACTTCCAGCAGCGAGCTGTGCCTTAGCGAATGCAATGCCGAAGGTTTCACCAATGCCCATTACTTCTCCGGTTGAACGCATCTCTGGTCCAAGCACGGTGTCGACGCCTGGGAACCGACTAAACGGAAGCACTGCTTCTTTCACACTGATGTACTTAGGTACCGGAGTGTCTGCAGGAATGATGTTCTTGTCGCGAAGTGACTGCAAGGTTTCGCCCATCATCACTCGCACTGCCACTTGGGCCAAAGGAACGCCGGTGGCCTTTGCGACAAATGGCACGGTGCGACTCGCACGTGGGTTGGCTTCAATGATGAAGACCTCTTCGTTCTTTACGGCGAACTGAATGTTGATGAGACCAATGACACCAAGCTCAGTCGCAATCTTTCGAGCAGCAACCTTGATTTCAGCGATTACGTTTTCGCTCAGGTTTTGTGGTGGTAGTGCACACGCAGAGTCACCAGAGTGCACACCGGCTTCTTCAACGTGCTCCATGATTCCTGCAACAAAAATGTCGCCGGTGTTGTCTCGCACTGAGTCAACGTCAACTTCAATCGCGTCTTCTAAGAAGTGGTCAATAAGAATTGGACGACTCTGTGAAACGCCACCTTCTCTGGCGAGTGACCCACTCGCACTCGTGAGGTCAGCCATAACGCGTTCGAGTTGCTTGTCGTCATACACAATCTCCATGGCACGTCCACCAAGAACGTAGCTGGGGCGAACAAGTACTGGGTAACTGATTTTCTTCACCACTGCCTTAGCTTCATCGAGTGTGAGGACCACGTCTCCTGGAGGTTGGCGAAGGCCGAGTTTGTTGCAAATGTCTGACCACTGCTGGCGGTCTTCAGCAGCGTCAATGGAAACAACTGGTGTTCCAAGCACCAACGTCGGATCAACTGAGTGCGAAAGCTTTAGTGGGGTCTGGCCACCGAGCGAAACAATCACGCCGACGACCTTCGCTCCATCAACACACGCTGCTTGCTCGGCGCGAATTACTTCTGCCAAGTCTTCAGGGGTGAGTGGCTCAAAGTAGAGGCGGTCAGACGTTGAGTAGTCAGTTGACACGGTTTCTGGGTTGCAGTTGACCATGACTGTTTCGTAACCCATGTCACGAAGAGCCATAGATGCATGGACGCAGCAGTAGTCAAACTCAATACCTTGTCCAATGCGGTTCGGTCCAGATCCCAGAATGATCACGCGGTCGCGAGCTGAAGTGCGAACTTCACTCTCGTCTTCGTAAGTGCTGTAGTGATATGGCGTCTGCGCATCAAATTCCGCAGCGCAGGTGTCAACCGTCTTAAATACAGTGTTAACTCCCTTGTCACGGCGCATCGTGGTCACTGCAGCAACGTCGTAGCCAGCGAGATTTGCAATCTGTGGATCAGAGAATCCCATTTGCTTGTATTTACGCCAGTCACGCTTTTCAAGCGTTTCTAGTTTGGTGCCATCAATCAGTTCACGTTCAGCTGCGATGATGCCCGCTAACTGGTGAACAAACCATGGGTCAATCTTCGTGCGTTCAACAACTTCTTCAATAGAAGCCCCCCGCCACATAACTTCGTGCAGGGCAAATAGGCGCTCTGGTGTAGCAACAATGCATCGGTGCCACAGCGTGTCACTGTCGAGATCGGCGAATTCATTGTTGGTTCCGAGTGAAAATCCCATTCGACCTTGTTCGAGTGAGCGAATGGCCTTTTGCAGTGATTCTTGGAAGTTGCGGCCAATCGCCATAACTTCTCCTACGGACTGCATACGAGTTCCAAGTTCGGGTTTCGCGCCTGGCAACTTCTCAAAGGCCCAGCGAGGAATCTTTGTCACCACGTAGTCAATGACTGGCTCGAAACTCGCTGGCGTCAACTTGGTGATGTCGTTTTGGATTTCATTGAGTGTGTAACCAACGGCCAATTTCGCTGCAATCTTTGCGATTGGAAATCCCGTGGCCTTGGAAGCAAGCGCACTCGAGCGACTCACGCGTGGGTTCATTTCAATGACCAGGCGCTCACCATTTGCCGGGTTCACTGCGAACTGGACATTTGATCCTCCGGTTTCCACACCAACCCGGCGTAGAACGGCGAAAGCATCGTCGCGCATTTCTTGGTACTCAACATCAGAAAGTGTCTGTGCTGGAGCCACGGTGATTGAGTCACCGGTGTGTACGCCCATGGGGTCAAAGTTCTCAATGCTGCAGATGACAACACAGTTGTCTGCGACGTCACGCATGACTTCGAGTTCGTATTCCTTCCATCCAGCGATGGACTTCTCAACGAGTATTTCGCCAATTGGAGATGCCGCAATGCCTTCAATGGCGAGCTGTGTGAAGTCAGTTGCGTTATCTGCAATGCCCGTTCCAGCACCTCCAAGAATGAATGAAGGGCGAATAATGATTGGCCAGCCAATCTCCTCTGCAATTCGAAGCGCTTCATCAACTGAGTGAGCGAAACCAGACTGTGGAACAGCGAGTCCAATGTCGGCCATCGCAGCTTTAAAGAGTTCGCGGTTTTCTGCAGTGTCAATTGCTTCTGGGCGAGCACCGATTACTTCAATGCCGAGCCTCTCTGGAACACCACGTCGAACAAGTTCCATCGTGAGATTGAGCGCAGTCTGGCCACCAAGCGTTGGCAGCAGTGCGTCAGGGCGTTCTTTTTCCAAGATCTCAATCAACACATCAGCGTCGAGTGGTTCGACGTACGTGACGTCAGCAGTTGCGGGGTCGGTCATGATCGTCGCTGGATTTGAGTTAACGAGGATGACCTTGTAGCCATCAGCACGAAGTACTTGACATGCCTGGGTGCCCGAGTAATCAAATTCGCAGGCCTGTCCAATAACAATTGGCCCAGAGCCAATCACCATGATTGATTTGATGTCGTTGCGACGCGGCATTAGTTGTTCTCCAGTACGCCGGTACGAAGCAGCGATTCAAATCGGTCAAAAAGGTAACGAGCATCGTGTGGACCAGGGCCAGCTTCGGGGTGATATTGCACCGAGAAGCAGCGATCTTCTTTTGAAGCAACGCCCTCAATGACACCGTCATTTAGATTTACGTGACTTACCACTCCCCTAGAAAGAGAACCGGGAGTGACCGCGTAGTTGTGATTCTGTGCAGTGATTTCAATGCGGCTTGTGGCGAGGTCTTGCACCGGGTGGTTGCTGCCGTGGTGACCGAAGGGCAACTTGTGCGTTGTACCACCCAGTGCTGTCGAAAGTAACTGGTGTCCGAGACAGATGCCAAAAATAGGCAGTGTGCCAAGTAGTTCTTTAAGCACTGAAACTTCATCACTGAGTGCTGCTGGGTCACCGGGTCCATTGCTTAGAAACAGACCGTCAGGGTTCAGCTCTCGCACCTCAGCCGCGGTGGTCTTTGAAGGAACGACGGTTACCTTGAAGCGTTCAGCAAGCTGATTCACCATGGTGGTCTTAATGCCGTAGTCAAAGGCAACGACGTGAAGGTCACCCGATCCCTTGGTGTAGCGCTCTTTGGTTGACACTGCTGATACGTAGTCAGTGCCATCGGTTCCAGTTGCGCTCTTGGCTTCCTTGGCAATGACCTCGAGGGGTGCGTGACCGAAGGCGCCAGGAAGAGCACCGTGCGCTCGAAGGTGACGGGTCAACCTGCGAGTATCGATGCCAACGAGGGCCGGAATCTTGTTGGCAATGAGGAATGCTTCGAGCGATTGTGTCGAGCGCCAGTTTGAAGGAAGCTCTGAGAGGTCACGAACAATGACGCCACGACACCATGGGGTGAGTGCTTCATCGTCGAGTGGTGTGACGCCGTAATTACCAATGTGGGGATACGTGAAGGAAATAATCTGTCCGGCGTAACTGGGGTCAGTGATTACCTCTTGGTACCCACTCAGTGCGGTGTTGAAAACAAATTCACCGGTGGTAAATCCAGACTCAGGAATGTAGCCAGCAGCGTAGCCCTCAAAGACAGTTCCATCAGAGAGAACGAGGTGTGATTCTTGACGACTCACGCAATTTCTCCCTGCTCGTTAAATGCTCTGCCCTTAGCAATTGTTACTCGGGCTTTTCCGCGAAGCTCTCGGCCATGATAAGGCGTATTCGTTGAGCGACTGTGTAACTTGTCGCGATCAACCACATATTTTGCGCTCGGATCAAAAACCACCAGGTTGGCATCTTCGCCAACCACCAGGTCTCCGCCTTGACCACTGTGTCGAACGCGAGCGTCTGAATGGCGAAGTTGCGCAATGCGTGCCGGCCCTCTGCTCATAACTTCAAAGAATCGCCCTGAGTTTCCATCCCCCACAGCGTCAACCGTCAGCGAAGCTGCGTGTTCGAGTCCGAGCATTCCAGCCGGCGCTTCATCGAATGCAAGGTCTTTCAGCTCAGGGGCATGTGGAGCATGGTCAGTTGCAACTGCGTCAACTGAGCCGTCTCTAAGTGCGTCTCTAAGTGCTGCAACGTCAGTCTTAGTGCGAAGAGGTGGGTGAACCTTAAAGAGTGCATCAAAGTCACTGCACGCGCTCTCATCGAGGGTGAAATGATGTGGTGCGATCTCAAAGGTCACCGGGAGCCCGGCCTTTTTCGCAGCGCTAATCAGAGCCACCGAGTTCTGTGTTGACATGTGCAAGAAGTGCATCTTCGCGCCAGTTAGTTTCACGAGCTCTAAGTCACGTAGCAACATGAGTTCTTCTGCGAGTGCTGGTCTGCCAATGAGGCCGAGTTTCGCTGAGTACTCCCCTTCGTTCATTGATCCGCCACCCGCGAGGTCTTCATCTTCGCAGTGCTGAGCGAGAGTGACGCCAAGAGGTTTTGCGTAACTGAGTGCGCGACGCATCAGAGATGGGCTCTGTACTCCGGTGCCATCATCAGTGAAGAGTCGCACACCAAGTTCAGCCATCTCGGCCATTGGAGCAAGCAGCTCTCCTTTTCGCCCTTGGGTGATGGCTCCAGCGACTGCAACATCAATCGGAGTTCGTGCACCCTTGTCGAGGACATAGGAAACAAGCGCGACATTGTCAAGGGCCGGTTCGGTGTTTGGCATCGCGACAATGGCGGTGTAGCCACCCATGAGGGCTGCGAGCGCACCACTTTCAATTGTTTCTGCTTCTTCACGACCAGGTTCACGGAGGTGGGTGTGGATGTCAACGAATCCAGGCCCCACCCAGCAATCCTTCGCGTCAATCTCAACGGTTCCGCTTGGTGCGTCAATTTTCTTAGCAACTGCTGCAATCTTTCCGTCAACAATCAGCACGTCAGCAATTTCTTCACCAGAGGCGCTGTGCACGAGTCCTTGTCGAAGTATGTAATTAGTCATTGTCTGATCCTTCACTCGATCCAGCGATTGTTAAATACAGCGCAGCCATTCGAACTGGCACACCATTTGCGACTTGTCGTTCAATGATTGCCTGGCTCGAGTCGGCAACTCGGCTGTCAATCTCTACGCCTCGGTTCATTGGACCCGGGTGCATGATGAGCGCACTGGGCTTAAGTAGCTTCTGGCGCGAAAGGGTTAGCCCATAAGACTGTGTGAACTCTCCGAGTCCTGGAACAAATGAACCTGTTCCACGTTCTTTTTGCAGACGAAGGAGTCCCACAACGTCAGCCCACGCCAACGCTTCGTCAAAGTCATCAACCACCGTCACAGGCCAACCTTCAAGACTGCTCGGCAGCAATGTTCCGGGAGCCGCTATTCGAACTTCTGCACCAAGGGCTGCGTACGCAGCAATGTCACTTCGAGCCACACGACTGTGGCGGATGTCGCCAACAATTAGTACGCGTAGTCCTTGAAAGAGCTCAGCGCCCGATTCAAGTCCGCTAGTGCCACGTCGCTCTGCAAGTACTTGGCGAACTGTGAAGGCATCGAGGAGTCCCTGCGTCGGATGTTGGTGCTGACCGTCGCCGGCATTAAGCACGTGAACGTGTGGGACATACTTACTCACCTGTAGAGCCGCTCCACTGGACTGGTGGCGCATAACAACTGCATCAATTCCGAGTGCGTCAATTGTTGCGATGGTGTCTCGTAGTGATTCACCCTTTTTCACGCTGCTGCTCGCAACGGCGAGTGACAGCACGTCAGCGCTGAGTCGCTTCGCGGCGGTTTCGAAGCTCAGTCGAGTTCTGGTTGATTCTTCGAAGAAGAGTGATGCAACGACGCGTCCCTTTAGAGCTGGGACTTTCTTTATTGTCCGCTTATTTACTTCAACGAACGACTCGGCAGTATCGAGGACCTCGAGAATTGCCTCTTTTGAAACATTGTTAAGCGAAAGAAGGTTTCCACCACGGATTGAAGTAATCATTTCTTCTCTCCTATCCACACGCCCTCGAGATTCGCAACGATTGCTTCTGCTTCAGAAGTTGGAAGATTCTTTCCAACGAAGTCAGGTCGGATAGGAAGTTCGCGGTGACCGCGGTCAACCATGACGCAGAGCTGGATGGCATTTGGTCGTCCGTAGTCAGAGAGTGCATTGAATGAAGCCCTGATTGTTCGACCGGTGTAGAGGACGTCGTCAACCAAGATGACTGTCTTTCCAGTGAGATCTTCATCAATGATTGTCTGCGCGGATTTTGCTACTGGGTGCAGTGAAAGATCGTCTCGATAGAAAGAGACGTCGAGCATGCCCAGTGGCACTTCGCTCTTTGAGATGTCACGGAGTAGTTCGACAATTTTCTCAGCGAAGGGCTTACCGCCAGTTTGCAGGCCAATGATTACAACATCATCAAGGGACTCATTGCGTTCAACGATTTCATGAGCCATGCGCTTTAAGCCACGCGCTACATCGTCAGCCGATAAAAGCTGACTCTTTGCAAAAAACGTCAGACCACCGTTAGGCGTCTGACGTTCGTTAGTACTACTCATATGTCTCCTGTCGTACGAGCCTCACAGGACTCGCTTCACGACAGATCTTCGAAGCGCCAGGGTTTGACGCTCCGAAGAGCTGTTGTTAATGAATTGTGTTAATTGTAGTCGTTAGAGCAGATATTGCAACTGCCGATATAGCAACCCACACCCAGAACATGCGTACCAGGCGTGATTGGTACCAGTTTTCAACGCTGATTGCTCCACGAACTGAACGAAGGGTGAGGCCAACTCCTAGGAATACGAGCAGCATCAAGTGGACCAAACCAGAACCAATAATGATGATCATTGAAGAGCCGTAGGCAGTAAAGGCCAAGACAGTGTTGTCAGCATGCACTGAAAGGATCTGGGGTACAGCAGCTAGCTGGTGGAATGAAATGAAGACTGCAACAAGTGCAACAAGTGTTCCAATTCCAGCGAGCAGAGTGAACGAACCCTTGTTCTTAGCAACACGCAGTGCGCGCTCAGCTGCCCAGATGAATCCGGCGCTGACGACAGTGACGAGTGTGCCCAGCCAGTTAAGGCCGGCACTGAGCGGTCCAGTGACAACAGTTGTTGCTTCGGGAAGAGATTCTTGTCCGGTGTAATACGCCCATGTGTGGCCGCCAGGTAGCTGCGGTCCTGGGTATCCAACCATGCTCATCCAGTGGCCACTGGTGTTAACTCCACGTAGGTAGAGGTAAGTAAAGAAAAGTGCACCAAGCGTCAGTGCGTCTCCACCAATAAATAGCCAAATCGCCATGCGTTGACGACCATCTACAACCTCAGGTGGTTCGTGGTGTCCCCCATCGGCGTGTGCATCATGATGTGAGTGGGTATCGATACTCATGAACGCACCAATTCCTTTCCAAAGTTGTAAGGGTCTTCAGTGACGACAGGAAGCACATCAAAGTTCTCAAGCGGTGGTGGTGTTGAGACCAACCATTCAAGGGAGTTGGCGTGCCATGGGTTTGATCCAGATGGCTCACCGTGGTTCCAGCAGTAAATCACTGCACCCATGAGAACGAGCATTCCAGCCATGATCATGTAAGCGCCCATTGTTGAAATGAAGTTGGTGTGTTCAAAGATGAATGCGTACGACGCGTAACGACGTGGCATTCCACGAAGACCCGAGATAAACATTGCGAGGAACGTAACCTGTACTCCAATAAATGAGAGCCAGAAGGAAATACGTCCAAGCTTCTCATCCAAGTAGCGACCAGTGACCTTCGGGTACCAGAACGCGAGTGCACCAATTGCACCAAACAAGACTGACCCTACGAAGACGTAGTGGAAGTGTGCTGTTACGAACATTGTTCCGTGCAACTGGTTGTCGATTGGAATGTCTGAGAGGTAGATACCAGTGATACCAGCAATGATGAAGTTCGCAATAAACCCGAATACCCACACCGTTGGAAGCTTCATCCAAATATTTCCGCGCCAGAGTGTGCCAATGAGTACCAGGAAGAACAGTCCAGTAGGAATTGAAATCAGCTCTGTCGTAACCATGAATGGCCCACCAAGCGTTGGTGCCCATCCTGTTGTGAACATGTGGTGAGCCCAAACAAGAATTGAAAGGCCCGCAAGTCCCACCATTCCAGCAACCGCGGTGCGGTAACTGAACACTGGCTTTCGAGCCATCACTGCAGCAATTTCAAATACCGCTGCTACTGCAGGAATAAGAATTACGTACACCTCTGGGTGGCCCATTAGCCAGAACAAGTTGGCTTGTAGCCATCCAGTTCCGCCAGCGTTTCCAATGAAGAAGCTGGTTGAGAATGTACGGTCCAAGATCTGGAGTGCCTCAACGAGTGAGAAGTAAGGGAATGCGTAGAGTCCGAGTGCTGCGGCGATGATTGCTCCCCACACCATGATTGGCAAGCGCTCAAGTGTCATACCCTTGGTTCGCATAGTGAACACAGTGCAGATTGTGTTCACACCGGCAACAGTCGTTGAAACGGTAAAGACCAGAATCGCTAAGGCGAAGAAGTCCATTCCGACACCAGCTTGGTCAGTAATTGGAGCAAGCACCACCCATCCCATTGTCAATGATCCAACAGCGAGAGTCGTAAGGAGCAGTCCAGCAGCTCCAACAAGGGTCCAGAGACTTAGTGCATTAAGACGCGGGAACGCCATGTCTTTGGCGCCACACATGATTGGAACTACAAAGTTTCCCCATGGGCCAGCAACTGCAACAATCAGCGCCAAGATCATGAGCATTCCGTGAACAGCAATAAAGCCGTTGTAGACCTGCTGGTCAACAAAGTGGTTTCCAGGAACAATCAACTCGGTACGAATAGCCATTGCGAGAATTCCACCAGCGCCAAGCAGCACCATGGTCATCACAATGTACTGAACACCAACAACTTTGTGGTCGGTGCAGTACTTCCAGTAACGCTTAGTTCCCTGGTCTTCACCTGCGTAGTACAACTGATCTTTACGGGTCTGATCGCTACCAATCAACCAGGCAAGTGGTGCGTTGAGCGCACCAATTCCAAGCCAGAATCCAACAATCCAACCGCACCCAGTGAGGACTGCAACAGCGTCACTGGTCGTTCTTACATCTTGAGCAAAGAAGTGATGAGAAATGGCCCAAGCAATAAATGCTCCTGCCACTCCACCAATCATCGCAGTGAGAAAGTTCTGATGACGAGCAAGTCCGCCACCTTCGTGTTTAATCACTGGTGCTTTGTGTTCAAGTGTTGTAGTCATTGTTCCCCCTATGACCTTGCTGGCTGTGCATTAAGCCAGGTAGTAAATGCTGATGGCGTAAGGACGTGTCCTTGCGTCACCATGAATGCGTGGTTTAGACCACAAAACTGCGTACAGCGCACATCGAATGTTCCAAGCTTGTTTGGCGTGACATGTAGGTCGGTGATTGTTTCATCATTCGCGTCAACCTGAGTACCCATCTGTGGTGCCCAAAAGCCGTGTGTTACGTCGAGTGATGTGACGTGGAACAGAACTTCTCGACCCTTTGGAAGGTAGAGATCATTGGACATAACAGTTGTACCGTTTTGCCCCTGATACTCAAACGACCACACCCACTGCTGGCCAACAACTTTCACAACGAGCGGATTAGCTGTTGATCCAGCGCTATCAGCAGCAAGTGCGCCGAGACCCCAGATAAGGAGAAACACAGTTAGCAGCACCGATGTAAGCGTCCAAGTAATTACAACTTTGCCACTTTCACGAAATGCTGGACCAGCTGCTGGAACAGAGTCGCCCTTGTGCGTCCAATTGCGAAGGATGTAGAGCGCTGCCGCGTACACACCAGCAGCCACTGGAGCTGCTGCGACACTGAAGACCACCATTGTCAGAACTGAGAGGTGCATTGTTTGACTCATTGACTCGGGCATGAGGTACCCGGGTGCGTACAGTGAAACCGCAATTCCTAGAGCAGTGAGAATTGCCCACAGCCAATAGAAGGACTTAAGTGACTTCTTGTTGTCATTTGAATTAGTCATGAGCTCTTCCTATTCAACCGTGAGTGTTCCGGCCATGTAGCCGTACGACGCCATGGCAAAACCAAATTGTCCAACACGAGAACTTCCGCATGGGTATTCACAGTTCCACTGATAGACACCTTTGGAGCCAACCTTGAATGAGAACTCGATGACAACTGGCTTCGGGTACTCACCCGAGCCGATCTTCACTGCATTCTCACCCTCGTTGGCGATGAGTGGAACATTCAGGAATATTCGCTTCCCACTCTGTCCGTTAAGACCTGGGTAACCACGAAGAGTAAATGTGTGGCCAACATGGTCTGGAGCAACCTTTGACAACGTCACGCCGTCGTATTTTGCAACGTTTCCAATTGTTCCCATTACTTGATCGAAGAAAATGTTGTTTAGAACTTCACCACCGTCATACTGATTGACAACCATGTCAACAACAGTGTTTGCCGGAACTGAGAGATCCTGATTGAGGTACGAGACCCAGTCAGGGTGCGCGCCACCATCTTTGCCGTGACCACCCGCAAGTGAGTCAGGGTAAGAGCTAATAGTTAATGTGCAGTGTCCAACTTTCGTCGGATTAGGAACACACTTTTGTGCTGTTTGATGAGGGGTTGCGCTTGCGAGCGAATACCCCGCGAGTGCTAGTGCACCACCACCTAGGAGCACCGAAGTCAGGGCTATGCCTATTGCCTTCGTACGGTTCATTGGTCCCCCTTTGGACTACGTGTGATTTTTTTCACATTAGTAACGTAATTCAGACTGTACACCTTAAGTAGACCTTAAGTTTGCAATAAACACTATGCCTCTGGGTTACTCTCTGCTAATGACAAAAGACACAATGCGAATTCATTTCGGCTTGTTTCTAGCTGAACTCATTTGCATCCCAGCCTTTATCTTTGAAGTCTCTAGGGCACTAGAAGGCAATCGCCTTTCTTGGGCTTACGTCTTCGAATGGCCATTCCTTGGTATCTACGCGATTTACATGTGGCGAAAGATGCTGAAAGAAGAGCGGGGCGAGGTCACAAACGTTCAAAACCCGCGTGAAGAAAATGAAGCGGATGATCCAGAACTGGCAGCCTGGAATGCCTACCTCGCCAAAGTTCACGAGGATGAAAAAAACTAACTGCTGACCCCAGTGAACTTTTCTGAGCCACGGTTTAGGGCATTAAAGAGAGATCCCCCGTTGCGCTTTGCGAGTCTCCTCATAATCACAATGAGACATGGGACTGCCCAGAAGTCTCCACATACCCAAAGCACACCAGCTGCAAGTTGCTGCTGGTGAAATGCCTCGAGAAGAGTTGTTGCCGGCATTGACATACCTGCCATGTTCATGTTTGACATGCCAGCCATTGGCTTCATCACTTCATACCAAGCGCTGTTAGAAAAAATTGAAAGCGCCATCGCCATCACGAGCATTTCAAGCATTGTTGAAAGCACCATGAATAGCTGAAGGCGAATGCCAACCTTATTTTTTCTTGGGGAACTTGAAATTATGAAGTGAAAAAAGAAGAGCCCTGAAAGCAAAAATGCCGGTTCCAATACATAGTCCATCGCCCAGCGATTTCTCATCGAAGCGTCAAATACTGCTGGAAGGTGAGAGATGACCATTACAGCATTAAGCACGAGTGCTGCAGCGATTGGATTAAATAAAATTTTCGGAACGTGAACGCTCCGATCAACATTCCACCAGCGAAGAGCTTTGCGCCTTCTGATAACTGGAAGTAACCACCACCATGAACGCGCAGTTCCTGAAAGCACTAATCCAATCGGAACGAGAAACATAACAATCACGTGGCCAATCATGTGGTTGGCGAGATTTGTCATGCCCGAAGTTGCAAACGACGAAGCTGTCGCAAACCATAGAGCGAGCCAGGACAGCATTGATGCGCTGAATTGCAATTGAACTCTTGGCCTCCTGCTCGGGCGGCGAAGAAAACTTACAAATGAAAGTGCAGCTCCAAGTAACGCGACCACACCCAGTGGTGTCATGACTATTGAAGGCCAGTCTTGTGGAGCAGTCGAAGGATCTCAGAACTTGCTGAGTGCTGACCCGCCCAGCTGGAGGGTGGTTCATCACTAATGACCCATCGAAGATGCCCCGCCGGATCAATAATGAAGACGAAATTCATGTGAGCACTCATCTTGTCAGTCTTTTTCTGAGCAACATCAATTCCGTAGGAATTCCACACAGACTCCAAGGCTGCATTGCTGCCAGTTACAAAATAGAAGTTCTTTGTTGAATCAAGAGATCTTTCTTTTATGAAGCTGTTCACTGAGGCTACGTCAGTAGTAAATCTGTTGGTAACAACTGCCACAATGTCGAGTTTGGAGTTCATCGGCAGTGCACTTCCTACTTGCTGGAGTTGATTCGCAATCAACGGACAATCCGTCCAGCACGTTGGATCCAAGAACGAAAGAAGTGTGTAGTGCCCCTTGTGTTCATTGAGTGAGTATCTCTTGGAATGCTGATCTGTCAAGGTAAAGGTAGGGGCCACAGTGTTAATTGATTGTGCCGGACCATTTGATGCGATGAAAATTGCACTTTCGGGTTGTGACACAACACTCGCCCACGCCATTGAACCAATTGAGAAAATAATTGCAGCGGATGCGAATGAAGCAATGACAGCTCCAGAGAGGTTTCTCATTTCTACAGGTAAACGTCGTACGAGAGGCGTCTGCGTTTCATGCTTTGGAAGTGCCACCCATGTAAGTGCCGCCATTGGGATAAGAGAATTCCAGTCCGTTGCGAGCCCACCCCAAAACGGAGCGTCTTGTGCGCTGAACCAAAAGAAGATTGAGCCAGCAACGAGTGACCATACTGGCCACTGCGAAGTTTTCTTGTGTGCAGTCCAGAGTCCATACGAAGTGATTCCGAGCCAAAGAATGATTAGAACATTGAAACCGCCACCCATAGTTCCACTCAATGTTCCTACTTTTGTTGCGAACCAAGCAACGAAGTGAGGTTGAGGAATTGACGTCATGTCTTGGGCCATCTGCGTTAGGGCATTTTCGTTTCCCCCATGCCAAAAGCCACGGTTGGGCAAAAATTGCAGAATCATTCCGAGCCCAGCAATCACGCTCAGAGTCCGAAGCGTCAACTTAGAGAAATCTTTTGTGAAGCGCTCATTTGAAACACAAAGCCATACGCCAGCAATCACATAGAACAACGTCGCCCCGGGCCATCCAAAAAGAATTGAGCTCGTCGATTGAAATATTCCACCAGCACCATTTCCTATGAGCCAAATAAGCCCAGCCCATGCTGCAGAAACTGCGCCTGCATAGCGACTGACTTTGCCATTTGAAACTATGAAAAGTATTGCAATTCCAATTTGCAGCCATGCTGTTCCTACCGCCAGTGCAATTGGATGTGTGTTCCAAATACCGACACCATCCATCATCAGCGCGTGCAGCCAGCCCGGCGTGCTCTCGGTCATTGGTTGGACAACACCTGATGCCATACCAAGAGGCATGGCTGGCTGGAACTGAAGAATTCCATCAACTAGCCAAATAGCACCAAAGATAAATCGTAGAAACGTCCTCGCACGAGGCTCGCTGAGCCCCTCTGCGGAGAGATTGAACAATGCAATCTTCTTAGAGAGGACGCAAGCAAAAACCAGTACGAGTGCAATTCCAATGATCCAGAAAACAGCTGAAACAAATAGTGCGTGCTTGAAGATCGCAACAATAAATGGATTCGTGTAGCTGAATTCTGGGGAATGCATTATCACGATCAGTGATCCTTACTTAAGAAGTTTCTCCGCAATCGAAGATAACACGCCATTTACGAATGACGGCGAGCCATCCGTTGAGTACACCTTGGCGAGTTCCACTGCTTCATCGAGAACAACGGCCTTAGGTGGAGCGTTTTCCATCAACATCTCTCCCACTGCCATTGTCATGACTAAGCGGTCAACAATTGCAATGCGATCAAGCGTCCAGTCGACAGCAAATTCGCTAATCAGCTCATTTGCTTTTTCCTGATTCTGTTCTGCTGAGACAAGAATTGCCACGGTGTATTCGTCGGGACGAATACCAAGTTGATTTAGAACTTCAGCAATTGTGCGTTCTTTAATTGTTGCTTCGTAAAAGATTTCTAGCGCGCGCTCACGAGCATGGTGGCGCTGCGCACCAAGTTCGCTCACTCTAGGCTCGGGTCATGTATTCACCGGTACGGGTGTCAACTTTGATGACTTCACCCGGACCAACGAATAATGGAACCTGCACAACAAATCCAGTTTCGAGTGTGGCTGGTTTGCGAGCACCTGAAACGCGGTCACCCTGCATTCCTGGCTCAGTCTCAGCAATAGTCAGTTCCACTGAAGCAGGAAGTTCTACGCCAATGATTTCGTCTTCGAACTGAACGAGCATTGCTTTTCCAGTTTCCTTAAGGAAGTTTGCCGCTTCGCCGAGATTCTTCGAAGAAACAGGAATCTGGTCGTAGGTGTCTTGGTCCATGAATACGTAGTCATCGCCATCTCGGTATAAGTACTGTGTGTCTCGCTTGTCGATGATTGCCTGCTCGAGACGCTCATCAGAACGGTAGGTGCGCTCGATCACAGCGCCGGTGCGGGCGTTACGAATCTTGGTTCGAACAAATGCCCCACCCTTTCCTGGCTTTACGTGCTGGAAGTCAATAACGGTGAAGAGTCCTTCATCGATCTTGATGGTGATGCCGTTCTTGATGTCACTGGTAGAAATTGCGGCCATGAGCCTGGAAACCTTTCAAAAGTTGCAATACCTATTCTAGGCAACCAAACGGGCCGCCAGTGATTGCTATTTGCCTAGTAATCGCACAACTGCGTCTAGGGCCACGTCGTAACTCGTTGCCCCAAAGCCAGCAATAGTCCCGTTTACTACCCCGGCCAACGTATCGACGTGGCGAAATGGTTCTCGAGCGGCAGGATTCGAAATGTGCAGTTCGATCTTGACGCCTTCGAACATTGCGAGCGCGTCTGTGAGCGCCCACGAAGTGTGGGTGAAGGCTCCGGCATTAATCACAATTGCGTCACAGTCTTTTCGAGCTGCGTGCACTGCTTCAATCAGGTCGCCTTCGAAGTTTGATTGCAAGTGACGAACATTGTAGCCGTGGGCCTTGGCGCCATCACTGAATCGAGCCACGTGCTCGCTAAGAGTCTGCGTCCCGTAGATCTCAGGGCTACGAGTTCCCAGCTGGTCAAGGTTTGGTCCTGACAGAAGAAGAATTTGCTTGCTCATAGTTATCCTCGAAAACTTTCAATGGTTTTTGCTACAACATCTCGGTCAATGCCCGGTACAACTTCAAATCCCTTGGCACCAAGTAGTACAAACGTTAGGTCATGGTGAGCCTTCTTGTCATGGCTCATTGCTTCAAGAAGTGCATCAACGCTGAAGTCACGAAGTGCGGCGTATGAAAGACCAAAGAAGTCCAGGACTGCATTGTGATTGTCAATAACGTCAGTTCCGACTCGGCCAAGTGCATGAGCGAGGTGGGCGGCGAAACTGAGTCCAATTGCGACTGCTTCGCCGTGGCGAAGTGCGTCCTTATTCTTTGCGAGCGAGAGAACTTCTAAGGCGTGGCCAAAGGTGTGGCCGTAATTAAGAAGCGCTCGCTCCCCACCTTCTCGTTCATCTCCTGAAACAATTCGTGCTTTCAGTGCCACCGCCATTGTGGTGAGCTCAGCAGGTGTCTGTGAACTGAGGTCGCGCGCGCTCTTGCCTTCAAGCAACCAGCACTTTGCGACTTCGCCCATTCCAGCGAGTCGCTCGCGCTCAGGAAGCGTCGCAATGGTTTCAAAGTCGCAGTAGACACCAAGTGGTTGATGGAATGCACCAACAAGATTTTTTCCGGCGCTGAGGTTTACACCAGTCTTTCCGCCAATGGCTGCGTCAACTTGTCCAGCAACAGAAGTCGAGATGTTGATTAGTCCAATGCCTCGAAGATACGAAGCCGCAGCAAATCCACCGAGGTCAGTTATTGCTCCGCCACCCACTGCAATGAGAATGTCATTTCTCGACAGTCCGAGCATGGCGATGTTTTCAAGTAGCGCAGACAAGCTCTCGAGCGTCTTAGCGTCTTCACCTTCAGGAACTTCAAGAACATGCTGGGTGATGCCAGTTTCGAAGTCAAACCATGGCTGAGCACGAAGTGAAGGCGAAGTGACAATGACTGCCGCCTGTGCTTTTGGCGCACGCTTGGCAATAAGGTCCGCGAGGCCGCTTCGAACTCCGTCGCCAATAGCAACGTCGTAGGAACGCGCACCGAGGTCAACGGTGATGTTCATGCCAAGCTCCCGGCAACGATAAGAATCTGATTCTTCACGTCTTCTAGTGTTCCCGAAGCATCAACGCGTACACGTGATACCTCTTCATAGAAAGGGGCACGAGCTTCTCGCATGAGTTTCAGTATTTGACCAGGATTGCCATCAAGCAGAGGACGATCAGTGCCTCCGAGACGAGGAGTTATCTGCTCGTCTTTAGTGTCAAGCCAGACAGTCGGCGCGGATTTAAGTGCAGAACGCGACTTTTCAAAAGTCACGATTCCCCCACCTGTTGAAACAACACCTTCAGACGTAAGAGCTTCTTCTAATGCTTCGAATTCAAGTTCACGAAATGCAGGCTCGCCCTTTTCACGAATGAAGTCGCCAATGGAGCATCCGGCTTTTTTAACAATTACGTCATCAGTGTCAACGTGTTGACACTTCCACTCTGCACTAAGCATTCTCGCCACGGTGGACTTGCCTACTCCAGGCAGCCCAACGAGTACGAGGCGTGCCACGGCTATTCCGGTCGTGCTTTAGAAGCCGTAGAACCGAGGTTGGCGAGGTAGCTGGCGTGGTTACGTGTGAATTCTTCGACTGAGTCGCCGCCGAACTTTCGAACTGCTTCATTCGCAATCACGAGCGCCATCATTGCTTCAGTAACAACGCCAAGTGCTGGCACAGCAGTTACGTCAGTACGTTCCTTGAAAGAAACTGCAGTTTCACCAGTGGCCACATCAACAGTTTCCAGAACTGGGCGGTTCAGTGATGAAAGCGGCTTCATCGCAACCTTCGCAATAACTGGGGCTCCAGAAGTAATGCCACCTTCTAGTCCTCCAGCGTGGTCGCTCTTTCGCTTGTATCCGCCACCAGATTCATTTCCAGCATCAACAGCGATTGCATCGTGCGCAACGCTGCCGCGCTGTGAAGCCTGAGCCATGCCGTCACCGATTTCGACTGCCTTCACTGCTTGGATGCTCATGAGGGCACCAGCGAGAAGTCCGTCCATCTTTCGGTCCCAGTGCACGTGGCTGCCAAGTCCAACTGGGCAACCGTAGGCAATAACTTCGACAATGCCTCCAAGTGAGTCGCCCTCTTTGGCAGCAGCTTTGATTTCAGCGATCATGGCATCTTCAGAAGATTTGTCAAAGCAACGAACTTCACTGTCATCAACCTTGTCGAGGTCACCTGGAAGTGGACGAGCGTCACTTGGCGTAGCGACCGATCCAATGCGCACTACGTGGCTAAGGATGTCAATTCCAATGGTCGAGAGAAGCGCCTTAGCGAATGATCCAGCAACAACACGTGCAGCAGTTTCTCGAGCACTCGCGCGCTCTAGAACGTCTCTCGCGTCATCGAATGAGAACTTCTGCATACCAACGAGGTCAGCGTGTCCAGGTCGTGGTGTTGTGAGCTTGTCGCTTGGTGTTCCAGGAGCAGCGGACATTTCCTGTTCCCACTTAGGCCACTCAGAGTTGAGAATTTCCACACACACTGGTGAACCGAGGGTGCGTCCGTGACGGACTCCTGCGGTGATACGAATTTCATCGCGCTCAAAACGCATGCGTGGTCCTCGGCCATAACCGAGACGGCGACGAGCTAATTCATCGCCGATTTTCTCCATTGAGACAGGAAGCCCGGCGGGAAGTCCTTCAATGATGACCGTTAAAGATGGGCCGTGGCTTTCACCAGCTGTTAGGTAGCGCAACATTTAACAATTCTAGGGCAACGCCCTAGGGCCTAGGACTCTTCAGAGTAGAAGGGGTTAACGCCTGAAGCGTGGTCAGTTACGTCAATAACTTCAGTTAGTTCAGGAATCGCGTCACGAAGCGTTGCTTCAATACCCTGGGTCAGGGTCAAGCGGCTCATTGAGCACCCCTGACAGCCACCAGACATCTTGATGTAGGCAATTTTCTTGTCTTCATCAAGTGCCACGAGGTCTGCGCGACCACCGTGTGAAGCGATTGAAGGGTTCACGTGCTGTTCGAGAACGCTGATAGCAAAGGTTGCTGTTGGACCTTCGAGTCCGATTTCGAGAATGTCCGCAGGAACTCCAGGGTTTAGTTCTTCAGAAGTTGGAATGTTTGGATTAACGAGAACAAGTCCACCGCCACCTTCGCTTGCGAACTCCAGACGACTGCCACGAAGACGCTCAATGCTCTTTTCTGGAATCACAATGCTCACACCGCCGTCAACGCCAATGGCAGATCCTTCTGGTGCTTCGCTTAGTTCTGAGAAATAAAGGTCGTAGGCATAGCCTGCTCCACGTGTTCCGGTGACCTCTACATAGAGTCCCATGGTGTCGCCATCACCCTCAGCACTGAGTGCGTCGAGGACCACGTTGCGGGCCTCATCGGTGAGCTTCAAGATATCAAAAGTTTCGACTGTAGTCATGCTCTCCAGTCTAGAGGTGCCGGGCCCAGACCCCTGCGCCTACTAACGTTTTCCTTATGACTTCTATCCCCACAGACGCCCACGAGTGGTTCAGCTTTGAAGATGAGACCCGCAAGCGGATCTACATGTTCGACATCACATTTCTAGAAAGCAACTGGTCGTGCATCTTTGGTTCTGGTTGCAAGGGTGTGCTTGACGAAGACGCCAGCAAGCTCGTTCAGGGATGCTGCAGTTACGGCGCTCACTTCAGTGATGAAAAAGACCGTAAGCGTGTTGAAAAAGCAGCGAAGCGTCTCACTGATGACCAGTGGCAGTTCAAGTCCAAGGGCAAGAACGGAACTACGAAAACAAAGAAGAACGGTGAAATGGTTACACGTCTCGTTGACAACGCGTGCATCTTCCTTAACCGACCTGACTTCAAGCGTGGTCCTGGTTGTGCGCTGCACGTACTTTCAATGGACACTGGCGAAAGTTATATCCCGCTAAAGCCAGAGGTGTGCTGGCAGCTACCACTGCACCGCGACGATGACACCATGGACAATGGTTGGATCATGACGCGCATTGCTCAGTGGGACCGCAGTCACTGGGGCGAAGGTGGAGATGACTTTCACTGGTGGTGCACTGCAGACGATCTTGCGTTCGTAGGAAAAACACGCGTCGTCGATTCAATGGCCGAAGAACTTGCAGCGATGGTTGGCAAAGACGTCTATGCAAAAGTACTTGCGTACATGAATGACCGCGCTGCAAAACCTAAGGGTACGTTCCTACCCCACCCAGTTCTTCGTAAGAAGAATTAGCCCTCAGCAGCGAGAGGATCTTCTTCGTTAAAAGAAGGTCGTGGCAATGATCCAAGAATTTCGTCATATCGATCTTCTTCGGCCATGCACCACTCAGCGTGGATGTCTTCAGGTGCCGAACCACATTCGTCGCACTTAGTTGCACGAGGTCCAGTGGACTGCTTTAGTTCGCGAGCCTCTACAAAACGGCGGTGGCGTCCTTTTTTCACAACAACTCCTCACTGGTTACGGGCCATATCTGGCGGTAACCGCGGTGCAGCGCCAACTACACCGAGAAACCATGATACCAACTGAGCGAAGGCTCGAAACCCCTAGCATTCAAGGTATGAGCGATGCCTTTAATCCCAACGACATGATCCTTCGATTCCGTGAAAGGGCTGAAGCCGTGCGTAAGCGTGGCCTACCCCCGGTGGAAGGCCCCGAGCGACAGATGTTCATGGATGCCGCCAAGCTCGACTTCCAGGATTACGCAATGTTGGGAGATGCTGTGGCAACACTGGAAGATGGAATCTTGCGACTCGAGATTGATCTACGTCCGCAGAGTTAAGGTAGTTTGCCGGTAACAACACTGATGCGAATGCTCGCAGCACTCAGCGTCGCTAAACCTTTCGCCAGAAGAGCCGAAGCATCGGCACGAAGTGCAGGATTCATTCCAGCTTTGTAGCACTGATTCGCCCCTGCACCTAGATCTACATAGGCACTCGAAAGAAGATTGCTTGACTGATTGTCTGGCGTTGGAAGTGAAGCATTCGCAGATTGCACGTCAGTTAAAAAAACGCCACACACGGTGTGCAAATCATTCACCCCGAGAGCGGGGTTTGCCAAATCCTTGATCGTGACTTTGGCATCAAGCACGACGGTTTTTAGATTTTCTGAGAAGTTACTTTGCTTAACCCAGTTACTCATTGCCGCGTTAAGAGTGATCGTGCCACAGCCACTCAGTACAACACCACACAGCAGTAGCGCAGCGATTCGCTTAATCATGCAAGCACAACGAGGTGCATTTGTTTGCGACCACGTCGAACAACCATGTAGCGATCATGGAGGATGCTCTTCGTGTCAACAGCCTGAGCAGCATCAACGCGCTGGTTGTTTATGTACACGCCGCCTTGTTCAAGGAAACGTCGCGCCTCACCCTTAGAGCTCGCGAGTTCACAGCGCACAAGTAAATCAACAATGTCAATGCCAGCGCTGAGTTCACTTCTCGTCATCTTTGATGATGGAGCGTCTGAAACAACTTGTAGCAACGTCTTTTCATCCAGTGAGGCAATCTCTTCGCTGAAGAGTGCTTCGCCTGCGCGCTCGGCGTTCTTGGCGGCATCTTCGCCGTGCACCAGGGCTACGACTTCGTTTGCGAGTGTGCGCTGCGCCGCTCGTTCTTGTGGCGCTGACTTTATTGCATCATCGAGACTTCGAATCGTGTCGTGATCGAGGAACGTGAAATAACGCAACAACAGTGGGGTCATTGCGTCATCTGCGTTAAGCAGGTACTGGTGCATTTGAAATGGTGACGTTCGCTCAGCGTCGAGCCAAACGTTTTCACCCGACTCAGTTTTTCCAAACTTTGTGCCGTCCGCTTTAAGGAGCAACGGCGAAGTGATTCCAGCCCCTGATGACTTGCCGGTTATTTTTCGAATGAGCTCTGTTCCCATGGTGATGTTCCCCCATTGGTCAGATCCGCCTAGTTGCACAGTGCAGTCGTGATCAATGTTGAGTCGAAGGAAGTCGTAAGCCTGTAGCAACATGTACGTGAACTCGGTAAATGAAATTCCAACATCGTCACGATCGAGTCGACTCTTTACGGAGTCTTTGGCAATCATCTGATTAACGGTGAAGTGCTTTCCTGTGTCTCGAAGAAAGTCTGTGAGAGAAAGCTTGGTCAGCCAGTCAGCATTGTTAAGGAGCAAACCTTGCGCTTTTCCGGCCGCTGGGCTGAAGTCGAGAAAACGAGACAATTGGCTTCTGATGCCGTCAATGTTTTCTTGAAGTTGCTCGTCGTTAAGAAGAGGTCGCTCTACTGCCTTGAAGCTTGGATCTCCAATGAGCCCAGTTCCCCCGCCCGCGAGTGCAATCGGTCGATTGCCGGCTTGTTGAAGACGGCGAAGGTTAAGAATTTGGATGAGACTGCCGAGGTGAAGTGATGAAGCAGTCGGGTCGAATCCTATATAAGCCGTGACGCCACCCTTTGAGAGACGGTCGAGAACCGCATCATCAGTCACCTGATGAACAAGTCCGCGAAACTTCCAGTCGTCACGAATATTCATAGATACATCCTAGGAGTAGCGCTCGACAAAACTCGAACAACGCAGCTAAATAATGAGCAAAGTGGTTTTACAGAAGCGAAGTTGAGGCTGGTAAGTGGACCTGAAGCCAAAGGACCATTGAATGCCACAGTCCACTGATTTCAAAGACTCCAATAAGAATCAGCACTACCCCACCAATTTGGCCAATGAGCTTCGCATTGCGCCGTAGCCAGGATGAAACACCAACCATCCACTCAGTTGCAAGTGCCGCTACAACAAAAGGAAGTCCAAGTCCGAGGCAGTACACGAAGGCGAGCACTGATCCTCTAAATGCAGTTGCGCCACTTGATGAAGCAGCCAGACCGAGGATTGCTCCAAGTGTTGGTCCAATGCATGGCGTCCATCCGAGAGCAAAGGTAAATCCGAGGAGTCCTGCACCAGCAACAGTGGCACGCGGGAGAAATTGAATCCTTCGTTCGCGCTGCAGCACGTTTGATGGCCACCATCCAGCAAAGAACATTCCAAGCAAGACCGTTACAACGCCAAAGACCACTTCAAAGGCTCGCTGATGAACACGAAGCTGAACACCTAACTGACCAAAGAGTGCGCCGAGGCTGACAAAGACAATGGCAAAACCGAAAATGAATGCGAGGGAGCCGACCACTGCGCGCCCTCTTCCACTGCTCTTGGTGACAGTTCCCGTGGCGCCACCTAAGAATGCGA
Source organism: uncultured Acidimicrobiaceae bacterium (assembly GCA_937975915.1). Classification (GTDB taxonomy): domain Bacteria; phylum Actinomycetota; class Acidimicrobiia; order Acidimicrobiales; family RAAP-2; genus RAAP-2. Next base: position 268,595 of record CALJTY010000042.1, on the reverse strand, counting down.
GGTATCCAGGAAGAAGTGGCAGCACGCACGGCGAAACAAAAGAGATAAGTCCGGCAGCGAATGCAAACGGCATCGCCGCAATGATTGAACTCGGAAGTACCGCTAGCAAACTAAGTCCTCAATGAGGTCAGCAACTTCTTTGTTCCACTGTTCGTGCGCCAACACATTGATTGTGCGCGCTGGCACGTGAGCAACAACAACACTCAGTCCTTTTCGCTCTAGCCCCGAAGAAATTGCTTCATCGAGCTCACCTAATGAGTGAGCGTCTGAGCCGTGGTGACCGAATGCCTGCGCGATTTTTGCGAGGTCGTGACTACGTGGAGTTCCGAAGAGTTTTTCGAACTGGTCATTGTCGAGAGTCTGGGCCTGAGTAAGGAAGTTAAAGATGCCTCCGCCTCGGTTATCAGAGATAACTAGAACACAGCTGGACGTTTCGTCCCCTGTTCCATCAACGAGACCAGAAACATCGTGCAACATTGTCACGTCACCTATGTAGCCAATGGCCTTGTCGCCACTTGCAACACCGAGGACCGTTGAGACGACTCCGTCGATCCCGTTGACACCACGATTAGAGAAGGTTGGAGCTCGCCGAGGCTCTGACCACCACTCAACATCTCGCACTGGCATTGATGACCCAACCACGAGTGCGACATTGTTTTCATTTGCGTGATGCACAACTCGTCGAGCCACCAATGGTTCGCTCAGAAGTGCAGATGGTGTCTCAGAAATGCGGAGCCAATTACCTACGCGAGTGGAAGCTTCATTCCAGAGCGCAAGGTATGCAGCGTCACTTGATTTTTCTGCAACCGGGCATGCATCGAGGTGCTTGGAAACAAGTCGGTCGGGGTCTGCGACGAATCTCTCGCCCACTGACCACACTGGAACCTTCCAATTGCGAAGCACTTCACCGAGAACCTTCGATGACGGAATGCCGCCCACACGAAGGACTACATCAGGTTTCGCTTTTTCTACAAACTGCTGTGATCGAAGCAATGGATCAAAGTAGCTAAGAGTGCCCTGCGTCGTGACGTCACTGATCACAACCCAGCCTTGCTCTTGTAGAAGCGGAACGAACTGTGCACCACCTGCACCCACGACACAAAGGACTTTCTGTTGCGAAATGGATTCACTGCTTACTGGCTGACTCTCCACTGCTTCACTTGCTACGCGAGGCTGAAGTTCTAAAGGTGTCGCAACGAGAGGTTCCACAAAAGCGAGATTCATGTGAACGGGCCCTGCATTAACTCCGCGTGATGAAGTGATCGCGGAGTGGGCAATTGCCCTCCACGATGAGACCATTTCTTCAGATGCCACACCAGGTTCAATAAATTCTCTCACCATGTCGCCAAAAAGCTTGTGTTGATTAATAGTTTGTGGCGCTCCAACACCGTGCAGTTCTGGTGGTCGATCAGCGGTTAAAACAAGTAGTGGGACAAATGCTTGATCAGCTTCTGCGACGCAGGCGTGCAGCTCAGCTGCAGCGGTGCCACTAGTGACGATGATTGCCACGGGCTGCTTGGTCACAAGAGCCCTGCCAATTGCGAAGAAGCCAGCACTTCGCTCATCAATTCGCACGTGGAGCGTGAGTTCTTTTCGAGCACTGGCGGCAAGAGCCAGAGGTGTAGAGCGTGATCCTGGACAGATAACTACGTCGCGAAGTCCGCTGGCAATCCACTCATCGAACAAAGTTGCACAGAACGTCGCTTGGAGCTCGCTCGTGGTCGGTACGCTTTGTTGCAATGTCACTCCTAAGTATCCAGAAATCAGGCTCCGGGGAACCAATCCTCTGGTTGCACGGATTCACCCAAACGAGGGACTCCGCACATATCTTTAGATACATTCTGGCAGGAACTAACGAAGTCTTGACCGTTGACCTGCCCGGGCATGGTTCAGCAAGTCATGTCACCGCATCGCTCAATGAAACAGCCGATTTAATCGCTGAAATCATGCCTCCAGAACCAATCGCTCTCGGTGGTTACTCAATGGGTGGTCGAATTGCTCTGCATGTTGCATTGCAGCATCCCGGTCGTATTTCAAAACTCATTCTCATAAGTGCAACACGAGGAATTGGCGACAAGGTTGAACGAGAAGAACGACGTGAGCGAGATGACGATCTCGCCGAGCGAATCATCAGCCTTGGCAGTGAGGAGTTCATTGAGGAATGGTTAGCAAAGCCAATGTTCGCCACTCTCCCCTTCGACCCCGCAGAACGCACTGCACGCAGCACTGATGCACAGGGCATGGCTAATTCACTGCGAAGCGCTGGAACAGGAACTCAGGAGTTCTTGTCACCTCGACTTGGTGAGATAGAAATCCCGACTCTTTGTATTGCTGGATCGCTCGATAAGAAGTTCGTTGGTGAAGGCAATCACCTAGCGCAGCGCATAAAGAATGGCAAACTCGAAGTCGTTGAAGACGCCGGGCACGCAGTTCATCTAGAGAAGCCTGAAGAAGTTGCGAAACTCGTTGCTTCTTTACTTAGTCAGAAAGCTAACGGTCCCCGTCACAACAACTTTTCTGTTGAGTGAGAGATTGGCACTCTGTTTTGAAATGCCGTGCGCTGATTTAACAAAAGTTGGACTCGTAGCGTTTTGTTGTTTTAGAAGAGTCACCAGATAACTGATAACAGCATTGTTTCTGGACTGCGAAAGAGTGACACTTCGAGTTCCTGCTTCACGGTAATCGGTGTAGCCATCGAGCCTCAGGTTCGTAAAGTAACTCTGGACAATCTTCTTAGCCACGGCCTGCAACGATGCCTTCGCAGTTGTTCCAAGTACTGCAGATCCAGTCGTGAAGTACACAGTGGAGTTGATCTGAGCCCTAATGGGGGTTGGAATAGTTGTAGTTGTCGTTGGCGTCGTTGGCGTCGTTGGTGTTGTTGGCATGGTCGTTGTAGTTGTCGTTGTAGTTGTCGTTGATGCAACGTAGCTAACGCTGTTTGAAGGCTCAGAGGCAGCTGATCCAAGGGCGTTAACAGCCGTCACTACGAATGTGTAGTTGGTATTTGCACCGAGGTTAGAGATCTGACAAGAACTAGCTCCAGAGACGTTGCAAACATTTCCCTGATTGACACCATTTATGTAGAGGTCGATTTGGTCATAGGTTGCGAGGTTTCCTGAGCTTCCAGGGGTGAATGAAACTGTTGCGATGCCGTTCGCAATTGCAGCAGTTACGTTCGTTGGTGCCGTTGGTTTTGAGGTTGGTATCGCCGCTGGTGGAGGTGGCACACCAATAGAGGTGATGCTCGCGGGGTTATAGCTAGCAACAAGAAGTTGTCCGTAAAGGTTTAGCGCCATCCCAGTTGGTCGAGAAAGTTTTCCAGCGATACTGCCAGGGATACCAGGGTCGTAGACCACGGGCTGGTTCCCAGTCACCTTCTGGGCCTGAATGGAGGAGGTTTTCTCACTCGGGATAGCAATGATGTTGTAATCATTTCCTGTTGAGGTGTTAGCAATAAAAAGATCACCCATTGCGTCAAAGGCCATGCCCATAGGAAAGTGCAGTAGTGCAGAAAGGCTTCCTGCATCGCCTGGGTTAAGGGTGGTTGGCTGATTAGCTGTGACCGTTTGTCCAAAGAGTGACGTAGTTGACGAATTTGGAATGACAACGATTGCGTTGTTAAGAGACATGTAATTGTCAATGTAAAGGTTTCCTGCGCCGTCAAAGGTGAGGTAACCAGGTTGACGAACTAAGGCAAAAAGACTTCCCGATGTTCCAGGGTCTAGGACAACTGGTTGATTTGACGTTACAGCTTTTCCAAAGAGTGACGTCGTCGAAGCTCCAGGAACTGCGAGCAGAGAACCATCTGTGTAATTTGCAATGACTACGTCACCAGCTGCATTGATTGCAACGCCCGATGGGTCATTGATGAGTGGCTTCAGCGTTGTCGAAGTTCCTGGGTTAAATTCAATGGGCTGACCAGGGACAACAGTCTGTCCATAGAGCGATGAAGTGCTTGCTCCCGGAATGACGACAATGCTTCCTGGGCCTCGGTAGGAGTAGTTAGCAATGAAGAGGTCGCCGCGTGAATCAACACAGAGCCCCCAAGGATTATCCAACAGTGAATTCAAATCGGGACTGCCAGGATTGAGCGCAGCAGCTTGATTCGGTGTTACCTGTTGGCCAAAAATTGTTCTCGTTGATGGACCGGGAATAACTGTTATGCCTCCCCCGGTTATTCCTGATCCATAGTTCGCAATGAACGTGTCGCCCTGCGCGTCAACAGCCACACCCTCGGGGTGATTTAACAAGTTACCCGTGTTGAGCACAGCCACCTGAACAGTTGAAGCAGCGACGCCCTCGGCACCAGCACTGCTCAAGATGCACGTAGAGAGCACCAAGGCAGCACTGGCGAAGCTGAGCGCCCAACTTTTTATTTTATGGTTCATTACTTACTTTCTATATCGCTTCAGTGACATCAAGGGATAGTTTCGCCTGGAGTCTCAGAGTTTTGGTACACCGAGCTGTCACCTCCATTGCAATACGTTGGTCCAGGGAAGTAGTACCACGTAGTGCAAGTGGCTTTGTTGCCTGTAACACCCCTGAAGTTGACGGTGGAGAGGTTTCCCGTAAAGGTTGAGTTTGTCATTGTGGTGTATCGGAGGTTGGTGTGATTCATGTTCGTTGATGCACCGCTTCCCCTGGCGCTACCGCCGTCAATCGTTACCCTGTTGAGCGTTCCTCCTTGCAAGACTGCGTAGGACAAGTTATTGCTAGTGAGGTTTTTCCAAGACAGATTTATTCCAAAGCCACTAATTTGGTAGAGATTCGCACCAGTGATGACTGCCGATGAGTCGAAAAACGTGTTGTTGAAGTTCGTGTACTCGAAGTTTGCATTCGTAAAATCGGAATTCACAAATGAGGCCTCCCACATCTGCTTACTGCCAAAATATCCACTCAGAGTTGCACCGGTAACTCCAATTTTTGGCCCAAGGAGCGTTCCACTGACTATGAACCTATTGTCAGTAAGTGTCGGTGATCCGGTAATACCATTCGCAGTCGCATAGTCGAGGTTTGCGTTGCTCAAGTTGGTTCCGGTCAAATTGCAATTAGTAAGGTCCACGTTGGAAAGATTCGCATTGGATAGGTTCACACCTGACAAGTTCACACCTGGGCCAACTAGGTAGCCACCTTGAAGTGCCCATCCAATTCCAAGAATCGGTGTGCCAGTGAGTCCGCTGGTAACAAGTCCATTCGCGTCGATTTGATTCCACGTCTGACAAATTATTTTTGAGATGTTGTACACGAAGCCAGTATCACTAGTCGTTCGTGTAGCTTCAACGCCAACGAACCATTGATCTATAGGGCATGTGTAGGTTCTGGTCGCGTATTTCCCTCGCAGGCCACCGTTATTAAGGCCAGGGCCGGTGAGCGACATTGCTGGAGCGTTGGCTTTAGCCCCAGTAGGAAATAGCGCACAGACTGGACCGGTGTTTACTAGACCACCTGTACTCCAGGAGCCGTATCGATTGCCGGTTTCATCGCCTTGTAGACCAATCGCTGCCTGCCCGCTTCCGCACTCTGACCAGTACTTGCCGTTTGAGAAGTTATCCAAAACATTTACGTCCTGCTGAGTCGTCGAAGTATTACCATTCACCACCTGTACACATCTGAAGCCAAGGGCTACCATTGCATCTCGGTCGTTACTACGTCCACCAGAATTAGCTGAAATAACGTAACCGGACGGACATCTGTAATCAGATGTGACCTTATTATTTACATCCTCATTTCGCACGGGCATACCCCAGAAACCGCCAGACATGTTTGAAATGTCAACCCTATTGTCGTTGCCCTGCGAGACCATGCTCAAGTTTGTGTTGTTCACATTTGTATTGGTCATTGTCGCGTATCTTAAATTCGCACCAGACAGATTCGCGCCAGACAGATTTGTGCTGGTGAAATTCACTCCCTGTAGTTCTGCACCCGAGAGATTTTTGCTAGACAAGTCCCAGTTGGACAAGTTGAAATACCACAAACTAATACCAGGGCCAACGATTGTATAAGCGGGTCCGTTGGTAACAGTGCTTGGACGGGTCATGACGCTGTAGCCACTTGGCAGCGTTACATTTCGCTTGCCTGTAAGCCCGTTTACGTAAGTCCGGTAAAGACTTGCATTTGAGAGATTGGTATTCTCCAATTTTGTACCAGACAGATTTGTATAGTTAAAACTCGTCGTCGAAAAGTCTGAACCAGCCAGGTTGGCGTTCGTCAAGTTACGACTGTTCAGTGTTGGATTACTTAACGTTGTGAAGTCCTGCCCACTTAAGTCGACACCAGGTCCGAGCAGCCAGTAGTTATTACTTGTTCCATCACTTGCCGTGTACCCAGATTTGGTGCCAACGCTTGTGCACACCCAGTCGGTTGGGAGCGATGTAGCTGAAGGACAAGCCTTGAGGTAACCCGACGAAACATTGTCCAGCGAAAGGCTACTCAGGTTCCATCTCGACAAGTCAACTCCGTAGAGGCCAGCCCCCGGTCCAACAAGAGTCGTACCATCATCAAGTTTTCCAGCATCGAATCGTTGCCAGCCCGTAGGTAGCTGCAGGGTGTTATTCCAACCATAGCAATTGCCATCCCACGTCTTAGACGCCATCGAGAAGGTCATAGTCGTGCACGTATGAATTCCACGGGTGTAGAGCTTCGTTACAGCCGCAGGCAATTTAATTTGTGAAATAGCGGCATAACTCATGTCAACTGAAGCGACCGTGGCCGAAGAAAGGTCGGCACTGATCAAACTTGAATTTTGAAAGTTCACACCGGTTAGATCAGCGCTTGCAAAGTTTGCACTATTAAGCACTGCTCCGTAGAAGTTTGCGCCTCCGAGGTCAACGCTCGTGAAGTTAGGTGAAGTGAATGAAACTCCTTCGAAACTTGCACCACTCAGGTTTGCGTTTGGTCCTACGAGGTAGCCGTTACTTGGAGTTTTCCACCATCCAGATGGGAGCGTTGGACTTCCGCTAATCGACCCTGACTTCAATCCTGAGAGATTTGTAGAGCCCACCACAGACAAGTTGAGTCCGGTGAGATCAGCCCCATTCAAGTTCGCGTTCGAAAAGTTAGTCGAACCTGACAATGTTGTTGATGATCCGAGTGTCGCTGAGCGCAAATTGGCACCATACAGATTTGCGCCAGAAAGATTTGCACTGGACAGATTAGTTCCAGTCAAAGTTGAATTACGAAGCAGAGCATTTGAAAAATTCACATTGGTCAAATTCGCAGAAGACGCAATTGTTACGCCGTTCAAGTTCGAACCGCTCAGGTTCGAACCAGTGAGGTTCACAGATCCAACATTGGTGTTTCCAAGAATTGCCCCGCGAAGGTCTAGGTTAGAGCCGAGAATGAATCCGTTCACCAGAACGTAGCCACTTGGCAGAGTCGGTGAACCCGACATGCCTCCCGTAGCGAGACCCGTGAATGTGGCACCAGTCAGATTCACACCAGTAACTACAGCATTCGACATAGTTGCGTTCGTGAGATTGACATTTGTCATGACTGAATTAGTTAGATCTGTCCCAATAAGCAGGACACTCGAGAAGTTGACACCGTTCAAGTTGAGATTCGTCATTTTCGCACCTGATAAGTCCGCGCCCGGTCCTACTAAGAATCCACCTTGGGTCAGCGCCCACGAAGAAGGTAGCGAGGGCTGGGTTCCACTAATCGAAATTGAACCTGAGACAACCGAGGTAAGTGTGGCGTTCGACAAGTTCGTTCCGGTCATCGTCGCCCCAGTCAGAACTGCACCGGCCCTTCGAAGCGTGACCGTTGCACCTGAACTGTGTGATGCACCCGCTGTACCGTACTGCGCGCGCCTTACGGTCCACGTAGTAGTGCTGTTACCCACCGTCACCAGTAGGTTCTCGTTATCAATCATGATGATGTAACTGCCACTAGCTGGGAAGCCGCTTGCACTGGCCACCGTGATTGTGGTCACAGAATCAGTGATTGAACTCGATAGCGTTGTCGTCACCGAAATTGGCCCAATGTTTGCACCGCTCATGTTGGCGGTTGTGAGATTGGCGCTTGTTAAGTTCGCACCACGCAACGTGGCGTTCGAGAGGTTGGTTCCAGTTAGGTCCAAACCGTTCAAGTTTGCACCGTCGAGACTCGCTGAAGTGAGGTTCGCTCCCCTACCAACAAGGTAGCCATTGATGGTTTTCCAGCCCGTGGGAAGCAGAGGATTGCCGACTACTGAGCCAGACTTGATGTTGGTCAGAGTCGTGTTCGTAAGAATCGTGCCCGCAAGAGTTGCACCCGTAAGGTTGACGCTCGATAAGTTTGCGCTACCCAGGTCAGCATTCGTTAAGTTTGCTCCGGGTCCAACAATGTAACCGCCAGTGACGGAAAAATTAGTTGGCAAAGTAGGCGTTGACGTCAATGATCCGGTGATAACACCAGTCAAGGTATTGGCCGACAAGTTGGCGCCACCGAGTGATGCACCGGTCAGTATTGTCCCGTTAAGACTGAGTGAGCCCAAGTTCTGGTTCGCCAAGTTCGCGTTAGTGAGGTTCACACCGGGACCAACAATGTAGCCATTGATCTTTGAATATCCCGTTGGCAGCGTTGGAGACCCAGTTATAGAACCTGACTTCACGCCGGTGAGAGTGGCACTCGACAAGTTGTAACCGGTGAGGTTCGCGTTAGCAAGATTCGCATTCGTGAGGTCAGCGTTGGGACCCACAATGCTTCCAGCTACCAATCCCCATCCCGATGGGAACGTGGGGTTAGCGGTTGACACTAATGAATTGGAAGCCACCTGGCTTAGCGTTGCCCCCGTGAAGATGGCAGACGTAATTGTTGCTCCAAGGAATGATGCACTTGTCAAGGTTGCGTTGGTGAAGTCCGCGGACGTGACGTTGGCATTCTTTAGCGACGCGGAAGTTAGAGTCGCACCCGTCAAGGTTGCACCCGTCAGAACAGCACTGGTGAGATTTGTCCTTGTCAGAATTGCGTTTGTCAGAGTTGCGCCTGAAAGATTCACTGTATTTAGTGCTCTGTCGGTCAAGTTCACGCCAGAGAGTGATGCGCCAGTGAGATTTGCGCCAGGGCCAATGAGGTACCCACTGGTAAGCGACCAGCCTGTTGGCAAAGTCGGGGCTGGGCTTGTCGTGATGGAACCCGAAATAATGCCAGTGAGGTTTGCTCCATTGAAGTTTGTATTGGTGATAGTACTGCCAGTGAGAATTACGCCCACCAGCGAAGTGTTCGAAAAGTTCACATTGGTCAACGTTGAGTTTCTAAAATTAAGTCCATTCAAACCGCTGCGACCCTGGAACGACATTCCCGTCAGGTTAAGTCCCGATAGGTTCGCCGAAGGTCCAACGAGGTATCCAGTATTGATGAACCAAGAACTTGGAAGCGTTGGAGAACCAGTAATTGATCCTGAGCGAGTTCCGCTAAGAGAAGATGAGGCGAGATTCAGTGAACCCAAGTTCGCTGACGTCAATGTGGCCCCAGAGAGGTTTACTCCACTGGTCGTGGTTGATCCCACAGTCAAAGTGAGAACAACCCCGCTCAAGTTCGCCCCGGTGAGATTGGCGCCGCTGAGCGTTGTGCCGGCTAGAACTGTGCCCGACAAGGTCGTCGTGGAGCTCATTTTCGCCCCGGTGAGATTGGCGCTCGTAAGCTTTGCGTTAGTCAAATTGGCTCCACTTAAGTTCGCGTAAGCCAAGCTCGCACCGGTGAGATTGGCACCAGTGAGATTTGAGTTTGATAGATCAATTCCTGTGGTCTGCACGACTTGAGCACTAATTGCGTGTGGCGCAGCAGTTGTTCCAGACTGACCTCTCGAAATAGTCCACGTAGTTGAGCCGGCACCTAGCGTGACGGTCATTATCTCGCTATCGATTTGGATAGAGAACGTTCCAGACTGCGTAAAGCCTGATGCTGAAGCAACGGTAAGTGAAGTTGAGCTAGCGCTCAAAGCTGTAGTTTTAATTAACGTTGTAGGTGGAGAGACCGAAAGATTGGTCAGATTCGCTCCTGGGCCAATCAAGTATCCCTGCACCAAGGACCATCCACTCGGAAGTGTTGGCAAATATCCTGACTGTGAAACTAAGGACCCGCTAACAACGCTGGTAAGAGTGGCATTGGTGAAGTTCGTACGTAATACGTTGGCACCAGTCAAGATGGCCCCAGTTAGATCTACATTTGACAAGTCTTGAAAGCCCAAGTTGGATTCTTTCAGGTCAGCTCCTGGCCCAACCAAAACTCCGTTTAACACTTTCCATCCCGAGCCTGGATACGTTGTCGAGGAGTTGTTGGTAATTGAATCTCCTTTAATTCCAGCAGCAGTCGCACCTGAAAGATTGGCACCCGACAGGTTGACCGAATTCAATTTCGCATTGGTCAAGTTTGCGCTGGAAAGATTTGCATTCGTAAAATTGACATTGGTAAAAAGTGCGTTTTTAAGGTTGGCACCTGAGAGATTGACACTTGAAAGATCTATTGGAGAGGTGCTGGTTCCAGTCAATGTAAGGCCAGCGAGCGAAGCACCTGGACCGAAGAGATATCCTCGAATCAACGACCAGTTGCTCGGCAAGGTGGCACCAGATCCAAGGAGTCCTCCAGTAATGAGATTTGCGGGCGACGTCGAAGAGAAGATTGCATTGGTAATCGTGGCGTAGGCAATTTTGGTGTTACTAAACGTTGCACTGGTCAAATTTGCACTCGTCAGATTTGAGCCAGTCAGATTTGCGTTAGTCAAGTTTGCACTGGTGAGAATCGCGCTGGCCAAGTTAGTTCCGGTAATACTTACTCCGGAAAGGTTTGCTCCAGTTAAAGTCGCGCTAGACAAGTTGGTATTATTTAAATTAGCCAGAGAAAAGAATGCCCCAGACATGTTTTTTCCCGACAGGTTCCAGTTTGAAAAATTTATTCCATAGAAACTGACATTCGGTCCAACGAGCACAGTTGAGGGACCATTACTTACATTGCTTGGTCGAGAAACAACACCGTACCCACTTGGCAACATCACACCTGCATAAGAAGAGAGGTCGTGGATATAAGCGTGGGTCAGATTAGTGCTCGTCAAGTTTGTGTTTGACAGGTTTGCACCATTGAATTCGGTGTCATACGTAGTTGCATTTGCCAACGTGGCTCCAGAGAGATTCGAATTGCTGAGATTCGAATTATTTAGATTGACATTTGAAAGAGTTGCGTTTGAGAAATTTACGTTCGACAAGTTCAGACCTGAAAGATCTGTGCCCGACAAGTTGGCCCCAGCACAGTTTGGTGCGCATTGCGGCATTGCGGCTCCAGCCGATGAAATCCACACTGAGCCCAGAGCGAGCAGACCAAGTGCTCCAGTTACCAATGCCGCACGAACTACACGCACCGTCGACGAACCTGCCGTTTGTCCTCGTTTGAACATTGTCTCAGCACCTTTTCTAAAAATAAGAACGAATTTGTTTGAATTGAATGAGTGTTTCATTAGATTTTGAACCTCCAAGTGATTCCATTAAATGAAGCTCGAACGTTTCCATCTGAGTCAACAGTTCCGCTGATTGATACAAAATTTCTGGTGGGGCCCCACCCTGCATTTACGTCACAGCTCCATGAACGTGGGTTGTACCAACGCCCGTGGCAACTGATCGTTACCGTCCAGATTTGACGACTGACATTTACATCAAATCCAAGGTTGAAAGCTACATATGGAGATGCAGTTGAAAGAGTGACGCTGTAACTACCTCCGACACAGGCTGAGAACTGAACCACGCCGAACGAAGTCCAGTCACTGCACGTTGATACAGATCCGGAGGAGGTGGATGTGAAAGACCAGTCTGAATTTACGTTGACGGAGCTGAACGAGTAGCTGACTCCATAGAAGTCGAGGAATTGGCCAGATACTGATGCTCGGAATGTTCCGGTCGATGTGCAGCTTGAGTCACCGCAGTTGGTCAGGGTCAAGTTTCCAGATACCGCTACTCCAGGAATGTTTATTCCAGTTGACACGGTGAAGTTGAAGAGTGCTTGACCGTTGACAGCGCCGAGGTTGCCACTCAAATTGGCATTGAAAATACCGCCAAGAGATAACGCCGAACTAATTGAAACGTACTCTGTCAATGGTTCCACAAAAACCGTGACTGTCGCTTGTCCCAGATCGAAACCAGAAATAGTGAGGTTCGCCATGACCGACATTGTGATCTTCACACCACCAGAAACCTTTGCGAATGTTCCCGTCAGTGCAAAAGTAGATCCCGCAATCGAGAGATTTGTGCCAGCGCTCACCGACACTTGTCCGCCCTGTGAAGATGCAGTCACATTCAAGTTGAAGTTGATTGCAGCAAGTTTCACTTGACCTGTGCCAGTAAGAGTGAAATTACCCGCTGAGTCGAATGCGCCCGAGATTTGAACAAGTTGATCCGAAGAAGTGTTGGAGAGGCCTATGCCTGCTGACACTTGGGCAAAGAAGGTACCACCGACATTTCCAAGTCGGAGGTAACCGGTCGCACTGGCGAAGCCACAGATGTCCACAGTGACATTGCTCGCACCAAAATTGAAATCACCAGCTTGTGCCTGGACAGAGCTTCCCGCGGAATTACCGATATAGGTTCCTGCTGACGGCGCGGAGTAGTACATAACTCCAGAAATTGTCGCTCTAGCAAAACCAACATCGATCGTGGCTGCACAAAGGTTGAATCCAGAAGTAGAAATCGACAAACCTGGCTGGCCATTCGGGCAAGCCGCGATGTCCAAAGAGAAGGGTCCCATAACTATTTTTCCGGTTGCACTTAACTTAAATTGCTGTGTGGCTAGGTCGGCATTGAGAAAGAAGTCTCCGACCAGACTGATGGAATTTGTAACAACGATGTTTGCTGAAACCTGTACAGCAAGAGTCTTAAACACACCGTTCTGCCAAGAGAACACCATCTGTTCAATCTTCAGCTCAGCACCAAGAATTGTCATTGAGCCTGTACCTGAAATTGAGATACTTGCAGTTTTGTTCTGTGGATCAAAAACGGTATCCATAGTCAGGGAAACATTTTTGAGCGAAAATCCATAAAGATTGAAGTCAGAGACTGAACCCTTATAACTCGCTAAAACTTTCCCTGTGGTCAGGTCATATTTAGTTTCGCCACTGAAGAGCACCGACACACCAAAGATTGTTCCGCTCCCAGAAAAGCCAAATGCAGCTGAATCTTTGTCGACCGCAATAGTCCAAACCGCACCGTCGAAGTTGATGGAATTTGTAACGTTGAAAGCGCCAACTGCTATCGATGCATCCAGGTTGACATTGCTTCCATTAATCGTAATTTTTGCTTGGACTGTTAACGGAACCCCAAGGATTGTGCCGTCAAAATAGAAACTGAAACCGGGTTGAATTACATATGTTCCGACCGTACAGCCGTCTGGTGCTAGATACAGCTCGGCATAGGTTGCGGTTAAAACATTGGCAATGTTGATTGCGGTTGGTCCACCTTGCACACCTATTCTGATGACCATCGCGGGGTTAGTCGCCGAGATATTCACTAGCGCAAATATCGGAGTCCCCTGGGTGATGCCTAGGACCGTAGCTGTTGTCCCATTGATGACGAGATTTGCCGCCAGACCAAGAGAAGGCAGTGGGATTGGTGAAGTTGCGAGTTCGATACCCACTTGAATTGCGAATGCCTGGAGTTGGACACCTGGCATTCCAAAGGCGTCACTCCAGAGGTAGCCCTGGCTAGCAGATGCAGTAATCGATCCAGTAATGGTTTCAGTTGAGTCTTGGTATGAAAGACCAAGAGTTATGTCAATGACCGCATTTCCAGCAGATCCACTGACCGTGAATGTTCCAGTGGCGTTCAAACTTTGGGTGTAACCGAGAACACTCTGGGCCAAGGAAACGCTAAAGGAGGTGATTGAAAACTTGAAGCTGCTGGACCCAGTTGGAATTGGCAAGTTCAACTGAAAGGCACCGGTGATGCTGTAGCTGGTTGGATTCGTGTAAGTCGCGTACAGGGCAACGCTTTCTACAGTGTGGCCTAGATACTTGGAAAGCCAAGCTGGCAGAACAAACTTTCCACCAAGCACCAAGGTATTTGCTGGAACAGTAACTTGAAGTCCATTGAGAGAAAGTGACATCGCCGCCGAGCTGTACACAAGGTCAGCTACTGCAGCTCCAGTTTCTCCGATCGTTCCAACATCAACAAGGTCTCCATTCAAAACAAAGTTGTAACCACCGACTGCATTCGTGCCGTAGGTGAGCTTCACTGAAATTGATTGACTGAACCCCGGCATACTGAGAGCTACATCTCCAGATATTGAGAGGGTGTAACCATTCTTTGTTCCATCACCAATGCCGGTGATTGTGCCAGTTGAAACAGTTTTGCTTCTGCCATACGACAGCGAAATTGTCGGTGACGTAACTTTCAACAGTCCCGACACAATAGTGATGTCGCTAAATCCTGCACTCAGCTCGAAGCCCTTTGACTGAATTCCATAGACAGCCGACATGGCAACATTCTGCGTTCCCAGTCCCGTGCCGAGATTCATTTGCAATGTTCCCGTTGCACTTAGATATGACGTGTTGCCTGATGGACAGAGAGTAGAGGTAAACGTTGTCGGACATGAATTCGAGATTGAGAAAGTTGCATTTTGCAAAGAGACCAAGTTAGCGATCAAAGTCAGCGAAGAGAAACTGACCGACAAATTCAGCGACACCGTACCCGATACTTTTGTGACTGATCCAGTGAACGATGCCCCACTAACTGTTACACCTGGGATGATCGCAATTGAACCTGATCCATTGGAGGTGGCGTTTAATGTCCAGTTGCTTGAATCGGTGTACTGAACAGAGAACGCCACTGCGAAATCGCTGAAGTTAATGGTTCCGGTACCCGTTAAACCATTTCCCGTACTCCACGTCATGACGAGTCCAGTTGCAGAAATACCAGAGACCAGCGACAAGTCTCCAACCGTCATTGTGTATGAACCTGTTGTCGTGCCGTTGCTCTTTGTGACCGTTCCAGTGGCGGCAATGCTTGCGCCAAAGAGCGAGACATTTCCGCTCACGGTAAACGTCCAGTTGTTGGAGTTGGTGTAGGACCCCGTGAGATTGACCGCTGTGCCAGCAATGGTCAAAGTCCCTGCGCCAGTAAGACCCGCACTGGGACTCCACGACATGGTGAGTGAGTTCACTGTCATGCCAGAAACAACCGTCACTGTTCCCATGGTCATTGTGTAGGAACCAGTTGTGGTGCCTGAAGATTTTGTGACTACACCCGATGCGGTCACGGTTGCGCCGAAGAGTGTCACTGATCCATTGGCGTTAAAAGTCCAGTTGGTGGCACTGGTGTAGGAACCAGAAAGGTTGAGGGTTGTGCCACCAAGCGACAAAACGCCGGTCCCGTTGATTACCTGATTCTGTCCAGGAGTCCACGTCATTGAAAGTGAGTTGACTGTCATGCCAGTAGCGATTTCCAAGCCGGTGGCAGTCATTGTGTACGTTCCACTCGTGGTGCCAGAGCTCTTCGTAACCGATCCCGTAGCGCTTAGGGTGCCGTTAAAGAGCGAAATGTTCCCAGTTGCATTAAACGTCCAGTTGTTGCTGTCAGTGTACGAACCTGAAAGATTGAGAGTTGCGCCACCAATTGACAATGAGCCCGTGCCAGTAAGACCCGCACTAGGACTCCACGACATGGTGAGTGAGTTGACTGACATACCAGTAGCAACCGTCACAGTGTTCATGGTCATTGTGTATGAACCTGTGGTTGAGCCGGAAGATTTTGTGACTGTTCCAGTGGCTGTAACCGTTGTGCCAAAAAGCGTTATCGATCCATTGGCGTTAAATGTCCAGTTGTTGGCGTCGGTGTAGGAACCAGAGAGAGAAAGGGTTGTGCCACCAATTGACAGTGAGCCCGCTCCGGTCAGTCCCGCACTCGGACTCCACGACATGGCGAGTGAGTTAACTGACATGCCGGTAGCAACTGAAACAGTACCCATGGTCATTGTGAAGGAACCTGAAACCGTCCCACTGGTGCTGACAATTGAACCTGAAGCGGCCACTGACGTTCCAAACAAAGTGATGGAGCCGTTAGCGCTAAAAGTCCAGGTTGACGTATTGGTGTAACTTCCCGAAACGCTCAGCGTTGTGCCACCAATTGCGACTGTTCCAGAGAAAGTAAATGGTGACCCCGAAGCCCATGACGCTGAGACACCAGTAATTGTTGCACTACCGAGTGACAAGTTTCCTGTAACGCTGACGCTGTAGTCACCGCTCGTGTTAGCTGATCCAGAAATAGTGAGTCCTGTACCGCCTGGCCCACCCGTGGATGAAACGGCGATACCTACTACCGAGCTGGTGTAACTAAAGGTAAAACTTGTAGTGGCGCTCCATCCTGAAGGGAGCGGAAGTCCAAAGAGCCCGGACGCTGAAAATGTTCCCTGCAATGAGACTGAAGATGATGCAGCAGACGCTGTGCCGGAGAATGGAAGTGTTACAGGCGCAGTTGACGCCAGAGTGATTGCTCCCCCAGACCATCCAGTTGGTGTGGTTAGTGAAGCTGAATTAATGGTGATGCCAGTTGACGTAATAGTTCCTGAGCCAATTGACACGCTGTAGACGCCGTAGAGGTTGAGAGATCCACCAGTGAAACTGACTGTGACAGTTCCTGAACAAGAACCGCTCACGGTGACTCCAGTGAGTGATGCAGAGATGTTGCCACCGAGACTTTCACTCAGCGAAGTTGAACTTGCAGCCACTGCGGCAGCCGCATCCGCACAAACTTTGTTGAAGTTTGCCCCGATACTTGGAGGGACCGTAGTAGTTGCAGCCCTAGGTTGAAGTGCGCTACCCGTCAAAGTCGAAGAACTCGACGACAAGGCCGGAGTCAATAGCGGAGATGTAGTTGCGCTCATTATCGGTGAGAAGACATTTGGTGTTTTAGCTGCGGTGGGCGCGCTGGTTGGGCTCGAACTCTGGTTATCTGAAGCCTTGGCAATCACGGTGAACGTGTACGTCTTTGAGTTGCTGAGTCCAGTGAATGTGGCTGTGGTTCCACTGACTGATTTGCTCCCTGCTGAACATGGTGCTGACAAGGTTGAGGGGCACGTGTAGCTGACCGTGTAGCTAGTTATTCCCGACCCAACTTCAGTAGGAGCATTCCAAGTTAAGGTCACAGAACCGCTACCGGAAGTTGCCGTCAGGTTAGTAACAGAACCAGGAGGCGAAAAAAGCGTGGAGACAGAAACGGTAGCTTCGCTCGAGTTCTGGCCATCTGAAGCACGAGTTATGACACCGAAGGTGTAGCTGGTGCCAGAAGTCAGTCCGGTAATAACAATGGAACTAGCGCTCGCGCCAGGTTGACTACTTATGCTGCAACTTGGTGTGCAACTGACGCTGTAGCCAATGATTCCAGCTCCAACTTGCGTGGGAGCGGTCCAACCCAAAGTCACTGAAGTAGTTGTTCGAGCAGTTTGATTTAGGCCAGTCACGGCGCCTGGAGCCAGATAACCGGTGGTGCCAGAAATGGTAGCTGCAGTCGAATTCTGGTTATCTGAAGCCAGAGTGATGACACTGAATGTGTAGTTAGTCCCCGAAGTTAGTCCCGTAATAACTATGGAAGTGTCGCTCACACCAGGTTGAGTGCTAATCGTGCAGCTAGGTGTGCAGCTAACTGTGTAGCCACTGATTCCTACTCCAACTTGCGTTGGAGCCGTCCAGCCCAAAGTCACCGAAGTGGTTGTTCGAGCAATTTGAGTTAGACCAGACACGGCGCCTGGATTTGCTGAGAGAGCTTCAAAGTCAGTTACCTCACTTGACACCTGGTTGTCAGTTGCCTTAGTTACCATTTTGAAGGTGTACAACGTGCCGGGGGTAAGCCCGGTAATGGTTAACGATGTGGCGCTGGCGCCAGGTTGACTGATTGTTCCACAACTTGGTGTGCAGGTAACTATGTAGCCACTGATTCCCGCGCCAACTTGCGTTGGAGCCGTCCAGGTCAAAGTCACTGAAGTAGCGGACGCGGCACTCGAGGACAAATTCTCTACAGGGCCAGGGGCTGGGACAGAAGCGACAACTGGCGGTGTTGTAACTATTGAGGCCGTCTGCGCGCTAACGGGAGCGGAGGTTGCTGCCTTGTAGTTGCCGGTTGCTGGCGCCGTAATTGTCACGTAATAGGTGGTGCCTGCATTGAGGCCAGCCACAATCGTGCCTGAACTCAGATTTTGTGTTCGACAAGAAGTTGTCATCTGAGCATTAAGGCAGAACTTGGCGTAGTACTGCTGGTTGGCTGGAGCATTCGAAGAAGCCGTGAAATTGACCTTCAACTCCCCTGCATTTCCCGTTGCGCTCAACTGGACGTTTGAAGGAGCTACCAAAGTGAGTGCTGGATTCGGATCAATCGGGATGGCAACTGGTGCAGTGGCTGTTGAGCCATCTACCGAAATCGAAGCAGTAATTGAGACTGCGTTGGTTGCTGAAACATTTGCAAGCTGGAAAGTGATTGCATCACTGAAAGTTGGATTCTGTTTTGATCCCTCTGCGATTGCTGGAACTGTACACGTAACTGTCTGAGTTTGACTTCCCGTCACAACACAGGCAGAGCCGCTGATCGCTGTTGCGCGAAGTGAACTTGGAATTGGCAATGTAATAACTGACTGGCCAACAGCACCACCATTGTTACTCACTTTGAAACTGACTGTTGTTGGATCGTCAGACAATTTTAGAGCCGGAGTTGTGATAATTGGCTGAAGACTATTTGTCAGCGTTACAAAAGAAATCTGTGGCGAAATAGTAACTGGTGCAATTTCGTCGGGATTATTCGAGACTGATGCAGTTAACTTGAGAAGGTTTCCGTCGCTCAAGAGAGTTTTCATTTCAGCTGGCAAAAGAGCCACCAAACGTTGGTCGAAGGCTGATTTCAGTTTGAGCAAGAAAGAAAACACAGGACTGTCTTGGCTGACGTCTAGTGGTGCTTGAAGAGTCAATATGCATGTCGCTTGATAATTCGCAGAGTCCAGTGTGCAAACCGGCCCGCCTGCTTGGCGCTCTGGAAGCAGCAGCGCGAATTGATCTAGGTCAGGCAAACCAGAGAGAACCCCTGCTGACGAACCAATGAGTTTTAGGTAGGCAATCGCAGCAGTGCTTAATGAAGCAGTGACTGTTATTACCGCACCCGTCGCCAAAGGCTTGTTACCGGAATTGACGAGAACGAACGATGCATCCGCAGGAACTCCTGGCTTCAGCGGGAGAGCTTTGCCATCCGTAACTTTTGTTGGATTCGTACTTCCCAGTATTCGCTTCAACTCCAGACGTGCGCCACCGATATTGATTACAAAAATTGGCTGAACGTCTTGTGCAGTTGCTTCACCGTCGTTACCTGACGAAGCAACCCTCAAAAGACCAGTTGCTGACGGGGCCGAAGAAGCTGCGTTCAAAGTGATCACGTACGAAGGGTCTCCCCCCTTTGCCACTACGCCCGCGAAAGTACACTTCACCCTTCCCGAGCCAGCTGGACACTTCCATCCGCCAGAATCAACGGCAGAAGTTGTTAGTCCACTTGGAATTGTGAGCGTGTCAACAATTCCCCTAGCGAAACCATCAATCGCTAAGTGCTTCACATTGAAGTTCACCGACTGGCCAGGACTCAGCATTGACGATGTGACAGCACGGAGCTGTACCGCCAGTTTTCCAACTGTACGCGGTCCAACGTAGAGCTCCATGTTCTGAGTCGAAGTCAAAATTCCACCATTCGCGGCTTCTGCAATTGCCACTGGCCACTTAATGGCAGCACTTGGTGAAGCGTCAGGCGTTGTTAAGGCTCGACCTTGAGCGAGTGTGAACTGAATAATTAGTGGTGGTGCACTTGCGTCAGGGGCGAGTGTTGCATCAGTCATTGAACACGTTGGCGCTTCTAATTGATCACCTACGCATGTCCAACCTGTAGAACTTGAAGTCCAAGAAGTGAATCGTCTGGCTGGGAGCAAGTTCGACAATGTGGCCGCTGGAACTACACCCTTTGAGCCGGTGTAACTACTGGCAGTGACCAGACCCCGGTTCGTGAGTTGATACGTAATTTGAGTTGCTTGCCCCGATTGAACTTGGCTCTGTCCAATGATGTTCAAGACCAAGCCAGCTTGTGGACTTTCAACATCAAGCGATGCGCTCGCCGTTACTGCAGTCGCTCCCGCAAGTTGCGCCGTCGCTTCAATCTTTGCGCCCGTTATTTTTCCAGAACCACTCGAGTCAAGTCTGATTGATGCAAGCGTCTGCGTCAGTGCATCGAGAACTAATGGCTGTCCCGACGAATTTGTCAACAAACAATTCTTTGATGTTGCTGACACATCGCTGCAGGTCCATGTGCCAGTGACAGTGTTGGAAGAGCTGGGGCCAGGATTAATTGAATCAACACCAAGGATTGAAACACCAGCGGGAACACTAATTGTAAGACTCGGAGCACTTGAAGAGCTTGTTGCAGTCGCTCCTGAATTCGCAACTCGAACTAATACATTTGCTGTTACCTGAGGTTGCAAAACTACCGAGTTCGAAATTTGACCACCCAGATCTAGGAATGCAACTGTCGCTTCCGGACCGGACACGGCTGCGCCAGCTGTGTTAGTTAAAACAACGCCACTTGCAAAACTTACGATGAACATGACAAAAGCCACCGCGAAGCGAGCGAGGTTCGTCACGAAAGAAAATCTTCTGCTGGCAAAGTTGTCATTATTTCGCTGGTTGCGTTGCATAGTTCTTTCATTTATTAACCGTCACTGCTTTTATAAATAAAGAGAGTACACTCTTTTTTTAGATAGGCGTTGATTTTTAGAGAATTCACTCAAAATTCATAGACTTTGGCTCGGAGAAAAATGGCGGGAAAAACCCAAGCAAATACGGAATTAGTGGCCAAAAAGGTCGGAACCATTGAACGCAATAAACATGTGCTCTTCAGAAAGACATTCGATATTCTGGCGACTAGCAGGACCGACCTGAGTGTGGAGAATTTTGCCGTCCTGGCCGAGGTTTCACCGGCATCGATTTACAAGCACTTTGAATCAAAAGATTCATTGTTTAGTCAAACTGTAATTTTCCATTACTTCAGCTGGAAGGTGAATTTAGATTCTCTTCTTGAGGACCTGACAGACGATTTCTTAGAAAAGGAAATTGTTAGAGTCAAGCTTCTTTTGAAACTCAAATTTTACTACCCAAAATTAGTCAAAGTCTTCATCAGGCTTTATTCACGCAACCCTGGAGTTCTTAATGAGATCTTCGAAAGAGAACCCCTGGTTCAGACATTTCGTGGTACTGGAACAACTGCCATCAGTGAAGCATCACTCAAGGTAATTCTCTTTCGAGGCGCATATAGCTCGCTCTTATTCAGCGCTTACCGGGCTGGCTTGGCTAATGAAGCTGTGGCTGAAGAAGCCATCGTAACTCTCTTTTCAATATTCGGTGTAAAAAGATCCACAGTGATGAAAGCCATCCGAATTCCTATTTCCACTGAGGTGGAACAGACACTTTTCATCAAGTAACTCTGTGTGAAAGGCCCAACTTTGTCTGGAATCAACAGCAGTTGGATAATTTCAGGATTAAGATTTTGAGATGTCTCCAGCCAAAAAGGTAGTCGGCAGTCCCCAAAAAACACTTCGCGAACGAGGAGTCGAAACTCCTGTAAAGAAACTTGGGGCCAGAGACCGAAATCGAGCATCTTTGATTCGAGCGGCGCAGCGATGTCTCGTCGAAGTTGGGCCAAACGTAACTATTGAATACTTTGCCGATCGTGCTGAAGTATCCCCCGCGACAATTTATAAACATTTTCACCACAAAGATGAATTGTTCGCCGAAGCTCTCCGGGCTCTCTGCGATGAATGGCTGACATGGGCATTTGAAATCATTCGAAAAGAAACAAGTGATCCGCTGTGTGAATTAGTTTTGCCCGTCAAACTCATGGCAACCATTGGCACTACTCATCCTGATCTCGCTGCTGCACTCGTTAATGGTGGTAACTCTTCTGCGCTTATTCTCGAGGCACTTATTCGTTCAGCGGAATCGAGTTACATGGCTCTCGTTAAAGGTGGACTTCTTCCAGATGACAATCCGGAAGTTCGATTCTTGCTTTTTTCAAATGCCGGTCTCGGAATATTGATGGCACTGCTTCGAGGCGATTTCATCCCAAAGAACCCCATTGAAGAAGACGCTGCGATGCTCTTCGAAATTCTTGGTCTAAGCAAAGCGAAGACTAAGAGGATCTATGCCTCCTTGTCGATTTAGAAGTAGCCAAGCGGCCCTTCTCTACGCTTCACCTACGTTTTCATTCTTCTTCTAGCCAGCCAAAATTGCCGCGTTAAGGCTTAATTTACAGCTTGCGAAGCTTAACTGTTCACAAGAAAAAAAGTAACCACTGTCACCAAGCCAACGATTAGTTGAGCACGAGCTGAGATCATCAGCATTGGAAGAAGTTCTCGACCTTGCTTGCTTGAAAATGCCAGCTTTAGTGCTGAGTAATAAACAACAAGCGCAATTACAGCAGTAAGCCACTGACCGCCTAGTGCGAGACCATCAAAAACCGTGGAAACGCAAAGTACGTAGAGCCACTTGGCCTTGTCACGACCCAGTCGAGCCGCAAGTGTTTTCTTTCCAGATCCTTGGTCGCCGGTGATGTCTCGCATGTTGTTTGCCTCAAGAAGTGCACAAGCCATGGCGCCCGCAGCAAGGCCAAACCACCAAGCCTTCGCTGGGATGTTTTGGTGCTGCGCGTAAGTAGTTCCAACAGTCGCTACGAAACCGAAATACACCATCACAAAAACTTCACCAAGTCCCATGTAGCCATAGGGCTTAGGACCACCGGTATAGAACCAAGCAGCAATGATTGCTGTTAGTCCGATGAGAACAAACCACCACGATGTACGAGCACTTAGCTCTAGGCCAGCAAGGGCTGCAACGAAGAACCAAGCGAAGGCTCCGTTTCGTACTGCTTTGGCTGGAACCAGCTTTGAAGCAGTAAGACGAAAAGGGCCAACACGTATTTCGTCAGTTCCCTTGATGCCGTCAGAGTAGTCATTGGCATAATTAACACCAATCTGTAGAGCGAGTGCTACTACTGAGCACAGAACGGTGTTGACCCATTCGATACTGAGTGGGCGCATCAATGTTGCACCGATTGCTACCGGAACTATTGCTGCCGGAAGTGTGCGCGGACGAGCTGCCAGTACCCAGCGCTTTACGCTGCCTGGAGCTTCGCTCATGGACGCTTGGGGAACTTCGAGAAATCAGGTTTGCGGTGTTCTACAAAAGCGTTACGGCCTTCCTGTCCTTCTTCAGACATGTAGAACAGCATCGTTGCGTCACCAGCCAGTTGCTGCACTCCAGCGAGTCCGTCTTCAGCAGCATTGAATCCTGCCTTCAACATACGAAGCGCCATTGGTGAAAGTGTCAAGATTTGACGACACCATGCAATTGTTTCTTTCTCAAGATCGGCCAGTGGCACAACAGTATTTACGAGGCCCCAGTCGTACGCGGTCTGTGCGTCGTATTGGCGACATAGGAACCACACTTCTTTAGCGCGCTTAATGCCAATGGTGCGAGCAAGTAGCGACGAACCATATCCACCATCGAATGATCCAACCTTGGGACCGGTTTGTCCGAAGCGTGCATTGTCTGCGGCAATAGAAAGGTCACAGACAAGATGAAGGATGTGCCCTCCACCAATTGCGTATCCAGCTATTTGTGCAATCACTGGCTTCGGGAGACGTCGAATTTGAATCTGAAGATCAAGAACGTTAAGGCGACCCACACCTTGCTTAGCAACTTCGTCGTCACCAATGTAGCCATCGTCGCCACGAATCTTCTGGTCGCCACCACTACAGAAGGCATCTGGTCCAGCGCCAGTCAAAATGATTGCCCCTACCGAAATGTCGTCACGAGCGACAGAGAAAGCGCGCTCTAGCTCGAACAGCGTTTGTGGGCGAAAAGCATTTCGTCGTTCCGGGCGGTTGATCGTGATGCGAGCAATCCCCTCACCTACTTCGTAGATGATGTCGGTGTAATCGCCCTTCTTTTCAAACGCAGGAAGGGGTGCCGAGCGAAACTGCTCGACAGGGTCAATTGGCAATCCATGAATAACGGTCTCAGACATAGAGACCACGCTACCTGCCTATTAGACCGGCGCTACAACTAGTCCTGGAGTGGCCTTTTCTACTGGGCGAACCTCGTGATTGTGGATTCGCTCAGAGAGCTCGGCCTGAACTCCAGCGTAGGCAGGGTCATTGAAGAGGTTCACACGCTGGAGCGGATCGTCAATCAAGTTGTAAAGCTCACCCTCATTGCCGTTGTGGACAGTTCCCTTTTGGTATTCAGTGAGCATGAACTCATTCGTGAGTGCGGTGCGAACGTGCACCGAGACGCCAAAGAGGTCTGAGTCCCATTCCGTAATTGTTGCGTCAAAGTTTCGCTGCTTCGCGTCCTCGTTATTTACTGGCAGCGGTCCAGATTCAACGTATGCAGGAGTTGGTAGTCCCGCAACTTCCATAAACGTTGCAGCGAGTGATACAAGACTCACTGGAGCACCAACAACTGCAGGAGGAGTGTTTGAAGATGGCGCTGGCTTCCAGATAAGTGGAAGACGCATCAGACCATCAACGTGATAGGCACCCTTGAAGAGAAGACCGAAGTCACCACCTAATTCGCCGTGGTCCGTTGTAAAGACAATGTCCACATCGTCTGTCCAGCCCTTGGCTTCGATGGTTTTCAGAACTCGACCAATTGCTTCGTCGATGAGTTCAATCTCTACAGCGTTCAGCGCTGTAATTTCACGAAGTTGATCAGCAGTAAGTGAAGAAGGCACCCAGTGCTTTGGTGCTTCGTAGTTACTTACCAATTTGCCGTCGTACCAAAGGCGCCAGTGAGCAGCCTTCTGGTCTAGGAGCGCTTCGCGCTCTGACGCTGCTTCTGGATAGTTCTCAGGAAGCGGAACATCTTTCCAATCGATTCGACCTACTTCAGACTTCGGTGGATCCCACGGGTGGTGAGGATCCGGGAAACTCATCCAGCAGAACCAGTCCGAGTCTTCGTTCTGTTGTTCTAGCCAGTTAATTGTTCGATCAGCAATCCAGTCAGTGTGATACAGCTCTTTAGGAATGTTGTTCGACCATGCTTGGACTGCACCAGTGTCTCCACCACCCATGTCATTGACGTTCAGTTCAATGTTGAGGTTCGGGTAAAAACTGGCCAGGTATTCAGGGTGCTCTTCGGTTATGAACTTTCCATAGTGGAGTGTCCTAGCGATGCCATGAGTTGCGAATTCCATGTGATCAAATCCACGGTGAGGACCCATTCGTCCGTCAAACCAGGGTTGCTCAATCGTCGGAATTCCAAGTTGCGCAAATGAGTTCTCGGCGAAGCGACCAAAGACATCAAGGAAAGGCTCGAAGTGGGACTTTCCAATAAGGGCAGTGGCGTATCCGGCGTCATGGAGCTCTTCAGCAAATGATGGGGCGTCTACGCGAAGTGCAACACCGTTCATCCAGGCACCGTGGGTGGTTGGAAACTGGCCAGTCAACATTGACGCACGTGACGGCATACAGACAACAGACGATGGCTGGCAGCGCTCGTAGCGAATACCCTCGTTTGCGAGTTTGTCGACAACTGGTGTGCGAGCAATAGTTCCGCCATTGGCACCCACGGTGTCGTAGCGCTGTTGGTCAGTTGTAATGAAAAGAATTTTGCGTCCCATGATTACTTCTTCACTTTCTGCTCTGCGATTTCTTTAATTTTCTCTAGTGCTCCCATTGTTCCAGCACCAATGAGAAGTGCGAGCACTTCTGGCTCTGCGGTTGTTGAATATATGCACAATGTGTCATTCGGTGCGATTTCAATCACATCAATGATCCCGTAGTGAAATTTGTACAGTGGCGCTGTGATCTTGTAAGCAAACCTGCGAAGCGTCGGGTCAACTGTCAGAATTTCTTCAGGCATGTCCACGCCCATTGAAACAGTGATGACGCGAATTCGTGTTTCTGGGTCATAGGTTGCCTTGATGATGCCGGGGAACCAGTCAGGTTGCGACTCAGGGACTTTGATGATGTCCCAAACCGTGTCAGGATCTGCCGCAATGCGTATATGTTGTCGAATCGATGCCACACATCCCCCTTGGACGTTCATAACTTAGTCTCAGAACCCGTAAGGTTTGTGCGTGCAAAGTTTGTTAGCCATTGACCTTCCTCTCGGCAAAGCCCTAGCTCGCGCTCTCCTTGACTGTCTCAGCAAAGAACAAGCATTTTGCGTTCTAGATCAACGCCTTTCGCCACGCAGACGTGAAGAAGATCTTGCGCTCCTGGGTGCAACATCTGTTCTCACGAGCGACGGAATGCAAGTAATTGCTTCGGGACGATCGGTTGAAGACGGCACCGGACTCGTAATGCTCACCTCAGGTTCGAGTGGAACACCAAAGGCTGCGCTGCACACGTGGGATGCGCTTCGTGCGAGTGCTCGCATCACGCAAGCAACGTTGCGTGGTGTTGAGCCACCAGTTTGGTATCCGTGTTTGCCGGCCAATCACATTGGTGGGCTCGCGGTTCTACTTCGAGCACTGTTGAGCGATGCCACGCTTGTCTGGGGAGATGTTGATGACTTATCAGCTGGTGTTTCTAAGGGTGCAACACACATTGCGGTGGTTAGAACGCAACTTGCTCGCCACGATCTAAGCGGGTACCAAACAGTCTTGCTAGGTGGTGCTCGCCCACCAGCGGGAGTCCCGAGCAATGTTGTAACAACATGGGGAATGACTGAAACCGGTTCAGGAATTGTCTATGACGGCTTCGCACTTCCTGAAGTGCAGCTCTCAGTACTTGATGGTGAAGTCATTGTAAAAACACCTACGTTGTTCTCCTCGTATCGCGACGCCCCACGACCAAGCGTTAGCGGACCCGACGGAGCTACCGATTGGTTTCCAACGGGAGACGCTGGTGAAATAAACGATGGGAAGCTTTCCATTCAAGGCCGCATTGGCTTTGTCATAAATACGGGTGGCGAAAAGCTTTGGCCTGAAGACCTTGAAGCGGTGCTCATGTCACTCGACGCTATTAACGATGTAGCGGTCACTGGTGTTGAGGACCCTGAATGGGGACAGCGAGTTGTGGCGCTCGTTGTTTCGAACGGTCAGAAAATTGATGACGCAATTACCAGCATTGCAAGTGAACGAATTGGCCCTTGGGCTAAGCCCAAAGAGATTCGTTACGTTGCTGCGATTCCACGAACCAGCAATGGCAAGATTCGTCGAAGCGAACTTACTTACCTGAATTAACTACGCCACCTGTTGGCTGCGTCGTCGTACCGCCATCGACAGTGATTGTTTGCCCCGTTACCCACGACGTTGTGTCACTGACAAGTGCGAGCGCAACCGAAGCAATGTCATCTGGCTCACCGAGACGCTTCAGTGGGATGTGGCGAACAACCTTCTCTTCATTCTTTTCCCAAAGTTCACGGGCTAGCTCGGTGCGCACCAGTCCCGGAGCAATTGCATTAACGCGAACATTAGGTGCCAGTTCCCATGAGAACTGCTTGGTTAGGTGAATGACAGCAGCCTTTGAAACGTTGTACCAACCAATGCCAGGTTCTGGCATGAGCCCACCAATGGAAGCGATGTTTAGAACGACTCCCCCGTGGTCCTTCATCCATTGATGCCACGCCGCAGCAGTGTGCGTAACAATTGACATCTGATTCACTTCCACAGTTTTTTGCATCTGAGAATCACTGATGTCCACCAGCGGCCCGAAGTATGGATTCGTTGCTGCATTGTTCACCAGAATGTCGAGAGATCCGAACTTGGCAATCGTGTCACTAACAACTCGGTCCGCGTCACTTCTTGATCCCACGTGCGCCACAACCGCCACTACGTTTTCGTGGTCGCCGAAGGTCGCGAGTGCCTCGTTGAGGTTTTCCTCTTTTCTAGAAGAGATAACAACCTTGGCACCATTGTCATGGAGCGCATGAGCAATGGCAAGGCCAATTCCTCTACTGGCGCCAGTAATTAGTGCGACTTTTCCATTTAGATTTGTACTCATAAGTGAAAGATTAGGCCACTCACTACGCTGAGGATGTGACAAATCGACTCCAGGGCGCTTCCAGCGCATACTTGCACCAGCACGCAGAAAATCCCGTGGACTGGTGGCCCTGGGGCCCTGAAGCGCTCGAAGAAGCAAAGAGGCTCGACAAGCCAATCTTTCTTTCCATTGGATACGCCGCGTGTCACTGGTGTCACGTCATGGCACACGAATCATTTGAAGATGACGCAATCGCCCAGCAGATCAATGAGTCATTCATTCCCATAAAAGTTGACCGAGAAGAACGCCCCGACGTTGACGCTTTTTACATGGCAGCCACACAACTCGTCTCTGGCCACGGCGGTTGGCCAATGTCGGTGTTCTTGCTTCCTGACGGCAAACCCTTTCTCGCCGGCACCTACTACCCACCAACTGACCGACATGGACAAGTGGGATTTCCGAGACTCCTTACTGCGCTGAGTGAAGCCTGGGCATCACAGCGTGCGGTGGTGGAAGAACAGGCTCACAAACTTTCTGAAGCTCTTGAGCGCGAAATTGCATTTGTTGATCACTTGAAAGTTCATGACGCGGTAGTTGATCTAAAAGTTGTCCGCCAGAAACTCCGCGATGAGCTTGTCAAGAATTCCGATCCTCTCGGCGGATTTGGTGGAGCTCCTAAGTTCCCTCGCCCCTCCTACGTCGAAGCTCTCCTCGAATTCAATGACCTCGAAACTAAAGAAGTCATCGCTACGACCCTGAACGCCATGTCGAGAGAGGGCATGTACGACCATCTCCGTGGCGGATTTGCTCGCTACAGCGTCGACGCCGAATGGCATGTTCCTCACTTCGAAAAGATGCTCTGTGACCAAGGACTGCTCGCGAGAGCATATTTCCAAGCAGCCAAGCACGAACCAGCGAGCGAATGGCGCGCTGTAGCGATTGACACTATTTCCTTTGTGCTGAACGATTTACGAATCGAAAAAGGATTCGCCTCATCACTCGACGCAGATGCCGGTGGCGAAGAGGGCTCGCACGTGACCTGGACTCCAGGCGAAGTAACGGATGCTCTAGGAAGCGAAGCGTTAGCCAAGCGAATCACTCAGCGCTATCGAATTAGCGATCCTGGATTATTTGAAGGTAAGTCAATCCCGCGACTTGCAAGTGGCGAACCATTTGTCGAGCCAGAGGAACTTAGCCAAGCGCTTGATGCACTGCGACGCGTTCGCTCTTCACGAATCCAGCCAGGCCGAGATGAAAAAGTCATTTTGGAATGGAATGCCATGTTCGCATCTGCGTGTCTTAGGAGCGATGACGCAGCGCTCATCGCAGAAGGTACTGCGCTACTTTCTTCGCTACAAACTTCACACTTCTCTAACAAGACGTGGTGGCGAACAGAAAACTTGCAAGCGCACGCCACTGCGAGTGACCTTGCCTGGTTGCTCGACGCCTACATCGACGCGTTTGAATGCACTGGTGATGATGCGTGGACCTCTCTCGCCAGCGAACTCGCTGTGTATCTGGTGGAGCACCACTGGGACGGTGAAGTTCCGAACACTAAAAACCCAAATGTCGGACAGGGTTTCTTTACCCAGAGCAACCACGTGCAAGACCTCCCCTCTCGTCCAAAGGAAATCTTTGATGGGGCAACGCCTTCAAGTCACGCAGTTGCTTGTCGCGCTCTTGCTCGCCTCGCACTCTGCCTTGGCGACAACAATCTGCTCAGCATTAGCCAGCGACTCGTTGAACTAGCGAGTTCGCTTGTGGCAACTCACCCTGGTTCTGTTCCTGATTTAGTGAACGCCGCTGGCTACGCGCTTAGTGGTGTTGAAGTAGTTATCCCTGGGGCACCAAACGAGCTCTCCGAGCACGTACGATCATTACCCATGGTTCGAAGCGTCCTCATCACCGGAAACGGCTCGTCTCCACTGCTCAGTGGCAGAAGTGCAGGCATGGCGTACGTCTGTCGAGCTGGTGTGTGCCAACTTCCGGTGAGCTCTATTGATGAACTTTCTAAGCAACTGCGTGAAGCTGGAGCACTGTGAAGCTCCTTAACAGAGACCCCGCTTCTAAGGCCATTAAAAACCTTGTAGAAAAAACGCCACATCGTGCTGAAGTCAATCTTTCGCCTGGATCAAAAGTCTTTGGATTAGTGCTTGGATCAACTAATGAGACCACCACAGTTGTCGATCTCACCTCGCAGTCAATTATGCGATGGCGTATTCCCTGGCCCAAGGGTTACGAGACAGACCTCGCGATGTTTGACGTTGTTGAAGGTGATCTCAGTGATGACATTGAGCGAAATGACTTGGCACAACCTGAGTCAGTAACGCTGAGTGGACTTCCCCGTCGTCTTGGTTCTTATAAGGGTCGACGCGTTAAGAAGTGGTTAGACAAACTCGCTAGTCCCGCTGATGGTCCCCTGTTTGGCTTTCGCGGACCGTCTGCTCCGTACTGGGAATTTCGTGGAGAGCGTCCGAGTGTTGCATTAATTGCCGCAGACCGTGGACCACAGTTGTTGCGCCGAACTGACGATGGATCAACGTGGGTCAGATTCGGATGGGCCGGAGACGATGTGTGGCTTCTTTGCGAAGATGCGCACGCCATTAGAACAATGGAAACCACGAGAGAAACATCACTCGCTGGAAAAGCTCTCGCCACCGCGCTTGGATTTAAACCAACGTACGTGCTTACGACGTTGTCAGCTCCCGTAGAGGGACACTGTTACAAGAGTTGCACCGGATTACTGCCGCGCAACTAGTTGCTTATTTAGGCAGCTTGCCTGAAGAAAGCGCTTCGGCCATTGCCCAGCCGAAGACAACTACCCGTTGACCCTTCGCAGGCTTTACACCCTTGAAGAAAGTTTCAGCACCCTCAGGGATTGGTCCCTTTGAAGTTGTGTAGTCAAGTCCACCAACTGGTCCTGGAGTCACAGTCATGACAAACGTCTTGTCATCAATTGACTTCTCTGAACCAAAGCGCTTTGCGAGGCGACGCCCCCAGGCGCGGTCTTCACCGGTTGGCTTGTAACCAAGGCGTGGCACAACGTCTTCAAGTCCAGCAAATGCTCGGAATCCGTCAGGTGATGTGAGACGTGAACCGAGAAGGACATCTTCGTCAGGGAATGCGAGAAGAGCGCGACGGAACTGGTCATGCAAAATAGTTTTTAGTGTCTGGTCTGACTTGGCGTTGCGGTCAACAAGAAGAAGTCCAATTAGAAGCGATGGGGTTCCACCAATGCGCTCAAGTGTGCAGAAGGAATAACCACGAAGCTTGTTGCCTTCACGACACTGTGTGACGAGGACCCAGTTTTCCTTCTCCTTGGATAGGTATCCAATGTCGAAATTCGGCTCACGATCTACGCATAGATCGGCCATCTCAGCAAGTTCTGCATCTGAGAGGGCGGTGGTGTCCTTCGTAGTAACGGTCATTGACATAGGGAACATTCTACGACTGTTCCAGACCCCCCATATTTGGCCTATGCCTTTATGACGTTTAGGCCGAATTCGGACCTTAAATCTCCCACGACGTTGGCAATGTTCACCTGGAACTCCGGTCCTAGTTTGTAGGCCTTTCCAGCCTCACCGGTTTCCACTATCACCGCAGAAGGACCAGGGTGGCGAGAAAGAATTTCACGAAGTGTGGCAATACGGGCAGGGTTTAAGTCATCAGGCTTAAACGAAAGTCGAAGCTCATCTGTTCCATTCTCAAACTTCATTGTTGAAACCTTCATGGCGCTGAAGCGAATCTCTTCATCTCGCTCATCGAGTCGTCCCTCAATTAGGACAATGGCGTCTTTGACGAGATACCCGCCACACTCTTCAAATTTCTTTGTTGAGAAGTTAATTTCCATCGATCCCGTCAAGTCTTCAATGGTTACGCGCGCGTATTGCTGGCCTGACTTCGTTGGAAGCACTTTGACTTCCGAAAGAATTCCTCCGACTGTCACATACCTTCCGGCTCTAATTAGTTCTTCGCCATTTTCACGAATAGAGAGCAGGGTTCCGCTCGTCTTTGTAAGGAGTCGTGATTCAATTTCAAAGAGTGGGTGATCTGAAATGTACGTTCCAAGCATTTCGCGCTCAAAATCGAGCTTGACGTTCTTGTCCCACTCAACATCGCTTAGTGCAATTTCTGTTCCCTCCCAGTCGTCGGTGCCCCCTTCTTCCAGGGCCGCAAACAACGTAGAGATTCCGAGTGCGAGGTCTTTACGGCGGCTGAGCGTTACTTCAACGATTTCTTCGAACTTTGAGAAGAAGGAAAGGCGTCGAACTTCAAGTGCGTCAAATGCACCAGCCTTGATGAGTGATTCCATTGACCGGCGATTTAGTACCGCGGGATCAACTCGACGACAGAAGTCATAGACCGAGGTGAACTCCCCGTTGGCTTCTCGCTCTTTAACAATTTTGTCAACGAGTGCATCGCCCACGTTTCGAACAGCAGCCATTCCGAACAAGATTGTGTTCTCTGAAGTGAGACTTGGCGCGTACTCAGCAAAAGACTGATTCACGTCAGGAACACCAACGGTGATTCCCATTTGGCGTGCTTCGTTCAAATACGCAGCCGCCTTGTCTTTGTCGTCACTAAATGACGTCAACAGTGCTGCCATGTATTCAACTGGGTAGTTCGCCTTTAGCCATGAGTTTTGATACGCAATGAGTGCGTAGCCATAAGCGTGAGATTTGTTGAAGGCGTAGTCAGCGAATGGTTCAATTTTGTTAAAGATTGATTCACCAAGCGCAGCGCCGTAGCCTTCACGCTCAGCACCCTCCACAAACTTCGTGCGCTGGGCTTGAATCATTTCGCGGATCTTCTTCGAGCAGGCTTTACGCAAGTCATCCGCTTCAGACATTGTGAATCCCGCAATAACTGTGGCCACACGCATGATGTCTTCTTGATAGATCATGAGTCCGTAGGTTTCGCCCAAGATGCCTTCTAGAACTTCGTGGTCGTACGAGACCTCTTGCTTCTTGTTCTTGCGGTCGGCGTAGTCATTGTGAACGTTTTCGCTTAAGGGACCTGGGCGATACAGCGCCACGAGCGCTGCAATGTCGTCAAAACTCGTTGGAGCGAGACGGCGCATGAGTTGGCGCATCTTGACACCCTCGAGCTGGAAGATGCCGAGAGAATTTCCCTTCCTCAACATCTCAAAGACTTTTGGATCGTCGAGCGCAACATTGTCAATGTCAACGAGAATGCCGTGGCGACGCTTGATGTGGACCAGGGTTCGCTCAATAATTGCGAGGTTCCTTAGTCCCAGGAAGTCCATTTTTAAAAGACCAAGTTTTTCAATTGCCGTAGCTTCATACTGCGTAACAATTGGTGCTTCGTCAGTTCCGTTAGGACTCGACTTTCGCTGAATTGGCACGTACTCAAGTACTGGCTCTTTAGTAATCACCACGGCAGCAGCGTGGATGCCGTCTTGGCGACGCTTGTCAACGAAACCCTTAGCCACATCAACGGTGTGCTTGACTTCAGCGTCATTGGCGTAGAGCTCACGAAGTTCAATCGCTTCTGCGAAGCGGCCCTCGTAACCCGGCATTGGTGTGAAACACGCTTCGAGTGGAAGGTCTTGTCCCATGACGAGTGGCGGCATTGATTTTGCGATCTTGTCACCAAGCATTGGCGGGTAGCCAAGTACGCGCGCCGCGTCACGAACAGCGGCTCGAGCTTTGATGGTGGAGAACGTAACAATCTGTGCCACGTGATCTGACCCGTAGCGCTCTGCGGCGTAGCGAATCATGTCTGCGCGGTAGCGCTCGTCAAAGTCCATGTCGATGTCGGGCATTTGCTTACGACCAGGGTTCATAAAGCGCTCGAAAATGAGTCCGTATTTAATCGGGTCAAGTTCCACAATGCGAAGGCAGTACGCAATGCAACACCCTGCAGCAGATCCACGACCAGGTCCAACACGAATGTTCTTTTCGCGAGCGTGACGGATGAGGTCCCAGACCACTAGGAAGTAGTCAGAAAAGCCCATCTCTGCGACAACGCCGAGTTCATAGTCAATGCGCTCTTGAATCTCTGGAGTAATTACTCCGTAGCGTTCGCGGGCTCCTTGTAGGGTTAACTCGCGCAGATACTTGTTAGCGCCTTCTTTGTGCGTAGCTCCCTGCAGTTCAGACGGAATTGGAAACTGCGGTAGCGCATCGTTGTCGAACTCAATTTTGACGTTCGAGCGTTCAGCAATCAGCAACGTGTTGTCACATGCTTCAGGAATTTCTCGGAATAAGTAGCGCATCTCAGCTGCAGTCTTTAAGTAGTGCTGGTCACTTTCGAAGCGAAAACGGCTCGGGTCAGCCACGAGTGATCCAGTTCCAATGCAGAGCAACGCATCGTGCATTGCAGCATCGGAGTGGTGCACGTAGTGAAGGTCATTGGTTGCGAGCAGTGGAGCATTCAAATCTTTAGCAACTTGGAGCAACATTGGATTGGTGCGAATTTGCTCAGGCAGACCGTGGTCCTGCATTTCAATAAAGAAGTTTTCTTTTCCAAAAATTGTCTGCAGGCGACCAGCGAGCTCGAGACCTTTTTTATAGTCGTCTTGCATGAGCGCTTGCAGCACTACCCCACCCAGACAACCAGACGTTGCGATGAGTCCTTCGTTGTAACGCTCGAGCAAGTCCCAGTCCAGACGTGGCTTGTAGTAGTAACCCTCGAGGAATGCTTGCGATGAAAGTTCGCGCAAGTTGCGATAGCCCTGATTGGACGTCGAGAGCAACGTGAGGTGGTGATAGAGCTTTTGTCCGCCTTCAGTTTCTCCGCCAGTGTCGTCAATTTTTCCGCGGCGTGGTGGGCGATCAAACCTAGAGTTCGCTGCCATATATGCTTCGATGCCAATAATCGGCGTGATGTCGTGCTTGCGGCACGCTTCATAGAAGTCAATAACTCCGTACAGGTTTCCGTGGTCAGTTATTCCAATAGCGGTCTGACCATCTGCCTTGGCGGCAAGCACCATCTCCTCAACACGTGCAGCACCGTCGAGCATTGAATACTCAGTGTGATTGTGGAGGTGAACAAAGCTTTCAGCCATTCGCTGAGGTGTTCCTTTCGAGGCGAGTCTGGAATTTCGACCCTAGTGCCTGCGTGTTACAAAACGGGGACACCTTTAGAGGTACGTTCCGGCATTCGGGCTTGTCGACCCTGGATTGAGGCTTCGCTCACGCATTTGCTCCAACTGAGCTGCTGCTGCGGCTTGCTGTGCAAACAGCGAAGCCTGGATTCCGTGAAAGAGTCCTTCTAGCCAGCCAACAAGTTGCGCTTGAGCAATGCGCAGTTCTGACTCTGTAGGCACTTCAATCGTGAAGGGCTGAACCATTCGAGAGAGTTCTCCACTGAGATCTGGTGAGAGCGCCCCAGAAAGTTCCTTCACAGACGTTTCGTAAATTTCTCGAAGGCGAGCTCGACCTGCTTCGTCTAGTGGAGCGCTTCGCGCCTCATCGAGCAGCGTCTTTACCATTGAGCCAATCCGCATCACTTTGGCCGGCTGAGAAATGAAATCTGTGTTTTCCGAGTCTTTTGAGGTCGACTCTTCCCCCGGGTTCATAACCTCGTCTGGACCAACGGCTTCGTTTGAATTTTGCTCTTCTGCCATGTACGTAGTGTGCCAGACAAAGGGGTGCGTCCGCGCACTTTGCCCGGCTTCAGCCCACCGGTAGACTTAAGACAGATGAGAGTATCGACACGC
This sequence comes from uncultured Acidimicrobiaceae bacterium, assembly GCA_937975915.1. Classification (GTDB taxonomy): domain Bacteria; phylum Actinomycetota; class Acidimicrobiia; order Acidimicrobiales; family RAAP-2; genus RAAP-2. Next base: position 232,957 of record CALJTY010000042.1, on the reverse strand, counting down.
GGAGACTACGCCAGCCGGGCACTTTTGAGCCTGGCGTTGCACGGAGATGCCACTACCCCGACGTCGGTACGAGACCTCGCAGAGCGCACCGGGCTCCCACAGCCCTATCTTGAGCAGATTCTCCTTAACTTAAAAGGCGTTGGCCTCGTTCGCTCCAAGCGAGGTGTTGGCGGTGGCTACGTTTTGGCCAAAGAAATTGAAGCGATTACCCTCGCTGAGATTGTTGCGGCAGTCGACGGCCCCATTGTTGCCGGAGACTTCGGAGAACCACATAAGGACGGTGCTTGCGACCACGAAGGCCAGTGTGTTCTTCTGGGCGTATGGGCAGACGTGGGAAATCACATGCGTGAACATTTGTCGAGTTTTACGCTCGCTGACATGGTTGACCAGGCAAAAGGCCTAAAGCCCGCCAAGCGCGCACTTCACGATTAATCAAATTCTTATAATTTTCCTGCGAATCTGAAGACAAACTCCAGTTACTACGTGGTAACTTAAAAACGTCTCGGTAGGAGAAATACCAATTGAGGCATTAGTCCGGGGGGACGAAAAGGAGTAGCTGTGAGCACCACCGTCCGCCGTTCATCCGTAAATACCAACGACATGTTGGGGCTCTTGATGCGCGATCTTGATCGCTACCCAATGCCTAACTACGACGAGCAAGTAGAGCTCGCCAAGCGCGTTACCGCCGGTGACGAAGAAGCCAAGAAGCAAATGGTCGCAGCAAACTTGCGACTCGTTCTTCACTGGGCACGTCGCTACCAAGACCGTGGCGTTGAAATGGTTGACCTCGTTCAAGAAGGAACGTTTGGTTTGCTTCGCGCCGTAGAAAAGTTCGACTGGGAGCGCGGATTCAAGTTCTCGACATACGCCACATGGTGGATTCGCCAAGCACTCCAGCGCGCAGTGCAACAACACGGACGCACCATTCGTATTCCACTCGAAGTTGGAGAACAACTCCAGCGCCTCGAAGCAACAGCTGCTGAGTTGACTTCAATCTTTGGCCGCAAGCCAACTGATGACGAACTCACTGAAGCAACTGGAATGAGCAAAGAAGTACGCGACGGCCTTCGTGGGCTCGCTGGCGTAACGGCAAGTCTCGACCAGCCTGCATCTTCAGACTCTGCAACGACGCTCGGTGACCTAGTAGCTCCTAGTCAGCACGACTGGGTTGGCGACATTGAACAGAACATGATGAACAACGAACTTCATGGTGCTCTCGACAAGTTGACATTGCTACAGCGTGAAGTTCTAGCTCTTCGCTTCGGTCTCCACGGTGCAACACCACTTTCTCTTCAAGCAACCGCTACGAAGATGGACATTGGCGTTCGCCGAGTGCGACGTGCTGAAGAAGAAGCTCTCGCAATTCTTCGCGGAGATGACGCAATCATCGCCGCACACGAAAACGCTTAGAGCGTCACCGTTGGTGGCACCAGTGGCGTTAAGTCCGCTGGCAAAGGCGCAGTTGTTGTAACCCACTCACCCGTTTTTGGATGAGCAAAGGCCAGCGTCGTTGAGTGCAAGAAAAATCTGTCTTCATGCAGACGCTTTTCGCGTCGGTGACCGTAGCGTGGATCATTAACCACTGGGTGGCCAATCGTCGCCAGGTGAACTCGAATCTGATGTGTACGGCCAGTGTCTAGTTGCAAACGAAGCATGGTCATGGCGTGGGGTTTATCAATTCGTGCCAGCACTTCGTACCCTGTACGTGCCGGACGTCCGTCGGCTCGAACTGCCATGAGTGTGGGCGTGCGAGTTGAGCGTCCTATTGGTGCGTCAACAACACCGCGTTCTTCTGCGACGTGACCTTCCACCATTCCCAGATACGTACGTTCCATTGAACGTTCTGCGAGTTGGTCAGTCAAGTTCAGATATCCCTCAGGAGTCTTAGCAACAACCAGTAGGCCGGAAGTTCCTTTATCAAGTCGGTGAACAATTCCAGGGCGAAGTGGCTCACAGAGTCCCTCATCGCTTAGTGCTTGAATCTGCGGGTAGAGAGCGAGAAGTCCAGCCACCAATGTTCGCTCACGCTGTCCAGCGCCCGGGTGAACTACTTGTCCTGATCCTTTGTTAATAACGGCAAAGTCTTCGTCATCAAAAACAACGTCGACTTCCACGGTTGGATCTGCGGTTACGAATCCATCATCTGGGGTCGGGAGAATGGCAACTAAGTGTTCGCCCTCTTCAACCGATCTTGATCCTTTAAGAACGACTTTCTCGTTAAGCTTCACAGCTCCACTCGTAAGTAGATCTGATGCCTCGGAGCGTGAGAGTCCGGTCAACATGGAAAGCACTCGGTCAATTCGAACACCGTCAAGAGATCCTGGAATTTCGAGGTCAAGTTGTTCGCCGTCAAAGGGCTCTAAAACTTCTTCGTTGCTCACTTGACTAACAACCGTTCTCCTCGAACTGCGCAAACAAACAACACAATGAACCCTGATGTAATTGCGAAGTCGGCGAGATTAAACACTGGTAGGCCTCCCAGCGCAATGAAGTCAGTTACTTCATGTGGACTCGCCGCCAGACGGTCAATCACGTTGGCAATCCCGCCACCTATCAAGAGTCCGAAACCATAGGTTGGAGGCCCAAAAGAGGCTCGTAGGCCCACTACAAGTACCCCTAGCGCGATAAGCACGGTAATAAGAGTGGTCACTAACGGTCCCGACTGATTGATTGAAAATGAAATGCCTGAATTGAACTGCAAGTGAAACCACGCGCTTCCTGCGACATGAACATCGTGGCTCACCAAAGTCTGGCGAGCCCATGCTTTTGAAACTGCATCAATTGCGGTGACCACTAACGCCACCACAATGACAGTGGGATTAATGCCGAGTGCTAGACGCTTGCGCGACACGTCACACAAGTAAAGACTGGGAGCTGGAATTGCAGACGAGGCTTGGAGATTGCCTCGTAGCATTCGTCACATCGCCCGTAACTTCCATCGGCAACACGACCAAGGGCAACATCAATTTCATCGACCTTCAAGCGAAGTGCGCTCGAGAAGTCCTTCAACTGGTCACGCTGGATGTCAGATGCAACACTGCTGCCGTCTTCGTCGTCGTATTCCAAGCGCTCACGGTCAACGAGCATTTCTTCAGCTTCGGCGTCAGCAATCTCCGTTTGGCGAGTCGCTTCCCCACGCGCTTCCAGAAGCAGTCCGCGAAGTTCCTCTAGGAATGATGCATCTTCGCCGTAAGGCTTTGAGTGCATCTTTCGCTCAAGGGCTTCTTGGCGACGACGCTCTTCGGCTTCGCGGCGTTCTTGACGCTTACGCTCTTCTTCATTGCGACGTTCAATTTCACGTTGTTTACGAAGCTTTTCAGCTTCAATTGCTTTGCGCTTAGTGTCGATCTCTTTTTGCTTCTTAGCTTCAGCGGCGGCCTTTTCACGAGCCTTACGTTCTACTTCACGCTGTTTCGCAGCGGCCTTGGCTTTTTGCTCGCGCTCGCGCGCTGCTTTTACGGCAGCAGCGGCTTTAATTTTTGCTGCAGCTGCTTTTGCTTTTTCCGCCGCCTTGGCTTTTGCTTCTTTTTCCTTCGCAGCCTTAGCGGCGGCAATGGCCTTAGCTTTTGCAACAGCAATCTTCTTGGCTTCAGCAGCCTTCTGCGCAGGTGTTAAGACTTTTTTTCCAGCAGGCTTTTTCGCTGGTGCTTTTTTAGCTGGCGACTTTTTAGCCGGAGCTTTTTTAGCGGGAGTCTTCTTCGTAGTCTTCTTCACTGTTGCTTTCTTAATGGTTGGCTTTTTTTTCGTAGAGGCCTTTTTGGCAGGGGCTTTTTTAGCCACCGCCTTCTTGACGTTCTTCTTTACGGCCTTCATCGCTTTGACGGTGGCTTTCTTCGATTGCTTGGTGCTGGTGGGCATGGTCAACTCCTTAGGAGACGATGAAAACAGCGCGCGCTGACCCTATCAGCCAGCAGTATCGCTATGAGCGATCTTGCTGAGATTGCTGAGATTGCTGATCAAAGCCCAGCGTTTGATGGCTGGATTGCTGTGGCGCAGGCGCTGGTGGCGGTGGGGTGCTTGGGCGAGGTGGGACTTGGGCCTGCGGAGCTGGCTGAGGAGCAGGCTGGCGTGCAGGTGAGGCAGGACGAGCTGCGCCACCAACGCTGAGCGATCCTTCAATCCATCTTGCGAATTCGTTTAGGAATGATCCGAGGCGTGCACGCTCTGATTCGAGCTGACGAGCAAGCGTGTCAACATCTTCACTAAGGCGCTGCTTCATTCCATTGAGTCGGTTCACTTCATCTTCTGCGCGACTTCTTGCTTCAGAAATAATTTCTCGCGCGCGGTCTTGTGCTTCACCAATAAATTTTGAAGCCTTTGATTCAGCATCCGCTTGCTTTTGCTCAATAAATTCTTGAGCCATGGCAATCATTGATGTGACTTGGCTCGCGCCATCGTGAGAAACTGCACGTGGAGCGGGAGCAGCCTGAACAATAGGTGTTGGACCAGTTGAGCCAGAAGTAGCTCGTCCGCTCTCTAGTTGGTTAATGCGTTCTGCGGCTTGACGTGAAACTTGGCGAGCCTGTTGGAGCTGATCTTTTAATTGGCGAATTTCAACTGAAAGTCGCTCTAAGTAGTCATCAACTTCCTGAATTCGATAGCCCTTTGTGATGCTGGTGCCGAACGAAATGGTGTCGATAACCTCAATAGCTGAAGAAGTGTTTTCTGTGTTATCCATGCTGGACACCCTACCGCCCCAGAGCGGTGTTTGCAGGTAAATGGCCTAAATGACTCGGGCGATGATGTTTAAGAGAACTATTGCTACCAAGGCTGAGAAGTCAACTCCAACATTTCCAAAACGTGATTTGGGCAGGATTTGACGAATCGGACGCAGAACCGGCTCAGTAATTGAATAGAGAAATCTCTTAAGTGTCGCAAGGCCCTGAGACGAACTATTGGCTGGGAACCAGCTCATGAGTGAAGCAATGATGATTATCCACGTATAGAGGTAAATAATCTCTCGAAAAAGGGCAATCACAGTGAGAAGGCCCGGTAGTTAGATTCACGAAGTCGATCTTTAACGTCGAGGTTTACGTGAACTCCACGTGGAGAAACCAAATAGACAGTTCCACCTTCGAGGCGGTCAATAGTTGCTTGAAGGGCATACGCCGTTCCAGTGGTGAAGTCCAAAATTCGTCGCTGCATAACTGAGTCATTTTCACGAAGATCGATTACCACTGCACGATTGCCCCGCAGAATGTCCGTGATCTTTCCAAACTCGTTGTAGTCATTTGTCTTAAAGATCGATACTTCACGGTCTTGGCTAAGTGGCTGCACTCCACGCATCTGGCTTGCAGGAAGAGGTTGCACGCGAAGACCTTGCTGGGGCGAATCAATCATTGAAACTTGAGGGGCACGAACCGGAGCACCAGCTGGTCGAGTAATACGAGCACCACTTGGCGTCGTAGGGAAAGTGCGTTGCATGCTTGGTGCAGGCTGGACTGGGTAGCCCTGATCATCTTGGCCATCGCCACCTGAAAATGGACGCGATGGAACACTCGGGGTGTACTCACCATATTCATCTTCTACGAGTCCCAGGAAACTGAGAATCGCGCGCATTCTGTCTTTCATCTACATCTCTCCTTGCGGATAAACCGCTTGTGACCATGTTAGGCCAGACAGGCCTTGCTCACTACCTTGGCCCAAAGAGGGCGCGTCCAATGCGAACTTCGGTACTGCCCAGTTCGCACGCAATCTCCAAATCATCAGTCATGCCCATTGAGCGCTCATTGAGACCAAGGGAATCAGCGAGGATAGTCAATTTGGAAAAAGATAGTCTGGCCGCATCATTTCCAGGCGCCGCCACGCACATAAGGCCCCTCACGTCAAGTTCGAGAACTCTAGCCCTAGTAACCAGAGCTTCAACGTCGGACTCACTGGCTCCATTTCTGCCTTCTGCGCCAGTGAAGTCAACCTGAACATAGATCGAAGCGGCGTCTTTAACGCCGGCAATCTTTTCAATTTCCTTTAATCGACTGACACCGCAAATTACATCTGCATTATTTGCGATTCGAGCAATTTTATTTGTTTGAAGTGCCCCAAGGTAATGCCATGAGACATCAACGTCTGAGCATTCGAGGTGCTTTTGCTCCAACTCTTCGACGTAGTTCTCCCCCACGCAAGTAATTCCAACTTCACGAGCGACGCGAACAACATCTGGGCCAAAGGTTTTAGTGACACCAACAATTCGAATATCGCTGAGGTTGCGCCCAGTCAGCTCTATACGACGTTGCAGGTCCAGAAGGTTCTCGGCTACTCGAGAAAAGAGTGGACTAGCGGAGGAAGCTTGGGAGGTCGTCATCGCCACCGACGTCAAAGAAGTCGTCGCTGGAACTTGAAGAGAAGATGTCGCTCTTTGGTGCTTCAGTGATTGACGGCATCTGCGTGGTCTGAGGTTCTTGTTCCCTCTTCTTTGGCGCAGTGGTGTCGAATCCAGCAGCAATAACAGTCACGCGAACTGCCTCGCCAATCGAGTCATCAATTACTGAACCGAAGATGATATTGGCGTCTGGGTGTGCAACATCGTTAATGATGCTTGCTGCATCAGTAACTTCTTGCATCGTCATCTTTGAACTTCCAACGATGTTGATCAAGATTCCACGAGCACCGTCAATTGCGGTTTCAAGAAGTGGCGATGTGATGGCTGCGCGCGCAGCGTTAACTGCTCGTCCGTCACCGGTTGATGTTCCTACACCCATGATTGCGGTTCCCGCGTTACGCATGATTGTTGAAACGTCAGCGAAGTCTGTGTTGATAAGTCCTGGGACAGTGATGAGGTCAGTAACTCCACGAACAGCAGCAAGCAGAACATCGTCAGCAACCTGGAATGCGTCAAGCATGGTTGTTTCCTGCGTTGTTACTGCGCGAAGACGGTCATTAGGAATAACAATCAACGTGTCAACCTTGTCGCGAAGAGCTTGGATGCCCTTTTCGGCCTGGTTGGCGCGACGCTTACCTTCGAATGCGAATGGACGAGTCACTACAGCAATTGTCAAGATGCCCATTGCCCGAGCAACTTCAGCGACGATTGGTGCAGCACCAGTTCCGGTTCCTCCACCTTCACCTGCGGTGATGAACACCATGTCGGTGTCTTTGAGAGCTGCTTCAATTTCAGCGCGGTGATCTTCAGCAGCTTGGCGACCTACTTCAGGGTCACTTCCAGCGCCGAGTCCACGGGTAAGTTCACGGCCAATGTCGAGCTTGATGTCGGCTTCACTCATGAGGAGGGCCTGCGCATCAGTGTTGGCTGCGATGAACTCAATGTTGCGGAGTCCAGAAGAAATCATGCGGTTAACTGCGTTAACTCCACCACCACCAACACCAATTACTTTGATAACTGCGTGGTAGTTGCTCTGCTTCAGACTCATGAAATCCCCTTGGGTACCTTTTTGCGAACTACGTACAACACAGTTCTATGCGATTTATTGTCCCCGAAGGCTAGTTTGCCTCACTTCTACGGTCAAATAGGCCTTTTTACGAGGGAGGAGGGCCAGTAACTGACAGCACTGTTGGGGCCTCAACATTCACTACATCACCGGCTTTCAGGGTGGTGTGTGCAATAACTGAAGCAATAGCCACGAACTTTTCCTTGAGCTTGGTCGGAGGTCCCAGCACAAAGCTCACTGGACTCTCCATAACAAGAGTGACGCTGCCGTTCGCTGCAACATTGATTTTGGAGACCTGCCAAGCGATTGATTTAGGTAGCTTTTTAGCAACATACACCGCTGAAAAACCAGCCTTCATAAATGGCCAAGAGTTATTTAAAGGTTTTAAGTAGACAAGTGTTGGGTAGTTCGCATTGATTGGAGCAGGCCCTAAGTCAGCTCCATTGGCAGCAACATACTCAAGTACATGTGCGCTATTAAAGGCCACCGCAACTGGACGTGTCTCATGAATGGTCACGTTCACGGTGCTCGGCCACTGCTTGGTAACAGAGACGCTAGAGATCCAGCGAAATGTTGAAAGGTTGTGTTCAATTGAATGCGCTGAGACACCAATCAATGGAGGATGCAACTCAAGCCCACTCGCTTTTAATACCTTCTTTGGATCTTCATGGACAACGCCGTAAAGGTGAACTGTTTTTACATTAAAAATTGGTCGGTGCAGAATCCAGTTTCCACCGAGCAGAAGTGTGGTGACTACAAGTCCAATCAGCAGTAAAACCTTTGTGGAGGTAGCAATAGGTTTGCGCTCGCGCTTTTGTTTCTTCGCTTTCGCCTGTCTAGGTTGACTTTTTACTGGGCGACTTGGTCTTGACTGCGCGGTTTGCTTCGTTGCTCTTGGTCTTCTGGCTGCGGCGGCGGCTGGCTTTCTGCGGCTCACGTCAAATCTCCCAAGCCGAGAAAATGGTGCTCACTATGAAGGAGCACCCCTGATGATTCGAAGACTCGATCTTGAATGAACTTCATTAACTCATAAACATCGTCAGCGCTTCCGTCGCTGTCAACGATGATGAAGTTCGCGTGCTTCTCAGAAACTACGGCACTTCCTTTGCGAGTTCCTTTAAGACCAGCTGCCTCGATTAGGCGACCTGCGTGATCATTCTCTGGATTCGCAAACACGCTTCCCGCATTCTGTCCACCAGGTTGATTCTCTCGTCGCCAAGTTACGATTTCGCTCAGTTTCTTTTTCGATTCCTCAGTGTCACCCCTTGAGAGTCGAAGCGAAGCACTAAGAACAATGTCACTTGAGCCAAGTGCGCTGGAACGGTATCCAAAGTTCAGATCTTCTGGTGACCACTGTTTAAGGGCACCAGCACTCCAAGTTGTTACACCAATCACGTCCGCCGCCATGTCAGATCCATGGCCGCCGGCATTCATCACGCACGCGCCACCAATAGTTCCAGGAACTCCAACAGCCCACTCAAAGCCAACAATTCCCTCGGCGCTGAGACGTCTCGCAAGAACTGGAAGGTCCATCCCCGCTCCGCAAGTGACGACAACGCCATCTGCGTCTTCAACAACGCTGTACGACTCGAATTCACCTTGGAGCACAATTCCAAGGACTTCATGCTCTCCACTGGCGACGAGAAGATTTGATCCATTCCCAAGAACGAAGATTGGCATTCCTACATTGTTGATTTCTTCACCAAGTTCGCTCAGCTCTTCGATTGAAGTGAGCGAAAGAAGAGCGCGAACAGTTCCGCCGACTCGGTAGGTAGTTTTCTTGCCAAACTCCGCGTGCTCTTGCAAGCGTGCGCCTGCGGCAATGGCCAAAGATTGAAGACTCATTTTTGAAGACCACCTTCAAGATGCTTTGCCACAGCAGCAATGTCTCCTGCCCCGAGCAACAGAACAACGTCACTCTTATCGTGCAGCGCTTCTAGGTGGTGGGCAACTTCAGTGAACGTGGCACAGTACGAAGTTGAAATGTGCTTCATTGTTCCATCAGAAATTAGCTGACCAGTTGCCCCATCAGGGTTCGCTTCACCCGCGGTGTAGATGTCGGTGACGATCAAGTTTGTTGCACCAGAAAATGAAGTGTGGAACTGCTGCGCGAGATGTTGGGTGCGCGTAACTCGGTGAGGCTGAAAGACACACGTGATTTTTTCATAACCAGCAGCACGAGCCGCACTGATAGTTGCCTCAATCTCACCCGGTAAGTGGGCGTAGTCTTCGTACACGTCTACGCCGCGCCATGACCCCATGAACTCAAATCGTCGTGGAGCGCCTTGGAAGTTGCTCAACCCATTTGAGATTTCTGTGAGCGAGATTCCGAGTTCAAGTGCCAGCACACAAACCACGCTGGCATTTGCAACATTGTGTGCCCCCGTGACGTTGAGCGCAATGGTTACATCTAATCCAGCGCCCTTCAACCTGAAATGTGAACTCCTGCGTTCGAGTTCGATGTCACTCACTTGGTACGTAGATTCAGAGTCTGTTCCAACAGTCACTACTTCTCTGTTGCAGCGAAGACCTACTCGCTTGCTTCCAGGGTCAGTGTTCCAGACAACTACAGGACCTGACGTTCTCTGAAGCAATTGCGCGAACGCTTCTTCAAGATTTTCAAGTGAGCCGTAGTGATCGAGGTGATCTGGCTCAACATTTAATAGACCTAGGCAATAAGGAGTCAGCTCACTAAAGGTGCCGTAGCTTTCGTCAACTTCAATAAGCAGGGCGGGGCTTCCCCAGTGACCATTGGCGCCAACGCCGTGCACTGGCGCACCAAGAAGTCGTCCATCGTCTCTACCCGCGGCCTTTAGAACACAGGCCATCATTGAAGTCGCCGTGGTCTTTCCGTGCGTACCGGTCAGTCCCACCACTTGGGTCATTGCAGAGAGTTCTCGCAGCAGTTCAATACGGCTCAACATAACGTTGCCGTGTTGCTTCGCAGCAGCAAACTCAACATTGTCTTCTTTCACAGCAGGAGACCAGATAACAACTGATGACGTATCTAGCAACGACGCGTCATGTCCTACGTGCACAGTTATTCCGGCGCTCTTCAGTTCGCCAAGGACTGGTGATTCAGTGGCATCGCTGCCAAAAACCTTGCAGCCCATTTCTTTTAGAAGAAGTGCCACCCCACTCATCCCCGCGCCACCTATTCCAATGATGTGGACATTTGGATGAGAAGAAAGAATGCTCATTATCTTGCAATTTCTAGTACATGCGTCGCAATGCTCTTGGCGGCATTCGCTCTCGCAAGTGAAGCAATGGATGCACCCATTGTAATTTTCTTCTCAATCACAGACTCAAGAGCACTAGCTAGGACTGTTGCGTTGAGTTCAGCGTCACGGATCATTAACGCACCACCAGATGCGACAACCTTTTCGGCGTTCTTTGTTTGGTGGTCGCCAGGTGAACCAGGTAGCGGAATTACTACGCTTGGAATTCCCAGCTGGCACAGTTCACCAACCGTCATAGCTCCGGCACGAGTAATCGCAACATCGCAAAGTCCCCAAAGTTCGTTCATTTCACCAAATGGAACAATTCGATAATCGAGTCCATTGCAAACCGGTGCATTATTTTTCACAAACTCATAGTCGCGTCGTCCCGTGACATGAATCAAAGTGAGGGAATCTTTTGTAGACCATTGCTTTGCTAATTCCAGAACGGCAGTGTTCACGCTCTTTGCACCAAGTGAGCCAGTCATTACAACAACAACATTGTTTGTGTTCTTAATTGCTGGTTGCGCAGATTGACGGAGCTGACTACGAGCTTCGTCGCTGCGATCTAGTTTTTCCAACGAAGTCCGAATCGGGACTCCCGTGGTAACACAGTTCTTCATCGTGCTCTCAAATGCTGTGCAGCGCAGTGCGGCGTGTTGTATGAGATAGCGCTGCGAGGCACTAGGGACCGCATCAAGTTCTACCGACACCAGAGGAATTCGCCACAGTGCTCCCGCGAGTGAAGTTGCAAACGATGCATACCCACCTACGGAAACAATCACGCGTGGTCGCCAGATTCGCACATTGACAATTGCGCTCACAACAGCAGCGCCAAGAGAAAGTACAGCTCCGACGTTTGCGAAGATTGCCGATGGGCTAAGTGAACGACGCAGCCCCCTTCCTGGAAGCAACGTAAGGCGTATGTCTCCACGCAGCAGATCTTTTTCTTGACCGCGAAGACTTCCTACAAAACGAATGTCGCTTTTTGAAACGCCGAGGTCCTGTAACTGCTCAGCAATTGCGAGCATTGGAAAAATGTGCCCACCGGTTCCACCGCCAGTAATAACGATGGGACGCGACATTAGTACTCCTGCTGGTCTCGGTATGAACGAGGACGTGCTTGGCGCGGTTGAGTGCGTGATTCAAACTCTGCTCGAAAGTCAGTGTCGACGTATTCACGAAATGTGAGGTCGCCTGAGCGGCTGGAGTCGTGAGCAATGTTGTAGAGAATTCCAACTGCTGCGAGTTCCGTGATGAGCGCCGTTCCCCCATACGAGAAGAACGGAAGTGGAATTCCAGTCACCGCCCACCATCCAACAACCGACGCGATGTTCACTATTGATTCAAAGATGATCCACACTGTGATTCCAATAACAATCAACCTGTAGCTCTGATTTGTGCAGCGCTGCGCAATGCGAACAGCCGCAAAGAGGAACGCTACGAAAAGCGCAATGACGACCAATGAGCCAATGACACCTAGTTCTTCACCAACAATGGTGTAAATGAAGTCAGTGTGTGGGTTAGGAAGAAATCCCCATTTCTCGCGACTATGTCCGAGTCCAAGACCAGCCACTCCTCCGGCTCCGAATCCAATTTTTGACTGATACAACTGATACCCAGTATTTGCAAGGTCTTGATTGGGGTGCAAGAAGGCCAAGAATCGGCGAGCAGAATACGGCTTCATGGACATGAAGGCAATGAAACCGACAACCGAAAACGCAACAATGCGAGTTTGAATCCACTTAGAAAGCCCCCCAATGGCGAGCATTGAGAATGCAATAACCAAAACAACCGATGATGTTCCAATATCTGGCTCAAACAGAATCATCGCTGCGCCACCAGTTACTGGAATTGTCAATAATGCAAGCTGCTTCCAATTGTTGAGCTCGTTGTGTTTGTGCTCAATAAGCCATGCAATAAAAAAGACGGTCATCAATTTAAAAATCTCTGATGGCTGAAGATTGATCGCCTTTAAATTCAACCAACGTTTTCCACCGTTAGCGGTAACACCAACTAGGTATACCGCCATCAAAAGTCCGAGGCCCAAACTTAAAAGGACAGGAGCCTTTCGCACTAATTGATCGATACGCACACGTGCAGCGAGATAAAACGCAAAAAAACCAAACACTAGGTAGGCGCCGTCGCGCAACATGAGCGCCCAAGGAGAACCTCCGTTAGCGGCTGCTTGCCCTTCACTCGCTGACGCCATCATGATTGTTCCAAACGTCACCATCAAGACCGTTATGAAAATCAGAGCGCGGGCATTGGCATTTCCTCGCGGGAGCGCGTGGAAAAAACCACCAAGTCTCGAACGAGTTTGCGGGCTCCGAACAGTAGTCACTACGCGACTTTCGCAATCTTCAAGAAGTCTCCGTAGAAAATGCCAAGACCAAGCACCGCAAGTAGACCGGCAAGGATCCAGAAGCGAATGATCACAGTTGTCTCGGGCCAACCCTTTAACTCGAAGTGATGATGAAATGGTGCCATCTTGAAAATTCGTTTTCCAAGTGTTCTGTAACTAAGGACTTGCAGAATTACTGAAAGCGTTTCTGCGACAAATAGTCCACCAATAATGATGAGAAGCAGGTCAAGATTCATCAGCAGACACACACCACCAAGTGCGGTTCCAATTGCCAGTGAGCCGGTATCGCCCATCATGATTCGAGCAGGCGCTGCGTTCCACCACAAGAATCCAAGAGTTCCACCCACTAGAGCGACTGCAACTAATCCGAGGTCTAGAGCAGCGTGTAAGTGATAGATCGAGTAGTGACGAAACTGCCAGTAGCCAATTATTGAAATAACACCAAAGCAAAAAGTGGCTGATCCGGCGGCGAGTCCGTCGAGTCCGTCAGTGAGGTTCACAGCATTTGATGTTGCGACAATCACAAAGATTGCTAACAGCACCCATCCAACGGCCGTGAGGTTCCAGCCTGGAAGCGAGTATCGAGTGAACGAAAGGTTTTCTGACGTGTGCACCCACGTAACTGCGAGCACTGCGAATGTTCCCGCGATTGCGAGTTGTCCGATGAATTTTCCACGCTTGTTAAGTCCAAGGTTTCTGGAATTACGAATGGCAAGCCAGTCGTCAAGAAAACCAAGAATTCCTGAAGCGATGGTCGCAAGCACCACCAACACGCCAGCGCGAGTAAACGTGATCGAAGTTCCGACGTGTCCCATTGCGTAGCCAATTGCGCCTGCGGCGACAATGATGACTCCACCCATGGTTGGTGTTCCTGCCTTGGCATGATGTGAAGATGGCCCATCTTCTCTGATGAGCTGACCAATGCCACGAGCTTGCAAAACCTTTATCCATAGCGGGGTTACAAATAGGGCAATTAGAAACCCGAATCCCCCAGCTTCCATCAAACTAAGCATTATGTCCTCACTTCACCAATTCTCGGGCAACGACCCGGTCGTCAAACATCAGTTCCACATCACCAATTGTTTGAGTTGTTTCATGACCCTTGCCAGCAATAACAACTACATCTCCAGCGTTTGCTAACTGCATTGCTTGACTGATTGCTGCTCTTCGATCGCTCTGCACATACGTGACAGAGTTCAGCTCACATCCCGACATCACTGCATCAATGATGGCATCAGGAGACTCTGAACGGGGGTTATCTGACGTAATAATTGTCACATCAGACAATTGTGATGCCACCCGACCCATTTCAGGTCGTTTCGAAGTATCTCGTTCACCACCGCAACCAAACACCGTGACAATGCGGCTTGTGGGGCTGAGTGTTCGAACATCATTCAATAGGCGACGAAGTCCCTCGGGGGTGTGGGCGTAGTCAACAATTGCAGTTACGCTCGCACCCTTTATAACTTCGAATCTTCCAGGGATGTTTGCAACAAACTCCATCGCACCAGCGATTGCTTCATCACTCGCCCCGAGGCTCGAAAGAATTGTCATCGCCACGAGTGCATTGTCAATGTTGTAGTCACCAATAAGCGGAGTATTAACTAAATGGCCCCGCCAAAAAAAAGTGGTGCCAGTCAATGTTTGAACGATTTCAGATGCATCACTTCGATGAACCTCGCTCACAGCCAGTTCTGTTTCTTTGGCGAGTCGCTGGCCGTAGGAATCGTCACACCAAATTACACATCGTTGTGAAAACTCACGTGTAAACAGCTTTGACTTCACGGCAAAGTACTCATCCATAGAGCCGTGATAATCCAAGTGGTCATGGCTCAGATTTGTGAATGCAACAACAGCGAACGTCAAGCCATCAACTCGAGCTTGATCAATCGCGTGACTCGAAACCTCTAGTGCAACTATTGAACGAGACTTCGAAACATCAAATCCGTCAACGAGTGATTTGAGCGAACGCATGAGCTCTGGTGCCGCTGGAGTGGTTCGCTCATTGGTGAGTGTCCCAATGTTTGCCCCGTTCCATGAGATCGCACGTGCCAAGTCACTCACAATTGTTGTCACGCTGGTTTTGCCATTCGTTCCAGTGACACCGACCAATTCACAGCGCAGTTGTGGGTTGCCTGCAACTACAGCTGACGCGTGCGCTAGAAGTCCTCGAAGAAGCGATGGCGCAACGGTAATGACTGGGACATCAAGATTTAGTTCTTCGGAGCTAACTACACACACAGCCCCATTGGCGACTGCGTCCTTGGCATACTTTGATCCATTTTCAAACGTTCCACTCATAGCGAAAAACACTGTGCCGGGAATGCAACTACGTGAATCTATTTCAACGTTGGTAACTTCAATACTCGCGGTACGAGCGTCGAATGAGAAGTCATCAAAAATGTCACCGAGCTGCATCACGTCACGTCCGATGAGATCTTTGCGCCCTTGCCAGTGAGTGGCTTTTGCACAGCACCATTAGAAGGGATGCCGTAGTGGCGTAGTGCGTATGACATAACTTGCTGAAAAATTGGTGCTGCTGCTTCCCCACCAAAAATTGTGGTTTGTGGACGCTCGATGATCACAATCATGGAAAGGACTGGATTGTTCGCTGGGGCGTATCCAACAAAGCTTGCGTTGTATTGACCAATGAGAAGTTTTGCTTTTCCAGGATATGGAATTGTTGCGGTTCCGGTTTTACCCGCAACGCTGTATCCAGGGATAATTGCATTTGTACCCGTACCCGCAAGAACCACTTGCTGGAGCATTGTGTTGATTGTCTGAGCGACTGATGGTGGCATCGCAACACGTGTTGCACTCGGTGCAGTTGCCTTAACTGATCCATCTGAACTTACGAAAGCACGAATGAGTTTTGGCTGAATGAATACACCATTGTTCGCAATTATGTTGTACGCGTCAAGAACTTGAATTGGTGGCACGGCGTCTACTTGGCCAATCGGGAGCGAAACTTGGTCACTCGCGTACCACGTTGAAGCGTTCACTAGGAGGCCGGCCGTTTCGCCTGGAAAATTGATAGCGGTCTTCTGTCCAAATCCCATTCTTTGAACCTGCGCAAGGAGTCCGTTGACTCCCACCAGCTGTCCGATTTTGTATGTGCCAATGTTTGATGATTGCGCAAGAATCTGAGTCGTAGTGAGGTGGAGTGTTCCGTGGTTTTCAGCATCGTGGAAGAATCGAGTTCCCACAACGACACTGTTTGGAACCGTGAATACGGTTGTTGGAGTGACGAGTCCTTGCTGAAGTGCTGCGGAGAAGGTTACGAGTTTAAAAACTGATCCTGGTTCATATGCTTGTGCAAAAGGAAGATTGTTGATCGTTTGTTGAATGCCTGGAACACCAACGTCTTTGCCCCACGCAGGAATTGGCCCAAGTACTCCAGGATTTGTCTTTGTGTTTACGAGAGAAACATTGGCAAGAATTTCACCGGTCTTTACATCCATCACGATTGCCTTGCCGGTAACTCCACCCGTTGACTGCAGTTGCTTCGCTACGGCTCGTTCGGTCACAAATTGCAAGGCGGTGTCGAGTGTGAGTTCCAGTCCAATACCGGGCTTCGCAGCACGAATAACTGTGGTGCGAGAACTTGGAAGGTTTACGCCTGAAGTTGATGTGAGTTCACGCGTCAAGCCATTTTGACCAGCTAGGAGTTTTTGAAATGCGTATTCAAGACCAACCGAGCCAGCTCCTGCTGCATTCGTTCCGCCGAGTGTTGCTAGAGCGAGTTGATCATTTGGATAACTGCGAACTGAAGAATCTTGCACAGTAATTCCAGGCAGATACATTGATCGCAGTTTTCGGCCAGAAGTGAGATCAAGTGCGCCGTTGAGCACAACGTAGCCACTGTTTTTGGACAGCAGTGGAATTAACTTTTCAACTGGAACTTTGACGATTGGGCTCATAACCGCAGCTTGGTTGACAGGGTCCTTTATCTGAAAGTCATTAGCAATCACTAAGGATGTTGGTCTGGAGACTGCGAGAATTTGTCCGTTGCGGTCATAAATCCCCGCACGAAGCGCTGTCGTGGTGACTTTTTGACTTACTTGTGATGCGGAAATCTTTGAATATTTCCCGTGTTGAAAAACTTGAAGTTGGATCACACGAAACGAAAGGAGACCGAAAATAGCAACAAACAACGCAACGAGGAGAATTAGGCGATTTGGTGAAGTACGTCGACCCGGACCTCGTGGACTACGGGCAGAACTATTTCTTGAAGTTCGAGTGCGTGAGTGTGTTGAAGTTTGGTGCGTGCTCACCGAATTGTCCTTGATGTAGCCGGTGCACTACCAGAGAACTTCGGCAGCGGCAGAGGCGCATCAAGCGACGTTGAAGGGACCTGAACCACGACAACAGGCGCAACAAGGTGAAGCTCACCAGCCTGTGCAGCAATCTGGCTTGGCGCAGCCGTGTTTGTCATGGTGCCAACTTGCACTGCGTAGTTTGACTGTTCTTGCAATAACTGACTTTTCAGTTGGTGGATTTCAATCTGACGACTTGAGACCAGCATGCTGCCAGATAGCGAAAGAAGAATTGCGATCATCACAACTAGCGCAGAACGACGTGATGTTGAAGTGCCCTTCCAAACTGTGACTACAACTCGACGACGTGTCCCCTTGGCGCGGTGTGCCGGGCGGCGTGTGGCGGGCTTGGTGTTTGGACGAACGCGCTCGCGAGTTTCAACGCGACGTGGAAGGGTAATGACGCTCATGCTGGCAACTTTCTTGCCACACGAAGTCGTGCTGACCTTGCACGAGGGTTTGATTCAATTTCTGAAGATGACGCGAGTTGTGCACTGGCCTTGAAGACTGTGACACTTGCTACGGCACCACATACACATCCAAGAGCAACGGGGCACTTACAGCCACCGGTTCCTGCTTCGTGGAGAACTGACTTAACAACACGATCTTCGCCAGAGTGATACGAGATGACCGCCAGGATGCCGTTCTCACTGAGAATCTCAAGAGCTGCGTCAAGGCCTTGGCTCAATTGTTCTTCTTCAGCGTTCACAGCAATTCGAAGTGCTTGGAAGGCACGTGTTGCCACGTGACCACGGCGACGTGCCGCCATTGGAACTGCTCGCTCCACAGCTTCTGTGAGTTCATCAGTTGTTTTTGGCTGGCGCTCAATTACCGACTTTGCGATTGAACCAGCAAATCGATTCTCACCGTTATCACGAAGTAGTCGAGCAAACTCGTGCTGATCAACACGACTGATGTATTCCGCAGCAGTCTCGCCCTTCGTAGGGTCCATTCTCATATCGAGTGGAGCGTCAGCACGGAAAGAAAATCCTCGACTGGATTCATCAAGTTGGTGCGAAGAAACTCCGAGGTCCATGAGCACACCAACAATTGGTGCACCATTTATAAAGTCAGCCTCCGCGCTAACGATGTCCTTCATCTCGGCGAAGGTGGCGTCAACTATGCAGACACGGTCCCCAAATTGCTCAAGACGCTTCGCTGATGCCTCTCGTGCTTCTGGGTCACGGTCAATGCCAATGAGTCGAAGCTGTGGAGCCGCAGTCAATAAGGCAAAAGCATGTCCGCCCCCACCCAGAGTGGCGTCAATAACCACTCCAGTGCTCGCACTGGAAAGCAACTCAACAATTTCTTGTTCGAGTACTGGTTGGTGGTAGTTACCCTGGGCCATCTGCAGCCTTGCAATCGAAACAACAGGAGAGAGGGCGGAGGAGGTGTCCTCTCCTGTTCTAACGATTGAAAGGCTGCGCATGGTCCGCGGCCGGTACTGCTTGTAATCCCCTCTCACTTAATTTCTGCCTTGCTTGAAGATCGCTTCCGCTGAGCTGACCATCTGGTTATAAATGTCAGGATTCCAAAGTTCGATGTGATCAAGCACACCCACAATGAGGACTTCGTCTACGAGGTTTGCGTATTCACGAACAGCTGGTGGAACTGCGAAGCGACCTTGCTTGTCGAATTCAGCATCAGAAGATTGACCAGCCCAGTAGCGAAGAAGGCGTCGCTCTTCAGCTCCACCGTTTTTTTCACTTGAGCGCATCTCTGCGGCACGGCGATCAAATTCGCCAGGAGTCCACAGCGCAACACACTGTTCGTCGTTTGGGCTTAGGTGTCCGCCACGTTCAAATTCAGAACGGAACTTTGCGGGCAGGATGAGTCGACCTTTTGCATCCAGCGTGTGCTGAAACTGGCCAACAAAACTAAGCATTTCGGTCCTCCACCTAATGGGTCACCACTTGCCCCCACTGCGTCCCACATTACACCACAATGCTCCACATCGTTGCAAATCGTGGCATTTTTCACCATAAATCTCCCCCTAAACAGGGTCTCTTTTCGAGTCGGGACGTGAGGGGTTCAGATCAGGTTTGGGGCAGTTCGAGATCGGCCCTAGGCGCGCAGGAAAAGCTGGCGAACCAGCCAAGGACCGCTGATTCTGGCTAAATCACTAATGAGTGCTTCAGAATCTTTGAGTCCAATGGACCCCGTGGTTTGATGCTCAATCGACTCGGCGAGGCCCGGTGGGGTTTCGCGGAGAACCGACACAATCTCTGAGGAGTCTTTGGCATGGATAACCGAGGAAAGAAATGTCCCCTCTCGTACGCGCCATTGAGTCACTCCAACTGTTTTCTTGCCATCGATAAAAAGCTCTCCTGGGCCTTTGCCGGCAAAGCAAACAACACGGTGAGCAATGTCACCTTCTAAGGCGCCTTCATGAATTGAAGCGGACTTAGTGACTTGTGCTTCGAGTGCTTCTTTCCACCATGCGCCTGCAGCTATCGAGGACACGTGAACGTCAGGACTCCACCGTGTGTCGTCAGCTGGGATCCACCAGTCAATCCAGACATCATCAGGTTGAAGCAGGACCATTCCCCCACCACCGCGTCGGCGTCGAATTTCAAAACCAGAGATTTTTTCAGGATCTAAGAGTTCTATTGACTGACTTGAGCCGAGTACCAGCGTTGGCTTTTCAAGTCGAACAACAAACATGGTTGGCTCTTCAACTCGACGAAGAACGTCGTAGTCGTACAGCTCTTCTAGTTCACTCACGAGGCGCGAGGAAGGAAAGGCGCCCAGAGTGGATCAGGGTTTGGAACGTGTCGCCAACGCCACCACGGGCCGTCAGGAATGCGAGGTTGAAAATGCATGAACCAACCAATCTCTTCAATGAGACGGTCGCCTTTTTGCATGTTGTGACGTCGACACGAAGCGACAACGTTTGTCCATTCGTGTTTTCCTCCACGACTGCGTGGAATGACGTGATCAATCGTGTCAGCATGCTCTAGGCAGTATGCACACTTGTTGTTATCTCGAAGTAGCAGAGAGCGTCTGGTTAATGGCGGCGTTCTCACCTTGGTTGGGATCTTCACCATCTCGTGGAGTCGAACAATTGACGGAATTTCAACAACCATTGTTGCTGAACGACACACCGCAGGTTCCTCGGGGATAGCAATTGGCTCAGCGCGACCAGCGAGCATCAGTACAACGGCTCGTCGCTCGCTCACCAACTGAAGCGGCTCATATGTGGCGTTAAGAAGAAGCACTCGCCCCATACGAAAAACCTACTTCCCCGCCGGCTGTTGAAGTGACCATTTCGCCGCTACAACAACATCTTTAGGAGTTAGCGTCCCATCAATTCCATTTACTGTCGACATTCGAAATTCCCAGTACTTCGCGTCTGGCAGTGGGAGAAACGGTGCACGGCGCCACCAGCCCTTCCTTCTAAGACGAAGTCCTGCGCGCACAATCACCACAGTGTCTAGGGGGTGGCGAAGGAGGTAGCGCCCGAGGCCCGGTGTCCAATACGAAGTCATTTGCTTGCCCTTCTTCCGACGAGCGCAGCGCCAAGCAGTGGGCCCTCATCGCCGAGTCCTGAGCGTTCAATTTTTAAATGATCGCTGTACTGAAGTCTGGCAACTGAGCGTGCAGCTTTTGTCGCCGCGTCAAAAAATTCATCTCCAAATCCGAGCGCCACGGATCCTGCGACGTAGCAACTTGAGACATCGAGCACAGAGCACAGTGAGCCAATTCCTCGACCCACAAGTTCAGCGGTGCGAGCCCGTGTTTCGCTGCTGGCATCCTTGGGAGATTTGCCCGTCAAGGCTTCAATGGCCCATCCTGAAGCTTCTGCTTCTAGACATCCTCTTGCGCCACACGAACACAGATTTCCATCGGGGACAACGTTTATGTGGCCAACGTGTCCAGAGTTTCCTGTTTCACCGTCGAGCAGCTTTCCGTCAATGACAATGCCACCACCAATGCCAGTTGAAACAACCATTGAGATGTACGAATCGTCATTCTTTGCTGCACCGTATTCACCCTCTGCGAGTGCGAGAGCGCGCGCATCACCTTCAACAAATGTTTTGATCCCAGTCTTAGCTTCCAGTTCAGAGCGAAGAGGAAAATTACGCCACTGAGTGATGTTTAGTGGTGAAACTGTTTCGCCACCTCTGGTCATTGGACCAGCGCAGCCAACTCCGAGATATGAAACATCCTTAGATTTTTGAAGTTGCTGCAGCATTGCAACAATTGGTGTGAGCAAATCGTTTCCAAGCTCGTTGACGAATAGTCGCTCTCGAGTAAGAATTGTTCCATCAGCGGCTACTAAGGCTCCGTCTATTTTGGACGCACCAATGTCAAGCGCTAGGCACGGAGCGGCGTTGTCGCCAGCTCCGGTGGAGCTCATTCGCTTCTGCGGCGTTGGCGTGACAACCAGTCACGAAGAGAGTCAATTCGAGGACCCACACTCGCATGAGCATCATCACCACGTCCTGGACGTGTGATGTCGCGCCAAGAGGCACGACCCATTAGACGCGCACTGCGCTCGACGACAACGGCTGAGAAGAACATCAGCGCGACACCCGCGAGGCTTAGCAACATCGAAGTAGAAAGAAAGACCAGCAAAAGTGCGAGGCCGGCAATGAAGCCCGCAATCCCCCAGCGAACTCGACGTCCGCCGTGAGAATAAACATTGGTTTGCTCAACCTTTTCAGCAAAGCGTGGGTCTTGCTTTGAAAGGGAGTCTTCTAGCTCGGCCAGGATCCGCTGTTCGTGCTCTGATAATGGCATCGCGACTCCTTCCGTCTAGGTCCTACGTATCGTACCGTGTAATCAAGCATTTCGCACATTCGGACCCGTGGGGCTAGCCTTCATCCACTTTTATTTTTAAGGAAAATTGTGACTTCACAGACTCTTAACGTTGCAGTGATCTGCACGGGAAACATCTGTCGCTCCCCCATGGCCGAAGTAGCTCTGAGAGACCTCATCGCCAAAGACGACCTCCTTGCTACCCGCGTAAACGTAACGAGTGCTGGGACCGCGAACTGGCACGTCGGCAGCGAAATGGACGAACGCGCTCGTGCGGCTCTTGATCGTGCAGGACTCAATCAAGAGGGCACCCTCGGACAATTCGCGAGTAGTGAATATCTAAATGATCATGACATTGTTTTTGTTATGACTCGAGAGCACGTGCGCGATGTTGAACATCGCTTAACTAATGCAAGTACGCAAGTTGTCCTTGCTCGAAACCTTCTCGATGGCCCTCGCGACCTTGACGTGGCTGACCCGTATTACGGGACCGACAAAGACTTTGATGCCTGCTTGGCGCAACTTACAGAATGTGTCCGTCATTTGACATTGGTACTTCGTCAGCGCGTGGCGTAAGGCTCTTTCGAAGTTGCAGCTCTGGCAACGTGAACGAGAGCACTAGCGCTAATAAGCCAAATGGTATAGACCAGATATACATTCCCGCAATCGTTGTAGAAAGTGCGTGAGCAATTTCATTAAACACTTGCTTTGGAAGGTGTTGAAGATACTGGGGAGTCCAGCTCGAAGCTGAACTTGCGGCCGCTCCTGGCGGAAGTCCATGAACGTCTGCTGCGAGTGCTTTAGGAAGTTGGTTAGCGAACAAGGCGCCAAATACTGCAGTTCCAAATGATCCGCCGATTGACCTAAAGAAGTTTGAACCGGCGGTTCCAGCTCCGATGTCTTCTGGAAGTACAGCGTTCTGTACAGCCGTTGTAAGAATTTGCATAACTAATCCGAGGCCCATGCCAAAGACGACCATGAAGAATGCAATCATCCAAGACGAAGTGCTGACACCAATAAATGAGAAGAGCCAAAGCCCCAGCGTCATTAGTGCAGTTCCGGTTATTGGGAATGGACGATATCTCGCTCCCTTTGAAACCATTTGCCCAGCAAAAATAGAGGTAGCAAATAGACCGGCCATCATTGGAACCAGTCGAAGGCCAGACATGGTTGGAGAAATCAATCGGACGTCTTGGTAGTAGAGCGGCAAGAAAACCATGGCACCGTACATGGCGAAGCCAACGACAAAACCAATCGCTGAAGCTGAGAGAAACACTTTGTTCTTGAAGAGTCGTGGAGAGAAAATTGGCTCGACTGATCTACGTTCAATAAAGACACAGGCAACCGCCGCAAGCAGGCCAATAACTACGAGAGCAATCGATCGCCAAGAGCTCCACGGGAATGAAATGCCACCGAGAGAAGTAAAGAGAATCAACGCCGTTGCAGAAATACTCAATGTAAAAATTCCGGCGTAGTCAATGGTGTGCTGAACTCGCGCCTTCGAACTTGGCAGGTACGCAGCACACGCAGCAAGAGCTGCAATTCCCAGTGGAACATTCACGAAGAAAATCCAGCGCCATGAGGAATAGTCAACCAGCACTCCTCCAAGCAGCGGCCCGACAATTGTTGACGTTCCAAACACTGCGCCAAACCAACCCGCGTACCGTCCGCGATCGCGCGGTGGAATTACGTCGGCCATTACCGCTTGAGCTCCGACCATGAGCCCACCACTGCCCAGACCTTGAAATGCGCGGAAGAAAACTAACTGCAACATGCTGTGCGCAAAGCCACAAAGCACTGAACCCAAAAGGAAGATAACAATCGAAGCCTGAAAGTAACCCTTTCGACCATGAAGGTCTCCGAGCTTTCCCCACAATGGCGTCGTGACTGTTGTTGCCAGCAAATAGGCAACCACTACCCAGCTGAGGTGGTTAGCACCGTGAAGGTCGCCAACAATGGTTGGAAGTGCTGTCGAGACGATTGTTGAGTCGAGAGCTGAGAGAAACATTCCCATCATGAGTGCACCAAGAACGAAGTTCAGGTCGCGCTTTTGGAGAATCGGAACAAGCGTTTGATCAGTCATAGGACAATCCTTTGTGAATAACGGCAGTCTAGAACACCCTTGTGAAATTTGTTACAAACTATGTAATCTCTTTATAAGACAAGATTGAGGACATATGAAAACCAAGCTCACCGAACTACTAAACATTGAGTACCCAATCATGCTCGCGGGGATGGGTGGGGTCTCCTACTCTGCACTCGCTGGCGCTGTTTCAGAAGCAGGTGGCTACGGCTGTCTTGGTGCTTCAACAATGTCGAGCGAGCTCCTCGCCGAAGAAGTCGCCGCCACTAGAGCACTCACCTCAAAGCCTTTCGGTGTTGACCTTCTAACCGCATTTCCAGACAGCCTCGTTCGAAATGTAGAAATCCTTATTGAAGGTGGGGCGACAACATTCGTTGCGGGCCTTGGTGTGCCAAGTCACGTTGTTGAGATGTGTCACAAAAGTAATGTCCTCGTAGTTTCAATGTGTGGAAAAGTTGAACACGCCAAGCGCGCACTCGATGCTGGTTGTGACGTTGTCGTAGCGCAAGGAACCGAAGCAGGTGGCCACACCGGTCTCGTTGCGACAATGCCACTGGTACCAATGATTGTGGACGCAATGAACGGTGCCATCCCGGTGGTAGCGGCTGGTGGAATCTTTGATGGACGAGGGCTCGCTGCTGCACTAAGTCTCGGCGCTGATGGCATCTGGGTCGGAACTCGTTTCATTGCGACACCAGAGGCTCGAGCACTCCCTGGCTACCAGGACAAAATGATCGCCAGCAAGGAAGACGGCACCACAATTTCTAAGGGATTTAGTGGAAAGCCAATGCGGGTGATGAAGAACAAGACATCTGACATGTACGAATCTGATCCATCACTTCTTAAAAAGTTCCCTGAGCAGCTCATGCAGTCACTTGGAAACGGAACATTCCACCTTGGAGCAGGCAACGACGCAGTTGGTGTTGACCCTGACCTAGAGGGCTACCCCGCCGGTCAAGTTGTCGGCGCGATTTCTTCACTCATTCCAGCTGGGGACATTGTCCGCTCGATGGTGAAAGAAGCTCAAGCAGTTATTTCGAAACTGCCGCGCGATTAATTTGTGCTTAGTCCCACGGGACAGCTAACACCAGTTCCACCTAGACCGCAATATCCATTTGGATTAGCAATCAGGTATTGCTGGTGATACTGCTCAGCAATAAAGAACTCTTTGGCTGGTGCGATCTCAGTTGTAATTGAACCGTAGCGATTTTCATTCAACGTAACTTGGAATGCGCTCGTGATGTCTCGAGCAATTTTTTCTTGTTGTTCATTAACAAAATAAATTGCGCTTCGATACTGTGTTCCGATGTCGCCACCTTGGCGAAAACCTTG
Source organism: uncultured Acidimicrobiaceae bacterium (assembly GCA_937975915.1). GTDB lineage: Bacteria > Actinomycetota > Acidimicrobiia > Acidimicrobiales > RAAP-2 > RAAP-2. The sequence continues at coordinate 207,497 of CALJTY010000042.1, read as the reverse complement.
GGTTGGATTGTGATTCTCATAGAAGCACTTAAGGATTTGTGCGTAAGAAACCTTGCTCGGGTCAAACACCACCTTTACAACTTCAGCGTGCCCTGTTTTTCCGGTGCATACTTCTTCGTACGTCGCGTTGGGGGTGAATCCACCTTGGTAGCCGACAACGGTGTTCACAACTCCGGGAAGTTCCCAAAACTTACGCTCCGCTCCCCAGAAGCAACCCATTGCGACATAGGCAACTTCAGTTCCTGGTATTTCATCTAAAAGCGAGATATTGAAAACAAGATGTGGCATCGAGACCTCAATCGGGTTGAATCGTCCCTTGAGTGCCTTTTCTTCGGAAATCATCTCAGTCGGTGAGTGCATGACAACAGATTATGGGCAAACCGGACGTGGCGTCTCATTTTTACTTGAGCGAATTGCGGGCTGAATAATCACTTTCAGTTTTGCAGCACCTAATCAAATAGCGACGTAGTGTGGCGAAATGGAAATTACTCAAGCACTGAAGACAACTGGCTCAATTCGTGATTACACCGATGAGCAAGTAAGCGACGAAGTACTTTTTGACATCATCGACACGGCCAGGTTTGCCCCATCAGGGGGTAACCGCCAAGCGTGGAAAGTAATTGTCGTAAAAGACCCTGGGCAACGCCAGAAAGTACGTGATCTTTATCTGGATGCTTGGCACGATTACATCAGCCACATTCTTGCTGGACTAATCCCCTTCTCGCCTCTAGCTAGCGATGAAGATCGACGAGCTGCCCTGGCGCAACGAAGTGCCGCAGAAGCGATTTCCAAACCCGATGGCTACCCAGAAACATTGCAGAATGTTCCAGTCATGATGGTTATCTGCGCCGACCTAGAAGTACTCGCTGCACTTGACCGTGATTTGGACCGCTATAAAATCGTCGGTGGCGCTTCGCTCTACCCATTTGTTTGGAACTTGCTTCTCGCTGGTCGCGCTCATGACCTCGGCGGAGTGATGACCACGGTTGGAATCAAGAATGAGAAGGCGCTGATGGAAGTACTTCAGATTCCAAGTTCATTTGCAGTAGCTGCAATCGTCACCATGGGCCACCCAGTTAAACATCTCACCAAGTTGACCAGAAAGCGCGTAGAGGACTTCACAACCATTGACACCTTCAATGGTGAAGTCTTTACTAACTAAGAACCCAGGATTTCTTCGGTGTCTTCACCTTGGCGACGAGGACCAGATCTGATCTCTGGGCGCTTGCCGTCGATGAGGAGCGGTGTACGCATTGCCTGAACTTCTCCACCGGGAGTACTCATAGTTCCGAGGAAGTCACCGTCTGCAATCTGCTTTTGTGCAAATGCGCCAGCAACATCCAAAATCGGAGACATGGGCACGCCTGAGTGGTCAAGTTTTTCTAACCACTCATCAGTTGTGTGCTTTTCAAAAATGGAATTGAGCACACTTCGAAGTTGAGTGAGCTCTGTAACCCGGTTGTCGTTTAACTTCCATTCAACATGAGCAGCTAACTCAGGACTAGCGAGAGCCGTGACAAGTTTTTCGTACTGCGAATCAGTTCCGACCGCAAGAAGCAGGTAGCCATCTTTTGTTTTCACAGGACCATAGGGGGCAATGCTCGGATGATCATTGCCGAGGCGCATTGGATTAACGCCAGTTGCAAGATATCCTTGCGCTTGATTAACAAGTCCACTCATCAATGATTCGAGCAATGGTGCTTCAAAGTGTCTCCCAGGTTTGCCGGACAACTTGGCAAAGAGCCCAGCTAAAAGACCAACTGCGCCGTAGAGACCCGACAGCACATCAGCTATCGGTGCGCCAATCTTGGTCGGCTCCCCTTCAGCCGTTCCAGTAACTCCCATAATTCCCGAGCGTGCTTGGGCGAGTAGATCAAATGAAGGATCGTTCGCAACTGGCCCTCCCGATGATGCAGGCGTAATGCTGATCCAAACACAATCTGGGTTGAGCGCTTTCAGTTTGTCAATGTTGAGTGCACGGAGTTGATTCGGTAGAAAATTCTCAACCACCGCATCTGCTTGTTCCACAAGCTTTCCAACGGCAGCAAAATCTTTCGCATCACGTAGATCAGCAACAACATTTCTACGGTGTCGGTTCACTGCCAAGTAATACGTGGCATCATCGCCAAATCGCGGAGGGGCCAACCCACGTACGGGATCACCTTCTGGTCCCTCAATTTTTATGACATCAGCGCCCAGGTCTCCGACGACCATTGCACAAAGCGGCCCAGCAAGCACACGAGAAAAATCAAGTACTCGTATTCCTTCAAGCGGAAGTCCAGTCCCACTATTACAAGCTGCAATTTCCCAAGTCATACGTTTCTCAGGCAGTCTCGACGAAACGATGCATATGCTCAGCGAGGTCTGTGACGATTTCAAAGCATTCAGGAATGATTGAACCAAGCCTCAAGAAGCCGTGAGTCATTCCTTCAGCTTCGAGCAGTTCGACCTCAACGCCAAAGTGCTCAAGCAGGCCCGCGTAGGCAACACCCTCATCTCGTAGTGGGTCGCACTGAGCAACAACCATGATGGCCGGAGGCGAATTAGTTAAGTCATCAGCCATGAGCGGTGAAACTCGTGGGTCCGTGTGGTCTTGGTAGCCGTCCAGATACTGAAGATAGTCAGCACGTAATTGGTCGTTGTCCAACATAAATCCACTGCCGTATTTATTCGAAGACTCAGTCACAATTTCTGGACCCATTGGTGGATTTATGAGTACTTGGGCGACGATGTTTAGATTCTCATTTCGCGTCTGCGCTGCAGCCACCGCGGCAAACGTGCCACCAGATGAGTCACCCAAGACAATTAATTTTGCGTCTTCATGGGCAAATTTTGAAAGGTTTGCAGCAACGTAGCGAAGCGTGTCAATCGTGTCATTAACCCCAGCAGGAAACGGATGTTCCGGTGCCAGTCGGTATTCAATAGCAAGAAACCTCATTTTTGTTTTGGTGCTTAATGCACGACAAAGCCAGTCGTGTGTTTCTAAGTCGCCAATACAGAATGAGCCACCATGGAAGTAGACGACAAGTGCTTTGGATTCATCGCCAAGCGGTACGTAGTGACGAGCCTGAAGCATTCTTCCCTCGAGTGGGATGACTACATCAGTCACGGACTCCATGGCAATCTCTTCGCCACGAATAGCTTCAGCGACATTCAAGTAGTCGCTTCGACGTTTTTCAATGGTCTCGCTCGAATACATGGTGGCCGGGTGCTCTCGAACGTACGTCACCATTGCCTCAAGGGCTTTATGAACCATAGAACTGAGCCTACGCAATGTGACGCATTTCTACCAACTACCTTGTGTTCATGAGTTCTCCTACCCCAGACTGGTCCGCAATCTCCAAGCGCAACGCTCGAAGTGTGCAGACAACAATCGGGTGGATCTTCTGGGATCCAGGAGCGGTAGCGCGCTACGAAGCACTCGGACTTCCAGCGGGTGGTGGCTACATTGCATCACGAGCAGCGCCATTCAGTGATGCGGGCCCAGATGCGCTTACCGAGGTCTTTGGCTCAATTTCGCCACTGGGAATCTCGCTCGTGTTTGAAGTACTAAAGACACGAGAAAACTTCATGAAGTTTTGGGATGCGAGGAACGAAGCAGTCCTCGAAGGGCTAAAGGAATTCGCTCCAGCAATACTTGACCCACTGATTGAATTTGGTCCTCTTCTATGGAACGTTGTCCCAAAGCTTCCGATAGAGAACTGTCTCTTCGCTGCGAGTCACAACACTTTGAGCATTCCAAGTGACAGCGTTCTGTCTGGTTGGCACGCAGTTAATTTTGTTCGCGAATGGAGAGGCGACGTTCACTGGAACATCACCAAAGAAAAGAAACTTTCCGCTGGAGAAGCGTCAGTACTTCACAATGCATGGCTCGGCTACGAGGGCGATTGGCTCTCACTGTCGAGAGGCAATTCACAAGAAAGCATCGACACTTCGTGGAAGCTCCTTGAAGATAGGGGGCTCGCAGCTGAGCGCGTAGTAACTAAAGAAGGCTTAGCGCTGCGTCAAGAGATCGAAGACGAGACCGACACCAAAACTTCTCTCGTCTGGGAACTAGTTGGTTACGAGAACTCAGTTCGATTCGCCGAGTTGTTTGAACCGCCATGCGTTGATCTACTTAAGCGAGTGGACATTACGGCTGGGCCGAATTATCAGCCTGCTTCAAGAATTCACTGAGCTACGCAGTACTCCAAATTGGAGCGGACGACCGGGCTCGAACCGGCGACCTCGACCTTGGCAAGGTCGCGCTCTACCAACTGAGCTACGTCCGCGTGGTGGGTTCAATACTAGCCGACCAACTAGGAAAAGGAAAAATCTTTACGGGGCTGGCGAAGAGGCAATAAACGCTTCGACTTCTTCTCGCAAATAATCACGAAGCTTAGAAATATCTGGCATTGCTTCAGCGCAACCATAGATTCCGAATTCTAAATATTCTTCAAATCCGAGAACGGTGATGTTGAGTGCGAATGGACCAAATAACGGACCCACCGGAGCTGCCGAGGCGACACGGTGACCACTGAGCCATAGAGGAAGAGGTGGCCCAGGCACTGAAGAGATCATGACGTTGGCCATTGGTGGAATCTTGTTAAACAATCCGAAATTATGAATCAGCTTTCCACCGATTGCTAAAAGAGTTGGCCCTAGAGACTTAGTGATGTTTTGCAGCATCTGCGCTCCAACTTGGCGCTGTATTCCTACAGTTTTTTTCGAGTCGGCAGCAATAGCTTTGATTCGCTCTTCAGGATCATCAATGTTGGTGTGCAGTCGAACCAGCATGCCTGAAATCTGATTTCCAAGCGCTGCGGCTTCACCTTCTCCACGAACATTGATTGGAACAAATGCAATCAAGTCCTTCTTAATTTTTTCACCGCGATCTTCAAGCAATCTACGAAGCGCACCACTCGATACCGCCATAACAAAGTCAGTGACCGATGCCCCTCTTGACTTTGCCGCTCTCTTCGAATCAGCCAGTGAAACCTGGAGGCGGTGGAATTCTTTTTCGGTTCCAGATGCTGCATTAAGTGACGTTCTCTTTGCTTCAAATAGTGAAGGCTGGTCCGGAGTTGCTTTGTTCTTTCGACGAAGAATTGCAACCCTGACTACTGCACGAACAATTGTGTAGAGGCGAGCAAACCAGGAGCGAACGTTTCTAATGGCGAGCGTTGGATCTTTGCGAATTTTTCCTATGCCTTGGCGAAGCAGTCCAAAGGAAGTAGTTACCGTTTCGTCTTCGACTTCTTCTGGCTTTGGAGCTGGTGGTCGCACTTCTGGAGAAATATCAAACAAACTTGCGAATGTTTCTGCACCTGAAACTCCGTCGGCGAGGGCGTGGTGAACTTTCAGAGCAACTGCTGCCCTGCCGTCTTGCATGCCTTCAATGACCAGAAGTTGCCAGAGAGGTCTCTTTGGCGAAAGTTGTTGCGACAAGAACTGAGAAATCAACTCATCAAATTGATCAGGTGTGCCAGGTGCTGGAAGCGCAACTCTGACCACATGCTTTTCAATTTCAATCTTTTTTTCATGAATCATGATTGGCCAGGTCATATCAAATGGTGCACGTACGAGTCGCTGGCTAAGGACAGGGATCTCGTGAAGTCGAGCTTCGATGTTGTTGCGGATTAATTCGTAGCGTTCCTTGGGGTCGGCAACGTCACCGAATTCGAGTTCGACAATGGCTCCGATGTTCATTGCTGAACCGGGAACTTCTAGGAGAACAAATGCGCTGTCGAGCGGATCAAGAAATTGTGTCATCGTCCCGTGCTCCCAAATCCACCTTCGCCCCGTGTTGCTTCGGGGAGTTCATCGACAAGGCTAAACGACACACTCGGAACCGCAAGAATTACTAGCTGCGCTATTCGGTCACCCTTTTTAACTTCGTAGTCATTTGTTGGATCAAGGTTGACCATTGCAACCTTTAACTCTCCGCGGTAGCCAGAGTCCACTAGTCCAGGGGCATTCGAACACGTAACCCCGTGCTTTGAAGCCAGACCACTACGAGGAAGAACGAAGCCACCATGGCCCTGTGGGATGGCAATAGCGACGCCTGTTCCAACCATGGCCCTGCCACCTCCTGCCTTCAACACTGCGTCTTCAATCGCAACGAGGTCGCATCCAGCGTCACCTTCATTTGCGTATTTAGGAAGAACGGCATCTGGGTGAAGTGCCTTGGCAAGAATTTCCATAGGGCGAAGGCTACCCGTCACCGCACCCTTGGGGTTGTCAACTATTAGTAGTGTCGCAATGTGCTGGTTTGGATGGACTTAGAAATGACAGGGCTTGAGCCCTCGCGCCACGTCATTGTGGAAATTGCCACATTGATTACCGATGACCACCTAAACATTGTCGCTGAGGGACCAGATCTCGTGCTGCACGCATCACCTGAAGAGCTCAGTGAGATGGGCGACTTCGTAACAGAGATGCACAAGAAATCTGGACTACTTCCATTGATTGAAGCCTCGACAATCACTTTGGCCCAGGCCCAAGAGCAAACTCTCTCTTTTATAAAGCAGCACATCAGCGAACCACGAAGCGTTCCCCTATGCGGAAATTCAATTGGAACCGATCGACGATTCCTCCAGGAGTACATGCCTGAGCTTGAAGAGTTCCTGCATTATCGAAACATTGACGTTTCCACGCTGAAGGAGCTTGCTCGACGCTGGCACCCAGAAGTACTGACATCGGTTCCAGAGAAGGCAACGTCTCACCGAGCTCTCGACGACATCAGAGAATCAATTGCTGAACTAGTTCATTATCGCAATACCATGTTCCCTACACCGGAGAAATAAAATGTCAGACACCGTACTTTCAATTCAAGACGCCAGCGCTCAAATGATCGCTGCTGGACAAATGTTCGAGATGGAACGCACCACCGTTAAGGGCATTGAGATGAATGTCTGGAAGAACGCTCCAGCCACCATGGCCCAGGTTCTCGGCATGTCACTAAACCACAGCGCTAAGGAATTTTTGATCTACGAAGATCAGCGCTACACCTTCGAAGAGCACTACCGCGCAGCAGCCACACTCGCGCAGCGGTTTATTGATCTTGGAATTAAAAAGGGTGACCGGATCACCATTGCATCGCGCAACTTGCCCCAGTGGGTCATGAGCTTCTGGGGCGCAATACTTTCTGGCGCAGTTGTGGTTCCCCTTAACGCCTGGTGGACCACTGACGAATTGGAATATGGACTCAGCGACTCTGGAACATCCATTGCGATTGTGGACGAAGAGCGTTTTGCGCGCATCTCACCTTTTATGGATTCACTTCCAGAACTCACAACCGTGATTGTCCTAAATGACAATCCAAAAAAGCCCCTAAACCTCGCAATCACAAATTCACGAGTTGCAGTCAAGAGCTTTGAAGACGTACTCGGATCTGTTGATCCAGCACAGACACCACCCGAAGTTCCTATGGACACTGATGACGACGCCACAATGTTCTACACATCTGGAACTACCGGCAAGCCAAAAGGCGCAGTAGGAACGCACCGTAATGCTCTTTCCAACATGATGAACTTGTTCTTCGTTGGACAGCGCGCCACACTTCGCTATGGCAACGCCAATCTTGACGATGATGGCAATCCGGTACAGGGTTCAGCAATGCTCAACATTCCGCTTTTTCACGCAACAGGGTGTCTAGCCACAATGCTCGTGAACACCGCTTCGGGCGGAAAGCTTGTCCTATCGCACCACTTCGATCCGACCTTGGCATTAGAGATGATCCAAAACGAAAAGATCACTCAAATCGGTGGTGTTCCGGCAATTGCAATGCAACTGCTCGATCACCCAAACTTTGCTGACTACGACACTTCGTCCATTCGCTCAGTTTCATACGGTGGAGCACCGCCACCACCTGAACTTGTAAAGCGCATTCGAGCCGCATTCCCTAAGGCCCAGCCTGGAAACGGATACGGCCTCACCGAAACGTCGGCTGCGGTTGCTCTAAACAATGGCGCTGACTACATTGCGAAGCCTGCGAGCTGCGGGCCCGCAGTTCCAACGTGTGAAGTTGCAATCGTGCCTGAAGACTTTGAAGGTGACGAGCCAAGCGCAGATCTTCCAAAGGGTCCAGAGGTTCGTGGAGAGCTATGGATCAAGGGTCCAAATGTTGTCCGTGGTTACTGGAACAAGCAAGAAGCAACCGACAAGGCCTTTACTAAGGGCTGGTTGCACTCTGGCGACATTGCACGTATTGACGAAGAGGGATTCATCTTCATTGTTGACCGTGCGAAGGACATGATTATTCGTGGTGGAGAAAACGTGTACTCAGTAATTGTTGAGGCCGCAATCTTTGAGCACGCAGATGTTGCCGACTGCGCAGTAGTTGGTGTACCTCACCCATCACTTGGTGAAGAAGTCGCTGCAGTGATTGTTCTTCGACCTGGAAGGGTTATTGAGGGTGAAGAAATCTCACGCCACGTGGCCCAACGCCTTGCGAAGTTCCAAGTTCCGACAAAGGTGATCTTTCGAACCGAACCACTTCCGCGTAATCCTCAGGGCAAAGTTCTAAAGAGAGAACTACGCGACAGCATTCTCGACTAAAGATTCATACTTTAATACTACTTGTGGTAGTATTAAAGTATGAAAATAAGTATGAGCTTGCCAGATGAAGATGTCCGATTCCTCGACGCTTATGCAGAAGAAAAGGGTCTCGCCTCTCGTTCGGCCGCGCTCCACAAAGCTGTACGCCTACTTCGAGCCAATGGGCTTGCTTCTGCTTATGAATCTGCATGGTTGGAGTGGAATGAAGAATACGAAGCATCCTGGGACGCAACATCCAGTGACGGGATTCTCTAAGTGCAACGCGGCGAAATCTATTTAGTAAATCTTGAGCCAGCGCTAAGTGGTGAAGCCAACAAGCAACGCCCAGCTGTCATTGTCAGTAACGACGGAGCCAACAGTTCTGCTGAGCGAAATGGCTTTGGTGTGATCAGTGTTGTTCCCGTAACTTCCAACGTAACTCGAATTCACCCTTTTCAGGTGCTGTTAATGGCAGAAGCGACTGGCTTGAGTATTGATTCAAAAGCCCAAGCTGAACAAGTTCGCTCGATTTCAGTGAAGAGACTCGGTTCGCCAATTGGTGAAGTGCCCCAGAACGTCATGGAAGCAATCGACGAAGCCCTTCGGATACACCTAGCGCTGTAATTTTGCTCTGAGTAATAAAAAAGCGGCCGCTCGAAAGCGGCCGCTTTTTTATTGGTAAAAGAATTACTTGTTTGGCTGTGGTGTTACGCGTAAGTAGTCCTTGAGCTTCTTGAAGCCCTTAGGGAACTTAGTTACAGCGTCTTCGTCACTGATTGAGTTAACGATAATTACATCTCCACCATCAACCCAGTTAACTGGAGTTGCTACTGAGTAGTTTGCAGTCAACTGAAGTGAGTCAAGTACACGAACAACTTCGTCGATGTTTCGACCAGTTGATGCAGGGTAGGTAAGAGTTAGCTTTACTTTCTTGTCTGGCCCAATAACGAACACGCTGCGAACAGTGAGTGTGTCGTTTGCGTTTGGGTGGATCATGTCGTAAAGGTTTGCAACAGTCTTTGACTCGTCACCAATAAGTGGGAAGTTAAGAGCTGTGCCCTGAGTCTCAGCAATGTCTGCCTTCCACTTGTCGTGTGAAGCAACATCGTCTACTGAAACACCAATGATCTTGGTGTTGCGCTTGTCGAAGTCAGCCTTACGAGCTGCAAAGCCACCAAGTTCGGTAGTGCAGACAGGTGTGAAGTCCTTAGGGTGTGAGAACAAGATGCCCCAGCCGTCGCCGAGCCATTCGTGAAAGTTGACTGTTCCTTCGGTGGTCTCCGCGGTAAAGTCCGGGGCCACGTCACCAAGACGAATCGCCATTTGATACTCCTTCGAGTGAAAAACTCAGTCCTTTGACTGAGTTCCTTTACTGTAGTGGATATATCTGAATTGTTGCAAATGTCTATGGGATTTGTAGGTTATTGCACGCAGAGCCTCAAAACCCTGTGAAACTAGAGGAATGTCCGAATTGCAGAACCCGACTGTTGCCGCGTTTGACCTAGATGGAACACTCAGCGAAGGTGGGAGCGTCGTTCACTGGTTGCGCTTTATTGCGGGCACACGTGCCACCTATTCAGCCGGACTTTCACTTATCACTCCCCTCACTATTGGCGCAATCAAAAGTGGTTCAGCCGCCGACAACGCAAAAGAACGTTTATTTCACAAACTTCTTGCGGGTAGAGATGTCGCTGAAGTTCAGGCAAGGTCTCGAGAGTTCATTCTTCACCACTTAGAAACCAATGGCCGCGCTCACGTGATTGCACGCTTGAGATGGCACCTCGATCAAGGCCACAAGGTGGTAATTGTTTCTGCATCACCACAGCTCTACGTCGATGTTGTTGGCGAAACGTTTGGGGCGAACGGCGGATGTGGAACTCGACTTGGAGTTGACGCGAGAAACAAACTGACCGGAATGTATTTAGGGAAGAACTGTCGTGGCTCAGAGAAAATTCGCCGCCTCAACGAATGGATTTCAGAGCAGGGCTTTGCTTCTAAGCCAGTGGTCTACGCGTACGGAAACTCACGGGGCGATCTAAAGATGCTTACCAGTGCTGATCACGGCTTCGACTGTGGCAAGCTCGGTCGCTTCGGTGCGCTGAAGAACTTCAGTCGCCTCGAGGCGTAACTACTGCTCGATTGAAGAAGAAATTTCTACAATGCCGCTTTCGCGACCTTCGTAGATAATCTGCATCGAAGCAGCTTGTTCTTTCCAAGAAATAACGGTTGCTCCACGTTGGTCAACAATGCCAACGTTGATGTCGTAGACACCGTCGAGCAATGGAAGCTGGGCAATATCAAGACCAATGCGATTTGACCCTTGCTTCAAATTGACTGGCGAAGCCTGTGGGTCGCTTCGACTCACCAGCAGTCCGGTGCGAGTAAAAATTTCAAACATGAAGTTTCCGCTGTACGCCTGCTCAGCGTTTAGATTCACGTCAAGGTGAATACCAGCGCCACTTCTCACTTCGAATGAACCGCTTGGTGTGGTCACTGAATCAATGTTGATGTTCGCCTGCGTTCCAGCGACATCATTGGCATGGGCATCTTCTAACTGATGCTCGCGAAATACGCGAAGTGCTTCACTGGCTGGGCCGTCGGCAATCATGAGTCCTGAATCAAGCACAATGGCACGATTACAAAGTGCGCGGACCTGATCTGCGTTATGAGTAACCAGAAGAATTGAGCGGCCTTCTTCTTGGAACTTCTTGATGCGATCAATGCACTTTTGCTGGAAACGCTCATCACCAACGGCGAGCACTTCGTCAACAACCAAAATGTCAGGGCTCACACTCACCGCAACGGCAAAGGCCAAGCGAACATACATTCCGCTCGAGTAAAACTTGACTTGAGTGTCAATGAATTGTTCAATTTCACTGAAGGCCACAATCTCGTCGAATATTCGATCAACCATCTTGCGAGAAAAGCCGAGCATTGCGCCATAGAGATAGACGTTGTCGCGACCAGAAAGTTCACCTTGGAATCCGGCTCCGAGCTCAAGCAACGCAGCAAGACTTCCGCGAAGTCGAATCTCACCTGACGAAGGTTGCAAGACTCCGCAGATGCACTTCAGAAGTGTCGATTTTCCAGATCCGTTATGTCCAACAATGCCAACTGTTTCACCTTCTGCGATTGTGAAGTTGACGTTGTTGAGTGCACTAAAGAGTTCTGTTGTTCCAGATTTTGGGTGGAGAAGGCGCTCTTTAAGCGTCTGGTGACGTTCATGATGAATCTTGAAGCTCTTGGAAATGTTGTCAACTTCAATAACGTTCGCCATTAGAGCTCCGACTCAAAGTTTGTTTCAAGACGACCGAAGATAACTTCTGCCACGAGGAAGAAAATAATCATGATTCCAACGATGCCTGCATTGATTTCAAAGAATGTAGTCATCGACCACGTTGGCAACACTTGCATCACGGCGTGTGGTGCCACGAGAGAATGGACTGAGGTATCGCCATAGAAGATGCGCTGGAACGTCAAGACAATTGGCGTGAGTGGATTTAAGAAGTACAAAAACGTCAGGCCGTGGCGATTGAGCGCTGGAGACAGCGTGTTCTCGTAGGAGTAGACAATCGGTGTCATGTAGAACCACAGCTGCAAGATCACTTCAATAAGGTGCTTTACATCTCGCATGTACACCGTGATGGCGGACATGAGCATGGACATCGCTGCACTAAAGAGATAGAGCGCAATAAACGAAATTGGCATCAACCACATGAAGTTCCATGCTGGTGCGTGTCCGGCAATCAACAAGAAGACTGCAAGGACTCCTACTTGAATGACGAAATAAACAACGGAGGCGCCCACGTTGGCGAGCGCCAAAATTTCACGCGGAAACGAAACCTTCTTTACTAGTCCGGCCCGGTCAACAATTACCCCGGTCGCAGTGTTAACTGAAGTCTGATACATATTCCAAGCAATAAGTCCAGAGAACAGGTAAATGACGAAATTAGGAATTCCGTTCTTCAGAAAGATCGAAAAGACCAAGAAGTAGATACAGAGCGAAAGCGCTGGAGAAATCATTGACCACAAGAGACCAAGCGAAGATCCTTTGTACTTAATCTTGATGTCAGAAAGAATCAGGTTTACGAGGAGCTCACGTCGATTAACGAGGTTTTTCAGCCGAGCAAGCAACCCGGGTCGGACACTGACAACGCGTACTGGTGCATCATCGAGTGAACGTCGAACGCCGCCGTCCGACGTAGCTTCGCTCACTAGTCGCCTTTAGTTAACGCCGAGTGCTCGATGACAGCGTCAATGAATCCGTATTCAAGCGCTTCTTCTGGTGAGTACCAACGGTCACGTTCTGAGTCAGCAAGAATCTTTTCCAGCGGCTGGCCGGTGTGACGAGCTGTCAACTCAGCAAGGCGGTGACGTGACTTGGCGAAGTCTTCCGCCCAAATCGCGATGTCGGTTGCTTGACCCTTGAAAACTCCACCACCGGTGTGTGGTTGGTGCATCAAGATTCGAGTGTTAGGAAGCGAGAAGCGCTTGCCCTGCGTTCCGGCACAAAGAAGGAACTGACCCATTGATGCTGCCATTCCGAAGCAGATTGTTCGAATGTCGTTGCTGACGTACTGCATGGTGTCGTAGATGGCGAGGCCGTCTGAAACAGATCCACCAGGAGAGTTGATGTAGATGCTGATGTCCTTGGTTGGGTCATCTGCTTCTAGGAGCAACAGCTGTGCGCAGACCCTATTAGCCATGTCGGTGTCAACCGCTGAGGTGCAAAAGATGATTCGATTGCGTAAAAGTCGGTTGGTTAGGTCGTTATTGCCGAAGTAATCGGCCATTGATGTGTCACTCATACGTCCAATCTACCGTGCCCGCTCCAGACACCCTGCCGATTTCGCCTAGAGTAGAAACCCTGCGGGCGTGGCGGAATTGGCAGACGCGCTGGTTTTAGGTACCAGTTCTACGGAGTGTGGGTTCGAGTCCCTCCGCCCGCACCAAGTTTTTAAAGTTTCCCTTGCTATTTGCCAATGGGTCGTAGTAACGTTGTATTTGCTGTTTCGCCGCAACATCGCGGTAGAGACCGATTCGATATGAAACTTCGAGTTGGGCTCATCTCAACTTGTAGGAGTTTCTATGTCCATGTCCTTTGCCGACCTCGGCGTGCCATCAAACCTTGTAGAGCGTCTCGCTTCACGCGGTATTTCTGAAGCATTCCCGATCCAAGAAGCATCTATCCCTGACGCCCTCGCGGGTAAAGACGTTGTCGGAAAGGCCGCAACGGGATCTGGAAAGACTCTCGCCTTCGGTCTTCCCCTGCTCGCCCGCCTCGAAAAGGCTCGCCCACGCAAACCTACGGCCCTGATCCTTGTTCCTACACGTGAGCTTGCAGCTCAGGTGCAAAAGGAGCTCGCGCAGTTGACCGAAGACAAGGGTCGTCGCATCATCACTATCTACGGTGGTACTTCGTACAACATTGCTCGTAAGGCACTGAACTTTGGCGTTGACGTTGTTGTTGCTTGCCCAGGTCGTCTAGAGGACATGCTCGAACAACGTGCCTTTGACCTTCAGAGCTGCACCACTGTTGTTGTTGACGAAGCTGACCGAATGGCTGACATGGGCTTCTTGCCTTGCGTACGTCGCATCATTTCAGCTACTGCTCCTAACCGTCACGTCATGTTGTTCTCAGCAACAATGGGACCAGACGTTAAGTCACTCGTAAAAGAATTCACTAACGATGCCGTTATCCACGACGTTGTTGGAGAAGAAGCTCCTAGTGATGTTGACCACTTCTTCTGGCGTGTTCCACGTGACCAGCGTCCACAGATGACTGCTGACATTGTTGAAGAATACGACCGCGCAATTGTCTTCACCCGTACCAAGCACGGTGCTGACCGTCTTGCTCGTCAACTCGAAGAGCGTGGTATTTCTGCAGTCCCCCTTCACGGAGACCGCACACAGGCTCAGCGTGAACGCGCACTTCGCAGCGTTAAGAGTGGCCAGGTTCGTGTACTAGTTGCAACTGACGTTGCTGCTCGTGGAATTCACATTGACCTACTCCCAGTAGTGGTTCACTACGATCCACCAGCCCAGGCAACTGACTATCTTCACCGTTCTGGTCGTACTGGCCGTGCCGGTAACACTGGTGCAGTTATTTCACTCGTTGGTGAAGACGTAATTGGTCAAGTGAAGCGTCTGCAGAAGGCTCTTGGCATTCCAACAATGATCGAGCCTCGCGAAGACGCACCGGCAATTCGCCTTGGTGCTGTTGACGACGTTGCAGCGACTGAGCGTCTTGATGACCGTGGAGGCAAGGGTCGCTCGGAGCGCTCATCTTCACGCGACCGTGACCGTGGTCCTCGTAGTTTCGGTGACCGTGACCGTGGTGCTCGTTCTGAGCGCAGCTTCTCTGACCGTGCTCCTCGTGGAGACCGTCCAGAGCGTGGATTCGCAGACCGTGCCCCTCGTGGAGACCGACCTGAGCGTGGATTCGCAGACCGTGACCGCGCAGCACGTCCAGACCGCGGCAACGACCGTCGTCCAAGTCGTGACTTCGCAGACCGTTCTGCATCACCTCGTGGCGGTAAGGAAAAAGAAGGCACCGTTAGTTTCTTTAACGACTCAAAGGGATTTGGGTTCGCAAGCGACGACAAGGGTGACGACTTGTTCATTCACTTCTCTTCAATCCAAGGTGACGGCTTCAAGTCACTGAGCGAAGGACAGAAGATCACATTCGAAGAGGCCGAGGGTCCAAAGGGCCGCGAAGCTCGCAACGTACGCGTT
Source organism: uncultured Acidimicrobiaceae bacterium (assembly GCA_937975915.1). Lineage (GTDB taxonomy): Bacteria > Actinomycetota > Acidimicrobiia > Acidimicrobiales > RAAP-2 > RAAP-2. Next base: position 192,245 of record CALJTY010000042.1, on the reverse strand, counting down.
GTTGGTGGCGGACGTTCACGCCGCTAAAGTTTGTAACCATGTCTGAAAAACCACTTGTAGAACCACACATTGGCCCTGCCCCCGACGACCTTCTTATTGAAGAGATCGTTGTTGGTAGTGGTGATGAAGCAACACCAGGTCAAACCGCGGTTGTCCACTATGTAGGAATTTCTGCCTCAACGGGCGAAGAGTTCGATGCATCGTGGAACCGTGGTGACACCTTCTCATTCCCACTTGGAGCTGGTTACGTAATCCAGGGCTGGGACCGAGGCGTTGTTGGAATGAAGATCGGCGGACGTCGTCGTCTTGTTATTCCTTCACACCTTGGCTACGGAGATCAGGGTGCTGGCGGAGTAATCAAGCCAGGTGAAACGCTCATCTTCGTTGTTGACTTACTTGCGCTTCGCTAGTTCAAAGAATCAATAGCCAGCATTCGCTGGAAGTCACCGTATCGTTCGCAACAGATTTCTGAAAGAAGTCGCAGACGGTCATTGGGGTTAGCCAAGCTAAGAACCTTGAACTGGTCAAGGATTGACATTGGAGTCATTGCACACAACTGCCAGCTTCGAATCTTTGGATCGCTATCCATTTCACAGTTCGACCTGGTGTAGTCATCGGAGTTAATTTCACTCTGTAGGGCTCGAAGCGCTTTCACCGCTGATTCAGTTGAGCGCAGCAATGTTTCATCAATGCCACAATCCGTACAGTGACGTTCCTGCACAATTGCTTGCGGGTAGGGATCGTCTTGCAGCCACTCAACAACTTCGCAACACTCAATCCCCTCAACTACGAGAAGTGATGTGCCGTCACTAGTCTTCTGGCTGGCAACGATCTTCACTACGGTTCCGTTGCCGAGGCGCACGTCGCCACCGCCAACTTCTGAGCCACGTTCGATCAAAGTTGTGCCAAAGGTTCCCTCGCTATCAAGGTCTAAAAGCATCTGTTGATAGCGGGGTTCAAACACATAAAGCCCAGCCGTCTGATAAGGGAAGATGACCATCCCGAGCGGAAACATTGGGAGTCTTTTGGCGGTCACGGGAACAGCCTAAAGGTGAAATATCTGTGAACTAACGCTTTTCTAAAGCTTCTGCGAGCGAGCGAAGGGCATTGCCACGGTGTGAAGTGGCATTCTTCTCATCCAAAGTCATTTCAGCCAGCGTTTTACCCCCAGCGTGCGACGGCAAAAAGACTGGGTCGTATCCGAAGCCATTGCTCCCTTTGGCCTCAGTGCCAATAGTGCCCTCTAGGACGCCTTCAACGCTGAGAGAAGTTCCGTCGGGGTAGGCAACGCAGATAACAGTCCTAAACCTCGCCGTGCGCGGTGCACCAACACCCGAGAGCTTGCCGAGCAACTTAACGACATTCTCTTCATCACTTGCGCCAAGGCCGGCGTAGCGAGCGCTGTAGACCCCGGGCTCTCCATCGAGGGCGTCCACAAAGAGTCCAGTGTCATCGGCGACGGCAGCGTGTCCGGTGGCCTCGACGAGTGCTCGGGCTTTAAGAAGTGCATTGCCCTCAAGGGTGGTTTCAGTTTCATCTACGTCTGGAACATCAGCTGGTCGTGGAAGGACGTTGATGTTGAGTGCGCTGAGAACCGACTCCATCTCCACTTTCTTGTGGGGATTGGCGGTAGCTAAAACAAATGTGATCATCGAGGGGATGGTGGTGTTGCAAGAACTGCACGTTGCGCGCTGTGAATAGCGCTGATGCCACTTTGTGCCAAGTCGAGCAATTGACTTAACTCTTCTCTAGAGAAGGCTTCTTGTTCTGCCGTCCCCTGCACCTCAACAAATCGACCAGCACCAGTCATCACAACGTTCATGTCGGTGTCTGCGCGTGAGTCTTCTTCGTAAGGGAGATCAAGCATGGGAACACCGCCAACGATGCCAACAGAAATCGCTGCAACAAAGTCACTGAGCGCGTGCTCTTTGATTGTCCCCTTCTCAACAAGACGAGTGATTGCGTCATGGAGCGCAACGTATCCTCCACAGATTGAAGCAGTGCGCGTTCCACCATCAGCTTGGAGCACGTCACAGTCAACCGTTATCGCGAGGTCCGGAAGGAGTTCGAGGCGAGTAACAGTGCGAAGTGAACGCCCAATGAGGCGCTGAATTTCTTGGGTGCGTCCAGACTGCTTTCCCTTTGCGGCTTCGCGGTTATTGCGCTCTGGCGTAGAACCAGGAAGCATTGAGTACTCAGCGGTGACCCATCCCTTGCCAGATCCCTTTAGCCAACGTGGAACGTCTTCTTCAACTGAAGCGGTGCAGAGAACTTTTGTGCGACCAAAGCTAACTAGGACTGAACCTGCTGCCATGTCGGTGTAGTCGCGTACAAATGAGAGTGGACGGGCCTGATCTGGGGTTCGGCCATCGGCGCGCTGAAATGACATGGGGCTCCTTAAAAACACCGTGTTGTGCGTCTTAACGGTAGCGGAGATTTAGAAGTAAATGATTTTCTTGGCTCGTTCAACGACTTCATCGATGTCGTCGCTCCAGGCGCCAGTTGACAGGTACTTCCAGCCATCGTCACAGGCAATCGTGACAATTGTTGCTTCTTGGTCGTCAGGAATCGTGTTGGCACACTTCACGGCACCAGACATGATGGCTCCAGAAGAAATGCCTACAAAGAGACCCACTTCAGTCATGCGTCTTGTCCACTCAATTGATTCTTTTGGTCGAACAATCACCTTGCGGTCGAGCAATGCTTCGCCACCAGCGTCAATAAAGATTGGTGGGATGTAACCATCATCGAGGTTGCGAAGTCCATCAACCATTTCACCACTCGGTGGTTCAATGGCCCAGATTTGAGTGCCAGGCTTCTGCTCTTTTAGAAATTTGCCAACACCCATCAATGTTCCAGAAGTTCCAAGTCCCGCTACGAAGTGCGTAATCTCAGGAACGTCTCGAAGAATTTCTGGACCAGTTGTCGTGTAGTGCGCCATTGGATTCGCTGGGTTCGCGTACTGATACAAAAATACCCAGTCAGAATTTTCTGCACTGAGCTTTTGCGCCAGGCGCACTGCCCCATTGGATCCCTCGCTACCGGGCGAGTCAATGATCTCTGCTCCCCAGGCAAGCAGCAACTGACGTCGCTCTGGTGACACGTTTGAAGGAAGAACAACTTTTAGGTGGTAGCCACGCAGGCGACACACCATTGCGAGTGCAATTCCAGTATTACCCGATGAAGGTTCGATGAGAATCTGACCGGGCTTTCCAGGTATCAAAATGCCATCTCGCTCAGCAGCTTCAATTAGTGAATATGCAATGCGGTCTTTGACAGAACCAGCCGGGTTGCGACCTTCAAGCTTGGCAAGAATCTTTACGTTCGGCTTTGGTGAAAGCGCGCTGATGTCAATGACTGGCGTATTGCCAATTAGTTGAAGAACTGATTCAAAACGAGCCACTACTGAGCTCCACCTGCAACTGCAGGAAGCAAGGTGACTTCATCGCCGTCAGCAACCGGTGCGTCAACGCCACCGAGGTAACGAACATCGTCGTCGTTGATGTAAACGTTCAAGAACCGGTGAAGCGTTCCGTCTTCATTGAGAAGTTGAGGCTTAACAACCGGGTACGCATCAGTGATCTGCTTAAGCACTCCACCGATTGTTGTGGCGTCAGTGTCAAGAACTGCAAGTCCGCCCATTGCTTGGCGAAGCACTGTTGGAATTCGGATGACTGCAGACATGGTGTTCCTAACTCGATCTAATAGATGACTAACTTAGTCAACTTTAGTGGTACTTCGCAATAGCGTGACCAAAAAACATCCTCTAGTACGTAAGTACGCTTGAAGAGTGGCCAGGGCTAAACAAATCCAAGCGCGGCGTGACAAAAAGAAGGAAGACGCCAAAAAAGGTGACCAAATCGTCGCCTCAAATCGTCGCGCCCGACATGATTTCGAATTAGTAGAAACGATGGAATGTGGAATGGTTCTCACCGGCACTGAGGTGAAATCCCTTCGCCAGGGAAAAGCTCAAATTGGAGAAGCGTTCGCAAGAATTGAAAATAATGAAATCTGGATTTATCAAATGCACATCCCACCTTGGGTGAATGCGGTGGGTTTTGGAACACATGATCCAGACCGGAAACGAAAGCTCCTCGCCCACCGTCGAGAGATCGACAAGTGGTGGGACCAGACTCGCATGCAACCACTCACAATTGTCGCCACCAAGGTGTACTTCAAAGATGGAAAAGCCAAGGTGGAAATTGCTCTCGCCAAGGGTCGAAAGCAGCAAGACCGCAGAGAAGCGCTGAAGAAACGTGACGCCGAACGAGAAATTCAGCGAACCACTCGCAACATCGAAAAATTCAGTTAAGCGTCACGCACTTTTCGTTTACTTTTCGGCCTGTTCACAGACCAATACTTCATACTTGGTGTGGCCCCTACAAGGAGACACATGTCATACGTCGAATCATATCTTTACTGGATCCAAGAATCGAATGAGTATGCAAATGTCGAAGCGATTAACGCGAAAGTTCGCTCGTACCGCGGCCGCGACCACTCACATGAAGATGAATTTCACACACGCCCCTGGACTCGCTGGACCTACTTTTAACTCATAAGTCGAGCAAATCATTCAGAAGCGCTTCGCCACTCGGCCTCCCGTTGGAATTCTGGTCAACAGAAGGTATGCTTACTACGCAGCTAAAGCAGCTGCTAAATCCATGGGGATGAATTGTTTCGACAGAAGTCGTCGAGGTGAGTGAAGCGAGCCGTGGTCTCAGGATCCACGTTAAAGAGCCTGAAAAAATAAATAAACGCCAAGCCTCAGCTTGCGCTTGCTGCTTAGGTAGCAACATCCACCTAGACCCAGTCCTGCGGTTTAGTAAATGGGTGTCATAAAAGTAGGACTTACCAACGAGACTCGCTAGTGGTTTCGATGGGACAACTTAGCTAGATACGGTGCGTCTTCGGTGTTGACAGTAGAGCCGCTCCCGACAATTTCCTGTCGACTGCGCTCGGAGAAGAATCATTAAGAAGCTACTGGACCCGGGCTCGATACCCGGCATCTCCACGAAAGTAAAACCCGTACCGCGAGGTGCGGGTTTTACTTATTTATGGCGACTATTTTTTAGGCTTCGGAGCAATGACAACGAAGTTGTCCCCTCGACGTTTTATCTTCCAGCCTTGCCAAGAAAATTTCTCAATGCCGCTAATTCCATCAACCAGCAGCTGCCTCGCAAGTATTCCTTTCACAGCTTTAGCATCGTGACCCGCGGCGCCTGATCCATCACTGGTCGCGAAGACAACATGAACAACATTGGCAACGCCAGACAGCTGTTCAAAGTCAATTGCCGCTTCATGTTCTTTTGGGAGCAAGTTAATAACTGTTTTGTTACGCAACTTGTTCATGAGCGCAGTAGTGAGAGGTTCCTTCCAGAACTGACCAACATTGCCAAGTGGTGAAACTGAAATGTCCATCTTCAGTCGATAGTCCGCTACCAAATCTTCTCCGGTTGTTATTCCATAAAGACCCGATGGCACAAGTAAGCGTTTGCGCTGTGCGCTTGAAAGCGATGCAGGGTCTAAGTGCCCCCAGACAACTCCGGTGTAGCGCTGATGCGCTGGAAGCAGTGAGGGCTTTCCCGCGCAGAGCGCTTTCGTGGCAACCAGGGCGCGGTCGAGTAAATCACCACGAACTTTGAGGAGTTTTGCAAGCTCTGCTTTAGTTCCTTTAGAGACAGCACTGCGCAGTGCGCTGACTACTTTCTTTCGCTCACTCGCAAGAAGTGTGTCAAATTCTCCAATCTTTGCAGTGACGCGACCACCCTCTGCTTTGCCCTCAGAAGGTGGCACAAGTACAAAGACGTTTTCACTCACCGGACTACGGTACCGGCTGGAAGTTAGGCAGCGTTCAATACCTCAAGGTTTATTCCATGAGCTTGAAGAAAGTGGCGAACCTTAATGACTTGATCGTCAGTCAAATCCTTCGGGCGAGTTGATCCGAATGAAGTCACCACTTCATCAACAGTGACTGCCCAGTTACCACTGTGCGTTTCGTGCACAACCCCAAAGCGGGCCAGCAGAACTAAAACGTCATGCCATTTAATGTTGTGGTTTAACGGGTGACCGAAAATTTTTTGTGCGGTAGTTCGGTGACTGTGATCAAGCTTGACTGACATGATTTCTCCCTCTTTGAGGGACGAGGTTTTCTTCCCTCGTTTGCACTCTCTACCCTTTAGAGGCTCTTGTCAAGTAATGCGACGAGTTCTACGTGCTCTGTCATCGGAAAAAGGTCAAAAGCCTCTAATTTCTTCAGCTCATAGCCACCTGCCAAGAGGAGTTTGAGATCTCTAGCGAAGGTTGCAGCGTCACACGAGACATAGACCACTCGACGTGGTTCACGTCGAACCAGCGCGTCAACAACACCCTTAGCGAGACCACTGCGCGGTGGGTCAAGCACCACAACGTCACCAGGGGCAACTGAGTCATTTATAGAACGAGGCGTAACTGCCCATTCCTTCACCTTTAGGTGGCGAAGTCCGTCACCATTCTGGCGAGCGTCTCGCACTGCGTAAGCAGAAGATTCAACTGCAGTCACTTTTCCGGTCGGGCCAACAGCTTTCGCGAGCGGAACGGCAAAGAGACCAACCCCGCTGAAGAGGTCAACAACGTGGTCACCAGTCTTCACGTCAGCAAATTCAAGAACTTTTGAAAGGAGCATCTCGGGGGCATCTTGGTGAGATTGCCAGAACGCACGTGGACCAACTGAGAAGTAGTGGCCCTGCACTTCGACTCGTGACTGTGTTGAAGGCTCGAGCGGTTCACCATGAAGTGAAGTGATTTCATAAATTGTTCCGCGATGCGTTTCACGTCGTGATACGGCAAAAGGTTCACCATCGCCAATCGCTCGAAGCTCAACTTCTTCTGCTCCATCCCACGATGTTTGAAAAGCTGGCGCAAACTTGGAGTTAGCGATCCAGCAAGCATCAATAGCGATTAGTTCATGTGAGCGAGAGAGGTGAAGACATAGTTGGCCGTCTTCATTAACTGAACAACGAAGACGGGTACGAGATCCTTCACCGCTGCCTTCTGGTGCGCTTATGGTGACGTCGTAGTCAATCCCAGCAATGCGCTTTAGATGCTCTGTAACGAGTGCTTTCTTCCAGTTGTACTGAGCAGTCTTAGATGCGTGCTGCAAGTCGCAGCCTCCACAACCACCTGGGTAGGCGAAATTGCAAGGAGCCTTTACGCGCTCAGGGCTTGCTTCAAGAACTTCAACCGCATCACCACGAGAAAAGCTGGCAGTTGTTTCGGTGACTCGAACATTGACGAATTCACCTGGAAGGGTGTGGCGAACAAAGACAACGCGTCCATCTGGGAGCCGACCTACGGCGCCGCCAGTTGCTGGGCGTTCAATATGGACGGGCACTGGGGCCGCTAAAGAATTCTCACTACTCACCTAGTAATCCTACTTAGGAAAGGCTCAAAGTTGCGATTCGAGAAAAGCAGCGAGGTGATCAACAATACGAACTCCGTCTGGACGAGTTGCGCCATACAGGGTTGTTCCAGGGTTTGCTTCTAGGACCACCCATCCATCAGGGCCCAAGAGAAGGTCAACCCCACTCCACAACAGACCAAGAGACTTCGTAGCTTCAACCGCAAGTTCTTTTGCTTCTTCTGGAACGTCCGTGGCTTCTTCAAAATGAGAACCCTGTGCGAGGTTTGTTCGCCACTCACCCGGCGCTGGTCGGCGACGAAGGGTGTAGACAACCTCACCATTGATGACCGTCGCTCGCAAGTCGTCAGTCCATTCGACGAGCGGCTGGACAATGTACGACTCGTCATTAGGAACGTCGGTGCCAGGGACTTTTTCTACGCCGTGTCCCCCGCTGCCCCTGCGTTTCTTTAAAACAACTTGAATTTCCTTAACTGGACCCTTGGCGAGGTGAGTGCTCGGGTGAGTGATGCCATCACGCTCAAATGCGAGAGCGGTTTTCCATTTATCACTCGCATTGTCATGAAGCGATGGATTGTTAAGCACCAGCACACCACGTTGCTCAAGAGCTAGGCCACGAGAGATATTCACGGCTTTACCGCTTCTTAGAACTGCGAGGTCTATGTCGCTTCTGAGTAAATCGCCAGCGGGTTCATCCCACCACATCACAACTTCATGACCTCGAAGCATCAGGTTTTCTGCGAGAGAATTATTGCGACCTATTTCGTAGTTCGCCGAAGCCGGACCGGTGCGTCCTTTTTCTCGCGCACTTGTGAGAATGGCGAAGACAGCCACTACTAGTTTGCTTTGAGCCCAGCGCGCTCTAAGAAGGTGTTCACGAGCGCTGCCACTCGACGTCGTGCTTCTGGAGTTTCATCCACTGCTTGCTCCAGCATCGCGGTTGAGTACATTCCTGGATCACGTGAAAGCTCAAACCATTCGTTAAGCAGCTGTCCGTCAATCTCTGGATGGAATTGGACGGCCAGGTTTTTGCCAACGGCAAATGCCTGCACCGCACGCGGCGAGCTCGCAAGAATTTCTGCGTTCTCTGGTGTGCTGCACGAATCGAAGTGAAACTCAAACCAAGGGCCAGAAGAAATTCCCGATCCAGCAACTGGTTCAATGTCGTACCAACCAATTTCTGCTTCCTCGGCCTTTGAAACCTTGCCACCATGAAAGGTGCAAAGGGCTTGGGCGCCAAAGCAGATTCCTAAAACTGGAATGTCCTTAGCTACTGCGTCACCAATGAGTTCCAACTCACGATCAAACCATGCAGCTTTAACTTCAGGGTCATAGACGGATTCTTTTGAGCCAAGAATTACCAGTGCGTCCATTCCATCTACAGACGGTGTTGGCAGTCCTTCGTTGAGTGCTTCTAGGTAGACGTTGTAGCCAAGTTTCGCGAACGATTCACCAACGAGTCCTGGACGATCTTCTTCTTCGTGTTGGATGAAAAGAACGTTTGGCATTATTTCATCGAAGCAATGAATGCTTCCCAGTTAGCGAGTGGTGTGGCACCGGCGTTCAACTCAATCGCACGAACAAGGTTGGCAATGCACATGTCAACGGTTGTCTTAGCCATTGGCTCGAGTGAGTCAGTGCCGTTGTCATCGATAAAGCGTGTGTGCGCTGCTTGCAGCACCGTGTCATAGGTCATTACTGAGTAACCACCACAGTTATTCCAGATGCGCTTGATGTCAGCGAGAGCTCTCGAACCATTGGTAGGAGACATCGTTGCCACAACTGCGTTCATTGGCTTTCCAACAATGCTGTTCTTTGGCATCATTGGTCGACTCGCCCAGTCGATTGCGTTCTTCACCACACCGGGAATTGCGTAGTTGTACTCAGGGCTAGTCCAGAACACTCCGTCGGCGTCTTTTAGTGCATCTCTGAACGCAACAACTCCTGTTGGTGAATTCTCACCGTCAATGTCGCTGTTGTACAGCGGGATTTGTCCAAGGTCGAATGAGGTTGCTTCGTAGCCACTTGGAAGATTCTTGGAAATGTAGTTAGCGAGACGTGAATTGAATGAATCTTTTCGAAGCGAGCCTGAGAGTACGAGAATTTTTTTCATGACAGTTGACCCTACTAGCGAAAAGTGGACTTCTAACCTTCGGGAAGGGTCCATCCCATTGAAGTGGCAATCTCTTTGCAAGTTGGACAGAGTGGATACTTCTTCGGGTCCTTGCCTGGTACCCATTCTTTTCCACATAGAGCCTTAACTGGCGTTGCATTAATCATTCCCTCGACGACCGAGTTATTCAGTTTTTTGAACTTTCCACTTTTCTTAGTGAAGCCTTCAAGAACAATGTGCGTGAAGCGTTCGTGGTCACCTTCATCTATTTGAGGTGTCGTAACTACATGAAGTTCTGTGTCGGACTGAATGCTCACGTCTAAAACCCTATCCATCTGGGTAGTGTTTATGTGACATGAAGCACAGACGTAAAAAACCCGATGCAGTGAGGCCACTTGGTCGAGTGTCTTCACACTTCACGCGTGAAGGCACACCAAAAAGCCCTTACCGAACTCAAAGTGAAGCCAAGAGCGCAGCCCAGCTTGCGTGGACTCTTAATGGTGCCGAACTTGACGCCTACCGCTGCGACTACTGCCACCAATGGCATATTGGCAAGAGGTTCAGCCGCGATTAGCGAATCGAGACTAAAGCGGCAATAATGTAGTCACTTCCATTGAAAGGCATCACATGTCAGTTCAGGCATACATCTTGATTCAGTCAGAAATTGGCTCAAGCGAAAACGTTGTTCTTGCTACACGCAACGTGCCCGGCGTACTTGAGTCTTTCGAAGTAACTGGCCCCTACGACGTAATTGTTCGTTGCGAGGCTGAGAGCGTTGACCAACTTGGAAAGTTCATCGTTGGTGCAATCCAAAAGGTTCCGGGGATCACACGTACTCTCACGTGCCCCGTTGTAAACATCTAGCCGAACGCGCCCGCAGCTTTCAGAGCTGTTATCTGCTCTTCGCTAATTCCCCAACTTTGTAATCCTTCACGCGTACGTGCACCCGGTGCGCTTGGCGGAGTTCCAATTTCGCCCGGCGATTTTGAAAACCTCGGTGCTGGATTTGGTTGTCTTGCACTTTGTGTTGAGAAAACATTTCGTTGTGCATTGTAAGGATGGTGTGCCGCTTCACTTGGCGAAAGCACCGGCGTCGTACAAGCATCAGTTCCCTCAAAAATTGCGGTCCACTCGTCACGGGTCTTGGTGAGAAAGACCTCAGTGAAACGCTCCTTCATTGCTGGCCACTGATCGCGGTCCATCTGTGCCGGTAGTTCAGCACTGCTAAGTCCTAGGCCCTCAAGTAGCTCGGCGTAGAACTTTGACTCGATCGCTCCGACCGCCATGTATTTGCCGTCACTGGTTTCATACACTTCATAAAAGTGCGCACCGGTGTCGAGCATGTTGACTCCGCGCTCTTCATTCCAGTAGCCCATGTTCATGAAGGCGTGCGTCATGGTTGTAAGTGAAGCTGCGCCGTCGACCATTGCCGTGTCAACTACTTGACCTTCACCGGTTTCACGCGCGTGCAACAATGCAGCAAGAACGCCGAATACTAAGAACAATGCTCCTCCGCCGAAGTCACCGACCAAATTGAGTGGTGGCACTGGCTTATCTCCAGCACGGCCCAGTGGCCACAGGGCACCAGAAACAGAGATGTAGTTAATGTCGTGGCCCGCGAGTTGGCTCAGTGGGCCTTCTTGGCCGTAGCCAGTCATTCTTCCGTAGACGAGCTTGGGGTTGCGCTTCCAAACGTCATCTGGACCAACGCCTAAGCGTTCAGTAACACCTGGGCGAAAACCTTCAATAAGCACGTCTGCTTGTTCACAGAGTTGGAGCACCAGTTCGCGTCCAGATTCATTCTTTAAATCAACCGCCACTGATGGTCGTGACCTGTTGAGCAGATCCCATGTTGGAGCGTCCGATGCATCGAAGTCTCCACGCTCTAAGCGAAGAACTTCTGCGCCAAGGTCTGCGAGCAACATGCAGGCGTAGGGACCAGGGCCAATACCTGCGAGTTCAATTACTTTTATTCCTTGGAGTGGACCAGCCATTAGTACTTAGTCCCACCAAAGATCGTGACCGAGAACACCCTTACCAATGAGCCCTAGTTGCACTTGGCTCGATCCTTCAACAATCGTTAGCTGGCGAGCATCGCGGTAGTAGAGCTCCATTGGGTGATCTTCCATGTATCCAGCAGCACCGAGCATCTGAAGCGCAATACCTGAAGCCCTTACGGCAACTTCTGCGGCGTAGTACTTACACATCGAGAGCACGGGAACGTATTCCTTAGTGAACTTGCCATCATCTGCAAGACAGGCGGCGCGGTAGGTCAGGAGTCGTGCGGCTTCAATTTCAGTTGCACACTTAGCGATCTCCCACTGAATGCCTTGGAACTCAGAAATTGTTTTTCCGAATGCTGGACGATTCTTTACGTAGTCCGTTGCGTACATGAGCGCGCCTTCAGCGAGGCCAATTCCTCGTGCTGCCACAATTGGTCGCATTGCGTTGAGCGCTTGCATGATGAGCATGAACCCACCGTGGATTTCTTGCTTAGGGCCAATGTGAACATTGTCAAAAACAATGTCGGCGGTGTCAATGCCTCGAACACCCATCTTGCGGTCTACGCGAGGACGACTAAGTCCCGGAGTATTTGCATCAACAATGAAGCAACCAATCTCAGAGTGGAGACGAGATGATGCGTCACCCTTCTTCGCGAACACAATGAACCAGTCAGCCTGCATTCCACCTGAGATCCAGCATTTTGTTCCATTGAGGATGTAGCCACCAGTTACGTCTGGGTCGGCTTTTGCAGTTGTCTGCATTCCCGCCACGTCTGATCCAGCTCCTGGTTCTGAGAGACAGAACGACGCACGCTGGCTTCCATTTGCGATGCCAGGTAGGTAGCGAAGTTTCTGCTCTTCTGTTCCAGCGATCATGATTGGCCCCGACGGAAGTCGAGTTAGAAGCAACATCAGTCCAATTACGTTTGAGTACTTCGTTACTTCTTCAATGGCGATTGTGAGGCCAAGGATTCCAGCACCTGAGCCACCGTATTCCTCTGGAATGCAGAGACCCAGTAGGTCAGCCTTCTTGAATTCATCAAAGATGTCCTGGGGATACTCACCCGTTGCGTCGATTTCTCGAGCCCTTGGCTTGATCTTTTCTTGGGCGATGCGCCTTACCGTTTGCTGGAGGCTCTTAAGTTCATCTGATAGTTCAAAGTCCATGTTCAGAACGATAGTTGGCTTTGTGACAACATGAGTCGTGACAATTTTTAAGCGTGATAGCGCACTAAGTGCAATGGCCACCAAGACCTACGACCTTGTAGTTATCGGTGCGGGAATGACCGGAGCCGGGGTGGCACTCGACGCTGCTTCACGTGGCCTAAGTGTGGCACTCATTGACTTAGGTGACATTGCCAGTGGAACAAGTTCAAAGTCATCGAAGATGGTGCACGGTGGCCTTCGCTACTTGCAGCAAAAAGAGTTCAAGCTCGTTTATGAAAATCTTCGTGAACGCCAAAGACTCTTGGAGAACGCGCCGTTCTTGGTCCGCCCCTTGCCATTTTTGATTCCAATTTTTGCCAACAACGCAGTCATGCGCAAAACACTTGTTAAGGCGTACGGCTCAGCACTACGTCTCTACGACATCACCGGTGGATGGAGAATTGGAAAGCGTTACAAAAAGATCACACCATCTGAAGCTGTTGATCACCTACCAACACTTAAGGCACACAATCTCGAAGCGGCATTCATCTACATGGACGCACGAGGAGACGATGCACGAGTTGCTCTAAGTATTTGCAGAAGCGCTGCGCTGGACTTCAACGCCGATGTTGCGACCTACGTGCGAGCACTCAGTGTCACGAGAGATGAAGCGGGAATCGTGAACGGCGTTATATGTCGCGATGAACTGAGTGGAAAAGAATTCAAGATCGCCACTCGATCATTGGTAAATGCCTCGGGAGTATGGGCAGACGATGTCTTCACCATGGTGAAGCATGACGCCACTCACCACATCAAGCCAGCCAAGGGTGTGCACGTCAGCGTTCCACGTGAGCGCCTCCCCGCCGACGTCGCTGCAGTATTCAGCGTCCCGGGAGACCGACGAAGCATTTTTGTGGTTCCATTTGAAGACGCACCATTTACTTTTATTGGCACAACTGATACCGCGTACGACGGATCAATTGATACACCTCTGTGCACACCAGAAGACATTGAGTACTTGTTGAAAGCGGCCAACAACTCAACTTCGTCAAACCTCACCACCAGTGACATCACTGGTCTATGGGCGGGGCTTCGTCCACTGCTTGCGCCAAAGAATGGCAAAGAGCTGAGTGAGCGCACCGCGGACCTTTCTAGGCGCCACCAAGTGACTGACTCAGGTGACGGCGTTGTGCACATCACGGGTGGAAAGTGGACCACGTATCGTCAAATGGCTGAAGACACTGTTGATGCGCTGAAGCCATACTTCTCAAATCTGAAATCAGTTCGAACCAGAAATCTAAGGTTTCACGGAACGAGTAATTGGCGTCCATCAAATGAAATCGAGCAGCACTTGTATCAACGATTCGGTTCTGATGCCCAAGAGATCCTGGCCTCAATTGAAAAGAATCCGCACCTCGGAACTTCACCTATTACCGGCCAGCCATACCTTCTTGCTGAGTTCGTCTTTAGTGTTGAAAATGAGATGGCCACATCACTCGTGGACCTTCTGACACGTAGAACTCGAGCACATCTGCACGATGCCAGGGCCACGCTCAAGGCCGCTCGGGTAATTTGCGAAGAAGTTGCACCAATTTTTGGCTGGTCGACAAGCGAAATTGATGCTCAAATCGCAACATATGCGCAGCTCGTTGAGAGTGAATTTACTAGTGCGGGGCTAATTCTGTAGGGTTCAGTCATGACTAAACCGACAATGCCCAATGATTACCCTGCAGGGTCTCACACTGATTCAATTGGCGCCAGCGCCCCAACTGCATTGCTCGATGATTTAACTGCTGCGAAAATCTCTTTCGACGTCTCTACTGAGTCTCGTGCTCAGCATGGTCGCGACTGGTGGCCCCTTTCTATTCGTGATGTAAATGAAGGCCGGGTGCCTCACTGGCCAGGTGTTGTCGTAACGCCAACAACCACTGAAGAAGTTTCCAAGGTCATAAAGATTGCTGCCAAGCACAAGATTTCAGTTACCCCTCAAGGTGGTCGCTCGGGCGTTGTTGGTGGAGCAGTTGCCGTAGATGGTGCGATTGCACTTGATCTCACAGGACTCGACAAAATAATCAACATCAACGCTGACTCTGGTCTCGTGCACGTTGAAGCTGGCGTCTTTGGTCCTGACTTAGAAAAAGCTGTCAATGAAAAGGGTTGGACCGTTGGCCACTTCCCTCAGTCATTTGACCTCGCGACCGTTGGTGGATGGCTCGCATGTCGCGGTGCTGGACAATTCTCAAATCGTTACGGAAAAATTGAAGACATCGTTCGTGGCCTAACTGTCGTTCTGGCTAATGGTGACATCGTAAAAATCGGAGACCGTGGACCACGCCAAGCAGTAGGTCCAGACATGCTGCAGCTCTTCGTAGGTTCAGAAGGAACGCTGGGCGTTATTACTGAAGCGACCCTGTTGCTGCGCGTAAAGCCGGCCTACGAACTTCGAAGTGCCTACAGCTTTGCCACCTTTAAAGACGGCCTTGAAGCTTGTCAGAACATCTACAAGCGTGGCGCTAAGCCTGCTGTGCTTCGTCTCTATGACGAAGCAGAGTCCAAGCGCAACTTCCAAATTGAACAATGCGCACTCATTGTTCTAGATGAGGGAGACCAGGGTCTTTGTGACGCCACAATGAAGGTTGTTAGCGAAGAATGCTCGAAGGCAACGAAACTTGACGACTCGCACGTGGCCACGTGGTTGTCGCACCGCAACAACGTAAGTTCACTCGTTCCCCTATGGGAAGCAGGAATCATTGTCGACACTATTGAAGTGTCTGGCTCATGGGACATCTTGAGCGACATGCACCAAAAGGTTGTGGCAGCACTCAAAGATGTTCCAACAACAATGGCCGCCTCGGTGCACCAGAGCCACGCCTACGACGACGGAGCATGCCTCTATTTCACATTTGCTGGGCGTCCAGGTGGCGATCCAACCAGTTATTACCGCAGTGCATGGGATGCAGCATCAAAGACTGTGCTCGCAACCGGTGGTGCTCTCAGTCACCACCACGGGGTTGGTCGCAATCGTGCACGCTTCGTAAAAGAGGCTCTCGGTTCATCGTTTGAGGTACTGGTAACAATGAAGAAGGCCCTTGACCCAGAAAACATTATGAATCCAGGTGCACTTGGTATTGGCGGCGAGCCTTGGTAAGGGCACTAGCGATTGATGTTGGGACAACCTCAATTCGCACCGCGATTGTTGACGAGCAAGGACATGTCTCGCACATTCAACAGCAACAACTGACTGTCACTTCCCCACAACCTGGCGAAGTGGAACTTGATGCCAATGAAATCAAGCGTCTTGTTTTAGAGCTTTCTGCAAAAACACTTAGTGAAGGCGGAACGTGCGACGTAGTTGGAATTACCAACCAGCGCGCGACAACCATCGTCTTTGACGCGACCACTGGTGAACCTGTAGGTCCAGCACTTGGTTGGCAAGACCTTCGAACTGTCATTGATTGTCTTATTTTGCAAGGTGAGAACATTCGCCTCGCCCCGAACCAGTCCGCCACGAAGGCCAAGTGGCTCGTTGAGCAATCTGGACGTCCGTCTAAAGAACTGCGCTTCGCCACCATCGAAACTTGGATTGCTTACGTCATCAGTAACGGCGCACTGCACATCACCGATACCTCTAACGCTGCGGTCAATGGTTTCATTTCTCTTGACATTGCATCCTGGGACCAGCACGTTCTCGATGTTTTGAAAATTGATAAAGAAACAATGCCAACGATCGTTGACACCATGGGCGCACACGGTGTTGCCAGCGCACTCGGGAACATTCCGATCACTGCACTTGTTGGAGACCAGTCCGCATCGCTCTTTGGACAGAGCTGCATTAGCAAGGGCACGAAAATTACGTTTGGAACTGGCGCCATGCTCAACATGATTGATGGCTCTGTTGGACCAGAAAACCTAAATAGATACACTTCGGGCTGTTTTCCGATCGTTGCCCGAAGCCAAAACGGCAAACTCACTTGGGGCATTGAAGGCATTGTTCTTTCAGCTGGTTCATGCCTTGAGTGGATTAAGAACGAGCTCGGACTCGTAAATGACTTCGCTGAACTTGAGCCACTCGCAACATCAGTTCCTTCTTCAGACGGCGTTTCCTTTGTTCCAGCCCTTGCTGGTCTTGGAACTCCGTATTGGGACTTTGGTGCACGAGGCGGTTTCTTTGGACTCACCCGTGGAACCACTAAGGCGCACATGGTGCGAGCTGTACTAGAAGGCATTGCCCAGCGTGGAGCAGATCTAGTGCTCGCCAGCGAAGTCCAGACCGGTGTGAAGCAAGAAGAAATTCGCGTCGATGGCGGAATCACCGCCAATGAGTTCTTCTTGCAGTGCTTCAGTAACTTCACTGGACTTCGCGTCAGTGTTTCAACTGAGCGTGAAGCAACGACTCGAGGCGCGGGACTAATGGCACTTGTTGGCGCAGGTCATTTGACGCTCGACCAAGTTGAGAATCTCTGGTCTCCTGCTAAGGAATTCACTCCGCAGATCAATGATGAAGAGCGCGAAACTCTCCGGAAAAACTGGAAACTCGTTGTGGCGCGTACCGAAAAGACAATTCCTGAACTAAGTTCAGTGCAGTTCTAGTTTTTGAGGAGTGCCTATGAGCATTGACCAGCCGGTTTCAACCAGAAGTTCATTGATGCAAAGTTTTCGCGGTGGTAACGCACGTATCTGGCAGTTACTTCTAGTTCTTATCTTGTTAATCGGTGGACTGGCAATGATTTCGCACCACTCCTCTCATGGCACTGTTGCCGTCACAGGTAGTGCAACCGTCACAGCAGTGCCTGATACTGCTTCATTCCAAGTCGGAGTGAATACCAATGGACCGACACCTGGAGCTGCTTTGAGTGCCAACAATGCTCGTATTGCACTGGTGCAAAATGCATTGATCAGTGGCGGCGTTGCGAAAAAAGACATTCAAACGTCAAACCTGAGTGTTAGCCCCACTACCAACAATGCTGGAGTTATCACTGGTTACTACGCCTCTGACACTTTGAACGTGACCATGCCTAACTCTTCAAAGGTTGGTGTGGTTATTGATAGTGCTGTTAAAGCTGGCGGAACTGGTGCGCAGCTAAGTGGCATCTCGTTTACGCTTTCGCACAATGGAGCGGCGCTCAAAATGGCGCGAGCACAAGCACTTCAAAATGCACTGAGCATTGCTCAGAGTCTCGGCACTACTGGAAAATTCCATGTTGGAAAAATCAAGCGTCTGACCGATAACGAATCTCAGAACACTCCACCGCCAATCATGTACGGATCAGCTGCGAGTGACGCTTTGAAGACTTCGGTGCCAATTCAGTCTGGAACTGAGTCTGTCAACGTTCAGGTCAATGTTGTTTATTACATCAACGGCTAATTAAGCCCAAGGCTGCATTTGCATTGCTTGGCTAAGAGTTGTTTCTTCGTCGAGCAACACCTTTGAAACCATTAGCCAACGAGGTTGGCTTAGCGACAGAATTCCAGTAACGATCCCTGCACGTGAATACAGCGCCAGCCACTTGCCTTCTTCGTCACTTCCCGCGACTTTGACAATGTCATCACTTGGGTGAGGGTGACCGAGCATCTGAATTTTCTTTCCGTATTGATCAGACCAGAAATAAGGAACCATGTCTGGTGCTTTTTCACCTTTAGCCCAGTGCAGCGACATCGCTGCAGCGTGATCAGTTGCTACTTGCCAGTGCTCAATTCGAGTCAATTCACCTTTAAACGGAAACTTTGCAACGTCGCCAATGGCCCCAATGGATGGCGTAGCAAGGAGATTTTCATCAACGACTACCCCACCTTCAAGTGAAAGGCCAGAAGTTTGCAGCCACTCAGTATTTACTACTGCACCAACTCCAAGAATTACTGCCGCAACTTCCAGCGTGCTTCCGTCAGCGAAAATAACACTGCCATTGCTTACGTCGCGAATTTCTTGGCTAGTTCGAAGTTCAATCTCAGCGTTTTGTGCCAGTGGAAGTAACCATTCAGATGCTTGTTCTCCAAGGGCTCCAATCAGCGGACGAGAAAGTCCTTCGAGGACCACGGGGTGTAGCCCACGGGCCTTTAGAGCAGTCGCAGCTTCAGCTCCAATGAACCCACCACCAATGACAGCAACGGTTGATCCTTCAGGGACTGTCGCAAGGAGGGCGTTTAGACCCTCGATGTCATCTCTGCTTCTAATGGTGTGCACCAGTGACTCGTCACTGAATGAAAGCCGCCTGGCTCGAGTGCCTGTTGCAATGACAATGTGTGTTCCACTGACGGTTTCACCATTTTCAAGTGTGACTGTATGAGTTGACGCGTCAAGTGATTTTGCTGGCACTCCGAAGATTGAAGTGATGTTCGCATTTTCGAGCGCTTCGTCACTTGCGAGCAATGTTTTATCAACATCCCATTTTCCGGAGAGAACTTGCTTAGAGAGAGGAGGGCGGTCATAGGGAGCGTAGGGTTCATCGCCAATCAGAGTGATCTTTCCCTCATAGCCATCGCGGCGAAGTGATTCAATGAAGCGCCACCCAGCGAGCCCCGCACCAACTACAACAACGTGATCGTTTGAGCTGAGTGTCATCGAGCGAACATCGCTAGCCACTGCTCTTTTGAAACTGGTGCCAAGACGAAGTTGTTCTTTCGAACTTCGCCCATTGGGGCATGACGTTCAGCTGAGTAAAGGTGGCCCGGATAGAGAACGACTTCATCTTTGATACCGGCGAGTCGTTCGTTGAGCGAGATGTACATCTCTTCTGGTTGTGAGTAGGGGAAGTCTGTGCGACCACAGCCGTCTACGAAAAGTGTGTCGCCACTGATGAGACAGTTATTTACCAGCATGCACTGGCTTCCAGGTGTGTGGCCCGGAGTGTGGATGAATTCAATCTCAAACTTTCCAACTTTTAGGATGTCGTTGCTTTCGTGCTGGACAAGGTTTACAGCTTCAACACCAGTTCCCTTAGTCACCCACGCGACCTCAGTTGCTTGCACGTGGATTGGAACGTTTCGGTACTGCAGTAATTCTGCGATGCCAGGGATTTCATATCCCATGAGGTCGCCGCCAATGTGGTCAGCATGAAAGTGAGTGGCAATTACTCCAACAACCTTTAAGCCATCTGCTTCAACTTTTTCTACGAGCTCGGTTGGGTGGTACGAAGGGTCAACGAGGATTGCCTCCCCTGTTTCCTTGTCACCAATTGCGTAAGCAAAGTTGAGCATTTGTCGCGCAATGTCGTTTCCTACTGCGAAGTCACGTCCGGCGAGGAGCTGTCGGAAATAAAACGAGTCGCTCATTCGTCGTTAGCCACCTGAGCAATCCGAGGAGCAAGTTCCTCGACCTTTGCCTTCGTTGCATCAAGTCGAGCTTCTAGCGACTCAATAATTGCGGTGGCGCGTTCAAGTTTCACGAACAGGTCGTCAACCGACACTTCGCCTTCGTCAAACGATTCAACGATTGCGTTGAGTTCGCTGGCAGCTTCATTCCAGTCCATGTTCTTTGTCATGAGTTTCCATCTTTCTGATTCACTGTTGATTCAAATGATCCATCACTAACGAGAACTCGTACGTTCTCGCCCACCGCAACGTCGCCAAGGGACTTCACCACTTGACCACTGGCATTGGTCGTTACCGACCAGCCCTGGGCCATGCGCTTTTTAGGGTCATAGGCACCGAGGAGTTGCTTGGTGCTGGTGATGAGCTGACCTGCTGAGGTCATCACGTGACGACTCTGCATGAGAAGTTGCTGGCGAACAGAGCCGAGGTGTCGGCGCTCTGCTCGTAGACGGTCACGAACAGCAAAAATCATGGTGCGGCGGCGCTCTGCGAGGTATTCAGTTGCTTCATCCAAAACTTCTGTAGTTCCCACCATGATTCGTTGTGCAGGAATGATCACGCGTCGTTGGTGCCATCCGCTCACGAGAGCAGCAATCTCTTCACCAAGCTTTGTCGGAGTGATGGCTCTGGTGTGGGCCACGATGTCAGCAATTGATTCATCACCGGTGTGGCCAATGCCCGTAAAGACCGGCGTTGATGATGAACCAATAGCGCGAGCAATTCGCTCATCGTCGAAACATGAAAGGTCACCCTTCGATCCTCCACCACGCACGAGGCAGATGATGTCAACGCCATGCGCATCGAGGGCTTGAATCGCACTAGCGATTTGCGGTGGAGCGGTGTCGCCTTGCACGGCGGTTTTCACCAAAGTAATTTCGAATCCATATCCCGAATTAAGTAGCTGTCCAGTGAAGTCGCTGTATCCCTCGGTCCCGGGACTGGCAACAAGTCCAACGCGAAGAGGCACTGGTGGAACAACTGTTTGCTTATTCGCTTCAACAACACCTTCAGCATGGAGTTTCTTGATTAAATCTGCACGACGTTTTGCTGCGTCACCGAGCAAGCCTTCAACGTCAACCTGCATAATTGTGAATCCGATTTTTCCCTGAGGCGCATAGACGTCTACGTAACCGAGGAAGTTAACCACCATTCCTTCTTTAAGAGTTATCCCATCTTCAGAGAGTTTGCGCTTGAGAGAGCCCCATGGCCCTTGCCAGCAGTGAGTGCCGAGCATTGGTCGTCTTGCATCAGATGGAGACGATCCTGCGTCAACGAGGTCGATGTAGACGTGACCTTTTTCATAGACCTTCGCGATTTCACCTCTGACCCACTGGGGGTTGCGCTTGCCGTAGGCCGATTCCAGCTGAGCGGTCAAGAGTTCATAGAACTCTCCCACCTCATGGATGTGGGTATCGGTTGAAATTTCGTCAGGAACCACGAGGCGAGGCTACCTGCCCCCAGTGACAAAAAGATGCCTCTTGAGGTTTTTGCCCTGATGTGTCAGAATTGTTGCGGATAGTGAGAGGACTGGGTAGCCGCATTACTTGGCAACAAGTAGTGAGGAAAGTCGGGGCTCCATAGGGCAAGGTGCTCGCGAATAGTGAGTCACGGTGACGTGCAGGACAGTGCCACAGAGAACAGACCGCCGATGGCTTAGGCAACTAAGAACAGGTAAGGGTGAAACGGTGCGGTAAGAGCGCACCAGTATCTTGAGCGATTGAGATAGCTAGGTAAACCCCACCCGGAGCAAGATCAAACGTGGGAGCGCGTGGCCCGCATGTTCTGGAAACAGGACACTTCCGAGGTAGATCGCTTAGATGGATGGCTACCCATCCTTCCGCAAGGAAGGTGGACAGAACCCCGCTTACAGGTCGTCTCACTATCCACCCGCAAGGGTTTGAAGAAGTAATCCAAGAAGCCGCAGAAAACTGGCAAACTAGTTCGTGCTTCGTTTGCCGCTCCGAGAACTTCCAGAAAAGAATCCAGACACTCCGGACGTTCGATCTCCTTTTCGTTACTTGTTTTGGATAGCAAGAAATCAAAAATGGCTTCTCATTATGAATGCTTGCTTCGGCATTGGATGGATGCTTTGCCAAGCCTTATTGTGGGCCGCCGTTGGAGTTGCGATTGATAAAGGTGTAGCGCATCACTCGCTCGCTGAACTACTTCGCTGGGCTGCAATTGTTATGTTGCTCGGACTCTTCCAGGCGCTCTGTGGCATGTTTCGCCATCAACTCGCCGTAACGAACTGGATGAATGCGGCGTACCGGACAGTACAAGCGATTGGTCACCACGTAGCAAGCACCGGAAGCGCAGTCACTGACGTTGTCCAAGCAGGTGACATTGTGAACACTGTCGCTGCAGATGCGATGCGAATCGGTGGGGCCTTTGACGTATTTGCACGTTTTATGGGTGCAATCATTTCGTGGCTCGTTGTTTCATTTATTTTGTTGAGCTCTTCAGTACAGCTTGGCCTTATTGTTCTTCTCGGCGTTCCACTTCTGGCTTCACTCACAACGCCACTAATGAAACCACTGCACGCGGCACAGGCAGCCCAGCGTGAAGCGGCCGGAAGGCTCGCCGCTCTGGGCTCAGACACCGTGACGGGACTTCGCATTTTGCGCGGAGTTGGTGGTGAAGAAGTTTTTCTTTCTAACTATGTTGAGCAGAGTCAAAAAGTAAAAGTCACGGGATGGCGCATTGCTTGGCCCCAAGCTGGTCTCGAGTCAGGTCAGGTACTTCTCCCCGCGCTACTTACCGCCATCGTTACTTACCTGGGCGCCAGAGACGTAATGAATCACAGCTTGCAACCTGGTCAGTTAGTTGCATTCTTTGGCTACACCACTTTTCTCACCACCCCACTTCGCACCGCAATTGAATATGTGATCTCAACAACTCGTGCCTACGTTGGTGCTGGAAAAGTTATTCGAATCCTTTCCGTGAAGCCAACAATTGCCGACCCCGAGCACGCACTTGCGTGGCCGAGCACAATCACTTCACTTCAGGATCATGTCTCTGGAATTTTGCTTCACCAGGGCGACTTCGCAGGTCTAGTAACTGAATCCCCAGCAGAGGCGTCATACCTCTGTGACCGACTCGCACGTTTCATTCCTGATAGTGATGGCGTGCAGGTAAATGGCGCAGACATTGCATCGTTCCTGGTTGCAGATGTGCGCAGTCACATCGTCATGAGCGAAGTTGAGCCACGACTCTTTTCTGGCGAACTGCGAAGTGAACTCATTCCCCACGGTGATGTGAACGATGACAGGATTATGAAAGCCCTCGAAGCGACAAGTTCTCTCGACATCCTTGAAGCACTTGATGACGGACTCGCTACAACTGTTGAAGAACGAGGTCGCAGTTTCTCTGGCGGTCAGCGCCAACGTCTAAGTCTGACCCGCGCAGTCCTTACTGAAGCAGACATTTTGCTACTGGTAGAGCCAACGTCAGCCGTTGACACGCACACCGAAAGTCGCATCGCTGCTCGCTTGGGCCAAGCTCGTCAGTCAAAGACCACCCTGGTTGCCAGCACCTCACCAGTGATGCTCGAAAAAATGCAATACGTATTGCTGGTGATTGATAATCGCGTAGTTGATAAGGGAACGCACCAAGAACTTGTCGCGCGCTCCCAGCAATACCGACAGATTGTTCTGCGAGAGGATAACTAGTGCAGTTACCTATTGCCTCTAACGACATAGTTCGTGCCTACGCACGAAAACTTATTACGAGCCACAAGTTAGACATTGCAAAAATGCTGGGGCTCTATGCACTCGCAGCAATTACGGGATTGATCCCAGCTTGGGTAATCGGCAAAATCATCAACCTAGCCACAACTAATACGTTGCACACCGACAACATCACTCGCTTGGTTATCTTCTTGCTGATTTCTTCACTTAGCTACGCCCTGCTTACATTCCTAGCCAGAACGCAGAGCTACAAACTTGGTGAAACTATCTTTGCCACACTTCGTGAAGAATTCTTGGCTTCAGTTCTCGCGCTCCCCCTTATTGATGTTGAACGAGCTGGCACTGGTGATCTCCTCAGTCGAACAACCAACGATGTCGAAGCGCTCAGTCGAACCGTGCGCTTCGCTTTGCCTGAATGGATGGTGGCAATTCTTCAAGCAGTCCTTACCTTGGTCGCAATGTTGCTGATTAGCCCGCTGGCTTCAATCGGAGCGATTGTTTCGATTCCCTTCCTAGTGTTCTCAACACGTACGTATCTCAAATTTGCTCCCCCGGGATATCGAAGAGAGCGCATGAGTTACGCCACAATGTCGGGCACAATTTCAGAGACCGCAGAAGGCGCTCGCACCATTGATGCACATCGCCTTAGTGCTCGCCAATCGCGTCGCATAGAGAGCGACATCAATGAGTCATATTTCTCAGAAATCTATACATTGCTACTTCGAATGAACTGGTTTCCAACAGTGGAAAGTGCATTTGCCCTGGCGGTTGCAACAACCCTGGCGTGGAGTGGATGGCTCGCGCTGCATCATCACCTCTCCATTGGTGCGGCCACAACGTTGACCCTTTACGTGGTGCAAGTCAATGACCCACTTGATCGAATCATCATGTGGCTCGACGAGCTGCAAATTGGTCAGACTTCTCTGGCACGGCTCATAGGCGTTTCAGTCGTAACCGACAATCGACCAAGCACCGGACCCGAGCCAACGTCTGAAGTAATTGTGATGGACGATGTTCACTATTCATACCGAGCCGGAAGAGACGTCCTTAAGGGAATAACCCTCACTGTTCGCCCCGGTGAGCGACTCGCCATTGTTGGACCTTCTGGCGCTGGCAAATCAACTATCGGGCGCCTCCTTGCAGGCATTGATGCCCCCCGACAAGGATCTGTCACGGTAGGTGGCTTCGCGCTCGCGGGACTTCCACTCGACACACTTCGACGACATGTGGCTCTCGTCACCCAAGAGCACCACATCTTCATTGGTTCACTGCTTGAAAATCTTTCACTGGCAAAACCTGATGCCACCTCCGAAGAAATTGAAAGCTGTCTCGCTTCAGTTGACGCTCTGGAGTGGGCCAAAGCGCTGCCCCAAGGGCTCGAAACAGAACTTGGCACCACGGGATTTTCATTAACTCCAGCTCAGGCCCAGCAACTCGCCCTGGCGCGATTGGTTCTGGCCAATCCCCACACGCTTGTTCTTGATGAGGCCACCGCACTTCTCGACCCTCGCGCAGCCAGACACCTAGAGCGCTCCATGAGTGCGGTTATGTCTGGCAGGACAGTTATTGCAATTGCTCACCGACTCCACACTGCTCACGATGCAGACCGAGTCTGCGTAGTAGTTGACGGAAAAATCGCTGAGCTCGGAACTCACGATGAGTTAGTTGCCCTGAATGGTCAGTACGCATCGCTATGGCGCAGTTGGCGTAATGAGAGCCAAGAAGGCTCATAGGCTTACGGGCGTGTCAGACCTTCTACGTGGTGAAGAAATACTTGCCTGTGTGCACAAAGTCGCCCTCACCAGAGGTGCGACCTTCGATTTCACTCGCCCAGAGACAAGTCCTGAGATGGAAAAGCGTCGAAGGGACGCGCAAACACTAAGAAACTCTGTCTTGCAAGAAATTGCTGCAAATGCACCTGGAGCCGTGGAAGCACGAGGCGTAGAAGACACCGAAGCCCTAATGCAAAGTGGCGCAGTAGCAATCCTTCGGCCACGCCTCAGAGATGACCTCACCGGTAAGCGCCGTGCGAACGTAAATATTCTTGTTCGCGTTGGACGTGAAAATGAGAAATTTATCTATGCACCAGTGTTGGTGAAAAATAATGAAATCATCGAAATTGCAACTACTCGCAGAATCCTTGAGGGATCGCTACTAAAACTCCAACCGAGTGAAGCCACCTACACCAACGGCGTTGGTCCAAGGTCGAATCAAACAGTGCAGCGAAACGGCATTGTGCTTGCTCACGCCACTCGGGTGCTGCAATCACTGGGTCACGGAGATGCCAGTGCACGAGTTGGAATGATTGATCGAAACCAGCGCCTGTGGTGGTTCGAGCTAAATACCAGTGACTATCCAAGATTTAACTTGAGTGCGTACGAAGAGTTCTACCAACAGCGCCTCAATGTTTTGAATGGCCATGAAAAATGGATGGGCGGCGATGGAGAATTTCCTACGAAACCGTTCTGGCACCGAGAGTGCTTGGACTGTGAATTCGCCAGTCACTGTGAACCAGCGCTGCAAGAAATTGATGACGTTTCACTAACGCGGTTCTCAAAAGTCGAAGAACAACTCGCTCTGCACGAACTCGGCATTGACACCAGAGAGCAACTGGCACGTCTTGATCCTCACCGTGCACGTCAAGCCAAGAACAAAGTTCTTAATCCCACTGAGCAGTATCCGGTCGAAGATTACCTAGGCAAGTCAGTTGAAAAGCTGGACGATCTTATTTATCGAGCCCGAGCACATGTACGTGGCAGCTACCTTCGCATTGTTGACGCAGACAAAATGAATTGCCCCACTGCTGACGTTGAAGTTGACATCGACATGGAGAGCTACGACGACGCAACATATTTGTGGGGTGCCAGCGTGACACTCAACAAACCAGTCGAAGGCATCGAGCCCGGGTACCGTGCATTTGTTGAATGGGGCGAACTAACCGCTGAGGCTGAAGCGAAAATCTTCCAAGACTTTTGGAAGTGGCTTAGCGACCTGCGAGAGAAGTGCGCGACAAACGGGCTCACCATGGCGGGCTACTGCTTCTGGGCACAAGCTGAAGATGGCGCCATGAACCGCGCGGTGCAGAACCCACTTCCCGGCGGACCAACACAAAGTGATCTCCAGTCATTTCGTTCTCAGAATCCACCTCAGTGGATTGACATGCACGACATTGCCAAGCAGCAAATCCAGACAGAAGGCCCACTCGGACTCAAGCAGCTCGCCGTTGCTGGTGGGTTCTCATGGCGTGACGAAAATCCAAGCGGTGAAGCCTCGATGCTCTGGTATGAAGTGGCGAGAAATGAAACACCAGAGGGCCTCACCTCTCGCCAGCGGCTTCTTGAGTACAACGAGGACGACTGTCGAGCCACAAAAGCCCTTCGTGACTGGCTAAATGATGGCGCTAAGTCACTTCCGCACCGAGACGACCCTCTCTAACATCTCATTAGCATTGTGCAGTGACCCCGTTTCGTAAAAGCGCTCGACTCTTCGGTGCCCTAAATGCTTTCGTGGGGCTGGTGCTTTCAATCGCTAGTGCCGTTGCATTAAACGATCTAGCTAAAAAGCATCTTTGCAACGCCATCGTTTTGCTCATCTTGGTTCTCGTTATTCGAACAGCCCTCAGTTTTGCCAACGAAGAATGGGGATTTAAAACTTCGCGTTCCGTTCGCGATTTCTGGCGCTCTGGACTTACCCGCCATCTTTCGATTCCAAGATTTAGCAGCGAGAGAAGTCGTGCCGATCTCGCCCAAGCAATTGAACATGCTTCAGAAGGGCCACTACTTGACCTGTTGTTAACCAGTGCACAGCTGAGTTTGCTCTGCATTGGCATTGTGTTCTGGGCCGTGGGCTGGCTCAGTAGCGCGATCATCGTGGCACTACTGATGCTTGCGGTCCCGTTCTACATCCGAGCGGGAAATCACAGTGCAAAGCTGAGCAGCGAATACAACCAACGTCGAGCTGTACTTGAATCACGCCAACTCGAACTCCTGGACCATGCCGTAGAGCTTCGTGGTCTCGGTGCAGTTTCGTACGGCTCAAACGAAATCGGTGCAATTTCTGACTCTGAGCACAAGCTTGCACTTCGAGCAATTCGTGTGGCCCTTGGTTCTTCGCTCGTTACTGAATTCATTAGCGGTGTGAGCATTGGTCTTGTTGCGATGGTTGTTGGCTTTGGCCTACTGAACGGAACTGTCGAACTTGAGCACGCTCTCATTGCCGTTCTTGTAACGAGTGAAATCTTCAGCCAAGTGCGCCGTTACGGATCAGAATTTCACCGTAGAGAAAACGCCATGCAGTCAATTGCACTGCTCACTCTTGACAGCGCGTCGCCTAGTTCTACGTCTCAGTCCTCTCTTCTGGAGGCGACAGGACTTGTCACACAGGCAAGCTCAGTTCCGTTTGACGCAGTCATTACACCCGGTGGCCGACTGCTCATCACTGGAGCCTCGGGAAGCGGAAAGACCAGCTTGTTGCACACTCTTCTTGGTTGGCTGAATCCTCTCGAAGGTCGCGTTGAAGTGTCCGCTGATCGAATTGGTTTCGTATCACCAAGCAGCGGACTTCTTTCAGGTTCACTTTATGAAAATCTGACACTAGGTGAAAGCCATAACCGAGAAGATGTCGCTCGCCTTCTCAGTGACTTGGGACTTGACGCAGAACGATTCGGAGACCTTGATGGTCTGTTGCTCGCAGATGGGCAAGGCATCAGTTCCGGTGAAAAAGTGCGTCTCGTCTTGGCGAGAGCGTTACTGGCGAAACCGCAACTACTGCTCATTGACGACATAGCTGGGCTACTTGATGAAGAGTCCAGACAAAAGCTTCAGAACGTCCTCTCTCAACATAGAGACATTGCAATCATTGAAGCAACCGTCGATAATCCAGTTCTGGAGAATTCCACAACACGTTTCGAGGTTCACTCATGAGAAACGAACTTGAGCGCCTCGGACGTTGGCTACAGCGCGCCCGTCCAAGTCGAGCCGCCCTCCTTCGTGCGCTTCTCAGCAACCTGATTGCTTCTTTAACGAATGTTGGCCTCCTCGTTGGCGCAGTTGGGCTACTCGTCGAGAGTGCCAATCGACCCGGCCTAAAGGCAGTGGGCGGTGCATTGATAGTCATTGAACTACTTGCATTTTTGCGCTCTCCTATTCGATTCAATGAACGACTTAGCTCACACCACCTTGGCTTTCAGGCGGTCTCGCAGTGGCGACGATGGTTGGTAGCCAGCGTTGGCTCATGGAACTATTCCCGCTGGCGCTCATATGCCACTGGTGACCTTCTCGAACGTTCGTTAAAGGACACTGATGAGTTGCAAGATCTCTGGCTCCGATTCTTCATTCCCCTTATTGGAGCACTAACTACTGCGGTCATTGCTGACGTGGTGGTTGGCCTATTGCCACCGCACGGACAGTGGTGGGGTTATGCAGGATTGCTACTTGGATGGCAATTACTTGGACTCTTCTGCCTTCTCGCAAACGTGGGGCCAATGATTCTTGCTGACCGTGCACTTCGAACCGCTAAAAGTTCCTATCGAGCAACACTTCTTGAACTTGGTGCTGTGACACCTGAGCTTTCTCTCCTTGGATTTGAGCACTACGCCAGTTCACTCAGCACACGTTCGAGGCAGTCACTAGCAGTAGCAGAGGCAGAAGTTAGACGCCGTCGTCGCGTCACTGCCTTCATCCCACTTCTTGGAACCTCAGGAATGTTGCTGACTCTTTTCGCGGTGCACCCACAAAGTAGTCCTCTCTGGATTGTTGTTGTTGCCCTGCTCAGTTTTTCTTCCTACGAAGGACTCACCGGAGTGCGACACGCAGTTGATGTGGCCGTTGCCATCAGTGGCGCTGCAGAACGTTTAGAGAGCCTTGAAAAGGACTTGTACGAGGGTGAAGTTGATTTCCCAGATTCGTACGAGATTGAACTGCAAAACATCTCACTGCAAGAAAGCGGCAAAACACTTCTTCGTGGTGCCTCATTACAAATACCTGCAGGGCAAAAGATTGCCATTACCGGTCCTTCTGGGATTGGAAAGTCAACGTTGCTAAGAGCAATTGCTTCGCTCGAGAACCTAAGCGACGGTGTAATAACGATTGGAAATGTTCCGCTCTTTGAAATTGAAGAGGGTGAACTCCGCGAACACCTTGCTTACATGCCAAGTGATCCTGGCCTTCTACGAGGGTACGCGGTTGATGTCATTGGACTCGGTCGCACGCTACAGCGCGATGCTCTAAAGGATTTAGCCGACGTTGGAATAATCGCCACTTCTGAAACTAAGTGGGAAGACTTATCTCGAGGTGAGAAGGAACGTGTCTCAGTCGTGAGGTCGATGGTTACTGAGCCACGCATACTTATTTTGGATGAACCAACGAGTGGTCTCGGAGTCTCAGAAACCCAGTACGTACTAGAACTACTGGCGTCGACAACCGCAACAGTCATTGTCGCCACTCACGACCCTCAAGTCATGCAGTGGTGCGACGAGATCTATGAACTGAGCAACCTTCAGTTGCGAAGTATTTAGCCGTTCAGCGTGGTGGCGCTAAGCGCAGAGTAACGATCGCCCACAACTTTTTCGCGAGGAACTGCCGCTTCGAGCGCAGCTACCTCGTCGTTGGAGAGAACAACATCAAGTGCGCCGACATTTTCACGTAGCCACTTGCGGCGCTTCGTTCCAGGAATTGGCACGATGTCCTCACCTTTGGCTAAAACCCAAGCAAGCGACAACTGCGCCAAAGTGACACCCTTTTCAGATGCAATTTGATCCATTGCCATAACAAGCTTTTTGTTTTCATCTCGAGCTTCACCACTGAATCGTGGATACATCTTTCGAAAGTCTTTTTCGCCCGTTCCAACAGAGTCAACATCATTAGTTAAGAAACCTCGACCTAGCGGGCTGTAGGCAACAAAGCCAATACCGAGATTGCGACACATGGCGAGAACGCCATCTTCGGGGTCGCGAGTCCAAAGTGAATATTCACTCTGGACCGCTGACATGGGATGCACGGCGTGAGCTTTCTCGATTGTCTGCGGCGAAGCTTCTGAAATCCCGAGGTAACGAACTTTGCCAGCTTCCACGAGTGACTTCATTGCTCCCCAGGTCTCCTCAATGGGAACAGTGCGATCAACACGGTGCTGGTAGTAAAGGTCAATGTAGTCAACACCGAGTCGCTTTAGTGAATCATCGCAACTCTTCAGAACGTATTCGGGCTTTCCGTTTACTCCGAGGAATGAGCCATCATCTCCTCGTTGATTTCCAAATTTTGTTGCAAGAACAACGCTGTCACGGCGATCAGCAATTGCTTTTCCAACGAGTACTTCGTTCTTGTATGGGCCGTACAAATCAGCGGTGTCGATGAAGGTAATACCAAGGTCGAGTGCTTCATGAATAGTGGCGATTGATTCAACATCGTCACCAACGCCGTAGAACTCGCTCATTCCCATGCAGCCAAGTCCCTGCACCGAAACCTTCAGACCTTGTCCAAGTGTGCGTTCTTTCATAACAACTCCATGTGAATATGCTCACAAACCCATGTTTGCAAGGCGTTTGAATTACCTTACTTTGTCTTAAACCATTAATTTCTAAGTATTGGCTGGGGGAGCCAAACACGCTGGTCCGTCTGCTCATTCGAGCAGACGGACTTCGTTGTGTAAGGACCCTAGGGTGGTTTCATGAATGAGACTGCGAATCTTGCTGAAGCTACACAGCAAACGAAGCCACTCCTACGAGGTTGGATTCATTTAGTCGGAGTTTTTGTACTTCTTGGTGCTTCCCCACTGCTCATTTCCAGAGCGCAAAACTGGACGCAAGTTATTTGGGTTAGTTGTTTTATTCTCGGCGTTGCTTCAATGATGACAACGAGTGCACTCTTTCACCGCGTCAATTGGTCGCCATCAAAGCGACGTGCATGGAGACGAGCCGACCATTCAACTATCTTTCTCGCCATCACTGGCAGCTACGCCGCTATTTCAGGGCTCACCATGCACGGCACCATTCGAATGGTTCTTTTAATTGTTATTGGATCAGGTGCGGTGATTGGTATTGCAATCCGTCAACTCGCTCTCGACACGCCAAAGTGGGTGAACACACTTCCCTACCTGGTAGTTGGCTGGGCCGCAGTTGGCGTTATGCCTCAGATTTACCGAGGCGGCGGACAAAGCGTTTTTCTCTTGGTCGTTGCTGGCGGAATTGCGTATTCAGTCGGAGCATTGTTCTACGGAACAAAGCGACCGAAGTTGTCACCTCGCGTATTTGGCTACCACGAACTTTTCCACTCGCTCACCATTGTTGGAGCGGGCCTGCACTTCTGTGCGGTTTACCTTGCTCTTCGTTAACGAGGCTCAGGCAGCATATTGAAATGAACCAGCAACGGAGTCTTTCGGCGCACAAAGACCTGCGTCATTGATCCATTGTGAAGCTGCGTTCTAAAGGCGAGCGAGCTGTCAGCGCCGAGCGACCATCCAACAGCTGACTTAATTGGAGACACGTGACTCACAATTGCGAGGTGGTGGCGAGGATTATGAAGCAAGCTGGTTTCATCTTCGAGCAATGCATTGAGCTGCGCGTGAACTCTCTCATCCACTGAAGCTAAAGACTCCCCGCCTCCGAATGCAAATGTCGTGTCGCTTTCGAAAGTCTTCCAGTCCTCGGGGGTCACAACGCTGAGGGGGCTTCCATCAAGTGTGCCGTAGTCAACTTCAATAAAGTCTTCGTTGATTTTTGCTTCAAGGTGTGGCATGGCGAGAGCTGCGGTATTTCGAGCGCGCTGGAGTGGTGAAGTCCACACTTCTTTCACATTGGTGAGAAATGGAGCAAGCGCCCGAGCTTGGCTTTCACCGAGTTCGGTAAGTTCGGGGTCGCTTCTTCCCACTAGAAGGTTTTGCGCGTTCGTTGTAGTTTGCCCGTGGCGAATAAGGATTATCACGGCAGGAGCAATCTTCCACATTCAGGACATGGCATAAATGATTCCGCCGGCTGCACTTTCCAGCGATCAAAATCAAGCGGTGAAAGTTCAATACGACATCCATCGCACCTAGCGTTATCAACCTGGGCAGCGCCCGAGATACCTACGCGTTTGTGTGCCGCTTCATAGGTCTTGAGAAGTTCCGATGGCACTTGGAGAGCACATGCTTCTCTCGAAGAACGCAGTGACACAATTTCTTCATCCAGAGTCGCTTGAAGACTAGTTATCTGAGCTTGTAGTTCTGCGCGACGCTCCATCTTTGGTTGTGCCGCAGCTTTGATGGTGTCAATTGCTTGGTCTAGAGGTTCTAATTCAAGGAAAGCCTCAAGCTCTAAATCTTCTGCCTTAGAGAGAAGTTCACGAACATGCTCAATTTCGCTCTGCAGTGCACCAAGTTCTCGAGCATTGGCTGTCGAACTGTCGAGTTTCGCCTGAATGTCGTGAGCTCGTTTACGAAGCTTCTCAGCTGCGTCTTGATGCTCCGAGTATTTCTTTTGCATCGGTGCTTGATCAACTTGGGCCTGCTTAAGAGCGGCAACGAGTGAGCGGAGCTCTTCTTCCAAGATCACAAGCTCCGCCATTTCAGGCAAGTGATTGCGCTGAGCAACAACGCGCTCAACCCATCGATCTGCTTCCATGAGAGCTCGAAGTGTTGTGGTGTCGCTCACGTAGTCAGTTTGCCACGTTCTAAGCGGTACCACTCGCCCAGTTTGCCTAGAGCGGGGGCTAGTGCTGGCTCACAGCGCTCCTGGGCCGCAGCAAAGTCAAACCAGTACACCTCGGGGCTTTCGCCCTCCGGTGGGCTCGGATCATCAGGGGCGCTCAGGAGGATGTAGCGGAGGTCGTAGTGCGTGTGGCCACGAGGTCCCGGGTGAACATCAACGTGAAACAAGACCGGAGGATCACAGTGGAGAGCAGCGAGTCCAGTTTCTTCCAGGGTCTCTCGAAGTGCTGCTTGCAGCGTGCTCTCACCTGCATCGACGTGTCCACCGGGCTGAACCCAAATTTTAAGTTTGCGGTGCAGATGCAAAATGACACCTCGTTCAGAAACCACAAACGTGGAAGCTGTTATGTGGTGATCATTGGCTTCCTCGTCAAAAAGATCTCCGTCCCAAGTAAGGCGATCGAGCGTCTGGACAATTGAGCCCTTCTCTCGCTCGTCAACGGGATCAATCAACAAGATTTCTGAACGGAGTTCTTCAGCGGTAGTCATTACTGACCTTCAAGTAATCGGCGTACAGACGCTGGAAGTTCAATGTCACCTGCAGCCATTGCCCCATCGGTGTTTGGCACTGGGTCGGTGAAGACCAACTTCGAAGGAACTACACCAGCCCAAATTGGCAGGTCAATGTCATACTCAAAGTCATCAGTAGGGCCAGCTGAGATTTTTGCAGACGCCTCGTTGATTTCAACCGCAACAATAAAAGTCAGATTCAGTTCACGCTCGTTCATAGGACGCACTTCGCCAGCTCTGCCCGGAAGAATTGCGTCGACAAACATGTCGAGACAAGCGCGCTTCTCTTCCAGATTGGTGACTTCCGAAACGGGACCAAAGACAACTACTGAGCGGTATGCAATTGATGACTCGAAACCACTACGTGCGAGCCGCAACCCGTCGTACTGCGTCACCGTTACGAATGCTTCGCCAGATTGAAGAACTGACTTCATAATTGCGTTCGACTGACTGCCATGTAAGTACAAGGTTGAGCCCTGGCGAGCATGAAGAGTGGGAAGCGCCATTGCTTTGCCACCAACGACTCCCGCAACGTGGCACATGCGCGCTT
The DNA here is from genome assembly GCA_937975915.1 of uncultured Acidimicrobiaceae bacterium. Classification (GTDB taxonomy): domain Bacteria; phylum Actinomycetota; class Acidimicrobiia; order Acidimicrobiales; family RAAP-2; genus RAAP-2. Next base: position 157,855 of record CALJTY010000042.1, on the reverse strand, counting down.
CATCAAGAATTGAATGAATTACTTTCTCGTCGTAATTCGCTTTCTTAGGCAGACGAACAACTCGAGTGTGCTCACCTGGACCTAAAGTTTTTTCGCTCATTGACGTAGCTCGCCACCAAAGAATGTCCTAGTCATTCCCGCTACTTCAACATTCTTTTCAAACAAACGCGAATACATCACTCCACCACGACCAGAGGCTTGTCGAACGGTGAGTGTTGGCGAACCAGTTTTGTCAACCCACCACGGAGCGATTGCACACATTGCACTTCCAGTTACTGGATCTTCTGCGAGACCAAGCCGAGGAGCAAAGACTCGAATTGAAACATCTGCGTCAGGGCCGCCAACGCATGCAGCGATGATGAGTGAAGCCGGAATCAGGAAGAGGCTCATTGGATCAACATCGAGGCTGCAGAGTGTTTCGTAGTCCTGCACAATTGCAACGAGGCTCGAAGCTCCGGCTTGAAAGGCTTCACTCACTGGTCCAAGTGCGCCACCAAGAACCTTTGGATCTACTGGTTCAATGTAGGAGCGAGGAAGGTCAATGCCGAGCAATCCTTCACGAAGCCTGCGACCTGAAAGCACCCCTGAACGAGTTTGGAAATAAAACTCTCCACCAGGAACTCCGAGTTCGTTTAGCAAAACATGCAGTGTTGCAAGTGTTGCGTGACCACAGAGGTCTACTTCGACCGATGGAGTGAACCAGCGAAGTGACCACTGGTCACCAGATCTGCGAAGAAATGCTGTCTCGGAAACTCCGAGCTCAAAGGCGATTTGTTGTAACTCGGCATCCGGAACTGGTCTTTCGAGCAAGACCACTACAGCCGGGTTCCCACGAGCTCCTTCGCCCGTGAAAGCATCGACCCACCAGAGGCGGTGACCAAAGGTGACATTGACAGATTCCACCCTTAGAGCCTTACACATGGAGCGTAGAGAGCGTAGGGTTTTGGAGTGCGTGTAGCGACATTTAACCTTCACGCAGGCGTCGATGGCTGGGGCCGAGCCACTTCGGCTTACGAACATGCCGTCTCCCTGCGTCCAGACATCCTCATCTGCCCTGAAATGTGGCGTGGGGACAATGGACCCGACTTTTTCGCGGACTTTGAAAGAGATCTCTCAATGAAGGGAGCCTTTGCTCCCCTTACAAGGGCTGAGCGCGTAAGTACTGGGACTGGGAAAAAATCGTGGCAACCACTGCTCGCCCACTTCAGTGCTGAGCGAGGCCTCTACTACCGAGAAGTGAGAGATCTAAAAAAGATTCAAATCAAAAATCGACAAAACGTAACTCTTGAGCCTGGAACGTGGGGGCTCGGACTACTCACAAAATACGAAATCGAAGAAATCAATGTCGAATCTTTAGGTCGACTGCCCCGTGAAAAGGTGAATCGCGCACTGATAATTGCCAAATTACGTGACCAAGGAAAAAGTTTTTACGTGATCGCTGTGCACGGGGCACATCTCAGTCACGGCTCTTACTTGCAGTACCGCAGAATTGGTGCGATTGTCAGACTGCTTGATCCATCATTGCCAGTTTTAATTGCTGGAGACTTCAACTGCTGGCGGCCACTTCTTCGCGTCCTACTTCCAGGTTGGTCAACGCTCGTACGTGCACGAACCTATCCAGCTCGAATTCCACACTCGCAGATTGATCACATTCTCGGCCGTGGTCCCTGGAAAAAACTTGGCGGTGGCGCGAGTAACGGTGGCAGTGACCATCGTGCACTTATTGCTGAAGTTGAACTTAGATAAGTTCCATTTCTGAGCTCTCCGGTAATTTACGGAGCAAGAATAAAACGGGTAGCAAGGGAATGAAAGTCAGGATCGCAGGCATGCGAAGTGAAAGTGCCGCCGTTGTGTGCATGTCATCACCAATCCAGCCAAACACTGCAAGACCCACCACAGCACCAATTACGCCTGCCACCAAAATCCATCCAGCGGCAGTTGCACGGAAGCTATGTGTGAACAACTCAGTAGCCATGGCAGTGAGTGCTGGCGACATGAGTCCAGCTGCGCAGACACCAAGTAGGTAGCCAATAACGAAGTTTGTTCTTCCGCCGCTGTATGCAAACGTTGAAGTCAATGAAGTTGCAATCACCCCAACCGCGACGGTGACTCGCCTTCCGTACTTTTTGGCGAACACTCGACTGAGCATTAGCCCACCAAATCCTGTCAATGCACTTAGTGTGACGACAATTGCGACGTGACTTGGTGAAAATTTTAGAATGCCCTCTCCATACACAAACGCGAAGCCATTTGCGGGTCCAGAAATGACTCCTACAACAAAGGCAATCGATGCGACAATAAAAAGACGGGGACGCAGAGACTTAGTTACTGCACCGAGTCGAGCAGTTGGATGGCTCTTGTCTCGTTCGTGTGATTCTGGAACAACCTTTAAAAATGGGACCAGTGCAAAAATCGGCAAAATTCCCAAAGCAAAAAGCCAACGGAATGAATTCGGGCCTCTAATGATCCCGTGCAAAATTGCTGAAAACCCAGCGCCGATCCCCGAACCAGCCGCCACGATCACAATGTGATTAATGCGACTTTTTGTCGTTGAAAGTTCAACGGTGATTACCTGAACAATTGTTGATGCGGCTGACAAGAGCGGACGAGCAAAGGCAAAGCAGAGCACAAAGAACCAATAGCTGGGGCTAAGAGATGCGAGCGATGTTGCCACCAGACCAAGGGTCATTGTGCTTCGTAGAACTTTCTTACGTCCGAAACGATCTGCCAGCGAAGCTAGGGGTAGCGACGCTAGTGATGCAACGCGCAACAAGCCAAGTCCGAGTCCGAGAACAGACCCTGAGAGCCCAACAGCGCTTTTGAGCGATGCATTTGAGGTTGCATTACCAAAGTGCTTAGCAACATCGTTAAGAGACGTAACCGCACCAAATTGGGCAAAGCCCGCAAACAGCGCGACTAAAAAAAGGACACTCGTGACACGCTTGGCGCGTTCTGACGTTCGTTCCTTATGCGAGCTTGATGGTTTCGTCAACGACAACCAATGTCTTTCCGTGATTACCACCACTGAACAAAAGGTTTAGTGCGTCTGGTGCATTCTCGAGTCCATGAACAAGGTGTTCTTGGTGTGAAAGCGACCCATCAAGCACCATGCCAGCAAGCGCTAGCTGTGCTTCACCTGAGCGAGCAAGGAAGTCAAGGATGATGAATCCCTTCATCATTCCTCGGCGCATAATTAGCATCGTGTGGTTGAGAAGACCTTTTGGTGTTTCCATTGCGTTGTACTGAGAAATAGCACCGCAAATTACGAAACGTCCATTCATTGCAATGTTCGCTAGTGCATCGTCAAGAATGATTCCTCCAACGTTGTCAAAGAAGACGTCAATCCCCTTGGGGCAAACTTCGTGGAGCTTCTTGCGAAGTCCTGGCTCGCGGTAGTCGAGGCAAACATCGAAGCCGTACTTCTCTACAACCTCGGCACACTTTTCAGGACCACCCGCGATTCCTACTACTTTGCTGGCTCCACGAGCTTTGGCAATTTGTCCAACCACTGATCCAGTAGCTCCCGCTGCACCAGAAACAACAACTACATCGCCTGCTTTAAATTCTCCAACTTCTAAAAGCCCGAAGTACGCAGTCAGACCTGTTACCCCGAGCACGTTCATTGTTGTTGCTAGGTCAATGCCCATTCCAGCTGGAATCACTTGGAACTTGTTTTCTTCATCGGCAATGACGTATTCCTGCCAGTTCGTAGAACCAAACACAATGTCACCAACGTTGTAGCGAGGTGTTTTTGACTCAACAACCACTCCAGTTCCACTTGAGCGGATTACTGCACCGATTTCAATTGGAGGCAAATACCCAGGAGCATCGTTCATCCAGGTGCGGATTGTTGGGTCAATAGAAAGCATGGCCACTTTGATAAGCGCTTCTCCGTCTTTACAGACAGGAATTTCGGACTCAATCAACTTGGTAGTTGCTGGCGTAATCATTCCGACTGGACGCTCTGCGAGGGTTACTTGACGATTGCTCATGGGAAATCTCCTTGTGTGTTTGAGCCACCTTAGATGCTTATGATGGCCCTGTAGGAAGCCCTCTAAAAGTAAGGATTTACTATGGCTCGCAAAAGAAGTCTTCGCTCCCAGCTTTACCGTGACGCACGAATCCTCGGCAACATCGAAGCGGCTGTTCAAGGACCTGGCGCTTACGCCAAGCGAACTGTTCGCCGCAAGGTTTACAAGCAGACCAACAAAATCACCCGGAGCATTCTTCGAGGTTTCGGTCTTAGCCGTTAGGCCAGCGCGCAGTTCCGACCGTGAAGTAGCTCCAAGGCTTGGGGCCCTTGGCGTAACGCTGTCTAATAACTTCAACTTCGCAACCAGCTTCTTTCAAGAGTGCAAGTGGGTCGCGAGTCAAGTTGCAGCCTCCAGCAATTTTTTGTTCGAAGCCATTAAGGCGATGCTGCCACTTTGCAACACTCGCGTCAGGTGAGATTCCGTGCTCTAGGAAGTGGAATGATGCACCAGGCTTTAGTACTCGTCGTATTTCACTGAGAACTTTGACTGGATCTGTAACAGTGCAGAGCGTAAATGTGCAGAGTGCTCCGTCGCAAGAATTGTCGCTGAGTGGCAAGTCTTCGCCAACGAGTCCAACACGCTCAATTTGAACATTGCTACCTGAGATTCGTTCCTTCGCCATTGTCGAAGCTTTTTCAGAAGGTTCTACCGCAAAAACTTTGTGCAGTTCTGCTGGATACAGTTCAACGTTGCGACCTGAGCCAAATCCGATCTCAACGATTTCGCCGTGAAGGCCAACGACGGCTTTCTCGCGCCAGCGATTCATGTTCTTCGAACCACATGCCAAGTCCACAAGCTTCGGAACTACATTTTCTTCGTACCAACCCATAACCCGACACTAGCCACTACGACTTGAAGAAGTGGGCTGACAATTTATTTTTAGCTAATGGTGTTACCTTCTAATCATGAAGCGCTTAGTAACGTCAGTAATTTCACTAGTAACTTTCAGCATTGCACTCTCCCCATGTGCAGCTAGCGCAATGGGTTCAGGCAACAAATACGTCGATGCCCAAACCGGACTTACCTACTCGCTCTACAAACCGGTCAATACACTCGGACTGACTCAGAGCAAGTTCCAGCTGCTGGTTTGCGGTGGAGGTGGCGAAGAGTGGGTCTACGTCAACTTTCTTAAGGGCACCAAGAAAATAGAAACGATGCAAACAATGTCAGGTGCACATTGTTCGAATCCTGGGCTGTCAGTAAAGATGCCAAGTGTGAAGGTAAATGGAATGAGTGCCTCAGTTTTTGTTTACTGTGATCCAACGAAGCCCAACGCTGCAAAGAATTGCAAAACATCCGACATTGCAAAATTTGGTGGGTATCTCATGATGACCCTGCCTGGGTATTACAAAATGAAGCCAACAACCATTCAGGTGCAAGTTTCTGGTGGACTTACCTACGCTGACCTATTGAGCGTTGCTCGCTCTATGACGCCGGCTTCAACGAAGCCCTCAAACTAGAAAAGTGCTTTTCAATCACCTTTTTACGGTGATTGAAAAGCACTTCACTTGGTGGGCGCTGAGGGACTCGAACCCCCGACCTGCTGAGTGTAAATCAGCTGCTCTAGCCAACTGAGCTAAGCGCCCAAGGTGTACCAGCCTAGATGATTCCAGCACCTGTCGTAATCGCTAGTAATTCTCGTGTGGCACAAAAGATTGGATGGCGAACTGCCATTTCAGAAATCACTAATTCTTCGTTGTAATAATCAGCGTCCACCGCACCCGCTTCGCGAGCAATAAGTAGTCCCGCCAAATAGTCCCAAGGATTTAGTCCAGATTTTCCGGCGACACCAAAAATGTCGAGCGATCCGTCAGCGACGAGACAGATTTCAAGTGCCGCAGCTCCGAGCGCACGGTTCTGTGCCCATCCAAGATTTTTTGACGGAAATCCAGAGAATGCAGCAATCGATTCTGACATCTCGGTCTGGCCGCTTGGATGAATTGAAATCCCGTCGCGAAATGCGCCACTTCCCTTTTCTGCTTCGAAGAATGTTCCAGTCGCTTGGTTCATTACGAGTCCGGCGACGAGTTCGTTGCCTCTTAGAACCGCGAGGCTCGTAGCGAAAAAAGGAACCCCGCGGTCACAGTTCGTAGAGCCGTCAATCGGGTCGACAACAACGGTCAGTTCGCCGTTGCCTGTTACCCCGGACTCTTCGCTGACTACCCGGTACCCGGCACCAGTTAGAACCCGAACGGCGACTTCGTCGGCGGCGATGTCGAGGTGATACTGCGTCTCTCTTAGTCCAGAATATCCTCGTCCACGGTGCGATTTGATTGCCTCGTTAATCTCTAACGAACACTGGCGAAGGGGTCCAAAAATTTCACTGGTCACACGTCCACGCTAGCGGTGAAGCCCACTAACCTGAGTGTCAATGGCCGCTATTGACGTTGCAGGATTCGTTGCAGATCTAAAGGACCATGCCGTTACTCATGGCTTCCACGTTCATGATGAACGTCACTTTGTAGAGACCTATTCCCTACGCCAGGCCTGGGAAGTTGACTTGCACCCTGAAGAAGGCTGCGGTGGCCCTATCGACCTACACGTCGAGCTCGATGTTGATCCAAGGACGTTGCTCGCCTTTGAAGACGCAGTGCTCGGTCTTCCAGAAGAACTCGACCCACCGGACGAATTTCATTTTCCACTGATGCTCACATGGACGCTTCCTCCAATGCCTCAGAGTCCTGACCTCTTGCGCTTAGCAATTGACCTGGCTCCGGTAGGCGGAATGGACATGCCCCTTGAAGTATCAGCGTCAGACTCATTCGCATCTCCCACGGAAACGAGTGAGCGACGAATTTCAATCATTGCTCACCGAGCAATCTCGCTGAGCCAAGTTGCCAAAGGCGAAGATCCACTTTGCGAAATCTTTGAGAAGAGTCGAGGGATCAGTGACTTTCTCCTACAGGCAGCAGACTCATGGCTCAGTTGAAATCAATTTCGCTAGCTAGCGCACTACTCGTAGCGGGTCTAACACTCAGTGCCTGTGGATCAGGTGCAGCAATTGCTAATGCCCGACTCGCCTGCAAGCAAGTCACGGTTGCTTTGGCCACGCAAAAGAAAAGCGAAGCGCCCGGCCTCAGTACTGCTCAAATCGATGCGCTGCAGTCATTAGCGCTAGCGCAACTTCAAAAAGCTTCACCCTTTGCTGCAACCGCAACAACGTCAGATGGAAGTTGGAATGCGTTGCAAACTGCAATCAGCGAAACGAAGCGAGTTCCGCTTAAATACATGACAGCGTCTCTGACAAGACTTTGTCAGATTGCAAATTCAGATACGCCGTATCTCTAGCTACGAGGGAAACGCTCGTACAGCCACTCGAGTGAATTTTCTTCGAGCATTGCATCTTCCCAGCCATCGAGTTTGTCCTCGAGCGCTGCGAGTGAAGAGACTTTTCCAATAACAACAACTGTGAGGTCCTTGACCTCGGACTTAGAAACCAAAAAGTCACCGAAGATGTCTTCTGAGATAAAGGCGTCAGGTTCAACCAGCAAATACAGCTCGCCAGTTGCTTCTACCCACGAAAGTTCGTATTCATTGTCAGCGGCGTCTGACCACTCAATACCGAATTCAAACTCTGCGCTCTCGCGCCTCGCTTCGTTCTCTTCATAGAAGTCATCAATGTCCATAACCACAGCCTAGAGCGAACTATGTGCGTTGTACAGGGCGTCTTAGTAGTTGTGACAAATGTCGCCTCGCCAAGCACTCACAGCATTGTTGGCCAGTGCGCACATGGCTCTCAACTGTCTACATGCCCATACAAAATGATTTATTAGGTCAACTGCGACGTGAATGGCGACGTTTAGGCAGATCAACAGCTTCATGTTTGGCACTGAGCGAACTAAAAGCTCGCCATCCTGACGCCGGATTTGGCGACCTTCATGATTTATGCGATGTCGTTGATGCTTTAGACATGAAGTCGCGACTTTCAGTCATCGAGCGAGCTGAGATTCTTCGAATTTTGCTGGAGGACGCTCATGATCCGCTCATTTGTCGCACGTTGTTACAAACCCTTATTCCTGGAATCGTCAGTGTTTGTCGTCAGCTGAGGTTTGGAGAAGGAATCATCAGTGAGCCAAGCGAAGTACTCGCCACTGCTCTTTCGTTCACCAATGAACTTCTCGTCAAATGGGCCGGGGAATCACGTCAGTACAGTGCTCCAGACATTTTGTCGGCCCTAAAGGGAAGAATGCGTCGCTGGATCAGTAAAGAACGTGAAGCATTGAAAGTGGTGTCCAATTTTGATCAGGGTGACCCACCTGACACCGCTGCTTCACCGCTCTTATCTCGGCTGAATAGTTACTACGGCAGTCGCTACGAGAGGGTTGCTCGCCTTACGTACTTGCGAGTCTTTGAAGGAAGATCTCTTCGTGACCTCGCCAGAGCCGATCACTCCTCATATGGTTCGCTTCAGGCGGAACTGAAGAACTTCGCAATCAAGTTCCTTCTATGAGCAACAACCCACCGGTGAATACCAATCAGAGTGCTCCACAGTTACGTTGGGATAACGATGATGCGCAAACTAACTTCTCTACGAGGAGCCCATTTAGTCCTGTGGTCGAGCCCTCTTCTTCTGCTCATTCTGGTCTTTACGCTCAGCTCACAAAATCAGTCTCACCCTCAACCAAGCGTCATCGAAACAACAAGCACAACAACGACGCAGTTGCCAACAACGATTCCGACGACAACTTTGCCAAGGCACGTAGTCGTAACAACCGTGCCGAGATACTCAGCGCCGACAACGACGACCGTGGTGGCTCACACCCCACCAACTGGAGCACTCAATGGGGTACTTACTTCGGGCGAAAGTTCACTCAACGTTCCAGTGCAAGGCCCCGGGACCTGGGTCTTCAGCGCCAGCCTCCCGACAAGCGTGGTGCTCGTCTGCGCAGAAGTAACGACGCCCGTAGTGAGCAAAGTAATAATCACGACGAATCAAGAATGCCAGTTGGAACTCAGTTCACAAGGGAGTTCAGTATGGCAACTGCTACCCACTCAGTAAAGAGATTCGCCAAAGGTCCGCTGCACGGCACCGCCTTGGCACTGTATTTCTTTCTACTCCCCTACGTCGTGGTTTCGCGCTGGAGTTATTCTGAGCATCAGTCACACGCGCGCCTTGTTCACTTCTTTTTGATAGTGCTCGGAATCTTTTGGGTTGTTTTTTTACTGCAGCTCCTGTTCAACATTGTGCAACTGAGAAATGGTCGAAGAACACAGAAGGATGGCAGTGCCTGGCTCGCAGGACTCGTTTTGGTGTTGATGCCTTTTTTAGTCACCTCAAGCACCAGTGCGGCGACCTTGCTCGCCCCAGTTTCTGTGAGCACTAACTACGAAGCGCCGCTGGTTAAACCTCTAAAGCACGAAGATTCATCCAGCGCCCTTTCGCTACTGAGCTCAGTTCCCATAGCCCTGGCGGCAAAGAAGCGAAAGGACATTCTGCGGTCCCAGCAGTTTGTGGGCGACCTCGAAGACGTTGACGAAGCAATCTCGCTTATGAGAGCAAACAGTCCCGAGTTTCTTAGCTCGCTCATTGAACGCATTGGCAACCAGGTTCATGGCACGTTAGATGTCACCGAGAAAGTGACTCCAGGCGAAATAAATCTTCAGTGCGCTCCACTCGTTGTTTGTGTGCTGAGCGAATCCGTAAACTCAACGAGGATTTCGTTTTCCCACGCTGGTGGAACACTTCTGGTGGATCCACTTTGGGGCAGCGAAGAAATAATTGAGAACTGTGTAGCGCTCCAGAGCGGAGGGCGCATTGAATACGCGCATAATGAAACGCAACTCTTGACATTGCTAGCCAAAAGGCTTCCAACAACGATTGTTTTGTATCTGGGCCCGGAACTCTCAGACCTCGACCTCAACAATTTTTGTGTACGCATCAACAAAAATGGTTCTTCAGTTTTAGAACCGCAAGAAATCAGGGTTCAATTACTACGAGCTGCACCAAACGTCCAAGGTCTCGTCGAACCATTCGCGCCAGCACTGAGAAGGCGTTGTATCGAGATGACTTCTTACCTGGCACTTCATCGTCACGAGCCAGTAACGGGTGATCGACTGAGAACGAGAGTTCTCTCTCATGAAGAGATCGATGCTTCACTTCGAACTCTTTCAAATACTGCGAGTGCAGTGCGAAAAAGTTTGGGCGTAGGAGGACATGGCCCGCGACTACGCCCCGTCTCATCTTCTGGGCTGTATGAAACGAGTGAAGTAACGAGTGATGTAGAGATTTTTCATGAAACTATCTCTAGAGCCAGGAAGCTCTCTACTGAAGAGGGTGCGCCTCTAGTGAGAAGTGCGCTGCAATTAGTGGCTGGTGAACCATTTGCCAGTGTTCTTCATGGCTATGAATGGTTCCTCGCTGAGGGCCACCAAGCCAAACTCCTTAGAGATGGTGAGTGGGCCGCGCTTTGTTTGCACCACGACGCACTCGAGCGAGGTGACTACGAAGAAGCGTTCTGGGCTCTAGAAAAAGGACGGCTTATTGACCCCTACAGTGACGCACTCACCGAGGCGCTAAATGCAGTCCCTCGATTACGCGAGTTTCGAAGCGATGCTCGAAGCACTTCGAAGCACGAGCCCATCGGCACCAGCGGCGCTGTAGCGATGAGCCGGACGCTCACGAGCTTCAGCAATCAAGTCACTGAGTAACTGGGAAAAAGGCAGGAGCGGATCAACGAACAGATGTTTCGATAGCGATCCAGGGATTGTATTGATTTCGTTTACGTAGAGCTCATTTTCATTCGCTAGAAAGTCAATTCGCGCAACGCCGCGAACTGAAGCAATGTCAGCAATAGTCCTGGCGAACTTTTCAATGGTCTCTTGCTGGCCAGCTGGAAGCTTGGCTGGAAGTTCACGCGGAGCAGAAACCATTCCTTCGCCACCTACGTACTTATCGCGGTAATCAAGAATCTCTGAATTGGTAGAGCGACGAATGGGCTTTTCAATTTGTGAAAGTTGCAACGTTGGATAGGTTCGAAGTGCAATTTGCAGGTCGAAGAGATCTTCCCTAAATGGCTCAACAACACATCCGAGTGCGAAGTGTGAGTTCACACTAAGGCGGGCCTTGGCGGTGGCGAAATCTGCAACCACATCAATACCAATCGATGATCCACCAAATCGTGGTTTCAAAATGTAGGGACCATCAAATGGGAGCGACTGCGTTTCATTCGTGAGCAGCACTCTAGGAAGTGTGGAAAGCCCAGCAGCGCTTACGACAGAACCAAAGGCCCACTTGTCCATTCCGAGCGCAGCCCCCGCAACGCTTGGACCACTGTAGGCAACTCCGGCCAGGTCAAGCACGCCCTGGATAGTGCCGTCTTCTCCTGGGCCACCGTGCAAGCAGACAACAACCGCATCGAGTTCAATGAGACGCTCTTTGCGACCAGTTTCGTAGAAACCACCTTTGTCACCAACACGAAGTGTTATTTCGCTTGAGCTTCTCGGCACACCGTCGAGAAATGATTCTGCCTCAACACCAGTAGGAACAGAGAAGAAGGAACCGGTCTTGGTCCAGTAAATGCCGACAACATCTTTCGAGGTTTTTTCTAGCTCTCGAAGTGCGAGGAGCCCTGTCAAAATTGAGATGTCGTGTTCAGGCGTTGGCCCACCGAAGATCACACCAATAGTCACGTAACACCCTCTAACAATGTTTCTTGGTTATTAAGGGTAGTGGTCTGGCAAGTCGTTGAGGTACAACACCCCATCACCAGCAATAAGTACCTCTCGAACCCACGCCACTGCTTGATCCCTGGTATCAAAACGCTTGGGAAACTTTTCGTATCCAGCCGTCAGCGACCGCACATTGGTTCTGCCCACCACCACAAGCTCTGCGTTCATGTCCGCAACTTTTTTCGCAAGTTTGGCGTTCTCTTTGAACTGATCATCGCCGAGTTCAATCATTCCTGGCGTAATTACTACTCTGCGACCACTCAGCGAAAGTGACTCAAGCACTTGGAGCGACGCCGCTGCACTGGCTGGGTTGGCGTTAAAGGTGTCGTCGATCACCATCACACCAGATGGCGCCGTAATCACATTGGCACGGTTAGCAACAGGTTGCACCAGAGAAATGCGGTCTTTAAGTTGCTCGAGGTTGCAGCCAAGCTCGAGCGCGCTAGCAATCGCACAGGCAAGGTTTGTTGGCTGCACGCCGCTGAGTGGACTGAGCGTCATTAACTCCGAACCATCAATCACTATTCGCCACGTTGAACCTTCGACAATGACTCGCACGGATGCATCAGGGTCACTAGAACCAGCAGTCCTAACTTTTTTTCCAGTTAGCTTTGCGGGCCAATTCTTTAGTCGCGGATCATCACTGTTAACAATCACAGTCTTTGCCAACTTTGTAATTTCAAACTTCGCGCCTTCAATAACGTCCAGACTTTTCATGCGCTCTAAGTGCACGGGCCCGATGGCTGTGATGACTGAGATTTCAGGCTCGCACCACGAACAAAGTTCTTCTATTTCGCCAGGACCGTAGGTTCCCATTTCAGCAATAAAAATTCTGGTGCCGTCACTCAAGTTTTCATTGATGGCTCTTGACAGCCCTGCACGATTATTGAAACTGCGAGGAGATGCAACTACTTGTCCGTCGCTAGAGAGCAAATCAAAGAGGTGGTTCTTAGTCGAAGTTTTTCCATACGAGCCAGTTATTGCAACAACGCGAGGACTAATTCGATGGAGTCGGGTGCTTGCTTGTGCGACGAACTTCTTCGCCTGAGCATTTTCATACGGCGCAAGTAGTCGCGAAGAAAGGTCCAACATCACTGGAACCGCCCACAGCATGGCAATGGCGAGCAACCATGGCCTGGTTGAAAAAGCGCCAAGTACACCGACCAATAAACAAATAAGTGTTGAAACAATGGCAGTGAGCTTTAAACGCCTGGTCCATTGCAGCTTGCTAGTTCGCCCCTTCATTGAGAGACCTTGAGGACAGAAGATTCCATATGAGACACTGACTAGGACCGCCAGAACATCGAGGTGCAAGACCACTGAGACCGCGAGTAGCGCAATCAATACTTGACTTAGAGAAATAGGTCGCTTGTCGCTTCGATGCTCCGGAGATTTAGCCCCCGCAACCTGAGGGGAAGACCAGCGGCCCAAGAAACGACTCATTGAACTCGGCTCATAGTGTTCGCGTTGCAGAACTCGAAGCCAACGAACCATCTGCGCAACAAACGCGCCTGCGATTGCAATTGTCAATGCTGCTGAGAGAAGTGCGCGTGCCATGTTTACTTAAGCGCCTCATTGATTGACGCAGCTAGTTCCTTTGGCGCTTGTGATGGAAGCAAGTGGCCAATGCCATTTACGACTCGAAGCGAATGCGTGGAGGTCAGGAGTGTGCCAGCTCGTTCAGCAATTGCCACTGGAACATCCATGTCATTACTTCCCCACACCATCACAACTGGTGCCCTAAGTGCTGCGAGCTCTTCTTCATAGCTTTCATTGACTGTCGCCACTAGAACATCTCGAAGAATTCCCGACGCATTTTTATAATCAGTTGATCCGTATCGCTGTCGAGCTCGTTCCATCGTCGCGTCGCTCACTAGATGACTCTTGTTAAGTGATCTAAGCAACCGGTACATGCGTGGAGACTTTGAAGTTGTTTGCTTTCGAAGAAGTGGAACACCCGTAAGCACCAAACTCTTCACGAGTTCTGGGTGACTTGCCCCAAGCACCACTGCAATTCGACCACCAAAGGAATGTCCTACGAATACAAACGGACCGGTGCCCAGTTCTGCGAGCGCTGGAAGTAATAAATCTGCGTAGTGGCGTGCTCCTCCAGCGACCGTTGGGAGTGGCGATGAGCCAAAACCAGGGAGATCAAATGCCACAGAACCGATGCCCTCCTGGGCGAGCTGGGCTGCGGCGTCGGCGAAATCGTGACCTCGACGTCCCCATCCATGGAGAAAGACCACCCGAACCGGGCTTTGTCCATAGGGCTCACCAAAGAGTTTTCCGTTGCCATAGGCACTCAGCACGTCTTTTAGGTTACTGACGATATGGACCGGCTTTATGCCATGTCACAACTGGCCGGTAGCGTCATAGGGACAATGAGTGATGAAACGACCTTCACGAGCGACCTCCTGGTTGGGCTAACCCCTGAACAGCGAGAAGCCGTGATGTCTGACGCCCCACGACTTCTTGTTCGTGCCACCGCAGGATCTGGAAAGACACACGTATTAACACTACGCATTCAACGAAAGATTGCAGAAGGCAAAGTTGACTCGGACCAAGTTCTGGCCATGACCTTTACGCGTAAAGCTGGCGACGAACTTAGAAAGCGTCTCTACCGAGCAGGCATTAGAGACATTCGTGCCGGAACGTTTCACCGCATGGCGCTCACCATTGTTAATCAGTACCGTGAGGACCACCACCTCAAGCCACTCGTAATTGAATCGAACCGAAAAAAGTTAGTTAAGGCCCTCGCAGACCAGATGGAGAAAAACGGTGAAGGGAAATTCGCCGATTACCTCCAAGCTCGTATTGAAGCAGAAATTAGTTGGGCACTCAGCCAAGGTTTCAATGGAGCGTTGTACTCAAAGAACGCTAAAAAGATGAAGCGTGATAGTCCTCTCCCACCGGCACAGTTCGCAGACGTGCTCGACCGCTACGTAGGACTATGCCGCAGTCGTGGAGTGCTTGACTTCGATCTTCTCTTGAGCGAAGCAACGTCACTACTTCGCGAAGATAAGAATGTCCTGGCATCATTTCGCCACCGCACGAAAGCAATTTTTGTAGACGAAACCCAAGACATGAACCCGCTTCAATTCATGATGCTTCAAGAAATGGCCGGTGCAGATCCCGATTTATTCTGCGTGGGTGACCCCAACCAGTCGATTTACGGATTTAATGGTGCTAACCCACAGCTGCTGAATGAAATTATTCGCACGTGGCCAGACACGATTGTGCTCGACCTCACCAGAAACCACCGGTCAACTGCAAACATCATCGAAGTCGCCAACACATTGCTCGAAGACGGGGCCGCAGGCATCACGCCAGCCAAGCATGATGGGGACATCCCCCTCATTCGCGTTTACGACACCGACGCCGAAGAAGCGAGAAGCGTTGCGCTCTGGCTGAGTACAAAACACAAGCCAGGAACTGCTTGGAGCTCAATGGCAGTGCTCTCTCGAATTAATAGTCAACTAGAGATCATTGCTAAAGCACTCGATGCCGCGAACATTCCGTACGAAATTCGTGGACCAGAACATTCACCAGCCTCAGACCTCATCACATCACCTGAAATGAATTCCAGGAAAATTGATGAATCGGTGAATGATGCAGTTGCGCTTTCAACGATTCACCGTTCCAAGGGACTTGAATTCCAGTGCGTGGCCGCTGTTGGGTGGGCTGAAGGCATTCTTCCCAATTACAACGCGGCAACGGCCGCAGAATTCGCTGAAGAAAGACGCCTTGCCTACGTGGCACTGAGTCGTGCCGAAAACTCACTGTTCATTTCCTACAGCAAGGCAACCGATGACGACCGGTTCCCAGACCGTCAACCTTCAAGGTTCTTAGGACCAGTCGATAACGCCGTTAAAGAAATTGAACAGCGCAACGCTCCAGTAACTGGTGCTGATCGCAAGGCTCGACTGGCTGCAATTAGAGCGGAACTCGAAGCAGCAGTGCAAGAAAACTCTTAAAGAGCAAATTCTCCAACCACGGGTGCGTGGTCCGAAGGCTTCTCCGCTTTTCTCGCTTCTCTATCGACGTAACTCGCAGTCGCTTTTTGAAGAAGTCCATCGTCAACGTAGAGAAGGTCAATTCGAAGTCCCCACCCTCTTCGAAAAGAGCCGTTGCGATAATCCCACCAGGAATAGCTTGGATCTTCAGGATGCAGCTTTCTCGTTAAGTCGTTAAGCCCCGTAGCTTCAATCGCACGCAGCGCTTCACGCTCTGGTTCACTCACGTGCGTTGCGCCTTCAAAAACACTCGGGTCGTAGCAATCAAGGTCGCTTGGCGTCACGTTGAAGTCGCCGCCAACGACAATGTGCTGATCTTTATCTCGGCTAGCAACTAAGTCCTTTAGCTTTGCTAGCCATTCGAGTTTGTACACGTAGTGCGGATTGTCTAGTGCTCGACCATTTGGGATGTAGCAGGAATACACACGAAGTGGTCCACACGTAGCGCCAATAATTCTCGCTTCAGGGTCATCGTCGCCAAAGCCTCTGGTGACATCGCTGAGCCCGACCTTGGAAAAAATTGCAACACCATTCCATTGTCCTTGGCCGTAGTGCGCAGATTCGTAGCCGAGTTCGCTTAATTGTGCGAAGGGGAACTTTGCGTCCGTTTGTTTCGTCTCTTGGATTAGCAATACGTCAGGCGCAGCGCTTTCAATCCATTCCTCTACTCGAGGCCATCGTGCCGTGAGCGAGTTGACGTTCCAGGTTGCTACTTTCACGACAGATCAGCGAGTACAAACAACAAGTCAGCTTCCACAGCCACTTCACCATTAACTGTCGCAATACCGTGGCCCTTGCCACCTCGTGCAGAAAGTCTGGTCATTTCAGTTTCCAGCCTCACGGTGTCACCAGGAACGACTTGACGGCGAAAACGTGCGTTCTCAACCCCACCAAACAGAGGAAGTCGTCCGGTGTAACGCGGATCGGCAAGAACTGCAACGCCACCGCACTGGGCCAGTGATTCAAGAAGAAGAACTCCTGGAGTTGTTGGCCGACCCGGAAAGTGTCCAGGGAAGAACCATTCGTCACCAGTAAGTGTCCACGTTCCGATCGCACGAACACCAGGTTCAATGCTGATCATTTTGTCGAGCAATAAAAAAGGGGCTCGGTGTGGCAACCAGTCAATCGGATCTAGCGAAAGTTCGCTCATGGAAGAGATAACTCCGCGATGCGGCGCTCACTGTCTACGGTAACTAGTTTAAAAAGCTTCTTGTCGCCACGCTTAAGTGCATCACGCGCACGAACTGGAGCAGGATTTCCAAGTGATGTAGTAGGCGCGTAACACTCAATGAGCTTGCCACCCTTGATGGTCACTTTGATAACCGCTCCATGTGAAGTGAACGCAGTCACTTCACCTTCTACGCGTGAACCCACTCGGTAGGTAGAACGAAATACTGAGAAATCAGTTTCAGGATTAACTGGTTGGCGTCCACGACGAAGTGCAACAACCGGCGGAGTCTGCTTTGTGGCTTTCTTCGTTGGCTTAGCTGGAGATTTTTTAGGCGTTGGCTTCTTTGCCGGGACAACTTTTTTGGCTGGAGACTTCTTTGCGGGCTTCGCAACCTTCTTGACTGGTTTCGCTGGTGCCTTCTTGGCCGTCTTTGCGGTCTTAACTGGAGTGATTGTTGTTCCAATTGATGGCTTGGCACCATTTGGAAGCGCAACGGCAAGTTTCTTCGTCGGCTGTGTGCTCTTTGCGGCTCGAACAGGAATGCGTGGTGTGAATACCCAGCCAACAGTTGGTACTGGCTTGCCACCAATGAGTCGTCCTTCATTAAAAAGCCATTTGTACTGCGTCTGAAATTCTTGGAACGAGTCATTGCTAAGGACAACAGCATTGATGCGGTCGGCGATCTTCAAAATGAAGGCGTCTCCCCTACCAATAGCTCCAGCCGGTGGGGTTACAATTTCGCCAGCGAGTTCAGCTTCTTTGAACTTTGAGCGCTCAGAACTAGCTACGCGGTGCTCGAACGAAGCATCAACAACAACGATTACTTCAGCCCCAGGATTCTCATCTTGGAATGCACGAACAGCTTCGTCCAGCTGCGCCAAACTTGGAACCTTTCGGTTCTCTGTAGCGAAGTTAGAACCGTCTACGACAACTCGTAGACGAGACTTTGAAGTCATCCGATTGCCCGGTCAAGAAGGTCTGACTGCTCAGCGGCGTGGACGAGTCCACTTCCTGTAGCTGGGCTGGCAGATTCTGCACGTGCAACGTGACGAACCTTCTTGTCACGCATTGAGCTGTGCATTTGGAGGTGCACAAATGGCCAACATCCCATGTTCTCTGGCTCTTCTTGCAACCAAACAACTTCTTCGAGACTCGGGTAGCTATTGACGATTTCTTCAATGCGCTCAGTTGGCCATGGATAGATCTGTTCTACTCGTACAACAGCAACGCTGGAAGCATTCGTTTCATCGCGACGGGCAATTGCTTCGTGAGCAACCTTTCCAGTTGCTAGCACCACGCGCTTAACGTTCTTAGCGTCAACTGACTTGTCACTAAGCACTGTTTGGAACGATCCAGATTCGAATTCACTAATTGGTGAACGAGTCTGTACGGCACGAAGCATTGACTTAGGAGTAAAGACAATCAATGGCTTCTTGTGCTCACGCAGCACTTGGCTGCGTAGCAAGTGGAAGTACTGAGCTGAAGTAGTTGGTTGAGCTACACGAAGGTTGTTTCGTGCACAGAGTGACAAGAACCTCTCAATGCGTCCGCTCGAGTGCTCTGGGCCCTGTCCTTCATAACCGTGTGGCAAAAGCATCACCAGGTTTGCTGTTTGTCCCCACTTGTCTTCAGCGGCAACAAGGAAGTTGTCAATAACAATTTCTGCACCGTTAACAAAGTCACCGAACTGCGCTTCCCACGCAACGAGCGTGTTCTGAGCTTCAACTGAGTAGCCGTATTCAAATGCGAGTGCGGCGTATTCGCTAAGGAATGAGTCACGGACAGTGAAGAATCCCTTTTCCGCGCTCATGCTCGCTAGCGGAACATGTTGTGAGCCGTTTTCGTAGTCAATGAGTGCAGCGTGGCGATGTGAGAACGTGCCACGTCGTGAGTCTTGGCCCATGAGGCGTACATTGGAGCCCTCGAGAACAAGAGATCCAAAGGCCATTGCCTCTCCAAGCGCCCAGTCAACTTCTCCGCCTTCGACGAGTTGATTGCGCTGTTGGAATTGACGCTCCAGCTTGGGGTGAATGGTGAAGCCTTCTGGAGCTGACACAGTTGCCTTGGCGATCTCAAGAAGCGTCGCTTTCGCCACACCACTTTGTGGATGCGCGGTGTCTGCAGGAATTGCAGCGTGTGGGACTCCATTGAGTTCTGGAACTGGAACAGTTCGCACTTCATCAAGAACACTTTGCAGACGTGTGTTGAAGTCGTCAAGCGCTGATTCAGCCTCTTCAATTGAAAGATCGCCACGTCGTACGAGTGACTCGGTGTACATCTTTCGAACCGGACGCATCTGGTCGATGATCTTGTACATCTGTGGCTGGGTGTAACTCGGGTCGTCGCCTTCGTTGTGGCCGTGGCGGCGGTAACAAACAATGTCAATCACAACATCGCGGTGGAATTTCTCACGGTACTCAAACGCCAATCGCGCAATCTGAGCACATGCTTCAGGGTCGTCACCATTGACATGGAAGATTGGCGCCTGAATCATTTTTGCGACGTCAGTTGAATAGAAACTTGAGCGTGCAGAATCTGGGGCAGTTGTAAATCCAACTTGGTTATTGATGACAATGTGAATTGCACCACCAACGCGGTATCCAGAGAGCTGCGAAAGATTCAGGGTTTCAGCAACAACGCCCTGGCCCGCGAATGCAGCGTCACCATGAATAAGTAGTGAAAGGTATGGGTACTGCTTGCTTGACTTAACTTTCTTCGTTCCATCACTCGGGCGAAGAATCAAGTCCTGCTTAGCGCGAACAATTCCTTCAACCACGGGAGCCACTGCTTCGAGGTGTGATGGGTTAGAAGCCATTGAAACTTCGATTGTGGCTCCACGTTGATTCTTAAAGACTCCACGTGCACCCTTGTGGTACTTAACGTCACCACTTCCTTGAACACTTTCAGGGTCAAGGTTTCCTTCGAATTCAGAGAAGATGTCGCTGTAGGACTTTCCAACAATGTTCGCCAACACGTTCAGACGTCCACGGTGAGCCATTCCAATTACGGCCTCTTTGGTTCCGATGTCAGCTGCAGCATCGAGAATTGTTTGCAGAGCAACAATTGTTGATTCGCCACCTTCAAGTCCGAAACGCTTTTGGCCTACGTAACGTGAGTGGAGGAATCGCTCGAACACTTCTGCTTCATTGAGTGCTTCAAGAATTCGCTTCTTCTCTTCAACCGTAGAGGTGTTGCTTACGCCTTCAACGCGCTCTTGGATCCAACGCTTTTGATCGAGGTCCATGATGTGTCCGTATTCAATACCAACTGTTCGACAGTATGAATCGCGAAGGATTGAGAGAATTTTCTCGAGGGTTGCTTCCTTGAGTCCAGCTAGTCCGTCAACTACAAACGTGCGTTGCAGGTCCCAGATCGATAGGCCGTATGTTGCAAGGTCAAGCTCTGGATGAAGGGCTGGCGGTTCAGAGTGAAGAGGGTCGAGGTGTGCATTGAGGTGACCGCGAACTCGGTACATGTTGATGAGCTCTTGTACGCGAATTTGCTTCAGGATCTTTTCTGAGTCATCTTCAGACGTGCTCGGGTTGATGTCCTTGGCCCAACGTGCAGGCTCATACGGAATTCCGAGTGCTTTAAAGACGTCGTCATAGAAGTTATGACCACCAGTAAGACATTCTGAAACGAACTTCAGGAACATTCCAGACTCTGCACCTTGAATGATGCGGTGGTCGTACGTTGAGGTGATCGTCATGACTTTTCCAACACCAAGCTCAGAAAGAGCACGTGGGTCAGCTGCTTCAAAACCTGCAGGCCATCCAAGTGCGCCTACTCCAAAGATTGCTCCTTGGCCCTGCATCAGACGTGGAACCGACTGAATTGTTCCAATCGTTCCAGGGTTTGTGAGTGAACAAGTAGCGCCGGCGAAGTCATCAGCACCGAAGGTTGCGTTATGAACTTTGCGAACTAGTTCTTCGTACGCGAGAAGAAACTCGCGAAAGTCCATTGTGTCGGCGTTCTTAATAACTGGCACCAAGAGGTTTCTTGATCCATCAGCTTTTTCTACGTCAACGGCAAGACCAAGGCCGACATGCTCGTGTCGGTTAATTCCAGGCGTTCCCTTTTCATCAACCGCTTCAACGAATGAAGCGTTCATTGATGGCACTTTCGCGAGTCCTTTGACAATCGCAAACGCAATGAGGTGCGTAAATGAAACTTTTGCACCTGTTGTTCGAGAAAGTGATTCGTTTAGGGCCGTTCGATTGATCTCAAGGAGTCGCGCAGAGACCGAGCGCACGCTCGTCGCGGTTGGAACACCAAGGCTGGCTTCCATGTTTGTGACAATTCGTGCGGCGGCACCACGAAGTGGAGTGGCGCCAGCATCAAAGACGGCGACCTTTGCTGGAGCAGGAGTTGATTGAACTGGTGGTGTAACGCTCTGGATAGTTGTCACAGGCGGAAGTGGTGATCGCTGATAGTCAGCAAAGAATTCCTGCCAACTTGGAGCAACTGAAGATGGGTCCGCTAAGAAGCGGTCGTACATATCGTCAACCAGCCAGGCATTAGGCCCAAAAGAGCCCTTAATTACTTGTGGCGACGTGGAGTCAGGGGGAGTTGTCACGCCTCTAGCCTAGGGCGTTTTAAGGGTAATTAGGAAGGACAGGATTTACTTTCCATCCATTAGGTTTTCAGTGTGACTTCGCTCCCCTTTTCGCCCAGTTCACTTGTATTTTCGACTGAATCCATTGTCCCTGGACTGGCGATTGCCGAGCGACGCGTAAGCGACCCCCAAGCAACAGTTATCTGCATTCATGGTGGACTCGATCGCGGGGCATCCTTTGGGAGAATTTCTCGCCGACTCGAAAATTTCGACCTTGTTTCATACGACCGACGTGGTTATCAGAGCTCTCGTGACCTTCAGCCACTCGGCCTCGAAATGCACAACGAGGATTTGACCAAAATCGCACAAGCGCAAACCGGACCAGTCATATTGTTCGGGCACAGTTACGGTGGCGTAATTGCCCAAGGTGTTGCAATTAAGCATCCTGACCTCATTGACCTTGTGGTCACGTATGAGTCTCCAACACCCTGGGTGCTTCACAGGGAACTTAATCGAGCGCCACTCACTGATGATGCTCGCTACGAAGTGGAATATTTTTTCACTCGCATGGTTTCAAGAAAAATCTGGGACCGACTAAGCGAAGAAGAACGAGAGTCTCGACTTCTTGACGGTGAGGGTCTTCTTTCAGATCTCACTGCACTGAGAACTAATGAGGCACCGTTTGACATCACGATGCTTAAGACTCCTTCTGCCTACATTCACGGAGACGGAATTATTGGTGAGTACTACATTGCACTTTGTCAGGAACTAAACAGAATTGTTCCATCAATGAAAACTATTGCCATTGAAAAAGCTAATCACGGCGCTCATCTTCAAAACCCAGATCAACTTTCTGATCTCATTACGGACCTGTGGAGGCAAACATGCGCGTAGGAATAACTGGAGCTTCTGGACTTATTGGAACTGAACTAGTTAGTGCTCTAAAAAAACGTGGTGATGAAGTAGTTCTTTTTGTTCGACCACAAACAGCGAGTTCGTCAAAAGAAATAATCCGCTGGGATCCGAGTCGTGGACATGTAGACGAGAACGATTTGAAGAACGCTGGCGAGCTTGATGCAGTAATCCACCTCGCTGGTGCGGGAATCGGTGACAAGCGGTGGAGCGAGAAGAGAAAGAAGGAAATTCTTTCTTCCAGAACTAATTCAACAAATCTTCTTGTTGCGACGCTTCGCGCAATGCCAGGTGGCGTGCCTCACTTGATCAGCGGATCAGCGATTGGTTTTTACGGCAATCGTGACGATGAGGTCTTAAGTGAAACGTCTCCTCTTGGAAGTGGCTTCCTTTCTGAAGTGTGTCAAAAGTGGGAAGACGCTGCACTAAAACTCGACGGTGAGGGATCAAGTGTTGCCCTACTTCGAACTGGGATTGTTATGTCACGAAATGGCGGTGCATTGAAGAAGCAGCTCCCCTTGTTCAAACTTGGCCTTGGCGGAAAACTGGGTTCGGGCAAGCAGTGGATTAGCCCCATTTCGCTCAACGACGAAATCCGCGCAATTCTTTGGATTCTTGACAAGAAATTGAGTGGGCCATTCAACCTTGTTTCGCCTGAACCAGTAACTAACAGTCAATTAACAAGCACTTTGGGCAAAATACTTCGGCGCCCGGCGTTGTTTTCGGTGCCAAAAATTGCACTCAACACCGTACTGGGTTCTGAAATGGCTGATCAACTGGTGTTTTCGAGTACTCGTGTATTGCCGAATCAGCTGCTGGCCAGTGGATTCCACTTTGAGCAAAGCTCCATTTCAGAAATAATCCAGCATTCACTTTCATAAGTACTGGTCAGAGCCTATTTAGCTCAAAGATTGCTTTGATGAATTCAAAGTGAACTCTATGTTTGCTCTCCGTGAACATAAATGTGTAATCTCGCCTAAGGGCCAAATGGCACTAGGGATTGATCGATGATCAACCAGGGGAGAAAAATGATTAAAGCACTTAGCTTAAGAACAAAGCTGAACTTGTTTCTTGCGGGCGCAATTTTGATGATTGGAATTGTTGTTCCAGTTGCCAAAGCACACGCAAGCACATTTAGCTGGACAGTTAATACGCGTCAGCTAACAAGCTCGAAGCCTAACTACCTATATCCATACATGCCGGGTGCAAAGTTCACTCAGTCAAATGGTGGAATCCAAATTGGACTGTACCGTCCTCTTTATTGGTTCGGTGATGCAACTGGTGGCGTTAACGTTGACACACAGTTGTCACTCGCTCAACTTCCAGTAATGTCAAACGGAAACAAGACCGCGACAATCACTTTGAAGTCTGGTTACAACTGGTCTAACGGTGCTCCAGTTCAGGCCAAGGACGTCATGGAATGGCTAAACATCATGGCTGCTGACCCTGGTCAGTACGGTAACTACTCCGGAACCGCTAACGGTATTCCGATCACAATCCCAGACATTTTGGCGTCAGTACTAGTTCCGCAGTCGAACACGATTGTTATGAACTTCGTTTCTCCAGTTGACCCAACATGGTTGCTTTACAACCCACTTTCAGAAGTAACGCCATTGCCACAGGCATGGGACATTATTCCTGCATCATGGGACCCAACCAAGCCGTACACAACCTCAACACTCGCTAGCGCTAACGGTGGAAACATCGATACTAAGACTGCTGGTTGCTGGTCAGGAAAATTCATTGGTGCTGGAACAGCTGCTGGTCCAACATCAACATTCACTGACCCTTATGGTGAGCCAACAATCATTCCTGCTGCGAACATCGACTTGGCTAAGACATGCACCGAAGTTCGTAACACAATGAACGCGCTTGGCTACGACCCAACACACATCGGCGACATGTCGACAACTGTTGGAAAAGTCTTCAGCGTGATCAACGGACCTTGGAAGATCGACACATGGAACTACGCAACTGGTGCTTACACCGAAGTGCGTAACCCTCAGTACGGTGGACCACGCAACGCGAAGTCACCTACAAAGATCAACGTAATTCCTTGCCAGTCATCAACTGGTGACTGCCTTAACTTGCTCCTAAGTGGTCAAGTGGACATTGGTGGAGCACCAAGTTCAAGTGCTAACCCAATTACTAACTTGTCACAGGCACCAAAGGCAAAGATTTCAGGAATGGCGAGCGGCTACCACCTCGTGACTTCATACTCATGGTCAGTTGGATACGGTCCAATCAACCAGGACTCGAAGCGCACTGGTGCAGACAACGATCCAACACTTGGTGCCGGCGACAACACTCCACGTGGTGCACTTTTCGCTCAGAGTTACATCCGTGTGGCGCTGAATGACTCGTACCCAGGAGCAGCAATTATCAACGGTCCTTACCGTGGATACGGTTACCCAACGCCTGGACCACTTCCTCCATACCCAGCAAGTAAGTACAGCTCACACCAGAAGGTCAGCCCTTACAAGGCCAGCAACATTGCTCCTGCAATGAAGGCTCACGGTTGGGTACTTGACAACAACGGTATTTGGAGTTGCGCAACACCTTCCAAGTGTGGAGACGGAATCGCCGCTGGAGCCAAGTTCATCATCAAGGTTGACACCACAACGCTTGGTGACACACAAGGTCAGGCAGCTATGACACTTTGGCAGGCTTCTGCTAAGGCGAACGGTATTGCTCTTGTAATCAACACTCAGTCATTCAACACGACTGTTGGTAACGACACCATTGGTACAACCAACTGGGACATGTACGAAGGATCAGGTTGGATTTACGCACCTGGATTCCTCCCAACTGGTGAGCCGCTATGGCTCTCAGGTGCTGCATCTAACTCAGGTGACTTCTCAAATGCTGCAGTCGACAAGGTGATCCTTGGAACAATCAACGGATCAGCAACTCTTGCTCAGTACGAAACAGCACTTCAGAAGAACCCACCAAACGTTTGGCAGAACTGGACTGTTGGTCTTATTGAAGTTAAGAACAACATCGGTGGCTACGTACCTCAGGCAACTGGCTACGGACGCTCTGAACTTTGGTACAAGAAGTAACAAGTCGTAACTTCTAGCTAGTTCTAGAAACAAAAAACCCTCCGGAGCAATCCGGAGGGTTTTTTGCATTTAGTAGTAGAGTTGCAACGTGCTTTCGTACCTAACCAAACGCATCTATCAAGGGTTTTTCGTCCTACTTATCGTTGTGACCTTGACATTTATTTTGGAGCATTTTGTACCCGGAGGACCCGCAGTAGTTGCCCTCGGAAACCGAGCTAATCCACGCACAATCAGACAGTTCAATATTGACAATGGTCTAGATAAATCACTTATTTATCAGTGGTGGCACTACCTCATGCAGATCGCTCAGCTTCGTCTCGGGAACTCAATCACCCAAAGTGCACCTGTTTGGTATCTCATCAAGTCTGCCCTTGGCCACACATTGGTGCTTGTAAACGTTTCTCTAATCATTCAGTTCTTCTTGGCAATTCCACTTGGAATCTTCCAGGCTCAGCGTCGAAACACAAAAATTGACTACTTCGCAACGCTAATTACTTTCATTCTTTATGCAACGCCAGTGTTCTTGATTGGTGAGACGTTGATTTCAGTTTTCGCAATCAAGCTGCACATTTTCCCCGTAACAGTTGCTACTGATACTGGTGTGTTCTCACTGTTCACTTCACCACGCCAATACATACTTCCAGTGTTGACGCTTTCGCTCTTGGGTGTTGGAGGCCTCAGTAGATTCCAGCGCTCTTCAATGCTTGATACCCTCACCCAGGATTACATCAAGACTGCTCGTGCAAAAGGTCTCCCTGAGAAGCTTGTGATTCGTAGACACGCTCTCAGAAACTCCATGCTCCCAATCGTGACAATTATTGGACTCAGCCTTCCAGCAGTGGTTGGAGGAGCACTCATTACAGAAACGCTCTATGACATTCCTGGCATGGGACTCCTCACCCTCCGAGCTGCAACTTCACAAGACATGCCAACGGTGGTTGGAACCACAATTATCGCGACCGTAGTTACTGTTCTCGGTTCAATTGTTGCTGACCTTCTCTACGCGGTTGCCGACCCTCGAATTCGTATCGGAAGCAAGGGGAACTAAGCAATGAGCGACGTTACTAACAACACCGATGTCATCCAGGACAAGGATGCGGGAGCTATTGGCGATGAAGGAAGTCTTCTAACACTGATTTGGAGAACCTTTCGTGAGAACAAACTCGCGGTGGCTTCACTTTTCGTACTTGGTTTCATGATTCTGTTCTCATTTGTTGGACCGTTCATCTACCGCACCAATCAAAGCGACCCTTTCGCAATCTCCTCCACGCTGATCAATGGTGGATCGCCATATAACTTCCCATGGTTCCACTCATTCTCAGCAATTCTTGGAACAGATCCGTCAGGATTCGATGTCATTGGACGTTTGATGCTTGGTGGGCGCACCGCACTCACTGTTGGCTTCTTGGCAGGTGTTATTTCAGTCTCTGTCGGCTCAATTTATGGTGCTGTTGCTGGTTATCGCGGAAAGATGCTCGACAGCTTCATGATGCGTTTCGTGGACGTTGGACTTTCAGTTCCTGGTCTCTTTTTGATCATCGTGATTGTTGTGCTCTTCGGTCAGTCAACCACGATCATCATTTTGACCCTGGGACTCACCGGATGGTTTGGATCTGCTCGACTTATTAGAGGCGAAACTCTCAGTCTTAAGTCGCGTGAGTTTGTCTCTGCAGTTAAGACAATGGGTGGAGGGTCTCGAAGAATCATCCTTCGTCACATCCTGCCAAACACTGTCGGAACGATGGTCGTAATTGCAACATTCTCAGTTGCCGACTCCATCCTCGCACTTGCGGGACTGGGATTCATTGGCCTCGGTATTCCACTTCCAAATACCGACTGGGGCTCAATGCTCAATAACGGAGTTCCGTTTGCTGCACAGGGCTATTGGTGGGAAATTGTTCCACCGGCAGTGTGCATTGTTCTCGTCGTGCTCTCACTTAATTACATTGGTGACGCACTTAGAGACGGATTCGAAGTCCGCCTTCAAAAGCGTTAATTAACGAAAACTCACTGGCTGGCGCAGTGGGAAGTGACACGCTGAGAAGTGGTTCGGTCCGAACTCTTGCATCGGTGGCTCTTCGTTAGTGCAAATGTCTGTTGCCATTGGGCAGCGAGTCCTAAATCTGCATCCTGATGGTGGGTCCACCGGCGATGGCAGTTCACCCTTGAGCAGCTTCGTAGAGCCTTCCTGCGCCTTCAGAGCATCCATAGGCTGAGGAACTGCATCGAGCAGTCCACGCGTGTAGTGGTGAACTGGGTTCATGTAAATGCTCTCGGACGGCCCAACTTCAACCAGCTTTCCAAGATACATAACACCAACCGTGTCAGCCATGTAGCGGATGACACCTAGGTCGTGACTAATGATGAGAAGCGACAGATCAAGTTCTGACTGAAGGTCTTTGATCAAGTTAAGAATTTGAGCCTGAATGGATACGTCGAGCGCACTCACAGGCTCGTCGGCAACTAACAATTTTGGATTGAGGGCAATGGCACGTGCCAGGCCGATTCGCTGGCGCTGACCACCAGAAAATTCGTGTGAGTAACGAAGCATCGCGTTCTTTGAAAGACCTACGAGGTCCAGCAACTTGATGACTTTCTCTTTACGTTCTTTGGCAGTTCCTTCGCCGTGAATAATGAAGGGCTCTTCGAGGATTGAACCAACGGGTTGGCGAGGGTTGAGCGATGCATAAGGATCCTGGAACATCATTTGCACGTTCCTACGTGCAGCCAGTCTCTCTTTACCCTTAAGGCTTTCCAAAGCCTTACCTTCAAAATTCACCGAGCCGCTTGTTGGCGCCTCAAGTCCAGCAATCACCTTGGCGGTCGTAGTTTTACCGCAACCAGACTCTCCCACTAGACCAAAAGTTTCACCTGCGCGCAAGGAGAAAGAAACATCACTAATTGCGTTTACATTCTTTTTGCTACGAGAAAACAGACTTGATGATCGCAGTGGGTATAACTTGACCAAATTATTTACCTCGAGAAGTGTCGCTGATGATTCAGCATTGAACGAAGTTTCTACCAGGCGTTGCTGAACTTTGATGCCGAGCCCCTTGACTGGATTAAAGCAAGCAAACTCGTGCTGACCCTCTTGGCTAAGTGGTGGCTCACTATTACGACAGGCATCTGTTGCGAATGTGCAGCGTGGAGCAAAACGACATCCCACTAGTTCCTTGGAAAGGTCAGGTGGGAGTCCTGAAATTGAAAGAAGACGACGCTTCTCAGTAGAGCTGATGTCAGGGACGGAGCTAAGGAGCGCCTGGGTATAGGGGTGGCGCATCTCGGCGAAGAGATCACGAGTTGCTGCAAGCTCCGCCTTCTTACCGGCGTACATCACAACAACGCGGTCTGTACGTCCAGCAATGACACCCATGTCGTGCGTAATGAGAAGAACTGCCATCTTTAGATCGCGGCGAAGTCGGTCAATCAGGTTCAAGATTTGAGCCTGGATTGTTACGTCAAGCGCGGTAGTTGGTTCATCAGCAATGAGCAGTTTCGGTTCACACACGAGTGCCATGGCAATCATCACGCGCTGGCGAAGTCCACCAGATAATTCGTGTGGGTACTGATCAAGACGTTCTTCAGGCTGTGGCATTTCGACCATGCGAAGTACTTCGATTGCTCTTTGGCGACCCTCTTCTTCGCTGCACCCACGGTGCCAGATAAAGCCTTCAGCAATCTGGTGACCAATGGTCATGGTCGGGTTTAGGGCGGTCATTGGGTCTTGAGGGATCATGGCTACCTGGTTGCCACGGACCTTTTGCATCTGCGATTCGTCAAACCCGGCAATGTCTTGTCCGAGGAGCTCAATTGAGCCACCAACTACGTGTCCAGTGCCAGGGAGCAGTCCCATGACTGACATTCCAATGGTGGTTTTACCGCAGCCAGACTCTCCTACGAGCCCTACGCATTCACCTTCACCAATAGTGAAGCTCACACCATCAACGGCAACAACGTTGCCGGTTCTCATGTGAAATTCGGTCTTTAAGTCTTTAACAGATAGGACATTGGTCACCTGACAAGTGTAATGCGAATCTTGTGTCACTCCTCAGACATTCGCCTTTGAAAAAGCGAGATGGGGGCTATTTTTTGCCTTGAAACTCAGGCAGATTCCATGACCGTCGGTGATACGCAGTTGCACCAAATTCGCTTAACGCGTTTAAGTGTCCAGCAGCACCGTAGCCCTTGTTCCCAGCCCATCCGTAGGCAGGAAATTCTTCACTTAGCTCGGTCATGAACGCATCTCGTGCAACTTTGGCGAGTACCGATGCACCGGAAATCGTCGCGCTCTTTTGATCGCCTTTAACAATGGTGGTGTGAGGAATCTTTGAATAGAGCAATTCCGGTGCTGGTGAACTTCCAAACTTCACGTCAGCCGGAGCGTCGAGCAAGTTAAATGAACCATCGATAAGTGCATGGGTTGGCACCACGTCAAGGCCTTGCACCGCTCTAGTAGCAGCAACAGCAAGCGCCAGGCGAAGTCCCCACTCATCGATTTCTTCTGAGCTAACTGAGCCAAGAGACCATGCACTCGCCCACTGCTTTATTGGTTCTTGCAGCTGCTCGCGACGATTCGCCGTGAGCAGTTTTGAGTCTGTGAGCGCAGAGGGTGGATTGGTTATCTCTGTAATAACAACAGCGCCCACGGTTAATGGACCAGCGAGTGCTCCTCTGCCAACTTCGTCGAGGCCAACGACAATTTCTCCTCGCGCAATAAGCGGCCTTTCAAAGGCAAGTAGATCGTTCGTTTCAAGAGTCATAGGTATCTGGGTACGTAGAGAGTGTCTAGCATTAATCAATGACCTACGACGCGTTCTTGGTGCCTCTAAAGCAGTTTGACCTGGCTAAAGACCGACTGCGCAAAGACACGTCACTCGATGTAAGCAAACTCGCCGAAGAACTTGCACGTGGTGTGCTGCAAAGTTGTGGCACCAGAAAAGTTCTCGTACTCAGCGAAAGTCCCGAGATAACTTCGTTTGCTACGCAACTCGGAATTGAAGTAGTCGAATCTCACTCGAGTGGACTTAATGAAGCAGTCTCACATGCGTACGTTGCGCTCGGGTCTCGATACGAACGTTTGCACGTTGTCCATGGAGACCTAAAAAACCCAGAAGGCTTAAATGACTTTTCTCCAACAGCAGCAATCACCATTGTGAGCGATCACCACGGATCTGGGACCAATGTTCTAAGTCTCCCTACAGGGCTTGATTTTCGCTTTCACTACGGCGTTGGATCAAGGGTCCTTCACGAACAAGAGGCGAAACGCCTAGGCATTGAATGTTCAACGATTCTGGATAGCCCCTGGGGCTACGACGTTGATGAACCTTCAGATCTGAAGTAACTCTAGAAAGCACTAAACGGGGGCCGAAGCCCCCGTTTAGTTACAAATACCCCTAAGGGTGTTTGACTACTTCTTCTTTGCAGCTGGCTTGCGCTTAGCAGGCTTGCGCTTTGCAGCCTTCTTTGGTGCAGCCTTCTTTGCAGTCTTCTTTGCAGCAGCCTTCTTTGCAGCTGGCTTGCGCTTAGTTGCCTTCTTGGCAGCCTTCTTGGCAGCTGGCTTGCGCTTTGCTGTCTTCTTAGCAGCCTTCTTAGGGGCAGCCTTCTTAGCTGTCTTCTTTGCAGCCTTCTTTGCAGCTGGCTTGCGCTTAGCAGCCTTCTTTGGTGCAGCCTTCTTAGGTGCAGCCTTCTTCTTCGCAGCTGGTGCCACTTTACCCTCCTAGGGTTTATCGTTGATTTACTAGACCACGATCACACCACTGTGGTGTTCACGCTTAACGGAACTAATAATTCGACATGAACTCGATTGTGTACCACCCAGCCTCACGGCTGTACGGCGACCAAACGCAGTGCACGGTTCTTAAGCAGAAGAGAGTTGTATCTACGAGTTGCTAGCAAGCACCTAGATACTTCTTTGGCCTCCTCCGCAGAAGGACAAAATAAAGTTCACTAGGTTTTCACACCAATGTCAAGCATTTAAGACTTTTTTTCGACAGTTGTATGTCATGGAATTCAATCGTGGAATATATTTTGGTCGTAGTGAATTAGGCGATGTGTCGAGTGGCAACGAACGTTCAACACTCGTTTTGGGGCCGAGTAGAAGTTGAAAACGAGTTCAATAATCACTCTAAAACTCCTGATAAGCGTATGTTATTGCGTTACCACTTCGACCAAGGATGATGTTCTGCATTTGATGTCAAAGCGAAGTCGAAAAGGAGTGAATTTACACTTCTATCCATCTGGAATTTGAAGTTTAGGTATCAGAACGAATGGAAAATTATATTGAAAATTTCTGCCTCAAGAGAGGTTTTTTGCCCCTAGAGGTTCTTCAGTATCCGTTTTGCTAGCTCGTGGCCAGCTTTTTTGAACTTAGCTGTAGCAACGCGAGCGCCAGGTCCTGCTTGGAGCATGAGGTTATTTAAGAATTCATCGTCAGACACTCTGAACATAACTGCGCTGTCGCCATCCTTAGTGACTGACCAACGAGCCCCAGGTAGAGGCTCGAATAGCCACCTTGTATTTGCATCGACAAAGACAATTACTTCTTCACCACCTGAGCCAATTTGTGTCAGCCAGTTTTCTTCCAAGTCGCTTGGGCGCTGCTCGGTAGCTGGTGATGTAGACAGGACTGCGCTGATGCGATCAACACGAAATGTTCGCCATCCCTCACTCGCTGTGCAGAATGCACGGACGTACGTGTGTCCATTAAGTCGTTTGATGTCTCGCGGCTCAATTGCCCTTTCGCGAGCTTCGTCAGATTGCCCTGAGGTGTAGAGAATTGAAATTTGTTGCTTGCTATTCACCGCGTTAGTTATCTCTGGAATGAACGTTTCAACAGAGGTTGATTCTGCCCCTAGGTAGACGCCACTCGCTGCTTCTAACTTTTCTATCGCCGACAAGATTGCACTGTCGGAATAAACCCGAGAAGTTTCTCGAAGTGCGACGTTCAGTTCGAAAACGTCGCGCCACATCAGTGAGTTAGGTAGTGCGAACCCATTATCTGTTTTGAGCGAATCAGGGGTGTAGAGGATTTCCAGTGAATTTGGATCGTCGTCGTCCTCGTCGTCAATTTTCGTGAGGAGAGCAGGAAAATTATTGGTTCCTGTTGCAATTTCGAGCGCATAGAGCCGGTCCATGATGCGTCGAATATCTGAAGGGTCCATAGCAAATCGAGTTGAAAGCTCACCAACGGTTAAGCCTTCGGGACTTGCGTACACGGCGTGCAGCAAGAGCAGCGTTTGGCCCAAGACATCTGACTGTTCAGGTTCAGAAAAGACGAGTCCCTCGGTAGATGGTGCGCTCCCCTTGTTGACTTCTTTCAGCCATGAGCTGAGTTCTTTCCTGATGTCCTTCGGTTCTTCTAGAACAATTCGGTCACCGGACTGCAGCAAGAACTGCATGGCAGCGTGAGGTGAGTCGAAGGGAACAGTGAGCTCCACCAGACCGCTCTTTTTAACTCTGGAGGTCGCTTGCGGCTGTTGCTGGATAATTAGCTCCGCGTACGTTTTCTTGGCAACAACCGTGAGCACAATTGCTTTCTCGGCTTTGGAGAAGTTAGGTGACCAGCTTTCGGCATTCCTCTTATCTTCTTCGCTCACATCAAATTTGTGCGACAGAACTTCAGGCATAGAAGTAATGCGATCAATTTTGTAACTCTTCAGGACGCCCTCGTCCTTTGTTCTAGCGACTAGATACGAAGAACCATCAAAGGTGGCGATAAGCAGTGGTTCAACAACGCGGGTTTTTAGTTTTGACGAACGGTATTCAAAACTCACTGCGCGTTGCAGTTTGACGGCTCGAACAAGTGGGTTGTAATAATTCGAGATTGCCAGTGAACCATCGGTTCCGGGGCCGTCGTTGAAAATACTAAACGCGCCGTATTTTCCAAAGCCGTAGAGGCGAAGCGCTAAACGAACCACTCTCTCTTCTTGCTCATTGAAAATAATTCCGATCGCTGCCATTGAGTCCTTCTCAATCCAGTACCCAGAAGTTCCATCGTCAGCAACTTTGGTCTCAATCTGAATTCCATTCGAACGGATGTCTTTTTTGTCGCGTTCAAACTTCTGTCGAGTCGCTAAGCGATCGCCTTCGTACGCTTTGATGAGCTTGTTGCCCTTGGGGTCATCAATGGTGAGGTCTCTGATGATCTCATCTTGGGTGAGTGGATTGTCCTTGGTGGCGTTCTGCAACAGCAAAACCAGGGCCATCAAGCGATCGCGCTTCGGATCTCCACCTTTAGTTTTTGGGGCCATGAACCGTCACCTTTTCTCTCGATACCGAGAGTACAGCCAGGCTGTGACACTTAACTATTCACCCCATAAATGGCCGGTGCAGGCGGTGTCGCTGGGGCATTACGATTACTAGTTCGAAGTTGTCTTCAGGAGCATTATGCCGACGTACGAATATGAATGCCAAAGCTGTCATCAGCGCATTGAGGCCGTCCAGAAGTTCTCGGACGCTCCACTCACGACGTGTGAGCACTGTGGTGGGGATCTGAAGAAAGTGTTCTCTGCCGTGGGCATTGTTTTCAAGGGCAGTGGCTTCTACAAGAACGACAGCCGTGGCGCGAGTTCTTCAACGACTCCTCCAGCATCGACTCCTGCTCCTGCAGCCAGTCCTGCGCCGTCCGCACCCGCTCCAAAATCTGCTGACTAACTCTTAGGAGCACACCATGGCTGATCCACATTCACCGAGTTCTGAACTCGCTTATTTAAGTGCGCACGAGGTAATTGCTCGCTTTGAAAATGGAAGCCTTACATCTACCCAATTAGTGACTTCACTGATTCAACGTATCCAAAACATTGACATCGACGGCACTCCCACTTCATTGCACTCAATTGCAGCAGTGCACGAAGAGGCTCTGTCCGTGGCACAAGAACGAGACGACGAGCGAGCTCGGGGAATTTCACGTGGTGCGCTACACGGTGTGCCAGTAATCATTAAAGACAACATTGAAGCAGTTGGACTTCCGGGTCTCGCTGGATCTACTTCTCTCATTGGCAGACCTACTCGTGATGCACCACTCGTTGTAAGTCTTAAAGAAGCTGGTGCGATTATTCTTGCCAGCACGAACTTGAGCGAATGGGCCAACATCCGTTCAACCAGGTCTTCAAGTGGTTGGAGTGCAACTGGTGGACTCGTCGCTAATCCATGGGCCCTTGAGCGTTCTGCCGGAGGCTCTTCTTCAGGAACTGGTGCAGCTCTGGCTGGTGGACTTAGTCCCCTAGGAATCGGAACTGAAACCGACGGTTCAATTACTTGTCCTGCTTCACTAAACGGTGTTGCGGGAC
Source organism: uncultured Acidimicrobiaceae bacterium (assembly GCA_937975915.1). Lineage (GTDB taxonomy): Bacteria > Actinomycetota > Acidimicrobiia > Acidimicrobiales > RAAP-2 > RAAP-2. Next base: position 123,153 of record CALJTY010000042.1, on the reverse strand, counting down.
TCAAGCCAACCGTTGGCACAGTGTCGCGTGAATTTGTAATTCCCATTAGCCCCAGCCAGGACAGTCCTGGTCCAATGGCGCGAAGTGTTGATGACGTCGCTCTTCTCTACAGCGTTCTAAGCAACTCGTCTAGGCCAGACACCATGGCGAGTCCGAGAATTGTTATGTCACCTACATGGATGACTGGTCACCCTGAAACCGATGCGTGCTTCAAAAACATTGTCGAGATTCTAAAAATCACTGGCACCGAAGTCGCAGAGCGTGACTTCGCAGTGGCTGGCGAACAAGAGGGAAACGACGAGCTTCAGGTTTTGCTCTCTGAACTCGTTACTTCCATGTCGAGTTACTTATCGAATCGACCTGGTAGCGGAGTTTCTTCACTGCAAGATGTGGTCGACTTCGAAGACCGCCACGCTGAAATTGAACAGCCTTATTTTGCTCATGAACTCTTTGACATGGCACTCGAAAAAGGCGGCACTGAAACTGAGTCCTACAAGCTCGCACGTGAACGCAACTTGAAGTGGGCGACCGAAACTTGTCTCATTCCTGGCCTTGAGGGCTATGACATAGTCATTTCTCCCGCCTACGGTCCGGCATGGAAGACCGACTTAGTCACAGGTGGTCACCCTGGGGCCGCTAGCCCCTCGATTGGGGCTGCCGCTATCGCTGGCTGGCCAATTATGAGCGTGCCCATGGGGCTAATTAAGGGCCTTCCTGTAGGCCTTTGCATCATTGGCCGTCCTCATAGCGAGTGGCATATTTTGGAGGTTGCAAAAAAGGTGGAGCAGTTAGTTTCTCTTCCAAAGCCTTTATGGCAACAGCCCACTCGAGGGTAGTTACGCCAAATCGAAAAATAACGAGCAACGGTAGGCTGGCAGGATGATTCTCCCAACTATTGAAACGCCAGCCGACCTTCAGGCGCTTTCATACGATGAGCTCAACCAGCTCAGTCAAGAAATAAGAGAATTCATTATTTCAAGCGTGACTACGACTGGCGGTCACCTGGGATCAAACCTTGGCGTTGTGGAACTCACTTTGGCACTCCACCGCGTCTTTGACTCACCAAAGGACATCCTGCTCTGGGACACTGGTCACCAGTCCTATGTGCACAAACTCCTTACGGGAAGACGCTTTGGATTTAAAAATCTTCGCCAGCGCGGTGGGCTTTCTGGATACCCGAGTCGCAATGAATCAGAGCATGACTGGATTGAATCAAGTCACGCCTCAACGGCACTCTCCTACGCTCACGGACTTTCTGTTGCTCTAGAAGCAAAGAAGGAGCTCATTGGTCACGGCGGGAACCGACACGTTGTTGCAGTTGTCGGTGATGGTTCACTCACTGGTGGAATGGCGTACGAAGCACTTAACAATCTGGGACACTCTGATCAGCGTGTCGTGATTATTTTGAATGACAACGGACGCAGTTACGCACCGACGATTTCAAAATTGTCCGAGCAACTAACAACACTTCGACTCAATAGGTCCTACCTCACCTTTCGAGACCGCATTCGAAAACTTGTTCCACGCATGCCAAAGGCCGGACAAGCTGCATATGCAGGACTGCACGGTTTCACAAAGGCGGTTCGTGAACTAGTAACGCCACACGCATTCTTTGAAAACCTAGGGGTGCGTTACGTTGGCCCTATTGACGGTCACAACATTGAAGCCCTCGAGGTTGCACTAAAGAGCGCCTCGACATGGGATGGCCCAATCGTGATTCACGTACTCACCGAAAAAGGTCGAGGATACGAACCAGCAACAAATGATGAACTCAAGATGCACGACTTCAAGTTGCCGCCAAGGCTCAATGACGAAGAAATCGCCCCACAGTCATTCACTCAAGCTTTCTCAGATGCTCTCCTTACTCTGGCCAGCGCCGATGAGCGCATTGTTGCAATTACCGCAGCAATGGCTGGTCCGACGGGGCTGCTCGGCTTCCAAGAGCGCTTCCCCAAGCGCTTCTTTGACGTAGGAATTGCGGAGCAACACGCTGTCACCGCTGCTGCTGGAATGGCAATGGGCGGACTTAAGCCCGTCGTAGCGCTTTACTCAACGTTCTTTTCACGTGCCTTTGATCAAGCCAACCTCGACGTAGGTCTCCTGGACCTTCCGGTCGTCTTCGTCTTTGACCGCGCAGGCATTACTGGAGACGATGGCCCAAGTCACCACGGAATTCTCGACATCGCGCTATGTCTCGCAATTCCTAACATGACAATTTTTGCACCATCCACCACGCAAGAGATTCCTGGCATGCTCGCGAAGGCACTTTCACTTTCAACTCCAAGCGCCATCAGATTCGCAAAAACGTTGCCCCAACCTTTCGATGGAAAAACCGGTGACGGTCTCGAAGCTCGAAAGATTCAACAAGGTGACGGTTCGCTCTGCGTTCTTGCGGTTGGCAAAATGGCCACCTCTGCATTCGCGGCTCTGAGGCTCATGGGTGAAGATGCAAAGAAGATAACGCTCTATGACGTGCGTGTGCTTCCGCCAGATCCGAACATGATTGATGATGCCGTGAAGCACGCACGAGTTATCACCATTGAAGATGGCACTCGCCACGGTGGAGCTGGGACGCTCATGGTGTCTGAGGTCAGAAGTCGCGCCCAAGAACTTGAACGGCCATTTCCGACAACTCGAATTCTCGGTGTGCCACGTGCCTACCTCGAGCAAAACAAACCAGATCTACTGCTCGCAGAAATTGGCCTGGACCCCGAAGGTATCAAGGGTGCGCTGTCACGACTACTCAATGACCAGCCTGAGTTTGCTCCGGAAGCGCCCGAAGCTCCACGTCCAAATTTTCTCTAGAACCACTACATTGAACTCATGACCTACGAAGTTGTTAAAAGCGAAGAGCAGTGGCTAGAAGAACTAGGGCCTGAGCGTTACGCCGTACTGCGCCAAGCAGGAACCGAGGCACCCTTCACTGGTTCACTACTAAATGTCAACGCCAATGGAACGTACACCTGTGGTGGATGCAACCAGGTCCTCTTTAACAGCGGACAAAAATTTGATTCGCACTGTGGATGGCCAAGTTTTGATGCCTGTGAACCAGGAACCATCATTGAGAAGGAAGATCGCTCACTATTTCGTGCACGCACAGAGATTCTCTGTTCAAAGTGCGGTGGGCATTTAGGACATGTCTTTGACGATGGCCCAACTCCTACAGGTCTTCGCTACTGCGTCAATTCACTGTCTATTGAATTCGAAGAATCGAATTAAACGTCTAGGAATCGTCGGATTGCGATTGCTGATCCAACTGAACCAATAAGAATTCCAACGACCAGCACCACGGCATTTGTGCCTAGAAGCGCATTCGTGTTGAGCTGGAACTCATTGTGTAACGGGTACCAAATGTGAAGCGCCGTTACAGCACCAACCGCTACCAGCGATCCGAGAAGCCCTTGGATGAAGCCTTCAGTGATGTACGGAATCCTGATAAACCAGTTGGTTGCTCCAACGAGTTTCATCACAGACACTTCGCGACGTCGAGCGAAGATTGCCATGCGAATGGTGTTGAGGATAAGTACTGTCGCTGAAAGTAGTAACACTGCAGCAAGTGCCAAGAACACGATTTGGAGAACTCTGATTGCCTTATTCATTTGGCGAATCTGTTGTTCTGGGGCGGTGACTTTGTAAACACCAGGCTCATTACTAAACGTTGACTCAACAACGAATGCATCTGATGGAACTACTGGGACACAGCGAAATGACGATGGCATGTCAGCCACGGTGAGGACTTGTGATTCTGAGCGAGGAAGAAGCTGCACTGCTTCTTCGTAGTCCTGTTGTTGTGTGTAAAACACGCAGTTCTTAACAATTGGCAAATTAGCGAGCTGACCTTGAATGCTTGTAATTTCACCTTCAGAGGCAGCTGGCTGCATCCATACAGTTACTCGGGTCCCCTGCTGCCACTGAGCAGAAGCCTGTGCGGCACTCTGCTTTAGAAGGAGCGCTGATCCTACGAGTGAAAGTGAAACCGCTACCGTGAGAATCGCCGCAAGCGTCATCATGCGATTTCGCCACAAGTTAGAGAAGGTTTCTTTAAAGGCGTAACGGAAATAAACGCGCATTAGTTCGAAACCTCATCAATGCCGTAGACACCACGAACTTGGTCACGAATCATTTCACCCTTGTCGAGTTCAATAACACGTCGACGCATGCGGTCTACGAGCGCTTTGTCGTGAGTGGCCATAACAACGGTTGTCCCGGTGCGATTAATTCGCTCTAGTAGCGCCATGATTGACTCAGAGTTTGTCGGGTCGAGGTTTCCAGTTGGTTCGTCTGCGAGAAGAATAAGTGGGCGGTTCACGAAGGCACGAGCAACGGCAACGCGTTGCTGTTCTCCACCAGAGAGTTCGCTCGGCAAGCTGTTGGCCTTTTCACTAAGTCCAACGAGCTCCAGAATCTGGGGAACTTGTGAATCGACTGTTGATTTTGGACGGCCGATCACTTCAAGGGCAAAAGCCACGTTTTCAAAGACAGTCTTGTTAGGAAGGAGTCGAAAATCCTGAAAGACACAGCCAATGTTTCGGCGAAGGTAAGGGACTCGCCACTTTGGAAGATCACCAATGTCACGTCCAGCTTCGAGGATTCGACCTTGGTCTGGAGTCTCTTCGCGAAGGAGAAGTCGCAAGAATGTGGTTTTTCCAGATCCTGAAGATCCGACAAGGAATACGAATTCTCCCTTTTCAATGTCGAGTGAAACGTCCTTAAGGGCGTGCGTACCGTTCTTGTACGTCTTTGAAACATTCTCAAAACGAATCACGGTCACCCCCTTGGGTTAATCGATAAATGTAAAAACACTTATATCTACGTAGTAACCATTCTACTTTGACCAACTCTGCCAACGGTGCCAAATAACTCAGCAATTAAAGGCTCTGTTAGCAATTCTTAGAAAATGTTTTGGCTGCCGATAGAAGTCAAGCAACCTGGACTACGGCAGCCTGCACATGAGGGATGGGAATTTCTTCACCCATTTCACGCAGCATTTCGATGTGAAGGATTAGTGCCTCTTGCATTAGCTCGCGAGTTTCGTCAACGGTGTCCGCGGCAGCAACGCATCCTGGAACATCTGGTGCGTAGGCAGCAAAATTATTCCCAGCTTTTTCAATAATTATTGTGTACTGAGTCATGATTTCCTCTTCATCAAATTAATTTAAAACTATGAACGTGACCGCTGGCGACGCAGTTCTGCTTCCATGAACCCATCAAGGTCGCCATCAAGAACTGATTCAACATTCCCAGTTTCAAAATCAGTTCGGTGATCTTTAACGAGTTGATACGGAGCCTGAACGTAACTTCGGATCTGCGATCCCCAGGCATTCTCTCCGCGGTTCCCGCTAAGAGCATCCATTTCCGCTTGGCGCTCACTACGCGCCTTTTCTGCGAGCTTTGCTTCCAGGATTTGCATGGCACGGTCACGATTCTGGTGCTGTGAGCGTTCGTTCTGACAGCTGACCACAATGCCTGTTGGCATGTGGGTAATGCGAACAGCTGAGTCAGTCTTATTGATGTGCTGCCCACCTGCTCCAGAAGCACGGTAGGTATCAACGCGAAGGTCTTTTTCATCGATTTCAACTTCATCAGCACCATCGTTAAGAAGAGGTGTGATTTCAAAGCTCGCAAAGCTTGTTTGACGTCGAGCCTGTGAGTCAAAAGGGCTAATACGAACAAGGCGGTGAACGCCGCGCTCAGCACTTAGCCAGCCGTAGGCAAAACGACCTTTAATAATGAACGTGGCAGAAAGCAGTCCTGCTTCTTGTCCTTCAGAAACTTCGTCGTATTCAACTCCGAATCCTCGACGTTCTGCCCAGCGTGAATACATGCGCATCAGCATCTCGGTCCAGTCCTGGGCATCGGTGCCACCAGCACCAGCATGTAGCTCGACAATTGCGTCGTTCTGGTCGTAGGGGCCACTGAAGAGACTCTGAGTTTCAAGAGCGCTGATTGCTTGTTCCAGTTTCGAGACAGTTGCGGTGAGTTCATCAAGAATTGAGAGATCATCACCAGATGAGAGCGCGTCACGAGAAAAATCTGCCAGAACTTCGCCATCGTCAAGTGCTGCTCGAAGTGCATCAAATGCTCCGAGGTCATTGTTAAGTCGCCCGAGCTCAGTAGTTACTTCACGAGCGTGATCTTGATCGTTCCAAAGATTTGGGTCTTCAGCTTCGGCACTTAGAGCGGCGTGTCGTTCGCGACTCTGGTCAATTTTTAGATACTCTTTTGCCGCATTCCAGCGAACTTCTAGTTCAGCAAGCGCTGTCGAAGCTTCGCGAACTGCGTTCTCAGCTTTATGGTCGGCCATGGCACTGCTTAAATTTCTTGCCACTTGCGCACCAGCACGGCTCATTACGGCCAATCTTGTCGCCCTGCTTGGGCAGTGCCTTCTCGCCGGCCTTGTGAGCTGGAAGTTCGGTCGCACCTGGGGCAACTTCATTCGCATTCGTCTGTGCACGAGCAAGTCCAGCGTCATCGTTTGCAGAAGGATTTGGCGTTGCTTCAACGTGCGTTACAAAACGAACGAAGTCACGATCTACTTCTTCGAGCAAGTGCTCGAACATTGCGTAACCCTCTTTTTGCCACGCGGTGAGTGGGTCCTGCTGGGCAACTTGGCGAAGGTGGATTCCGTCTCGTAGGTAGTCCATGTCAGAAAGGTGTTCGCGCCAACGCTGGTCGAGAATTTGCAACATAACGTCGCGTTCAATCTCTTTGGCAGTGTCGAGCCCACCTTCGTAGCCTTCGGACTTCTCAGCGTACATTTTCTTTGCTTCAGTGATTACTGCTTCAATTACGTCTTCACGGTCATTAAAAGTGTTGAGGTCTTCGAGTGACATCTTTGTTGGGTAGTACGTCTGAAGGTCAACCATCAATGCATTGACGTCCCACTCTTCATCGAATTCTGAGTCGAGTCGATTAAGCACTGCTTCTTCAAGCACCTTTTCCATGAGCTCAAACGCTTGTTCGTGGATGTCTTCACCATCGATGACTTGCTGGCGACGACCGTAGATTACTTTTCGCTGTTCGTTCATTACTTCGTCGTACTTGAGAACGTCCTTACGGATCTCAGCGTTACGTCCTTCAACGCCGTTCTGTGCGCGCTCGATTGCCTTGGTGACCATCTTGGCTTCAATTGCTTCACCATCTGGCATGGTGCGGTCCATGACCCAAGACACTGCGCCAGTTGCAAAAAGACGAAGTAATTCGTCTTCGAGTGAAAGGTAGAAGCGGCTCTCGCCCGGGTCACCTTGACGACCGGAACGACCACGAAGCTGATTGTCAATGCGTCGTGAATCGTGGCGCTCGGTTCCTAGAACGTAAAGGCCACCAGCAGCACGGACTTCGTCACCTTCAGCGTCGCACAGTGGTTTCCACTTCGCGAATGATTCTTTGTAGGCAGCGTCGTACTCTTCAGTTCCCTGCTCTAAGCCCTTGCCCTGAACTTCTCGGTTAGCGAGACCTTCAGCGTTACCACCAAGGATTACGTCAACTCCACGACCGGCCATGTTGGTAGCAACTGTTACGGCGTGCTTGCGACCTGCTTGGGCGACAACTTCAGCTTCACGGAAGTGTTGTTTCGCGTTAAGCACCTCGTGCTGAATACCAGCCTTGGTAAGTGCCTTAGAAAGAAGCTCGGACTTTTCAACTGATGCGGTTCCGAGAAGAACTGGTTGTCCCTTGTCGTTTCGCGCGCGAACGTCATCAACAATGGCATTGAACTTGTCTTGTTCGGTCTTGTAAATAAGGTCGGCCTGGTCCATGCGCTGTGGAACACGGTGTGTAGGAATTGGCACAACAACGAGGCCGTAAGTATTTCCAAATTCTGCGGCTTCGGTTTCAGCAGTTCCAGTCATACCGGAAAGCTTTTCGTAGAGGCGGAAGTAGTTCTGCAAGGTAACAGTCGCCCACGTGTGGTTTTCTTCTTGAATGCGAACACGTTCCTTCGCTTCAACCGCTTGGTGCAAGCCGTCAGACCAGCGGCGACCATCCAGGGTGCGGCCGGTGAATTCGTCGATGATCTTTACTTCACCATCAGCAACGAGGTATTCCTTGTCTCGGTGAAAGAGTTCCTTGGCACGAAGTGCTTGACCGAGTTGGTGAACGTAATTTGTTGCAACCGCGTCATAGAGGTTGGTGACTCCAAGTTGCTTCTCAACTTTTTCGATACCTGCTTCAGTAGGCACGACAGTCTTCTTTTCCTCGTCAACTTCGTAGTCAACGTCGCGAGTCAGTGATCGAACGATTGTGGAGAATTGGTAGTAGAGCTTCGTCACGTCTGACGCTGGGCCAGAGATAATGAGCGGCGTACGTGCTTCGTCAATAAGGATTGAGTCAACTTCGTCGACGATTGCGTAGTGGTGACCGCGCTGGACCATGTGCTCGGCGCGACGTGCCATGTTGTCTCGTAGATAGTCGAATCCAAATTCAGTGTTTGTTCCATACGTCACGTCTGACGCGTACGCCTGACGCTTGTCTTCAAACTCGCTGAGGTCTGGTCCAACTCGTCCGACACTGATGCCTAGGAAGCGGTGAAGCTGTCCCATCCAGTTAGCGTCACGAGTTGCAAGGTAATCATTCACCGTTACAACGTGCACACCTTTTCCAGCCAGTGCGTTCAAGTACACCGGCAAAGTTGAAACGAGTGTCTTTCCTTCACCAGTTTTCATTTCTGCAATCCAGCCGAAGTGCAGTGCCATTCCACCCATGAGCTGTTCGTCGTAGTGGCGTTGTCCAAGCACACGCGTTGCGCCTTCACGAACAACAGCGAAGGCCTCAATTAGGAGGTCGTCGAGTGTTTCGCCGTCGTTTAGACGAGCGCGGAATTCATCGGTCTTGGCGCGAAGTTCTTCGTCGCTAAGGGCAGCCATGGCGTCACCAAGCTCGTTGATAGGTCCGACGAGACTGGCGAGTTCACGAACTCGCTTACCTTCTCCGGCCTTCAGAATCTTGTTAAACACACTCATGTTGTGACTTACCTTTAGTACTAGTACTTCTAAAGCTTTAGAGCTGCGAGTGCCTGACCTGGTCTTTGACCCCACACCCGCCTACGCCGGGGATGACCACTTTGATCAATCCAACGCAGGACTTACATCTAAACCGCGCCATGCTCAGCGTCGTTAAACGCCTTACGTGGGTCGTTTTGCCCGCGGCTAGCATCGACTTTCAACCACAGCACACTCGCAGCCCTGGATACATTCTAGGCGTTTTAGGAAGTTAGCCCTTCGGGCGAATCACTAGTACCAGTACGAGTCGTAGCCCAAGCACCAGAGATGCCAGCGGAGCTAAAACACGTCTTAGACCGCGTGCGGTCTGCCACTCGAAGCGAAGAGCACTCTGATGGTGCGCAATGAGCATCTCTCTAGAGGCACGGCTCCGAGAAAGTCCTTCAATGTGAGTCACCACAGCATCGCTGCAAGCGCCCACGCCGTAGCCGTGTTCACGAACTTGCCAGCACAGTGCCATGTCTTCAGCGAACATGAAGTATCGCTCGTCGAAGCCACCTATTTCTTCAAAGACATTTCTTCGAATTAAAAAACACGCGCCAGAGACCCAGTCGACAGTTCCATCACTTCTAGGAGAACGGTAAGCCTTGGTGGCTGGGTTACTTGGCCACACTGGAGCCAGCAAGGCGTGCAGTGCCGCGAGCCATAAGTTTGGAAACACTCGCTGTGATGGGTAGACACTTGCATCAGGGCGCTTGATCTGAGGACCGACCACAGCAACATCTGGATGCTCATCTAAGTACTTCACCATTTGAGCAACGGCGTGCTCGTGGACAACAACGTCAGGATTGGAAACGAGAAGAAACTCGAACTCGCCCGTGTGCGCAGCCCCTCGATTGACACCGCGACCATATCCGAGGTTTTGATGCGGTTCAACAAGTACTACGTCACGTCCGTCCAGTGCCGGAGGAGTTGAGCCGACTTCGCCATTTTCTACGACGACAACTTGCTTGACACCGTTTTGTCGAAGTGAGTCAATGCACTCAGCCAGTGCAGCGCCCGCATGGAAGTCAACAATGACGCCAGCGACTCTGGAAGAAACATCACTCATTAACTGTTCCTTCTGGCTCGGTCGTTTAGCAAACGTGTCACTGCATCATGCCAGTTAGGTAGTGGCAAGAATGAACTGTTCCACTTCGTTGTTGAAAGATCACTTCTCACGGGACGAGTAGCCAGAGGAGCTGGAGATAAGTCTGACGTCTTAATTGGCGTTGCAAAGTCGTTTCCACGTCCGAGAACTTCCCCAGCAAACTTCGCAACTTCAAACCAAGTTGTTGTCTCAGTATTGGCAACGTGCCAGATTCCGCCCGGACGAGTTCGCACCAATGTGGCAAGTGCTCTAGCTAAATCACTGGCGACCGTTACGGTGCCAGTTTGATCATCAACGAATCGAACATTTTCTCCAGAAAGTGCACGATCCGCAATGACGTGCAGCACGTTCTTTCCTCGAACACCCATAACCCACGAGGTTCTAACAATCGTGTCGGTATCTGAACAGAGTTGCTCTCCAAGAAGTTTCGATGCGCCATAAACACCGAGGGGATTTGTCTGGTCGTCAACTTCGTAGGCACTCCCCTTGTTGCCATCAAACACGTAGTCAGTTGAAATTGCAATGAGGTGAGCGCCATTTTCTTTGGCGGCGAGTGAAAGTGATTCAGTTCCTTGTGCGTTCACCAAGAAGCAGTTATCACGATCAGTTTCAGCTTTATCAACCGCCGTATAGGCAGCCAAGTGAACAATGACGTCAGGTTTGGCCGTTTCGACGGCCTTCATAACCGCATCACGGTTCGTGATGTCAAGGTCGTGATGGTTGAGCCCTAAGACTTCAAATTCGTCCTTGGTAACCGGAGAAGAATCTGGTTGGAACGCTGGATCTCCCCCTAGTGGAGTGGTGCCACCGAGAACGTCAACGAGGTCTACGCCTACTTGACCGGCAGCTCCAGTTATGAGAACGCGAGTCACGGCGCAATCACCTGAACGTGGCGCACGTGAATAACGTCGCCCACCGAAATGATCTTCTCTTCTCCCGCAGCGTTCAAAATAAGTCGACCTGTTGCATCAATGCCGGTTGCGAGGGCTGGGAACATGGTGTCACTTTGTTCAACAATCACGCTTCGACCAATGGTCTCGAGAACTGATTCATATTCCGCTCTCAACATTTGCCGCCCTGCTTCGGTGTCGAGAAGTCCGCGACGAATGTTCAGCTCCTCAAGAAGTTTTTCTAGAAGAGCTTCTGGAGTAATTGTCACACCCGAAACTTTCAGTGCATTAGTTGCTGGAAGTCCCTCAGGGCTGTCGGTCAGATTTATTCCAATGCCTGCGACAATGGAGATTCCATTTTCAGAATGAACAATCTCGGCGAGTAGGCCAGCAATTTTCTTGTCATCAACAATTAAGTCATTGGGCCACTTGAGTTGTGGGTAGACACTGCAGAGTGCACCAAGCGCGCTGCGAGCACTGAGCGCAACCGCTGCTACAACGAGTTGCATTTCGTCTGGTGATGTTGGTGGCGAGAGAAGGATTGAGCACATGAGTGCTGAACGTGGTGGCGCCTCCCAGGTCCGATCCAGACGTCCTCGACCCGCGCTCTGATAATCAGCACGAGCCACCAGGCCCTCAGAGGCGCCTTCTTTTGCCTTTACTGATACGTAAGTATTGGTGGAGTTGATTTCTTCAAAGTGCTCAACTCGCCAGGTAATCGGGTTCACTCCATAAACACTAGGGTTTAGGAGACAAGTGGTAAGAATTAATGTCCATTTACGGAGGTTTTAGGTGCTTAAGAAAGTCCTCATCGCTAACCGCGGTGAAATTGCGGTTCGTGTCATCCGAACCTGTCGAGAGATGGGCATTGGAACCGTTGCCGTCTATTCCGAGCTTGACCGCAACGCGCTACACGTTCGTCTCGCCGATGAGGCCTACGCCCTTGGTGGGTCTACCGCCGCTGAGAGCTACTTGAATACTGAAGCCATTCTTGACGTCATCAAAAAGTCTGGTGCTGACGCAGTGCACCCGGGCTACGGATTCTTCTCAGAAAACACCGACTTCGCTCGCGCCATTACTGAAATGGGAGTGACCTTCATTGGGCCACCACCAGAAGCAATCGAAGTGATGGGTGACAAAATTTCTTCTCGTATCGCTGCACAGAAGGCTGGCGTGTCCGGCGTTCCTGGTCGCAACGAAACATTGACTAACGCCAAGGAAGTTATTTCCTTCGGAAAAGAATTCGGATGGCCAGTTGCCATTAAGGCTGCCTACGGTGGTGGTGGACGCGGAATGAAAGTTGTTCATAACGCTGACGAAGCTGAAGCTGCACTTGAGAGTGCCATGCGTGAAGCACTTAGCTACTTCGGTCGCTCAGAATGCTACGTAGAGCGCTACCTCACCTGGCCACGTCACATTGAAATGCAAGTCATTGCCGACAAGCATGGCAACACACTCTGGCTCGGAGAACGAGACTGTTCAGCACAGCGTCGTCACCAAAAGCTCGTTGAAGAATCACCAGCGCCAAACTTCCCTGAAGAAGTTCGCCGTGCGATGGGTGAAGCTGCTGTAAAGGTCTCAGAAGCTTGTGGTTACTACAACGCTGGAACAGTTGAATTCCTCTTCCAAGACGGAGAGTTCTTCTTCCTTGAAATGAACACTCGCCTCCAGGTGGAGCACCCAGTAACTGAGCTCGTTACCGGGCTTGACCTCGTTGAGTGGCAGATTCGTATTGCAGCTGGCGAAAAGTTAGAACTCACCCAGGACAGCATTGAGCGAAATGGTCACTCCATTGAAGTTCGCATTAACGCTGAAGACCCATCTGGTGGAAAGTTCGTTCCATCACCTGGCACCCTCACCCGCTTTGATCAGCCTTCAGGTCCCGGAGTGCGACTCGACGCTGGTTACGCAGCTGGTGACACTGTTTCTCAGTACTACGACAACTTGATTGGAAAGCTCATTGTGTGGGCACCAACTCGTGAGAAGGCTCGTCGACGCATGCTTCGAGCTATTGAAGAAACCGTCATTGAAGGCGTTGCCACAACACTTCCTGCTGACACGATCATTCTTGAGAGCGAAGACTTCGTAAACGGAACCCACTCAACGAAGTGGGTAGAAGAAACTCTTGACTTCACCAACCTCGTTGTGTCCGCTACTGGTGGATCCGCTCCGGTTGATGGCAAGGTTCGAAAGGACGTCACTGCTGAAGTGAACGGACGTCGAGTCAATGTCTCAATCTGGGTTGAAGAGAATGGTGATGACGGTCTTCCAAAGGCGCATTCAACTGCTGCCAAGCCTCGCCGCCAGCACCACACCGGAGCAATTGGCAGTGGATCTGGCAACGTATCAGTTGCGATGCAAGGAACAATCGTCAAGGTTTCAGTCGCTGAAGGTGACACGGTTGAAGTCGGACAAGCCATTGTGATTCTTGAAGCCATGAAGATGGAAAACAACGTCAACGCCGAAAAGGCAGGTGTCGTCAAAACCATCAAGGTGAAGCCTGGTGACTCAGTTGCTGCTGGCGACGTTGTTGCCATTATCGAATGACCTCTCGCGACACTGCATCCGGAGCAATCAAAAGTGCTTCCAACACACTGGTAGAACTCAGCCACTTCATTCACAAAAACCCTGAGCTCGGTTACGAAGAGTTCAAGAGTGCTGAAGCTGTTGCCAATGCCGCCAAGTCAGCTGGTTTTAACGTGGAAACTGGCATTGCTGGTCTTGAAACTGCGTTTCGTGCCACCAAGGGATCTGGCGAACTGAACATTGTGTTCTGCGCCGAATATGACGCGCTCCCCGATGTTGGTCACGCTTGTGGTCACAACATCATTGCTGCATCGTCACTTGGTGCCGCCATTGGACTTGGTGCAGTAGCTGAAGAACTAGGTCTTACTGTGACGCTTCTCGGAACGCCTTCTGAAGAAGGTGGCGGTGGAAAGATTGACCTGATAAATGCAGGTGAATTTAAGAACGCCCATGCCGCAATGATGGTGCACCCTTGGCCAACTGAGCGCCTCGATGCACAGTGTCTTGCCGTTGATCACTTTGATGTGACGTTCACTGGAAAAGATGCACACGCTTCTGCAGCCCCATTCGAAGGTATTAATGCGCTTGACGCCATGACCATCTCTCAAGTTGCCCTCGGCCTACTTCGCCAGCAACTCCACCCTGGTGACCAAGTTCACGGAATTGTTGTTGAAAGCGGTTCTGCCGCCAATATCATTCCGAGCCATGCTCTCGGTCGATTCATGGCTCGTTCGGTTACATCAGAACGCCTTGAAGCACTTCGCAAGCGCATTAACGCTTGCTTCGAAGCCGGAGCGCTCGCCACTGGAGCAGCACTAAAGATTGAAGAACTCGGCAGCCAGTTCTCGCACATGGAAACTAGCGTTGAAATCTTGGGTCACTACCGCACTTCAGCTGAAGCGCTTGGACGAACATTCGAAATTGATGATGCGCATACTCCACGTCCAACGATTTCAACTGACATGGCAAACGTTTCACTTGTTGTCCCATCAATTCACCCGCTCATTGCGATTCCAACTCACGGAGCAGTGAATCACCAACCTGAGTTCACTGCAGCGTGCATTACAAAAGAAGCAGACCAGGCAGTCATTGACGGCGCAGTTGCCCTCGCCCACACTGCGATTGCCGTTGCTGAAGACACTGCGCTACGAGCAAAGTTGCTGAAGAAGTAATGGTTCTCGAGCACGCTGTTCTTCCGGTTACTCCTGGCGAGGAAGAAGCATTCGCAGAGGATTTAAAAATTGCTCTTCCAATTATTCGCTCAGCACCAGGATGCCGTGGAGCTGAAGTTCGACGCGAAATTGAAGATCCAACGCAGCACTTGTTGCTTGTTACATGGGATTCAGTCGAAGCGCACAATGAATTTCGAAACACTGATCTGTATCAACAGTGGCGTGCTCTAACGCATCCTCATTACACCGGAAAAGTCGGTGTGGATTTCTTCGTAACGCACTTCTCAGAGCCTCTTAGCTAGCGTCAGTGTTCGCGTAAATCCAGTCAAAGTTTGCTGCTAGTCCACCTTCACTAGCAGCTACTAGTGAGAAGAACTCATCTCGATCTTGCTGGTCTTTTCCATCTGGTAAGTGAAACGCAGTCGCATTCGCTAGTGAAACAGCCTGGATGCTTGTTGCGCGTTCATGACGCAATGTCTCATACGTTGCAAGTGCACTTCTTGGATCTTGTTCATTGCGTAAGCACCTGCTCAGCACTGAAGCATCTTCAATTGCCTGCGATGCACCTTGTGCCATGAATGGAAGCATCGGGTGACAGGCATCACCAAGAAGCGTTACGAGTCCACTTCCCCATTTTTCGAGTGGTTGACGATCATGCAATGCCCACCGATAAATCGGATCAGTTGCCTTATTTAATAGTCCTCTAACTTCGGGGGACCAATCAGCAAAACGCTCACGAAGCGTCTTTAGATCTGCGGGTTCATTCCACGACTCAATTTCCCAACTGGGGTCATCGGTAATTGCGACGATATTGAACAGGCGGCTATTTCTACCAATTGGATAAGAAACGATGTGCCCACCAGGACCTAAGCGAACTGTTGACTCAATTGCCATACCTGGAACTTCAGTCGCATCAAGAATAATTCGATACGCGACAATTCCACTGAAGCGAGAAGGTTGTGCTCCCCACAATTGGGTTCGCACTGTTGAATGGATTCCATCAGCTCCAATAACAATGTCTGCTTCGACAGATTTCCCACTTGAAAGCTCCAGAGTAACGGTGTCAGAATTTTGTGTAAGCCCAGTAATTCGTTCGCCAAATTTAAATGTGACGTCTGGACAGGCTTTGTAAAGCATTTCCGCCATGTCTGGCCGGTAGACGTTATAGAAAGGCGATCCCCAACGTTCTGTTGCCTTAGGCCCAAGTGTTGATTGTGCAATTTCAGAATCGTCCTGCCAGCGACGAAATGACATTCGCTGTGGTGAAGTACCAATAGCGGCGAGTTCTTCACCGTGTCCTAGGGCCTCAATCACTCGAGTTGCATTTGAGCTAACAATGATTCCGGCCCCAACTTCAGTCAGTTCTTTTACTGACTCGTACACAACAACATCATGCCCGTCTCTCGACAAAAACGCAGCAGCAGTGAGTCCGCCAATGCCTGCACCAATGACTGCTACGCGCATTAGTTCTTAACCAGCCACTACGTTATTGCGAATAGTTCCGATTCCTTCAACTTTGGTTTCAACAACGTCACCAACTTGAAGATACCTTGATGGCTGTTCGAAAAGCCCAACGCCCGCCGGCGATCCGGTAAAGATGATGTCTCCGGGCCACAGTGTTGTTACTGCTGAGATTTGGTTGATTAACTGGCTGACGTTAAAGACCATGTCTTTTGAAGATTCGTTCTGGGTAACTTCACCGTTAATCTTGCACGTGATGTGCAGGTCATCAGGATCTTTCACTTCGTCGAGTGTCACGAGCCACGGGCCAATTGGTCCAAAACCTTCGTAGGACTTACCAAGGGAGAACTGTCCTCCAGCGAGGAACTGCACATTTCGCTCGGAGATGTCTTGTCCAACACTTAGACCCGCAACATGGCTCCAGGCGTCGGCTTCGCTGACTTTGCGTGCTGACTTTCCGATGACAACAACAACTTCTGCTTCCCAGTCAACTGTTTCACCCGAACGTGGGATGTTGCTAAATGGACCCGAGAGTGAAGATGGGTACTTAGTAAAAACTGGAGGAATCGCTGGAGTTCCAACGCCGGCTTCTTTGGCGTGACTGTGATAGTTGAGCCCAATGCCAAATACTTGTCGAGGAGCAGGGATTGGTGAGAGAAGTTTTGACTCGATGAGTGCTTCACCATCTGTTAGCGAAAATGAACTTGCCGCTGCCACAAATTCACTCCAGCGCTCGTAAATAGACATGAGGTCTGGACCAAACTTCCCCGCCGACGCCTTTTCAATGTCGATTACTTGGTCATTTCGGATTAGTACTGCACGGCCTGCGTAGTTAGCAATTTTCATTTTTATCTTTCTTTAGAAACCATTTAATGTTGTAAAAGTATTTTGCAATGACGCAGCGGGTGCATCGCTACTCTTTGTGCGAAATGCCACGTGTTGATCTGGTCGAACAAGCAATGCGCCAGTTTCACCAATTTGCGCGAGTGACTCGAATACGCCTGTTGGATCTACTACTTCTTTGCCTAAGTGCACCGTTGTGATCGGCAATGAAAACTCATCGGCGGCTTCAATCCACGAGTCGTTTGAACTTATAAGTAAGAAGTGCCCAGGCTTGACAAGGTCATGAAGTGCTATGTCTTGATTCTCTTTCTTCATCACAATGTGAGGAAGTCGAGAACCAGGTGACATGGTCGCGACATAGTTGCGAACAGGGTTGTCGCTACTAATTTCCTCGGATCCATCGTCCATTACGAGCCCGCTAGCAGCTTCGTAGGAATAACCGAGTTGAAGTCCCAGCTGATCAAAGTGCTCTGCCTGGTTAGCAACTGCCACCTGCACGGCGTCTCTACCTTCTTGCGTTGAAAGTATTTGCTGTTCATTAGCTTTTGATTCTTCAACGTCATCAGTTACGCCTAAGGACATCCACACTTCAAACAGCCTGAAGGCATTATCGAGGCTCACCTGAGCATTACGATCTGCAACCGGTTTGCGTTCGGCTTCATAGGTCTGAAGTAAATCTTCAGTTGCAATTCCCTTAAGAACGAAGGCCAACTTCCACGCAAGGTTATGCACGTCACCGGCTCCGGTGTTGAGTCCGAGTCCCCCAGTTGGCGGGAACCTATGAGCAGCGTCACCAGCAACGAAAATTCGTCCCTCTGAGTACTTGCTTGCAATCTGGCAGCTCATTCGCCAGTTTCCAACGTTACTTATTTCAAGTGGATAGTCAACTGAAATTCCTGCAGCCTTACAGAAAGTTTCTCGAGCTTTATCAGTTGTAAAACTTTCCATTGGCTCAGTTTCTGAGTTCCATTCCTTCATCAGCACCCACGTTTTTGAAATGTCGTGCGCAATGAATGTGCTTCTAATTTCTGGGTTCGTGATGAAGTACAAGGTTGCGGGACTGTCTCCGACAACTGGGCCTAGGTCAGTCGTGGCATGAATCATGATGAAACTCTGGAGTTCGTCTGGGCCGTCCATAGTGATGCTGGTGGAATCGCGCAGTGCGCTTCGAGCACCGTCACAGCCAATTATGTACGAGCTACGAATTGATTTCTCTTCATTGCTTTGTGTGTCTCTGATTACTGAGGTAACTCCATCGTTGTCTTGGATAGAAGAGACCCACATTGCGCCGTGGACCAGAGTTTCTACATAACTACCGAGTAGTGGTTCAAATTGATGCTGTGAGAGATTTCGCAGTGGATACGGAGACGTTGCAAAGAGTTCATCAAAGTGGTGCTGGCCCTCGAAAGGAACTTTGCCAACTTCACCTTTTCCAAGTGACGATGACCAGCGAACCCATGCACCTTCAGCAGGATCCTGAGAGATTGCTTCAACTTTTTCCATGTCAATACCGGCGCTACGGCAAATTTCAAATGTTCGAGCATTCACAACGTGTGCGGCTGGTGATTGTTGGAAGGTCAACTTGCGTTCAACTACAACATTTGAGATACCTTGCTGACTCAAGAGTATGGACATGAGAAGACCAGTTGGCCCGCCACCGACAATGAGAACCTGCGTCTCTGCTGGAATTTCTGCCCACTGCGTCACTAGATAAGTCCTGAGTAGCTTCCACCATCGAGGTGAAGGTTTTGCCCCGAGATAAAGCTCGCCTGCACCGAACATAGATACGCACAGGCATCGCCTACTTCGCTAGGAAGTCCAAGTCGCTTCGCAGCAATTGTTTCAGCCATTTCTGCGTACGCTTCGTCCATAGTGATGCCTTTGAACTTCACTGCCATTTCTGCCATTTGTTTCTGACGATCAGTGTTAACTCGCTCCGGAAGAATGTTGTTAATAGTCACGTTGTCTACTGCTACTTCCTTGGAAACTGCTTTCGAAGCGCCAGTGAGGCCCGCACGTGCCCCAATAGAAAGTGTCATGAATGGGTTAGGCGAAGTAACCATGGCTGAAGTGATGTTGATGATGCGCCCGAACTTCTTCTCGCGCATCTTTGGCAGCACCGCTTGCATTAAATAGAGAGCAGAGAGAAAATTACCTTCAATAGCGGCGTGCCACATTTCAGGAGTGTTGTCTATGAACGCCGACGGAGGTGGTCCACCATTGTTCGTAACGAGAATGTCTGGTTCGCCACAGACGCTAAGAATTGCTGCTCTTCCTTCTTCAGTACTCACATCACCAACGGCTTCAAGAGCTTGAACTTTGAATGTTGAGCGAATGAATGAGGCAGTAGCCGCAACGTCATCTTCGGTGCGACCGTTAATGACTACGTTGACGCCTTCTCTTGCAAGTGATTCCGCGCATGCTCTACCGAGTCCACGACTCGATCCCGCAATTACAGCCCAGCGTCCTGCGATGCCGAGATCCATTTAGAGCCCAGCCCTTTCGCGGCCCTTAGCGATTTCATCAATGTCCGTAGGCAGGAAAAAGTCCATCTTCGAAACCCCTGACTCGTACGTTGCCACAGTGAATGGATCCCAGTCTTCTTTGTACTCCTCACGTGCCCACTTCTCATCGTCAACGATTTGATCCATGTCAGCAAAGAACTCAAACATGCCGCCGGCTGGGTCGAGCAGATACCAGAACATGTTTGATCCAATCACGTGGCGACCAATGCCATACACCGAAGCATCTGGTCGCTCTTCAACCACTTCAACCCCCCTGAGGCCAATGCCGTCGAAGTCATTCATCTCGAGTGCGTAGTGGTTCATGCACGGAACCGGCGATGGGAGAAGCAACATGTTGTGGTGGTCAGTTGAACAGCGGATGAAAACAGCTCCAACAGCTGAGAGATTGTCTGAAACTTTGAATCCAAGTCCCTTGGTGTAGAACTCAACGTTCGCAGCAACATCCGGAGAACCAAACACAACGTGGCCAACTCTACGAGGGACAGGAAGATTAAGTTTCATCGCTGCTTCAGAACGACGACCTACGCGATTAAGTTCTCCTGGACCATTGATTTCACGCTTCTCACGTGGTGAGAGAGAATTCGCTTTTGTGACTTCTAAACGAACAGTGTGGCCCTGAATAGGATCAACACACTCGAGCCATCCATCTCCTGTTTGTGATGCAATGCCCATGTCGCTGAGTCGTTTCGCTGCTCCAATGATGTCTTGTTCGTTTTCACAAGCAACACGGAACTGCGACACATGACGGTAGTCACCTTCTTTTAGTCGAAGTTGTGATTCACGGTCCTTGGTTCCCAGTTGTCCGGTTCCTGTTGTTAAAAGCCCACGTCGATTCCAGAATGATTCAAGCTCTGATGGGTCTGGAACCGTTAGTTCCAAATCAAGAAAATCTGTAAGTGCCATTAGCCCCTCCTCGTAATTACTTGCTACATTATTACTTGGCAACTGCCTAGATAATAAAACTGCAAAACCCTTGATGATTGGACCTAAATGTCGGTAGAACTATGAAAGTAAGAGGTCGCCCACAGTTAATTGACGACGAGGCAATCCTTAGTGCAGCGTTAAAAGCATTTGCCGAAAAAGGTTACAAGTCAGTATCACTGCGAACACTTAGTGTTCAACTTGGACTGAGTCACAGCGCCATCGGTCAAAGATTTGGTACAAAGAAGAATCTCTTCGAATGTGCTGTGAAATCTGGATTCGAACAATTCTTCTCAGAAATCGCTTTAGAGCGGTCGAAGGCTGAAAAGAATCTCAGTGACATTGAGGAACTTAGACATGTAATCCATGCGTTTCTCATAGTGTCAGCAAATCACCCAGAGATGGGCAGGCTCCTAAGCACCGAAGGAGTCGAGACTTCAGAGCGCATGGCCTTCTTTGAGAAAACAGTGCTGACACCACAACTAGGGCCACTGGCAGCACTAATCAAGAAATTGATTAATCAAGATCTCATTTATCCCGTTTCGGTTCGTGGACTATTTTTCTTAATTGGTCACGGTGCTGAAGCACCATTCACGCTCACCGCATTCTCAGAGTCGTTCGATCAATTTGACGGAAAACTAAATAGCTCAAAGCACATCACAATGATGACTGATCTCTTGATGAGAGGCATCACAAAGTAACTCTTGAATTAGTGGGGCTGGTACGTCCCAAATTCAGCTCGTAGAACATCAGCTACTTCACCAAGCGTCGCCATGCGAGAAAGCGCAATCTTCATTGGATAGAGCAGGTTCTGCGTTCCACGTGCTGCTGCTGCCACGTCATCGAGCGCTGCCTTCACTGCGTCATTGTCACGCTTAGTCTTTAGGGCCTTAACTCGAGTGACCTGATCTTCTTGCTGCTTCTTGTCAACTGGGAAGATATCATTTTTTGTAGTTTCGACTTCTGCGAACTTGTTAACACCTACGACAACGTTGTCACCCTTGTCGACATTGCGAGCGAATTCATATGCTGCAGATTCAATCTCGTCTTGCATGTAGTTAGCTTCAATTGCAGCCACTGCCCCACCCATGTCATCAATAGTCTTGATGTACGCAGAAGCGAGCTTCTCAACTTCATCAGTCATTGACTCAACAAAGTACGAACCAGCAAGTGGGTCTACGGTGTCGGCAATGCCTGACTCGTAACCGAGGATCTGCTGGGTACGAAGGGCGAGCTTTGCCGCGTGCTCGGTTGGAAGACCAAGTGCTTCGTCGAAACCATTGGTGTGGAGTGACTGAGTTCCACCGAGTGCTGCGGCCATAGCCTGCACGGTAACGCGAACCACGTTGTTGAGTGGTTGCTGCGCAGTGAGTGTTGATCCGCCGGTCTGAGTGTGGAAACGAAGCATCATGGACTTAGGGTCCTTTGCGCCGAAACGTTCACGCATGATGTTTGCCCATAGACGACGAGCGGCACGGTACTTGGCAATCTCTTCGAACATGTTGTTGTGGGCGTTGAAGAAGAAGCTGAGTCGAGGAGCAAAGTCATCAATTGCGAGTCCAGCAGCCATGGCTGCCTCTACGTAAGCGATTCCGTTAGCGAGGGTGAAGGCAATCTCTTGTACTGCAGTAGAGCCTGCTTCACGAATGTGATAGCCAGAAATTGAAATTGTGTTCCAGTTAGGCATTTCCTTCGCGCAGTAGCTAAAGGTGTCGACAATAAGGCGCATCGAAGGACGAGGAGGATAAATGTACGTTCCACGTGCAACGTATTCTTTCAAGATGTCATTTTGGATTGTTCCGCGAAGCTTGTCACCGCTCACGCCCTGTTCTTCAGCGACAAGCTGGTAGAACAACAACAACGTTGAGGCTGTTGAGTTAATAGTCATTGAAGTTGTTACTTCGTCGAGTGGAAGTCCAGCCAAAAGAAGACGCATGTCATCAAGTGACGAAATAGCAACTCCTACTTTTCCAACTTCACCTTCGGAGCGAACGTGGTCGGCGTCGTATCCCATCTGTGTAGGAAGATCGAATGCGCATGACAGTCCAGTTTGTCCAGCACCGAGGAGGAACTTGAAACGTTCGTTCGTAGCTTCAGCAGTTCCGAATCCGGCGTACTGACGCATGGTCCAAAGACGACCTCGGTACATCGACTCCTGAACACCACGGGTGTACGGAAACGATCCAGGTGCGCCGAGCTTGGAGGCGGCATCAAAACCACTCAGGTCGCTTTCGGTGTAGATCGGGTTAATTTCGATTCCAGAATCTGTAGTGCGCTTGTTGTCGGCCATGGGTATAAAGGTTAGGCGTTCTGGATGGACACATAACAATGTTGGAAAATTGCCCTGACCAGGAGGTTGTCACCATGGAGCCAACATCTAGGCAAAGATAGAGGTATGTACTGCACTCACTGTGGATCCCAAGTTGATGGCGCGCACTGTTCAGTGTGCGGACAGGCAACCTCATCAACACTCGCTGGCGAAAAAGCGGGACAACCAACTGTGCTCGCAGGCTGGTGGCACCGCGTTGGAGCGACAATTATCGACAACGTTGTATTGCTGATTCCCTCTACTTTGATTGAATTTGGAGCAACAACGTTTGCTGGCAAATACTTAGGAGTGATTGCTCTTTTGCTATTTCAAGGGATGTACTTCACCCAAATGCTTTCTACAAAAGAGGGACAGACAATTGGCAATCGAGTCGCAAAGACTCGAGTCGTTGATGCGCTCACCGGGGTTATTCCCACTCGCCAGCAAGCTTTTAGAAGGTGGCTGCCATTCGCACTTATTCAAGCGCTTGGGATAGTGGCATCATTCGTTCTAATTCCACTTTCGCTATTTATCGTGGTCGACTATTTATTGCCACTCTTCGATAAGCAAAAACAAACTCTTCACGACAAATTTGCCGGAACGCTTGTTCTTTTAGTTGATTAGTTCAGCGACGAAGAGTCGTTGGGCTTGCCAATTCCTGCAGAGAGCATCACAGAATTAGGAATCTTCAGAATTCCTTCATCGGTTTCAACCGTCACGTAGGTAAGACCAGTTTCCAAGATCTTGGCCCTGAGCGTTCCGATTCCACCAGAGCGAATCTCCACGTAGTCACCAATGCTGTACGGATGCGCAACTAACAGCACGAGGGCCGCAAAGAAGTTACCGAGACTCTGCTGAGCAGCGATTCCAAGGATCACACCAAGGAGTCCAACACTGACGAGTAGACGTCCAAGTGAAATTCCTACGAGCGACAACGCGCTAATCAGAACAATGACGTAACCGAATCCAGTAATGACAATTCGCACCCCTGCTCCAGCGGACCAGAACTTTCGGTTAGTTACGAATTCGCCAATCGCTGAACCAAGGTTGCGAGCGCAGATAATTCCAGTGAAGAGAACAATCAGTGCCGCAATCCATCCGACCAGGTGAATGTTGTTGGCTAGAAAGCTGACGTGATGTGCCACCTGACTGCGAAAGAGAATGGCTCCAATAGCAATAAGCCCGCTAAGGATTCCCTTAAACCAGTTGGCCTTCATGTGATTTACGCCGGAACAGTGGCGTGAGGCATGCAGAGATCGTCATATTCAGCAATGACAATCGGTCCTGCATTTTCGCCACATGCTGGGCACTGTGGATCACGACGAACCTTGAAAGTGCGAAAGCTCTGATCGAGTGAGTCATACGACAAGAGTCGACCAATAAGAGGTTCGCCGAGGTCAAGAATCAACTTGATTGTTTCAATTGCTTGAATCGAACCGATAATGCCCGGAAGAACTCCGAGCACTCCAGCTTCAGCACAACTTGGTGCAAGCTCGGCTGGTGGTGGTTCAGGAATCATGCAGCGATAGCAAGGGCCAACGTAAGGGGCAAAGATTGTTGCTTGACCTTCGAAGCGAAAGATTGAACCGTGAACAACAGGAATCTTCTTGAGAAGCGCAGCGTCATTGACGAGGTAGCGCGTAGGAAAGTTGTCGGTTCCATCAACGATTACGTCGTAGCCATCAATGATGTCAAGAATGTTCTCAGCGTTTAGTCGTGTGTCGTAGGTCTTAACAACGAGGTCAGGGTTAAGCGCTTCAAGAGTCATGCGTGCGCTGTCGACTTTTCGCATTCCAACGCGGTCGTGGTTGTGGAGCACCTGACGCTGAATGTTTGAAGCATCAACGACGTCCATGTCAATGATGCCGATTGTTCCAACACCAGCTGCTGCTAGGTAGAGCGCTGCGGGAGAACCAAGTCCACCAGCACCGAGCATCAATACCTTGGCATCAAAGAGCTTCTGCTGACCCTTTTCCCCAACTTCGGGAAGGAGGAGGTGGCGTTGATAGCGGTTGCGCTGATCTGAGTTCATGGTGCGTGGTGTCTTCCAGACGAGTCCGTCGTCTTTCCACTTGTTAAATCCCCCAATTACTGAAACGACGTCTGAGTAGCCGAGGTCTTGAAGAGTCTTGGCGGCGAATGCTGAACGAACACCACCGGCGCAGTACACAGCAATTGGTGCGCTCTTGTTAGTGAGCTGTCCTTCAACTGAGAATTCGAGTTGTCCGCGAGCGACGTGCACTGCTCCTGGAACAGCACCCTGTTCGTATTCTTCTGGTTCTCGAACGTCAAGAAGTGTGTAGTAGTCCAGGCGTTTAGCGACTTCCTGAGGTTCAATCTCAGTAATCTCAGCCTTTGCGGCGTTTAAAAGGTCTCTTGGTGTTGCCATAGTTCCTAAATCCTACCTGATAGGTCAACAATCATGTCCTCGGGAGTTGCTAGACCTTTACGGTGGACTTATCGAAACTCCTTAGCCAGCGCAGAATGGTGCGCTCTTTTGACGGCTCTGCGGTCGATGAAAAATGGCTTGACAAGGTCTGTGAAAACGCACTTTGGAGCCCTACTGCGGGCAATAGCGCTGGAGTACGTATGTACACAGTTTCTAAAGAACACGTTTCATCATATTTTGAAGTTGCTACCGATAAAGAATGGCGCGAATCATCAAAGCGAGCTGAAGCGCTCATGAGATGTGGCGCAGTTGTGATCATTACATCGCGTCCGAATGATTACATTGCTCGCTACGCAGAAGACGACAAGGCCAAGTCAGGTCTTAGTGAAAAAGATGCGTGGCCAATTCCCTACTGGCACACTGACGCCGCCATGGCCGCCATGGCGCTCTTATTGCTCATTGAAGAAGCTGGGTTGCAAGCGACCATCTGGGGCAATTTCAGAAATGATGCAGCGGTTCTTTCGTGGGCTGGTGTGAAGGACGAAGAACTCTTCGCAACCATTCTTATTGGAAGAAGCGACGGCAACGACGTCGCTTCAAAGTCACTTCAACGTGAGGTTCCATCTCGAAGTAATCGAGTTAGACGAGTACAGCCTTAGCTACTGGTGAACGCGGGCGGTGCGGTGGTTTGGACCTTCGGCCCAACGCGCCATTGTCCATGCGAGGTCGCTCTGGCGATTTAGGTACGGAACAACAAGTGAGTTTTCAATCGGGTAACCAACCGCAATGCGCTCTGCACGTCTGATGACAGTGCGAGCAACATCAAGTGCAGCTGAGAGTTGATTTTCTCCTGGGACAACAAACTCGGTAGGCATTTCAATTTCATCTGAAAGAGCATCAATGTTGCTTTCGAGCATTTCAATCATTTCAATTGTCACCAGTGTCTTATCGGCAGTGAGCTTGTGACGATTTTCAGGCAGTGTGGCAACTTCTGCCATCAGCACCCAAAGGTGACGCTCAAGTGTGATCAGAAGTTCATTAAGTCGCGATCCCGGTTCGGTAAGAGCTCTGGCCATTCCAAGCATGGCCTGGGCCTCATCAACAGCACCATTAACTTCAATAGGGTCTGAGGTCTTCTCAGTTCGCCCCCCAAAGTACAAGCCCGTTGTTCCGTCGTCGCCACCACGTGTATAGATCTTCACAGTGCCAGCGTAGTGATTCCTTTGTGGACTAGTAGCCTTATTAATCAATGTCGTCCAATATCCGCCCACCTTTTGCCCGTCCGGCCGCGAACGACCCCTACCTGGACGCCCTATCGAAAAAAGTCCTTATTTACGACGGTGCCACCGGTACGAATCTCCAGATTCAAGAGTTGACTGCAGCCGACTTCGGTGGCGAAAAATTAGAAGGTTGCAACGAAATCCTCTGTGTCACCAAGCCCGAATCAATTGAACGACTTCACCGTTCATTCTTCGACGTGGGCGTTGACGTCATTGAAACAAACTCGTTTGGATCATTCGGCGTCGTGCTTGCGGAATATGGAATTCCTGAGCGCGCTCACGAGCTCGCCCTCGCTTCAGCGAAAATCGCACGAAAGATTGCCGACGAGTACTCGAGTCCTAATGACAAGAAATTCGTCAGCGGATCAATCGGGCCAGGAACAAAGTTCCCGACACTCGGACAAATTACCTACGACGCTCTTTCAGAGAGCTACGAAGAACTCGCCTACGCACTTCTAGAAGGTGGCGTTGACGTTCTGCTCGTAGAAACAATGTTTGACCTTCTTTCTGGAAAAGCTGCAATCGCTGCGTGCCACCGGGCAATGGCGCGTCACGGTCGCATTGTTCCCATCCAAGCCCAGGTAACAATCGAACTCACGGGTCGCATGCTTCCTGGAACAGAAATCAATGCCGCAATAACTGCGCTGTCGCCACTCGGCATTGACATCATTGGACTTAACTGCGCCACTGGGCCAGTTGAAATGTATGAACCACTTCGCACACTTTCTGAATCTGCACCAATGCCAATTAGCTGTCTTCCAAACGCTGGACTTCCGAGTGTTGTTGACGGCAAGATGCACTACGACTTAACGCCAGAACAGCTCGCAGAGCACATGTCGAAGTTTGTTTCTGAATACGGATTGCAAGTTGTTGGTGGATGCTGTGGAACTACACCAGAGCATTTGGCCCGCGTTGTAGAAGCAGTTCGCCCCCTTACCCCAGCGAAGCGCTCACCAATCCTTGAGCCCGCAGCCGCATCGATATATTCAACCACGAGCTACAGCCAGGACCGTTCGGTACTTATGGTTGGAGAGCGCACGAATGCGAACGGCTCAAAGTTGTTCCGAGAAGCAATGCTCGAAGGTGACTGGGACACTTGCGTAGGAATTGGCCGCGACCAGATCAAAGAAGGCGCACACATCTTGGATGTCTGTGTTGACTACACCGGAGCTGATGGCATCAGTGACATGAATGAAATCATGAGTCGCCTCGCTACTCAGTCCTCAGTGCCAATCATGGTTGACACCACCGAAACACTGGTAGCTCGACAAGCTCTTACCTGGCTCGGTGGCAAGGCAATTCTTAACTCAGTAAACCTCGAAGAAGGTGATGGACCAGGAACTCGCCTCGACGGTTTCTTATCGCTCGCAGCAGAATTTGGTTCAGCTGTAGTTGCTACGTGCATTGACGAAGAAGGACAGGCCCGTACTGCTGAGTGGAAGGTTCGTGCTGCTAAGAACATCACCAATCTTGCAGTCGA
Organism: uncultured Acidimicrobiaceae bacterium; assembly: GCA_937975915.1. Taxonomy (GTDB): domain Bacteria; phylum Actinomycetota; class Acidimicrobiia; order Acidimicrobiales; family RAAP-2; genus RAAP-2. The sequence goes on along the minus strand of CALJTY010000042.1, from coordinate 95,269 downwards.
GCGCTACGGACTAAGCCCTGAAGACATCTTCATTGACACCTTGGCCCTACCGCTCTCTACAGGAATGATCGAGTCACGTCGCGACGGTATTGAGACTCTTGAAGCGATTAAGCGCATCAAAGCCGAGATGCCAGGTGTTCGAACCATTCTCGGTCTCTCCAACATCTCGTTCGGCCTCAACCCAGCCGCTCGCCAAGTACTAAACAGCATGTTCTTGCACGAAGCTGCAGAAGCTGGACTTGATGCAGCGATTGTGCACGCCTCAAAGATTTTGCCACTCGCAAAGATCAGCGAAGAATCTCGCAAGGTCTGCCTCGACCTGATTTATGACCGCAGGTCTGAAGGGTACGACCCACTTCAGACACTGCTCGGACTCTACGAAGGCGTAAAGGCAGCTACTGCTGGTGGCGCGAAGCTTGATGATTTGAGCCTCGAAGAGCGCTTGAAGCGTCGAATCATTGACGGAGTAAGAACAGGACTTGAAGACGACCTGAAACAGGCAATGGACAGTGGCATTAAGCCACTCGAAATTGTTAACGACCACTTGCTTGAAGGCATGAAGGTTGTTGGAGAACTCTTCGCATCTGGAGAAATGCAGTTACCTTTCGTTCTTCAGTCTGCAGAAACTATGAAGTCAGCGGTTGCCTTCTTAGAGCCGTTCATGGAAAAGAGTGACCAGGGTGGAAGAGGAAAAGTTGTACTCGCCACAGTTAAGGGTGACGTACACGACATTGGTAAAAACCTTGTCGACATCATTCTCACTAACAATGGCTACGAAGTTGTAAACCTCGGGATCAAAGTTGGCATCAACGAAATGATCCAAGCCGTTAAGGAACACAAAGCCGATGCTCTTGGCATGAGTGGACTTCTCGTTAAGTCAACGCTCATCATGCGAGAAAACCTAGAGCTCATGAACGAGCAAGGCCTCAGTGACGTTCCAGTGCTGCTCGGTGGTGCCGCTCTAACACGCACTTACGTAGAGCGCGACCTTCGCACCGTCTATGACGGACGTGTCTTCTACGGAAAAGATGCTTTCGAAGGACTTCGAGTTCTTGACCGTCTCGGAGAAATTAAGAAAACCGGCGAAGTCGATGAAAAGTTCGGTCTCGAAATTTCAGAGAGCACCGTGCAGCGCCGTTTCCGTGGAGAAGATCCAACTCCTGAAGGTCTTCCAGATCGCAGCCCAGAAGTTGAAACAGACAATCCACTCTTTCCACCACCATTCATTGGAAGCCGTGTCGCCAAGGGAATGTCCATTGATGAAATTTCAGAGTTCCTCAACCAGACTGCGCTCTTTAGAAATCAGTGGGGCTTTCGACCTGAAGACGGCGAAGACGACCAGGCCTTTAAAGAACGCGTTGGTGCAACGTTCCGCGAACAACTGGCTATTGCCAAGGCAGAAAACTTACTGATTCCTCAGGTTGTATGGGGTCACTTCCCTGCTGCAAAAGAAGGCAACGATCTCATTATCTACACCGACGAGACTCGCACGACGGAAGCAACACGTTTCAGCTTTCCTCGCCAGCACAAAGATCCATTCCTTTCGATCTCTGACTTTTTCCGCGAGTCAACGAGTCCAGACCAGGACTACGCCAGTTTCATGCTCGTAACAATGGGTTCACGAGTCTCAGAGCGTTGCCAAGAACTCTTCGCCGAAGACCGTTACAACGACTACCTCATGCTTCACGGCCTTGGTGTTGAAATGGCCGAAGCGCTCGCTGAACTCTGGCACAAGCGCATACGTGAAGAGCTCGGTTACGTCGAAGAAGACGGCCCAACCCTTACCGGACTATTTCGCCAGCAATACCGTGGTGGTCGCTACTCATGGGGTTACCCGGCCTGCCCAGATCTAATGGACAATGCCAAGGTTGCTGCTCTGCTTGAGTCAGATCGAATTGGCGTAACAGTTTCTGAAGGATTCCAACTTCACCCTGAGCAAACAACCGATGCCATTATCTGTCATCACCCGAAGGCTAAGTACTTCCTCGCTTAACTCACGCTGATTACCTCAGCGTTTCGAATGCTTGTCATTCCCTTGTCGGTCGTAATGATTTGCATTGTCAACTTCTGAGATAACTCAATGTAAATTGCATCCTTCAGGCTCACATTGTCTCGACGTGACCATGCTCCGATGAGCAAATCACCGATGGCGTGTCGTGTTATCGGGGCCCCAAGAAATTCATTAAGGTTTCCAAGCGTTTCTTGACCTGACTGCGATCCAGCTCGGTTCATTCTTCCAAATGCTGAAAGCACTTCTGCATCAATGTGTGCAGGTGCGTGCAATTCACTGCCGAATATTCTTCGGTAGACAGCGTCACCAAGTTCACCACCAAGAATTAAATCGATAATTGCGGAAGCATCAATGACGAGGTCAGCCATGGTAAGTCGAAGCTTCGTCTCGAACTTCTCTAAGCACTTCCATCACGTTCTCATGTGAAATTGTTCTTGCTTTAGGACGACGGAGTGACTCAAGCCAATTATTGGTCGCCATCGCCCCCATCTGACTTTTGATCGCATCTTGCGTAAGTGCAGAAATGTTTAGTTTCAGCTCTTTTGCCTGCTGGGCTAACTCATCTGGTAGATAAACATTGATTCTTGCCATGCGCATAGTATACACACTTTCTTTTAGCTAGTAATCACAACTGTCGCTGCGAGTTGAGAGTTTTAGAAAATTGTGAGTTGTTAGTGTGAATCCCTATGACAACCCGCTCAAGCAACTCACTTGATTTAACCAATGTTCTCTCTGATGTTCGACCTCAAGATGATCTCTTTCGCCACGTGAATGGCGTTTGGCTCCGTGACGCAGAGATCCCAGCCGACCGCGCACGCTTCGGGGCATTTGATGAGCTGCGTATGGAAAGCGAAGACCGCGTTCGAAAGATAATTGACGAATGTGCCGCCAGTGCTGCAACCCCTGGGAGCAATGCTCGCAAAGTCGGCGACGTCTACCGATCGTTTATGGACGAAAAGCGAATTGAAGAACTTGGTGTTTCACCAATCGCTAAAGAATTGAGCGAAGCTCAGCAAGTTACCTCGATTAATGACTTGGCATCCTTCCTTGGAACTCAGTGGACTCGAGGGATGAGCGGCATCTTTGGCTCCTTCATTTATGCGGACTTCAAAGATTCCACCACGCACATTGCTTACGTGAGCCAGTCCGGCATCAGCCTTCCAGACGAGAGTTACTACCGTGAAGCGGAACACGAGTCAGTGAGAACTGCATTCGTTGCTCACATGAGCAAAATGTTCGAGCTCGCGGGAATAGCTGATGCTGCAGGTCACGCCAAGCGAGTTATGGCACTCGAAACACAGATCGCTTCGTATCACTGGGACCGAGTGAAGTTACGAGAAGCTGAGCTCAACTACAACAAGATGTCGTTTGCTGAACTGCAAGAACTCAGTGGAACATTTAACTGGGGACTATGGCTCGAAAATAGTCAAATCCCAAGTGGCGCGTTCGACACACTCATAGTTCGCCAACCCCCTTTCTTTGAAGGCCTTAAGGCCCTTATGGCGAAATTCGATGCCGCTTCTTGGCAGTCGTGGCTGATGTGGAACATCATCAGCGAAGCTGCACCATATTTATCCAGTGGCTTCGTGGAAGAGAACTTTGACTTCTTCGGCCGCACACTCTCAGGAACACCAGAGATGAAAGAGCGCTGGCGTCGTGGTGGATCGCTCGTTGAAGGTTTCCTCGGTGAAGCAATTGGAGAGCTCTACGTAGAGAAGTACTTCCCACCAGCCGCAAAGCAGCGCATGTTGCAGCTCGTTGAGAACCTCATGGCGGCCTACAAGCAGAGCATCGAAAGCCTTGACTGGATGACTGAAGAGACTAAGCAAAAGGCTCTCGTCAAGCTCTCAAAGTTTGTCCCAATGATTGGCTACCCCGACAAGTGGCGCGACTATTCGGCGCTGGACATCAAAGCAGACGACCTTATTGGCAATCTGCACGCACTGGCAAAGTTCGAACTTGACTACATGCTCGCAAAGATCGGTAAGCCTGTTGACCGCGACGAGTGGGGCATGACTCCTCAGACCGTTAATGCCTATTACAACCCGGTGATGAACCGCATTGTGTTCCCCGCTGGAATTCTCCAGGCTCCTTTCTTTGACCTCGAAGCTGATGACGCCACCAACTATGGAGGCATTGGAGCTGTAATTGGTCACGAAGTGGGACACGGCTTTGACGATCAGGGTTCCAAGTATGACGGTGACGGCAACATCAATAACTGGTGGAGTGAAAAAGACCTCAGTGAATTTGAAAACCGCACCAAGTCGCTGATTGATCAATACGACGTTCTACGCCCAGAAGCCGCACCAGATGTTCACGTCAATGGTGCACTCACCATTGGAGAAAACATTGGTGACCTTGGTGGACTCACTATTGCTTACAAGGCCTACAAGATTGCCCTTGGAGGAAAACCTTCAGAAGTTATCGATGGCCTCACAGGTGAGCAGCGTTTGTTCTTCAACTGGGCCCGAGTATGGCGTGGGAAGTCTCGTCCTGACGAGGCTCGCCGCCTAATCACAATCGACCCTCACTCACCTGCTGAATTCAGATGCAACCAAATTGTTAAAAACCTTGACGAATTCGTTGAAGCCTTTGGCGTTAGCGAAAACGACAAGCTCTTTATGCCTAAAGAAGAGCGCGTTCGTATTTGGTAATTAGCGACGTGTTGGAACGCCAACTGGCGTTGCATCACTGAGTGCTTCACGCGCGTGATAACTCGAGCGCGTAAGTGGTGATGACTGGACGTGGCTTAAACCAAGTGCCATACCTCTGCGAGCTAATTCATCGAACTCTGCTGGTTCCCAGTACCTAGAAACCGGTAAGTGCTTCTCTGTCGGACGCAAATACTGGCCAATGGTTGCAATGGAGACTCCAACCGCTGCAAGGTCGGCCAGTGTTGCTTCGACCTCTTCTGGCGTTTCACCAAGTCCCACCATCATGCCTGACTTCGTGGTGAGGCCCGCAGCCACACTTCTGGCAAGAACAGTCATTGATCGCATGTAACCAGCGCTCGGGCGAACTGCTCGTTGTAGACGAGCGACCGTTTCAATATTGTGATTCATTACGTCAGGGCGTGAATCAATAATCAACTGCAGTGCGTCAACGTCACCCTTCAGGTCACTAATCAGCACTTCGACGTCAGTTCCGGGTGAGCGTTCACGAATCGCACGCACTGTGTCTGCAATCGCTCCGGCTCCACCATCTGCGAGGTCATCACGCGCTACGCAGGTAATCACCGCGTGCTTCAGCTTGAGTCGAACAACAGCTTCAGCAACACGCTCGGGTTCGCTTGGGTCAAGTGCCATTGGCTTTCTGGTGTCAATCAAGCAGAAGCCACATGCTCTGGTGCAGCGCTCTCCGTTAACCATGAAGGTCGCAGTTCCACTTTCCCAGCACTCAAAGATGTTCGGGCACCCTGCTTCTTCACAAACAGTTACGAGTCGAAGATCTTCCGTGAGCGTGCGCAGTGACTGGTACTCAGTTCCCATGTGGGCTTCAATTCGCAACCACTCGGGCTTTCGCGAACGAATCGGAATTCCAGCATCAGGGTCAACACCAGCTTTGCGCAGACGCCGAAGTAGTGGCCGCTCTGTGGAAGTGCTCGAAAGACTCCGGTCAACACGAGCAACTTGTGCGTTGCCACCAAGGCGCGCTTGGAGTTCTTCTCCGAGTCGCTCTTCAACTTCGACAGATGTAACTTCAAGCCCTAGAGACTTCATTGAAGCGACAGGGTGTTCTGAAATGCCGCACGGCACTATTGGCGAAAATCCCTCAAGGTCTATGTCAACGTTGAGCGCAATCCCGTGAAGCGTTCTACGTACTCCAGCATTATTGCGTTCTGTTCGTGTGCCAATGGCTGCAATTTTGTAGGGCGTGCTGTCGGTGTGCGCCCAGACTCCTGGGTAGCCATCTAGTCGACCAACGAGGCCGAGTTTCCCTGAAGCATCAAAACTCTTTACCGTGGCGATAACTGCGTCTTCAAGAGTCGCGTTATGGGCTTTACCTGAAGATGGATCATCTGGAACACTCACAATTGGCCAAGCAACGACTTGTCCAGGGGCGTGATACGTAACATCTCCGCCGCGGTCAGCGTCCACAACAGCGGCACCGGTCAAAGTTAAGTCACTAAGAATGTTCTTCTCTTCAGTTCGCACACCCTTGGTAAAAGTCGGTGGGTGCTCAAACAGCAAGATGTAATCATCTTTGGCGTTTAGAAGCGCTCTTTGAAAATCATTTGCCTCGGCGAATGGAACTCGGCCGAGGTGGCGCCTGCGCAACATTTAGCGCTCGCTCTCTAAGTCCATTCCTGCGAGGAGTTCGGCTACTCGTTCAAGATATGCAGCTGCAAGCACTGGCTCACAGACTCGGTGATCGAATGAAAGTCCAAGCACGATGCGGTAGCCAATTTCGATTGAAACTTTCTTCTTCTTTTTCTTGGCAACCACAGGAACTTCGCGAACAGAACCAATCGAGAGAACAGCTACTTGTGGCTGGATGATGATTGGTGCGGTGTAGAGCGTGTGAGGGCTCGGTGAGCGCATCAAGGTGAACGTTCCACCCATGAGATCATCAGCAGTCATTTGACGCTCGCTGAGTCGCTGGTCGAGTTCGCTGACCCTTCGCGCAAGGGCACGAAGTGTGAGCCCACCTGCAGCGTGAACAACTGGAACCAACATTCCGTCTTCATCAAGTGAACGAACAAAGCCCAAACTAACGGTGCGATGAACAACAATTTCTTCACCTTGGAACGTTGCGTTCAAGTATTCAAAGTCACTCAGTGCACGAACTGCGGCGAGGCCAACGACCATTTCGTCAGTAATCGTGATGCCGTCTTTGCTTTCGCGACCCTTCTTGGCAAGCTTCTCAAAGATGTCGGCGTCTACTTCAATGGCAACGAATCCGTGAGGGGTGCTCTGTGCTGAGACAACCATGTGCTCAGCCATGCGCTTTCGCCCACTGGAAACTGGGAATGCAGCTTCTGTTTCGCCACCTTGGAGAACTGCACGTTCGGCGTCACGACGGGTAATAGATCCACCGGGGCCAGTGCCGTTGACGCTTGAAGGGTCAATTCCTCCGTCGAGCAATATGCGGCGAACCACTGGCGATGCAACCACCCCTGGTCCAGCACTCTGAGATGTGACTGGCGTTGAAGTAACAGGTGCGCGAGCTGGAGCCGGAGCTGGAGCAGCTGGAGTTGGCGCTGGTGTTTCGACCACTGGTGCTGGAGCTTCTGGTGCAGGAGCAGCAGCAACGCTTCCAGCGGTTGCGTTTTCATCAATGACACAAACAATGGCACCGGTCTGAACCGTGTCGCCCTCTTGAGCAGAGATTTGCGTTAGGACGCCAGCAAATGGTGATGGCATCTCTGAGTCAACTTTGTCAGTTGAAACCTCAAAGAGTGCTTCGTCACGTGCGACAACGTCGCCGACTTTTTTGAACCACTGAGTGATTATTCCTTCGGTTACTGATTCACCGAGTGATGGGAGCGTTACATTAGCCAACGTGAAGTCCTCGTCCAGCGAGCGCTAGGAGTGTTTCTCCAAACGTCTCGGAAAGTGATGGGTGGGGTTGAATGAGAGCCGCTGCTTCTTCAACAGTTGCTTCCCAGTTAACAGCAAAGTAGCCAGCGCCAAGTTGTTCAGTGACCCAAGGGCCAGACATGTGAACACCGAGGATTTGACCAGCTGTGCCGTCAGATCGCTTTTCAGCAATGATCTTCACCATTCCGTCAGTTTCACCAATGATCTGTGCACGGCTGTTGCCAGCGAATGGGTCCTTCTTAACTACAACGTCATAGCCCTTAGCTTTGGCGGCTTCTTCAGTGAGACCACAGAAAGCAACTTCAGGGTTTGAGTAAATAGCCCATGGCACTCGGTCGTAGTCAACAGGCAGAACTTGCTCACCAAGAATTGTCTTTACTGCAACGATTGCTTCAGCGAATGCGACGTGTGCGAGTTGAGCAGTTGCGACAACGTCACCTACTGCAAAGACATTTGCAGCACCCGTGCGCATGTAGCTGTCGATATCTACGAATCCTCGCTCGCTAATAACTACGCCCGTGTCGTCACCGAGCAGTCCTTCTGTGCGTGGGCGACGTCCCACCGAAACAACCACCATCTCAACGTCAATGTTTTCGCCACCTTCAACACTCACGGTGGTTCCATTTGCGTTTGGTGTGTGACCAGTGATCTTCACGCCGGCCTGAATTTTGATGCCACGCTTCTTAAAGGCGCGGTCCACAGACTTAACAACTTCTACGTCACAAAGCGGAAGAATTGTCGGGAGTCCTTCAAGAATTGTTACTTCAGAACCCATGTCGCTCAGCATTGAAGCGAACTCACAACCAATTGCTCCCCCACCAATTACGGCAGCGGTCTTTGGAAGAGTTGTGAGGCTAAGGAACTCGTCAGAGGTGACAATAATTTTTCCGTCAATGTCGAAACCAGGAATTGTTCGTGGAACTGAACCAGCAGCCAGGATGATGTTCTTGCCTTGAATTACCTTGCCGGCATCTGCTCCGTCAACAACAGTTGCCTTCAGGCCCTTGTCGAGTCGACCAGTTCCTTCAAAGACGGTGACCTTTCGGCCCTTAAGAAGCCCAGATACTCCCTTAAAGAGTCGGTCTACAACTTCGTTCTTTCGAGCTTGGCTAACTGCAAAGTCAACCTTTACGTCACCTGTTGTGATTCCAAAATCACTCGAGTGTGCGAGAGTGCGTCGTACGTGTGCGGTTTCGAGGAATTCTTTTGCGGGAACACAACCGCGGTGAAGGCATGTGCCTCCAACTTTGTCGCGTTCAATTACAGCAACGTTGAGACCCGCTGCTGCACCATAAAGAGCGGCGGCGTAGCCACCTGGGCCACCACCAATAACCACTACATCGAACTCTTGGACCTCGTTTGTCACGACAATTCCTAACTCGCTAGACGAAAGCCCCCCGGGGTGAAATCCTAATGCATTAGCCAGGCTTCTGGCCGGGCAAAAGCCTACGACTGACTACCCATTTGCCGGTCTGCGGCTTCGGTGGCGAGCACGTCACAGAAATCATTCATAAGGTCCCCAGAGTGGCCTTTTACCCACGTAAATCTGATTTTGCGGTCACTCTCCAGGACTAGAGCAAAGAGCTCTTCCCAGAGGTCGCGATTAGCTACAGGTTGGCCCTGGGAGTTTTTCCAGTTTCGTCGGTACCAGCCAACGTGCCACTTGTCATTGAAGCATTTAACAACGTACGTGGAGTCTGAAACGATCTCTATTTCTTGCTCATCATTTGACTTGAGGGCTTCAATAACCGCGAGTACTTCCATACGCTGATTCGTGGTGTGTTCATGGTGGCCACTTGCATATTCGTCTTTGCCGCTAGCCCACGCCCATCCGCCAGGCCCTGGGTTCCCACGGCACGCGCCGTCGGTGTGAATTGTTTTCATATGACTCGAGTAATCCACGCATCTGGGTCGTCCGTGAAGCGAGTAACCGCTGCTGGGAGTTCGCCACGAAGTACTTGTCCAAGAGTGACGTGCTCGAGTACTTCACGAAGCGATGCACGAACAGCCACCCAAACGTCACGGAGGTGAGTTGCTTCCCCGCCGTACTCAAGCGTCTCAGGGCGCATTCCACGAACACCGGCCATTGGCCCAGATACAACGCGAAGGATGTCCGCAATCATGATTTGATCAGGATCGCGTGCCAGTTTGAATCCACCTTCTGGTCCACGCTGACTTGTCACCATTCCTCCGCGGCGCAGGTCAGAAAGAATTGCCCCTAGAAATTTTGCCGGCAGACCCTGTTCTTCTGCCAAGTGCTCAGCACTAATTGAGTCATCACTCGCCGCAAGAGTAAGCAACGCTCTGATTGCGTAGTCGGCTTTGGCGGGAATCTGCATGCCTCTATTCTGCCCTACATTCAGCGCACAAGTATGCCAAGCATTCCTTCTAAGGTGTCATAGATGACAGAGCTAACTTCTCGCCGTTTATACCTCTGCGTTCCTCACCGTGACGATATGTCAAAGTTTTTGCCTGCAGTTCTTCGAGGTGGCGTTGGCATTGTGCAACTGCGAGAAAAAAACCTCGATGACGACGTTCGAAGAAAAACTGCAGAACTAATGATCCCAATTTGTCGTGACTACGGTGTTCCATTCATTATGAACGATTCGCCAGAACTCGCCCTTGAAGTTGGCGCCGATGGTGTCCATGTTGGACAAGATGACGTAAGTGTTGAGCATTGTCGCCAGCTTCTTGGACCAGACGCAATTATTGGTCTTTCAACGCATGCTGAAAGCGAATTCACGCAGGCATTAACAACTGATGCCACGTACTTAAGTGCTGGTCCAATTGTCGCAACGCCCACCAAGCCAGGTCGTGAAGCAACGGGTATTGCGTATGCGCTTCAGTGCCAAGCGCGCAGTGATCGTCCAGTTTTTATTACAGGTGGTGTCGATGCCGGCAACGTGTTTGATTTAGCGGCCGCTGGACTTAATCACTTTGTAGTGGTGAGAGCGCTCACGGAGGCAACGGACCCCGAAGCAGTGGCTCATCAAATCACAGAAGAGCTCACCAGAGCCTTCGGCTCTTAGTGGCGGTCTAACCAACCGAGCAACGTTGCAACCATCCGAGGATCAGCTCGCATTTGGTGGCCAGCTCCTTGAATGATTCGAAGTTCTGCATGTTGCTGTGCTGCATCAACGAGGTCTCTCGCATCTTGAGTAGGCACTTCTATGTCATCGGAACCATGACCAATAAGAAGTCGACGTGGAGGAATTTTTGCTACTGATCCGAGTGGATCAACAGACATCACGTCGTCATAAAGGTCTTGCACTGATTGCAGTGCAACTGCGTCACTCACCACTCCAGCGATTTTTATGCCTCGATGCAGTTCTTCAGCCGATCCACTCCAATGGGGCAGGTGTGCAGGAGCCGCAAATGTGGCCACACCTTGAATGCGTTCGTCATTTGCCGCCATATTCAGTGCCAGTGCTCCCCCGAACCCGAAGCCCGCAAGTGAAATACGTTGCTTCTCTTTACTCATGCGCTCAACAACAGTGGTGATGTCTTGTTTCCACTGTGAAGCGCTGAAGGTTCCAGTGCTAGTGCCAACACCAGAGAGCGTCCCCGTCGCGACGGTCCAGCCGGATTCATTCGCTAAGTGCTCAGCGAGCTCTGGAAGAAGGCCCGCCGCTTGTCGACCCATGCCCATGGTGCGCGGAAGGCCGTGCATCAAGATAAGGATGTGACCTGACGAAGCCGTCGAAGAGCCCGTAGCAATACGGAGTTCTAAGTGAGAAGTACCACTAATTAGCTGCTCGTGATCGAGCACCTAATTAGATTCCTAGGCGAGTAGCTAGAAGTTCGCGGTGGTATGAAGGCTCACCGAGGAACAATTCAGAACTCTTGGCACGCTTGAAGTACAGGTGAGCGTGGTGCTCCCATGTGAATCCAATTCCACCGTGAATCTGAATGTTCTCTGCAGCACAGTGGAAGTACGCCTCTGAGCAGAAAGACTTCGCGAGACTTGCAGCAATTGGCAACTCGTCGCTCAACTCTTGTGAAGCCCATGCTGCGTAGTACGCAGCTGACTTTGCAGATTCAACGTCGAGGAGCATGTCAGCACACTTGTGCTTGATTGCCTGGAATGAACCAATTGGACGACCGAACTGAACACGCTGCTTCGCGTACTCAACTGCGTTAGTTAGAACACGCTGTGCACCACCAACTTGCTCAGCAGCGAGTGCTGATGCAGCGATCTGAAGTGTCGTCTGAAGACCAGCAAGAGCTCCGTCTTCAGTTCCAATAAGAACACCAGCGGCGTCCTTAAGTTCAACCTTTGACTGCTTACGAGTCTGGTCCATTGTTGCAAGTTGTGTGCGTGTAACACCAGCAGCGTCGCCAGCAACAGCGAAGAGTGAAAGACCCTTAGAAGTTTGTGCTGGAACCAAGATGAGTGACGCAGTGTTGGCGTCAGTTACGTAGCTAAATGTTCCGCTCACCTTGAATGAGTCGCCTGAACCAGTTGCTGTGGCTTTGATCTTTGAAAGATCCCAGTCGCCAGCTTCGTCAGTGAGTGCAACAGTTGCGATTGTTTCGCCAGATGCAATTCCTGGGAGGTACGCCTTCTTGTTGGCATCAGTTCCAACTTGGAGAAGTGCGTTTGATGCAAGAGCAACAGTTGAGAAGTATGGAGAGCAAAGAAGTGCTGCACCCATCTCTTCGAAGACAACATAGAGCTCAACAGGTCCGTAACCCTGGCCGCCAAATTCTTCTGGGATGCCAAGACCTTGTAGTGCGAGTTCGTTCGCCATCAATGACCAGACTGCTGGGTCGTACCCTTCATCAGTCGCCATCACGCGGCGTACTTCTGTCTCTGGTGACTTCTCTTCTAAGAAGCGCTTCACCATCTTGCGTAGTTCGTCTTGTTCTTCGCTGAATCCGAAATTCATGATGTCCTTTTTCCCTTACCGGTGAGTAGCCCGGCCCTATGTGACATTAGCCAAAAACTGACACCCCCCGCGAAAGGTGGCAGTCTTGGGAGGTGGAAAAGGTTGAACTTCTGTGGACCAGTGAAATTGCTGAGATTCGCCGCCTGGTGGTGGGGCCTCTCTCCAACAACGTATTCATCATTACTTGTCGCCAAAGTGGCCAGTCCATCCTTATTGATGCTGCAAATGAGGCCGAACTGCTCCTGGAAGCAGCCAGTGCTTTCCAGGTCAAAAAGGTCTTGACCACCCATGGCCACTGGGACCACATTGGTGCCGTCGAAGAATTCCGCGCCGCTGAGATTCCAGTCCTGGTCGGAGCTGGCGATGCAGCCATGCTTTCGAGTTATGACGACACTATTAAAGATGGCGACTTGATCTCGTGTGGATCTCTCCGTCTTCTCGCACACCACACTCCGGGACACACTCCAGGGAGCACTTGTTTTTCATTACTCTCAACACCACTGCTCTTCACCGGTGACACGTTGTTTCCTGGTGGTCCCGGAAACGCAACCTTCGAAGGTGGCGACTTCACCACGATCATTACCTCACTGGAAAAGCTCTACGCACAATTTGGCGATGAGACCATCTTCTGGCCGGGCCACGGTGACAGTTCCACCATTGGAACTGAGCGTCCACATTTGGCGGAATGGATAGAGCGCGGCTGGTAAATATTTGGGCTAAGGGCTCAATATCACCGGTAGGCTCTCTATGTGCCTGCACCCCTCTTAGAACTCAAAAATCTCCACGTTGAAGCCGAGGATTCTCAAATCCTTCGTGGCGTCGACCTCATTGTCAACGCCGGAGAAGTTCACGCCCTCATGGGTCCAAACGGTGCTGGCAAATCAACGCTGGCGAGCGTCGTAATGGGACACCCTGGATACACCGTCACCGAAGGACAGATTCTTCTGAACGGCGAGGACATCGCCACTTGGTCGCCAGACGAGCGTGCACGCGCTGGAATCTTCCTTGCGTTTCAATACCCTGAAGCCATTAGCGGCGTTTCAGTGGTGCAATTTCTTCGCCAAGCAATCGCTGCGCGAAAGGGGCTCGAAGAGTTGAGCGTCCTCGAAGTTCGACTTGATCTCATGGAATGGATGGAGCGCCTAGGCATGGACCCAGCATTTGCTGAGCGACACCTCAACGATGGTTTTTCTGGTGGTGAACGAAAGCGCAACGAAGTGCTCCAAATGGCACTGTTGGAGCCAACTATTGCATTCCTCGACGAAACAGATTCCGGTCTCGACATCGACGCACTTCGAATTGTGGCTCGTGGAGTTAGCACTGTCCGCGAAGAGAACCCAACTATGGGTGCGGTTGTCGTAACGCACTACGTAAAGCTTCTGGAAGAAATTAAGCCAGACCGCGTTCACATCATTGTTGACGGAAAAATTGTTCATTCCGGTGGCCCAGAGCTCGCCGAGAAAATTGAAGTCGAAGGTTACGACGCCTGGCGGCCGGTCAGCGCGTGACCAGCTTTAACGCTGCACTAGTTAGGGCTGATACCCCACAACTAACTCGCGTTATCAATGGCCATCCAATTACGTACTTGGACTCTGGCGCTACGTCACTTCCTCCGCGTGCCGTTATTGAAGCGATGTCTCGCCACTACGAACTGCATCACGCCAATGTTCACCGCTCAGTTTTTCAAACAGCCAGCGAGGCCACCGAAGCCTATGAGGGCGCTCGACTCGCAATTGCAAAATTTATAAATGCTCCTGGAGGAGCTGAGGAAATTGTCTTCACCAAGAACTGCACAGAATCGTTCAACCTGCTCGCCAGGTCATGGGGCCGTGTCAATCTAAAACCTGGAGACGCCGTGTTGTTGAGCGAGATGGAACATCACGCCAACATCGTTCCATGGTTTCAGCTCCGTGACATGCTCGGTTTTGAAGTCCGCTTCATTCCAGTGACGGACGACTTCCGCCTTGATCTTTCAAACATTGATGAACTTATGAAGGGCGTCAAACTACTTTCTGTAACCGGGATGTCAAATGTGCTCGGCACCATCAACCCCATTAAAGAACTCAGCGCTATTGCCCATAAACATGGTGCGCTCATTTCAGTTGATGCCGCACAGTCAATTGCTCACAGCATCACTGACGTTCAAGACTTAGACGTTGACTTCATGTGTTTCTCTGCACACAAGATGCTCGGGCCAACCGGCATTGGTGTGTTCTGGACACGCAAAGAAATTCTTGGTGCAATGCCACCTTTCCTCGGTGGTGGTGGAATGATCGCCGACGTTTCTGTTGAAGGCTTCACCCCGGCGAGTGGACCAACCAGATTTGAAGCCGGCACTCCCCCGATAGTTGAAGCTGCTGGTCTTGGTGCCGCAGTTAAATACCTCACGGGGCTCGGAATGGCGAACATTGCGCAGCACGAACACGACCTCACCGGTGACGCCCTTACTCGCCTAGAACTTGAATTCTCTGGTCGCATTCGAGTCATTGGACCAAAAGACATGACTGATCGTGGTGGCGTCATCAGTATTGATGTTGACGGCGTCCATGCTCACGATGTGGCGCAAATGCTCGACCAGTTTGGTGTCTGTGTCCGACCAGGACATCACTGCGCCAAGCCACTGATGAAGCGTTTTGGCCTCAACTCAACTGCACGAATCTCTTATGGCCCGTATTCATTGGTTCAAGACACTGACGTCCTTATTGAAGCGCTGCACAGTGCCATTGGGATGTTTGGATAACCATGGCTGGACTTGAAGATCTTTACAAAGAAATCATCATGGATCACTACCGTTCACCACGTAACCGTGGAGAACTTCCAACACCGCCTGCAGTGTGTACCGAGGGATTTAATCCTCTTTGTGGCGACCAGATAACTGTCTACATTGACGTTGCTGATGGTGTCTTAAAAGACATCAAAATCACTGGTCAAGGTTGTTCAATCTCGCAATCATCGTCTTCACTTATGAGTGCGGCAGTAAAGGGTAAATCACTCGAGCAGGTGCAAGAGACCATCGGAACGTTCAAAGGCCTCATGACTGGTCATGAGGCAGCGCTCGAAGATGGCAACGAGACGGACAAAGTCGACATTCGAGCTCTGGGTGAGCTTGCAGCCCTGCAAGGTGTTGTGAAGTTCCCGGTGCGAATCAAATGTGCGGTGCTTGCATGGAACACACTCAGCCAAGCACTCAGCGAACTTCCTTAATTATTTAGGAACGCAAGGCTTAGGGTCATACGAAGGAACAACCTGAGTTGGATTGGTTGTCGTCGTAGTTGGACTGTGCTTTTTCGTCTTGGTGGCAGACGTAGTCGTCGTAGTACTTGACGGAACCGTAACGGTTGGAATCACAATTGGCTGAAGTTTTGCATTTGGCGGTGGGTTTGTTGGAGTAAGCAATTGACTTCCGAACATTTTCGTGAGCATTTGCTGCGCTGATGGTTCATTCAAAATTAGAACGTCTTGAGGAATTCCACCAAGATGAATAATCGCAGAGTAATTAGGCATTGTGTACGTGTTCAGATTTGCAACATTGAATCGGTGGAACTTCACTGCCAATCCAATTAGTTCATTGAGCGAGAATTTTGAGTCAAGCTGAATGCCTTCAGGAATCTTTGAAAGAAGCTTGTTGATTGTGAGCGGGTTATACAGACCCTTTGCACGCATGATGAATGCCTCCATGAATGCATTCTGGCGGTCAATGCGGCCGAAATCGCTTGTGCCGTCGTAGTACCAACCAAGCGAACGCAAAGTTGAATCTGACGCCCCGTGCCTTGGCCAGTTCCAGATGCCCCTTACGTTGTAATAGAAGTGTCGACTTCTAGACACAGCGAGTGTTTGGAATCCAGTAACAAGCTGGCAACCTGCTTGATGAATTCGAAGTCCCGAGTATGGATCCGCCGATGGATATGGGAAGTTCAAATAGACACCGCCAATTGCGTCCGCAGCGTTAATGAGTCCTTGGAAGCTGACCGAGACGGTGTAATTAATAGGAATCCCGAAGTTTGCAGTAATTGTTTGTGCAAGCAACGAAGGGCCACTACTGAAGTTGACATTGATGCGGTTGTACGTTCCATACAGTGATTGATTCTGAATCAACGTCACCATGAGGTCGCGAGGAATTGAAAGAACACTTATTGTTCCTTTGCCTGGATCAACGTGCATGATTTTTACTGAGTCACTTCGCTGCCCAGGAGTCTGTCCTGGAGCTGCGCCGGTCTGGGAACCTAATTTTCCAGTGATGCCAACTCGCGAGTCTGAACCAATTTCGAGAATGTTAAAAGGCTCACCGGAAATTGTTGGGAGCTCCCCTTCAACATTGATTTTCTGAATTGATCCAAACTTCAGCTGAGCGTACATGTAACTTCCGCCCGTGAGGCTGAGGATAAGACCGGCGACAATAATCGCAATCATAATTGCTCTACGTTTGGTGATTCTTGGTCCACCACCAGAAGTTCGTGTTGAGGTGCGCTTTGGACGACGTTCAATGCCATTTTTTCTGTCGACTGCCTCACCGAGCGCTATGAGTCGCTGTTCATTTGCGAGCTTGCGCTTGGCGATTTCTTGTCGGCGAGAACCATTTGAACCACTGTGACGTCCGTCAACCATTTAAGGAGTTTACCTTTAGAAATGAAAAATTTTGGTCAAGCACTCTGTGCGCGAAACGGCTCATAGCCATCACGTTCGAGTACTTCAGAAAGCTCAGGACCACCGGTTGCGACAACACGTCCCTCACTGACAACGTGAATCTTCGTCGGTGTGAGTTCTTGGAGTAAACGGCGAAAGTGTGTAATCGCGAGCACTCCGCAGTTCCACTCTTTAGTTGCTAACTGGAGTCGACGCGCAACTGCACCAAGTGCGTCTACGTCAAGTCCTGAGTCGATTTCATCAAGAACTGCAAACTTCGGTTGAAGGATTCCAAGCTGCACCATTTCTGCTCGCTTGCGCTCTCCACCAGAAAGGTCAACGTTCACAAAGCGCTCAAGCACATCGGGGCGAAGCTCAACTTTGTTTGCTTCTTCAATCATTCTTTCGTGCAGATTCACTTCACTTGCCCCTGCAGCGTGCAAGAGGTCGTAGGGGCGAACGCCAGGTACTTCCATAGGTTGCTGCAAGGCCAGTAAGAGGCCGTGACGAGCTCGCTCGGTTGGAGAGAGCTCAAGGAGTTCTACCCCATCAAGTTTCACTGAACCAGCGAGAACTTTGTAGCCAGGGTGTCCAGTTAGAACGTGCGCGAGGGTTGACTTACCTGAACCGTTTGGTCCCATGATGACGTGCACTTCACCAGACGACATCTCGAGGTCAAATCCACGAAGTACTTCTTTTCCGGCAACTTCGGCGCGGAGGCCTTCAATCTTTAGTGTTGAGCTCATGAGAGAACCAGTTCTACTCGTCCATTAGTAATTGCAACGTCATAGTGAGCTACCGGCTTGGTTGCAGGAAATGACATTGCGCCACCATCCTTCAAGCTGAACATTGCACCATGGCGTGCACACTCAATCTCACAGTTAGCAACATCGACAATGCCTTCGGCGAGGCTGAAGTCTTCATGACTGCAGCGATCGTCAAGTACATAAACATCTTCTTCGATTCGAACAACGACCAGAGTACGTTCGCCAAGCTTTACTTGCTTTGCTCCACCATTTACGAAATCGCTGAGTGCTCCAATGTCGGTAGTGGTCATGGCGTCACCACATTCACTTGAGAAAGCACTGACGTAACGTCTTGCTCAACAAGTTGCGCAAGCTCCTTTGGAAGAGTGGTCAGCATCTCGTTAAAGAACCCTTGAATCATGAGTCGCTCTGCATCAGGACGACTTACACCGCGTGATTCGAGGTACCAACGCTGTAATTCGTCAAGCGGACCAACACTCGAAGCGTGGGCGCACATAACGTCATTTTCTCGAATGTCGAGGTTTGGGACACTGTCCGCGTGAGCGTGTGGTGAAAGAAGAAGATTGTGGTTCGTTTGACGGGCGTCAGTTCGCTTCGCACCCTTTTCAATTTCAATTACACCGGTGTAGATTGAGCGAGACTCATCAGCAACTGCTCCCTTTGAGAGGAGCGTTGAGCGACTGCGTCCGACTTTGTGGAACTGGCGAGTACGAAAGTCGTGCACTTGCTTTGCAGATCCGAGGAATGTTGTTCGCAGTTCGTTCTCAGCACCGGTGCCGAGAAATTCTGCATCGTTGCGTGAGCGGTTGTAGTAGCCACCAATGCCAATTACCGCTTGGCGAAGTCGACCATCGCGCTGAATTAGACCAGTGGTTCTAGCAACGTGCCAAGCAGAGGCGTTCAGTCGCTGATACGTAATTAGCTGTAGCGAAGCATTCTCACCAATGGCGTATTCACTTAGTGGAACGACCAGTGCATTTTCTCCACCTTCGAAGTACTCAACAATGGTGGCACTAGATCCTTTAGCGAGTTCAATCTGTGTGCGAGAGAACGAAGACTGAGCATTCGTTGAATTGAGAACAATGATTGGCTTTTCAACATGAATGCCAGCGTCAACTCGAATCACTGTTGTTGAAGGTGCCAGTGCTGCGTTTAGTTGCGCGAATGTGTCGCTTTCATATCTATTGACGAGCGACTGTCCACTTAAAGACGTAGAAGATTCAACTGACTCGGCGTGAACTCCGTCGGGCAAGTCTCCAATGTTGACGCAGAAACCGTCAACAACTCGAATTACAAGTCCGGCACTCTTTGTTAAGTCAGTCGCAAACGCAGAATCCGTGTGCTTGCTCGGACTTGTGGTGATACTGAACTTGTCGAGACTTAGTTCTTTCAGTGGTGCGTAGCGCCAAACTTCGTCCGTCGTCGATGGCAGTCCAGTCGCCTCGAATGCACTAAAGGCACCCTGGCGTGAAGCAGCATCGTTCTGACTGGCAATAAAGGAAGTGGCTGATTCAGCGAAAGTTTTCATAGTTTTAAGGACTAGTTAAGTGTAATCGGGTATAGAAAATACCCAGCGGTCGCTCCCCTAGGCTGAGGAAAGACTCATAGGGGGAAATCATGGCATTTTCATCAGAAGTTTTGACACTCGAAGTTGACGGACACGTCGCCACATTGTGGCTAGACCGCCCAGATGCACGCAATGCAATGGGTAGGGCTCTGTTCACCGATCTACCACTCGCAGCAAAAGAAGTCGCCGCTAATTCTGACATTCGTGTTCTTGTCATCGCCGCCAAGGGGCCAGCGTTCACTGTTGGCCTAGACCTGAAGACAATGGGTGGAAACCTTGGGGCTTCCTCGAACGCAAAATCGTCAGCTGTTGCTAACTCAAACTTTTATGACTCAATTCTTCGCATGCAAGACGCAAATACTTGCTTCGCAGAACTAAAAATCCCGGTCATTGCAGCAGTGCACGGCTACTGCCTCGGTGGCGGTATTGACCTTATTACTGCGTGCGACATTCGACTCTGCTCAAGTGACACAGTTTTCTCAGTTCGTGAAGCGAAGATTGCAATTGTTGCTGACCTTGGAACCCTTCAGCGTCTGCCAAAAATTGTGAGTGCCGGTCACGTTGCAGAACTTGCCTACAGCGCAAAAGACTTTGATGCTGCACACGCGGAGCGTATTGGACTTGTTAACCGAGTTGCTGGAGCTAATGCCGAGTCGGTACTTGCTGCTGCGTACGAGCTCGCAAATGAAATCGCCGCGAACTCTCCACTTGCCGTTCAAGGAACAAAGGCAGTACTGAACGCTAACGATGGAAGAACAATTGATGAAGGCCTCAAGTTTGTTGCGAACTGGAATGCTCTCTACATCAATAGCAACGACCTGAAGGAAGCCTTCACCGCTTTCATCGAGCGTCGTCCCGCGGTCTTTAACGGCGACTAACGCCGCCAGAACTTCCAGCCGCGTCGATCTTTCTTTTCCCGCTCGTCCAATTCACGACGACGCTCTTCGATAAGTTCCGGTGCGATTGCATTAACAATTTCACTCGCCATGTCGAGAATTTCTCGTCGGTCTTCAATGGGGATGTCGTTTTCTGGGAGCTTCGCCACTGGCTTATCAACGAGTGTGCCGTGCGACCATCCAACATCAACTAGACGTCGCTCATAGGTGAGACAGTTCTCGGGACAAGACCACGGCTGATCGGGTGCATTGCCAAGGACGCAGAACCTCGCAACTTCGCCTGACTTATAGGTTCGGCTCTGGAAGTGTTTACATTCTTCGCGCATGCCCATACATAAATCATCGCACAGTTTTTCTGTGGAATACTGTCGACTAAACCTTAGGAGTCACATGAAAATCGTTCTATTAGGCACTGGTTCACCAATTCCAAACCCTGACAATGCAGGTCCTTCTACTTTGGTTCAAACCGGCACTGCCAACATTCTTTTTGACGCAGGCAGAGGCGTTGTAATGCGCCTCGCCAAAGCACAACTAGTTCCAGCGATGCTGCACGGAGTTGTCCTTACCCACCTGCACAGCGACCACGTCTGTGATCTCAACGATGTCATTACAACCCAGTGGGTAATGGCACCATCTGGAACAAACTTCAAGATTGTTGGACCAGTTGGAACAAAAGCTTTCATTGACGGCATGCGTGAGATGTTGCAGGCTGACGTGGGCTACCGCATTGGACACCACGCTGACCTGAATGAACCTCCAAAGCTCGAAGTTGTAGAAGTGCGCCCAGGCGACACGTTCACAATTGGTGACCAAGAAATCATCGCCGGTGCTACGGACCACCGCCCAGTAGAGCCATCAATCGGTTACCGCATTGAAAAAGATGGAGAGAGCGTTGTCATTGGTGGCGACGGAGTGCCATGTGCAACTCTGGATGAACTCGTTAAGGGTGCCAGTGCATACGTACAAACAGTTATTCGTGATGACTGGGTTAAGTCAATTCCTAATCCGCGACTACAAGACATTCTTGACTATCACTCGAGCGTTGCACAGGCCGCGGACACTGCTCAGCGCGGTGGCGTGAAGGCCCTTGTTCTAACGCACTTTGTTCCACCGCTTTCAAAGGAAACAGAGCACGAGTGGCGAGAGCTTGCTTCAGGATTTAGCGGACTATTGGTGATGGGACCAGACTTAACAACGCTGGATGTCACCACCATGGCTATCTCATAAGTAAATGACAGGCCTTCGCGTTGATGAGCGGGCATTATCCAGAAAAGAAATAAAAGATGCATGCTGGGTCGCTCAGCGCGCATTCATGGATGATCCTTTCTTCTGCCACCTCTCTCCTGGTCCGAAACTACGTAAACGCGGCTTGTATCTGTTCTTCTTGAACCAGTTGTTGCACTTCGGCAAGGGCGGGCGGATCATTACGGTGCGCAATGAATCAGACGTAATCGTTGGCGTTTCTGCATGGCTGCCAAATGGTTCCTACCCCCAATCAGCCATGACTCAAATCGCCCAGATCCCTGGAGTCCTTCGCTCAATGTACAGAAGACCATTAGCTCTGGTTGATGGAACAAAGTACTTGAATGAAATGGCCAAGAAGCACCCGAAAGATCCACACTGGTACTTGTTCTTGTTAGTGGCTGAGCCAGAAATTCAACGAAGCGGCATTGGCACAATGCTCATGCAGCACGCCTTCAATGAAATCGATCCACAAGGGCTACCTGTGTACCTCGAAACTCAGAATGAAGACAACATTGCTTACTACCAGCGATTTGGTTTCGAGCCGCGTGAGCCGCTCACTCCAGTGAAAGATGGGCCACCACTACTTCGTATGTGGCGAAACGCTCGCTAGCGTTTGCCAGCGTTACTGAATTCCATTTCGTTATCGATTTTGCCGTGCTTTAACAACATGGTGTCCAACGCAAAGTTTTGATACAGCTTCCATGGTTTCTTCATTGCTTGCAATGGCAAGTTGCCTTGTGCGCGCATCACGTAGCCAGAAGTAAGACCCATTGTTGGTTCCAGATTTTGATCAGCCGGGACTTTTGGTGTTGCCTGGCGAACACCAAGTTTTTCCATTTTGTTGAGAAGACGACAAATGTAGTCAGCAGTGAGATCTGCTTTGAGTGTCCATGAAGCATTCGTGTAGCCAAACGTTGTTCCAAGGTTTGGCACCCCTGAAAGCATGATGCCCTTATAAGAAACTGTCTTTCCAATATCAACTGGGACGCCGTCAACGCTGATACTCATCCCACCAAGCAACTGCATCACGAGTCCAGTAGCGGTGACAATGATGTCAGCCTTCAGTTCTTTTCCAGATGTGAGAAGAATCCCGTCACTGGTAAAGGACTGAATTGTGTCAGTAACAATTTCTGCCTTACCCGAAGAAATTGCAGTGAAGAGATCGCCATTTGGAACGAGACACAGTCTTTGGTCCCATGGGTTGTACGAAGGGTTGAAGTGAGTGTCAACGTCGTAGCCCTCAGGAAGCAGAGCAGCTGCGCCTTCGCGGAGCCTGCGCTTAATAAGGTCCGGCTTCTTCTGGCTCAACTGGTACATGAGCATCCCAAGGGTGATGGTCTTAAATCGAATTAACTTGTGAGCCAATTTTGGTGAGAACTTGGCACGAATCTTGTCGGCAAACTCATCAACATCTGGACGGGCCACAACATAGGTCGGTGAACGTTGCAGCAAGACAACCTTGGCGGCTTCCTTTGCCATTGCTGGCACGATGGTCATTGCGGTGGCGCCACTACCAATGACCACAACTGTTTTGTCCTTGTAGTCAAGATTCTCGGGCCAAAGTTGAGGGTGAATAAGCGTTCCTTGGAACTTTTCTTCACCTGGAAAATCAGGACGGTAACCCTTGTCGTAGGTGTAGTACCCAGTGTTGCCCCAGAGAAAGTTGCACGTCATCGTTTCCGAGACGTCGCTGTCAGAGTGCTTAATGGTGAGAGTCCAAAGTGCGGTTTCACTTGACCACTTGGCATCCACCACACGTCGGTTGTACTGAATTCTCTCTTCGACACCAAACTTTTCAGCAGTTTCTCGGATGTAGTTAAGAATCAGCGGACCATCAGCAATGGATTTCTTTTCACGCCAAGGGGCAAAGGAATATCCGAGCGTGTACATGTCAGAGTCACTGCGAACAGCAGGGTAACGAAAGAGGTCCCACGTTCCGCCGCTGACGCTACGTGATTCAAGAATGGCGAACGTTCTCGATGGAGACTGCATCATTAAGTGACATGCAGCGCCAATGCCCGAAAGCCCGGCGCCGACTACTACGACATCTACGTGTTTTGAACTAGCTGTGTCCATCTAGGACACATTACTTATTCAATCGTTAACCGATTGAACCTTCCATTTGAAGTTCAATTAGTCGCGACCACTCAACGGCGTATTCCATTGGAAGAGTTCGCGTAACTGGCTCAATAAAGCCGTTCACGATCATTCCCATGGCCTGGGCCTCGGTGAGTCCACGGCTCATTAGGTAGAACAACTGGTCATCACCGATCTTGGAAACTGTGGCTTCGTGACCAATAGATGCGTCTTGCTCGCCTACTTCCATGTACGGCTTTGTTTCAGAAATTGACAGTTCGTCAAGAATTAGAGCGTCACAACGCACGAAAGCTTTCGCTCCAGTTGCACCTTCTTCAACTTTCACAAGTCCACGGTAAGAAGTGAGTCCACCGTCTTTTGAAATTGACTTAGAAACAATTGTTGATGTTGTTTCAGGTGCACAGTGAACCATTTTTGCTCCAGCGTCTTGCACTTGGCCGGGGCCAGCGTACGCAACAGAAAGAACTTCACCCGATGCCTTTGGTCCCATCAAGTAAACAGCTGGGTACTTCATGGTGAGGCGTGAACCAATGTTTCCGTCAATCCACTCAACGTGTGCTTCAGCTTCTGCGCGAGCACGCTTAGTGACCAAGTTGTACACGTTGTTAGACCAGTTCTGGATGGTGGTGTACGTGATACGTGATCCAGGCAGTGCCACGAGCTCAACAACTGCTGAGTGCAACGAGTCAGTTGAGTAGACCGGCGCTGAGCAACCTTCTACGTAGTGAACCTGTGATCCTTCATCAGCGATGATGAGCGTGCGCTCAAACTGGCCCATGTTTTCGGTGTTGATGCGGAAGTATGCCTGAAGTGGTTGGTCAACCTTGACGCCTGGTGGAACGTAAATGAATGACCCACCGGACCATACAGCTGAGTTCAGTGCTGCAAACTTATTGTCGTTTGGTGGAATTACTTTTCCGAAGTATTTGCGAACAAGCTCTGGGTACTCACGAACAGCAGTGTCCATGTCGCAAAACAAGACACCGAGTTGCTCTAGGTCTTCGCGGTTACGGTGAAACACAACTTCTGATTCGTACTGTGCTGTAACTCCAGCTAAGTACTTACGCTCAGCTTCAGGAATTCCGAGCTTTTCGTAGGTGTTCTTAATTGCGTCTGGAAGATCTTCCCATCGGTCAACCTGATTCTCAGTTGGCTTGATGTAGTAGTAAATGTCGTTGAAGTCGAGGTCGGGCATGCGAGTCGCGAACCAAGGAAGCATGGGCTTACGTTCGAAGTTCTTTAGGGCGTTGAGACGAAAGTCGAGCATCCACTGCTCTTCATTCTTCATTGCTGACATCTCACGGACGATTGCCTCGTTGATGCCCTTCTTTGGCTTAAAGACGGCTAGGTGCTCGTCAGACCAGCCCAACTGGTAACGGCTGAAATCCAGATTGTCAATTGACATGTAGCTCCTTGGGGATTTACCCTACGTCCATAGTAGTAACTAAATGAGGCTTCATGTCCAAGAATTACTGGCAAACTGGCAATCCATGAACAAACCATCAGTCCCTAAGCGCCCACACTCACTCACTCACCATGGTGACACCCGAGTTGACCCCTACTACTGGCTCATGGACCGAGGCAGTGAAGAAGTTCTTTCCCACCTACGAAACGAAAACGACTTCCTTAAGAGCGAATTGAAGCACCTTGAGCCGATCACCGAAGAGCTCTTCCAAGAAATGAAGAGTCGCATTGAAGAAACTGACAACTCAGTTCCTTCTCGCAAACGTTCATGGTGGCACTACAGCCGCACCGTTGAAGGTCTCCAGTACCCAATTGTTTGTCGCCTAAAAGCAAATGGTGATGACTACACCCCACCAACTATTGATCCGCAAACTCCAATCGAAGGTGAAGAAATTGTTATTGACATGAATGCAGAAGCTGGCGACAGCGACTTCTTCTCCGTCGGAGTTCTCGCCATAAGTTTCGACGACAAGTGGCTAGCGGTTGGAACTGACTTTGAAGGTAATGAACGCCACCGTGTTACCTTCCGCTCGCTCGTAGGCGAAAGCGCACCAGATGATGTCATTGAAAATGTTCACTACGGTTCAGCGTGGTCAACTGACTCAAAGTACTTCTTCTATACGCGTGTTGATGATGCGTGGAGGCCGTACCAACTGTGGCGCCACCAACTTGGGACAGACGCCTCACAAGATGTGCTCGTATTCCAAGAAGACAACCTGCAGTTCAACGTAGGCATTGGAAGATCTCGCGACGACAAAATTATTGTTGTCGCACTGAGCTCATCAATGACAACCGAGTGCTACTGGCTACCTGCCGATAACCCAACTGCAGAACTCCAACTCATTGAGGCTCGTCGCCACGGCATTGAATACAGCATTGACCACTTCACGGATAAGAACGCAAACGCCTGGTGGCTAAAGGTGACAAACGAAGAGGCCGTGGACTTTCGCTGTCTCGCCAAGCCAGTTACTGGTGGCGAATGGAGAGAGATCATCCCCCACCAGCCGGGCAACCGTCTAGACGGCATTGATACTTTTGCCAACTTCTTCACCATCAGTACTAGAGAAGACGGCTACTGCGTTGGCCGGATTGTTAAGGCGCTCGATGGCAGTGACCCTTTTGGTGATGACTTCTTCCAACGCTCAGAAGTAATTGACTCTGGCGCCAAGCCAAGCACACTCAACTGCGGTGGTGGCGAATACGACACGCCGTTTGTGCGCATCTCTGTAACTTCACTCGTAACCCCCGCCTACATTGCTGACATCAATGTAGAAACTGGTGAACGATTTATTCGAAAGGAGCAGAAAGTTCTTGGTGGTTACGACGAGTCGAACTACGTGACTACTCGCCTCTGGACAACTGCCAGCGATGGACAACGACTTCCCATTTCTCTAGTGGCAAGACGTGACCTTGTAGACATTCATGCAGACGGTTCCATGACCGCCAAGAAGCCGTCGCCATTCTTGCTCTACGGATACGGAAGTTACGAAGTTTGTATTGACCCGTACTTCTCGGTTTCGCGCCTTTCAATGCTTGACCGTGGAGTTATCTACGCCATTGCCCACATTCGTGGTGGTGGAGAGATGGGCCGTAATTTCTATCTCCAAGGAAAGCTCAACCAAAAGCCGACAACCTTTAGCGACTTTGTTGCCATCACGCGTGACCTTATTGCCAAGGGTTGGACAACCCCAAGTCAGCTGGCAGCCATGGGTGGTTCAGCCGGAGGACTCTTGATGGGTGGCGTTGTAAACCTTGCCCCTGAGCTCTACAAGGCAGTTGTGGCAGACGTGGCATTCGTTGATGCCCTTACTTCAATGCTTGATGAAACGCTCCCCCTCACCGCTGGAGAGTGGGAAGAGTGGGGTGATCCCATAAAAGATGAAGTCGCCTACAAGGTCATGAAGTCGTATTCACCATATGACAATGTGAGCGCGACCAACGCTGACGGAAGCACCAGAATTTATCCACACATGTACGTAACTGGTGGACTCAATGACTCTCGAGTCGGTTTCTGGGAGCCAACAAAGTACGTCTTAAAGCTTCGTGATGTGAATCCAGACAACGTTGTTTATCTAAAAACCGAAATGGGTGCGGGTCACGGCGGACCTTCTGGAAGATACGACTCTTGGCGAGATGGCTGCCAAGAAAGCGCGTTCATACTTTCAGAACTTGGCGCAACAAAAACTATTTAGTGAAAATAGTAAATAACAAATATAACAATCACCAAGGTTGCGGCCACGATTGATCCAACAGCTGCAAAACTGAGTGGTGATTTTTCAAATGATTGTGCCAACGTGCGAAGTTGCTGCTCACGGTGAGACAAGATTTCATCTTCACTCATTGGTGCAACTTGATTGTCATTGAAGACAAAACCTTCTGAAGAAGTATCGAGTTTCGGCTTCTCGGGGGTCCTGTGCTGGACTTCTGTTACATCCTCTGGCACTACGCGAAAGCCTGGAGCGACTTGGTATGGCGATGGTGGTGGAACCATGAGGCTCGGATCAAGTGCGTTTAGTTCATTGCGGAACTTGTCTCTGCTCAGTTTTCTCATACGAAGCAAGAAGACAGCGACGCTAAGTGTTAGAAGAATCACCAGAATGATTTCGATGAACATAGCCATTAGCTGCATCCACTTGCATAGTTGAGCAAAATGGTTCGCATACTGCGAACCTTAGTTACATTTGTACTCTTACGCTGGCAGTCCAAACGATCCATGAAAGTACAGTAACGGCATAGCTTCACTTGGATTGTCTTTATTAAATTTATTTACAAAACCGTAGGTAACTTCAACAACTGCAAGCTCGTGATCACCGTGAGTGGTAACTGAATGAAGTGTGCCTTCTACGTGAGCAAGTGCACCCTCAATCAACGGAGCCCCACCTGGACCTGGCTTCCACGCAACACCGCTGAACTTGTCTACGCCACTCGCGGCGAACTGCATAGCAACCTGCTCTTGAACTTGACTCAAAATACTGATTCCAATTGACTCAGCACCTTTAATACGAGGCCATGATGAGCCGCCAGTCTGAGCGGTGAAGTACGAAAGAAGTGGCTCGAGAGATAAGGAGCCAAATGTTTGACAGGTGAAACCAACCGGTCCGTCTGATGTCGTTGCAGTGACAACTACAACACCTGTGGCGAAATTGCTAGCGACTTGTTTGAATTCTGAAATGTTGATACTCACCTGAGTGACACTACTTACTATTCGCCGTGAAGCTGCATCATGCGACCACGCTGTTCAATTAGTCCATCATCAACTAGACCGTCCAACACCTTTTGAAGCCTGGTGGGCTCCACTTCGTTTAAGAGTGTGCGCAGTTTGATCATGCTCGCAGGCGCAGTTCGCAACTGAGCTAGTACTTGACCGCGAACTTGGCGATCTGAGCCTTTAAAAGTTGATTGCGGTTTTGAAACACCAGCACTTTTTGTCGCAGGGTCCTCACCACCTTTAAGTTTCCAAGCACACGACGTAGCAACCGGACACTGTTCACAGAGCGGCTTTGACTTACAGAACTGTGCGCCGAGATCGAGCATTGCTTGATTGAATTGTGCTGTGTTCGTTCTTGGAAGCAGTTCACTCGCTAGCGCCCTTGCTTCATTTTGAGTAAGAGTTTTGTTTGCTACCCCACGACTAAGGATGCGACCAACATTTGTGTCGAGAATCGCTACTGGAACTGAGAACGCGAAGGATGCAATCGCATTTGCGGTGTATTCACCTACCCCTGGTAGTGACCGGAGCTCTTCTACTGTTGCAGGAACTTTCCCCTTGTGCTGGTCACGAATCATCTTGGACGCTTCATGAAGTGCTTTCGCTCTGCGGCTAAAGCCAAGTCCGCCCCAGAGCTTTAAAACTTCTGCCAGCGAAGCATCAGCGCAGCGACTCGGGGTTGGAAATGCCTTTAAGAATTTCTCCCAAGGCTCAACGACTCTTGAGACCTGGGTTTGTTGGAGCATGAACTCACTCACGAGCACTTTCCATGGCGTTGCCCCGATCCAGGGCAACTCTCTTTTTAGTGAGGGGGTTGCCCTCAGCAGCGCACGTCGAAACGTCGCGCTATTACTTCCAGGCGTCGTCACCGTATGGGCGCTGGCGCTTTGGTGCAAACTCTTTCTTCCACACCATGACGCGGCGACGGAAGTAGCAAACTTCAGTTCCGTCTTGCTTAAAGCCTTTGGTCTCAACTGTCACAACACCGCGGTCGTTCTTCGAAGAAGATTCCTTCTTTTCAAGTACGCGTGTCTCTGCGTAAATAGTGTCGCCATGAAATGTTGGGCTTTTGTGTTGCAGTGTTTCGATCTCAAGATTTGCAATTGCTGAACCTGAAACATCAGGAACACTCATACCAAGAACAAGTGAGTACACGAGGTTTCCGACGACTACGTTTTGACCTTGCACGCTCTGCGTTTCTGCGAACCAGCGGTCGCTGTGCAGTGGGTGTTGGTTCATTGTGATGGCACAGAACAATTGATCATCAGCTTCAGTAATTGTCTTACCTGGCCAGTGCTTGAAGATGTCGCCGACTTCGAAGTCCTCGAAGTAACGGCCGAAGGAGTGGTCGTATGTAGTCATACTTTTATTCTGCCTCATTTTCTTGTTGCGGACGTGTCGTGAATGACGCGCTTGCACCAGGTAGCGCTTCGCCATTAATAACCATGCGCCAAGTAAAGCGTTGACCAGTTGCAAGTGGAATTGGTCCGAAGTTCACTGCGATTGGAACATCAACTGGAGTTCCGAGTGGAACGCCTTGGGGTTCGCTCGCCGAGAAGTCGCCACGAACTTCAATGCTCTGGGGCCCTTCTGGGGTGTCGATAGTGAGAAGTTTGCCATCGGCATCTTCTAAGAACAGTTCCCAGTGGTGCTCTTTGTCGAATTCATGGCGGTCCACACTGACCTTTACCGCCACGGCCGAGGGGGTCGGACCAGGGCCAGTTACGGACCAGCCACCACCCAATATGTAGAGCTTTCCGTCAGCCACTTGGGCTGAATCTGCAAGGAGCATGACAACGTTCATCCCTCCAGCCTAGGGCGCATCAAAGTCTGCAAAAAACCGGTAGTTTTTCATCATGACAATTCCCAACGTAGACGTTACAAAAGCCACCGAACTCGTGGCCCAAGCACAGTCCGTAATTGACACAGGTGTGAAGCGCCTGAGCGCACTTGGTGGACCAGACAAAGAGCAGACACTCGCCTACGACCTCGCACACGCCGCTAGTGCAATCGCTACTGCACGTGCATGTCTTTCGTACGCCGCCAAAGGAACTCAAGAAGCTGACCTCACTGCTGCATTCCTCGCCATTGCCCTTAGTGACCTCGCAACACGAATTCTTGGACGAGAAGAACTATGGGGTGTTGAAAGCGATTGGTACAAGCCATTCGCTTCATTCGTTTCTACGTACCGTCAAGCTGAATTCGTCGGATCACTCGCAGAAACACCTGGACTAAAACACCTCGACGAAGAATTCGAAATGGTGTCACAAATGTTCCACCGTTTCGCCGAAGAAGAAGTTCGCCCACA
The DNA here is from genome assembly GCA_937975915.1 of uncultured Acidimicrobiaceae bacterium. Taxonomy (GTDB): domain Bacteria; phylum Actinomycetota; class Acidimicrobiia; order Acidimicrobiales; family RAAP-2; genus RAAP-2. The sequence goes on along the minus strand of CALJTY010000042.1, from coordinate 64,654 downwards.
CGCAGAGCATGTTCACCGCACTAACGGTGACATTCCAGAATCAATCATTAGCGGACTTGCAGAAATTGGTGGATTCGGCCTCAGTGTTCCAGAAGAGTTTGGTGGCTTTGCTACCGGTGGCGAAGGTGAATACCTCGGCATGGTTGTTGCAACCGAAGAACTCTCATGGGGTGGACTCGGAATTGGTGGGTCTCTCATCACTCGCCCAGAAATTGTTACTCGAGCCCTTGTTTCTGGTGGAACCCAGGAGCAGAAGGAGCGCTGGCTACCAAAGCTCGCAACCGCCGAGGTAATGGCTGCAATCGCTGTAACTGAGCCGGACTTCGGATCTGATGTTGCGGGCATTCTCACTACGGCTACCAAAACTGATGGTGGTTGGCTAATCAATGGTGCAAAGACTTGGTGTACCTTCGGTGCTCGCGCCAATGTGTTGCTACTACTTGCTCGCACCAACCCAGACCGCACCCAGGCTCACCGTGGGCTTTCAGTATTTCTCGTTGAAAAGCCACAAGGTGAAGCGCACGGATTCCTCTTTAACCAAGACGGTGGTGGACGACTCGAAGGTCGCCCAATTGACACTCTCGGATACCGCGGAATGCACAGTTACTCACTCAATTTCGACAACTGGTTTGTTCCAGACGACTGCTTAATTGGTGAAGAGTCAGGACTTGGCAAGGGCTTCTACTACCAGATGGCTGGATTCGAAAACGGTCGTATTCAGACTGCAGCTCGCGCCGTAGGACTTATGCAGGCTGCTTACGAAGCTGCACTCGAGTACGCACGTGACCGCGTTGTCTTTGGTGAGCCAATTCTCAACTACGAGCTCACTCGCGTGAAGCTCGGAACCATGGCTGCAATCATTCAGTGTTCTCGTCAGTTCTCACTGGAAGTTGCTCGAATGATGGGTAACGGAGGCGGAATTATGGAAGCCTCAATGGCCAAGGCCTACGTCTGTCGAGCAGCCGAATGGGTAACTCGTGAAGCAATGCAGATCTTCGGAGGAATGGGTTACGCCGAGGAATACCCAGTGAGTCGCTACTTCGTTGACGCTCGCGTGCTTTCAATCTTTGAAGGTGCTGACGAAACGTTGTGCTTGAAGGTAGTTGCTCGTCGACTGCTCGACACCGTTCAATAGTTATTCGTCAATAGTGAATGGAGCATGAACTGCCCCCAAGGTGATTCCAGCTGAGTGGGCATCTGGAGTTTCGCCACGAGCAATTTGAGCTTTCGTCGCAGCATTCTCCCAGCGCTGTTCGACTTTGCCGTACTTCCAGTAAAGAAGTGCGGTCGCCCACACAACAACAAAGATTCCAACAATGGTGAGTCCCGCTCCATTGATGTTGAAGTTTGCGGAGTAGTTCCAGATGCCACCGTGCAAATTGAATTGTCCTTGAATAACCTGCAGGATTTCTAAGGTTCCGATGTAGAACGCAACAAAAACACTGAGCCCCGTAATGGCAATGTTGTAATAGACCTTTCGAATTGGCTTCGAAAAAGCCCATCCGTAGGCGAAGTTCATGAACGATCCGTCAATGGTGTCGAGCAGACTCATACCAGCAGCGAACAAAATCGGTAATGACAAGATTGCGTAGAACGGCAGTCCGGCCGCAACTGAAGTTCCTGCAAGTACGAGGAACGCAATTTCAGAAGCAGTGTCAAAACCCAGTCCAAAAAGAATGCCCAGTGGATACATCTTCCAAGGCGTATCAATGGAACGCGCAATTGGTCCGAAGAAGCGCATCATGAAGCCACGAGCATTCAAGTGCTTCTCTAATTCAGCGTCATTAAAGCGACCTTGTCGCATTTGAACAAAGAGGCGGACAATACCAACGAGCACAACGAGATTCAATGTGGCAATTATGTAGAGGAATCCTCCTGAAACAATTGTCCCGATCAGTCCGCCGTAGTGGTGGAGTCCTGAATTTGAATTACGAACTTGTGCACCAAGAGACCTGGCTCCAAGACCCAGAAGAACAGTGAGTGCGAAGACCACGCTGGAGTGTCCGAGAGAGAAGAAGAAACCAACTGACATTGGTCGCTTGCCTTCACTCATGAACTTACGCGTGGTGTTATCAATTGCTGCAATGTGGTCTGCATCGAAAGCGTGACGCATTCCTAACGTGTACGCGAGCACACCTGTTCCAATGCCGAGCATCTGCCCAGAGCCAACGTTGTAGTGCTTGCTTGACGCATAAAAAAGAATCCCCCAGCCAACAATGTGGAGAAATGCAATGAAGCCAAACATCATGTACATCGAGCGCCATTCACTTGGTGAGAATGATGCACGGACGCGTTGGGTCAAACTCGAATCATGAGTTGTGACGGTGGCCATTTCTCCACCTTAAATGCCTAAAATCCCGACCATTTCAGTCGGTATTCAAATTATTTAGGGCTGCGCTTCATTCCTGAACGCTCACCACGAGTCACGAACGACTGGGCAATCTTGGCTGAAGCTTCGTCAATCATCTCGTCACCCATCATGAGGGCGCCGGTTCCGTCTTGTTCGGTCGCGACCTTGTAGATGTCGAGGATGTCAAATGACTTGTCGAACATGTCCTGGCTTGGTGAGTAGACCTCGTTCAGCACAAGAGCTTGGTCGGGTGTCAGTGCCCACTTTCCGTCGTAGCCGTATGAAGCACTAACACCTGCAGCGAGTCGGAGTGCATCAAGGTCACGAACCTTAAGAAAAGGACCATCAATGACGTGAAGGCCATTCGCACGTCCTGCCATAAGGATCTTGGCGAAAACGTAGCTAAAAGGATTAGAAGGTTGAGCTGTGTGGATTGTTTCGTCAATGGTGGTGACGGGCATACCAATTGAGGCGGCAAAGTCAGCTGGTCCAAAGACAATGGACTCAATGCGCGGTGAAGCAGCACAAATCTCTTCTACGTTGATAAGTCCCTGAGCAGTTTCAATCTGACATTCGAGTCCAATGTGGCCCACTGGCAGTCCGGAGTTCTTTTCAACTTGTGTGAGAAGTAGATCCATCGCAATTACTTCTGCAGCAGACTGAACCTTAGGCATCATGATTTCATCAAGTCGAGTTCCAGCGTTACCGACGACTTCAATTACGTCTCCGTAGGTCCACACTGTGTCCCACGCATTTACGCGAACACAGAGAACGCGGTCGTCCCAGTCGAGTGTTCGAATTGCGTTAACAACCTTGGCGCGTGCGGCAACCTTTTCGTTAGGTGCTACCGCATCTTCAAGGTCAAGGAACGAAAAGTCCGCTTTGGCTGTTGGAGCCTTTGCAAGAAACCGGTCCGATGAACCTGGTGTGGAGAGACAACTACGACGTGGAAGGTGTTTTGAGCGCTGTGACATAGGAACGAGCCTATTCTGTGGAGAAATAAGGCAGTCACTTAGGGGCTTTTCATAAGAATTTGGTGTTTTAGATGGTCGTTGACCAGGGCTTTTAGAACATTCACAGTCATTCACCGCCCCAAAGTTGGCCTGGGCAAACTAGCCTTATTGGTATGACTCGTCGAGCGCTCAGAGCGCCTATCGACGCTACGGCCAACTCCACGACTCGGTGGTTGCTTACAGCCCTGGCCATTTTGACAGTGTGCACGAGCACTCTGATTGTTTCGCCACGCCAAGCGGGAGCACAGACCTTGAAGGAAGCTCGCGCCCAAGCGGCAGCACTCCTGAAGCAAATGAACGCCATCAACCAAAAGGTGGGAGTGCTCGGACAGAAATACGACCAAGCACAGCTGAAGCTAGTAAAGATCAATCGAGAGATTGCCAATACCCAGGCCACCGTGAACAGCATTGAAGGTCGAGTCAAGAAAGACAACCAACGACTTCGTGACTCCGCAATCTTCGCTTACATCAATGCTGGGGCACGAAGTAGTTCCAATCCCCTCTTCTCTTCAGACGCCACCAAGCTTGGTGCGACGAATGTCTACAACCAACTAGCTGAAGGCAACGTTTCAAGCACAATTGCGGGACTAAAGAACTACAAAATTCAACTCACACAGCAGCGCGCTGTTCTAGCCAGCAAACAGGCGGAAGCCGCGGCCGCGAACGCCGTGGCCCTCAGCGCTTACGCAAAGGCGCAGAGTCTTCAACGCAATTTGCAGTCGACGCTTAACCATGTGAAGGGACGAATTTCATCAATCGTGCGCACCTTGCAAGCTGAGCAGGCAGCCAAGGATGGAAAGACCCTCTCCAGCGCTCGCCCCAACGGAATCCCAGCACCACCAACGAACACCGTTGGTGGTCGCGCAGTTCGTGCAGCAGAAACATTCATTGGCGTTTGGTATCGATGGGGTGGGGCAAGTCGCTATGGCGTTGACTGCTCGGGCCTAACGATGCTGGCCTACGCAGCTGTGGGTGTTTCACTTCCACACTTCTCTGGAGGACAGTGGAGTCACACTGTTCGAGTTCCGCTCTACAACATTCAAGCCGGCGACCTCTTGTTCTACGGATGGCACGGATATTCACACGTTGCAATGTATGTCGGTGGAGGAAGAATGATTGAAGCTGAGCACACCGGAACAAGAGTTCACATTGTTAGGGTTCGACTTGGCTACGGCTTCGCAGGCATTGGAAGAGTCCGCGGCTAAAGCGTGTCGGCTTTTCCAACTTCATTTCATATCGGACCACTGGTATTTCACATCTATGGGCTGGGACTCGCAATTGCAGCGTACGTGACGTATGTCTACGCCGAAAAGAGACTTATTCGAGCAAGCATTGATCCAACACGCTTTGGCGTATTCGCCGGAATAATCATTGTGGCTGGACTACTTGGTGCTCGTTTTGCCAACATCATCACCAACTGGTCCTACTACTCAGGAAATGTGGGGCGCTGGTTCGCAGTTTGGCAAGGTGGACTGGCGAGCTTTGGTGGAATTGCAGTTGCGATTCCTGTTGGCCTCTATCTAAAGCATCGTTACTGGAAAACAACGTCACTCGCATCATTTGCTGATGCTCTTGTTCCGGCTCTGATTGCTGGTTGGGCGCTCGGGCGAGTACTTGGGCCACAGTTTATGGTTGACGGAGGTGGGCATCTAACGAACCAGTGGTTCGGAATTCACTACGCCGGTCAAGTTGGCAAGCGAGTACCAGTCCCACTCATTCAAGGAGCAGAGGACGCACTTTTGTGGTTGTCGCTCCTGGTGGGCTCAAAGTTCATTAAGCAACCTGGCGCAATTGCTGGTGCCGGAATGTTGATCTGGGGCATTGTTCGCGCTCTCGATGAAAAATTACTTCTCGGAGAGCAATCGCACGCCGGCTCAATCGGAGTTCAGATTGCAGGGCTTGTTCTAAGTGCTGCTGGCCTTTTGATTCTGTTGAAAGCTCTTCGCACAAAAACTACGGACTAGTTACTCTTCTTCTTTTTCTTCTGAGCTTCTTTACGTGCTTGGCGCTGTTCTTTGATGGCTGGATCGACAACCTTTGGAGTAAAGAATGATGTTGTTGCAACCGCACCTTCAGGAAGTTGAGGGAGTGCAAACTCTGCTCGCTCTTCAAATAGTTTTTGACAGTGCGGTCCTGCTGGAAATTCTTCACCAATCGCGAACGCCATGAGAGCGACAATGTCGTCTGTCGTTGAGCCGTTAGCAACCAACTGGTCAATGGCAACTGACATTTGATCAAATGTAGGTAGCTCCGCATTATCGCCAAGCGCCTCAATGATTTGCTCCATTGGCTCTAGTGCAAGGATTTCGAGTACCGCTTTCACTGCGGCAATTGGTGCAGTCGATGCGAACATCTGAACATCGCGCTTTTGCTGCAGGTTGCGAAGTGGGACTCCAATGACTGGGTTGATTTTTCCTGTTGGACGAAGATCAAGAGTGTCAATAACGCCAAGGACGTTACTGGCGCTGATCTTTAGGAGGCCGCGGCGAACATATTCCGCAGAAGAAATTGAGATAGTCACGTATCTACTTAAGCAGATGTTTCGCTACAACAATGCGCTGAATTTGATTCGTCCCCTCGTAGATCTGTGTGATCTTGGCGTCACGCATAAAGCGCTCCACCGGGAAGTCCTTAGTAAAGCCGTAGCCCCCAAGGAGTTGCACTGCATCAGTAGCGACACTCATGGCGGTGTCTGAAGCGAATGACTTCGCCGCAGCCCCGAGGTAGCTGAGATTCTGGTCAGGATCACCTGCATCAATTGCGGCACATGCTGCATAGACCATGGCACGAGCTGCTTCAGTTCGAATTGCCATTTCGGCGAGCATCCAGCGAAGACCTTGGAAGTCAGCAATCGTGCCACCGAAGGCTTTGCGGCCCTTCATGTAGTTTCCGGCATAGTCAATGGCTGCTTGGGCAATCCCAACTGCCTGGGCACCAATAGTTGGACGTGAACGATCAAGCGTGTGCATACCAATGGTGAAGCCTTGTCCAATGTCACCAATTCGGTGAGAGTCAGGAACGCGCACGTCGCTAAAGATCACTTCACTGGTTGGCGAACCACGAAGGCCCATCTTGTCTTCGTGCTTGCCGAAGGAAACGCCGGGCCAGTCTTTTTCTACGAGGAAGCAGGTAATGCCTCGACCCTTTGCTGACGGGTCAGTCGATGCGAAGACGGTGTAGGTGTCTGAGACGCCTGCATTAGTGATCCAGTACTTTGAACCATTGAGGATCCAGTCGTCGCCGTCTTTCACTGCGCGAGTTCTCATTGAAGCAACGTCTGATCCCGCATCTGCTTCCGAAAGACAGTACGAAGCCTGAATTTCTCCAGTGGCAATGCGTGGAAGATACTGATGCTTCAGTTCCTCAGAAGCAAAGTTCATCACCGGCAGCATGCCGAGCTTCGAAATAAGAATTGTTACACCTGTTGACGCGCAACCACGTGAAATCTCTTCAGCCATGATTGCTTGAGTGACCATGTCTGCGCCCGCCCCACCGTATTCAGCTGGAACCTGCAGTGATGGAAGGTCCATTTTTACGCAGGCGTCGTAACTCTTCTGTGGGAATGCTTGCTCGCGGTCATAGTGTGCAGCGTTCGGTGCGACCTGTTCGTCAACAAACCCGCGCATCATGTCACGAAAGGCGCGTTGTTCTTCATTAAGTGAGAAACTCATTTTTATTCCTTAGCTTGGTGTTACTAATTGTGACTTTGAAACAGAATCAACAAAAGCGCGCTGCTTGACGTAGGAATGACCGAGTCCGGCAAACACGAGTACTTGTTCATGGGTGATGGGCGATGCTGAACGCAGTTCAAAAAGGTCAAGTGCGACGTGAACATCTCCAAGCGTTGGCCCTCGGCCAATAAGACTTGCGCGCTTGGCGGCAATAAGTGCAATGCCACATTCGACATCATGAGCATCATCGTGATTCTCAAAGTGCAACTTGGCACACTCATTTTTAGTAATTGTTAATGCGTAACCTTCACCTGGAGCTGGAGTTCCTTGTCCTTTGTCAGTGCCATGACTGGCGTGACGTTGCAACCCTGCTTTTTTAGGGCGTCCAATCTCAGGAATGGAAGTTTCTGAGGTTAAACGGACTTCACCTGCTGCTGGTACTGGTGAAAATGATGGTTGAGCCATTGCTCTAGGTTAGAGCGTTCTCTCTGGTGTTAATGCACGGGTTAGACCCGAGTTAGCCAGCTTTCGTACTGAGGAAGTTCGCCTCGTACCGCTGAAAGATAGGTCTTTTGAATTGCCTTTGTTACTGGGCCCGGTGTGCCGTCTCCAACCAATCGGTCGTCAACTGAAGAAATTGGAACAATTTCTGCAGCGGTTCCAGACAGAAATGCTTCATCAGCCAGGTACAGGTCGTCTCGGCGCATTGATTCGAAGCTGAGCTCGTAACCGAGGTCACTCGCAATTTTTCCGACACTGTCGAGTGTGATGCCACTCAGGGCGCCAGCACCAGAAGCAGGCGGAGTGATGATTTTGCCATTTCTGACAATAAACAGGTTCTCTCCGGTGCACTCAGAGATGCGCCCGTCAGTTCCAAGCATGATCGCTTCGTCGTAGCCAGCCTTCACCGCTTCAACCTTCGCGAGGCTTGAGTTCACGTAGCCACCAACCGTCTTAGAAGCAGTTGGCATTGAGTTCGGGTAGTGACGAGCCCATGACGAAATCTTCATGCGAACACCATTTTCAGATCCGTGGTCTCCGAGGTATGCCCCCCATGGCCACACCGCAATGATGGTGTTCACTGGTGAGTTGAGTGGGAAAATTCCCATTTCTCCGTAACCGAGGTAAACGAGTGGTCGAAGGTAGGTGTTCTCCTTCACATCGTTCGCCTTAATGGTGTCAATCGCGGCCTTGCAGAGTTCTTCAACGCTGTAAGGAAGATCGATCATGAGAATTTTGCAGCTTGCAGCGAGTCGAGCCATGTGCTCTTCAAGTCGGAAAATAGCTGGACCCTTGTCGGTCATGTAGGCGCGGATACCTTCGAAGGCACCTGTTCCGTAGTGAAGTGTGTGACTGAGAACGTGGGTAGTTGCTTTTTCCCAGTCAACAAGTTCACCGTCGAACCAAATCTTTTTTGTTGGTGTAATTGGCATTACAGCTCCCCTATTAGTTGTTTCGTAATTCCAGATGTTCCCAGTGACGCTACGTCACCGTTAAAGGCTTGCACGACCTTAGAGATTCGAGTGGCCGCTTCAACTTCACCTAAGTGCTCAAGCATAAGAATCGCAGAAGACACTGCGGCGAGTGGATTCGCAAGATTCTTTCCAACAATGTCGTGAGCAGCACCATGAACGGGCTCAAAGATTGATGCGCTCTTCTTTGTCGGATCGAGGTTTGCAGAAGCGGCGAATCCAATGCCACCAGAGACGGCGCCCGCGAGGTCGCTCAAAATGTCTCCGAAGAGATTGTCAGTCACGATGATTCCATAACGTGAAGGATTCTCAACGAGGTAGATGCATGCAGCATCAACGTGGTTGTAATCAACTTCAACATCTGGGTACTCAGCTCCAACTTCACGAACCACGCGTGACCAAAGGTCTCCAGCGAAGGTCAACACATTTGTCTTGTGGACAAGGGTGAGCTTCTTGCGACTGAGTTTGTTGGCACGCTCAAAGGCGTAGCGAACACATCGCTCTACGCCGTGGCGAGTGTTGACAGAACCCTGTGTGGCAATTTCGAATGGTGTGCCGTGGCGAAGTACTCCACCTTCGCCCGCATATGGTCCTTCAGTGTTTTCGCGAACGATTGCAAATTCGCAACCTTGTGCAATGGAACCAGGAACGCCGCGAAATGGTCGGTAGTTAATGTAGAGATCTAATCCGAAGCGCATGCGAAGAAGGAGTCCACGCTCAAGAACTCCGCCTGGAATTCGAGTATCGCCAATCGCCGGGCCAATTGCACCAAGCATGATGGCGTCATAAGAGCGAAGTTCTTCGAGGGTCTTGTCGTCAAGGACAAAGCCATCTTTTAGATACCTTGCAGCACCCAGCTCATAGTCAGTTTTTTCAACCTGAACACCGGCGGCACGGACAACGTCTAGGGCGGCCTGAGTTACTTCTGGTCCAATCCCATCGCCACCAATAACGGCAACGCGGTAGGGCTTCTTGCTCATAGGCGCCTCCTAGCGTTCCTCTAGTTTCGTCTCTCCAGAGCCCTTATGGCAAACCCATTAATGGACTTTTCAGGGCAATTGGTAGAATTAAGGCTTCCCTTCAATTAAGGAATGCATTGTGGCCGGCGAAATTCACCGTATTACCAAAGAGACACTCGAGAAGTTAAAGGCTGAGTGGACTGAACTCACCACGGTCGGACGTACCGAAAATGCACGAGTTATTGAGGCCGCACGACTACTTGGCGACCTTTCTGAAAATGGGGACTACCACGCCGCCAAGGATCACCAGGGAAAGATGGAAGCGCGCATTCGCCAAATTGACCAAGTAATCAGAAATCATGAAATCGTTGAACGTGACGAAAATGCCGGCACAGTGCAGTACGCATCAATCGTGCAAATTGTCTATGAAGGCGACTCCGATGATGACTTCCAGGATTATTTCATTGGATCAATCGAAGAGAAGCCTGAAGACCCCTCGGTTCTCGTTTCCTCGCCAACTTCACCTCTCGGAAAAGAACTCCTCGGAAAAGCCATTGGTGACAACGTAACGTACGACGCACCAGCTGGAAAGATCACCGTCAAGATTGTTGGAATTCGTTAATGAGCAAACAAACGCTCTTCGAAAAAATCTGGGATGAGCACGTTGTCGCTTCGCCAGTTGGTGAGCCAACACTTATTTACATTGACCTTCACCTCGTTCACGAAGTAACGAGCCCACAAGCATTCGATGGACTGCGTCTTAGTAACCGAACAGTGAGGCGCCCTGATCGCACACTCGCAACCGCAGACCACAATGTTCCAACTGATCCCATTTCAACACCAGTCAATGATCCAATTTCTCGCCGACAACTCGAAGCACTCGATGAGAACTGTGCGGAGTTCGGCATCACACTGTTCCCACGAGGCCATGAGAACCAAGGAATCGTGCACATTATTGGACCTGAGCTTGGAGTCACTAAGCCTGGTATGACAATTGTTTGTGGAGACTCACACACCTCGACTCATGGAGCCTTTGGTGCACTTGCATTCGGAATTGGAACCAGTGAAGTCGAACACGTACTAGCCACACAGACGCTCCCCCAGCAAAAAGCTAAGACTATGTCAGTCACGGTTAAAGGCAAAGCTCCAAAGGGAGTTAGCGCTAAGGACATTGTTCTAAAAATTGTCAGCACCCTCGGGACCGGTGGCGGAGCTGGATACGTAATTGAATACCGAGGAGAAGCAATCAGCGACCTTTCTATGGAAGGTCGCATGACGGTCTGCAACATGTCAATTGAAGCTGGCGCTCGTGCCGGGCTCGTTGCGGTTGACGAAACAACCATTGACTACTTGCGCGGTCGAGCTGGAGTGCCAGACGGCGAAGAATTCGAAAAACTCGCCACGTACTGGCGCACATTGACGAGCGACGATGACGCAACATTTGACAAGGAAGTAGTCATTGACGCCTCAGAGTTAGTTCCTTTTATTACGTGGGGAACAAATCCAGCCCAAGTCGTTGCCCTTGATGGTGTGGTCCCAACACCAGATGACTTCAGCGACGCTGATTCAAAAGATGCCACAGCTCGCTCGCTTGAGTACATGGGCCTCGAGCCCGGTACTCCTATTAAGGAGATCCCCGTAGATGTGGTCTTTATCGGCTCATGCACAAATTCACGCATTGAAGATCTAAGAGAAGCCGCAGCAGTGGCTAAAGGATCAAAAGTTGCCACCACTGTTCGCGCTCTTGTTGTTCCAGGTTCGCACCGCGTGAAGAAGCAGGCGGAGCTTGAAGGTCTCGACAAGATTTTTATCGATGCAGGATTTGAATGGCGCGAACCAGGTTGTTCAATGTGTCTCGGTATGAATCCAGATCAATTAACCCCAGGTCAAAGAAGCGCATCAACATCAAATAGAAACTTCGAAGGTCGCCAAGGCCGAGGCGGCAGGACTCACCTTGTTTCTCCCGTCGTCGCTGCTGCAAGCGCCATCAAGGGTCGTTTCGCTACCCCAGACGAGGTGGCGTAATGAAAGCCGTTCACGTCATTCAAGGTCGCGCCGTCCCACTAGAGCGCTCTGACGTCGACACTGACCAGATAATCCCTTCAGACTGGCTAAAGCGTGTGGAGCGAACTGGGTTTGGTCGCGGGCTTTTCAGCGAATGGCGCGACAGTCCAGAATTTGTTCTTAATCAAGAGCAGTTCCAAGGAGCCACCATATTGCTGGCGGGACCGCGCTTTGGAACTGGCTCATCGCGCGAACACGCTGTGTGGGCCCTCATGGACTACGGCTTTGAAGCAATTATTGCTCCATCATTTGGCGACATCTTTAGGAACAACTCTTCGAAGCAAGGTCTAGTAATAGTTGAATTGCCTTCAGGCGACGTCGAAGAATTAAACGCTCTCGTGAAAGCCAACCCTGCGTTGCAACTAACAATTGATATAGAACGTCTAACAGTTGAAATCGCCGAATCTGGATGGCAGCGAACATTCACCCTTGACCCAATGACTCGTGAGCGACTTCTAAATGGCTGGGATGACATTGGTCTCACCATGCTGCGTGAGAATGAAATCACTACATTTGAAAAGAAGACGCACTCGCCAACACTGAATGGCATTTTTGATGCCAGTGGACACACGCTTCGCTAGATCGAGACTGGGTGATCTTTAGCCCACTGATACTGGCGACGAAACGCCAAGTATGCAATAAACAAACTCAACAGGACCGCAATTACGTTCACGATGAGTCCTGAAGTGTCGTGTTGCAATGCAAAATAAACACACCACAAACTGTTGCAGGCACTCCCCCAAAGCCATGCTGGGACTGAAACGCCCTGCACATTTTTCTCTCGAATGCATTCGCGGATTTGTGGAATTCGATTAACCACCGACACTAAGCCAATACCTAGAACTCCGATTTTCCAGCCCCAGATAAATGTAGGAAGCCAGCAGGTCAAAATGAGCAAAAGCCCAGTGGCCAGAATTCGCTTTATATTCTTTTTTGGTTCAAGCTGAAGGACAACACCTATTTGCAGTGGCAACGTGACTAGCGCACCAATCCACACTTCAACACCGTGAAGGGCTAGACCGTAGGCGGTCCAGTAGAAATTTATCCACGTAAAGATTGACCACGTATCAATAGCAATCCCTGAGGTGCTTACTTTTCTTGCTCTTTGCAGCTGCTGATACGTAGGAAGAAGTCCTACAACTATGCCGGCCCAGCCAAATGCTGCAGCGATAGTTGATGTACTCATCCGATTGACACTAATACAACGACTGAATTAATTAGGTTGCAATTGCGTCGTTGAGTTTGTCTCTTCAACTTTGACTTGATGATGGCGCCAAATCGTGAGTGTCATAATCAGTACGTTTACGATCCCTGCGAAGAGTGTTGCGAAAAATGCAGCCCACATGTCTTCCTTGATGTAATAGATGACCCATAACAATGACCCAATTGATCCAATTGCCCATGAAGATGCAGAGACTCCAGAAACATGCTTAACGCGAATTAGTTCAATAAGTTGAGGCATTCTGTTCATGACCATGGCAAAACCAGTTCCATAAACTCCTGCATTCCAGCCCCAGATCATTGCCGGAAGCCAAGCGCACACGAAGATAAATGCTGTAGAACCGAAAACAACTTTTAAGTGCTTCATTGGCGACAGGTGTGAAATGACGAGGAGTTGAAATGGAAAGCAAATCAAACTTCCCATAATCACAATCCAGGATGAAATCGCTATTCCATACGCAATCCAGTAGATGCACATTAAGGCAAACAACAACCATGTTGCGACCGAAATTCCTTCAACACCATCTTTTAAAATTCGTCGGTACTGAACAATGGTTCCTGGAAGGCCAAGGAATACAGCCACCCAGCCAATTATCGAAAAGAGTAAGTGTGAAGACACTCACCAAGGCTACTGAATTGACTTCCTAGCGACGGCGATTTGCTGCAGAAATTACGGCTTCAAGTGACGCATCAAGAATTGAAGAACTCATCCCAACACCCCACCAGGTGTTGCCCTCAGCGTCTTCTGCTTCTACGTACGCAACTGCTGAAGCTTCTGAACCTGCAGTCAGCGCGTGCTCGTGATAATCACGGACTTTAAAGTTCACATCAATTTCATCTCGAAGTCCAGACATGATTGCATCAATTGGTCCGTTACCTTCACCTTTTACGGTGATGTGCTTTCCGTCGACGAGCACTTGGGCAAAAATACGGGTGCTGTTCTTGTCAGCAGTTACTTCACTGGAAACAAGTTGCAATGTTGGGTTCTCAGGTAGGTACGTTGTTGTAAAGACATTCCAGATGTCAGCCGGTGAAATTTCTTTTCCGGTCTTTTCTGTAACTTCTTGGACGCGCTTAGAGAACTCAACTTGCATGGCGCGCGGAAGATCAAGTCCATGTTCTGAATCAAGCAAGTACGCAATCCCACCTTTTCCAGACTGGCTATTGACACGAATAATTGCTTCGTACGTGCGACCAGTGTGCTTGGGGTCAATCGGAAGATATGGCACTTCCCAGAATTCGTAGGTATCGCCAATAGCGGCCATTCCCTTTTTGATGGCATCTTGGTGTGATCCAGAAAAGGCCGTGTAGACCAGTTCACCGACGTAGGGGTGGCGCATGTGGACCGGCAGGCGGTTCGCGTACTCAGCAACGTGACGGGCCTTGTCGATGTCTCTGATGTCTAGTTCTGGGTCAACACCCTGGGAAAACAAGTTCAGTGCAAGGTTGACAATGTCAACATTTCCAGTGCGTTCTCCGTTACCAAACAACGTTCCTTCGACTCGGTCTGCTCCGGCAAGAACACCGAGTTCTGCAGCAGCAACGCCAGTTCCTCGGTCGTTGTGCGGGTGAAGCGAAAGAATCACAGACTCGCGGTTTTTCACATTGCGAAGGAACCACTCAATGGAGTCGGCGTAGAGATTAGGTGTGTACATCTCAACTGTGGCTGGCAAGTTAAGAATGATTGGGTTTTCAGCTGTTGGCTTAATGACATCAATCACTGCGTTGCAAACTTCAAGCGCATATTCAAGTTCAGTACCGGTGTAACTCTCAGGCGAGTATTCGTAACGGAACTGCGTCTGTGGTGAAGTTGCTTCAAGCGTTAAACAAAAGGCCGCGGCATCAGTTGCAATTTTCTTAATGCCATCCTTGTCAAGACCGAAAACAACTCGTCGTTGCAATGTTGACGTTGAGTTGTAGAAATGAATAATTGCTTTCTTCGCACCCTTAACTGATTCATACGTTCGTTCAATCAGTTCTTCACGGCATTGCGTCAACACCTGAATGGTCACGTCGTCTGGAATGAGATCATTTTCAATAATGTGACGTACAAAATCGAAGTCTGGCTGACTAGCTGAAGGAAAACCAACTTCAATTTCTTTAAAACCCATGGCGACAAGTTGGGCGAACATGGCGTTCTTTCGCTCAAGGTCCATTGGATCTATGAGTGCCTGGTTGCCGTCACGCAGGTCAACACTGGACCAAAGAGGAGCTTTGGTGAGGTGCTTATTTGGCCAGGTGCGGTCAGGGAGTGCTACTGGAATTGTGGCGCGGTACTTCTGCCACGCCATGGGAGATGGCTTCTGTGGGTTTTTCATAGTCGCCATCCCTTCTCACGTAATTCCTATGCCAATTCTACCCCCTCCTCGAATTGGCCCCATTGCTGGGGCACTAACCTGACTATCCATGAAGGCGCTTCTTAAATTGACATTTTTACTTCTCCTCGGCTCAGCCGTTGCGGGAGTGGTCATGATTACTAAGCGACCATCTGTAAATCGCCCGGTTTCTTATGACACTTGGCCAGAAGTGCCTCGCAAAACAGCTCAGTAACTCTAAATAAGGAGAACAAAATGGCAGAGATGCAATATCGCAGACTTGGACGCTCAGGACTAAAGGTGAGTCTTCTCAGTTTTGGTAGCTGGGTGACATTTGGAAAAAAGTCACAGCTCGAAACAGCGAACGACGCCGCTGAATGTCTACAGGCCGCTAAAGATGCTGGAGTTAACTTCTTCGACAACGCTGAAGGTTACGAATCTGGTACCTCAGAAAAAGTAATGGGACAAGCATTCCGCGACCTTGGATGGAAGCGCAATGAATTCGTAGTCTCGTCAAAGTTCTTTTGGGGCATTGACCAAAAAGTTCCAAACATGGGTTACACCCTTAACCGCAAATACTTGAGCCAGGCCATTGATGGATCACTTGAGCGTTTCGGACTTGACTTCCTTGACCTCGTGTTCTGTCACCGCCCTGACAAGAACACTCCAATCGAAGAAACCGTTTGGGCCATGAGCGACATGATCTCTCAGGGTAAGGCTCTCTACTGGGGAACGAGTGAGTGGAGTGCAGATGAAATTCGTGCGGCGTACGACATTGCTGACAAGCACCACTTGCACAAGCCAGTAATGGAGCAACCGCAGTACAACATCCTTCACCGTGGCACCATCGAAGATGAATACCGTCGTCTCTACGAAGACATTGGACTTGGAACAACAATCTGGTCACCACTTGCTTCAGGTCTTCTCACTGGTAAGTACCTCACCGGAGCACCTTCAGGTTCACGCGCAACACTTCCTGGTTACGAATGGTTGAAGGACCGCCTCACTGACGAAAAGCAAAACAAGAAGGTTGCTGAGTTGAAGGTCGTTGCTGATGACCTCGGAGTTTCGCTCACCCAGCTTTCACTTGCTTGGTGCGCCAAGAACCCGAACGTTTCAACCGTAATCACAGGAGCCTCGAGTGCTGCGCAGGTTCGAGAGAACATGACAGCTCTTGACGTACTTCCGCTTTTGACTCCAGATGTAATGGCTCGTATTAACTCCATTGCCCCAGTGAAATTCAATCGCGACTTCTAAAGTTCTACGTACAAAAAAACACCGTGACGAAATGTCACGGTGTTTTTTGTTTTACGACTAGAAGTTTTAGCGCAGAGTAATCAAGTGGATGTCTACGATACCGTTCGCACCACGAAGAGACTCAATAACACTCGTTGGAGTAGGCGAACCAGTTGAAAGCACCATTAGTGCAGTCTTTGACTGTGGATCTGGTCCTACGGCCATTGAAGCGATTGAAATGCCGGCATCGCCAAGTGCCATACCTACATGGCCAATCATTCCTGGACGGTCATCGTTTCGAACAACGAGCATTGAACTGGCCGGTGGAATTTCAACACTGTGGCCATCGACACTTACGATTCGTGTTTCAAGACGAGTTCCGATTGTCATCAGCGTTCCAGACACTGAGTGTCCTCCGGCCTTTACGGTGATGAGGTTTACGTACTCTGGTGAATCAACAATTGACTCTTCTGAGAATGCCAGTTTGTTTTCAGCCGCCAATTGTGGCGCATTGACAAAGGAAACACCGTCGTGACCCGAAGCAGTGAGCAGGCCCTTCAGGGCACAGAGAGTCAGAATCTTTGTTCCAGACCCTGCAAGTTCACCCTGGTAAACAACTTCGAGGTCTCCTGGCTTTCCGTCAAGAAGTCCACCGATGAAACGTCCGAGAACTTCAGCTAGTCCCATGAAAGGTCGAACAACGTTTGATACTTCACCCGCCGAAACGTTCACTGCGAATGGCACAAAGTCACCAGCAAGTGCAAGTTGTACTTGCTCAGCAATTGTGATTCCAGCCTTGTCCTGAGCTTCAGCGGTTGAAGCACCAAGGTGAGGAACAACAACAACTGATGGCAATTCAAACAAAGGCGACTCAGTTGTTGGTTCTTTTTCAAAAACGTCTAGAGCAGCGCCTTGGACTGTGCCCGCACTGATTGCTGCAGCGAGGTCAGCTTCACTAACGATCCCACCACGTGCAACGTTGATGATGCGAACTGTTGGCTTGCACTTCTTGAGTGACTCAGCGTTAAGAAGGTTTGTTGTTTCCTTCGTCTTAGGAAGGTGAATTGTTATGAAGTCAGACTTCGCTAGAAGTTCGTCAAGCGTCATCAGATCAATTCCCATGTGACGAGCGCGTTCTTCGGTGATGTATGGGTCGTAAGCAACGAGGTGCATTCCAAATGCCATTGCGCGTTGGGCAACAAGTGCGCCAATCTTTCCAAGGCCAATTACACCAAGTGTCTTGCCGTGTAGTTCCACACCTTCCCACTTGCTGCGCTCCCAGCGTCCAGCCTTAAGAGCTGAGTGGGCTTGGGGAATATTGCGAGCTTGAGCGAGCAGAAGCGCCATTGTTTGCTCTGCTGCAGAAAGGATGTTTGAAACTGGTGCGTTTACAACCATCACTCCGAGTTCAGTTGCTTTAGCAACATCAACATTGTCGAGTCCAATTCCTGCACGCCCAACAACAATCATGTCCTTTGCGGCTTCGAGTGTTGGGGCGTCAACTTGTGTTGCTGAACGAATAATGAGTGCATGCGCACCCTGCACTGCTTCAATGAGCTGTTCCGGAGAGAGTCCTAGCTGAATGTCAACTTCGTGACCTGCATTACGCAGTTCTTGGAGGCCGCTGTCGGCAATCTCTTCTGTAACTAAAACACGGGCCACGGGGGAACCTTTCAATTGATAACGAGAGTTTAAAGCGAAACTGAAATGACTAACCCTTGGCCACTAATTGGGCCAAACGGTCAAGACCTTCAGTAATGTCCTTGTCTCCAAGGGCGTAACTGAAACGCATGAATCCTGGAGTTCCGAAGGCTTCTCCTGGAACAGCAGCGATCTTGATTGTCTCAAGAAGAGAATCAGCAAGCTCTGAAGTTGTGTTTGAAACCTTGCCACCAAGTGAGCGACCAAGTAGACCAGTGAAGTTCGGGTAGCAGTAGAACGCACCCTCTGGAAGCGCACATGAGATGCCGTCAATTGCGTTCAACTTTTCAACCATCATGAGACGGCGACGGTCGAAAGCAGTTTTCATTTCATCAACAGCGCTTAAGTCACCAGTGAGTGCCGCAACTGCAGCACGCTGAGAAATGTTGGAAATGTTTGATGTTGTTTGCGACTGGTAGTTAATTGCGGCGTTCATCACTTCTTGTGAACCAATCATCCAGCCAATTCGCCAACCAGTCATTGCATAGGTCTTTGCCACACCATTGACAATCACCCAACGGTCTTCAAGCTCTGGGGCCACAACCGCCATCGAAACATTTTTCGCGTCACCATACACAAGGTGTTCGTAGATTTCGTCGAGCATGACCATGATGTCGTGTTCAGCGGCCCAGCGTCCAATCTTCACAATCTCTTCTGGAGTTACAACAGCGCCAGTGGGGTTAGATGGAGAAACAAATACGAGCAGTTTTGTCTTTTTGGTACGCGCCTTCTCAAGTTCATCTACGGTTACGCGAAATCCATTCGCTTCACTCGTTAAAACAGGAACTGGAATTCCACCAGCAAGATAAACCGCTTCTGGGTACGTGGTCCAGTACGGGGCAGGAATTAGAACTTCGTCGCCTGGGTTGACAAGGGTCATGAAGGTTGTAGCAACAGCATGCTTTCCACCGTTTGTGACCAGAACTTGGCTGGCTTTGATATCAAGCCCGGTGTCACGCTTGGTCTTAAAGACAATTGCTTCACGAAGATCTTGGAGGCCTGCTGTTGGGGTGTACTTGTGGTTGCTTGGATCAGCACAGGCCTTTATGGCGGCGTCAACGATTGCCTGAGGGGTCGGAAAGTCAGGTTCTCCAGCTCCGTAGCCAATAACTGGCTCACCGGCTGCCTTTAGCGCCTTCGCCTTTGCATCGACGGCCAGAGTCGCACTTGGGGCCAAACCGGCAAGTAGGTGACTAACTCTCGAACTCATCAAATGCTCCATTCATTTTACGTAAGAATGTAATTCTATGGCTTCCCCAGACACTCTAAAGATTCCTGCAGAACTCCTTCCACGCGATGGCCGCTTCGGTGCTGGACCATCAAAAGTTCGCACCGAACAGCTCACTGCCCTGCTCGCTGATGGTGCTACGTACATGGGTACTTCACACCGCCAGGCAACTGTAAAGAACAAGGTGAAAGAAGTACAAGATGGACTGCGCGACCTCTTCAACCTTCCAGACGGCTACGAAGTGTTGCTCGGCAACGGTGGATCAACATGTTTCTGGGACGTAGCAACATTTCACCTCGTACTCAATCACTCACAACACCTTGTCTTTGGTGAGTTCTCTTCTAAGTTCGCTGAAGCAGTCACCCAGGCTCCTCACCTCAGTGATCCACAAGTCATCAAGAGCGATGTTGGAACCCACCCATTGGCAGTAACAACTGAAGGTGTCGACCTCTACGCACTTACTCACAACGAAACATCAACTGGTGTGATGATGCCCATCACTCGCCCAGCTGGATCAAAAGGTCTCGTAGTCGTCGATGCAACGTCTGCAGCAGGTGGACTCATGGTTGATCCTTCACAGTTTGACGTGTACTACTTCGCACCGCAAAAGTCATTCGCATCAGACGGTGGTCTCTGGTTTGCGATCTGTTCGCCAGCAGCAATAGAGCGCATTGAGCAGATCAGTGCATCTGGCCGGTGGATCCCAGCATTCTTTGACCTCAAGATTGCACTTGACAACTCACGCCTCAACCAGACATACAACACACCTGCACTCGCTACAATTCACATGCTCGCATCACAGGTCAAGTGGTTCAATGACAATGGTGGCCTCAGCTTTTCTGCGGGTCGATCACGCACCTCAGCAGAAATTCTTTACACGTGGGCTGAAGCTTCTGACTTTGCGACTCCGTTCGTTGCAAATCCTGTCGAGCGAAGCAATGTCGTGGGAACAATTGACTTTAAGGACGACATCGATGCAGCAGTAATTGCCAAGGTCCTTCGCGCTAATGGCATTGTCGACACCGACCCCTACCGCAAGCTCGGTCGCAATCAACTTCGTATTTCTATGTTCCCAGCCATTGATTCAGAAGATGTCGCTTCACTTTGTGCTTCGATTAACTGGATTGTCGGAAACCTCTAAATAACTCCTAGTGTCCAGTAGTGAACCTATGGAGGCGCCAATGAGTCGTGTTTTAGTTACCGGAGCCACTGGCTACGTAGGTGGGCGCTTAGTTCCGAGGCTTCTTGAAGAAGGCAACAAAGTTCGCTGTCTCGTGCGCTCCCCTGGAAAACTCTCCCAGGCGCCATGGCTCAGTGACGTTGAAATTATTCAAGGTTCAATCGAGGGAGACCTAAGCGCGGCACTGCGCGATGTTGACGTTGCTGTTTATTTAGTTCACGGCATTGGTGATGGCGCTGACTGGGTGGCAAAAGAAACCCGTGATGCAGAGAATTTTAGAAGTGCGTGTGAAGTTGCTGGAGTCAAGCGAATCATCTACCTAGGTGGAATGGGAGAAGATGACGACACACTGAGTGTTCACCTCACTAGTCGACACAGCGTTGGAAAAACTCTCGCGGCTGGTGCAATCCCCGTAACTGAACTACGAGCTGCTGTTGTCATTGGCTCAGGTTCAGCTAGTTTCGAAATGCTTCGCTACCTCGTAGAAGTGCTTCCAGTGATGGTGACGCCCAAGTGGGTAAGGACCAAGTCTCAGCCAATTGCTATTTCTGACGTTCTCAATTACCTCGTTAAAGTCATCAATGCACCTGCACCAATACCTGGAATTTTTGAGATTGGTGGCAAAGACATAATTTCGTACGCCGAAATGATGGCTATCTACGCCGAAGAAGCGGGCCTAAAAAAGAGGAGACTGATTCCAGTTCCTTTCCTTACCCCACGACTCTCTTCGCACTGGGTTGGCATTGTTACCCCTGTTCCTGCGAGTCTCGCAAAGCCCCTCGTTGACAGTTTGGTGAATGAGGTAATTGTTCATGGGACTACTACTGTTGACACACTCGGAGAACCAGAACGTGGCATCAGAGAAGCAATTCAGCTTGCCCTTGGAAGAACTGCCAGTAAGCAAGTGCCGACTTCATTCAGCGATGCCGACCTTCGACCCTTTAAGGCCTACATCACTGACCCTGAGTGGGCCGGTGGCACAGAACTGCATGATGAAAGAATCGTGCGCACTGAAGTCAGTCCAGAAAAAGTGTTTGCCGCAGTTTCGTCACTCGGTGGTGAAAAAGGTTGGCACCGTGGCGAATGGCTTTGGAAGGTTCGTGGAGCACTCGATCAAATTTGGGGAGGGCCCGGTGTTCGACGTGGAAGACGTGATCCCGAGCATTTGATAGTTGGAGACTTCGTTGACTTCTGGCGTGTCGATGAAATTGTTCAAAATAAATATTTGAAACTTCATGCAGAAATGGTGCTGCCTGGAGACGCGTGGATTGAGTGGAATATCGAGCCAGTCGGCACTGGAACACTCCTTACACAGCGTGCAATTTACAAACCCAAGGGGCTGCTTGGTCGCGCTTACTGGTACTCAGTTGCACCATTCCACTTTTTAGTATTCCCTGGCTTGATAAAGGGCATCATCAAAGACGCTGGCACTAAATAAAAAAGACCCCCCGCTACTGCGAGGGGTCTTTTAATTGAGACTAAATCAGTCGGTGTCTCCACCAGAGATTTCAGTAACCGACTTCTTACCGGCTGATACGAATGGCATCATGGCGCGAAGCTTCTTACCGATTTGCTCGATTGGGTGGTTCTTCCCGGCTTCACGAAGTTCACGGTAGCGAGGACGTCCAATTTCGTTTTCCTTGATCCATGCAGCAGCAAATGTGCCGTCCTGGATTTCAGTAAGGATCTTCTTCATTTCAGCCTTAACGCCCGCATTGATAACGCGAGGACCACTTACGAGGTCACCCCATTCAGCGGTGTCTGAAACGCTGTAACGCATTCCAGTGATTCCTTCTTCGTACATAAGGTCGACAATGAGCTTGAGTTCGTGAAGGCACTCAAAGTAAGCAGACTCTGGCTGGTAGCCAGCTTCTACGAGAGTTTCGTATCCAGCCTTAACAAGGGCAGAAACGCCACCACAAAGAACAGCCTGCTCACCAAAGAGGTCAGTTTCTGTTTCTTCAGTAAATGTTGTCTCTAGAACACCAGCGCGTGTAGCGCCAATGCCGTCTGCGTACGCAAGTGCGAGCGCGTGAGCGTTGCCAGTGGCGTCTTGGTGCACTGCAACTAGTGCAGGAACTCCGCCACCTTCTGAGTAAGTGCGACGTACAAGGTGTCCAGGACCCTTTGGCGCCACCATGGCAACGTCAACGTTGGCTGGTGGGTTAATGAGGTCGAAGCGGATGTTGAATCCGTGTGCGAACAAGATGAGGTTTCCAGCTTCAAGGCCAGGAGCAATCTCATTGTCGTAGGTCTTCTTCTGCTCAGTGTCAGGAACAAGGATCATGATGATGTCTGCCCACTTTGAAGCGTCAGCAATTGACATGACCTTGAGCCCTGCAGCTTCAGCCTTGGCAACTGATGAAGAGTCTTGGCGAAGACCAACAACGACGTTGTAGCCAGATTCGTGAAGGTTGAGCGCGTGTGCGTGACCCTGTGAGCCGTAACCAAGGACTGCAATCTTCTTGTCCTTTAGAAGCTCAGGCTTTGCATCCTGCTTATAAAACATGGTTGTCATAGTTGTTCTTTCTTCTTATTCGATCTTTTGGCCTAGGCCGGAGTACCAAGTCTAGGCAAAGCCACACGACCGGTCCGGTAGAGCTCTACGTTGGCAAATGCCTCTAATTCACGTTCTAAGTCGTCACAGGCAGACGGTGTTCCAGCCAGCATGATTGTCACAGCAGAGCTGTCCACGTCGATAATTGCGGCGTTGGCCGTGGCAATTATGTCAAGAAGTGGTGTACGAACGTCAACGTGAGTTGGAACGGTCGCGATGAGCAGTTCACGCTCTACGGCGTCCTTTGGAGAAAGGTCTGAGATCTCAACCACATTGATGAGCTTGTTCAGCTGGCCAACTATCTGTTCAAGTGGTGCAGATTCTGCGTCAACGACGATGGTCACTCGAGAAAAACGAGCTCCGAGTTCAGATGGTGCCACCGAAAGTGAATAGATGTTGAATCCACGACGCGTGAAGAGCCCCGCAATGCGCATGAGCACACCCGGCTTGTTCTCTACCTTCACCGACAAGATGTGAAGTCGCACAGGCGTGTGAATTACTTCTTCAATGATTTCATGTGAGTTCATTAGTTTCCTCGCTGTGATGGGTGAACAATGATGTCGTCGTTTGAAGCACCGGCGTGAACCATTGGCCATACGTTTTCACGCGCGTCAGTTCTGAAGTCAATCACGACTGGTCGGTCGTTAATCTCATTGGCCTGTTTGATCGCCGCGTGCATTTCAGCTTCGGTGGTTGCCTTAATGCCCACACAGTGCATACCTTCAGCAATCTTTACGAAGTCCGGGCTTGGAAGCGCCACGTGAGAAAGTCGGCCGTCATAAACAAGTTGCTGCCACTGGTACACCATGCCGAGGAATTCATTGTTGAGAATGCAAACCTTGATGTTGATTCCAGCAGCACTCGCGGCAAGAAGCTCTTGAATAGTCATGACCACTCCACCATCACCAACGATTGCCCACACTGTTGTGTCGGGAGCGCCAACCTTGGCACCCATCGCTGCAGGAAGTCCGAAGCCCATTGTTCCAGCTCCTCCTGAAGACAACCATGTGCGTGGCTCTTCAAACTTCCAGAATTGACTTGCGTACATTTGATGCTGTCCAACATCAGTGGAAACAATCGTTCCGGGCTTAGAGCTCTTGTTAATCGCTTCAATAACCATCTGTGGTCGAAGTGGTGAGCCTTCTTCTTGTGCTTCATAAAAGAGTGGGAACTCTTCACGCCAAGCGTTCAACTGCTTCCACCAGACTTCTAGATTCTTTGGCTTCGTACCCGTCTTATCTAGGGCACTAAGAGCAGTTGCAACATTGCTCTGGATCGCAACATTGACCTTTTTGATCTTGTTGAACTCAACCGGGTCAATGTCCACGTGAATGATCTTCGCGTGTGGAGCAAATGTTGAAACCTTTCCAGTCACTCGGTCGTCAAAACGAGCTCCGAGCGAGATGAGAAGGTCTGATTGTTGAATCGCGGTAACGGCCGTGTACGTTCCGTGCATTCCAGGCATTCCGAGGTGCTGTTCGTGTGAGTCTGGGAACGCACCACGAGCCTGCAGCGTCGTAACAACAGGCATGCCAGTTCGCTCGGCGAAGGCCATCAGCTCCTTGGAGGCGTCGGACTTAATGGTTCCTCCACCAACGTAAAGGATTGGACGCTCTGCTTGGTTAATGAGTTCTGCTGCAGCAGCAACTGCGTCCATGTCTAGAGCAACTTCAGGTTGGTAGCCAGGAAGGTCGAGTTCTTCAACTGATGATGGCCAGTACCACTCCATAGTTTCTAGGGAAACGTTCTTTGGAAAGTCAATGAGCACTGGTCCAGGTCGTCCCGTTGTTGCAATGTAGAACGCTGCAGCAACAACGCGAGGTATTTCATCAGCTGACTGCACCAAGTAACTGTGCTTTACAATTCCTGCTGTGATTCCAATAATTGGTGCTTCTTGGAATGCGTCAGTTCCCATAACACTCGTTGAAACCTGTCCCGTAATAACTACGAGGGGCACACTGTCGAGGTAGGCATCAGCAATAGGTGTAATAGCGTTCGTCGCTCCTGGGCCAGAGGTGATCATGAGCACACCAGGCTTGCCAGTTGCCAGGGCGAAACCTTCGGCCATGTGCCCGCCACCTTGTTCGTGACGTACTAGTACGTGACGGATGGATGAGTCGAGCAGAGCGTCGTAGGTAGGCAGAATCGCGCCGCCTGGGTAACCGAACATCACATCGACGCCCGCTTGCTCGAGGCTCTTAATTAATGCTTGTGCACCTGTAAGTTGCATAATTCTTTCCTTCGCTTACTAAATAAAAAAAGACCTCCCTTTTTTGGGAGGCCGGTTATCTGCGTAGACGCGTGATTACCGGCTGATCAGCCTGTCACCACCACGAGCACGAAAATAGAAGTCATGTCTCAATCTTGCCACAGCCTGAGCCTCCTAGCAAGAGAAATTTCCTTGTCTTTTCTACGAAGGGCCAAAAGGGCTACTTTGCACGTCGTTAGACTTATCAAATGGCCGATCACCCAGAATCGTCAACAAAAGTCAATGTTCGCGGAACCTCCAATCCTGGCCGTGACGTCCAGCGTGTCGGGACCGCTAAATACCTCGGCGAAGACGTCTCCAACATTCACGGCCCAGTCTGGGCGGTTCTTGGAAACCTCGGCGACAGCCAGTGCTACCTCGGAGTTCAGAACAAGGTCACAGTGGTGCAAGAAGCAATGTCAAAGCGCATTGCGAGCAACGTAAGTGGCAACAGGCTCATCTCCCCCGCATTCACCGTTGGCGTTTCTGATGGTCAACTCAACGGAACACCACAGATGCGATTCTCACTCATTGGTCGTGAGCTTGTAAACGACTCTGCTTCAGCACACCTCGCAGCAAATCAGGTTGAGGGTTTTATTGCAGTTGTCGCCTGCGACAAGCCACCAGTTGGAACCGTTGCCGCAATTCTCGAGCACAATGTTCCTTCAGTGATTCTTTCTGACGGATCAATTAAGCCAGGAATTCGCCCAAGCACCGGCGAACGCATTGACCTCGTCACAGCGTTCCAGTTCGCAACTGACCCAGACGAAGAAGCGCGCAACGAAGTTACGCTCAACGCCTGCCCAGGACAAGGTAGTTGCGGTGGAATGTTCACCTACAACACGATGCAGACATTTATTGGCGTTGTTGGCTTAGAGCCGCTGCACATGATCGCGCCTTCATCTGATGACCCGCGACGTATTAATCAATTCCCAGAAGAGCTCGTTGACTGCCTCGTGAAAATGACTAGTCGCAACATTCGTCCTCGCGACATTGTTACCCCGAAGTCACTTCGTAACGCATTGATTGTTTCAATGGCAATGGGTGGATCTACCAACGTCATGCTGCACAGTGTGGAAATCGCTCGCGCCGCTGGTCTTAATCTTTGGAAAGACGTGATTAGCCAAGACGAGTTCAATGAGCTTTCACACAAACTCCCAGTAATTGTCAACATGCGCCCCTTTGGCGAATACTCAATGGTTGACGTCGACGCATCGGGTGGGCTCCCAACAGTCGTCAATGAACTCTTAAAGGCTGGATTCCTCGATGGCAGCACACTGACCTGCACTGGCGAAACACTTTCTGAACAAGTAACCCGACTTAATCCTCCGGCTGCTGATCATGAAGTGATTTTCTCAGTTGCCAAGCCTTTCAAAAATACTGGAGGGCTACGCCTACTTCGCGGAAACCTCGCACCAGAAGGTGGCGCCATTTTGAAGCTCGCTGGTGTTGAGAGCGGCATTGTTGACGGCATCTTCACGGGTCGAGCTCGAGTATTTAACGGTGAGCGCTCGCTCATCAAAGCTCTTGACGAGCGCCCTGATGACTTCGCTGACAATGACATGGTCGTCATTCGTTACGAGGGCCCACGCGGTGCTCCAGGAATGCCCGAGATGCTCGACCCGACGTCAAAAATCACTTCACTTTGTCGCAAGAAGGGCATCACAATTGCGCTAATGACTGATGCTCGCTTCTCGGGTGGTTCTGTTGGTCTAGTTATTGGTCACGTAGCACCAGAGGCATTGCTTGGTGGCCCTATTGCTCTCGTTGAAAACGGAGACACGATCGTCGTTAACGTGAATCAAGACCGACTCGATTGCTTGGAACTTAATTCAGCAAAAATTCTTAAGAAGCGCACCAAAGCATGGCAAGAGCAAGTCCGTGCAAATGGCGGAATTCATCCTGCTGCTGCGCCAGTCACCCACAGAATGTTGAAGCGAATGCGTTCTAGCGCGCTACCGGCACTGCTTGGTGGCGGAATGACCGAACTTTAAGCCAGCTGAGGAACGTTGGGCCAGCGGCCTGGCATTCCAGGTTCCACCAATAGGTCTGTCATCTCACGACGCAAATGTTCTTGTCGCCAATTGAGTTGCGCGCTCGCTGCGTGATACAGCTTTGAGGTGTCATCAGTGGTTGTTCGCCATGTAGGGTCCGCAACCAGATCAAACATCAACGCCGTGCCGTCAGCAAAGTGGACGTACGCCCATTCATCTGTCAGCGTTGTGGCCAAATTCATTTTTGAAAGTGCACGGTCAAAGGGCCAAGGGGTCTCAGCGCTTGGAATGAAGAATGCTCGGTAGTCCCATTCATAATGGGCACTTGCGCGCCACGGAACATCTTCTCCATTAAGTAGCGGTGTCATTACTCGACCGTCGCACTGAGCTGGCACTTCAACACCCAGCGCTTCAGCAAGCGTGGGCATGATGTCTACATTTTCGGTGAACTTCTCGATTACACGCCCACCACGGTTTGGAAACTTAGGATCACGCCAGAGCCCAAGGATGTTGTAGCTCTCGGGGAAAAAACCTAGCTTCTCTTTAAGGCCGTGATCACCCAACTGGTCACCATGGTCTGCAGTCACGATGATGATGGTTTCATTCCACTCACCACGTTCTTCAATTGCAGCGAATACGCGTCCGAGCTGTTCATCGACTTCACTGATCATGCCGTAGTACTGAGCACGGATATCTCTGACCATTTCGCTAGGGGCACTGCTCGCAGGATTTTTCGAGCCACCCTTATGAATAAAGTGACGCTCTTCGTAAGGAATTGGCTCAATGTGTGCCGGAACATCATCAGGGTCATACATTGTTGCAAATGTTCCAGCGGCGTTATATGGCGGATGCGGACGCAAGTAACTGAGGTGGGTAAACCAAGAAGAGTTCTGCGTCTTCAGCCAGTCAATGAACTCATTGGTGAGAAAAGTGCTGAGTGACATTTCAACTGGTCTCGATGATTCATTACGTAATACTTCGATGCCATTGTCAACTACGTCGTATCCGTTTTCTCGCAAATATGCCACCCACGGACCCTGATCGTCAGGGAGTTGGCAGCCGACAGAGAACCCATCAAGTATTCCGCTGTAGTGAAGTAGTCGCTCATCGTCTTTGCCGCTCGCCGACCATGGGTCGATTGCCTGATCGGTATAACCAAAGAGTGTTGGGTCATATCCCGCACGACGTGCGAGCTTCGCCACATTGTCGAAACTATTTGATAGCGGCGTCCCATTAGCGACAACACGATTATTCATTTGATACGTTCCGGTATAGAGCGCAGCGCGACCAGGTGAACATGGCGCTGACTGTGAATAGTGCTTTGCGAGTCGCACTCCTTCGCGCGCAAGTCTGTCGAGGTTTGGTGTTTTAACGAGTGGATGCCCCGCACAGCTCATAGAGTCCGCGCGGAACTGATCGAGAGTGATGAAGAGAACGTTCATGATCGCAACAACCGAAGCATCAGGGTGCGATACGACTCAAGTGGTGGACAGTCCACCTCCATCTCTTTCGCTTGGTCGTCCCAGCTGCGTAAGTCAAGCGCCCGTTGAAAACCAGGGTGCTGTTCGAAACGTCGGCATTCCTCTTCGCTCATCAATCCACCTTGAGCCTTAAGCGTGGCTTTAGAAGTGTCGCTTAGACCATCGTGATAGGAAGGCTCAACAGTGCAGCGCCAGCGCTTGGCGGTTACGTGAAGAGATACTGGTTGAGAGACTTTGGGCCCAAATAGTGGAGAAAGCAGTCTCGCTCCGACTGCTTCGTGGTCGTCGTCGTCGACTTCCATGTCGAATCGTTCATCACCCTGCACGTCCGCAACTAAATGACCAATGTCGTGGAGCAGCGACGCAATCACGAGTTCATCATCCGCTCCATCTTTTCGTGCCAAATGCGCACACTGCAGTGAGTGCTCAAGTGAGGTAACACGTTCGCCGTACGCTTCATTTCCTTTTGATGCGTAGAGTGAAAAGATATCGTCGATTGATAAAATTACGGTCATACTGGCTTTCCTTCAAAGTCGCCAATGAGCGAGAGTCGCACACCATCAAAGTCGCTTGGACTTTCAAAGGCCTTAATTTTTGCTTCGTAATACTTTTCACGAAGGCGACCTTCACTCGCTCCGTTGTACGTTGGATAGAGAGCTCGGCGGTCGCGCTGTGAGTTGTTAGACCCACTTCGGTGCGGTGTTAACGCATGAAAAAATAATGTTTGCCCCGCACGTAGTGGCATTGGTTGCCAGTTCATAGCGTTGATGTCTTTTGCCGTCAAACATCCGCGGTCATCTTGATCGAGCAGAACCTGGTGACGTGAGCTAACTACATCTAGACAACCATTCTCGACAGTGGAGTCATCAACCGCAATCATGACTGAAAGAACTTGGTCTACAAATGGGTATGCGGGCTTGTCCTGGTGCGGTCGAAACCCAGCCCCACCAACAAGCTTGTAATTAACTTTTTCCTTGTAGAGATAGGCCTCTTCGCCAAGGAGTTCTCCAGCAATTTGAGCAACTTTGCTTGATTGCAAAAGATTGTCAAGCATTGGAGAAAAAGGAACGAAGTTTTCTGTTCGAGCTAGTTTGGCTCCGAAATCAGTCATTTCATGATGGTGAAGAATTTCTGAGTTACTGAGCGATGCAACGCGCTCCACTTCTGCCTGGAGCTCAGTCACACTGACTGGAAGTACGTCATCACACAGCAGCCAACCATTATCTAAGTAGTGATCGCGCTGCTCGGGTGTTAGGAGGCTCATACGTTTATCCTACAAAGCAATTCTTAACGGATGCCGGCAGAACGGTGAACGTAAGGTAAGTATTACTTTTTTGACCGGCCTTCATTTTTTTGAAATTGAAGTGGCAGGTGCAAAACCCTTGATTGCTCGTGAAAGTGCAACTTACATGCCCGTCCTTCATTCACCGTACTGTGGCGTTTTTGGCAGTAACTACATCTATATGACACGCGTAAACCTTATCGTTTGTCACCTGGAGAACTACAAAATAGTTCTAAGGACGCGTCACCCGTAGCGATCCGAGGCACATCTCGTCTGAAGACCCATCGCCCCAGATGACGTAGCGCCATGGAAGTTGCTGGAGTTGTGGGATGAGAAGGTGAAGTCCCGGATTGTACGTACAAACAATTCGCACAACGTCTCCAGCCTTAACCGGAACAGGCTTTGGCAGTGTCACTGGTGCTTGATTATCAAAGTCGAATGGATTGCTGTCGAGCAAAGTCTGTTGTCTTGCTGTTCCAGGGTTAAGTATCAGCTGGAGACGCGTTCCGGTCAAGTGCATGTGTGCACCAGCCTGAATCACCGTCTCACTTTGTCCAATTCGTCTGTCGCACGAAGAGGTCAAACTTGCGACTGGTTTTAAGAAGTCTTGACCACACGCCAAAAGTAATTGGCCTTCAACTTTCGCAGCTTTCGAACCAGTTCTTGCAACTAGGTCGGCAAGCGCATTAGATCTATCGCACAGTGGTGCGGTAACACCAGGTGGGCAAGCCAACTCAACCGGAGCGGCGAACGCCTCACCAAAAAGTGGTTGCAGTGAGTTCAGCGATGCCGGTACTGCGGTTACTAAAACTTTTGACTGATCAGCAGGGACCGAGCCACCAAGTGCAGCGAGCAAGTTGTAGTGCACCTGCATAACAATTTGGTCGCCCTTATTGACCTGCGTGCCATAACCAGCCGGCCAGGCATCAACTGGTCGGCCCGGCGCCCACCCGGCAAGCGTTGAAGCAATGTCTGCAGTGGAAGAGTCAGTTGTCACGCCTCCGAAGCATGACCAGCCATTGCCGTTGTCATCGAGTTTCTTATATGTAGGGATCGAGCTCGCACCGACAGTCCAAAACAATGCGTGGTGAACAAACGGACGTTGTTGCGGAATAAATTGAACAGAGGTTACGTACACATCCATTGCAATTTTTGGATCAATCAAAAAGCATCGATAGTCATCTTTGCCACCATTTTGTCCCACTGGTTGATGTGGCTTAGTCATTGAGGCGGTGTAGACAGAGGCTTCATTGGCAATGGTGGTGGTTGAAACTTGTGAGGTTGTGGTGGTGGGCAAGGCACTCACTTTGACGCCTGCACTCCAAACAAGTTTCTTGCCAGAAAGTACGCATGTGTACTTCATGTTTGAATACACAACGACTTGCCCCTTCGTGGCACAAGAAGAGTTAGCAGAAGGGTTGGTGGCACTTGTTGCCGTAGCGATCGGAATCAAGGTTGAAAAAAGTCCGACACTCAGCAGTATGAGACTAATTTTTTTCTTCATAATTGGCTCCCAAGTTCCACTATTTGTCTAACGATAGACGATGCCTACCAAGCAGAGAAGAACTTCAGAATTGACTATGAAATGGTCGTAATTTCAACCGTTAATGCGAAGACGCTGGAGCCTCATCGTGCTGACCTAGGTGATGGCGGTCAATGTTCGCCAGGGTGTAGAAAGAAACGGCTGCCAGGAAAACCATCAATGATCCGAATCGCAGCGCCATGTCGTAGCCATGAACACTCGCGGCATTTAGAAGTGCCACCTTGCTTGTGAACTCCATAGTTGGATGGTGGAGCTGACTCGCAATAAATGCACTTGCACTTGAAACAGCAATCGTATTTTGAATGGCAGTTCCGAAGGATCCACCGAGTTGTCCCGCAGCAGAAATTACCGCTGATGCAGCACCAGTGTCTTGAGGTTGAATGTTGAACAACCCAGTAGATGAGACCGAAACGAAGACCATTCCCATACCCAACGCAGCAATAATCATCGCTGGCATGACGTGACCTAGGTATGAACTATCTGGTTTGATAAATGAAAGATAGAAAAGTCCTGAGCTACCCATAAGCGCACCAATGGTTGCCAAAAGACGGGGGCCGTACTTAGGGAGCAATTTACTTACAGAACCAGCGGAAATAATTACAGAGAGTGAGAACGGCAGGAACAGAAGGCCACTCTTTAAAGGGCTGAATTCATTAATTCGCTGGAAGAAAAATGTAATCCACAAGAACATTCCAAAAAGACCTAGTGCAACAAACAATTGTGCAATGTACGCACCTGCACGGACTCGGTTCGAAAGAAGTCGCAGTGGCAGAAGCGGCTGCTTGACGCGACTTTCAAGAATAAAGAAAAATGCAAGCAGCGCGGCACCTAGCGCCATGTAAGGCCAAGCAGACGTTGCGCCCCATCCATCAACTGCTGCTTTCGAAACTCCGTAGACCACGCTAAGCATTCCAGCGGTTGCAGTAAGAGCGCCTGGAACGTCGTAGTGGGGATTGCCTTCTACTTTGGATTCTTTAACATTTGGAATTGCAAGAAATAGTGCAATTAGTGCCATTGGTGTGTTCACGAACATGCACCAACGCCACGAGAGATACTGCGTAAGTAGACCACCTGCAATGAGTCCAATTGCAGCGCCAACACCCGAAAGAGCTCCATACACTGCGAATGCTTTAGCGCGTTCTTTGGAGTCAGTAAAAGTTACTGAAATAAGTGACAGCGCAGCTGGGGCCAATAGTGCCCCAAACACGCCTTGAAGAGCACGGGCGCTGAAGAGCATTCCTTCAGATTGCGCAAGCCCACCCAATAATGATGCGAATGCAAAACCCAGTAGACCAATTAGGAATGCTTTCTTTCTTCCCATGTAGTCACCAATGCGACCACCGAGGAGAAGAAAGCCTCCAAAAGTAAGGGTGTAAGAAGTAACCGCCCACTGATAGTCCTTTGGAGCAATTCCAAGCCCACCGAGCGACTTAGGCAACGCGGCATGAGGAAGCGCGACATTTACGATTGAGCTGTCCAGAACCACCATCAAAGTGGCAATACCAATTACAAGCAG
This sequence comes from uncultured Acidimicrobiaceae bacterium, assembly GCA_937975915.1. Taxonomy (GTDB): domain Bacteria; phylum Actinomycetota; class Acidimicrobiia; order Acidimicrobiales; family RAAP-2; genus RAAP-2. The sequence goes on along the minus strand of CALJTY010000042.1, from coordinate 31,623 downwards.
CGCAAACCAACGTCTTGGATCTTGAGTTTCGGCGTGAACAACATTATTTGCGGAAGCATCGGACATTTAAAATTCCTTAAAAGAGTTGCTCCAAGCCTAATTGCTGAGAGGTGAATTCGGGCGCTTTAAATAGTGTGTGGAGTTAGCCAAGTTGTTTTTGGCTCTGAAGCCATAATTGGTGCAATAGCTTCCATCATTCCAGTTTCAATTCGCCATGCCATGTAGGCAGCCTGGTCTTCTTTTTTCTCCCATTTTTCGATGAGAACAATTGTGTCTGGATTTTCTGCATCAGTGAACACTTCTACTGAGATGCAACCCTTGAAGGCGCGAGTATCCGCGAGACTATCGGCGAGTCCAGCGAGAAGAAATACACCTGTTTCTGGCAGGCAATTAAAAGTAAGAGTCATAGATTCCATGAGTTGCAACTTTCTAAATAGTTACTTCTTTGTTTACTACACAAGAGAGTTATTTGCGGAGTTGCAACTCAGCAATGACAGCTTTTCCATTAGCTTTTCCTTGCGTTTGCTTCATTGCTTGGCCCACAAAGAACTGTGACAATTTGTCGTCGCCATCCTTGTATCGCTGCCATTCGTCTGGGTTCTTGGAAATAATGTCATCAATTGTTGCGCCAAGTGAATCGCTCGACATTTGCTCAAAACCTTTTTCAGCGGCAATCTTCTTTGGGTCTCCCCCATTTGCCAAAAGCTCGCCAAGGACAACCTTTGACTGCGTTGCAGAGAGTTCACCCTTTGCTTCCATGAGTACTGTCTGAGTGAAGGCATCAGTAGTGAGGTTGCTCAACGTATCGATACCGGCTGCCAGTTCGTTCGCAGCACGAGACACCGCAATCGCGATCTCTGCGCCAGCATCTGCTGCAGCGTTCACATATCCTTCCAGGTCAAGGTCAATAACTACAGCAACTGCATCTTCTTGCGCCTTGGTCGCTCCCGGAATTCGTTCGAGCAACTTCGCCCTACGAGCAGCAGGCATTGGTGGAAGGGCAGCTCGAACACGGTCTTGCCATGGCTGATCTGGAACGAGTTCCGTGAGATCTGGTTCGCGGAAATATCGGTAATCCTCAGCGTCTTCTTTCACTCGAAGCGTTGAAGTTTCTCCGAGCCCTTCATCCCAGTGGCGTGTTTCTTGGCGAACAGTGCCACCTTCAAGAATTAGTTCAACCTGGCGAGCTGCCTCGTAGTCAATGGCACGCTGCAACGATCGTAGAGAGTTGAGGTTTTTAATTTCACAACGCGTTCCTAACGGGTCGCCGGTCTTTCGAACTGACACATTGGCATCAAAGCGCATTGATCCCTCTTCGAGCCTGCCGTCAGAAGCGCCAGTTGCAATAAGAATTCCTCGAAGCTCTGCGGCGTACGCACGAGCTTGTTCTGAAGACCTGATGTCAGGACCAGAAACAATTTCTACGAGTGGAACACCGCATCGGTTGTAGTCAACGAGTGAACGATCCGCACCAGCAAGGCGTCCTGAACCACCAAGGTGAGTTGACTTTCCAGTGTCTTCTTCCATGTGAGCACGCTCAATGGTCACTTGTGATCCATCAGGCAAGTTCAGAAACCCATTTGAGTTAATAGGAAGGTCGTACTGACTGATCTGGTAGTCCTTGGACTGGTCAGGGTAGAAATAGTTCTTGCGGTGAAAGGTGCTTGGCGCAATTGTGCAGTTAAGCGCCATTCCAATACGCATTGCTAGTTCCACGGCGTCCTTGTTGAGCACTGGCAGTGAGCCAGGAAGTCCCAAGCAGATTGGACAGATGTTTGTATTTGGCTCTGATCCAAAGTGATTCTCGCAACCACAGAACAACTTCGACTTAGTGAGAAGTTCGGTGTGAACTTCCATTCCTACAACTAGTTCCCATCCTTCAGGCAACGTCATGACCTACCATCCGCAATCTCTAGAACGCGTGCTGCTGCATAGAGTGATGCTTCGCTCCTGCCCGGGCCAAGCAACTGAACGCCGATGGGGAGATTTTCTTCGCCCTTGCCGAATGAAACAGACACTGCAGGGTCGCCGGCCAGGTTTGTTGGAATAGTAAAAACATCGTTTAAATACATTTCCATAGGGTCTGACTTGGCCCCGAATTTGAACGCCACACCAGGCGTTGTTGCACCAATAAGCATGTCGGCCTGCGCATAAGCCTTCTTAAAGGCATTAATAGTTAAGGTTCGAACCTTCAAAGCCTGACCGTAATACGCGTCGTAGTACCCAGCGCTAAGGGCATATGTTCCAAGCATGATGCGACGCTTCACTTCAGCGCCAAATCCTGCAGTTCGAGTTGCTTCCATCATCGCGGTTACGTCTTCTCCATCAACACGAAGACCAAATCTCACACCGTCAAAGCGAGCAAGGTTTGATGAGGCTTCTGCTGGGGCAATGAGGTAATACGCACTGAGTCCGAGTCGAAGTTCTGGAATTGAAAGCTCCACGATTTCTGCGCCGGCTTCTTTAAGAACTGCGACAGCACCCATCACAGCGTTGACGACACTTTCATCTGCGCCTTCGTAGAGCTCTTTAACAAGCCCAATGCGCTTGCCTGCCACTCCATCGTTGACATGACTAACGAGCGAAGGTGATGGTTCTGGAAGTGACGTCGAGTCGAGGGGGTCATGACCTGCGATTGCTTCCAGCAGCACTGCTGAATCCATCACGGTTTTAGAAAATGGACCAATCTGGTCGAGTGAACTCGCGAAAGCAATAAGGCCGTAACGAGAAACAAGTCCGTACGTTGGCTTCATGCCAACAATTCCGCAGAACGCAGCGGGTTGGCGAATAGATCCACCAGTGTCAGATCCCAGAGAAATTGAAGTCATGTCACCTGCAACTGCTGCTGCAGATCCACCACTTGAACCACCTGGAACTCGTGAGGGGTCTAGAGGGTTGCGAGTAGGACCAAACGCAGAGTTCTCTGTTGAAGATCCCATGGCGAACTCATCGAGATTTGTTTTTCCCACTGGCACAGCGCCCGCCGCCACCAAACGGTCAATAACAGTTGCGTTATATGGTGGCTTCCAGCCTTCAAGAATCTTTGATGAACACGTTGTTGGAATGCCCGTCTGGCAAAGGTTGTCCTTAATAGCAATCGGCACACCCGCTAGCGGGCCAACCTTTTCGCCAGCCGCAACACGGGCGTCAACAGCCTCAGCGATTTTGCGAGCACCATCTTTATCAAGATGAAGGAATACGTTTAATTCAGCGTTCCGAGCTTCAATTGCCGCATACGAAGCTTCGAGCTGCGCAACTGCAGTTGTCGCACCAGTCTGAACGTCATTAGCGATTTCAACGGCTGACTTCACGGTGCTTCTCCGAGAATACGAGGAACTGCGAACCGGCCGTCCTGGGCATCTGGTGCTTCAGCGAGCACTGCTTCTCGGTCAAGACTCTTCCAAATCACGTCTTCTCTGGTCACGTTCGTCAACCCGAACGGATTCGAAGTTGGCTCTAATGCACTTAAGTCAAGCGAGTTCATGTCGTTGGCGTGCTCTAAGACGCCACTGAGCTGTCCAGTGAACGTTGTGAGCTCTTCCTCAGTAAGACGAAGTCGAGCGAGCTTTGCAACTTTCGCGACATCGTCGCGACTTAACGGTGAGCTCACGCAAAAACCTTCTTAAGAAATTCAAGAGTCTTTGACTCAATCAAGTCTTTGTCAACGTCCATAGTTGCAACGTGTGAAGAATTTTCCATCCAAATGCGCTCGATGCTCCCACCGTAGTTAGCGACAAGAGCGTCACCATTAGCAACTGGCAATGTGTAGTCCTCACGACTCGAAAAGAGAAGCGCAGGGACTTTAATTTTTGAAACATCAAGCGCAGTTGGAATGAGTTCAGAGATTTCTACAAAACCCTTGATGTTGGTTTCCGCGTAACCAAATTCAATTCCATTTGGAACTCGTGGGTCGGTGACCATGCTCTCCATAGTGAAGACGCCACCATCAACGGCGCCCTTTGCGAGCTCAATAAGAGAAGCATCGTGAGGAATGATCCATGGGTTAACAAACACAACTGCCTTTACATCGGGATTGCGCTGCGCCAAGTAGGCGGTCATGAATCCACCAAAGGAGAGGCCAAAGATGATTACCTCGTCACAACGTGACTTCAAATCGTTGAGGGTGTCGGTGTAAGTTTTTTCCCAGTCGCTAAAGCCGTAGTTAAGCATGTCTTCAATCGAAGTTCCGTGTCCAGGTAGACGTGGGCACTCAACGCTGAAGCCTGCAGCGGCGCACATCTTGGCGACTGACAAAACTGATTCAGGTGATCCGCCGTAGCCGTGAAGTACTAGAACTCCTTGACGGGATCCTTGGGCTGAAAATGACTCACATCCGGGGTGAATTTGCGTGCTCATAGGTATAAAGACTACCCGGCAACCAGCTACTTCAGATTGGGCTTATCTCTTGGGACGTCACTGATAAACAACGCCGCAATGAGTCCAAAGCCCCCGACAATTGCTCCAATAAGGAACGGCAAATGGAATGTCGCTAGTAAAGACGGACCCGGGCTCGCACTATTCAAGTGACGACTGTGGACGAGCCCCTGTTGCACTGTTTCGAGAACTTCAATACCAGCAACTTCACCAACCTGAACGGCCAACATTTGTGCCGCACTCATGACACCAAACTCCGACTGCTTCACTTCGTTTGCCATGACTGCGGAGCTTGACGGCATCGCAGTACCCATTCCCAAGCCCGAAAGTGCGAGGGCAATCGCCACCACCCATGCACCGGTGGTCGGTTGCAGAAACGAAAACATGGTGAGTGAAAGTGTTAGAAAAAATGCTCCCCCCAACACACTTCTGCGCTCACCAATTTTTATTGCCACGTAGCCCGCTATTGGAGAGCAGATAGCAAAAGTAATTGGACGTGCAATTGAGAGACCTCCAACCTGAGGCACTGAATACCCATAGCCCTGCTCCATAAGTAGCGGGAAGAGAAAGAACGCTCCGAAGTAGGCAAAGTTGCAACATGCACGAATCACAATTGGAAATGCAAAGTTTCTTCGTTTGAAATACTTCGCCGGAATAAGCGGATGTGGCGCATGATTAAGTCGGTAAATAAAGAACGCCATGAGGATGGTGGCAATGACGAAACCAGTGAGAGTTAGTGGTGCGGTCCAGCCCTTTATAGGACCGAGTGAAAGTCCGAGCATGAGAGCGGTGATTGAAAAGGACAATGACCATGATCCAAGCCAGTCTGTTTGTTTGAATTCTTTTCGGGCCTTGGCTTTTTGAGCTTGTGTTTCGGGCGCATCACCACGTTGCTTTGGGAGAACAAAGGTGACCACGCAGAGCGCTGCGGCAATTAGAAATAATTGGAACCAAAAAAGTGCACGCCATCCAAATGCGGCAATTATCGGACTGCCGAGTGAAACGCCAATTACTGGCCCACCGGCTCCAATGAGTGACCACCATCCGAGTGCCTTCACTCTTTCATCTGGTCGAAAGACTCTGTTAATAAGTGCTCCAGATGCAGTTCCAGTTGCGGCGCCTTGAATACCATCGAGCGTTCGAGCGAGCAGCAGCATGTCGACATTGTGAGAAAGAGCGGTCAAAATTGCAGAAGCCATTGCGCCAATCAATCCAAATAAGTAGAGGCGACGGTGGCCAAAAATGTCACCGGTCTTTCCAAAGAGTGGGGCTGCGAGACCGTACGCAAGAAGCGGTCCGATCATTGTCCACGAAAGAACACTGATACTTGTGTGGAACTCTGAAGCAACACTTGGAAGCGCAACAATAAAAACAGTAAACGTGAAGTTAAGTGCGAATAGTCCAGCTAGCAGGGACCAAAGTACCCACCAGGAGTACTTGCTCGATTTTGCAGCGTGTTCTTGAACTCGCTCACGAAGCATCATGAACCAGTTGAGGTCTGATCCAGCTTCGGTACCCATTGCGCCCATGGCTTCGGCACCAGGATCTGAAAAGGAACTTAAAAGACCATCAGGGTCTTGACGGTTGAGGCGTTTCTCGTCCTCAAACTCAGTCATTGCTCTCCCCTACGAATCGGTAGGTCAATTCTAACGGCTGCATCAAGGCGTAAATACAAAAGGGCCAGGCAGAAATCTGCCTGGCCCTTTTGAATAAAAAGGTTTACTTCTCTGACTTAACTTTCTTTGCGCCAAGTACGAAGTAGATAGCGAAAGACAACACGAAGCCAACGAGGAACGTGATGTCACCGAGGTTTCCATTGTGCTTAGGGAAGTAGCCAACGTACTTGAACTGGTTAGAAAATAGCCAGATTGAAAGTACGGTTCCAAGAATGAACGCAATTGGTCCAGCTGGATTTTCTCGTGATGCAAACAAGAAGCGCTCAACTGAAGCACCCTTTCTAAGGATCTTGTCAGCAGCGATAACTCCAAGCCACGGCCCAATCCAGTACGCCATAACAAGTAGGAAGTTTTCAAGGTTGTTTCCAGGACTTCCCATAGCCCAGTTGGCAAGGAAGAATCCAAGGATCCCAACGAGGACAGTTGTAATTGCGCGAAGCTTTCCGATTCCAACATTGATGCCAGTTGCAAGCAGTGACATTGAACCTGAGTAAACGTTGAGCGCATTGGCACAGATTGATCCAAGCACGATGCCTAGAAGTACGAGCTTTCCGAGCCATGAAGGCATCAGACTCGTGTAGTCAGCAACTGGGTTTGTTCCTGGACCATAGGCATGCATTCCTGCAGTTACCGCAGCGGCACCAAAAATTTCAAGGATTGCAGCAGCACCAAAAAGACCTAGTGCAGCACTACGACCAGCAGCCTTTGGATCTTCAGTTGCAGGAAGGTAGCGAGCGTAGTCAGCAGCAAATGGGTTCCATCCAGCGGCGTAACCGTAGACAGCGCCAAGGAACACAAGCCAAGCACCTGGAAAGTGCCATTCGCTTGCGCCACCAAGGTGGGCCTTTGTCAACACAATGATTCCGGTGATTCCAAATACGACCACGAGGTAAGGCATGAGGTACTTCTCAACCTTTTGAACCAAGTTGTGGCCAATGAATGCAACTGCCATCTGAACAATTACCACGATGAGCAAAGAAAGCAAGTTGCTCATGTGTGTAAGTGAGGCAAGCGCGAAAGCTCCAGAAACAGAGTTAACCGCAAACCATCCAATTCCAGATGCAATCCAGTTTGTTACTGAAGGAAAAATGTTTCCAAGTTTTCCGAAGGCTGCACGACTCACAACTAGCTGTGGAACACCGTACTTAGGTCCGTCCTGAGTGAGAACATACTGAGCGTAAGCACCAAGGGCATTTCCAACGATGATTCCAATAACTGCTTGAGTGAAGCTAAGACCGAAAATAACTCCGAGTGCGCCTACGTAAATAGTTGCGAACTCAAGGTTTGGACTCGCCCACACTGCGAAGAGTGACGATCCCTTTCCGTGGCGATCCTTTGCTGGGATTGCTTCGATTCCACCAGGTTCAACGGCTAAAACTTTTTCGCCGTATTCCCCCGTACGAAATTCAATTTCTGACATATATATCCTTTTTTAGTTGGAGAAGGTTCAACTGCAATTCAGGCTCCGACAAGCCATGCGCAGAGGCTAATAAAGGTATTTATCGAAAGTAAGGATAGGGGGAGAAACTTCTAGATTCCCTGATGAAGGACTGTGCTCAAGTTATAACGCGGCGCCAAAACCCAGGAGGTCGGGCGTGTGCGTGGTAGTGATCAGGGATGTTTCGCATGTTGTCATCGATGTACCACTCTTCATCACTGAATTCAGCGTCAGCAACTTGTCCAAGGAACTCATGGAGTTGCTTTTTCACTTCGTCTGAGGGCTGGTGGTCGTGTTCGCGCCACACCACCATTGGAACGACGCAGATGGTGCAATCAGCAATCCAGCACAGTTCATTCTCGAAGTATCGCTTGGATACAACTGCTGCGTCACAAAGGTCGCAGCCCATCGTTACTTAACCGTCAAGATTACGGTGGACTTAGCTTTCACCATCGTGCCAGCACCTGGGTTTTCAGAAAGAACAGTCGTCCAAGTCTTGGTTCCTGCCCCGGGTCCAGTTGTCGTGAAGTACAAGAGCGCCGTGTGCATGGCAGCAACAGTCTGTGCGTAGTTCATTCCAACAACATTTGGCACTGGGCGAAGTCCAGTTGCTGCAGCTGTTGTCGTTGTAACTGGTGTCCCTGACTTGACAGTTGTGGTAGTCCCCGACTTCTTAGTTGTTGTGGTGGTTACGTTCTTCTTAGTTGTTGTGGTGGTAACTGATGAAGCCTTTAGCGACACAACAAGTACAACCTTGGTCTTTGTCTTCACGACAGTTCCAGCAGCTGGTGTCTGCGATACGACACTCACCCATTTACCGGTGTCAGATCCTGGTCCTGTTGTTGCGTAGTAGAGCAAGGCGGTGTGCATCGCAGCGAGTGTCTGCGTTGGACTTAGTCCAACAACATTTGGAACGGACACTGTTCCAGCGCTTGGCGCAAGTGTGGTTGTGGTTGCTCCGTTAGCTGGCGCGATACCAGTGCTCACGCTCAGCACGACCGTTGAGTCCACTGGAACTTCAGTTGGATTGATGGTCTTGTTGTACGTGTAGCTGACAATGCGACCGGCTGGAATAGTTGATGAGTCAACTTGTGCAGAGGTAGGGCACTGAGCACTGAGTTTTAGTTTCGTGAGCTGCTGAGTTGCTGCAACGCAGTCCTGTCCGACAATGTTTGTAGGGAGCGTGACCATGGTGGGTCCGGCTGAAATTTCAACCTGAATGACAAGTCCAGCCTTGCCCGCTGTTCCAACTGGAACGGACTGGGTAACAATATTGCCCTTAGCAACAGTTGCAGAAGGAACTGACTTTGTTGCAGTAATAGTGAATGGATCACCATCAGACTTCAAGAGACTCTGAGCCTGCGTTGAAGTGAGTCCAATGAGTGAAGGAACGGTGTGCTTAGTAGTGAAGAGTCCCATTTCATAGGCAACACCTCCACCAAGTGCAACCACTGCAATGAGAATGGAAGCGAGCAAGAAGCCTGAGCGACCTTTTCGTGGGGTGCGCGAAGGTGGCATTGAGTCGAAAGTAATAGGTGTGCGTCTACGTGCTTCACGGAACTCATTTTGCACAGGTTGTGGCGTTGAGCTAACTGGACGAGGCTGTTGCGGTAGTGGGAACGCAGTTGGGACAGCTTGGGTATTGCCAAACAACTGGTCAGGTGATGGCGCGTTAAAGCCAATGGTTTCACGAGGAGCTTGGTTATTGAGTGACTGCTGCAGCAACGGTGTTGGTCCGCTTGACTGCATGACAACGAGTGGCGATGAGTCACTCGTAACGCCTGAAAGTCGATTTGAGAACTGCCCAGCGTCGAGGCGCATACGAGGATCCGGAATTGCGGCCTGAGCAAGAATCATGTCCAGAGTTCCAAGCTCAGGGCGCACTGGTAGCGGTGAGTGAATGCGCTGGCGAAGGACAGCCTCTGGAGTCATTTCATCAAATGGTGCTTCGCCGGTTACTGCTTCGTACATTATTAGTGCGAGTGAGTAAACGTCAGTTTTATCAGTTACCTCTTCGCCAAGCACTTGCTCTGGGCTGAGGTAGCGAACATCATCAAGTGAAAGTCGCTCACGGTAGAGGGCTCCAATACCTGCGAGTGCCACATCTGAAACTCGAACCGTTCCTTCTTCATCAAAGAGGAGTTTTGATGGTGAAAGCTCAGAATGAACAAAGTCATTTTCATGCAAGTAATTAAGAGCACTCGCTACGTCACGACCGAGTCGCGCTGTGTCGTCTGAACTCAGAATGCGACCAGACGAAAGAACGTCTTCGAGTGATCCGCCGCCGAGGTATTCCGTAATCATGAAAATTGCACCGTGCTCTTGGCCTCCGTCATACACACGGGCCAAGTGTGGGTGGCTGAGAGTGGCTGAGCGAACGATGTTGTCTCGGAAAGCTCGTCGGACTTCTTCATGCTGTGCGAGTGCTGGTAGCAAAACCTTTACAACGACTGTGCGGTTAAGTGAAATATCTTCAGCGAGGTAGGCCTCAGCAGTGTGACCAACGCCGATTAGGTCAATAATTCGGTATCGACCGGCTAGTTCGTAATTTGGGTTGAATGTAGACGCCATTAGGTCTATAACCCTAGTTAAGGAAGGCTCGCCTCGTAATCGCCTTTATTTAATAGGGATTCAAACTGACTTGCCGGAATCATGGGAATGCCTAATTCTTCAGCTTTGCTGACCTTTGAAGCCCCTGGGGCGTCACCAACAACAACGCAGTACGTCTTCTTAGAGACCGAACCTGGAGAAGTGCCTCCCCTGGCAATAATCGCAGCTTCTGCGCCGTCGCGAGAATAACCATCAACTGATCCAGTAACGACCACTGCTTTACCGCTGAGCGTCTGCTCTAATGCGTTGCTCACTTCAGGCTCAATCAGTGCGACGCCTGATGCTTTGAGTCTGTCGAGGCGTTGAACGCTCTCTGGGTCACGGGCAAATTCAAACATTGATTGTGCAATAACTGGACCAATGCCGTCGATTGCTTCCAAGACTTCCAGTGGTGCTGCCTTCAGCGCATCATATGTTCGAAACACTTTGGCAATTTCACGCGCGGCTACCGGTCCAACATGGCGAATACCTAGGCCAACCAGAACTCGGCTGAGTGGCATTGTCTTAGCCCCTTCAATTGCACTCACTAGAGAATTTGCAGAGAGCTCGCCTAATCCTTCAAGCGCAGCAATCCGTTCTACATCAAGTGTGAAGAGGTCTGCTACATCAGTAATAAGTCCAGCTTCTAGTAGCTGAGAAACTCTTTGCTCGCCAAGGCCTTCAATGTCGAGTGCGCCCCTCGATGCGAAGTGAATAATTTGTTGCATTTGTTGTGCGGGACATGTTGCGTTCACACAGTACGTATCTGACTCTTCTCCCACTCGCTCCAATTGCCCACCACATTCAGGACACTTCGTTGGAAACTTCCAAGCTGACTTTCTCTTAAAGTCCTTTTCGGGCACCGCTGCAACGACTTCAGGAATTACGTCGCCCGCTTTACGAACAATTACCAGGTCACCTGGGCGAACATCTTTCAGAGCAACTTGATCTTGATTATGAAGTGTCGCCATTGACACAGTGGAACCCGCAACAACGACTGGCTCAAGCACCGCATACGGAGTTGCCCTACCGGTGCGACCAATGGAAACTTCGATGGCAAGTAGACGAGTAGTTCTTTCTTCAGGTGGAAGTTTTCTGGCAATTGCCCATCGTGGAGCACGTGACGTGAATCCGAGGTCTTCTCGCTGAGCGAGGCTGTCAATCTTGATCACTACGCCATCAATGTCATAGACCAGGCTGTGGCGATGTTCTTTGAACCAAGAGCTCCGTGCCACCATCTTTTTGACACCACGTTCAACACTCAGTTCGCCAGCAGTAAGAAAACCCCAGTTGCTGAGTTGATCAATCGTTGCTTTGTAACTCGAGAAATTCAGACTGTTGTCTAAGTCCACTAACTGATAACTAAGAAAAGAAAGCGGGCGCTGCGCTGTTGCCGCTGAATCTTTTTGGCGCAAACTCCCAGCCGCGGCATTTCTGGGATTGGCGAATTCTTTGGCACCAGCTTCGCGCTGGCGCTTATTCAACTCTTCAAAGTCAGACTTTGCGAGAAATACTTCGCCTCGAACTTCAACTCGCCCAGTAGATCCCTTTAACGACTTTGGGACATTCTTAATTGTCTTCACATTGTCCGTCACGTCTTCGCCAACTCGCCCATCACCTCGAGTAGCGGCTTGCAATAGTTGTCCATTGACGTAGGTAATAGAAAGTGCCAATCCATCAATCTTCGGCTCCACCGCAAAATCAAGTTCATCAACGTCAATCGAGAGTCCCTTTGCGGCACGCAGCGCCCACTGTTCAAGTTCGTCGGTGTCAAAAACATTGTCCAGCGACAGCATCTTTTCGACATGAACAACTTCACTAAATACGCTCGATGGCTCTGCGCCTACTTTTTGAGTAACCGAGGTGTCTTCTCGAAGTTCAGGGTGTTCTTCTTCGAGTGATCTAAGTTCACGAACGAGGACGTCATAGTCGGCGTCTGGAATTTCTGGTGCGTCATGCACGTAATACGAAGCATTGTGTCGAGCTATTTCACTACGCAGCCACGCTGCGCGCTCTTTTGCTTTCACGATGGGGCCACGATTGCGGCACCCTCAACAATCGTTGGTTCACTTTCACGGTAGAGAACAACGGACTGACCCACCGCCACCGGTCGAGCTGGTTCGTGAAGTTCAATGTGCCAGCCATTTTCATTACGAAGAGTTGCGCGCTTAGGGATTCCGTGTGCGCTCCACTGAGCCAAAACTGTTGCACCGTCGCGCAAGTCTTCATGCGAGAAAGTAAGTGACGACTCGTCGAGCGCAATACGAGAAATAAGAATCTGCTCCAGTGTTCCTACTTCAACACGTTGGCTCGCAATGTCAACCTTGGCGACGTAGCGCTTTTCACCATCACGACCGGGCAGCACTCCTCGGCGCTGTCCAACAGTCATTAGCTCTGCAGTCTCGGTCTCACCCAGAACTTCACCAGTTGTTCGATCAACAATTTTTGCCGACGTGACTGGAATTCGACTGCGAAGAAAGACTTCTCTTCCCTTCGATGCTTCAATGAAGCAGACGTCTTGGGAATCAGGCTTGTCCCATGTGCGAAGACCGAGTCGCTCTCCTTCACTTCGAACTGTTGTCTTGTTCATGTGGCCAATTGGGAGAAGCAACATTGACAGTTCTTCTTCAGTGAGATAGCCAAGTACGTAACTTTGATCCTTCTGGTTGTCTTCACCGCGTACGAGAAAATGCTTTCCGTCTCGTTGCATAACCTGCGCGTGGTGACCAGTCGCAACTTTTTCGAATCCAAGGCGCTTGGCTCGCTCGAAGAGAAGACCAAACTTCAAGAAACGATTGCACTCAATGCAAGGATTGGGGCTCTGACCAGCGGCATGTCCGGCAACGAATGGTTCCACCACGTGTTTTTCAAATTCATCGGTGTAGTTGAAGACGTGGTGGTCAATACCTAGAACTTGTGCGACTCGACGAGCATCGTCAACATCAGAAACTGAGCAGCAGCCTGAGTCACTAACGCCGCCCCAAAGCTTCAATGTTGCGCCCACGACTTCGTGACCTTGCTCAATGAGCAGGCCAGCCGCAACTGACGAATCAACGCCGCCACTCATCGCCACAAGAACTTTCACTGTTCTATTCTGCCAGCCCCCAGTGTCACTGGGGTTTAGGCCTGTAGGCGACTGACTACTTTGCCCAGAATCTCAATAAGGGCATTAACTTCCTCAGGTTTTGTCTCGCCACCAAATGAAAGTCGAAGCGATCCCCTGGCCTTGCTGAGAGGCACCCCCATTGCAGAGAGGACATGGCTCGGCTCTGCGGCGCCACTGGAACAACTAGCTGCAGCACTCGCACAGACGCCCTCTTGGTCGAGCAAGAACAGAAGCTCATCACTCGCAATCCCATCGAAGGTGAGGTGCACAGTTCCAGGAAGTCGCGCTGCAGTAATTGAAGTAACTTCGCAATTTTTCATCTGCTTTGCTGCGGCAATTATTTGATTCTGGTAAGCAGTGGCGCGTTTTACTGTCTGCTCATGATCTTGCATGGTTGCCTTTACGGCTGCTGCCAGACCAACTGCTGCTGCGACGTCAACGGTGCCACCGCGATGACCTTTTTCTTGGCCGCCTCCGGGAATAACCGCATCGAAAGAAATGTCGCTTCTGAGAATGAGGGCACCAGAATTAACTGGGCCACCAATCTTGTGTGAACAAATGGAGATCATGTCGATGTCCTTAGTGAATTCGACAAGATCAATAAATGGTGCTGCGCCAACTGCATCAGTGTGGGTGATGCTTCTTCCAGCGACAGCACTTGCCATGGCGCTGATTGGTTGAATAACTCCAGTTTCGTTGTTAGCCGACATCACGCTCACGATTGCGGTGTCGTCAGTGATCTGTGACTCGAGTGACGCAATGTCAACAACGCCATCATTGTCAACGTCAACGTAGCGAACACTTATGTTGTCGTAGTCACGCTCGAGCATTTCAACGCAGTCAAGAACCGCATGATGTTCAATCTTCGAAACGACAACAGACGTCGTTGGATTGTTTCGACGATGCTTGTTAACAACGCCGGCAACCGCGAGGTGACACGCTTCAGTACCGCCACCAGTAAAGATGACGTTGCCGGGTTTTGCCCCTAGAAATTCAGCAACTTGATCTCGGGCATCTTCAACAGCTTTTCGCGCCTCACGAGCAGCTCGGTGTGCGCCTGAAGGATTACCGACCACCCCGTGCTGCCACTGCTCCATTGCAGCGACAACTTCGTCACGTCTTGGTGCGGAGGCCGCGTGATCGAAATACAGCTGCGTCATGCCACGTAGAACGTTTTGGCATTCATGAACTCACGAATACCATTCGCCCCTAATTCACGACCGAAACCTGAGCTCTTTGTTCCACCAAATGGAAGCTCAGGCATTGAAGCGACGTTCGCATTGGCGAACACCATTCCCGCATCAATACCAACAATTACTTGATGAATTTCGTTTTCGTCAGTTGCGTACACCATTGCCCCAAGCCCCCACGGTGTGGCGTTCGCAACTTCAATTGCTTCTGCGAGGTCTTCAACAACGTGAACCACAGCCACTGGACCAAAGAGTTCTTCACACCCAGCACGTGAAGTACTTGGAACGTTAGAAAGCACAGTTGCTGGATAGAAGTAGCCCTTGCCCTCTAGTGGTGCTCCACCAGCGAGCACAACTGCGCCCTTTGCAATTGAATCAGCAACCTGTGCTGTGATGAGCTCGAATTGTGATTTGTTCACGAGTGGCCCAAGAACGGTAGTTGGCTCCATTGGAGATCCAACGGGCACGGCCTTCATTGCTTCTGTGAATTTTGCGGTGAATTCTTCGGCGCGGTCCTTCACAACAATGAAACGCTTAGCAGCGATGCATGCTTGTCCATTGTTCTGCACCCGTGCAGTAACAGCCAAAGGAATTGTGTGATCCATGTCAGCAGAACTCGCGACAATGAATGGATCAGATCCACCAAGCTCTAGAACACACTTCTTCAAATACTTTCCAGCGAGAGCGGCCACACTGCGCCCAGCTCGCTCAGATCCAGTGAGTGTTACGCCCTGAATACGTGGGTCAGCAATGATTGCTTCAACTTGTTCAATCTCAACAAAGAGATTGGTGTAAATACCTTCAGGGAACCCAGAGCGCTTAAAAAGATCAGCCATGTACTGCGCACAGCCAGGAACATTCGGTGCATGCTTAATCAAAACAACGTTCCCCGCCATGATATTCGGAGCAACAAACCGAGTGATTTGCCAAAGTGGAAAGTTCCAAGGCATCACTCCAAAGAGAGCGCCCGTTGGGTCGTAGCGAACGCCACTATTGCTCGCTGGGGTTTTTACTATTTCAGTTTGCAGCAATGCTTCAGCATGCTCGGCGTAGTAACGCATTGTGCTCGCACACTTTGCCGCTTCACCCTTTGCGGCGGCGAATGTCTTACCCATTTCTGAACTCATAAGTTCTGCCGTAACTGGGATTTCGCTTTCCAGCAGTTCAGCCGCCCTAACCATGAGAAGTGCGCGATCAGCAAAAGAAAGCTTTTTCCATGAGTCGAACGCTTCGTGAGCGCGTGCAATCGCTAGTTGAACTTCTGCATCACTGTGTGAGTCGTAGGTTGCGTTTACTTCTTCGGTTGCTGGATTTATAGAGATAAAGGGCACGCCTCTATTCTGGCAGTATTTACTTCGACTCAACCACCGGCCCACTAATTGCGGACCAGACCTTTTCTCCTCGAATCACGAGGTAGAGAACAACAAGTGCCATTAGCCCGGCAGAAATAAGAGTTATTTCCCTAATTCCAACAAGTTTGGATAGCCACGACGTCAGTAGCGCACCAAATGGATAAAACACCGAGAGCGACAATGTGTAGAGACTGAGTATTCGAGAGCGCTCTGAGATTGGTGCATACAGCTGAACTGCAGCATTGAAGCCATTTAACGCACCGACGTACGCTCCCCCGAGCAGCGTAAGCGACAACATGGCGCAAACAAAGTTCGGTGAGGCGCCGTAGAGAAAGTCACCGACCGCGAGCATCGCCATTGAGTACTTAATGACCTTCGCTCGTGAGGTTCTACGAGTAACGGCCGGAAGTGTAAACGCGGCAATCACGGCACCAACTCCTTGAGCTGTTACGAGCCATGAAGTCCCAACTCTCCCAGAGTGAAGAACGTCAATCGCCATAGCTGGGATAAGAGTGATGAATGGGCTGATAATAAGTCCAACAATTCCAACGCCAATGATTGGATAACGGCAACCAAGAACGCGCCACGCTTGCTTCATTCCAACCACGAGTTCTTTTAATGGTTGAACTTTTGTAAGAACTTTGGCACGAGGCTTGGTTTTAACAAAGAAGAACATGATGACGACGACCGCAAACGAAACAGCATTCGCCACAAAGCAGATTGCGGGAGAACCGAATCCGAGTGCCGCCGCTGCGAGCACTGGGCCAATAATTCTTCCCAAGTTGAATTGAGCTGAGGAGAGCGAGATTGCTGCGACTACTTCATCGGTATCAACGAGGTCACGAAGCAGTGACTGCCACCCCGCCCACGATGAAGAACTTGACAGTCCTTCAATAAGTGCAAGTGTGCAAGCAACGAATGGCGTTAAGTGATCCATGAAAAGTGCAACAGCAAGCAGTGTTGCAGTAACAGTCATGATTAAGTTGTTGAGCTGAATCCACTTTTGTCGATCAAAACGGTCCGCAACGATGCCACCCAGGGGCGAACCAATAATTGCTGGCAACCAGCCGCAAAAAGTAAGGAGCCCAAGCCAAACAGGGTTGTGTGTGGTTTCGGTGAAATAAACGCCGAGCGCAACACTCTGCATCCATGTCCCTACAGAGGAGGTGAAGTTTGAGATTACGGCGAGAGCGAAACTTCGGTGTCGAAGAGGTGCGAGCGCAACGTAAGCCATGGAACACAACGCTACTTAGTGTGCAGCGTTATCGGCGCCTTAAGAAATTATTCTTTGTCTTTTTTGCGGCGAGGACGTAGTGCGAACCACCAGACCGAAACAATCGTTGAGAGAACTCCAACAATTCCAAGAGACGTCTTAACGCCTTTGTGCTTGCCCTTTTCGTTTTCACTCATGAGTCCATCGTAGTAAGCAAAATGCCGGGGGCAAAAAGCCCCCGGCATCAAGCAAAACAACTGACTTAGGCCTGTGAAGCAGCCTCAATGTTGAATTCAAGACCAATTTTGTGGCCAACTACGAGCGATCCATTTTCAAGAGCGCCTTCGAAGTCAACTCCAAAGTCACGGCGATCAAACTCACCCTTTGCTTCAAAGCCAGCAACTGATACCCCTGGAGTCATTGATGGACCAGAGCCTAGGAATTCAAGTGCGAACGTAATTGGCTTAGTGACACCCTTGATGGTGAGATCTGCAACAAGCTCGTAGTCATCACCGCTCTTTGCCTTAATTGAAGTTGACTTCAAGTTGAGTGTCGGGAACTTCTCTTCTTCAAGGAAGTCTGACGACTTAAGGTGACCATCGCGCATTTCGTTAGCGGTTGAAATCGAAGCCGCCTTAACGGTTGCTTCTACTGAAGAGGTTTCTGGGGTATCGCCGATTGTTACGGTTCCTTCAAAGTCGGTGAACGTGCCACGAACCTTTGAAGCTACGAGGTGGCGAACGGTAAAACCGATTGAACTGTGTACTGAGTCGACGGTGTAGACGCCTGCAGCCGGGAGGTTGCTCATGAAAATTTCCTTTGATTTGAACACTTTTGTGTAATCATGACTATAAAGGTCATAATTAGATTTCAGTCGGTACAAACGTCACATTGTTTTGTCAAACAACGAAAAACGTTACGCCTTTGCGACCCAAACCATAGCCACACGCTCGTCGTCGAGCTCAAGAACAGTTCCCTCACCAGAGCCAGCACCACTTAAGACTTCAGTAGCGAGCACTTCAGTGCCCAGTAATTCGAATCCATCACTCAGGTCATCAATGCCCTGTACGTGCAAGATGATTCGGTCAGATACATCGAGTCCAGAATTCTTTCGAAGATCTTGGACCTGGCGAACAACGTCACGCAAGTAACCGCGTCGCAGTAAGCCGTCATCCAGAGCTAGATCGAGAGCGATGACTTCTCCACCTTCTCTCGAAACAGCGAAACCGCCTTGACTCTTAACGCGAAGTTCAATGTCTTCACTTCCGAGCTCAAATACGCCAGTGGAAAGTATGATTGCCACGTTTCCGCCAGCTTCGAGTGTTTCAGCAGCCTTGACTGAATCAAGCTTCAAGAGCGCAGGTTTCAATTCTTTCACCGCTTCACCAAGTCGTGGCCCAACGGTGCGGAAATTTGGAACGAGTTCGAAGCTGAGTACGTCGGCGAGCTCTGCACCATATTCAAGAACGTCAACGTTGAGCTCGTCCTCCACAATTCCTTCCGGTGGCATTGGAGCACCGACAGGCAAGAAAACGAGTGCGCGAGCGAGAGGTTGGCGAACTTTAACGCCAGCTTCAGCGCGTGAGGCACGACCTAGTGATGTGAGCCTGCGAGCGACATCCATTGATTCTTCAAGAGCAACATTCCTCATCTCAGGGTTGCTCTTTGGCCAGTCAGCCAAGTGAACAGAGTCGGTTTCTTTTACGTCAAAGAGTTCTGCGTACATGCGCTCAGAAACAAACGGAATGAATGGAGCCATGATCAACGTGATGCGCTGCAAGACTTCGAGCAGGGTTGCCTGTGCTGCGAGTGAGTCTGAACGTGGAACGTTCGGATCAGTTCGCCAGAAACGACGACGACTCCGACGTACATACCAGTTCGACAAATCATCAATCAAGTCGTGCAATGCGTCACAACCACTGAGTGGTTCATAACCATCGAGCGCAGCCGTTACAGCAACGGTCACGCTCTCGAGTCGAGACAGAATCCACTTATCGATTTCTTGACGGTCCTGCGGTGCTGGAATTTCAGGGTCAGCAGGGTCGAAGTTGTTGAGTGATGCATACGTTGTAAAGAAGCTGAACGTGTTCCATAGCGTTGCGAGCGTGTCACGAAGTGAAGCGTCAATCGCGCCAAGCCCTGCGCGAGTAGAAGTCCACGGTGATCCCTGGCTAAACATCCACCAGCGAAGAGGGTCTGCTCCACGAGTGTTGAGCACTTCCCACGGATCAATCACGTTTCCGACGGACTTACTCATCTTCTTTCCGGTTTCGTCAACAATGTGTCCGAGGCACAAAACGTGCTCGTAAGGAGACTTACCGAAGACAAGCGTGTTGACAGCAAGTAGTGAATAGAACCATCCACGCGTTTGGTCAATTGCTTCAACAACCAGCTGTGCCGGGAACTGCATTGCTTCTTTTGAGCCAGCTACGTGAGGGAACCCAACTTGTGCTGCAGGCATTGCACCAGAGTCGAACCAGGCGTCGATTACAGGGATTTCGCGGACTGCTTCTTTTCCACACGTGCGACAATTCATCTTGATGTCGTCAATGTTTGGACGGTGCGGATCGAGCTTTGACTGATCTGTTCCCGTTAGTTCAGAAAGTTCTGCGAGTGAACCAACGCAGGTGAAGTGATTATCTTCACAGGCCCAAATAGGAAGCGGCGTTCCCCAATAGCGGTCTCGAGAGAGTGCCCAGTCAACGTTGTTGTTGAGCCACTCACCCATTCGACCATCTCGAATGTGTCCGGGGTGCCAGTCAATGCCAGCATTTTCAGAAATAAGTTGATCTTTGAACTTGCTCGTGGCGATGTACCAACTTGGCTTAGCCCAGTAGATAATTACCGTGCCACAGCGCCAGCAGTGCGGCAGTGAGTGAGTGAAGTCAAAGCGACGTAAAAGAATCCCACGCTTTTCCAGTTCATTGTTGATTCCAGCGTTCGCTTCACGAACGCCTTGGCCCTCTAGCCACGGAATGTCAGCAGTGAATTTTCCATCTTGTCCAACTGGATTCACAATTGGCAGACCAAACTGACGGCAATTGACTCGGTCGATTTCACCAAAGGCTGG
Source organism: uncultured Acidimicrobiaceae bacterium (assembly GCA_937975915.1). Classification (GTDB taxonomy): domain Bacteria; phylum Actinomycetota; class Acidimicrobiia; order Acidimicrobiales; family RAAP-2; genus RAAP-2. Next base: position 11,615 of record CALJTY010000042.1, on the reverse strand, counting down.
CGACTGGTGAACAAGTCCGGTTCCATCTTCAGTTGTGACGTAGTCAGCAGGAATGACGTAACAAGTATCAACACCGTCTGGGTACTTCACATCATCAAATGGACGCTCGTAATGAACGTTCAGAAGTTCAGTTCCCTTCAGCGTGGCGTTGGCCTTAACGCCTTCACCAAACACAGATTCAATCAACGCTTCAGCAACAACAACGCCGTCCACAACTGCGTAGGTGACGTCAGGGTTCACGGCAATTGCAACGTTTGAAGGAAGTGTCCACGGTGTAGTGGTCCAGACCGCAAGGTGCGTTGCACCCTTCAGCCCACCGTGCGCATCGGCGTCGGTAATACGAAGCTTGATGTAGCAACTCTCGTCGAGTTCATCAGCGTAAGCACCGGGTTGAGCTAGTTCGTGCGAAGAAAGTGCCGTGCCACAACGTGCACAGTACGGAACAACTTTGTAGTCCTTATAGAGCAGTTCGCGGTCAAAGAGTTGTTGGAGCTGCCACCAAACTGATTCCACATATTGCGGGGTGTAGGTGTAATAAGCATTCTCCATGTCAGTCCAGTAACCAATACGGTTGGTAAGTTTTTCAAACTCACCAACGTAGGTAAGCACTGACTCTCGACAGAGTCGTGTGAACTCAGCAATGCCGACTTCTTCTTCAATGGCCTTCTTGCCTGAAATACCAAGTTGCTTTTCTACTTGTACTTCAACTGGAAGTCCGTGGGTGTCCCAACCGGCTCGTCGTGCGACGAAGTGTCCGTTCATAGTTTGGTAACGACAGAAGAGGTCTTTGTAAACACGTGCCCAGACGTGGTGAAGTCCAGGCATACCGTTGGCAGTTGGTGGACCTTCGTAAAAGATCCAAGGAGTTTTCCCTTCGCGCTGGCTCATTGAGCGTGCAAAAACGTCGTTCTTCTCCCACCGAGCAAGCTCGGCTTCCTCAATGGCCACAAAATCAAGTTCGGCACTGACGGGGCGAAATACCACGGGTCTCCTTAAATAATCACTCAATCGTACTAACCAGCACGACTACGAAGAACCGTTTAGGCGAATTTGGCGCTCAGCCAGTCAGGAGAAAGTTCTTCCAGCGATGAAAGCACCACATCAGCGAGTTTGAAGGCGGGTAATTCACGGTCTTCTTTTGTGGGTACCGCAATAACGCTCATGCTCCCCGCTTTGGCAGCGAGCACCCCTGCGGCGGAATCTTCAAAAACCAAGCACTCTTTTGGTGAAACCCCCAGCGACTTTGCGCCAGAAATAAACACTCCAGGGTGAGGTTTTCCATATTCCTCATCTTGAGCGGAATTGATGCTGACAAATTTGTCGCGAAGTGAGAAGTTATCGAGGCAGCGATGAATGAGTGCGGTCGGTGTAGAACTGGCTATAGCAACCGGTCCGTATTCGCTCGCGAGTTCAATTGCTCGAATAGCCCCAGGAAGAAGTACTCCTTCACTTTCTACAAGTTCGCCGACCCGGTTGAGCAGCATCTGGGTCACATCACTCGTTGAAGGCCCACTCCATGGATACTTTGCGAACCAGAACGCCACTACTTCTTCGACGTACATTCCCTTAGTTTGGCGACCTGCGCCGTCATCGAACTGGACTCCGAGTGATGGAAAAATCTCCAGCTCAGCCTTGTGCCAAAGAATCTCTGAATCGATCAAGAGACCGTCCATGTCGAACAAGGTTGCGCGCAAACTCACTCTGCAACTCTGGCACATCAAAACGGTACGGTTGAGGCATGGCTTTAATACGAAACCTCAACGTAGAAGACATTTCTTTCATTGCTTCACGAGTGGCGAGTCGACTTCGCTATGAAGCTCAGCAAAATCCTCTTATTAACCCAGACTTTGACGCGGAAGCATTTGAGTCCGCACTTTTTGGTGCGCGAGAAGGAACGTGGGTGTGCGACGAAGGCAGTCTCATGGGACACATCTATGGCGCGGTGCTCCAGGGCTCATCTGAGCAGACCGGCGTTTGGATTGGCCCAGACGGAGTTTCTTTTGACTCACCCAGTGATCTCAAAGAACTGTATCGAGTCGCATCGACTGAGTGGAAATCTCGAGGAGCTAGCGAAGTATTCGTTTGGGTACTTAACTCCGAGTCGTCACTTCAGCCATGGAGTGATTTGGGGTTCGAAGTTGTTCATGAGCATGGCGTCATGAAACTTGATTCCTTACAGTCGAGATCACTTCCACTCGAGTACAGCGTTCGACTCGGCGGGCCACAGGACCTACCTACGGCGCTCGCCCTTGATGATTTGCTTGAGCAGTATCAAGGTGGAGACGTCGAAACATCCAGAGCGTCGAGAGAAGAAGATCTCATTGAAACGATTGAAGATCCTGACACCAGTTACTTCATTGTTGAAAACAAAGGTGACCCAGTTGCGCACTGTGTCTCATTTCCGCTTCCTCCGAGGAGAAGTTCGCACGACGAAACTGCTCACCTAAGTGACGTTGTTGTACTTGCAGACCATAGGCGCAAAGGCATTGCAACGGCATTGATTGATGAAGCACTCCGTAATGCGCAAGTAGAAGGCGCACGGTTTACTGAGGTGAATTGGCGCAGCACCAACGTTCAGGCAAAAGCCTTTTGGCTGGATTACGGATTTACTTCGACGTATGTACGTCTACGAGCGACTCTTGGTTAAAGAGAAGCTTCGATTGCCGAAACAATCGATGCGTCTTCTGGTTCAATTTGTGGAGCGAAGCGCTGCACTGAACCATCAGCTGTAATCAAAAACTTTTCAAAGTTCCAGCGAATGTCGCCATTCACGCCTTCTGCGTCAGCAACTTTGGTGAGCTCTGTGTAAATAGGGTGACGGTTTTCACCGTTAACTTCGATCTTTTCCATCAATGGGAACGTCACACCGTATGTCGTTGAACAGAACGTCTGAATTTCTTCTGCGTTACCTGGCTCTTGTTCGAGGAACTGGTTGCATGGGAATCCAACAACACTGAATCCCTTGGACTCGTACTTCTTCTGAAGTGCTTCAAGTCCGGTGTACTGAGGTGTGAGGCCGCACTTTGAAGCAACGTTCACTACGAGAACGGTCTTTCCAGCGAAAGCTCCAAGGGATGATGGCTTGCCATCGAGGGAATTAACTGCAATGTCATAAATAGTCATGACGACAACATAACTGCGTTTCAGACCCCCTCGCCAGCCGTAGGCTGAACCTATGAAATCAGTAGTAATTGATAATGGTTCCCTCGTCCTTAAGGACAGCGACACCCCCACTCCGGGAGCTGGTGATGTACTTATTGCTGTTCACGCAGCTGGCCTCAATGCGGCAGATCTAATGCAACGACTTGGCTTCTACCCTGCTCCTGCTGGTTGGCCACAAGACATTCCGGGCCTTGAACTTGCCGGAGAAGTGATCGCTCTTGGTGACGGAGTCGAAAAGTCGCTACTGAATAAAAGAGTCTGCGCAATTGTTGGTGGCGGCGCGCAGTCGACACACTGCGTTGTTCCAGCAGAACACTTGACGATTATTCCTGAACATGTTTCATACGAAGAAGCTGGCGGATTTGCTGAAGCCTTCACGACTGCATTTGATGCACTTGTTCGCCAAGGAAAAATGGTCGCAAACGAACGCGTTCTTATTTCAGGAGCATCTGGTGGTGTTGGAACAGCTGCAATTCAGATCGCCCACGCCCTTGGAGCTCACGTCATTGCGGTTACTAGGACTAATGAGCATCATGAACAACTCAAAAAACTAGGCGCATCGCAGACAATCACGATTGAAGAAGTCGCTTCCATTGAACGGGTAAATGTAGTACTCGAGCTAGTAGGTGCCGCTCACCTAAATGCTGCCCAGCACGTACTTGCGCCGCACGCACGAATCGTTGTGATTGGAGTAGGTGGTGGAAGTACTGCGGAACTCAATCTCCTTAATTTCATGAGCTCTAGAGCGACGCTTACCGGTTCAACTCTTCGAGCAAGGTCACGTGAAGAAAAGGCTGAAGTAATTGATCACGTCAATTCAGTTCTTCTCCCGCTTTGGCAAAGTGGACAGCTCAAAGTTCATGTAAGCAAAACGTACGCACTTGAAGAAGTTGAAGCGGCCTACGAATTCTTCTCAGAACGCGGCAAATTCGGAAAAGTGATGTTGAGTATTTCGTAATGATTGAAAGGCCTCACCCATCTCGACTCTCGCCGTCAAGGCCCGATTACGACGCGATTATTGCAGCGCACGACCAAGCAGTAACCGCCGGTCGTGATTCTTACATCGACCCTTCATCTGGACTCACCGTCCTTACCGTCAGTGCCCACATCGCTCGAGGAACTTGTTGCGCAAGTGGATGTCGCCACTGTCCCTACGTAAAGAAATAGCTACAGAAGTTCGCTAAGTGCGGTGTACGGAAGTCCCAGTGCTTCAGCGACTGACTCGTATGTGATCTTGCCATTGACGATGTTCACACCTTCTGCAAGTGCATCATCACTCATAACTGCATTTCTCCACCCATTATTTGCAAGATTCAGCGCATACGGAAGTGTTGCATTCACGAGTGCGTACGTTGAGGTGTAAGGAACTGCGCCAGGCATGTTGGCTACACAGTAAAGAATTGAATCAGCGACCCTGAAGGTTGGTTCAGAGTGGGTTGTTGCGTGTGTTGCTTCAAAGCATCCGCCTTGGTCGACTGCAATGTCAACAAGCACGGATCCCTTTTTCATACGAGAAATTAGTTCATTGCTTACGAGTTTTGGAGCCTTGGCGCCAACAACTAGCACCGCGCCAATAACAATGTCTGCCTCAAGGCATGCAGCTTCAAGTGATGCTGCGTCCGAAAGAACAGTTTTGACTTCTCCCTTGAAATACGATTTCACATAATCAAGACGAGCTGGGTCACGGTCGAGCACCGTCACATGAGCCTGCATCCCGTGAGCAATCAACGTTGCCTCGAAACCTGAAATTCCTGCTCCAATAACAACAACGTTTGCTGGCTCTACCCCATTCACTCCACTAATCAACTTTCCGCCCCCGCCGTGTGGCGCCATCAAGTGATGCGTAGCAACCATTGGTGCCATACGCCCTGCAACTTCACTCATTGGTCGAAGTAGCGGCAAAGCATTGTCTGGGAGTCGAACTGTTTCATAAGCGATCGCAACATTGCCTGCCTTTAGAAGAGCTTGCGTGCACTCACGACCTGAAGCGAGGTGAAGATACGTGAAGAGGATTTGATCTTTGCGAAGGCTAAGCCGGTGGTATTCAGCCTCGACTGGTTCCTTAACCTTCATAACCATGTCTGAAGACGCCCAGAGTTCATCAGCTGAGTCAATAATTTTTGCCCCAGAAGCAACGTACTGCTCGTCAGAAATGCCAGATCCACTTCCCGCACCTTTTTCAATCAGAACTTCGTGGCCTGCTTTTGCAAGTGCGAGTGCACCCTCTGGGGTCACCGCAACGCGACCTTCATCCTTTTTAATTTCCTTCGGAACACCGATGATCATCTTTGATCATCCTTTCTAGTCATTAGTCAATTGTGTCGTACGCAACACGAGGTTGCTTGAAAAAGTTTGTTTTGCCACGCGTTTTAAACATAGTGAACAATAGAAATGGAATTCCTGATGCTAAAACAATCATGTCGGGTAATGCAGTTGCTCCTCCACTAATCATCACTTGATAACAAACAAAGAGTAATGAGACTCCTCCAATCAATGGAAGGTAGACCATAGTGACATTCGACCTGAAATTTTGTCCGAGTGTCTTTCTAAATGCCCACGCACACGCAATTCCAGTAAAGCCGTAGTAGAAGGCAACCAGCACACCAATGTTGTCAACCAGATTGTTAAAGACGCTTGAACTCGAACTAGAGAATGTGGTCAGAATAATTCCCGCAAAACTCAGCAGCGCTACAACCAATGTTCCAACTGCAGGAGTCTGAAACTTTGGATGAATTCGAGCGAACATCTTTGGCCAAACTCCATCTCGCGCCATTGAATACGTAATTCGCGCAGCTGGGAGGACCGTTGTTTGCGTAGTGGCGACAGTTGACGTAAGCACTGCAAAAATCATCAAGTAGCTCGCCCACTGACCAAAAAGTTGTTGGCCGAAATAAAACAGAACTGAAACATCTTGTGCACCAACTGCTTTAGGTCCGAGCAGCATCTGCACGGCAACTGTATTTAGAACAAAGATGCCAAGCAGTAACCACATAGAGATGAGTCCAGCTTTTCCAGGAAGTCGAGCCCCATCTTTTGACTCCTCATTCAAGTTCACGCTCGTGTCCCAGCCCCAGAAGTAGAACACACCAAGTGCAAGGCCACTTGCGAGCGCACTGTAGCCATGAATACTGAATGGGTTCAACCAGCTCAATGAAAAGTTGATCGAATGAACTGGGTGAGAGATTATGACTTTGATAATGCCGCCGATTGAAAAGCCCGCTACGCAGATGTATTCAATGATGACCATCACCCACTGTGCATTCGTTGTCCACCTGATGCCATAGATACAAATAACTGTCACCAGACCAAGCCAAATCGACGCCACTAATGCAACCGCCTTGGTGTTATCAATCGTGCTCACATCAACGAGGTTGAAGGCAGAGTGAAGAAACTGCAAGGTGTAGCCACCCGCGAGCAAGGGTGCCGTGGTGCAGAACAGTACCGAAGTCCAAATCTGCACCCAGCCATTGAACCAACCAACCGTTGGATGCATAACTTGACTGAGCCACGCATAGCTAGCGCCGCAGTTTGGATTTTTACGGTTTAAGTGAAAATACGAAAGCGCAATGAACATCACCGGGATAAATGAAACGATGAGCACCGCTGGGCCAGCGAGTCCCACTCCTGCAATCAGAAATACCGCTGACAGCGTTGACGCAATTGAATAGGCCGGCGCTACAGATGAGACCGCAACGGCCGTTGAGTCAAAAAGACTTAACTCTTCGTGGCGTAGTTCTGCCTGCTCTTGGGATTCTGGCACCGGAGCGCCAAAAGGACCTTCAACTTCTTGGTTTGACATTGTCCAACCTTTACATTTTGAGAAGTGTTTCTTAGTCCTGCAAATTGTGCATTACGTGCTTGATACGGGTGTAGTCCTCAAATCCATACACCGAAAGATCCTTGCCGTAACCAGACTTCTTGAAGCCTCCATGTGGCATTTCAGCAACCATCGGAATGTGTGTGTTCACCCACACGCATCCAAAGTCCAAGTCACGAGTAAATCGCATAGCGCGTCCGTGATCTTGGGTCCAGACTGAAGATGCGAGTCCGTAGTCAACACCGTTAGCCCAATTAAGCGCTTCAGCTTCGTCACTGAACTTTTGAACGGTAATAACCGGACCGAAGATTTCGTTCTGAATCATTTCATCAGTTTGCTGCATGTCGGCAATAACAGTCGGAGAAATGAAGTAGCCCACGTCACCAACTCGCACACCACCAGCAGCAATACTGGCGTGCTTCGGAGCACGGCCTATGAAACCTGTAACCCGCTCAAACTGGTTGACATTGTTTACTGGTCCGAGGAAAGCATCCGCATTTTCTGGAGCACCGATAACCAAGTTTTTTGCTTGTTCGGCAATTGCATCTACAAAATTTCCATACGCCTTTGGTGCAACAAGGACACGTGTCGCTGCGGTGCAGTCTTGGCCCGAGTTGAAGTAACCAGCCATTGCGATGTTCTCTGCAGCGTATGCAATATCAGCATCATCAAAAACAATCACTGGAGCCTTTCCCCCAAGTTCGAGGTGTACACGCTTAAGTGTCTTTGAAGCAGACTCCGCAACTTGCATTCCGGCTCCAACTGATCCAGTAATGGAAACCATTGCGGGAATGTGGTGTTCTGCAAGTAGTCGACCAGTAGTGCGGTCGCCACAAACAATGTTCAGTACGCCCGGTGGAAGTACTTGTGCCATGAGCTCTGCCATGAGCAGAGTTGAAGCCGGTGTCGTGTCACTTGGCTTTAGAACCATTGTGTTTCCTGCAGCAAGAGCCGGTGCCCACTTCCATACAGCCATCATGAGTGGATAGTTCCAAGGAGTTACTGCAGCGCACACACCAACTGGTTCACGACGGACATAACTTGTCATGCCCGACATGTATTCGCCAGCGGAGCGACCTTCAAGGAGTCGAGCAGCGCTAGCAAAGAATCTGATTTGATCAACCATCGGTGGAATTTCATCGCTCAGTGTGACAGCAATAATTTTTCCGCAGTTTTCTGCTTCAACAGCTACGAGCTGTTCGGCGTTCGCTTCCAGGATGTCGGCAATCTTTAGAAGCATCAAGCTTCGCTCAGAAGGAGTCGTGCGCTTCCATGACTGGAATGCAATGCTGGCTGACTCGAGTGCGGCGTCAATATCTGCAGAATCTGAAACCGGCATCTCAGCGAATGGTTGAGAGGTGACTGGACTAATCAGGTCAACGTATTTACCGCTCCTTGGAGCGACGAATTCCCCGTTAATAAAGTTCGCTAAACGACGCATTGTCTTTCCCCTTGCTTGCTACGACTATGTCTGTTCCTCCACTCTGCCAGATAGCCAAACCCCATGCAAACACTGGATGTTGTAAATAGTCCCCTGGGGGGCATTTGACGACTCATATCGGCGTGATATGGCGCTATACTGTCCCTATCCGCAGTTAGGGGCTTTAGTCCCAAAACTAGGAATTAGCCAATGTCAGCCAAACCAAACCAACAGCAGCAAAAGAACGCAGAGATAGCGAATCTAGAGCTCATCTCCACCACCAGCGCGCTGGACATGGTTGACCGTCAAATTATTGCCCACCTCCAGCGTGATGGCCGCAGAGCCTATGGAGCGATCGCCGAAGACGTGGGACTTTCTGAGCCAGCAGTGCGCCGTCGCGTGCAGCGCCTCAAAGACACCGGTGTCATGCAGATAGTGGCTATCACCGACCCACTTCAAATGGGATATGGCCGTGAAGCGCTCGTGGGTATTCGTGTTCACGGTGACGTTAGAAAAGTCGCCGACCAAGTCGCAGCAATCGAAGAAGCTAACTACGTGGTTATGACCGCCGGTAGCTTCGACATCATCGCCGAAGTCATTGCAGTTGATGACGCGGCTCTGGTGCAACTACTCAACGACTCCATCCGAAGCATCCCGGGTGTGACCGAAGTTGAAACATTTCTGTATTTGAAGCTTTCAAAGCAGACCTACGCATGGGGAACAAAATGACAATCAATGAAATTTACTCAGACGGCATGGCCGTTTCGAGTTCTGAGGAGCCAAGCCATACCTACTCCGAGCGGGCACGACGCAACTTGTGGTTACACATGTCGCGAATGGGCTCCTACTCGGAGACTAACGAAGTTCCAGTATTCGTTCGAGGAGAAGGCGTGCACGTCTTTGACGCGAACGGCAAGAAGTACTTTGACGGAATCTCTGGTCTTTATACAAACATGCTTGGCCACGGACGTCCAGAGTTTGCAGAAGCAGCGGCGAACTCTGTAAAAGAAATGACTTTCTTTCCAGTGTGGACGTACTCACACCCCAAGGCAATCGAACTCGCTGAGAAGCTCGCAAGTTTGGCCCCTGGAGACCTCAACAAGGTGTTCTTCACAACTGGTGGAGGCGAAGCTAACGAAAGTGCTTGGAAACTCGCTCGCCAATATCACCGTCTTCGTGGTGACACGAATCGCTACAAAGTAATTAGTCGCGACGTTGCCTATCACGGAACAACCCTTGGAGCGCTAACAATTACTTCACTCGAGAGCTACCGTAAGCCTTTCGAGCCACTTGTGCCTGGAGCTGTAAAAGTTCCGGCCGTGAACTTCTATCGTGCGACCAAGCACGCTGATGATTTTGAAGCATACGGACTGTGGTCTGCTCAGCAGATCGAAGAAGCAATTCTTCGAGAAGGCGCAGAAACTATTGCTGCTGTGTTCTTAGAGCCAGTACAAAATGCTGGTGGATGCTTCGCGCCACCACAGAGTTACTTCAAAGAAGTTCGCCGCATTTGCGACAAGTACGGTGTGCTGCTTGTAACTGACGAAGTTATTTGTGCCTTCGGTCGCATTGGAACATGGTTCGGTGGCCAGAAGTATGACTTTGTTCCAGACATCATCACCTGTGCCAAGGGAATCACCGCTGGCTACGCTCCAATGGGAGCCATGATCGTTTCTGATCGAATTGCTGAGCCATTCCAGCATGGTGACACTTCATTCATTCACGGCTTCACCTGGGCCGGTCACCCACTCAGCGCCGCGATGGCGCTGACTTCAATTGGCATTATCGAGCGTGAAAACGTACTCGGCAACGTTCAATTGAACGAGGAATACTTCCGTGAGTCGCTTAATGGACTTAAGGACATTCCAATTGTTGGTGACGTTCGTGGTGCTGGTTACTTCTGGGGAGTTGAACTCGTCAAGGATCAAGTCACCAAGGAAACCTGGCAGGGTGAAGAAGCAGAGCGTCTCCTTCGTGGATTCATTTCACCCGAAATGTTCCGTCGCGGACTCATTTGTCGTTCTGATGACCGAGGCGACCCAGTTGTCCAACTCGCTCCTCCACTGATTTCCACACGCCAAGACATCGACTGGATGGTCGGTACTCTCCGTGAGGTCTTCACCGGAGCTATCAAGCACCTCTAGTGCGCCCACCTGCTTCACTGTGGTGGTCACAACTAACTAGTCCGGTCACGCCTAGGCGTTCGCTAGAGACTCACATTGACGTTGATGTCTGCATTGTTGGCGGTGGTTACACCGGCCTTTGGACAGCACGTGAACTAAAACGTAGAGATCCGAGTCTTCGCATTGCTGTCGTGGAAAAAACAGTCTGCGGATTTGGTGCTTCTGGCCGTAACGGTGGCTGGGTTTCAGCATTATTCCCTGTGAGCGATGAGCAAATTTCTCGGAACTTCGGAGCTGAAGCGCTCAGCCATCAGCGAAGCATGCTTCAGAACTCAGTAAAAAATCTTGGCGATTCTTTGAGTGCAGATGGAATTGATGCCAACTTTCGTCACGGTGGAACGCTCACGTTCGCACGCAGTGAAGTACAGGCTTCAAGGCTGCAGAACGCAGTTGAAGCTACGCACCAATCAGGAAGTAGTACTGATGACCTTACGTGGCTCAACAAAGAGCAGACTCGTGAACGCGGACACCTTCATGGCTCTCTCGGTGCAACTTTCTCGCCACACTGTGCTCGTGTGCACCCAGCCAAGCTCGCTAGGGGCCTTAGTGACGTTTGCGAGGCGTTAGGTGTGGAGATCTTTGAGAACAGTACAGTCACCAGAATTGTTCCAAAAACACGTCGTAGTCAGCCAGAGGTCATAACGCCGCAAGGTTCCATCCACGCAGAATTCGTCATTCGAGCAACCGAAGGGTTCACCTCCACTTTTTCAGGTGAACGCAGAACTCTTGCACCTATTTACTCTTTGATGATTGCCAGCGAACCTCAGAGTGACGAATTCTGGAATGAGGTTGGATTCTCAAAATATGAAACCTTCGCTGATGACCGACATCTCATTATTTATGGACAGCGCACCGATGACAACCGAATTGCGTTTGGTGGTCGAGGGTCACCGTATCATTTTGGCTCAACCATTGAAGAGCGTTTCGACTTCAACCAGAAGGTCTTTGATGAACTTGGAACAACTCTTCGCGAACTTTTCCCAACATTGAGCGGCGAAATAACCCACCAGTGGGGAGGGCCACTTGGCATGCC
>CALJTY010000041.1 GCA_937975915.1 uncultured Acidimicrobiaceae bacterium | reverse complement strand
GTAGCTATCTTGGTAAGTTTAAGATTCCCAAGGCAGTATTCATTTATAGCGAGTTGCCACGCAATACAACTGGTAAAGTTCTTAAACACGAACTACGAGCGCAGCTAAGAATTGAAGATTCCGTCTGGGTTGCTGATGAATTTGTAGGTAATAGTTAAGAGTCTGAAGGTGTGATGGAAAAAAATATTCCAAAAATTGAGGTTTCAGGCGCTGGCTACGACCCTGCGCGAACTCGACAGAGAATTATTGAAAGCGCACTAGAGCTCTTCAGTAAAAATGGGTATAACGGAACTGCAGTCCAAGAGATTGCACAACTTGCTGAATTGACAAAAGGAGCTTTCTATCACCACTTTGCTACCAAAATAGAACTTCTGCTCACAATCCAAATGGAATATTTGGATACTCAGTTAGAAATGCTCACGCCAATCTTAAAATTGAATTTGAGTTCGGAAGAAGTAATTGAAAAAATTATGACAGTCGGACTTGAAATGATTGTTTCACACCGAGCACATGTTGCAATCTTTTATCAAGAACGTAGATTTTTTGAGGATCCCATATTTGAATCAGTGCGAGCAAAGCGACTACTTGTTGAGACTTTAATTCTTAATGCAATAAATAATGGTGTAAAAAATAAAGAAATTACACCAGAAATAAACGCTCACTTATTAGCATTTTGCTTCTTAGGGATGACTGCATATTCGTTCCAATGGTACGACGAAAACGGTGCACTTTCACCAAAAGAAGTTGCACACCAATTCTGTGAAATTGCATTTAAGGGTGTTTCTTTAAAGAAGTAAATCTGTATTATCCAGCTTGACGTGCAACTGCTTCAGCCGCGGCCTGTGCTGCAACTGCATCCCCTAAGTAACCGGCACTAAGAATGTTTAACTCGTTATCAAACTTGATGCGGTAAGGAATACCGGTTGGAATTTCTAAGTTGGTGATTTCATCTTCTGGGATGTTTTGCAGAATCATTCGAAGTGCACGAAGAGAGTTGCCATGCGCCACAACAAGCACCGATCCCCCGAGCACTCCTTCTTTACGAAGATCTTCTGCAATCACTTCAGTGAAGTACGGAGACACGCGGGCAACAACATCCTTCAAGCATTCAGTCATAGGTATTGCTTCAACTGGAACGTCGCGGTAACGAGGGTCTCCTACATTGCTTCGTGGATCACCATCGGGCAGCGGTGGAGGCGGAACGTCGTAGGAACGTCGCCAGAGCTTCAGTTGTTCCATTCCAAACTTCTCAGCAGTTTCTTTTTTGTCCTTGCCCGTGAGGTCGCCGTAGTGACGCTCATTGAGTCGCCAACTTCTACGAACTGGGAGCCACGAGCGATTAGCAGTTGAGAGAGAGATGTTGGCGGTGCGGATTGCACGAGACAGAAGAGAAGTGTGTAGGACTCGAAGATCAAGTCCCGGTTCGTTGGCGAGCAGCACTCCGGCGGCCTGCGCCTCAGCAACGCCTTCGGCGGTGAGGTCAACATCGTGCCACCCCGTGAAGAGGTTGAGTTCGTTCCATTCAGAACGCCCGTGACGAAGGAGAATTAGATCTGCCATACAAATAAGCCTAAACCACCCCTCCGAAAAAGCCAAAAGGGCAGAATGCCTTATGTTTCTCCCTTAAATACAAGGAAATCTAAGAAGTGACTAAAGCCTTAGAAGTTTTCTTGACAAGAGGACACTCAACTTTGTACACTGGATGTCATGGGTTGCGTCTTCCCGGAAGGTCCGGCGAGCAAAACCCTTTAATTTAAGGAGTTTTTATGGCCAAGGCAGTCGGAATCGACCTAGGAACCACCAACTCGGTGGTTAGTTTTCTCGAAGCGGGTGAGCCCGTTGTAATCCCTAACGCTGAAGGTGGTCGCACGACCCCCTCAATCGTTGGTTTCTCAAAGACCGGTGAAGTTCTCGTTGGAGAAGTCGCCAAGCGTCAAGCAATCACAAACCCTGAGCGCACTATTCGCTCAGTAAAGCGTCACATGGGCGAGAGCTGGACCGTTGACATCGACGGCACCAAGTACACGCCACAAGAAATCTCCGCACGTATTTTGCAGAAGCTAAAGCGTGACGCTGAGGCTTACCTTGGTGACACAGTTACTCAGGCAGTGATCACTGTGCCTGCGTACTTCAATGACGCCCAGCGCACCGCTACAAAAGAAGCTGGTCAGATTGCAGGACTTGAAGTTCTTCGTATCGTAAACGAGCCAACCGCAGCAGCACTTGCGTACGGACTCGACAAGGGTGGCAAGGAACAAACAGTCCTTGTGTTCGACCTCGGTGGAGGAACGTTCGACGTTTCAGTTCTAGAAATTGCAGACGGTGTGTTCGAAGTTAAGTCAACCCATGGTGACACTCACCTTGGTGGTGACGACTGGGACAACGCAGTTATGCAGTATCTCGTAAAGACATTCAAGGACACCGAAGGTGTTGACCTCAGTCAAGACAAGATGGCCGTTCAACGTCTTCAAGAAGCTTCTGAAAAAGCAAAGATTGAACTGTCTGCTGTTCAAGAGACACAAATTAACTTGCCATTCATCACTGCAACCGCAGATGGTCCGAAGCACCTCGACATCAAGCTCACACGTGCGAAGTTCAATGAACTCACAGCTGACCTCGTTGAGCGTTGCCGCAAGCCATTCGAACAAGCAATCAAGGACGCCGGTCTAACGATTGACAAGATCGATAGCGTCATCATGGTCGGTGGTTCAACACGTATTCCTGCAGTACAAGAACTCGTGCAAAAAGTCACTGGCAAAGAGCCAAATAAGAGCGTGAACCCAGACGAAGTTGTTGCCGTTGGTGCAGCAGTGCAGGCCGGTGTTCTAAAGGGCGAAGTGAAGGACATCCTTCTTCTAGACGTCACACCACTTTCACTTGGTATTGAAACCCAAGGCGGCGTTATGACCAAGATCATTGAGCGCAACACCACTATCCCAACCAAGAAGTCAC
>CALJTY010000040.1 GCA_937975915.1 uncultured Acidimicrobiaceae bacterium | reverse complement strand
ATGAACCAGATGGGTCCACGTTGGCAAAACCCGCGCAATAGAGCCCTAATGGATGCAATCTACAACTGCCTATAAGAACCGGCTTACGGCTCGCGGTGCAAGAGAACTGTGTCGGCGTCGGAGTTCGGATTAAGACGAGTGGCGCAAACAACCACGGTGTCGCCGCTCTTCATGAGAGCTCTCTCTTTCGCCACACTCATCGCCGCTGTAATTGCAAAAGTGATGTCGCCATCACGTTGAACGACCAGCGGAAAAACACCCCGACAGACATTTAACTGACGTGCATTTTTCGCAACAGGAGTTGCAGCAACGATGGGGCAATCTGGACGACAGGATGCCAAGAGGCGCGCAGAGAAGCCGGTCAGCGTTATGGAAAGAATGAGATCAGCAGAGATTCGTTTTGCAAGTGCACTAGCGGCAGCAGTGACCGCCGCTGCTTCAGGGTTTTGATCAGCAAAATGGTTCGGCATTGCGACATGCTTCTCCGCCTCTTCACAAATACGTGACATTGCACGAACTGCTTCGCTTGGGTGATGTCCCATCGCAGTCTCACCAGAGAGCATGACTGCGTCATAACCGTCCCTCACTGCCCCACTCACGTCTGCAACCTCCGCACGTGTCGGCCTGGACGAAGTTGTCATCGACTCCAGCATTTCAGTGGCACAGATGGAGATAACACCCGCACGGAGCGCGCTCAACGCAATCTTGGATTGAGCAGCCGGCACACTTTCGTACGGCGTCTCAACGCCTAGGTCACCTCTGGCCGCCATGACGCCATCACTAACAGCGCAAATAGCATCGATACGTTCCAACGCTTGAGGACGCTCAATCTTGGCGAAAAGAAGAATCCCCGAACCCACAATTTCTCGAACTGCTTCTACATCAGACGGTGACTGCACAAATGAAATTGCAACAATCTCTACGTTCAGTTCGCGTGCAACTTTGAGATCCGCAATGTCTTTGTCGGAAAGAACTCCGCCACGTACTTCTGTATCGGGAAGATTGATTCCCTTGCCGTGCTTCAGCAATCCACCTCGGTGAACGCGCAACGAAAGTGTTGAGCCACTCGCCTCCTCAACGATCGTCTCCAAACGACCGTCGTCCATAAGCACTCGATGTCCGACGGCAACACCACGAGCCTGAGAATCTTCATTGGATTCAATGCCCAAATCATCTAAAGAAAAAGTAACGAGTGAATTGTCATCAAGATGGATGTCCTCGGGAACAAAGCGAAGTTTGGGGCCTTGTATGTCAACAAGAACTGCTGCCTCAGGAGCAGCTTGGCGAACCATTGCTACTGAAGCTGGTAAATCGTCAGTTGACAAATGGGAACAATTCAGACGGAATACTGAAGCCCCTGCTTCCCACAAACTGCGGATGCCGTCCTGGGATAAAGATGCCGGCCCAAGAGTGGCAACAATCTTTGTTAATCGCATTGGTGTCGAAGGGGGGACTTGAACCCCCACGCCCTCACGAGCGCCAGTCCCTTAAACTGGTGCGTCTGCCTATTTCGCCACTTCGACGTGGAACATAAAGGTTAGCCACGGTTACCCGTGGAACCAACGGCCTACTTGTTGAGCAAGAACGCCAGTGCGATGACCGTGAACAACCAGATCGCCGCAAAGACTGCCGTGATGCGATTGAGGTTCTTCTCGGCAGCTGCTGAACCAAGGCCAGCACCGCTTGCACCACCGAACATGTCCGAGAGGCCACCGCCCTGCCCGCTGTGCAGCAAAACGCCGACAATCAGGGAGAACATGGTGACCACGTTGATCACGAGGGTGATGTAGAGAACGACTGTACGCACGGTTGATAATCCTATCCCTCGGAAATGGGCTTCCCAGCCCCCTCAGAGGCTTCCAT
>CALJTY010000039.1 GCA_937975915.1 uncultured Acidimicrobiaceae bacterium | reverse complement strand
CCCGCTTGGTAGACCGGACCATTAGGTGCGAGCACACTCAGAATCTTCTTCGAAGCACCAAATGCTCCAACCGGAAGTCCGCCACCAATGATTTTTCCAAAGCACCAAATGTCAGGCTTTACAGAGAAGAAGTCTTGAGCTGAACCATGTGAAAGTCGAAATCCTGTGATTACTTCGTCAAAGATAAGCAGTGCACCAACGCGGTCACACTCGTCGCGAAGTCCCTGTAGGAATCCCTCAGTAGGCGCAACAATGTTCATGTTCGCTGCCACTGGTTCCACCAGCACACATGCAACTGAGTCGTCGAGTTTTGGAACCACGTTGTAAGGAGCGACCATGGTGTCTGCAATTGCTCCCTCGGTCACTCCAGCAGAACCGGCAATGCCCATCTCCGCTACTCCACTGCCACCAGCGACCAGTAGTCCATCAGAGTGTCCGTGGTAGCAACCATCAAACTTCAAGATCTTCTGTCGATTCGTGTAGCCACGAGCGAGGCGAACCGCACTCATAACTGCTTCAGTTCCTGAAGAGACAAAGCGAATCTGTTCGAGCCCGTCAATGCGGCCAACAATCTTTTCGGCGAGGATGACTTCTTCTTGCGTCGGGGCACCAAAGGTTGTGCCACGAGTAGCGCCTACCTGGAGAGCACGAACTACTTCTGGGTGAGCGTGTCCGAGGATTGAGGCACCGTAGGACTGGACGAAGTCAATGTAGGTCTTTCCTTCAACGTCAGTGACGTACGCGCCACTTCCAGAAACAACCGTGTAGGGAGTTCCTCCAACGGAACTGAAGGAGCGAACTGGTGAGTCAACTCCACCGGGGATAACTGCTTGGGCTCTTTCGAACCACTCTTTATTGGACACGTGCTCTGCTTTGCTTGATTAAAGGTCAAACAGTATTTTAATGGACTCAGCGAGTCTTGCGCCCTGGTCCGTTCCGGCGGTGTCTTTTAGAACAGCTGTTGGCTTGTGAGAAATCTTCGCCACGATTGATCGAACAAGTACTTCAACCTTTTCCTTGTTCTCGGGGCTTAGATCGGCGAAGTCTTGAAGGCGCTTTTGCATCTCGACATCGATGATTTTGTCAAGATCGTCTCTAAAAGAGCGAATAATCTCCACTGCCCCACGAGCACGCTGATCGTCGAGGTATTTATCTGTTTCGACTTCGACAATCTTTAGAGCGTCGGCCATGGCCTCTTGACGACCAGAAAGAGCTGCGTCGACCTTTTCCTTCAGAATCTCAAGGTCAATTCGGTGGATAGAGGCAATCTCTTCAACGTCAGACGTAACAGAACGTGGAACGCTTAAGTCCATGATGAGCACTTCGTGATTGAATGAACCGACAGATTCCTTAGTGATAAGAGGCTCAAGGGTTTCAACAGCAGAAATCACCAATGATGCAGTTGGTAGAAGCGATGAAATCTCATCGAGTCCTGCGATGTGAATTCGAGCATCTTGGAGCTCATTGCTAATCGCCTCAGCATTCGAAACGGTACGGTTGCAAATTGTTAACTTCGCAATCCCCTTCTCACTTGCTAGTAGTGACTTAACAACACCAGATGCCAACTGACCTGCTCCGATGACAACAACGTTCGCACCATCAAGTGGACCGTTGTGCTGTTCAGCAGCGAGCTGCGTTGCGGCCTGGGCGAAACTGGTAGTTCCCTTGGCGATGTTGGTAGTTGAGCGGACTTTTCGACCAGTAGCGATAGCGCGAGTGAAAAGTTCATCGAGCTCGGTGCCGCTGGTGTGTTCAATTTGCGCGAATTCCAGTGCGCGGCGAATTTGTCCAAGAACTTCATACTCACCCGGGATAATGGCCTTGATACCAGAAGCCACTTGGAAGAGGTGGGTCGGAACATCCTTGTCGTAGTGAATTGTCAACTTGTCAGCAAATAGTGCGGCGTCGGTCTGCGTGGCTTCTGCAATGGTTTCGGTGATTTCATCAACCGCACCGTGGAAACGGTCAATTACAGCAAAGACTTCCGTTCGAAGACAGGTCGATACGAAGACGGCTTCATAAATGTTG
>CALJTY010000038.1 GCA_937975915.1 uncultured Acidimicrobiaceae bacterium | reverse complement strand
TCTCCTTATATCCAGGCACTGAAGCCATGGAGCGAGAAGCGTTTGACTTCTTCGGGATTCTTTTCACCGGCCACCCTGAGCTCACCAGAATCTTGATGCCAGAAGACTGGGAAGGACACCCACTTCGCAAGGACTACGGCATTGGAAAAGTACCGGTCCAGTTCAAGCACGCTCCAGGTCCACGATGAGCGATACAACTATCCGTACCGCTGAGCGTATTGAGTTACTTGTCGCTGACACCTCAGAAGGCGCACAGGAACTAAAGCGCCGCGAAGCAACGAGCAAGGATGAGCTTGGTCGCGAGCTCGGTTCCGTACTTCGAATTGATGGTCTAACACTCGATCCAAACTCAATTGACTTTGAGCGTAATGACGATGAGACAATGATCATCAACATGGGCCCAAGTCACCCATCAACTCACGGTGTGCTTCGCATCATGCTGGAACTAGACGGTGAGTTCGTTCTTCGCTCTAAGACTGTTATTGGTTACTTGCACACTGGAATGGAAAAGACTGGCGAAGCACTCAGTTACGTTCAAGGCGGCACGAACGTAACTCGTATGGACTACTTAAGTCCTGTCATCAACGAACTCTCATACTCAATGGCAGTAGAGAAGTTGCTCGGCATTGAAGTGCCAGAGCGCGCTACATGGATTCGAATGATGATGAGTGAGTTGAACCGAATTTCATCACACTTGGTGTGGATGGCTACTAACGGAATGGACGTTGGCTCAACATCAATGATGATTTACGGTCTACGTGAACGTGAATTAGTTCTGGCGTTCTTTGAAAAGACTGCAGGGCTTCGCATGAACCTCAACTACGTGCGCCCAGGTGGAGTTGCTGCAGATCTTCCTGATGGATGGCAAGACGACATTCAAGTTATTTGCGACACGATTTACGCACGCACATTTGAATACGACACACTTCTTACTGGGCAGCCAATCTTTCGCCAGCGCATGATTGGTGTTGCTCCAATCAGTGCAGAAGAAGCACTCGCGCTTGGAGTCACTGGACCGCTACTTCGCTCAACTGGTGTTGCGTGGGACCTTCGCCGCACGATGCCTTATCTCGCATACGACAAGGTTGACTTCGACGTAATTGTTGGAACCTACGGTGACAACTTTGACCGCTATGCAATTCGACTTAACGAAATTCGCGAATCAATCCGCATTGTTCGTCAGTGTCTTGAAATGATGCCAAGTGGTGACTACCGAAGCCAAGATCCTAAAGTAACGCCACCGCCACGTGCACGCATTAATGAATCAATGGAAGCTCTCATTCACCACTTCAAGCTCTTCACTGAAGGATTCCATGTTCCAGCCGGGGAAGTGTATTCAGCAGTGGAATCACCTCGTGGAGAACTTGGTTGCTACATCGTTTCAGATGGTGGACCTAAGCCGTACCGAATTCACGTTCGTGCTCCGAGTTTCGTAAACCTACAAGCGGTTCCCCTTCTTATGCGTGGTGGTTCAGTTTCTGACACCATCACTGTTATTTCTACAGTTGACCCAGTTATGGGCGAGGTGGACCGATGAGTCACTTCCAAAATGACCTTCGAAAGCGCGCTGAAGACCTCGTTGCGCTGTACCCAGTGAAGCGTTCTGCAATGTTGCCGCTACTTCACTTAGCGCAAGAACAAGACGGCTACCTCTCAGAAGAGGGAATTACTGAGGTTGCTGAACTCGTAGGAACATCAGAAGCTGAAGTTCGAGGAACTGCAGCGTTCTATGACATGTTCCACTTAGAGCCAGTTGGAAAATACGTTGTTGGAATTTGCACCAACATTGCTTGTCTGCTCGCTGGTGGCGAAGAACTCTTAGAGCACGCAACCAAGAAACTTGGATGCGCCGTTGGCGGTACTTCATCAGACGGACTCTTCACATTAGAAGAGACGGAATGCTTGGCTGACTGTGACATTGCACCAGTTGTCCAAGTGAACCACCGTTACGTTCGAACAACTACGCCCGACGCATTCGATGCAATGATCGAAGAAGTTCGTGATGGCAAGCGTGAATCTGAAATTCCATCACACGGAACACTCATTCGCGTGCGCAGAAGCAGTGGACTCCAAGCCCCACGTGAAGAAATCGCTGCACAGCGCGCCACCGCGCAGGCTGCTCGTGAAGCACGTGCCGCAAAGGAGCAGAAGTAATGGCTACCTTTAGCGCACCAAAGATTGTTTCTTCTCGTAAAGACTTTGACGACTCTCACACCCTTTCTCGTTACCTTGAAACTGGTGGATACGTTGCGCTGAAGAAGGCACTCGGTATGTTCCCTGAGAAGGTTGCTGCCGAAGTTGATGCTGCGTCGCTCCTCGGACGAGGGGGAGCTGGATTCCCAGCAGGACGTAAGTGGTCAATGCTTCGCAGGTCTCCAATTTCATATCTTGTTGTGAACGGCGACGAATCAGAGCCTGCAACATTCAAAGACCACTACCTAGTTGAGCGTGACCCACACCAGTTAATTGAGGGTGTTGTCATTGCGGCGTACGCACTGCAAGTTAGTCAAGCATTTATTTTCCTTCGTGGAGAATTTGCACTTGGACTCGAGCGCGTTCAGCAAGCAGTTAATGATGCGTACGCACACGGTGCACTCGGAAGCAAAATCTTCGGTTCAGACTTTTCACTCGACATCGTCGTGCACCCTGGTGCTGGCGCATACATCTGCGGTGAAGAGACTGCGCTAATTGAAGCGCTTGAAGGCAAGCGTGGTTTCCCACGTATTAAGCCACCATTCTTCCCAGCGGTTACGGGTCTTTATGGAGAGCCAACAGTTGTTAACAACGTTGAGACAATGTCTAACCTCCCTTGGATTGTGAATAACGGCGGAGCCGCATTTGCAGCCCTAGGAGAAGGTCGTTCAACTGGAACACGTTTGTTCGCACTTGCTGGACGAGTAAAGAACCCAGGCGTGTACGAAGTTGAAATGGTTAAGAACACTTTCCGTGACCTTATCTATGACCCACAGTTTGGTGGGGGTCTAATTGATGACAAGAAGATCAAGGCGTTTATCCCGGGTGGAGTCTCTGCTCCTTGGTTCGGGCCTGACCTGCTTGACCTTCCACTTGGACAAGACGAAGTTGCTGAAAAGGGCTCGATGCTTGGATCAGGTTCGGTCGTTGTTCTTGACGAAGATTCATGTGTTGTTCGTGCCACGTGGCGCATCACGAAGTTCTTCTCGCGCGAATCATGTGGTCAGTGCACGCCGTGCCGCGAAGGATCGGGCTGGATTGAGCGCGCGATGTACCGCATTGAACACGGCGGCGGTCGCCTTGAAGACCTCGACCTACTTCTCGACCTCTGCGACAACATCTCGCCGGGACTTTTGTGGCCACCACAGCAGACAACCATCTGTGTGCTTGGGCCATCAATTCCTTCTTCAGTGAATTCTGCAATCTCAATGTTCCGCAATGAGTTCATTGCTCACATTGAACACGGAGGATGTCCGCATGACTGATGAAGTGCGCACCACAGTTTCGATCACCGTAAACGGACGCTCCTTTGAAGCTAAGCCGGGTGAACTTCTTATTGAAGCCGCAGAACGTGCGGGGGATTACATTCCACGTTTTTGCTACCACCCACGTATGGAGCCAGTCGGTATCTGCCGTATGTGTCTTGTTGAAGTAGACGGTCCTCGTGGTGCAACACTGCAACCTGCTTGCTATCTAAAAGTGACCGACGGCATGAGTGTCGTAACTGATTCTGAAAAAGTGAAGAAGGCACAAGACGGCGTTTTGGAATTCCTGCTCGCAAATCACCCACTCGACTGCCCGGTTTGTGACAAAGGTGGCGAATGCCCACTGCAGGATCAGGCACTCGCTCACGGTTCAGGTGAAACACGATTCATTGAAGAAAAGCGTCACTTCGTAAAGCCAATTGAAATTGGTGAACTAGTTCTTCTCGACCGCGAACGCTGCATTCAGTGCGCACGCTGTACGAGGTTCGCTGCAGAGGTTGCGGGCGATGCACAAATTTCATTCTCGGGTCGCGGTGACCTGATTGAAGTGGCTCCTTCTCCAACGCAACCATTCGACTCAGTCTTTTCAGGAAACACAGTTCAAATTTGCCCAGTGGGCGCATTGACTGCGAAGCCGTACCGCTTTACTGCTCGTCCATGGGACTTAGAGCAAGTTGAAAGCACATGCACTACATGCGCCGTTGGTTGTCGCGTTGCGGTTCAGTCGTCAGGTAACCGACTTACTCGTGTTCTAGGTGTTGACTCAGATCCGGTGAACCACGGATGGCTATGTGACAAGGGTCGCTTTACGCTTGACTCAGTTGACGGCAATGAGGAGTCAACTGACCTTCTTAGTGCTGCAACTCGACTCACCGAACCAATGGTTCGCCGCAATGGCGAGCTTGTTTCTGTTAGCTGGTCTGAAGCGCTAAGTGCTGCGGCAAAGATTCTGCACGGTGAAGGAAGTTCACTTGGTGTCATTGGTGGATCTGCACTCACCAACGAAGGCGCATTTGCTTGGGAGCGTTTTGCTCGCGGTGTACTTCGCACTGAAAACATTGACGCGCAGTACGGTGATGGGCTTGACGCAGAGCTACTTCAGGCACTTCCTAAAGCAACCATTGATGAAGCCGCTCGTGCATGCACCGTTGTGACACTTACGGGCGATCTTCGTGAAGAACTTCCGATTTTGTTCTTGCGACTTCGAGAGAGTGCCGTACGAGACAAGAATTCAATCGTCGAACTTGCTGGACGACAGACATCGCTTTCTAATGTCGCAAAGTCATCAATCACTATTCGACCTGGCGAAGCACACCTCGCTGCTAAGGCATTGGTGTCTGGAACTGTTCCATTCGACGTTCTCTTCACCAGCGAAGACATTACAAATGCACAAAAGCTGATTGGTGAAAATGGAGACGGAGTTGTCTTCGTTGTAGGTCGACCAAATGTTGCAGAAGACGCTTCGATTGTTGAAGCAGCTATTCGCACATTCGCTGAAAATTACCCAGAAGCAAAATTCCTTGTGGCGCTTCGTCGCTCAAACGTAAATGGTGCACTCGACATGGGGCTAAGTCCAGGACTACACCCAGGACGTCGCCTCAATACTGAAAGTTCTGGCAGAGACACCATTGCTCAGCTCCAGGCAATGGCTAGCGGAGAACAAAAAGCAACACTTCTTCTCGGTGGATGTTTGCTCGGCAACATCGCAGACACCTCACTCGCGCTGAAGGCCCTCGAAGGTTCAGACATTGTCGTTGTGAGTGGTCATGGAGGAGCAACACTTGCGTATGCTGACGTTGTTCTCCCAGCAAGTGTTTCTTATGAGCGTGCTGGAACAGTGACGAACATTGAAGGCCGCGTAAGCGCACTGACGCCAAAGATTGTTCCACCAGGATCAGCTTGGACAGACGTTGCAATCGCATCTGAGCTCGCCGAAGAATACGGACAAAGCATTGGGCTCGACTCAGTCGACGAAACTTCAAAGATCATTGAATCAACCACTGGGTACCCTGCCATTTCAGTGCTCACTAACGCAAGCACTGACGGCGTAGTGGTGGACAGTCAAGAAGTATCACTTCGCAGAAGCATGGACCCAATGGCGTTCCCAGGTATCAGGACTGTGAAGTCTGTTGGCCTTGGTGCACCAAGTGGCGCGACCGTCGTTGACACAGTTGTGAAGGGTCCACGTGGAAATAGCGCAACCCTCGCACAAGTCGATGCTGGAAGAGAAATAGATGCACCATCAGTTGATGGGTACGCGCTTCGAGTGAACCTAACTCGACGTCTCTACGACAACGGCATCGCAGTTCAGGGATCAAGCGCACTACATGGACTCATTGAAGCTCCAACCTTCAAGTTGAACCATGTCGACTTCGAGCGCATTGGCGCCGAAGATGGCGTGAGCGTAAATGCTGTGGGAGCCAACGGAACTATTTCGGTGACAATTGAACTAGACAACAATGTTCCTCGTGGCGTTGTAGAAGTTCCATTTGGAGTTGAAAAGTTGAGCGACGTCAATGGTGTGCGTTCGATTATTGATGCAACTTCACTTATTAATCAAATAAGACTGGAGACCCGATGAACTCGTTACTCGCCTCAACGGATCCACTCTTTAGCCACGGAATGACTGGCGTTGTAATCCTCATTGTGATTATCAAAGTTCTCGTGGGCTTCGGTGCGCTCATGGGCTCAGTTATCTTGATGATTTGGTTTGAGCGAAAAGCAATCTCAGACATGCAAAGTCGCATTGGGCCACAACGCTGGGGACCATTCGGACTTCTCCAGACGCTCGCAGACGGAATCAAGTTGTTCTTTAAAGAAGATCTAATTCCTGCTGAAGCTGACCGTTTTGTTTTCAAGTTGGCGCCATACCTAGTTCTAGTCCCAGCGCTAATTACGTTTTCAATTGTTCCAGTCGGTGGCACACTGAACATTGGTGGCCACCAGGTGATGCTGCAGATCGCGAATCCACCAATGGGTATTTTGCTCATGCTCGCTATGTCAGGTATCTCTGTTTACGGGGTAATGCTCGCGGGCTGGTCTTCGGGATCGAAGTACCCCCTTCTTTCTTCAGTGCGAGCAAGCGCACAAATGATTAGTTATGAAGCTGCACTCGGAATGACCATTGTTACGGTCATTCTCGCAACTGGCTCACTAACGACACACAGCATTGTCACTTCACAGGCACACGGTATTTGGCACTGGAACGTAATCCGTCTTGGCATTGTCCCTTTTGTTGTATTCCTTATCTCAATCACCGCAGAACTCAACCGTCCACCGTTTGACGTTGTTGAAGCGGAGAGTGAACTTGTTGGTGGATTTCACACGGAATACTCGTCACTTCGCTTCGCACTGTTCTTCTTGGCCGAATTCATGAACACCATTACCATGTCAGCAATCATGGTCACATTGTTCTTTGGTGGCCCTGCTGGTTGGATTCCGCCAGTCCCACACTTCAAATGGGTGTTCCCAATTATTTGGTTCCTCGCGAAGACAACGGCCTTTGCATTCAGTTACATTTGGTTCCGTGCCGCACTTCCACGCTTTCGCTATGACCAATTAATGGACCTCGGCTGGAAGCGACTTATTCCACTCAGTCTTGGCTGGATGCTGATTGTTGCAGGGTTTGTTGTTTCAATGTCTTGGGGACTAATCATGATTGCGACAGTCCTTATTTCGTACACATTGCTGGAGCGTTCATTCGCCCTAGGTCAGTCACGTGGAAAAGATGGCGAAGCAATTTTGCCAAGCGTGGGTCAACGACCACTGCCTGGATTTGCACTGCGCGACTTCACCGACGGGGATGCAAATGAGTAAATTTACAGACTTCTTCGGTGGTTTCAAGCTCACAATGCAGCACATTGGTCGCCCGAACGTGACTACGAGTTACCCACAAAAGAAGCGAGCCAAGCAACCTCGCCAACACGGACGCCATGTTCTAAACCGTTACGAAGACGGAATGGAAAAGTGCATTGGTTGTGAACTCTGTGCTGGAGTTTGCCCGGCTAACTGCATCAACGTTCGCGGGCTAGACAACCCAATGGACCACCCAGTGAGTCCGGGAGAGCGCTACGGCTACATCTACGAAATCAACTACTTACGCTGCATCCACTGTGACCTATGTGTAGAAGCTTGCCCGACGCAGGCAATCACTGAGTCAAAGATGTTTGAGTACTCATTCTCAAACCGTGCAGATGCGATTTACACGAAGAACGAATTGCTCGTTGACGATCAAGGGTTCCCTCAGAAGTTGCCATGGGAAGACTGGCGTGAAGGTGAAGCAGAAATGACTG
>CALJTY010000037.1 GCA_937975915.1 uncultured Acidimicrobiaceae bacterium | reverse complement strand
TCTCCTTATATCCAGGCACTGAAGCCATGGAGCGAGAAGCGTTTGACTTCTTCGGAATTATTTTTACCGGCCACCCTGAACTCACCAGAATCTTGATGCCAGAAGACTGGGAAGGACACCCACTTCGAAAGGACTACGGCATTGGAAAAGTACCGGTCCAGTTCAAGCATGCTCCAGGTCCACGATGAGCGATACAACTATTCGTACCGCTGAGCGCATTGAGCTACTTGTCGCTGACACCTCAGAAGGTGCGCAGGAACTCAAGCGCCGCGAAGCAACGGGCAAGGATGAGCTTGGTCGTGAACTCGGTTCTGTACTTCGAATTGACGGTCTAACACTCGATCCAAACTCAGTTGACTTTGAGCGTAATGACGATGAGACGATGATCATCAACATGGGCCCAAGCCACCCATCTACACACGGTGTACTTCGCATCATGCTGGAACTTGACGGTGAGTTCGTTCTTCGATCAAAACCTGTCATTGGCTACTTGCACACTGGAATGGAAAAGACTGGTGAAGCACTTAGCTACGTTCAAGGCGGCACGAACGTAACGCGCATGGACTACCTGAGCCCTGTCATTAACGAACTCTCGTACTCGATGGCAGTAGAGAAGTTGCTGGGCATTGAAGTTCCAGAGCGCGCTACATGGATTCGAATGATGATGAGCGAGCTGAACCGAATTTCATCACACTTGGTGTGGATGGCAACTAACGGAATGGACGTTGGCTCGACATCAATGATGATTTACGGACTACGTGAGCGTGAATTAGTTCTGGCATTCTTTGAAAAGACCGCAGGACTTCGCATGAACCTCAACTACGTTCGACCAGGTGGAGTCGCTGCAGATCTTCCCGACGGATGGCAAGACGACGTTCAAGTTATTTGCGACACGATTTACGCACGCACATTTGAATACGACACATTGCTCACTGGCCAGCCAATTTTCCGTCAGCGCATGATTGGTGTTGCACCAATTAGCGCAGAAGAAGCACTAGCTCTTGGAGTTACTGGACCGCTGCTTCGTTCTACTGGTGTTGCATGGGACCTTCGTCGCACGATGCCATACCTTGCGTACGACAAAGTTGACTTCGACGTGATTGTTGGAACATACGGTGACAACTTCGACCGTTACGCAATTCGTCTTAACGAAATTCGTGAATCAATTCGTATTGTTCGCCAATGTCTCGAAATGATGCCAAGTGGTGACTACCGCAGCCAGGATCCAAAAGTAACCCCACCACCACGCGCTCGTATTAACGAATCAATGGAAGCACTGATCCACCACTTCAAACTGTTCACTGAAGGCTTTCACGTTCCTGCCGGTGAAGTGTATTCAGCAGTCGAATCTCCGCGTGGAGAACTTGGTTGTTACATCGTTTCAGATGGTGGCCCTAAGCCATATCGAATTCACGTTCGCGCACCGAGTTTCGTAAACCTTCAAGCAGTGCCTCTGCTTATGCGTGGTGGCTCAGTGTCTGACACCATCACCGTTATATCTACTGTTGACCCAGTTATGGGTGAGGTGGACCGATGAGCCACTTCCAAAACGACCTTCGTAAGCGTGCTGAAGATCTCGTTGCGCTCTATCCGGTGAAGCGTTCAGCGATGTTGCCACTTCTTCACCTTGCCCAAGAACAAGACGGCTACCTCTCAGAAGAAGGTATTACTGAAGTCGCCGAGCTCGTTGGGACATCAGAAGCGGAAGTTCGCGGAACTGCTGCGTTCTACGACATGTTCCACCTTGAGCCAGTTGGCAAATATGTTGTTGGAATCTGCACCAACATTGCTTGTCTGCTCGCTGGTGGCGAAGAACTCTTGGAGCACGCGACCAAGAAGCTTGGTTGCGCCGTTGGTGGTACTTCACCTGACGGACTATTCACTTTAGAAGAAACAGAATGCTTGGCTGACTGTGACATTGCACCTGTTGTGCAAGTGAATCACCGCTACGTTCGAACAACAACACCTGATGCCTTTGATGCAATGGTGGAAGAAGTTCGCGAAGGAAAGCGTGACTCTGACATTCCTTTACACGGAACACTTATTCGAGTTCGTAGAAGTGGTGGCCTCCAAGCCCCACGCGAAGAAATTGCTGCACAGCGCGCCACCGCGCAGGCAGCCCGTGAAGCTCGTGCTGCAAAGGAGCAGAAGTAATGGCTACCTTTAGCGCACCTCAAATTGTCTCTTCTCGTAAAGACTTTGACGACTCACACACACTTTCTCGATACCTTGAAACTGGTGGCTACGTTGCGCTGAAAAAGGCGCTCGGAATGTTCCCAGAGAAAGTTGCTGCTGAAGTTGACGCTGCGTCACTTCTTGGTCGTGGCGGAGCTGGATTCCCAGCGGGACGCAAGTGGTCAATGCTTCGCAGGTCACCAATTTCGTATCTAGTCGTCAACGGCGATGAATCAGAACCTGCAACATTTAAAGATCACTATCTAATTGAGCGCGACCCACACCAGTTAATCGAAGGTGTAGTCATTGCGGCGTACGCACTTCAAGTTAGCCAGGCATTTATTTTCCTTCGTGGCGAATTTGCTCTTGGACTCGAGCGCGTGCAACAAGCTGTTAACGACGCATACGCACACGGAGCACTCGGAAGCAAGATCTTCGGTTCTGACTTCTCACTCGACATCGTGGTGCACCCAGGAGCGGGTGCTTACATTTGCGGTGAAGAGACTGCACTAATCGAAGCCCTAGAAGGCAAGCGTGGTTTCCCACGGATTAAGCCACCATTCTTTCCAGCGGTAACGGGTCTTTACGGTGAGCCAACAGTCGTGAACAATGTTGAAACAATGTCCAACCTTCCATGGATTGTGAACAATGGAGGCGCGGCGTTCGCTGCGCTTGGTGAAGGTCGTTCAACTGGAACACGTTTGTTCGCACTTGCGGGACGAGTTAAGAATCCTGGTGTGTACGAAGTCGAGATGGTTAAGAACACATTCCGTGACCTCATTTACGACCCACAGTTTGGTGGCGGCATAATTGACGACAAGAAGATTAAGGCGTTTATTCCAGGTGGAGTTTCTGCTCCTTGGTTTGGACCTGATCTCCTTGACCTTCCGCTCGGACAAGACCAAGTTGCTGAAAAGGGTTCGATGCTTGGCTCTGGCTCGGTGGTTGTTCTTGATGAAGATTCATGCGTTGTTCGTGCCACGTGGCGAATTACTAAGTTCTTCTCACGCGAATCATGTGGTCAGTGCACGCCGTGCCGTGAAGGATCTGGATGGATTGAGCGTGCGATGTATCGCGTTGAACACGGTGGTGGCCGCCTCGAAGACCTCGATCTTCTTCTTGACCTGTGCGACAACATCTCACCGGGACTTTTGTGGCCACCGCAACAGACAACGATTTGTGTGCTTGGGCCATCAATCCCTTCTTCAGTGAATTCTGCGATCTCTATGTTCCGTAACGAGTTCATTGCTCACATCGAACACGGAGGATGCCCGCATGACTGATGAAGTGCGCACCACAGTTTCGATTACCGTAAACGGACGCTCATTTGAAGCAAAGCCCGGAGAACTTCTTATTGAAGCAGCAGAACATGCGGGGGATTACATCCCGCGTTTTTGCTACCACCCACGTATGGAGCCAGTCGGAATCTGCCGAATGTGCCTTGTTGAAGTAGACGGTCCTCGTGGCGCAACACTGCAGCCTGCTTGCTATCTAAAGGTGAGCGACGGCATGAGCGTTGTTACTGACTCTGAAAAAGTTAAGAAGGCCCAAGACGGAATTTTGGAATTCCTGCTCGCAAACCACCCACTCGACTGTCCGGTCTGTGACAAGGGTGGCGAATGTCCACTGCAAGATCAGTCCCTTGCACACGGTTCAGGTGAAACTCGTTTCATCGAAGAAAAGCGTCACTTTGTAAAGCCAATTGAAATTGGTGAGCTAGTTCTTCTCGACCGCGAACGATGCATCCAGTGTGCACGTTGTACGAGGTTTGCTTCAGAAGTCGCTGGTGATGCTCAGATTTCATTCTCAGGTCGAGGCGACCTGATTGAAGTTGCGCCATCACCAACGCAGCCATTCGACTCAGTCTTTTCAGGCAACACAGTTCAAATCTGCCCAGTGGGCGCATTGACTGCAAAGCCGTACCGCTTTACGGCTCGTCCATGGGACCTTGAGCAAGTTGAAAGCACGTGCACTACATGTGCAGTTGGCTGCCGTGTCGCGGTGCAGTCATCAGGTAACCGACTTACACGTGTTCTTGGTGTTGACTCTGATCCGGTTAACCACGGATGGCTATGTGACAAGGGTCGTTTTACGCTCGACTCCATTGACGCAAATGAAGAGTCAACTGACATCCTCAGCGCTGCAACGCGAATTACCGAGCCAATGGTTCGCCGCAACGGAGAACTCGTTGCAGTCAGCTGGTCTGAAGCACTAAGCGCCGCGGCAAAGATTCTGCACGGTGACGGAAATTCACTCGGTGTTATTGGTGGATCCGCGCTTACGAATGAAGGTGCATTCGCTTGGGAGCGTTTTGCTCGAGGTGTTCTTCGAACTGAAAACATTGATGCGCAGTACGGCGATGGACTTGACGCTGAACTACTGCAGGCACTCCCTAAGGCAACTATTGATGAAGCCGCGCGAGCATGCACCGTTGTGACGCTCACGGGTGATCTTCGCGAAGAGTTACCAATCTTGTTCTTGCGACTTCGAGAGAGTGCGGTGAGAGATAAGAATTCAATCGTCGAGCTCGCTGG
Source organism: uncultured Acidimicrobiaceae bacterium (assembly GCA_937975915.1). GTDB lineage: Bacteria > Actinomycetota > Acidimicrobiia > Acidimicrobiales > RAAP-2 > RAAP-2. Next base: position 3,041 of record CALJTY010000037.1, on the reverse strand, counting down.
TCGACGCACCTCACTTTCAAACGTTGCGAAGTCGACAATCACTATCCGACCTGGCGAAGCACACCTCGCCGCCAAGGCACTGGTGACTGGCACCGTTCCTTTCGATGTTCTCTTTAGCAACGAAGACATTGAAAATGCTCAAAAGCTCATTGGTGAAACCGGAGACGGTGTTGTCTTCGTCGTTGGGCGCGCGAATGTAGCTGAAGATGCTTCGATCGTTGAAGCTGCTATTCGAACATTTGCAGAAAACTACCCAGAAGCAAAGTTCCTCGTAGCACTTCGACGTTCAAACGTGAACGGTGCTCTCGACATGGGGCTAAGTCCTGGACTTCACCCAGGTCGCCAACTCAATACTGAAGGCTCTGGAAGAGGAACAATTTCTCAGCTCCAAGCAATGGCTAGTGGAGAACAAAAAGCAACACTCCTTCTTGGTGGTTGCTTGCTTGGCAACATCGCAGACACTTCGCTCGCGCTAAAAGCGCTCGAAGCTTCTGACATTGTTGTTGTGAGTGGCCATGGTGGAGCGACGCTTGCTTACGCCGACGTTATTCTCCCTGCGAGTGTTTCCTATGAACGCGTTGGAACTGTGACAAACATTGAAGGCCGCGTAAGCGCGCTCACTCCAAAAATTGTCCCACCAGGATCAGCGTGGACTGATGTCGCAATCGCGTCAGAGCTTGCAGAAGAATACGGTCAAAGCATTGGACTCGACTCAGTCGAAGAAACGTCCAAGATCATTGAATCAACTACTGGTTACCCAGCGATGTCAGTGCTTACTAACGCAAGCACTGACGGCGTTGTGGTGGACAGCCAAGAGGTTTCACTTCGCAGGAGCATGGATCCAATGGCGTTCCCAGGAATTAGAACTGTGAAATCAGTTGGCCTTGGTGCACCAAGTGGTGCAACCACCATTGACGCAGTCGTGAAGGGTCCACGCGGGAATAGCGCAACCTTGGCACAAGTTGAGGCAGGCAGAGATGTTGATGCACCATCAGTTGATGGGTATGCGCTTCGAGTGAACTTGACTCGACGCCTCTATGACAACGGCGTTGCTGTTCAGGGATCGAATGCGCTGCACGGACTCATTGAAGCTCCTACATTCAAATTGAACCATGTCGACTTTGAGCGCATTGGTGTTGAAGATGGCGTGAGCGTAAATGCAGTGGGTGCTAACGGAACTATTTCAGTCACCGTGGAGCTCGACAACAGTGTTCCACGTGGCGTCGTCGAGATTCCGTTCGGTGTTGAGAAGTCGAGTGATGCCAATGGCATTCGCTCGATTATTGATGTGACTGCACTTATTAATCAGATAAGACTGGAGACACGATGAACTCGCTACTTGCATCATCGGATCCACTTTTTAGCCACGGAATGACCGGAATAGTAATTCTCATTGTGATCATCAAAGTCCTCGTGGGCTTCGGTGCTCTCATGGGCTCCGTTATCTTGATGATTTGGTTTGAGCGAAAAGCAATTTCAGACATGCAGAGTCGAATTGGACCACAGCGTTGGGGACCTTTCGGACTTTTGCAGACGCTTGCTGACGGAATCAAGTTGTTCTTTAAAGAAGATCTAATTCCAGCGGAGGCTGACCGATTTGTTTTCAAGTTGGCGCCGTACTTGGTTCTCGTACCAGCACTGATTACCTTCTCTATTGTTCCAGTTGGCGGAACGCTCAACATCGCCGGCCACCAAGTGATGCTGCAGATTGCGAACCCACCAATGGGTATTTTGCTCATGCTCGCGATGTCTGGAATTTCTGTCTACGGAGTAATGCTCGCGGGATGGTCATCAGGTTCTAAGTACCCACTGCTTTCTTCAGTGCGAGCAAGCGCACAGATGATTAGCTATGAAGCAGCACTCGGTATGACAATTGTTACGGTCATTCTCGCCACGGGCTCACTAACAACACACAGCATCGTCACTTCTCAGGCGCATGGTATCTGGCACTGGAACTTAATTCGACTCGGTATTGTTCCGTTTGTTGTCTTCCTTATCTCCATCACTGCAGAACTAAACCGTCCTCCATTTGATGTTGTTGAAGCCGAGAGTGAGCTCGTTGGTGGATTCCACACGGAATACTCGTCGCTTCGCTTCGCACTGTTCTTCCTGGCTGAATTCATGAACACCATCACCATGTCAGCAATCATGGTGACATTGTTCTTTGGTGGTCCTGCAGGATGGATCCCGCCAGTCCCGCACTTCAAATGGGTATTCCCAATTATTTGGTTCTTAGCTAAGACAACTGCCTTTGCGTTCAGTTACATTTGGTTCCGTGCCGCACTTCCACGCTTCCGTTATGACCAATTAATGGACCTCGGTTGGAAGCGACTCATTCCACTCAGCCTTGGCTGGATGTTGATTGTTGCAGGGTTTGTTGTTTCAAAGCCCTGGGGACTAATCATGATTGCAATAGTTCTTATTTCGTACACAATGCTTGAGCGTTCTTTCGCGATTGGTCAGTCGCGTGGAAAAGATGGCGAAGCAATCTTGCCGAGTGTTGGTCAACGGCCACTGCCTGGATTTGCCCTTCGTAACTTCACTGATGGAGATGCGAATGAGTAAATTTACAGATTTCTTTGGTGGCTTCAAACTCACAATGCAGCACATTGGTCGACCAAACGTGACTACAAGCTACCCACAAAAGAAGCGTGCCAAGCAACCTCGCCAACACGGGCGCCATGTTCTAAACCGTTACGAAGACGGAATGGAAAAGTGCATCGGGTGTGAACTCTGCGCTGGAGTTTGCCCAGCTAACTGCATCAACGTTCGCGGTCTAGACAACCCAATTGATCACCCAGTGAGCCCGGGAGAGCGTTACGGGTACATCTATGAAATCAACTACTTACGTTGCATCCACTGCGACCTATGCGTAGAAGCTTGCCCGACGCAGGCGATCACTGAGTCCAAAATGTTTGAGTACTCATTCTCAAATCGTGCTGATGCGATCTACACGAAGAATGAATTGCTCGTCGACGATCAAGGTTTCCCTCAGAAGTTGCCATGGGAAGACTGGCGTGAAGGTGAAGCAGAAATGACTG
>CALJTY010000036.1 GCA_937975915.1 uncultured Acidimicrobiaceae bacterium | reverse complement strand
TTACTCTCGTCGGCATTCCTTCGCCGGAAGAGCGATACGACGCCTACCCCACTCAATTGTCCGGTGGTATGCGTCAGCGCGTCATGATTGCAATTGCACTGGCATGCAACCCCACCTTGCTACTCGCCGACGAACCAACAACTGGACTCGACGTAACTATTCAGGCGCAAATTCTTAACCTCCTAGACGAGCTCCAGCTAAAGATGAAGATGAGCGTCATCCTGGTCACGCACGACCTCGGTGTAGTTGCGACACGTACCGACAGAATCATCGTCATGTACGCAGGACGAATTGTCGAAATGGGAACCACCAAGGAAGTCTTCCGCAACCACAAGATGCCCTACACACGGGCCCTCTTGGAGTCGACACCTCGGGTGTCAAACCCCAGTCACACGCGGCTCCAGACGATTCCTGGGCGTCCACCAAACCTCCTCAAGTTGACAGAGGGTTGTGCATTCGCTCCGCGCTGCAGTCGAGCCACTGAAAAGTGCTCGCAAGAACGGCCTACTCTCGAGCCGACCGGCGTTGACGGCCATTATTTCGCCTGCTGGAACCCACTTGAAGATAATGGAGCACCGGTATCTATCAATACTGGCTCCGTCAAGGAAATTGGAGATGACAATGTCAGAGGCTAAGAACAAGGTAGTTCTGTCAGTCAAGGACCTCGAGGTGACGTTCCGAAAAGGACGTCAACGGGTAAGCGCCGTAGCAGGCATCTCGTTTGATCTCTATGAAGGCGAGACGCTTGGCCTTGTAGGTGAATCCGGTTGTGGCAAGTCCACCACTGGGCGCGCTCTTATGCAGATCGTTCCCTCTACCGGCGGGCAGATCTTCGTTGACGGTGACGAACTCACCAGCCTGAACAAAGAAGAGGCTCGAAACCTGCGCCGCAAGATGCAGATGATTTTTCAGGACCCAATTAGCTCGCTTAACCCTCGCCGTCGAGTAAAGGACATCGTTGCCGAGCCTTTGGACTGCTGGAAGCTCGCGAAGGGCCAGGAGCGCGACTCAATCGTTTCCGACCTGCTCAATAAGGTCGGCATTGATCCAGCCGTCTACGGGAATCGATACGCGCGTCAGTTTTCTGGTGGTCAGTGTCAAAGAATTTCTATCGCACGTTCACTCGCCATGCGTCCCCGCTTGCTGATTTGCGACGAAGTCGTCTCAGCACTCGACGTTTCAATTCAGGCTCAGATTTTGAACCTGCTCGAGGACCTAAAGAAGGAGTATGGACTCACCATGCTCTTCATCGCCCACGACCTTGCGGTAGTCAAGAACATCTCAGACCGTGTTGCCGTTATGTACTTGGGTAAGCTCTGCGAAATTGGTCCTAGCGACACTCTGTATGACAAGCCTGCTCACCCTTACACCGAATTCTTGTTGGGTGCGGCGCTCGAGGCTGATCCCGATTTGGTGCAAAACAGCGCCACACTAGGCGGAGAGCCACCGAGCCCTCTTAATCCTCCCAGTGGCTGCCGCTTCCGTACCCGCTGCCCCTTCGCGACTGAGAAGTGCGCAGCCGAAGAGCCAGTGTTGCGCGACATCGGTGATGGTCACCAGGTTGCGTGCCACTTTCCTCTTGTTGGAGCGAACCAGTAACTAGTCAATAAAAATGCCCCCGACCTTAGGGTCGGGGGCATTTTTCGTTAAAGCGCTATTCGGCGGCTGGTGCCTCAGCGTCTGAAACCTCTTCGGCTGCGGGAGTCTCAACTGCGAACTCCGCCCAAGCGGCCTGAGCCTCAGTCTCTGGGGTGAACTCACCGTAGTTGATGCCACCGATGTAGTTACCTTCGGCGTCGTAGGCGTGTGAACCAAAGGCCTCACGGTACTCCTCGGAGACTTCTCCACCGTCAGCGGCGCCCTTGATGGACAGGCTGATGCGGCGACGCTGGGTGTCGAGTTCGATGATCTTGACCCACAACTCTTCACCAACGGCCACCACCTGATCCGGAGACTCAACGTGGTGTGCGGCGATTTCAGAGATGTGCACGAGACCTTCAATACCCTCGCCCACTTGGACGAATACACCGAAGGGAACAAGCTTCGTGATCCGACCGTAGACCAGCTGATTGACAGCGTGACCGTCGGCGAATACCTGCCAAGGGTCGCTCTGCGTCTTACGAAGTGAAAGGCTGATCCTCTCCTTGGAGTAATCGACTTCCATGACCTCGACTTCAACCTCGTCACCAACAGCCACAACCTGGCTGGGGTGCTCAATGTGGTTCCAGCTGAGCTCGGAAACGTGGATAAGTCCATCCATGCCACCAAGGTCCACGAAGGCTCCGAAGTTGACCACAGAAGAAATGTGACCACGACGACGCTCACCAGGCTTGAGATTGGTAAGGAAGTCGCCTCGCTGCTCTTTCTGACTCTCTTCGAGCCAGGCACGACGGGACAACACGACGTTGTTGCGGTTCTTGTCGAGCTCGATGATCTTGGTCTCGACCTCACGGCCCACGTAGGGCTGCAGGTCG
>CALJTY010000035.1 GCA_937975915.1 uncultured Acidimicrobiaceae bacterium | reverse complement strand
GTGGCAGTTCTTTCGAGGGGACTGCTTAACGCTGATCCCTCGACACTGGTCTTCTCATCAGCTGCTCGCAGACACATTGTCTGGTTCGCTGGTCCATGGCCAGTACTTGAGCGTTGGTGGCAGACAGGACGCAAGCGCGCCCATCTTCAGGTGCTCCTTGAAGGTGGAGAAGCATTACTACTTAGCTCAGAGAAAAATCGGTGGTGGCTCGTAGGGATTTACGACTGATGGCCACGTACGCAGAACTTCACGTCCACTCTGGATTTAGTTTTCTAGACGGAGCGAGTGACCCCGAAGAACTTGTTGGAGAAGCTGCAAGGCTCGGGCTCTCGGGACTCGCGCTCACTGATCACAACGGCCTCTACGGCGTGGTTCGTTTCGCTGAAGCGGCGAGAACTTTCGGACTTGGAACAATCTTTGGAAGTGAAATAACGCTTAACGCCACGGGTGAGCGCACGGGTGTTAGTGACCCCAGTGGCGAACACCTCGTAGTTCTTGCTCGCTCACCAGAAGGCTACCGACGACTCTCCACCATGCTCGGCGAAGCCCACCTCGCGTACGGGAAGAAAGGCACCCCGATCTTTACCCTTGAACAACTAGCAACGAACGCTAACGACTGGCTAGTTCTCACTGGATGTCGAAAAGGACCTCTCAATACTGCACTGATAAAAGATGGCCCACGAGCAGCCGAGTTTGAACTGCAACGACTCACTAGCTCTTTTGGTAGAGAGAACGTCTGTGTTGAACTCTGGGACCACGGAGCACCAGACGACACGGCCAGAAATGATGTGCTGGCACGTCTCGCTATTGAGAACAATGTCTTTCTCGCTGCGACAAATAATGTTCACTACGCAACGCCACAGGATTTTCCTCGCGCCAATGTGCTCTCAGCAATTAGGTCTCGAAAAACTCTTGATGAGATGCAGGGTTGGCTGAACGCATCGCCGCTCGCACACCTGCGAAGTGACAAAGAACAACGCCAGCGCTTCGCGCGCTACCCCGGGGTGGTTGACTGCGCCGGAGAACTCGGGGCCTCGCTCAGTTTCGATCTTCGCCTCGTGGCTCCAAACCTGCCACCCTTTGACACACCACCAGGAATGGATGAACAGACCTACCTCGAAGAAATTGTCACTCGGGGAGCAACGCTTCGCTACGGACCGCGTAACGCTGAAACAGTGCCTGGAGCGTGGCGTCAAATAGACCACGAACTCTCGGTCATCAAAACTCTGGGTTTCGCTGGTTACTTCTTAACGGTGTGGGACATCACTGAGTTTTGTCGGAAGAGCAACATCTACTGCCAGGGGAGAGGCTCAGCTGCAAACTCAGCAGTTTGTTATTCACTGGGTATCACTAACGCTGATGCGGTGAAACTGAATCTCTTCTTTGAGCGTTTCCTCTCTACTGCTCGAGACGGCCCACCAGACATTGACGTTGATATTGAGTCGGGCAGAAGAGAAGAGGTCCTGCAATACGTGTTTTCTAGGTATGACCGACGCCACGCGGCCCAAGTAGCGGCCGTCATTACGTATCGCTCGCGTTCAGCGCTTCGTGACACCGCACGGGCCTTCGGGCTCAGTGAAGAAGTAACCAGTCCACCTGAGCTTGTTAGCCAGATGGCTTCAGAGTTACTAGACCGACCACGCCACCTCGGCATTCACTCAGCTGGCATGGTGCTCTGTGACCGACCAGTGATTGAGGTCTGTCCCGTTGAGTGGGCGCGCATGGAAGGAAGAACTGTATTGCAGTGGGATAAAGATGACTGCGCCGCAATTGGTCTCGTGAAGTTTGACCTACTGGGACTTGGCATGCTCGAAGCCCTGCACCGTGCAGTTGACACGGTCAGTGAGTTTCACGGCGTTGAAATTGATCTTGGAGCTCTTCCCCAAGAAGACCGGGTCTATGACTTGCTCTGCGAAGCGGACACCATTGGTGTCTTTCAAGTTGAATCCCGAGCTCAAATGGCCACATTGCCACGAGTGCAACCTCGCTGTTTTTATGATCTTGTCATTGAAGTCGGATTAATTCGCCCCGGTCCTATTCAAGGGAATGCAGTCAATCCCTACATCAGGAGACGAAGAGGTGATGAGCCAGTTACCTATCTGCATCCGAGGTTGGAGCCGATTCTAAAAAGAACGCTCGGTGTTCCACTCTTTCAAGAACAGATGATGGAGATGGCCGTTGCCGTCGCAGGATTTTCTCCAGCTGAAGCCGACGAACTGCGCCAAGCCATGGCGTCAAAGCGCTCAGAGATTCGCATGATGAAACTAAAGAGTCGCTTCTATGCGGGCATGAAAGTAAATGGCATTACCGGAGACACTGCGGACGAACTGTTTAATGCACTCTCAGCGTTCGCGAACTTCGGGCTCCCAGAATCGCACTCTGTTTCCTTTGCCCACCTTGTCTACTGCTCCGCGTGGATTAAGTATCACTACCCAGCGGCATTTCTGGTTTCACTGCTGAATGCTCAGCCACTTGGTTTTTGGTCTCCACAAAGTCTTGTCGCTGATGCGAAGCGCCACGGGGTTGAGGTGTGTCGCCCAGACGTTAATTCTTCATCAAGTGGTGCGCGACTCGTTGGTGGCCTGGAAAAGCCAACTGTGCTGCTTGGTCTTGCTGCACTGCGTGGCATTGGCGAAGACGTTGCTACACGAATTGTGAATGGTGCTCCGTGGAAAGACTCGAGTGACCTGGTGAGAAGAGCTGGACTTAAACAGCAACACTTAGAGGTGCTGGCATCTGCTGGTGCACTTGACTGCTTTAATCAGTCAAGGCGTTCGCTCACGTGGA
>CALJTY010000034.1 GCA_937975915.1 uncultured Acidimicrobiaceae bacterium | reverse complement strand
CGATTTGGGCGAAAACGCCGGTAGAGAGAGGTCACCCCATCGAGTGATGAAGGGGTCGGTGTTGATTCAGCCATGCAAGCATGCTAACTGTGCCACGTAACACTCCGAGGTCCAAAGCAGTGGTCAGGCGATCCGTGGCACCCGGCACAATCCGCTGAGAGCTGCTGGCTTCCGCCCCTGACTCGATTCACGAACGGCCGTCGCACGGGACCCGACCACCGCTTTCAACCTCGGCCTGAAAAGGCTAGCGGTTCCGCCACTAGTGGGGCTCGGGTAGCCTTGCGTGCCGGCATTGCATTTAGCAGTCCCGGTTTTGGAGGAGTGCGAGAGCGGCCGAACCGGCACGCTTGGAAAGCGTGTGAAGGGCAACCTTCCGTGGGTTCGAATCCCACCTCCTCCGCCAGTAACAACGAGATAGAGAGGGCAGTTCGTGAATGCAGCGAATGATGACATTGCATTTATGCGTCTAGCGATAGACGCTGCGAAAAATGCTGCTGCTCACGATGACGTTCCCGTTGGCTGTGTCCTAGTTAAAGATGGTCAGGTTCTTGGCACGGGTGAAAACCGTCGCGAAGTTGACCAAGACCCTACGGCTCACGCAGAAGTTGTTGCGCTGAGAAATGCTGCGAAGCAGTTGAGTGGGTGGCGCATGGACGGCGTTACGGCGTACGTCACGCTGGAGCCATGTGCGATGTGTGCTGGCGCACTGCTTAATGCTCGAGTTTCTCGAGTTGTCATAGGCGCATCAGATGAAAAGGCTGGAGCTGTTGGGTCTCGTTACAACTTGTTGAGCGATCCTCGACTCCTTCACGAAGCAGAGATCACCTACGACGTCCTCGCAGATGATTCAGCAGCGTTGCTGCGTGAATTTTTCGCCTCACGTCGTCTCTAGAAGACACAAAGCACCGAGAAGTAGACTCATGCACGGAAGCGTGCGAGAGCGGCCGAATCGGGCAGTCTCGAAAACTGCTGTGTCTACGGGCACCGTGGGTTCAAATCCCACCGCTTCCGCCAGTAAATGAAACGGGTGACCAAAAGTCACCCGTTTCTTTATGACCTATTGGCATTTTGCAAAACGGGAACTACGCTAGATACGTCTGGCACTAGCCAAAACACTCAGAGGAGTCGCTGTGGTCTCGTCAATTGAATCTTCCGTAGGAACAGAGCGCAAGCTCGTAACTGCCATCCCTGGACCAAAGTCGGTCGCTATGCACGAACGTCGCAAGAAGTCAGTAAGCGCAGGACTCACACAGGGCTTCCCTATTTACATCGAGCGTGGCGAAGGCGCCATTCTTCAAGACATCGATGGCAACCGAATTCTTGACCTTGGATCAGGCATTGCCGTCACCACTATTGGCCACGCAGTCCCAGAACTCGTCGCCGCAGTTAGTGAACAAGTTGCTGACTTTACTCACACGTGCTTTATGGTGACACCGTACGAGAGCTACATCGAAGTTTGTGAAGAACTCTCAAACATCACACCTGGTACTCACGCCAAGACTTCAGCTCTCTTTAACTCAGGCGCAGAAGCTGTAGAGAATGCAGTAAAAATTGCACGCCTCGCAACTGGTCGCCAAGCAGTGATTGTTTTTGATCACGCCTATCACGGACGTACAAACTTGACAATGGCACTCACCGCTAAGAACATGCCGTACAAGGACCGCTTTGGTCCTTTTGCTGGTGAGGTGTACCGCATGCCAATGAGTTATCCGTACCAAGACGGACTAAGCGGCCAAGAAGCAGCAGCTCGAGCAATCAAGATGATTGAGACTCAAGTTGGTGCCGGGAACGTTGCCGCACTGCTCATTGAACCAATTCAAGGTGAAGGTGGATTCATTGTTCCAGCGCCTGGGTTCCTTCCAGCGCTTTC
>CALJTY010000033.1 GCA_937975915.1 uncultured Acidimicrobiaceae bacterium | reverse complement strand
CTTCTGCGTGTCGACGTGAAGTATTGGTGTCGTTGATGACTACATCAACATCGGGGCTACGGCCAATAATCAGTGGGCGATCTCCCAAGGCGAACGATCTGCCATCAGCACAGATAAGTCGAGGCTCACTTTCCCCGCCCACAAACTTAGTTTCAACAGCCAGGTCACCAGCTTTTAGTTCATCGTCGATAAAAACTTCGAGTGCCACAGGGCCAACGAAGTTGTATCCCTCATTAAGCGCGTGCTGGCGAATAGTTTCTTCAAGTTCAGCTATCAGGGCTTTTTGAAAACCGTTGAACCGTTCGGCGTCTACGGCGCTTAGCCACACCTGGACGTGATTCGGAGAAATTGGTCCACTGCTAGAAAGTCTGCGAGAAAGGTCGATTTCTCTGATGATTCGTGTTCCGATTTCGATCGGCTGCAGTGTGTTCTTGAAGGGGCGTGACAATGTCCGTTCGAAGAGGCGCTCTAAACGGTTTTCAACATTTTTTAAAGCCATATACCTTTAACTGTACCGGGCGCCGGGCGGTTAAAAGTGCCGTAAATACTACGGTTTTCTTATTGAAGTAATGTTCGTGTTCTCGGGCGAGTGGCGAAATGGCAGACGCGCTAGCTTCAGGTGCTAGTTCTCGAAAGGGAGTGCGGGTTCAAGTCCCGCCTCGCCCACCATTTGCCTTGTCAGCCCTACGAATAAATGCCCGACATCTTCTTCATTACAATCAAAGTCATGGCCACCAGTGCAGATAATGAGTATGAAGTAGCAAAACCTCAGCAGCAGCGCGCGATTGAAACTACCAATCGAATCCTTGAAGCGGCCTATGACATTGTGGCTTACGACGGATACCAAGCGCTTACGACTAATTCAGTTGCTGAACGTGCAGACGTAAACATCCGATCTGTGTATCGATACTTCGAAGACAAGAGTGCAATCCTTACCCACTTGGCCCAAAAAGAACGTGACATGAGAGCAACCAAATTTGGTGCACAGTTCAGAGAACTTGATGGTGAAAAAGACCTTGAAGCTTGGGTAGAAGCCACGCTTCGTTTGTCCCTCAACATTCGCATGGCCGACCCACGAGCGAATCATCTGTACAAAATTCTTCGTGCGCTTCCAGAGTTTTCAGAATTCACGAGATTGGCTGATTTAGAAATTGCTGAAGGGCTAGGTCGAGCAATTCGTTTGCGATTCCCCTCTATCAGCGTGAAGAAAAGTCACTACGCAGCTCGTATTTGTTATGACCTAGCGCAGTCATTTATTAACAGCACTGAAACGGCTAACGGGAAAATTGATGACTACTTCAATGAAACAGCGCGCGCCGCAACACTGTACTTACGCTCACTTGAAGACTCCGAGTAATTGGTTTGACATAACCACCAAGCGGGTAAGCGACCCTGTCGGCATCACCAGTGAGATCTGTGGTGAAGCAATGAAACAGTGCAAGCTTTAAGAACTATTTAACGTTTCTCGATGAGTTCCATGTAGTCGTCACGCCAGAGATCAAAATATTCCTCAGGCAACAAGACTGCGTGTGTTGGCTTTAGGGCTTCAACGAAAGGGCGTTCGTGGCTCACCGCAACAATGGTGCCCTTCCACTGGCCCATCATTACCCCAAGGGCTTCCACGCTTGCGGGATCGAGGTTGTTTGTAGGTTCGTCGAGAAGCAGAAGATTCGCATCTGAAGAAGCGAGCAGAGCCAACGCTAACTTCGCGCGCTCTCCACCAGAAAGAGTTCCGGGCATTTGATGTGCCGCAGATCCCTTAAGTCCGAATGCACCAAGCAGCGCACGTCGTTCAACTTCGGTGACAACGGTTGCGTTCTCTAGGTTGTCAAGAACAGATTTACTGAAGTCAATCTGCTCACTCTCCTGCGCAAAATACCCAACCGTTACATTTGCACCGAACTTCACAACTCCGGTTTGTGCTTTTTGTGTGCCTGCCAAACAACGAAGCAATGATGATTTACCTGCTCCATTTTTTCCGACAATGACAATCCGGTCTCCACGACGAGTGATGAAGTTCATGTCTCTAAGTACTTCAAGTTTGTCGTATTTAACGCCAACATGCTCAACTGTCATTGGAATGTCACCACTTCGTGGTGGTTGAGGCAGTTTGAAGACAACTTTCCGCTCTTTTTTTGTAACTTCGATTCGGTTGTCTTCGAGTTTTTCAACCTTGCGGTCAAGGACCTTTGCAACACGTGCACGGCTTACGGTTTGCCCACGCATTCCATCAGCAAGCGTTTTCATCTTCTTAATTTGTTCGTCTTGTTGTCCAGCAGTTTTCTCTTCGCTTAAGCGGCGCTCTTCTTCTTGTTGGAGGAACTTTGAGTAATTGCCTTTGTATTCACGAAGCTGACCATCTCGAAGGGCTAGAACGCGTGTAATGGCCTTATCAAGCAAGGGGAGGTCGTGACTAATTACAACGACCGTTCCGCGGAACCGCTCTAATTCATCAAAGAGCCATCGCTTCGCAGCTTTGTCGAGGTGGTTCGTAGGTTCGTCGAGCACCATTGTTTCTGGTTCTTCATACAAAACTCTCATGAGGTCAATGCGTCGGCGTTGTCCACCCGAAAGTGAATCTAGATCCTCAAGCAGCAATTCTTCTTCGAGACCCAGTCCTGCAGCGAGTCGTGCAACTTCAGATTCAGCTTCGTATCCCCCGCGCTCGCGAAACGTTTCTTCGAGTGACGTAAAGCGTTCGATGGTTTCCTCGGTGGGATTTTCAGATAGTTCGTGGCGGGCTTTTTGCATTTCTGCGTCAATGGTGTCGAGTCCTCGTGCAGACAGCACGTGTGACAGGCCAATGGGTTCGACTCCGAGTCCACCCGGTACTGGTTCTTGAGGAAGGTGACTCAATGTTCCCTGGTGTTGAACAGTGCCAGTGATACGAAGATGTTCAGGCTGGTAGCCGAGCATTACTGAGAGAAGTGTTGATTTTCCAGCACCATTGTGGCCAACGAGGCCCACCTTGTCGCCATTTCCCACCACAAAGGAGACGGTGGAGAGAATACGTCGTGCACCAATCTCGATGCCTAATTCTTTGACAATGATCATTTAGCGGTCGAGCAGATTGGCATTCGCGCGAAGCTCGTCGCGGAAGTTGGGGTGGGCAATTTCGCTAAGCGCGTAGGCGCGTTCGCGAACCGAGAGCCCCCGAAGGTCAGCAGAACCATATTCAGTGACAATTACGCCAGCAAGTTGACGTGGCGATGTAACAACAGAGTATGGAAGCATTTCACCAATGATACGACTCTTTAGAACTCCCCCGACCGTTGCGGTTGATTGCAGGCAAATAAGTGAAGTGTGCTCCAGTGAAAGGCTCGTTCCTTCAACAAAGTCCTGATGTCCACCTACGCCTGAATACTGCCGCGCACCAATGGTGTCAGCAAGAATCTGTCCGTGAAGATCAACCGAGAGTGCTGAGTTGATTGAAACCATTTTGTGATTCTTAGCAATCACGTGTGGGTCATTGGTGTAAAAAACAGGAGCAACACCGATGGTTTCATTGTCATTAATAAAGTCGTACATTGCTTGGCTTCCCGCAGCGAAGGTAATTACAGATTTGCCTTTATTAATTGACTTTTGTGCATTTGTAACTTTGCCCGAGACAATCAGTTCCATCAGTCCATCGGTGAACATTTCAGAGTGAACCCCATAGTCGCCACCGCTACCTCTAACGAGTGCTTGGGCAACGAGATTGGGAACTGAACCGATTCCTGTTTGCAGTGTGCTGCCGTCGCTGATGAACTTGGCGGCGTGTTCTGCCATCATCGCATCCTCAGGAGTTCCTGGATCATTCGGAAAAATTGGAGGGTGCTCATCCGAAACAACAATCACGTCAATATCATCAACAGAAATATCGTTTGAAAATCCATCGAGTGCATGTGTTGTTGGATAGTGCGGTGAACATTCGACAATAAGTAGGCGATTCGGATCTCTGCCTGCGGCGAGAAACTCTTCTCGGTGAGCTCCGTTGTAGAGCGATAGATTGACGCGGCCGTTTTTATCTGGCATTGTGCCAATCATCATCATCACGCGAGGTTTCAGATGTTGGATAAGAAGGTTGTACTGGCGAAAGAATGACGGGATGAACTGAACATCACCACCGTTGGCTAGGTAGCTTCGTTCCCCTCCACCATAAAAACTTGCTCGAAGGTGAACCCCGGGGTGTGTGAAGAGCTCATAATTTCCAAGAGTTAGTCCGCTGCTAACCGTTAGGTCTTCCCAGTCAGTTCGCTTCGACATTTCCTTCAGAAGTCCGGCGGGTGTTGAGGTGATTAGGCCAAGTCCCATCGTGTCTTTGGCGCGAACAAGCGCGACTGCATCTTGTGCACTTAACTCACGAGCCCCCATTTCAATATTGTGCCACGATAGAGACATGGATACACCGTTTTTCATTGATGTTTGGAGCGATGTTGTTTGCCCCTTTTGCTACCTAGGCACACGTCAACTCCAAGGAGCTTTGAGCGAGTTTGAACACGCCGACCAAGTTG
>CALJTY010000032.1 GCA_937975915.1 uncultured Acidimicrobiaceae bacterium | reverse complement strand
CTTTTTCAATTTCCTTGATGTTGCCCGAGTACGTGAGCATTGTTCCGATTTTCATAGTTGCCTCCTGAGTTACTAACTAGTAGCAAACAGTAACCGCCCGGAGAACTCCCCTGCTGTACTTGGGAACATTGTAGGTATACATTGGAAATATCACATAATTAAGAGGAAATTCTATGAGCAAGCTTTGGCAATTAAGTGCAGCTGACATCGCGAAGATGGTTTCAAACAAAGAGGTTTCTGCCGAAGAAGTTGCGACCTCGCACCTAGATCGAATAGATGAAGTCAACCCAGTGCTCAACGCTCTAACCATTGTTGAGCGTGAGGCCCCTTTAAAAGCCAAAACGTTTGATCAAGGAAATAGAAGCGGAAAGCTCCCTGGTGTGACTTTCACCTCAAAAATCAACGTTGACCATGCCGGTTATCCAACTGACGATGGAGTTGCATTCCTCGCGGGTGACATTGCAACCGAAACAACTTCGACTGTCCTTGGTCTTGAAGAAGCCGGAGCGACAATGATGGGACGCTCTAACGCTCCTGCTCTGGCTTTTCGAATCCACACTGGGAATGAACTTCACGGGGAAACCTTTAATCCTTTTGATAAGGCAATCACCCCTGGTGGGTCAAGTGGCGGAGCTGGAGTTGCAGTCGCAACTGGCATGTGCGCCGTTGCTCAAGGCAACGACATTGGAGGATCCATCAGGTGGCCGGCATTCTGTAACGGAATTTATGGACTTCGACCTTCAATGGGTCGGATGAATGTCATGAGAACGAACACTGCAGCGCCAAGGTTTGCATCATCAATGACAATGTCAACAAATGGTCCACTAGCAAGAACGGTAGAAGATTTATGGCTCGCATTTGAAGCAATGTCGCAACGTGATTCAGATGATCCCAGAAAGACTCCAGTTGCTCTCACGGGTTTGCAGAAGCCAACTTCTAAGAAAGTTGCTCTTGTCACGAATGACGGCCACGCCATGAGCACTGAAACAAAACAAGCATTGCAAACAGCTGGTAAGCATCTAGAAGCCGCGGGATATGAAGTCGAGGAAATAAACCCTCCGATGCTCGAAAATACTTTTAGCTTGTGGATGCGCATTGCCGCACCAGAACTCATTCATCAAACTGATTTAATGATGCAGATTCCAGATGAAGACTTTGTGACCTGGACGAGAGATGTAATTCAAACGTTCCCGACGCTAGAACCTGATACCTACTTCAAGGCCATTGTTGAAAGAGATCTAATTGGTCGGGCTTGGATGAAATTTATGAATGATTTCCCACTAATGATCATGATGAATGCATCAAACAACTCAATGCCAGCTAGGTACGACACTCAAGGACTTGATGCAGTTAATGACGTCTTCGAAACATTGCGTTACCAATTTTCACTGCCAGCACTTGGCTTCCCTGTCTTACAAGCACCAATCAATGTCGGAATTCCAAAACCAAATGGTGTGCAAATCGTTGGCTCGCCATTTAGAGAAGACCTCTTATTTGATGCGGCACGAGAAATTGAGATCAGGGAAGGCAAGCGCCCAGTAGTTGATGTGGCTTGGTAATTACTTACCAGTTGGCTTTCCGCCAACAACTGTCCCCACTACTTCAATGTCCTTTATGGTCATTGGATCAACAGTCAATGGATTTTCAGCCAGAACAGTGAAGTCAGCCCATTTACCAACTTCCAATGATCCCAGCATGTCATCGCGGTTCATCAGATAAGCCGAACCAAGGGTCATTGCTGTCAAAGCTTGAAGTGGTGTAATTCTTTCAGCC
This sequence comes from uncultured Acidimicrobiaceae bacterium, assembly GCA_937975915.1. Lineage (GTDB taxonomy): Bacteria > Actinomycetota > Acidimicrobiia > Acidimicrobiales > RAAP-2 > RAAP-2. Next base: position 1,495 of record CALJTY010000032.1, on the reverse strand, counting down.
GGTCCGAGAACAAAACCGCTTCTAGTGACTCTGTTCACGGCACACCACATAGTGAAGAGAGGATTAACTGGCGTCACTGGGTGATCAGAGTGAATTGAAATTTGGATTCCAGCTTCAATCGCTGAAGCTGCAGCATCCATTCGGCGCGCCTTATCTGGACCCATTGTTTTGCTTCGGTGAGTGTCACCCCAGTAGTAGATGTGATTTGAGAAAATGTTCGCGCACAGATTCAGGGCCGCCATTTTTTTGATTGCTGCAGGTGAGGCCATCTGAAAATGTTCAAGACGGTGTCGATGATCGTAGCGAGGTGAAGAATTCAGAATTTTCTCGAATGCTCCAATAACTGTGTCAATCGCTTCATCTCCATTGGCATGAACCGCAATTTGGAAACCTGCATTGTGATATGGCGTTAATTGCTTAATGAGGGCAGCTTCGTCAAGCAGCAATTGGCCATGATCATCCCCACCGCAGTATCCGGGCCAGTTGAGCTTTCCGGTAAAGCCTTGAATCGAACCATCTGAAACCCATTTGAGTGGTCCGAACGTAAATCGTTCGTTACTTTCGCTTTTTAACTTAGACACAATTGAAAAAACGTCATCTTCAGACATACGACGCGTCATGTCCGTAATTTTCGGCGAGTATGTCACTCGAGCAGGAAAGTCGTTCTTCGAAACCGTTGCCTTGAAAGCTTCAAATGCCGGCCCAGTGGTAACCATTGAGATATCGCTACCTGTTGTAACGCCAACACGCCTGAGGAGTTCGCCACCAGCGAGTGCCAATTGTGCGGGGTCTCCATTGACCATTTTCACTCGGTCTAGTACGAGACTCATTGCTTCTTCATGGAATTCGCCGGTTGGGATTCCATTAGCGTCTTTCATCACTCCGGGGACGTCTGTGTTCTCATCTACGCCACAAATCTCCATCTGCTTCGAGTTTGCGTATGCCAAGTGCCCACTGGCATTCATCACCACAACACCTTTGGTGGTGCTCACCTTGTCAAGGTCATCGCGAAGCAGTGCGCGACCATCAAAGAAGACTGGATCAAAACCGTAACCAGCGATTGCACCTTCATAATTGTCAGCACTATCTATCAGCCGCTCAACAACTTCATCAATGGTTGCAGAGCCCTTTGACATAGTTCCATCGGGGCGAAGTCGATCATCGCGCCCCGTCCAAACGAGGCCAGTCAGCATTCCCTCGCTAAAGACGTGGCCATGAGCTTCAATAAAACCCGGAACGATAAAGAAGTTTTCGTATCTATTGTCGACTTCGAACGGATCATTATTGAGGTTTTTTACAACTTCTTCAAAAGTTCCAACACTCAAAATTCTTTCGTCTTTCACTGCAATAGCCGTAGCAATAGGACAGCTCTTGTCTAGTGTCACAATTTCACAAGCGCGGTAAATGACAATTGACACTTATTTCCCCTTAGGTCTCTAATTAATGTAGTCGTTACTTGAGAAGTCACTTAAACTGGCTGCAACTAAGAAAGTTT
>CALJTY010000031.1 GCA_937975915.1 uncultured Acidimicrobiaceae bacterium | reverse complement strand
CTTCTGTGTAGCCACTGAACTTTCCTGCAATGTGTTCAGGTGAAAGTTCAACACCTCGACGTTCTAACGCATGAAGAATGTCTTGTTCCCATTGACGAGTTACGTCTCCAGGCATTGGGCCACGTATCTCAATAACATCCCAATCTTCTCCGTGTTCTTTCAATCTTCTTTCAAGATCGTTTGATATTCCTATTTGAAGCAGCCCCCATAACTCGTTGTTGAGAAGATACAAGTAACTTGGAAGGCTTGGGTTGAACCCCGATGTTGCACATGACGGGCAGCCAGAAGCTTCCTCTCTTGTTCTTGAGCTAACAGTCGTGCGCCAAGTGTGCCCCTCTTTGCATTTCCACTTAACTTTTTTACTGCTGCCGAATGAAACCGTTGCTGGATCCCAGCCGTCAGCTTCTTTCGCAAGTTCTGGGTGAGTTGTTACTAAATCATTGAAACCAGGCCAGGCGTACCGACCAAAGCAATATGGACAGCCAGATATACCTCGACGTGTTCTATCAGAAGCTGTCACTTTCCAGGTATGGCCTTCATTGCACTTCCATGGCAATGACTTTGCTGTTCCTGCTGAAACGGTTGTTGGATCCCAACCATCAGCTTCTGCAGCAAGTTCAGGGTGAGTTGTTGCTAAGTCATTTTCGCCTGGAACAACAATTCGATTTGTACATACAGGGCATCCTGCACCATCAACACGATGGGAAGGGTCTTGAATCCACTTATGGTTTTTAGAGCAAACCCAAGGGAGCTTTTTTCTACTGTGTGCGGTAACTGTAGACGGATCCCAGCCGTCAGCTTCCGCTGCGAGATCTGGATGCAAATGCTCTAGATCATTTATGCCTTTCCCCACCGAAGTACCTGCGCAATAATGACATCCAGAACCGTTCACTCGATTAACTACTTTGGCATCCCAAACATGACCCTTTTTGCATCTCCATGAGAAAACTTTGGTGGTTCCTGCTAGGACCTCACTTGGATCCCAACCGTACGCCTCAGCTGCAATTTCAGGATAGAGAGTTTTTAAATCATTAAAGTTTGTTTGAACCTGACGATTCGCACAAACAGGACAACCCCCACCTGTAGATCTGGAATAAACCGTTGCACTCCATTGATGTCCAAGCGAACATTTCCAGGGCAACCTTTTGTTGGAGGTCACATGTATTTCTTTTGGATCCCAACCATCAGCTTCTGATGCGATTGTTGGGTTCTGTGAGTGCAGGTCATTGAAGCCTTCACGTACTCGCCTACCGCTACAAACAGGGCATCCCTCGTTTCGAGTCCTGTTACTAATCACTGAGTCGAACTCGTGACCCTTGGGGCATCTCCAGAGCACCCTTTTATTGCTTCCAGCTGTAACTACTGTCGGATCCCATCCATCTGCTTCAGCAGCAAGCTCAGGGTGAGATTCAGAAAGTGGTTGTCCCTTCATCACATCCAGAGATGGACAGCGGATTTCGAAACCTTCACACCTGTTTCGCTTGAAAGCTCTTCTGCAATTTTCCTTACTGACAAACCTTTTTTAGATCGAGCACGAATCCAGTTGTCTAAGTTTTCCCCTAAGCGCTCTTCCAGGAGCATTTTTAAATACGTTGTGTCTCCCACTTTTCTCGTTTCACTATTTGGAGTTCAGCTTCTTATTCTCAAAATACTCTTTAATTCACCAGCCAATTAAAGCGAACTTTCAAAAATGTTCCAAAGGTATTGAAATACGTGGGTTCTAGGGCATCTACATTGAACATATGTTCATAATTATGCATTGTAGTGATTTATTAACCATAAATAATTCTAGAATGCCCTCAAACGGTGCTATTTTACGATTCTCGTCATGCAACTTTACTCATAATACCCAGACATACCCATGGTCAAAAATCGACCCAGAAACGTCAAATTATGGCCCTGGGCTCCTTTGAGCAGGACGGCCTATATGACTGCGAGTTCCAGCCAAAGCGAAAGTGTTGATTATTGGCTTTGAGGAAGTGGAGCCCTATCTGGCATTTTTAAGGAACTTCAAAATCTCGTCAAATCTATTAGGGCGGACGACAAATGACAGTTTTCCTACTCCTCGAACATCGAGTGCAAGGTGATGTGAATTAGGGCGTGGAGCTTTAAAGCGATAGCCATTTTGCATGGTTAAGTAAGTGCGCTCTTTGCCACTTCTATGAATATCACTTAGGGGAATACTGGCATGTTCGTGAACGTCGGCGAATCTAGCTCGTGGTTCTGAACTGTAGAGGAAGTGAAGAATTTTGTCTGTACCTATCAGAGCACCTTGGAAAAATCCAGGTCCTGACCGGTCAGCTTGATCTTTCCACGTTGCCTCAACCGCAGTGATTACTTTTTCGCCGCTAGTAAGGATTTTAGAAATACTTTGCTCAAGGGCTTGAACTACTTCTAATGATTCCGTGGAAGATAAACTACTTTTGTCAAGTTCTCCATTCACCTTCATTGGAGAACTCATGCTGTTCTCGGGCGCACTCGAAGTGTCAGTTTTAGTGATTAGTGGCATCGAGGGAACTTCGAGACACATCTCTAACACTGGAATGATGCTCCCATCAAAAGTCATAAAAGAGAGCTCTACGATTCCTTCAGGATTGTATTTCAATAGTTCCTTAGGATAATTAGATGGCTTTGTTTCAAAGTGAAATAAATGGTCGTCCCACTCATCGTGGTTGAATGAAAAAACTTCTGAGAAGTTAATCGAAAGAATGTATTCAGGCTTTCCATAGAGCGACCAAATAAATCGGGTCGGTGTCAACGCTGCACGTGCCCGCATCCAGGAAGTTTCGGTGGGCGCAGGAATTTTTACCTCTATTCCTCCTGCCCACAGGACAATCTCCCCTGCTAATTGATCCTTTAAGGGGCCCAGGAGCGATTCATACTCAGTCATTTTTATAACGTATCAGTAGTTACTTGGAATACCAATACATTTGTAGATAGACGGATTTGACTTTGACCTGATTTTTGATCGTTGATAGCTAGCCGAAAGAGGCATCATGCATACAGCTGGGTGGACCGTTGCATTGATAATTGTGGTGAGACTTCTAATTTACGCAATGAGAAGTCGCCACGGTAGGTGAGCGCCTCCAAAGTACCTTCTAGGCATGTACTCGGCTTTTTTCGCTAAGGCAGATACTTTTAAGCGCAAAAGTACCGGAATAGTCATGGTACTCAAGAAAATTAAAATAGGTAAATACTTCTTTAGTGCTGCTGCACATGTAAAAACTTATGCACGCGCATGTAGGTACTTAAGAACAAGATGCGTAACGCTGGCATGATGTTTTGAATGTACGACGACTTACTGATGCGTTCTTCATTTAAGTTTTGTTTTGCATCGTCGTGGATGTATTCACACACGTTTTGATTTTCTTCGTCAAAAAATAAATTATAAAATAACTTCGTTTTGGAGTAGTCACGGTGTAATTACACCGCTACATTTATTTTTGTAACACAAAAATATTGCCTGTTTAAGTCAGGATGGCTGAGCGGATTGGCCTGAGTAAAGAATATCGCCTAGAACGAAAGCAGTACCAAGAGAAATGAATCCGATAACCAAACTTCGTAGTTGTGCCCGCGCGATTGGAGCACATCAGATGAAGCTGGACGCCAAAATTGGCGGAGAGCATCATAATGATTTCACTAGCAAATGCACGTAAAATTCTAGGCCCAAAATTTACTTTGAACGATTCTGAGTTATCAGAGTTAATAAATGAGCTGATTGAAATTAGTCAATACGCAATCGGTGATCACTTGACCGGTTGCCTATCAGAAGAGGAGAAAAGATGAAATTCCAAAAACGCGCATACGCGTACATTCGAGTTAGCACCGAAGAGCAGGTCCAGAACTACTCGCTTGATACCCAAGAACGAGCGATTAGAGATTTTTGTGACCGCCTGGGGATAGAACTTGTTCAAATGTTTCGAGAAGAAGGTGAATCAGCAAAGACGGCAAACCGTACAGCTTTAAGAGCACTTCGTGAGAAGTGCAGATTTGCCCAAAGAGATGGCATCAACCACGTTGTCATTTTCAAAATGGACCGGCTGGCGAGAAGTATTCAAGATTTTCTCACCATTTCAGAAGAATTCGCAAGCAACGGAGTAACACTCTTGAGTCCATACGAAGCATTTGATCTAAGTGCTGCCGGCAAATTAAACACCAACATGCTTGCTGTCATCGCACAATATGACAATGACATGAGATCTGAGAGGACTGTTGCTGGCATGAAAGAAGCGCTTAGTCGTGGAAGATGGGTATGGCAACCAGTTCTCGGATACCGCAAAGGTGAAAACCCAGAAGATGCGAGTCTTATCAAAGATGAAGCGATAGCTCCGCTTATCCTTCAAGGGTTTAAGAAAGTCGCCCAAGGCGAGTCCAAGGACACCGTGCTCAAAGTGCTCAATTCATTAGGACTGAGAACTCGGGCTGGCAAAGAGGTGTCAAAACAGACATTCAATTCAATCTTGAAAAATCCCCTCTATGTAGGAAGGGTGGTCAGCGAAAAGTTTGACATTGATTGCGTAGGTGATTTCGAGCCAATTGTGACTCAGGGAATTTTCAATGCTGTTCAAGACAGAAGAAAGAAGCCGCTGAGCAAGTTGGGGCGAACATTCGATAACCCGGATTTCCCCTTTAGACGTTGGTTGCAGTGTGGCACTTGTATGAATCCCTTAACTGGCAGTTACTCAAAGGGCAATGGAGGGGAATACGGCTACTACCACTGTTGGAATAAAACATGTAAAGCAGTAAATGTTAGGAAAGAGGTCGTGGAGACACTTTTTATTGAGTTTCTTCAACGAGAGACCGTCTCTCCAGAAATTCTTACACTTTTTGAGGCAGTGGTCAGAGACATCTGGGCGGAACGTGGTAGAGAAAATGTGGCTCACATTGCGTCAATTGACAAGAAAATTCAAAATCTTGAAAGCAACCTAGAGAAACTATTGGATCTTTACGTCGGTGACAAAGGCATCAGTGAGAAAGCTTACCGAAGCAGAAGTAGCAAAATGAACAACGAAATAGAAGCCCTGCGTGACCTTAGAAGTCGCTCTGTTTCATTAGACATTGAGATTGAACCCATCATCAACTTTGCGAAATCAATGCTTCAAGACCTAACTGGCTGTTGGAACCGCACTGAAGCACATGCACGTCCTAGGTTTCTTCGAGCGATGCTGCCTAATGGCGCAACGTTCAAAGATGGTTCACTTCGAACCACTCAAAGCTCTTGGTTCATAACGAGTTTCAGTTCATCCACTACCTCGGGTGATGCTTTGGCAGTCCCAGCGGGATTCGAACCCGCGTAGCCAGCTTGAAAAGCTGGAGTCCTAGGCCACTAGACGATGGGACCTTGTTGCTACTGAGAGGTTGAATTCTCAGTCGATTCATTATAGGTGAACATTCATTCTCTTAAAAAAGCGATGAATCTCTCCTGTGAAACATTGAAGCAAATCATTTGCACATCTTTAACTCGCAGTCCCAGCGGGATTCGAACCCGCGTAGCCAGCTTGAGAAGCTGGAGTCCTAGGCCACTAGACGATGGGACCATGAGGTAGCTGAGAGGTGGATCTCTCAACTACTTCGCTCGGGGGCAAGGACTCGAACCCTGAATAAGTGGACCAGAACCACTTGTGTTGCCAATTACACCACCCCCGAAGGGTCTGACAATCTTACCTGAGTGCGCTACTTACCCGCCAGACGGCAAGTTAACGCTGGTAGCAACTGTGCTCCACTGACTCAACAAGTGATAGCCCAGGACTCGAGCTACCCCAACGCCAAGCGTCTCTTTTAGGTAGTACTTCCATAGGGAGTGATGAAGAGTTGGTGAATTAGGAACTGGAGATGGTTGAGGCATCAAGCCCTGCGATGAGGCAATCGCCATAGCCCGGTATTCGTGGAATGGGTCAGTGACAGTAATCACAGTTTGAATTCTTTTTGCCCGAAGAGCTGGAAGCACCGTTGAAATGTTTTGCCACGTGTCGTTCCCGAACCCCTGGAGAATACGTGAAGCTGGAACGCCATGTTTCACGAGCCACGATTTTGACACTCCAGACTCGGTGTACACATCACCAGGGATGTTCCCCCCGGTTACAACCATCCACGGGGCACGTTGTTCATTCCAGAGCACGAGAGCTTGTGTGAGTCGTGCTTCGAGTTCTGGAGAAGGCGTTCCATTATTTTCAGTAGTTCCAAAAACAATGATTGCCTGCGCATTGGATGTTGTGTGATGGTGGCTAGTCATCCAGATTTGAAAGAACGTGAAAACGAAATACAGAAAGATTGCACTAACAATTGCGCTAATTATTCGCAGGATTAGCTTGAACGGTCCGAAAATCAATTCGCCAGCTCCAGCGCTTTTTTAAGTCGGGCGATGGTGTTCTCTCGGCCGAGTAGTTCTAACGATTCAAATAGTGGTGGGCCAACGAGTGAGCCTGTAACTGCACAGCGAATTGGTGCTTGTGCTTTTCTAAGGACGAGCCCAAGTCCTTCACCGAGTGCTGCCACTTCTTCGTGCAACGTTGCAGCTTCCCAGGTGACATCAGCGAATCGTGCAATAGCTGCCTTAATCATTTCTTGGGCAACAACGTCATTCTTAATTGCCTTGGTGAATGCAGCGTCGTCCATCACTGGCTGGTCGTGAAAGAAGAAGTCGACCATTGCTGGAATTTCTCCAAGCAACACAATTCGCTCTTGCACCAAGGGAGCAACTTTGGCGAACAACTCTGCGTTGAAGTCATCTTTTGTCCATGGCACTTCGCGGTCAGTTGGCTGCCATGCGCTGTCCCAAGGACGAACCCATGGAGCGGAGATTTCAATGAACTGCTCTACTGAGAGCTTTCTGATGTACTCACCATTTATATGACTCAGTTTCTTAACGTCAAAGAAGGCTGGCGAGTGAGAGACGTCTTCGAGGCGGAACTCTTTGATCATTCGCTCTAACGGGATCATCTCTTCATCACCTTCAGGGCTCCATCCAAGCAGCGCTAAGTAATTAACAAAGGCATCAGGCAAGTAGCCCTGATCGCGGTAGGACTCGGTAGCGACGGGGTCTTTGCGCTTAGAGAGCTTCTTTCGCTGTTCGTTTACAAGTAAGGGCAAGTGGGCATAGACCGGGAGTGCAACGTTGTCCCCGGTTACTTCATTAAGTGCGGACCAGAGCATCATCTGCTTCGGGGCATTAGGAAGGTGTTCTTCACCACGAATGACGTGAGTAATGGCGTCGTTGCGGTCGTCGGTCACATTGGCGAGCGCATAGAGCACGACCCCAGAGGACTTAGCGACAATGAAGTCGTCTATCACCGTGTTCTGGAATTCAACATCACCACGAATGAGGTCATGGACAACAGTTGATCCAGTCTGTGGAGTCTTGAAGCGAACGCCAGTCTTTTCAGATTTCTCGAGTCCACGCTCACGACAGTGCCCGTCGTATCCAGGTGTCTTATTGTCACCTTTTCGCGCTTGCACGTCGTCTCCGGTGCAGTCGCAGTAATAGAGGTATCCCCCAGCTAGCAACTTTGCCACCGCATCAGCGTGCGCTGGTGCGTTGTCACTCTGGCGGTCTGGGCCCTGGTCGAGGTTGAGTCCTAGCCACGACATGGCAGAAACTATGCCGTCAACCCACTCTTCGCGGTTGCGGTCAGCGTCGGTGTCTTCAATGCGCAGGATGAAATAGCCGTCTGAAGACTGGCGAGCAACGAACCAGTTAAAGAGCGCCGAGCGTGCAGATCCGACGTGAAAGAAACCCGTTGGTGACGGAGCGAAGCGGACACGAGGTCCAGACATTGACTACTCCTCAAGTGAGATTGCACCGTTAGGACAACCACTCACTGCGGCACGTAGAGAATCAAAAAGTTCTGGACCTGGGTTTTCATTGAGAATGTAGAGGTAGCCGTCGTCACGGACTTCGAAGATTTCTGGAGCAATGTTCATACAAACAGCGTTAGAACTGCACTGATCAAAATTCACGTTGATTTTCATAATTACCCTCCAGGTTCACTATCTATCGTAGTTGCGCAACACCGCTGTGCTGGACCTGTGTACAGTACTGACAGACAACAAAGGATGGCTATGAAAAAGCGCTCAATTGGTTCACTGCTGGTTTCAGAAGTAGGAATTGGAACGAATAACTTCGGAATGCGACTCGATTTTGATGGCACCAAGGCCGTGGTCGATAGCGCTATTGAAAATGGCATCAACTTCTTTGACACCGCCGACATCTACGGCGGAACTAAGTCTGAAGTACTCCTCGGCCAAGCGCTCGGCGGGCGTCGAGCTGAGGTCATCATTGCTTCAAAGTTCGGAATGCCGATTGATGAGACTCGATTCGGTGCGAAACCGCAGTACGTGCGAAGTGCCTGCGAGGATTCTCTAAAGCGACTCGGCACTGACTACATTGACCTTTATCAATTGCACTACCCAGATCCCACCGTGCCAATCGCCGACACCATTGGTGCCATGCAAGAACTCGTAGCTGAGGGCAAGGTCAGAGAAATCGGATGTTCTAACTTCACTGCTGATCAACTTCGTGAAGCAAAGATTGCGGCGGGCAACGGACCTTCTTTTGTTTCAGTACAGAACCAGTACTCACTACTAGAACGTGCCCCGGAGCGTGACGGCGTTCTTGATGCTTGTGCTGAGCTCGGGATTGGCTTCTTGCCCTTCTACCCACTCGCCAACGGATGGCTCACTGGAAAAATTCACCCCGGAGCTCCACTACCTGAAGGAACTCGACTGAAGGCCATGCAAGATTCAAACCCTGAGCGCAGTGCACACTGGCTGAGTCAAACACTTGAAGCCAAAGCTGGTGCGCTACTTAACTACGCCGATGAGGCCGAGATCTCAATTCTCGATCTCGCCTTCTCATGGTTGCTAAGCCACCCACAGGTAAGTTCAGTTATTGCCGGAGCTTCTAACCCTGGCCAAGTTCACTCGAATTCAACGTCAGTGCACACACTCAGCGCGGAGATTATCTCAACGCTGAATCTGCTTTCTGCGTAATTTCTGAAACTCCAGCAACTTGGCCAAATAGCGCGCCGCGGCCGTTGTTAGTAGTCACTATGGTTATTGAGGTGAAGAAAACACGCAAACTTGATGAATTGATTGCTCAAGGTTTAGTTCGACCCCCACGTTCAACTGGAAAATTTATTCCGAAGCCAATCAAACTTAAAGACGGCGCAACCGTCAGTGAGTTCATTGATGAGCAGCGACGTTGATCAACTATTTCGACAGTTCTTCTCTACTTCGAAACATGAGTGTCGACAGCGTCAGCATTTTTATCTAAGTGACTACCCGAGAATTACTGGAAGTGGGAGTAAAAGTTAAGTAGTGCTGCAAACAACCTTGGGCTGTTTGCAGCACCCTTGACTAGTTAGATTTAACTGCTGCGACCATCTTTGTGAGGGTGTCTTTAGCGTCACCGAACACAAGCGTGGTCTTAGGGTTGTAAAGAAGTTCGTTTTCAATACCAGCAAATCCTGGACGCATTGAACGCTTCAAGAAGACCACGTTCTCGGCCAAGTCTGCGTGAATGATTGGCATTCCATAGATTGGCGAAGTCTTGTCATCTGAAGCAGCTGGGTTCACGGTGTCGTTAGCACCAACAACGAGTGCAACGTCAGCAGTGGTTAGCTCAGAGTTTGCTTCGTCCATTTCCTTTAGCTGTTCGTATGGAACGTTTGCTTCTGCGAGCAGTACGTTCATGTGACCAGGCATACGTCCAGCCACTGGGTGGATGGCGTAGGAAACTTCGATGCCCTTGGCTTCAAGGAGCTCACCTAGTTCGCGAAGGACGTGTTGACCCTGCGCTACGGCAAGACCGTATCCAGGAATAATGACCACGCTTGACGCAATGCCGAGAAGAACTCCGATGTCTTCTGGTGATCCTGAGCGAACTGGTCGTGCATCAGCACCACCTTCGCCACCTGATGCAGTAACAACTGAACCGAAGGCCGAGAAGAGAACGTTGCTGAGGCTTCGCCCCATGGCCTTAGACATCAACCTGGTGAGGAAGATTCCAGATGCGCCAACGAGTGTTCCAGCAACAATGAGCAAGTTTGATCCGAGTGTGAAACCACTTGCCGCAACAGCGAGACCAGTAAATGAGTTCAGTAGTGAAATGAGCACCGGAACGTCGGCACCTCCAATAGGCAGCACGAATGCTGCACCAAGGATGAATGACAAGATCAACAACACCCACAGCAGGCTTTCAGAACCGTTCACCAGAATGACAACGATGAGAACGAGTGAAGCAACACCAAAGAGTGCGTTGATTACTTGCTGGCCTGGGTACGTAATTGGTCGTCCAGTAATGAGCTCTTGAAGCTTGATGTACGCAATGGCTGAACCCGAGAACGAGAACGTACCAATGAGCACACCAAGAAGAACTTCAAGCGTTACGTAGGTTGCTGGGTGTGTTGACTTGATGTGTATGAACTCAGTCAATGACACGAGAGCAGCCGCTCCACCACCCACACCGTTAAAGATGGCAACGAGTTGAGGCATTGCCGTCATCTTCACGAATCGTGCGGCGGGAACAGCAATGATGAATCCGATCGCCATTCCAAGAATCATGAGTGGAATGTGGCGAAGGTTGTGACCATTTTCTTGCTTGAAGAATGTGGCTACAACTGCAACGAGCATTCCAAAGGCAGCGGTGAAGTTACCGAGACGTGCACGTTTCGGTGAACCAAGTCCCTTTAGCGCCAACAAGAATGTTGTTGCCGAGAAGAGATAAAGGAGATCTATAAGGGTTGCGCGACTCATTGTGCGACCTCTTCAGTCTTCTCTTTTACAACTGCCTTCTTCGGCTTAAACATTTCAAGCATGCGGTCAGTAACAACAAATCCACCAACCACGTTGAGGGTTCCAAGAATTACTGCAAGAAAACCCAACACTTCTTCGAGGTTCGTGGTGGCGTTTCCGAGGATAAGCATTGAACCAACGAGGATTACTCCGTGAATGGCATTGGAACCACTCATGAGAGGTGTGTGCAAGATTGCTGGAATCTTCGCAACGACTTCAATACCGACGAAGATCGCCAGTACGAGGACTGTTGAATATTGGAGAAGAACGTTACCCATTAGGCATTTTCCTTTACTTCTTCGGGGACGATTGCTACGTGAGCAACGCCCAGGGCTTCTGCGGTTGGAGCATGGTTTACCTGTCCACTACGTGAAACAGTGACACCTATTACTACTGGGTCATTCCAGTCTGGGTTGAGTTGACCCTTCGCACCAAAGAGTGCGAGGAGCTTCAACACGTTGTTTGCGTACATGAAACTTGCTGACGCACCCATTTCGGCGGGTGGGTTAGTAAGTCCAACAACACTGACACCGTTGTGGACAACAGTTTCTCCGGCCTTGGTGAGTTCACAATTACCGCCACCATCTGCAGCCATGTCAATAACCAGTGACCCCTCGCCCATAGCTTCGACCATTGCTTGAGTCAACAAGATTGGAGCCTTGCGACCCGGAACAGCTGCGGTAGTGATGACAATGTCTGAGTTTGCAACTTCACCGAGCAACTGCTTTTGTTGTTCAGCGCGCTCATCGTCGGTGAGTTCACGTGCGTAGCCACCAGCTGCGTCTGCAGTCACGGTGAGCTTCACGAATACTGCACCAGCTGATTCAGCTTCTTCTTTTGCAGCGGAGCGAACGTCGTAGGCACGCACTTTGGCACCAAGACGCTTTGAGGTTGCAATGGCCTGAAGACCAGCAACACCCACACCCATGACCAAGACCTTCGCTGGGCGAATGGTTCCAGCAGCGGTGGTGAGAAGTGGCAAGAAGCGGTCAAAGTGTGACGCGCCAGCAAGTGCCGCGCGGTACCCAGAAACGGTTGCCTGTGACGAAAGTGCGTCCATGTACTGCGCACGAGAAATTCGAGGCAGTAGGTCGAACGAAAGTGTCGTCACTTTCTTGTCGTTGAGAATCTTTACGATGTCAGTAGCAAGTAGTGGCGACAGGAACGATAGGTGAGTTGATCCATCAGGCAGCGCTGATGCTTCAGCAGCGGTTGGTGGATTCACTCGCAGGTTGACGTCACCCGACGGAGAATCGCTGATCGATGCTCCGACTGCTTGGTAGGCCTCATCAGTGAAATGAGCCTTGGCACCAGCACCACGCTGCACCAAAACTTCCCATCCATCGCTGACGAGAGTTTTAACGGCGTCGGGTGTTAACGCAACGCGTGTCTCCCCGGCTCGTGACTCTTTAAATAGCGCAATTTTCATTATGTAGTTCTATCAGGTCGGCGCCTAAATCAGGCACCGCCACACCTATTTCGCTAGGAAATTAAGGATGTGCCCAGCTACCTCATTAGGGGCAGTTACCGCGCTCCAGTGCCCTGATTCGCTGAGGCGAACGTAGGTAAAGCCATTGGCACAGAACTCGCCTGAAGTCTCCATCTGCTCTTCAAGGAGCGCCCAGTCATTGGCCGACCACATTCCAAGGGACGGAGCCTGAATTGGAGGAAGTACGAGGGGTTCACGCATGAAGCCGTCAGCGGTGATGTTGGCTTTGTACCAGTTGAAGTGACTGACAATCTGGCCGTCACGCTCGAGCTCAGCAATGGTCTCTTCGGGCCATGGGTGATCGAGGAACGAGGTCATCGCTTCATAGTTGTTGTGACGCAAGAACTGCGTTCCGAGGTCTTCATTAATAAAGACCAACATGTACCAACTCTTTTGCTGTTGTTTGATGCCACCTTTTCTAAAAGCAACTGGGTGGCCAACAGCGAGCACGATGTTCTTTTCCACACGGTCCGGCAAGAACAACGCCACCGCCCAGGCCAGTGCCGCACCCCAGTCGTGTCCAATGATTGTGAATGTTTCTGCACCAACAGCGTCAGCAATGCAGGCAACGTCGGCGACTAATTCATTCAGTCGGTACTTCTCAACTTCCTTAGGCTTTGAGCTCTGTCCACATCCACGAAGGTCGGGAGTAACAACACGGTATCCAGCTGCCACAAGTAAGGGATTGAGTTCACGCCACATCGTTCCAGTGTCTGGCCAACCGTGGAGCATGATGAGCGTCGGGCCTTCGCCTTCAACTCGAACAAAAAGATCTACGTCGCCATTCTTTGCAATAAGAGTTTCCATAGAGGCGACGGTACACCGTGTAGAACTGTGGCGTGGAACTGTTTCGCTCAAGCATCAAGACTCCCGTTGGATACTGGGTTATTGAAGGCAACAACGAATTCATAAGTCGCATCGATTTAATGACCACTAAGTCCTCGTCGAGTGGCACAACTCCTAGGGCCGTAGCCACTTGTGTTGAGCAGATGCGCGAGTACTTCTCTGGCAACAGAAAGCACTTCTCAGTTGCACTAGAGGACTATGACGTCACTTCATTTCAACAAGAGGTCTGGGATGCGCTTTGCACTATCCCCTACGGAGAGGTTTGGACCTACGGTGACGTAGCAAGGGCAGTTAAGAGACCGAGGGCTATGCGTGCAGTTGGTAATGCGAATAACGCAAATCCTTGGCCAGTGATTGTTCCTTGTCACCGAGTTGTAGCGAGCAACCACATAGGTGGCTACGGCGCAGGTGGAGAGAAAGTAAAACGATTTCTTTTAGAAATCGAAGGACTTGATTACTGACTAAACCGCTTGTGGGTTTGTTGTTGCTGCGAACATTGCGTTCACACCATCAAGGAATGCCTTTTGCTCGGCGTCGTCAAGAACTGAAAGATACTCAGCAAACTTTGCGTCACTAACGGCGTCAGCCTTCTTCTTCAGAGCTTCAAGCTCAGCATTCACTTCAGGAGCCTCTTCATCGGTGAAACCGTGCATCTTGTAAATACCTGGGTTCTCGAGGTAGGTCGCGTCAACTGCGCTGATGCCGACTTCATTGATTGCGTCAATGTGAGCACCTCCGCGAAGTTCGCGAAGAAGAATTGATGAGAGGTAGGCAGCGTGTACTGGTGATGAAGGGAACGGAAACTTCGCGTAACCATCAAACAGTGCATACTGACCAGGCTTCACAGCATTGACAACTTTTTGAGATGCCTTGGCAAAGGCACTGAGCACGTCAGTTGACACTCCACCAAATGTCAGGTCCGCGTAGTCGTAAGCAGCGTCGATGTGTGCCTTGGCGGTCGCAACTGGATCAGCCTTGGAGCGTGGAGCACCGTAGAGGAATTCAATTGCTCCGCTGCTAAAGAATGTGAACGCTTCGACCACTTCTTGCGTATCTGCTCCACCAAGTACTCCTCCACGACCGAGGCCGTAGAACTCGAATTGGTTAAGGCCCAGCGTCTCAGCTTTCGCTGCTGAGCTTGGTGCGAAGTAGTACTGCATACCTACGTTCTGGATTGCGTCGTCGGTGCTGGTTGAGAGTTCTGAAATGTTCATGGGGATGACAATAGAGCAAAACCCTGTGCTGCGCTACTGGAGATATAAGTTGCCGTCAGCCTCTAGAACAACGTTGAGCTTTACCAGTCCGCGTGGTGGTGGGCCACTTAGAACGTTGCCGGTACTGACGTCAAAGACTCCACCGTGGCAAGGGCACTGCATGGTTTTTCCCGAGTAGTAACCAACAGTGCAGCCAGCGTGTGAGCAAACGGCGTCGTAGGAAATGAACTTTCCTCCGCCTTCGTTAAAGACAATTGCCGGATCTCCAGTGCTTGGCACCGTGAACGTTGCAGGCTTTCCAACCGCTACCTGTGAAGCAGCTCCGAGCATCACACCTGGGTACTTGGAAGAAGTCGTTGTTGTTGTAGTTGGAGAAAGTGTCGTTGTGGTTTCACCAGTTGTTCCACCAGACGTTGGTGACTTCGCATTGCCAATGAGTTTTCCAGTTGCTGCAACTGTGCCACCTGCAATGAGTGTTCCAACTGCAGCAGTTGCTGCAGCAGCACTACTCACAATCAGCTTTCGACGCGACAGTGCATCAATCTGAACTGGCGTTGCAATATCTGTTACTGAGACGTTTGCGCTCTTCTTGGTGTACGCGCTTAGCCATGCGTCAAGGGAAAGCTGCGCCGGACTGCCAGCAAAAATAAATGGCAGCCAAGCAAAAAAGAAAACAACGTCCGCGTTAGTGAAGTACGGCGTGGTGTGATAGCTCACCGCAATGAAAAGGCTGAACGAAAGGAGTGCTCCGCCAATTGCTGCAATGCGAGTGAAAAGTCCGAGCAAGATTCCAAGACCAATGGCGAGTTCAGCGTAGGCAATAACCATTCCAATTGGATTTGCAATTCCCACCATGTGACTGAGGAGCGCATGAAGAGGACTGAAGCGTGCGGCACCAGTTAACTGCGAGTGAATAGAAATTGGACTTGCGTCAATGAAGAAATTTGGATTTGCCAGTTTCTGAAATCCAGCGAAGAGGAACGTAACTCCTAAAAACAATCGAAGTGGAAGAAGCGCCCACTCTGAAAGCGCACCGGCATTTGATGGTGCATTAAAAGGGAATCGCTTTGCACTGTTGCTGCTTGAGGTTGATTTCGACATGCGTTCATTTTGCCACAGGGTCCCAGCATCACTGAACAAAAGCCCTCGACCCTTAGACAACATTTATGAGGCAGAATGGACACATGATGAGCGCCAGCGTTATTTCCTTTGTTCTTGACAAAATTCAACACCTAGCTCCTGGACTTGTCTATGTCCTTGTCGTTGCTCTGGTCTTCGGTGAAGCAGCACTCTTTGTCGGTTTCGTATTGCCCGGAGAAACTGCAGTGCTCGTTGCTGGCTTTGTTGCGAGCCAAGGTCGAGTGAACATAGTGCTGCTCTGTGCACTGGTGGTCTTAGCTGCGATCATTGGCGACTCAGTTGGTTACGCCATTGGCAGCCGATTCGGTCACCGACTATTCACCCTTCCGCTCGTTCGCTCAAAACGAGATTCGCTGGAGAAGGCGCTCGAAATCTTGCAAAAGCGTGGACCGACGTACGTGTTTCTTGGAAGGTTCACGGCGTTTCTTCGTGCAGTAATGCCAGGGCTCGCAGGTATGAGCAAGATGCACTACCGGAGTTTCTTGCTGGCCAACGCGCTCGGTGGACTTGTTTGGGGTCTGGGCTTTACTTTGCTTGGCTACTTCGGAGGCAATGCACTCCACACGATTGAGAAATCTGCCAGCTGGGTTGGCATTGTTGTTCTGATTCTTCTCGTAGCAGCATTCACAACTACGCACATCTTGAAGAAGCGCCGCGAATCAGCGCAGGGTTTCTAAAAGTTCTTTTGAAGCACTAACGCTCCAAACACCGTTGTGTTTGGACAAGAGTCCTAACGCTGAAGCAGTTGGTCCACTGCCACGAACGAGTGAGCGAATGTAAATCTCTTCGTAGGTTTCTTCGCTCGCCAGTACCGACTGAACTTCATCTAAAGAAACGAGCGCACTAGAAGTAACTAATTTCTTTGCGACTGCTTCAAAGCTGGCAACTGCTGCGGTGATGTCATCAATTTGTTCGATGGCGAGTGCACAGTCCTTTGAGGCATTGCTCCGCCATGGTGGTGACGCTGCGTCCACGAATCCTCTAGTAACGATTGCTTCAGGTTCGCTGAAGACAACAACGCTGTCGACACTGTCGCCAAGATGGCTAACAACACGCACTGCATTCTCGACGCAGTAGGGAGCGACCCATGGAAGCAACCATGCTTCCATCCCCGCCCACGCTGGCCACACCGCATCGACGAGTGCGACGCTGACGTGCAGGCCGAGTGACTTCGCGTATGCGCAGACCGCTTGGTAGCGATCAAGAGCTTCGAGAGAAACTTCGTTTCTGCGTGGCTCAATGCGCGCCCATTCAGTAGTGATGCGAACACCATCAATACCGAGACCTGGAACTAGGTCGAGAACTTTTTCGTAGTCGTGCCACAACCCGTCAGCATCACCGGGGCCCGCGTGGCGAGCGAGTGCAATCGTTGGCGAAAAACATGTAGCTGGCTCGTAGGGTCGATCGAACCCGCCTTCGACGCTGTAGCCATCAAGAGTTGCCAGTAATCGTGGGCGATTGCTCATGATTCATAGTTTCGCACGCCACCGTTGTCTGTACTCAACTATCGTTTCACCCAGCGCCCACCTGGGCTATGTAAAAGGAGTCCCCATGGCAGATGAAGTACTTCGCGAACGACGCGGTCACGTTGAACTACTAACAATCAACCGACCTGAAGCACGTAACGCAATGAACCGTGCAGCAGCGATTGCACTTTCAACCGCACTCGATGAGTGTGAAGCTGATGACGACGTATGGGTTGTTGTTGTCACTGGTGCAGGCGACAAGGCATTCTCTGCCGGTATGGACCTAAAGGCATTCGCAACCGGTGAGTTCCCGAGCACCGACAAGGGCTTTGGTGGCATTACCAACCGCAAGTTCCCTAAGCCACTGATTGCTGCCGTCAACGGTTCAGCACTCGCTGGTGGATTTGAAATGATGATCTCGTGCGACATGGTGATTGCTGCCGACCACGCAATGTTCGGAATTCCTGAAGCAAAGCGCGGACTCGTGGCTGGCGCTGGTGGACTTATTCGTCTCCCTAAGCGCGTGCCAATGGCGATTGCCCTAGAGATGGCGCTCACTGGTGACCCAATTGACGCCACGCGTGCCTACGCACTCGGACTCGTGAACAAAGTTGTTCCAGGGGCGGAAGTACTCAACGAAGCTCTCGCTCTCGCTGAACGTATTGCGTTGTCTGCGCCACTGGCAGTTCGTGTTTCTAAAGACGTTATGAAGCGTGCGGTTGAAGTGTCAGACGATGATGGATGGCCAATCAGCGATGAAGGCTTTGGAAAAATCATGAAAAGTTCTGACGCCATGGAAGGCGCCATTGCCTTCGCTGAAAAACGTGCTCCGAACTGGCAGGGTCAGTAACGCCTTAGCTCCGAGGATCAATAGGGGTTAATACTCCTACTGCGCTCTCAATCACCTCAGCAGCATCAAGACAAACGTCTTCACGGAACATGTCGCCCATTACTTGCACGCCAGTCGGTAGTCCGTTCGCCACGCCCGTTGCGACGCACGCAGCCGGAAGCCCGAGCAAGTTTGCTGGCAACACGAAGCGGTACATTTCAATTACTGCCCACGCTGACTCGGTGTCTTTAGTGTCAAAGTCATGTTCAAACGGTGGTTGCGTCCACGTTGGTCCGACAATGAGTGGATACTGCGACATGAACTTGCGCCAAGTTTTTGCAATCGTGTGACGTGTGTTGTGCATTTCGTGCAGGTCTGCAGTTGTCATTGGAACGTGACCAGCGCCCGTGAGGTCGAGAAATCTCATTCCGCCTTCACCAATTGCACTTTTAAAGATCTCGTAGTTCTGATCTGAATTTTGCATCATGAGCTGGCCCCAGTTGGAATAGGCCGCGCTCAACATTGGTATTTCAATTTCTTCTACTTCGTAGCCTGCTGCTCTAAGTGCACGTCCAGCAATGCGAACACCTTCTGCGACGTCTGGATGCGTTGATCCACCAACTGGTTCTGGCACCAAGGCAACAC
Source organism: uncultured Acidimicrobiaceae bacterium (assembly GCA_937975915.1). Taxonomy (GTDB): domain Bacteria; phylum Actinomycetota; class Acidimicrobiia; order Acidimicrobiales; family RAAP-2; genus RAAP-2. The sequence continues at coordinate 121,647 of CALJTY010000031.1, read as the reverse complement.
GCTTAGGAACTGGAGTTCCTCTAAACGGCGCAGAGATTGAAATGGGGTCACTCGGATGCGCACCCATAATTGCTTCAAGTCCAGTGCGCACGTCTTCAATAGTGCGGGCAAGAACGCCATCAACCAACATGATCTGAGCGTTGAGGTTCATTGGATACGGGTCTGAAGGGTTGCCACCAGGAACGCGTCCTCTAGAGGGTTTGATTGACGCAATGCCACAGGCGTAAGCAGGGTTTCGAAGCGAGCCGCCAATGTCGTTTCCAAGTCCGATTGGGCTCATGCCAGATGAGATTGCTGCGGCTTCTCCACCAGAAGAACCAGCGGCTGTGACGCCGTGACGCCAAGGGTTGTGCGTATCACCGTGAAGTGCGGACTGCGTATTGATACGTAGCCCGAGGTCAGGCATGTTGGTGTGACCAAGTGCCACACCACCAGCTTCAAGCATGCGTTCAACGACTGGAGCGTTACCACTAACAACGTTGTCCTTCAGCGCAACAGAGCCTTGCGTTGTGGCGTGTCCCGCAAGGTCCAGATTCACCTTCACCGTGAAGGGAACACCGTGAAGCGCACCGAGCGGTGCACCGCTCTTCTGCGCAGCGTCAGCGGCGTCTGCGTTTCGTCGGACTTCGTTGGGATAAATTTCAACAATTGCGTTAATAGATTTGTTGACGTCTTCGATTCGACCAAGATGCGATTCAATTACGTCTCGTGACGACGTTTCGCCACTCTTGATTTTTTTAGCAAGTGTTGTTGCCGATTCTTGCCAGAGTTCTTTAGACATGATTTCTCCCCATCGTTTCTAAGCGCAGTTTGTCACAAATGGCGCCAGATTTTTTAGTGCAAGTGATACGCGAGGGCTGAAGCGACCGCTGCGCTCACAACCACCACGGGAAATGGCATCTTGGCAAGTAATGCAGCGAGGGCCACACCAACACCCGCTAAACGGTGGTCAATAACAATGTGAGTCTTTATGACCAAACCCTGGGCCACGATCAAAGCGCTGAGTAGCGAAATAGGAATGAGTGCGTTGATGCGTTGCAGTCTCGGGTGAGAGAGCCACGTTTCTGGAATGTAGTGGCCAAGCAGTTTGATTGCGAAACAAAAAACACTGGTGCCAAGTAACACGGCCCACATCATTGACTGACTCATACTTCTCGCCACCCAAATGCAATCGCCATGAGTACCGACATAATGATTGGAAGTCCCGCCGGGAGCCACGAAGTAATCGCCAGCGCGAAGATCATTGACGCAACTGCAACTAGTCGCAAGAAATTTGTTTGCAGTCGTGGCCACAAGAGCCCGAGGTATGCCGCCGGAACTGCAGCATCGAGTCCGAAGGACGCCGGATCACCCAGGGCCTTGGCACCAAGGGCACCGAGCAACGTGAAAATGTTCCAGAAAATAAAAACGCCGAGGCCGGTCAGCCAGAAACCCGTGCGCATGGCCTCAGTGCCGCGAGGAGTCTGGGCGAGAGCAACGCCGGTTGACTCGTCGATGGTGACGTGAGCTGCTGCGATCTTTTTTAGACCTCGCACCTTTAGAAGTGGCGACATTTGCATTCCGTACAGAGCGTTCCTAGTGCTGAGCAGTGTGGCGGCAGCTACGGCACTGAGCCCTGCTCCTCCGGCTGCGACCACGCCAACGGCTGCGAACTGGCTCGCCCCGGTAAAGGTGAGCAAGGAGAAGAGGCAGGTCTGGAGAACTGAGAAATGGGCAGCAATGCTCGCAGCTCCAAAGGCCACGCCGTAGGCGCCCACGGTGAGCGAAACCGAGAGCGAGTCTCGAAAGGTGTCACGGGGGAACTTGGCCATGAACCATTTTACTCAAATGTCAATTAATGCTTAATTTCAGGACAATAGGCACTCTTTAGCAACCCGTACTACTGTGGGAGAAGACACGACAAAGGAGAAACCAGTGTTCTTAGGTAACGTTTTTGGACCAGACCTTGTGGTCGTAATAGTTGTAGTTGCAGTTCTTGTCTTCGGTGGTTCAGCAATTCCAAAGCTTGCTCGCAATCTTGGCCAGGCTAAGAACGAGTTTGAAAAGGGTCTTAAGACTGCAAAAACTGAAGCAACAGACACCACTGAGCCAAAGGCTCCAGAGGCCGGTCAGTAACACAACAAATAGCCAGCGCTTTTAGCCTTGGCCTTTGACAAAACATTCGAAATAGTCACTAAGGTTTAGCCGTGGAATCTACTACCCTGCCCCCACAGGATGCACCGATTCGCAAGCGTCGTACACGTCGCCTGCGTTTAATCGCTGCCCTCCCAATCGCTGCACTCGCCCTTGCGGGTTGCACCCTGCCTAAGTTCGGAGCGGTGGAGGGTGACACCACATCTTCACAGTCTGTGTTCCATCTCTGGCAGTGGTTCTCTGTCGCTGCAGTGATCATTGGTGGTTTCACCTTCGCTCTTATTGTCTGGGCTGCATTTCGCTACCGTCGCAAATCAGACGATGTAATTCCTCGCCAAGTGCAATACCACTTGCCTGCCGAAGTGCTGTACACCATCATTCCGATTCTTGTAATTATTGGACTCTTCGCCGCAACGCTTGTTGTCGAAAACAAAGTGGTTGCTAACCCTAAGACCGACGTCACCGTCGATGTTCTCGCGTTCCAGTGGGGTTGGAAGTTCACGTACCCAGGCTCGTACGCACTGGTCTACGGGCAAACTACTGCGTCACCTGAAATGGTTATCCCAGCTGGCGAAAACGTACACATCAACCTTCGCTCATCAGACGTAATTCACGGTTTCTACGTTCATGACTTCAACTTCTCTCGATTCGCTCAACCTGGAATCAAGAACGAATTCACATTCAACGCATTAAAGACCGGAACATTCTTCGGACAGTGCACACAGCTCTGTGGTCTCTATCACTCACTCATGTTCTTCAAGGTAAAAGTTGTAACGCCAGAGGCATATCAAGTGTGGCTAAAGAGCTTTAATACGCCAGCCGGAATTGCCGCTTACAACGCCGCAAAGAACGCAGCCTCGCAGCAAACGTCATCACACGTCGACACCAAGCCGACTTCTAGTAGTGGAGCTAACTAATGACTGATGTATTAAACCCAACCCACGTTCACGAAGAAGACCACGGTCACGAAGAACATCACGGACCAACTGGAATTCTCAAGTGGATGACAACCACTGACCACAAGGTCATTGGAATGTCGTACACCATCACTGCCGTGATGATGCTCGTCATTGGTGGTCTCTTTGCTGAAATCATTCGCGCCCAGCTCGCAGCACCAAACGCTGGACTTGTTTCACTTGCTCAGTACAACCAGCTATTCACAATGCACGGTTCAGTAATGATCTACTTGTTCGCTGGCCCATTTGCCTTCGGTGCGCTCGCTAACTTCCTTGTTCCGATTCAAATTGGCGCACCAGACATGGCGTTCCCACGACTAAACGCATTGTCATACTGGTTGTATCTAACTGGTTGCATCACGATGTTGTCAGGCTTCTTTACTTCTGGTGGAGCTGCAAACTTCGGATGGGTGGGATACGCACCGCTCTCTAACTCAATGAACTCACCAGGAGCAGGAGCCGACCTTTGGATTGGTGCTCTTCTTCTTACTGGATTCTCTGCAATCTTCACAGGTGTAAACCTCACGGCCACAATCTTCTATCTACGTGCTCCTGGAATGACAATGTTCCGCATGCCAATCTTCACTTGGAACATGCTCGTAACTGGAATCTTGATTCTTCTCGCGTTCCCAGTACTTACTGCTGGGCTCATCATGTTGTACTGCGACCGTCACTTTGGAACGCACATCTTCTCGGTCGCCGGTGGTGGTGTGCCAGTTCTGTGGCAACACATCTTCTGGTTCTGGGGTCACCCTGAGGTGTACATCTTGGCGTTGCCATTCTTTGGAATGGTTTCAGAAATCATTCCAGTGTTCTCAAAGAAGCCAACTTTTGGTTACAAGGGAATGATCTTCGCAACACTCACTATTGCTGCATTGTCACTCGGCGTGTGGGCTCACCACATGTTCACAACCGGTGTTGTTTTGTTGCCATTCTTCTCAGCCATGAGTCTGCTCATTGCAGTTCCAACCGGAATCAAGATGTTCAACTGGATTGGATCAATGTGGCGTGGTCAAGTCTGGTTCTCAACCGCAATGTTGATGTCCATTGGATTCGTAATCACATTCCTCATTGGTGGACTCACTGGTATCTACCTCGCAAGTCCTCCACTTGACTTCTTTACCCACGACACCTATTTCGTTGTTGCTCACTTCCACTCGGTAGTTATGGCACTCGTACTTGGTGGAATGGCTGGCCTCTACTACTGGGGTCCAAAGATGACTGGCTTCTTGTTAAACGAGAAGATTGGTAAGTCACAGTTCTGGTTCCTCTTCATTGGTACCCAGTTATTCACTTTCCCTCAGTATCTCTTGGGTCTTCGCGGAATGCCTCGTCGTATGGCGGTCTACCCACACGACGCGCAGTGGCAGTTCCTTAATCAGCTCAGCTCCTTGGGTGCTGCACTGATTGGTATCTCGACAATCCTCTTCGTAGTGAACGTTGTAGTGAGCTGGAAGAAGTACCCAGCTGGTGACAACCCATGGGACGGACACACACTTGAGTGGTTCACAACTTCTCCACCACCTCACCACAACTTCTACCGTCTGCCAAAGATTCGCTCAGAGCGTCCAACCTGGGACTACAACCACCCAGAGCACAAGGCTCTTGCTCACGGTCACAACAACGACGGTGTGAACGCCTAATGAAGACCGAATCAAAGATTCTTCTTTCACTCGGCTTGTTCTTCGGCATCATGTGTGCCGTCTACTGGCGCTGGAGTGTAGAAAACGCCGGTGGCGTAATGATGTTCGCTGGAATGTTGCTCTGCTTCTTGCCAGGTAGCTACTACTACTGGTGGAGTCGTCGCATGAAGGAGCGTCCAGAAGACAATCCGAACGCCACTCAAGAAGAGGGTGCTGGTTTTGTTGGAACATTCCCGGGTAGTTCTATTTGGCCATTCGTTCTAGGCATGGGTGCGTTCTTCTCAGTGCTCGCCCTCGTGTTCGGAATCTGGTTCTTGTTGCCAGGACTTTTCCTTGGCGGATGGGCCGTTTTGGGTGGCTCTGGAGAGGGTCGCCGAGGCGGGAAGCACTAATTTTTTCGCTCAAAGCCCCCGGGGAAACCCGGGGACTTTTTCATTTCAAAAGTTCCTAGAACCTAAGCCATTATTGGACATTTGCTGTTTTGGTCTGTGGCCAAATTGCCTAGTATGGAACGAAAGCAACACCGTCCCCCAAGGAGTAGTGGTGGCAGTTATTGAAAGTTCAACAGATGTAGTTCTCAGCGGAGTCCGTGGAGGACCCGCAGTTAAAACACTTCGACAAGATCGCTGGTGGTTACAGCCAGTCGTTACTGTTTCGATTCTCACAGCATTCGTTGTGTATTCGACGTGGTCGGCATTTAACCCTCACAACTATTACGTGGGCGCAATGATGCACCGTGACCTGATCAGTCCATTCTTCTCACCATGCCTCGCATCAAGTTGCGTTGAAGGATCACAGATTGGCTTCGCTCTAAGTGGCTGGTCGCTTTCGCCTGCATTCTTGATTCTTATCTTCCCTCTCGGGTTCCGACTCACCTGTTACTACTACCGACGTAGTTACTACCGTGCGTTCTGGTGGTCACCACCAGCTTGTGCAGTTTCAGATGGTCACAAGAAGTACACCGGTGAAACTCGATTCCCGCTTCTTATGCAGAACGCTCACCGTTACTTCTTCTACTTCGGAATTGTTTTCAACTGCCTACTCACCTACGACGCACTTCGTGCGTTCCACCAGCCAGGCATTGGCTTTGGAGTAACACTCGGAACAATTGTTCTCACCGTGAACGCAACACTGCTGTGGCTCTACTCACTTAGCTGTCACGCATGTCGCCACCTCTGTGGTGGATCTCTCAAGACATTCTCGAACCACCCAGTTCGTCACCGTTTGTGGAAGTTCATTACTCCACTCAACGAAAACCACATGAAGTTCGCGTGGGCTTCACTTATCTTCGTTGCCCTTACTGACGTCTTTGTGCGACTCGTTGCATCTGGCGCTATTACCGACTTCCGTCTCTTCTAAGGATTATTTGTGAGTAACTACGAACACCACGATTACGACGTCCTCATCATCGGTGCCGGTGGCGCCGGACTTCGTGCCGCCATTGAAGCCAAGCAGCGCGGACTTAAGGTTGGCATCATCACCAAGTCACTGCTTGGAAAAGCACACACCGTTATGGCTGAAGGTGGCATGGCTGCCGCCATGGGAAACGTGTACGAAGAAGACAACTGGATGGTTCACTTTCGTGACACCATGCGTGGAGGAAAGTACCTCAATAACTACCGCATGGCAGAACTTCACGCGAAAGAAGCTCCAGAGCGCGTTCTTGAACTCGAACAATGGGGCGCACTCTTTGACCGCACCAAAGACGGAAAGATCTTGCAACGTGACTTCGGTGGTCACCGCTACGCACGACTCGCCCACACTGGTGACCGTACTGGTCTAGAACTCATTCGCACACTGCAGCAAAAAGTTGTTTCTATGGGCACCGACGTGTTCATGGAAGTAAAGGTATTGAAGCTCGTGCACGATGACGCTGGTCGCGTGGCTGGCTGTGTTGCCTACCACCGTGCCAGTGGTGAGTTTGTAACCTTCGCTGCAAAAGCAGTCATCCTTGCAACTGGAGGAGCTGGAAAGTCTTGGAAGTTCACATCGAACTCATGGGAAGGCACCGGAGACGGACACGCCATGGCTCTGTGGGCCGGCGCCAAGTTGATCGACATGGAATGCATCCAGTTCCACCCAACCGGAATGGTGTGGCCTCTCAGTGTTCGAGGAATCCTCGTAACTGAAGGTGTTCGTGGAGACGGTGGAGTGCTTCGCAACTCACTTGGTGAGCGCTTCATGTTCAACTATGTCGCTCCAATGTTCCGTGCTGAAACTGCTGAAACTGAAGAAGAAGGTGACCTTTGGTACGACGACCACAATGCCGGTCGTCGCCCGCCAGAACTTCTTCCACGTGACGAAGTGGCTCGCGCCATTAACACTGAGGTGAAGGCTGGACGAGGAGGACCACACGGTGGTGTATTCCTCGACATCGGAAGTCGTCGCTCAGCTGAATTCATTCGCCGTCGCCTCCCTTCGATGTACCACCAGTTCATGGAACTGGCTGGCGTTGACATCACGCGTGAAGCAATGGAAATCGGACCAACCTGTCACTACATCATGGGTGGCGTGCAGGTAGATGCAGATACTGCAGCTACCGCAGCCCCTGGTCTCTTTGCCGCTGGTGAAGTAGCGGGTGGAATGCACGGAGCCAACCGTCTCGGTGGAAACTCGCTTAGTGACCTCATTGTCTTTGGAAAGCGCGCCGGTGCTGGTGCTGCTGACTACGTACTAAGTGGCCAGGCTGCAACATCACTCAACCAAAGCGCCGTCGAAGCTGCGATCAAGGAAGCACTTGCTCCGTTTGAGCGCACTGAAGGCGAGAACCCGTACACCATCCAGCACGACCTACAAGAAATGATGCAGGCGAATGTTGGAATCATCCGTACACAGAGTGAGCTCGACTTTGCTCTAGGCGAACTAGACAAGTTCACTGAGCGAGTTAAGAACATTGCTGTTAAGGGTGGACGCGCTTATAACCCAGGTTGGAACCTCACTACTGACCTTCCTGCCATGCTCGCGGTCTGCAAGACCGTGGCACTTGGTGCGTCGTTCCGCAAGGAATCGCGCGGTGGTCACACTCGTGAAGACTTCCCAACCGCCAGTGAGGAATTCTCGAAGTTCAACTTGGCTCACTCATCAAACGGTGGAAATTGGGACAGTCCGATCGAAACTACCGAGTCACCGCTTCTACCTATCCCACAAGAACTAAAAGCTCTGCTTGAGGAGGCCCACTAATGGCTGATGTAACAATGAAGATTTGGCGCGGTGACGCGTCAGGTGGAGAGTTCCAGAACTACACGATTGAGCAGAACGACAATGAAGTAGTCCTCGACGTTATTCACCGTATTCAAGCAACTGAAGCTCCAGACCTCGCGTGCCGTTGGAACTGCAAGGCCGGTAAGTGTGGATCATGTTCAGCTGAAATCAACGGTAAGCCTCGTCTTATGTGCATGACACGTATGGACACTCTTCCTGAGGGACCAGTAACGGTTACTCCTATGAAGACGTTCCCGATCATTCGTGACCTTGTGACTGACGTGTCGTTTAACTACGCCATGGCCGCCAAGATTCCAGCCCTGCTTCCTAAGCCAATGCCTGAAGGCGGCTACCGCTTGATGCAAGAAGACGTAGAGCGAAGCCAAGAGTTCCGAAAGTGCATCGAATGCTTCCTCTGCCAGGACGTTTGCCACGTAATTCGTGACCACGAAGACAACAAGGCCAACTACGCCGGTCCACGTTTCTTCATTCGCATTGCCGAGTTGGAGATGAACCCACTCGACACGAATGACCGACGTGAATTTGTTCGCGAAGACATGGGACTTGGCTACTGCAACATCACTAAGTGCTGCACCGAGGTGTGCCCTGAAGGTATTCACATCACGGACAATGCAATCATCCCGCTAAAGGAACGCGTTGTTGCTGCGAACTATGACCCAGTTGCATGGTTGGGCCGAAAGATCCGTCGCCAGACTAAGAAGACCTCAGCTGAGGCCGCAGTTCAGCCAGCACCATAAGTCGTGGCTGAATTTCTCTCGGGTGATTGGTTCGAGAGTCTTAACGAATCATTGAAGAAAGCCGGACCCGTGCCGTTCGAAGCTTCTGGGTCGACCTACAGAGTCGTTCTCGAATTCGACGACGCACCAAACACAGTTCCTCACGCCATGACGTTCACAATGACTTCTGATGGTGCTTCAGTTGACCCAGGGGACCACTTGATGGCCGATGCTCTTCTTCGCCTCACCTACAGTGACGCAACAGCACTCAGTGGTGGAACGTTTGACAGCTCGGCTGCCATTCGTGAAGGCCGAGTCAAAGTTCGTGGAGACATCAACAAAATTGTCCCCCTACTCAGCTGGCTGCAGGCTTCACACCCTCTGAGTCAGTAAATTCTTCCGCAAGTCGCTCTGTATTCTGCGACGATTACATTGCCCAGAATTGCTGAGACTGCCAGCTGTCACGAAAGATTCACTCGCAAAGTAGCCATTTTTAAGAGGTTTCACATACTTTTCTAAAGTTGCTTTGCTAAAAAATGCGTAGGCCAGTTTGGTCGAAATTGATTGGAGTCAAATGAAGAAGAACCTCCTAAAGGTCGCAGCCGTAGCACTTACAAGTGCAACTGTTGTACTTGGTACCGCCTCAGTAGTTTTCGCTGACACAGGTGCAGGAACAAACCCTGGAACACACGCTGGCAGCAAGAAGGGTACCGGAACTGGTGCTAACGCTGGTAGCAAAAAAGGCACTGGTGCTGGCAAGAATGCTGGCAGCAAAGCCGGAAGCCACGGTGGCAAGGGAACCCACACCGGAACACACGGTGCTGGCAAGCACGGTGGAACTACAACTACGACAGTTGCTGGTTAATTACTAAATAATAAAAAACACCCCTCGGCAGCAATGCCGAGGGGTGTTTTTTATTTGATTGATTAAATAAGTCCTAGCTTCTTAACGTCGTCGCGTTCACCAAGTAGTTCATCAGTCGTGATCTTGATGCGGTCCTTTGCAAAGTCATCGAGGTTAAAACCTTCCTTGACCTTCCATGAACCCTTGCCATCGGCTTGAATTGGGAATCCGAAGGTGAGTCCCTCTGGCACTCCGTACTCACCATTTGAAGTAACGGCAACTGAAACACAGTCGTCAGCAGCGGTTGGAGTTGTCAGGCTCACTACGGTGTCGATTGCGGCATTCGCAGCAGAAGCTGCAGAGCTGAGTCCTCGAGCTTCGATGATTGCTGCCCCACGCTTTTGCACAGTAGTGATGAAGTCGCCCTGAAGCCAAGCGCTGTCAGTAATTACTGAAGGAACGGCTTTAGCGTCCACAGTGGTGTTGGCGAAGTCTGGGAACTGTGTAGCTGAGTGGTTGCCCCAAATAGCGAGGTTCTTAACACCAGCAACCGAAACGCCAGCCTTCTTAGCAATCTGCGTCTCAGCACGGTTCTGGTCCAAACGTGTCATTGCGAACCAGCGGTCTGCAGGAATTTCTGGAGCGTTAGAGCGTGCAATGAGGCAGTTGGTGTTGCAAGGGTTTCCAACCACAAGAACGCGAACATCTGAGGCTGCGTTCTTGGCAATGGCTTGACCCTGAGGCTTAAAGATGCCGCCGTTCACGTTTAGAAGGTCAGCGCGCTCCATGCCGGCCTTTCGTGGGATTGAACCAACGAGCAGTGCCCAGTTGGTGTTCGTGAACGCGTGGTCGAGACTTGACGTTGCTTCAATTCCTGCAAGGAGCGGGAATGCGCAGTCGTCGAGTTCCATGACAACACCTTCGAGTGCCTTCATGGCTGGTTCGATTTCGAGAAGTCGTAGAACGACTGGCTGGTCTGGTCCTAGAAGCTGTCCTGAAGCAATGCGAAACAACAATTGGTATCCAATTTGTCCAGCAGCACCCGTGACGGTTACGTGTAGTGGGGATTTCATTATTTTCCTTACTGTTCTAACTAAAGAGATCAACAATTACTGATGCGAATTCAGAGCACTTAACTTCAGTGGCCCGCACCATCCTACGAGATTTTGAATAATGCAAACACGGGTCGTTGCCCTAAAACACCTATGAAAACAAGGCGTTATGGATCTCTCTGGTGGCCGTGGAGCGGTTCAAAGTGTAGAAGTGAAGACCTGGCGCTCCTGCCTCTAAAAGTCCTTCACACAGCTCTGTAGCGGCGCTGATTCCTTCTTGGCGAACAGCGTCTGGACCACCGTTTGCATGGGCGTCTTCGAGTCTCTTAATGAGGGTGGTTGGCACATCTGAGCCCATCTTTGACATTCGCTCAATGCTCGCCAGTGACGTCACTGGCATGATGCCTGGAAGCACTGGCTTAGTAACATCGAGCGCACCAAGTTCGCTTACAAGACCTGACCACTCTCCTACTTCGAAGAGAAGTTGCGTTACCGCAAAGTCAGCGAGCTGCATTTTTTGTGCCAGATATTTACGGTCACTCACCAGGTCTGGGGACCTCGGGTGGCCCTGCGGATGAGCTGCCACGCCAATTGAAAAACCACCAACCTCGCGTGCAAGTTCTACGAGGTCAAGTGCATGTGTGAATTCAGATGCCACGAGTGCTGGGTCATCTGGAATGTCGCCACCCAGGGCCATTACATTTTCAACACCTTCGTCCTTGTAGTTACCAAGAATTTCACGCATTTCGTTTTTGCTGTGACCAACACAGATGAGGTGCGCCATGGCCGACGTTCCACCAGTCTTTTCAATCTGTGTAACGAGGTCGAACGTGCGCTGGCGTGATTCACGACCGCCGCGGTAGGTGACAGATACGAACGAGGGATTGAGATCTTCGAGTTCGCGAAGCGTTGTTGAAAGCTGAGCGCTCTCCGCGTCAGACTTTGGAGGAAAATACTCGAATGAACGAGTAACACCCTTCGCTAATAAAGCATCAATGCGCACGGACTATTCGCGACCGAAATCATCTTCGAGGCGAACAATGTCGTCTTCTCCGAAGTACGAACCATGCTGAACTTCAATAAACACAACTTGCTTGTCAGTCCTATTTTCGCAGCGATGCGCTTGACCCAGTTTCACGTCAATGCTCTCACCTTCAGAAACTTGGTACTCAACTTCGTCCAGGATCACTGTCGCGGTTCCTTGAACAACGAACCAGTGCTCAGCACGTTTCGAGTGCTTTTGATAGCTCAGACGCTTACCCGGTTCAACAACAATGCGCTTGACCTTGTGATCAAAGGCAGTCTCGTCAAGCACCGTGAAGTTACCCCACGGCCTCTTGTCGAACTCTCGTCCGTATTGATCTTTTTCAGTCATCGAATTTTCTCCGCAGCTAGAACGGCGTTACGTAACAGCATTGCACGAGTCATTGGTCCAACGCCACCGATGCGTGGGGTTATCCAACCAGCAACGCCGGCAACGTCTTCATTCACGTCACTCATTAGTTTCTTGCCCGACCAACTGGTGCCAGCGCCCACAACAGCGGCCCCGGGCTTCACAATGTCTGGTGTGACTAGTCCCGCAACCCCAGCCGCCGCAACAATCACGTCAGCGGTTTTAACAATTGCCGCCATGTCTTCTACCCCGGTGTGCACCACAGTCACTGCAGCGTTGCATCCAGGGCGGCGCATGGCAAGAAGAAGAGAGAGCGGACGTCCAATAGTAAGGCCACGGCCAATGACCACCACATGCTTTCCTTCGACTGGAACTTTGTGAGCCATAAGAAGCTCCACGATTCCAGCTGGGGTGCACGGGAGTGGACCGGGCGCACCCATAACGAGGCGCCCGAGATTTACCGGGTGAAGACCGTCGACGTCCTTGTCGGGGTTAATGCGAAGGAGAATTTGCTCTTCGTTGATGCCAGCAGGCATTGGAAGTTGCACGAGAATTGAGTGGACATTTGGGTCCGCGTTAAAACGGTCAATAACTGCTTCTACGTCGGACTGCGTCGCAGTCGACGGCAAGTGTTCGTGAAATGAGGTGATGCCGATTTCTTCACAGTCCGCGTGCTTCATCGAAACGTACTTGGCGCTCGGGCCGTCGTCTCCGACAAGCACTGTTCCAAGCCCTACGCTTCGACCTGCTGCCTTCAGTCGTGACACTCGGTCAGCGAGCTCCATCTTGATGCGACCAGCTAGGCGCTCTCCATCAAGTAGTTCTGCTGACATGGGACTCCTAATGACGGAAGTGACGCTCACCGGTGAGCATCATTACGATACCGGCTGCATTCGCCGCATCAATAACTTCCTGGTCTCGTACGGATCCTCCGGGCTGGACCACGCTGGTAACCCCCACGCTCGTGAGTGACTCGAGACCGTCGGCGAATGGGAAGAAAGCGTCTGAAGCTGCAGCGCCACCTACTGAAAGGTCGCCTGCTTTCTGCGAAGCAATGTTTGCTGAGAACACGCGCGACTGCTGTCCTGCACCGATTCCAACTGCGACACCGTCTCTGGCAATCACAATTGCGTTTGACGTAGTTCGTGCACAGACTCGCCAAGCAATAACGAGGTCTTCAAGTTGCTGGGGGGTTGGCTTCTTTTCAGTGACGCACTTCCACTCACTTGGTGGCACCAGTAACTCGTCAGCATTCTGCACAAGTGCAGTGTCTCCGAAGGTTCGAATCGATAGCCCAAGTGGTTCCGGAGCAGGAGCACTAAGCAGTCGAGTGGCTTTGCGCCTTGAAACAAGTGTTGTGATTGCGTCGTCGCTGAAACTTGACGCAATAATGACGTCAGCCTGGGGGCCACTCGCAATAAGAGTCGCTAGTTCATTGTCGAGGGTTCCAGCAATTGCGACAATGCCACCGAAGGCACTCTGTGGGTCGGCCGCGAGTGCTTTGTTAAACGCATCAGCAAGTGAGTCACCTACAGCAGCACCTGAAGCATTGGCGTGCTTAATGATCGCTACCGCACTCTTCGTTGGTGCGTCGTGTTGTAGTTCGTGAACAAGGCGCCACGCAGCGTCGGCGTCAAAGAGATTTAGATACGAAAGTTCAGTTCCAGCGAGTTGAACAACCCCGTCCCACCATGGTGTTGATCCACTGACACGGTAACGAGCACCGATCTGGTGAGGATTCTCTCCGTAGCGAACTGTTTCAGCGCGTTCGAGAGAAATGTGAAGAGTCTGGGGCACGACAGCATCAACGTCACTTGGTGCAGTTCCAATTTCTCCACCACCGTCAAGCCACGCAACAATTTCGCCGTCATAGGTGGCGGTGTGAGCAAAGGCCGCGCGTGCGAGTGCGTGGCGCGTAGCGTCAGATAGTTTTCCGTTTTCTTGGAGTTCTTTAAGAACACCTTCATACTGAGAAGGGTTTGTCACAATACCTACGTGTTGATGATTCTTCGCAGCAGCACGAACCATTGTTGGTCCACCTACGTCAATGAGTTCAATGGAAGGGTTGGAGCTGAATGGGTAGAGGTTACAAACAACAATGTCGATTGCGTCGATCTTGTGCTCACCCAGCGATTCAACGTGAGAAGGCTTTGAGCGGTCGGCCAGGATCCCACCGTGAATTCGTGGGTGCAACGTCTTAACGCGCCCGTCCATCATTTCCGGGAACCCAGTAACTTGCGAAACATCGAGGTGTGAAATACCTGCCTCTGTAAGCGCAGTTGCAGTACCCCCAGACGCGACGAGTTCAATACCCATTGCGTGCAGGCCCTTGGCGAAGTCAATGAGACCGGTCTTGTCGTAGACGCTTAGTAGTGCTCTCACTGCTTCTCCTCTCGTAACTCAGATGGTTCAATGCCGTTTGAAAGTGACGCCATCACCCTACCGACCACCGCAGGATAAAGGTCACGTTCGACTTCTTTAATTCTCTCATGAAGTGAGCTCTCATCGTCAGAGCTAAGCACTGGGACTCGAGCTTGCGCCAAGATTGGACCATCATCGAGTTTCTCGGTCGCAATGTGCACCGTGCACCCAGATTCACTCGCCCCAGCCTCAAGTGCCATCTTCACCGCATGCCAGCCCTTGAAGTCGGGCAGCAGACTCGGGTGAGTATTTAGAACTCTGCCCGGGAAAGCCTCGTGAAAGACCTTCGAAGTGATGGTGCCAAAGCCAGCCATGGCAATCAGGTCAATGTTGTTTGACGCAAGAATCTTGGTGAGTGCGTCACTGTAGCCATCGCGATCAAATGTCTTTGAGAATCCGCCATACTGCGCGCGGTCAATTAAGAGCGCAGGGATTCCTGCGTGTTCTGCAATTTCTAGTCCGCGACACGGACGATCGGAAGCAACAAGTGCTACGTCGATCCCTGCGTGAAGCATTGCTTCAAGGATGCTGCCAGTGCCAGACACCAAAACGCAGAGGCGAACATTGGCCAATGCGTTACATTGCCCTAACGATTTCGACCATCTTCTGACCGGCTTCTGTAGGGTTCGCACAAACAAAAACACCAGCTTCACGAAGTGCATCCATCTTGGCTTGTGCTGTTCCCTTAGATCCAGAAATGATGGCACCAGCGTGGCCCATCTTCTTTCCCGGAGGAGCAGTAACACCAGCGATATACGAAACAACTGGCTTGGTCATGTTGGCCTTGATCCATTCAGCGGCACGCTCTTCTTCAGAACCACCGATTTCACCGATCATCATGACGGCTTTAGTTTCAGGGTCAGCTTCGAATGCAGCGAGACAGTCAATGAAGTTTGTTCCAGGAACTGGGTCTCCACCGATTCCTACGCAGGTTGTCTGGCCAATACCTTGCTGGCTGAGTTCGTGCAGTGCTTGGTAGGTAAGAGTTCCAGAGCGAGAAACAATTCCCACTGGTCCACCAGGAAGTGCAATGTCACCAGAGGTGATTCCAATGTTGCATTTTCCGGGGCTGATGATGCCTGGGCAGTTAGGACCAAGGAGTCGCACGCCTGGGTACTCTTCGACGAGGCGGTTGTAGGTAATCGCTTCATCGTGAGCTGGGATTCCTTCAGTGATGCAAACAATGAACGTGATGCCACCTTCAGCAGCTTCAAGAATTGCTGCAGCAGCAAACTTTGGCGGAACTGACACGAATGATGCAGTAGCACCAGTCGCAGCTACTGCTTCTTTTACAGAGTTGAAAACAGGAATCCCATCAACGTCAGTACCGCCCTTGCCTGGAGTTACTCCTCCGACAATCTTGGTGCCGTAGTCACGGTTACGAAGTCCGTGAAAGCGTCCCTGTCCTCCGGTAATACCTTGAACAATTACCTTGGTGTTTTCGTCTACAAAAATACTCATCTTCAGTCCTTATTTCGTGAAGGCCACGGCACTGCGTGCGGCGTCCAACATAGTGGGTTCCATAATCAATTTGTTGCTGAGGTGAGGGGCAAGAATTGAACGTCCCTCAACTGCATTTGTTCCGTCGAGTCGCAGAACAATTGGTGAATCGATCTTTACGCGCTTCAATGCTTCGAGAACACCGTTTGCGACATCGTCAACTCGGGTAATTCCACCGAAGATGTTTACAAAGATGACCTTGACCTTAGGGTCAGCGTTAATAACTTCAAGTGCTGAAGCCATAACGTCAGCGTTCGCTCCACCACCAATGTCGAGGAAGTTTGCGGCACTGCCACCAACCTGGTTAACAACGTCGAGTGTTGACATTGCGAGTCCGGCACCGTTGGCAATAATTCCCACGTCGCCATCGAGGCCAATGTAGTTAAGTCCCTTTTCCTTCGCCATCTTTTCGCGAGGGTCTTCAGTTTCTGTGGCGCGGTACTCTTCCCATTCTGGGTGACGGTACGAAGCGTTCTCGTCCAAAGTCACCTTGGCGTCGAGTGCGTGAACCTTGTTATCTGGAGTGAGAATGAGTGGGTTAATTTCTGCGAGGTCGCAGTCACCTTGGGTGTAGCACTCGTAGAGCTTTACAAGGATTTGCGCTGCTTGTTCACGGGCAACTTCATCGAGGTTTGCTTCAGCAACCCAGCGACGTGACGTTTCAATGTCGAGTCCACGAACTGGATCAATTGACAAGAACGCAATTGCGTCTGGATTCTCTTCAGCAACAACTTCAATCTCAACGCCACCTTGTGCACTCAACATGCCGAGGTGAGTCTTATTCGGACGGTCAAGTGTGAACGATGCGTAGTACTCCTTCGAGATGTCACTCGAGCGCTCAATCCAGATGCGACGAACAATGTGACCCTTAATGTCGAGTCCGAGAATGTTTCCAGCGTGTAGGCGAACTTCGTCGATGTTGTCGGCGAGCTTTACTCCACCAGCTTTTCCACGACCACCGACTTTTACCTGTGCCTTTACGACGACTGGGTAGCCAATGCGTTCTGCAACAGCCACAGCTTCTTCCACTGTGTCAGCAACATCACCAGGCGACACAGCGATGCCGTAGCGCGAGAAGTATTGCTTTCCTTGATATTCAAAAAGGTCCATTTACTGTTCTTTCATTTCGGGGGATAAAACGAAGTACTACAACTGCGATTTTTCACGTGCATCGAGTGCAGACTCGAGCCACGTACCAATTTCTCCAAGTGATGAGCCCGGGGTAAAGACTCGAGCAACACCTAACTTTTCAAGCGGAGCAATGTCATCTTCAGGAATAATGCCGCCAACGAGTAGCAGCACATCTTCACGACCATTGGCCTTCAGGAGATCCATAATTCGAGGAACGAGAACGAGGTGTGCCCCAGAAAGCAGTGAGAGCCCGAGTGAGTCGGCGTCTTCTTGAATAACTGCTTGAACAATTTGCTCTGGAGTTTGGTGAAGTCCGGTGTAGACGACTTCAAATCCGGCGTCTCTAAGAGCGCGAGCTATAACTTTGGCGCCACGGTCATGGCCATCAAGACCAGGTTTGGCTACTACGACTCGATATGTGCGCTCCATCGCCATTCATCATAGATGGCTGAAACACCCGTCATTTCCAAGTCGAAACCCCAGGTAAATCACAGTTAGTAGCGTTAGAGAGGTGAGCCGTAACCCACAGACCCCTCGAGGACCAGTCCGCGCCCTGTTTTCAGCGATGCGCCCCGCCCAGTGGGTAAAGAATGTACTGATTGGAGTGGCTCCCGCCGCCGCCGGGCAAATTCATAATGCTGGGGTGCTTCGACACACCGCGATTGCATTTGTTTCGTTCTGCGCGCTCTCTTCAGCCATTTACATCCTCAACGACCTTCGTGACATAGACCAAGATCGCCTGCACCCAAAGAAGCAGCACAGAGCAATCGCGTCCGGCCAGTTGTCAAAAGGTGTCGCCTACGCAGCATCCGCAGGGCTCGCAATTATCGCCTTCGCAGTTGCGTCCACCATCTGGCACCCACAAGGACTGCTCTTAATTCTCGGGTTGTACCTCGTAATTTCGGTTTCGTACTCATTCTTCTTGAAGCAAATTCCAGTGCTGGAATTTGGTGCAGTCGCGAGTGGCTTCTTTCTTCGAGCTTACGCCGGAGCAGTTGCGTCACACCTCTTTGTGTCGACGTGGTTCTTGGTTGTTATTTCTTTTGGTGCACTCTTCCTCGTGACGGGTAAGAGGTCCAGTGAACTAAAGAGCGTGGGGGTAAGTGGAACCAGAAAAGTTCTCTCTGAGTACACACCTCAGTTCTTGCACTCTGCTCTCACCTTGTGCGCAACGGTTGTGGTCACTGGTTACTGTCTCTGGGCTTTCGACACTTCTTCTACGGGCCTGTCATCGGTGCACCACAACATTGTTCCCATTCGACTCACAGTTATCCCGGTCGTGTTCGCAATTCTTTTCATCATGAGATCGGCTGGTGCTGGCAATGGTCAGTCGCCAGAAGACCTCGTGCTGCACGACCGTGTTGTTCAGGTGCTTGGACTCGTCTGGATTGCACTCGTTTACATAGGTATCTACGGATGAGTAAAGAAACTCTCTACGGATGGGGGCGCACTTCACCTTCAGTGAGCGACGTAGTCAGTCCCGCCACAGAACTAGAAGTTATAAAAGACATGAGTACCGCTAAGCGCTACATTGCGCGCGGACTTGGTCGTAGTTATGGTGACGCTGCACAACTTGGTGGCGGCACAGTCATTGACAATCGTGACCTAGACGGCGTTGGTGTGATTTCAAATGACGGCGTTGTAACCGTTGGTGCCGGAACATCTATTGATGAACTCTTAAGTTTCTCAATCCCCCAGGGTTGGTTCGTTCCAGTAACTCCCGGAACTCGCCAAGTAACACTCGGTGGTGCCGTGGCTGCAGACGTGCACGGAAAGAATCACCACGTTGATGGATCATTTGGAAACCATGTTCTAGAGATGCGCCTCGTTACTCCAAAGGGCGCAGTAACTATTTCTCCAAACAATGATGCAGAGCTCTTCTGGGCCACGATTGGTGGCATGGGACTCACCGGAGTAATTACTACTGTCACCGTGAAGATGTTAAAGATTGAA
The DNA here is from genome assembly GCA_937975915.1 of uncultured Acidimicrobiaceae bacterium. Lineage (GTDB taxonomy): Bacteria > Actinomycetota > Acidimicrobiia > Acidimicrobiales > RAAP-2 > RAAP-2. Next base: position 102,683 of record CALJTY010000031.1, on the reverse strand, counting down.
TCAAGTCAAGTGCTCGTTGACACCGAACGGTTTGCAAACCTTGACGCAGTAATGGCTGCGATGCAAAGTGGCGACGATGCGTACAAATACTCCGTTGCCTGGGTTGACTGCATGAGCAAAGGATCCTCAATGGGTCGCGCCATTCTCACGAGAGGTGACCATGCCGCTAAGGATGACTCGACGAAGCGCCTCGAAGGCCCCAAGCCCGCAAAGCTCTTTGTTCCTTTCAATGCACCGAGCGGTCTGTTGAATACATTCACCATTAAGGCTTTCAATGAACTGTGGTTCCGCGCCGCGCCAAAAAAGAAAGTCGGCCAACCACAATCGCTGTCAGCGTTCTTTCACCCACTTGATGGCGTGCGTGATTGGAACCGTCTCTACGGCAAGCGTGGCTTTGTGCAGTATCAATTTGCAGTTCCAGAAAGCGCCGGCGAAACAGTTACTAAGGCAATTGAGCGACTTTCTTCTTCTGGGGTGCCGAGCTTTCTCGCGGTCCTGAAACGATTTGGCGCTTCTAACGAGGGAATGCTGTCGTTTCCGATGCCTGGTTGGACACTGGCTCTTGATCTGCCTGTTGGCCCAAGTGCGCTGCCACAAGTTTTAGATGACCTCGATGAGATGGTGCTCGGCGCTGGCGGTCGTATTTACTTCGCCAAGGATGCAAGACTGAGTCACGAGAAAGTTCGTGCAATGTACCCACGTCTTGATGAATTTCTTAACGTAAAAAATCGTGTTGACCCTGAAGGCCGCCTCATAAGTGACTTAAGTCGTCGACTCCACATAGGAAGATAAAAACATGGAAAATGCATTTGGTCAGCCACAGAACGTCATCGTGCTCGGAGGAAGCTCCGACATTGCACGAGCAATCACCAAGAAACTCTGCACCGCTCGCACTCACACTGTCGTGCTCGCTGGAAGAAACCAGCAGCTCCTCGACGAGTCCGCTAAAGAAGCCCAAGAGTACGGAGCTACAAAGACTGACACGTTGCTCTTTCAGGCTGAAGAGGTCGCTAAGGCCGGAGAAGTTGTCACTGCAGCCTTCGACAAGGTTGGCGAAAATGTTGACCTCGTGATCATTGCAGTAGGCATGCTTTGTAACCAGCGAGAAATTGAAAACGATCCACTTGGTTCAGCTCGCATGGCGAATGTGAATTACACCTGGCCAGTTGCTGCGCTCGGAGAAATTCGTCGTCGTCTCGTGGCCCAAGGCAGTGGAAGAATTCTTGTTATTTCTTCAGTTGCCTCAGTACGCGTCTACCGTGACGCGTATCTTTACTCGGGCGCCAAGGCTGGACTTGACCGTTTGTGCCAAGGTGTCGCAGAGTCTCTTAAGGGCACGGGCGTTACATTGCAACTGCTTCGTCCAGGTTTTGTTCGATCAAAGATGACCACCGGGCAAAAAGAGGCTCCTTTCACTACAGGAGTTAATGAAGTTGCTGAGAACACCATGCGTGGACTCGCGAGTGGTGACCTTGTTATCTGGAGTCCACCAATTCTTAAGTACGTAGCTGTTGCCATGCGTCTGATGCCGAATCAGGTCTGGCACAAGTTGATGAAGCGTTAACGTTTGGCCTTCGCGCCAGTTTGATTACTGCGCAGGTTCATAGTGAAGAAGTCTCTTTGCCACCAAGTGGTGAAGATGTGACTTGGCGCTTCTCTCATTGCTGGCAGAAGCGACTTCCCATTTGCTCCAGTTGTGACTTTGTTAAGTGGTCCCGTGAACGACGAGAACGTCACCCAGTCGGTGTTGATGTCCAGTTCCATTGCACGATATGCGCCAGCACGAACCATCACATTGGCTAGGTCAGCAATAGACATAGACGGCCCACCGACGTAAAGGATTGCACCGTTTCCTGTGACACCAAGGCCAGAGCGCCATACCGCATTCGCATTATGCATAGTCGCGCCCCAGACGCTGATGTTGCCGCTATTGATACCGGGTACAGATTTGCCTTTATCCACGATCAGTACAAGGTTTTGTCGTACTGATGCGATTTGATGATTTGTATAAACGTCACGACCCCATTTACCAACAGTCATCGTTCCATCTTTAAAAATGACAGCTGACGCCGCACCCATCACCAGTGGGACCACAGTCTTACCTTGGGTGTAATAACCACCTTTGGCGTCTTGCATTCTGAATCCAGCGTTGAATGACGCAACAAGATTCTTTGAGTCCTCTGGCTTCACTGGTGCAGTGAACTTGTACGGTCCACCTCCAGGAATTTGTGATCCTGAGTAGAGCTGTGCCTTCAACAACGTTGGGTCCATCCACACAGCGCCAACTACGTAGCTCGTGTGCACCGCGTCTGGTCTCACGAATGCTTCATACATTGTTGGAATGCCCTTGGCGGTTTTTCTTCCCGCAATGTGCCAGACGCCTTCGCCGGGCAGTGGGTTTGCGGCTGGAGAAATAATGTTGATTGGCGTTGGCAGGTGGCCCCCGGCAGGAATTTTCACTGCGGTTGGCCCGGTTCCGAATTGAGAACGGGGGGGCTCACCACCGACCTTTGGTGGACTGATTTTGTAGGCAAGGTTTTCAGCCCAGGTGACTAAGAATCCGAGTCCGCTTTCACGTCCCCACTCAGCCGCACGGGCCGATGTATTGGCACCGAGCGATGGGTTAGTTAGTGCTGCGCCCAAAGTGACGCCGTAGTAGCCAACAATTAGGACTGTGAAGATCGCGGCGATTGTGAGAATACGTCGTCGCAAGTACACCACGGACTCAAGGCGAGTAGGTCGTGGTGGTGCTGGAGGTCGAAAGCCTGGGCGACGAGAATTCATGGCTATCTATTCTCTCACTTAATTACGGCAAACGTTACTTTCTTACACAAGGTTTAGATGTGCCCGGAATACCAGACTTTGCAGTGGTTGCGGGGCATTTCTACAGATGTTGTGTGAGTTAATCCATACACGCAGAGTTGCAACAGAAAAACTCTTCAATTGCCATAAAAAATTGTAAGGAAAAATTAGTGTATTCCAGGTGAGCACTACAAATACTTATGACGCATTTGAGAGTTTGCACACCAACAAGTTCCGAACAGACATCCAATTACTTCGCGCAATTGCGGTCCTACTAGTTATTTTTTATCATGCAAGCGTGCCACATTTTGGTGGTGGTTACATTGGCGTCGATGTATTTTTTGTAATAAGTGGCTTTGTCATCACAAATGTTTTACAGCGCAGCCCCAAAGAAGATGCATTTCTGCAACTCACTACTTTCTATGCACGGCGAATTCGTCGTCTACTACCAGCAGCGTCATTAGTACTGATCACAACAGTTGTAGTGACGTATTTCTTTCTAGGGCCAAATTTCGGAATCCCGCTCTTGAGTGACGTCCGTTTTGCATCACTCTTTTCATTGAACTTTCACTTCATCGCTTCTGGAAGTACCTACTTCAACCCAGGTGTACCACCTTCACTAGTGACCCACTTTTGGTCGCTCGCAGTTGAAGAGCAGTTCTATCTCGCATTTCCAATTCTTTTCTTACTCCTACGGAGATTTTTTACATCTGGTGCAAAAACAGCGATTGTCTTATTTCTACTTGTCGTAATCGTTGCTTCTTCATGGTGGTCAATTCACATTTCCGCTAGCAACGCTGTTGCTGCTTACTATTCACCTTTCACTCGCTTATGGGAACTCGCACTCGGAGCATTGCTCACACAACTTGCGCCACTTCCTCAAGCGTTTTCAGCTCGAATGAGGAATACTCTCAGTGCGGTTGGTGTTGTAGCGATCTTGTTGTCTGCCATTCTTCTCACGAGCGCCAGCATCTACCCGGGGTTCCTGGCCTGGCTGCCGTGCGGCGCAACAGCACTGGTGCTCGTTGCATCTAATGATTCGTTCACCACGAGTCAAAAAACAATGAGGTACTTACGGCCACTCGTTTACATTGGTGACGTTTCCTATTCCTTCTACTTATGGCACTTTGTATGGTTAATGTTGCCTCTTCAGTACGCCATGACAATCAATTTGTCAACAACGGTGATGTCTCCAGGAATTCGACTTGCCCAGGTGGTTGGTGCATTTCTATGCGCAGCACTTTCAAATCGCTTCATTGAAAAACCAATTCGTAAATCCGATCAGTTTAATAAACGTCAATCCTTGGCCTTACTTCTCTTTGGAGCATGCGTAGGCGCAACACTTGCAATTACGTATCTCTACGGCGCCTTCGGTGGTGGATTGAATTAATAAGAAATTGTCGTTGGCTGAGCTGGAGTTACAGGCAGGCCATAGATTGAATTCAACTGCTTCACTACATAGGTAGCGAGCACCAGATGTCCCGCGGTATTTATATGAATGCCATCGTTAGCGCGAATGTATTGCCTTACACCATTCACTATTTGAGCAAATGCGAATTTTCCAGCCGCGTTCGCTAGAACTTTTTGTGTGTCGAGATACTTTGCATTCGTTGATTTCGCTAGAGCACTCTCCACTGTTGAATTGATCACTCTCGTCATTGATGCATAAATTGGGGAGAACATCACAGGCAAGCCAATCCAAAGCACAGCAGCACCAGCTGAATTTGCTTCTGCATCTATTTTCTGCACTCGTTCTGCGTACGCTTTTTTCCACCCAGGACTTCCAATAGGTTGTGAGACTCCATTAACAGTTATTGAGTGCGTATCGTTGGCGCCAAAAAACACTGTCACTAATTTTGGATGGAATTGATTTAAGTACTCTTGTAGATGTTTCGGCCAATCGTAGAACGACGGACTTGTAAGTCCAGTTGAAACAAGCGACCTATTGGCTAAGCGAATTTTATGATTAGTGGCGAGTTCAGTTGCCATGCCCATTTCCAAGTCAATGCCAAGCGAGTCACCAATTTCGAGAATCGTGAGCTTCCCCGTTTCAGGAAGCGTCAGTTTTCTAGAGCTAGGCAACGTTGGCCCTTGGGAAGTTGTTGGTATCGAGGTAGAAGCGGTCGTTGTTGTGCTTGTCGAATCATCGGCAACAACTACTGAATAGAAACTGATCACCGTCACCACTGAAAGAGGAATCACGAGGATTTTTGACAGGAGTGGGAGATTCATTGCTCGTAATTATTACAGTCGCCTGCCGTGATATTAGGTATTGAGGACCAGTTTTTAGAAGCTGCCAATTACTTTGGCGAGCATGGAACTGGATCGAAGTAAGGCATCACCTGTGTCGGGTCAATAGTCGTGGTCGTGGTCGACGTGCTGGATGAGTGTTTCTTGTGTTTTGTCGGAATTGTTGTTGTGGTTGTTGTCGTAGTCACAACAGGAGGAGGGGTCGACACGAAGAGTGAGTTCGGTGGTGGATTTGTTGGAGTTATGAGAGTGTTTCCAAAAATTTTCTGAAGGAGCGCTTGCGCATCAGGCTGCTTAACAATCAACACGGCGCCAAGATTTTCATTGGCCGTTCCAGCCACTGGCAATGTGTAGCTCTTCATTGCAGATGCATCAAATTTATGGAATTTCACGGCGAGAGCGACCAGGTTGTTCAATGAGAACTTACTGTCCAGCGTTACGCCAGCGGGAATAGACGACAACAGCGAATTAAGTTTGAGCGGGTTGTAAATTTTTTTGGCACGATTAATCATTGCCTTTATGAAATTGTTCTGACGATAGATTCGCCCGTAGTCACTTGTACCGTCATAGAGCCACTGATTGTTTTGAAAATATTCGAAGTGCCTGCTTCTAGCGACAGCTAGTGCTTGAGCCCCCGTTACAAGCTGACATCCGCTAGTGCTGATATGTAGTCCTGAATACGAATCTCGAGATGGAAATGGGAAGTCCAGATAAACACCGCCAATTGCGACTACAGAATTAATTAAACCTCCAAAGGAGACTTCAATTACGTGGTTTATAGGAATCCCAAAGTTTGCAGTTATTGCAGCGGCCACTGCTGAGACACCGTCACCATAATTGACATTGATTCGATTGAATTCACCATGGAGTGCTTGATTGTCAATGATGCTTATCAAGGTATCTCTTGGAATTGAGAGTACCGAAATTGAATTTTTCTTAGGATCAATGTGCATGATCTTGACCACATCACTTCTCTGGCCAGACACTGCTCCTGCTTGAGCAGCAACTGAACCTGAAAGTCCAACACGAGAGTCTGAGCCAATTTCAAGGATGTTGAACGGTTCACCCGAGATTTGAGCGACCTCATGATTAACCGTAATCTTCGGAATCGCATTGAATCGCCACTGCACATAGAGGTAACTTCCACCGACCGCGCCCACCAGTAATACTGCAGCAACAATCGCGCTAATTATTACTTTTCTTTTTCTCTGCTGGCTGCGTAGCTCGCTTCGAGTGGGAGCGCTATTGGTGGTTTCAGACATTTGAAGTAATTGTAATCACAGTAAAGGTTGAACTTTGTTCGTAGTCAAAGTAGTGAAGTTAGGCGCGGCGTAGCGGCGTCATGGCCAAAACTAACTGTTTAGTCCCATGTTCCTCAAAATTAACTGCAGCTCTTGCGTGTGAGCCTTCGCCGTCAACGCTCACCACTACCCCAGCGCCGTAACGATCATGAATTACTTTTTCGCCAACACTCAGTTCTAGCTTTTCAGCACCAGTTGAGCGAACCGGAGGCGCTGCACCAGTTCCAAACGCACGGCCTTCAGTGAACTCACTTCTGCGACCAACAAATCCTTCGTCGCTAGAGAAACTCGAACGACGTGTTGGCTGCGTTGTAGAGACATCATCAAGGAGGTCGCTTGGAATTTCCATCAAGAAACGACTGGCAATAGCGTCTGCCCGGTTACCCCACATTGTGCGACTCCAGGCATGGGTCAGCACCAAGTGGTGCATGGCACGAGTAACCCCGACGTAGCAAAGTCGTCGTTCTTCTTCGAGTTCTGCTTCATCAGAAAGTGCACGACGATGCGGGAATATTGTTTCTTCTAGGCCTGTAATTACTACGACCGGGAACTCAAGACCTTTTGCAACGTGCAACGTCATAAGCGAAATTGCTCCTGCGCCCCCGTCGAGTTGATCCGAGTCAGCAACTAGCGCCATTCGCTCAACAAAATCAATCAACGTGTCGTACTGCGACGCAGCTGACGCAAGTTCACCAAGGTTTTCCAGTCGAGAAGTTGCTTCATCAGAGTTCTCTGCACGAAGTGCATCGCCCATGCCGCTTTCTCTCACAATGGCGTCAATCATTTCTCGTGGCGTTAGGTCATTCGCCATAGCGCGTAGTTGATCAAGCATCAATGCAAACTGTGTTGCGCCGTTAAGTGCTTTGCTCGTGAGACCAGCCGCCTTGGCATAGTGCGGTACTTCTGCAAAGGACATACCATTCTCAGCTGCGTACGCACTCAGTTTCGCGATTGCCCCATCACCGAGTCCACGCTTTGGTTCATTAATGACTCGTCGCGCTGAGGCTTCATCATGAGGGTTGACAATGAGTCGCGCATACGCCAGTGCACTTTTGATTTCCTTGCGATCATAGAAACGCATTCCAGAGATAACGCGGTATGGAATGTTGGCACGAAGCATTTCTTCTTCGAGCACACGGCTCTGGGCATTGGTGCGGTAGAAGACCGACATGTCACTCCAGCCAACGTTGTATGAGTTCTTCATGCGACGAAGCTCGCCAGCAATCCAACGACCTTCGTCGTATTCATCACCCGCGCGGTAGAGGCGAATCTTCTCTCCTTGGCCACGTTCAGTAAAGAGATTCTTGGCGTGGCGACTGGCGTTCTTCTCAATGACAGCGTTAGCGGCGTCCAAGATTGTTTGACTCGAGCGAAAGTTTTGCTCCAGCAAGATCACGTCAGCATCTGGGAAACGCTGTTCGAATTGCAAGATGTTTCTTACGTCTGCTGCTCTAAAGCGGTAGATCGACTGGTCTGAGTCTCCAACCACACAGAGATTTCGATGCTCAGCTGCGAGCATCAATACGAGTTCGTTCTGCACACCGTTGGTGTCTTGGAACTCGTCCACTAACAAATACTTAAATCGACTCTGATACGAGTGAAGAACCCCCGGATCCTTCTTCATCATGAGTACTGCGTTAAGCAAGAGATCATCAAAGTCCATTGCGTTTGCGAGCATTAAGCGCTCAGAGTACAAACGGTAGATTTCTGCAATGCGACGGTGATTCGGGTCATCACCATGAGCTCGGTCCGCGTACATCGCAGGGGTGAGCATTTCATTCTTCGCTGCAGAAATTGCTGAGTAGACACTGCGCGGCGAAATGCGCTTGGTGTCAATATTGAGTTCTTTCATGATTCGATCAACTGCAGTTTCTGCGTCGCCGGCGTCATAAATTGTGAAGCCGCGCTGGTACCCGAGAACTTCTGCGTTCATGCGAAGCATGCGAAGACAGGCGGAGTGAAACGTCGACACCCACATTTTTTCTGCGTCAGCGCCAACGAGCTCAATGACGCGTTTCTTCATTTCGTCAGCGGCTTTGTTAGTAAAGGTGATGGCCATTATTTCGTAGGGGCGCGCATCACCAGTTGCCAGGATGTGAGCAATGCGTCGAGTCAGTACCCGTGTCTTTCCAGACCCCGCTCCAGCAATAACAAGCAGTGGACCGCCGCGCTGAACAACGGCGCGGTGCTGTGGCTCGGTGAGGTCACTTAGTAGTGACGATGGATCGGGTCGTGTTGCGACGGGTGTGGCGTCAGCAAACAGCGACTCGTCGGAAAACGAGTTACTACTCACTCCCACTCAATGGTGCCTGGTGGTTTACTCGTGACGTCGAGTGCAACACGGTTCACGCCCTCAACTTCACGGATAAGCCGGTTTGCGATTGACTCAATCACGTCGTAGGGCAGTCGTGCCCAGTCGGCGGTCATTGCATCGTCACTCGTAACGGCTCGAATGATGATTGGATACGCGTACGTTCGACCATCTCCCATGACGCCAACAGTACGCACTGCTGGTAACACAGCGAAGCTTTGCCATAGTTCGCGGTAGAGACCGGCTTTTTTAATCTCGTCCACGACTACATAGTCAGCATTTCGAAGGATTTCTGCACGTTCTCTTGTAACTTCACCAACTATGCGAACACCAAGTCCCGGTCCTGGGAAAGGTTGGCGCCAAACGATTTCATCAGGAAGCCCTAACTCTGAGCCGACTTGGCGAACTTCGTCTTTAAAGAGCGCACGAAGCGGCTCAATCAGATCAAATGACAGGTCTTCAGGGAGTCCTCCAACATTGTGGTGACTCTTGATGTTTGCCGCGTGACCTGAACCCGACTCGATGACATCTGGGTAGAGCGTTCCTTGAACCAAGAAACGTGGTCCGTTGCCACCTTCAGCCAAGTCACGAGCAACTTGTTCAAACTCACGGATGAATAGCTCGCCAATAATCTTGCGCTTGCGCTCTGGGTCAGTGACACCCGCTAGCGCATCAAAGAATCGGTCTGAAGCTTTTACATGAATAAGGTCAACACCGAACTGGCGCATGAAAGTTTCTTCAATCTGTTCGCCTTCGTTCTTTCGCATCAGACCAGTGTCTACAAATACACACGTGAGTTGCTTTCCAATCGCCTTTGTCACCAGTGCCGCAGCAACAGCAGAGTCAACGCCACCAGAAAGTGCGCAGAGAACTTTTTCGTCGCCCACTTGCTTCTTAATTAAGGCAACCTGTTCGTCAATGATTGAGGTATTCGTCCAAGTAGGAGCAATGCCCGCAACGTTGTGCAAGAAATTGACAATGATCTCTTGACCACGTTCAGAGTGAACTACTTCCGGGTGGAACTGCACAGCGTGCAGGCGTCGAGCCTTGTTCTCCATAACAGCAACTGGCGCTTCTGGCGTTGAAGCAGAAATAACAAAGCCTTCAGGAGTCTTTGAGATTGCGTCTCCGTGGCTCATCCAACACGTGGTGGCACTTGGCCATCCGGTCATCAAGGATGATTCCCCGCTTAGCGACAGCTCAGTACGACCATATTCCCCGGCTCCGGTGCGTGATACTTCCCCACCGAGTTGTTGGGCCATGAGCTGCGCACCGTAACAAATACCAAGAATTGGAATACCAAGTTCGTAGATTGCTGGATCCAGTGAAGGGGCAGGAACTTCGTACACCGACTTAGGCCCACCAGACAAGATGATTGCACTTGGTGACTTTGCTTTTACTTGCTCAGCAGTGATTGAGCTCTGAACGATTTCTGAATACACGTGTGCTTCACGCACACGACGAGCTATTAGTTGGGCGTATTGAGCGCCGAAATCAACGACAAGTACGTTGTCGCTCAATGTCCCATGCCTACGCCCTGGGAACGCTGCAACTGCTTTCCTTCAGTTTGTAGCGATGGGGCGAGCATGATCTCAGCCTTCTGGAATTCTTTCAGCGACTCATAACCACACGTGGCCATTGATGTGCGAAGAGCTCCAAACAAGTTGAGACGACCGTCATTCTCATTAGCTGGCCCGAGGAGTACTTCCTTGAGCGAGCCGCGTACTTGTGTACGAACACGAGTACCGCGAGGAAGCGTGGGGTGAAATGTTGCCATGCCCCAGTGGAAACCTCTAGCCGGAGCTTCTTGTGCAGAGGTAAGTGGTGAGCCAATCATCACCGCATCAGCGCCACATGCAATCGCCTTTGCGATGTCGCCACCCTTACTCATTCCACCGTCAGCAATTACGTGAACGTACACACCCGTTTCATCAAGGTGACGCATTCGAGCTCCTGCTACGTCGGCAATTGCAGTTGCCTGTGGCACACCAATACCTAGGACTGCACGTGAGGTGCAAGCGTTACCTGGGCCAACACCTACGAGTACTCCAGCAGCGCCAGTGCGCATGAGGTGCAGTGCTGCTTGGTAGCTGGCACATCCACCAACAATTACTGGAAGCTCGAACTCACGAATGAACTTCTTCAAGTTGAGAGGTTCAACAGTTTTTGAAACGTGCTCAGCAGAAACAACGGTTCCTTGAATAACAAGAATGTCGAGTCCAGCATCAAGAATGGTCTTAGCCATCCAGTCAGTACGAGCAGGTGTTACTGAAGCAGAAGTAGTTACTCCGGCTTGCTTCATCTGGCGAATGCGCTCACCAACGAGTTCGAGCTTGATTGGCTCTAAGTACATCTGCTGCATGCGAGCAGTTGCCTTGTCGTCTTCGAGTTCAGCAATTTCTTCGAAGAGCGCAGTCGGGTCTTCGTAACGAGTCCAGAGTCCTTCGAGGTTTAGTACGCCAAGTCCACCGAGTCGTCCGAGTTCTACAGCAGTGGTTGGAGACATTGCCCCGTCCATGGCTGAGCCAAGTACTGGGAGTTCGAACTTATAAGCGTCAATCTGCCATGAGATGTCTACGTCTTCAGGGTCACGGGTGCGTCGTGACGGAACAATTGCGATGTCATCAAATCCGTACGCTTGACGCGCTGATTTGGAGATACCAATCTCTACTTCCGCCATGATTTCCTCCGTTTATAGAAAACAGCAACCAAAAAGTGGTTTGCGTTAGAGAACAATCTACCCGAAGGGATTAGCCCCAGGACCGGTTTGCGTCCGGCCATGGAACCTCACAGAGCAAACAGAGCAGTTCCGTTAGAACACGAGCGGTCGCTCCCCAAATGATGTCGCCGGGAACGGCAAAAAAGTACAGCGGGAAATAGCCTTCTTCATCGGATCCTGGTCGTGCGAGATCTCTGCGCCAGCGTTCTTCTAAAAACTTCTCGTCTGTGACGAGGTCTTTTAGAGAGATCGTGAATGCACGGTCAACCTCAATCGGGTCTGGCACCAATTCTGGACGTCTATCGAGCACTGCAACAACGGGCCAGATGGCTGAACCTGAAGCAAATGTGACAATTGGGCTTAGCCAGCCAATTGTTCGCACCTCAGAAAGGTTGAGGCCAACTTCTTCCTGTGCTTCACGCAGAGCTGTAGCGACCGGAGTTTCGTCAAGGTCACTGCGTCCACCAGGGAGTGCAACTTCACCGCGGTGGTGTCTCATTTCAAATGAGCGCCTGGTGAGCACGACGTGCGCTTCACCATCTTCTTCGAATAAGGCAACAAGTACTGCGGAGCGACGTGTTATCTCTTGTTTTTTTGCATCTGCAACTGCGGCCATCTCAACAGGATCACCGGGCAGTGGAAAATCATCGAGGTGCCGATTTGCGTTTCGAAGAGAATTTTCAATTCTTTCCAGAGTGAAACCACTTCGTGAAGTTTCATTTAAATGTGACCATGGCGCAGGACTACCTGACTGAATATCGTCAGGAACGGGAATAACTTGAGGGAATACATGACCAGGGAAACGCGCGGGCCAGTCGTCTGATCGCGCCATGTTTACCCCTAAGATAGTTATGCATTCTGCACACCTTGATTTTAATCGGTGTTTGCCCTAACCACTTCAGGAGAAGTAATGAAATCCCTCGCTCGTTTTGCTGTTCGCCATCGTTGGTACGTCCTTATTGTCTGGATTCTCCTCTTTGTAGGTATCAGTGCAGCGTCTTCGTCTGTAGGTTCTGCCTACAAGAACAACTTCTCACTGCCAGATACCAATTCCATCTTGGCCACCAAGCTTCTCGAAGAAGGTTTCAAAGCAAAATCTGGTGACGTTGACCAAATTGTGTTCCACGCAACAAGTGGCACATTAGAGACTGACCGAGCTGCAATAAACACAATGCTTGGCAAAATTGCGTTGTTGCCAGAAGTTGCTGGCGTTGTTTCACCTTTCTGTGACAACGTTGGCGCACTATGCCCTGGCGCAGTTCAGATGAACAAAACAGGCACGATCGCATACGCCTCAGTCAACTTCACCAAGTACGCCCAGGCACTGGACATCCAAAAGATAAAAGCAGTTCAGACAACTGCATCAAAAATTGCCTCGAAGCAACTTGAAGTTGTTTTTGGTGGTCCGGCCTTCGGTCAACTCAATTCGCCTAAGGGAAGCCCCGGCGAACTGGGTGGTCTGATAGCAACAGCGATTGTCTTGCTGCTCGCCTTCGGTTCATTCTTTGCCATGTTGCTTCCTCTTGGTATTGCTCTCTTCGCACTGGTGATCGCTTCAGGAGCGACAACGTTGCTGAGTCACGCACTTTCGATTGCCGACTTCGCTCCAATTCTTGGCTCACTCATTGGACTGGGTGTTGGTATTGACTACGCGCTGTTCATTGTCACCAGAAGTAGACAAAACCTCAAACAAGGTATGAGCGTTGAAGACTCGATCATTTCTTCAATCAACACTTCAGGACGTGCGGTGCTGTTCGCCGGGTTCACTGTGTGTATTGCATTGCTTGGAATGCTCGTACTCGGGTTCTCATTCCTCAATGGTGTAGGAATTTCTGCAGCGCTCACTGTGATTATTACAATGACTGCTTCACTTACGTTGCTGCCATCGCTACTTGGATTCCAAAAGTTCCGCGTACTAAGTCGTAAAGAACGTCGTTCGCTCAAGAACAACGGACCTGAAGCTGCTGTGCTCGCTGGTGGATGGCAGCGATGGTCCGCATTCGTTGCACGTCGACCAAAGATTCTTTCGCTCGCTGCAATCGCTGCAATTCTGCTCGTTTCTGTGCCAGTGCTTTCACTGCAACTTGGAAGTTCAGACCAAGGAACTGATCCTGCTGGATCAACCACTCGAATGGCGTATGACCTGTTAGCTGAAGGCTTCGGTCCAGGATTCAATGGTCCGCTTAGCGTCGTCGGTGCAATTCACAATGAGAAGGACGTAGCTTCACTCAACTCCCTCGCTGCATCACTGAAGACCGACCCAGGAATTGCTGAAGTTCTCCCTGTGTTTGTGAACCCCCAGGGAACAGTCGGCCTTATTACAGTAATTTCGAAAACGAGCCCTCAGTCTTCAGAAACTAACCACCTGATTGACACCATCAGAAATGTCTACGTTCCTAAAGCAACGTCAGCTTCTGGAACTCACATTTACGTAGGTGGACAGACTGCAGTCATTAAAGACTTTGCAAATATTCTCGACTCAAAGATTCCACTCTTCCTAACGGTGATTGTGATTCTCGGTTGCTTGCTCCTCATGATTGCTTTCAGAAGCTTGCTCGTGCCACTTGTTGCTGCAGCAATGAACTTGCTCGCGGTTGCGGCATCGTTCGGTCTCGTGGTTGCAGTATTCCAGTGGGGCTGGGGCAGTTCACTCATCAAGGCTGGAACAGGGCCAGTGGAAGCATTCCTTCCGGTCATCATGATCGCCATTCTGTTTGGTCTTTCAATGGACTACCAGGTGTTCTTAGTGTCACGTATGCACGAAGAGTGGGTTAACACTGGTGACAACGAACTTGCCATTGAGCGTGGCCAGGCCAACACTGGGCGCATCATCACAGCAGCTGCGCTCATCATGATCTCGGTGTTCTTCTCGTTTGCCTTCGGTGGTCAGCGCGTTATTGCAGAGTTCGGAATTGGACTTGGTGGAGCAGTGCTTCTTGACGCATTTATCCTTCGCACCATTCTTGTTCCAGCAATCATGCACGCGATTGGTAAGGCCAACTGGTGGATGCCTAAGTGGCTCGATCGTATTGTTCCTCACGTTGCTGTTGAAGCCAACGAATAGTTAGCTGCTTACGGCAGAACTATTTCAAACCCGAATGTGAAGTAGTCAAGCAGACTTAAGAACAGTTCGAGTTTTGAGCTGTCCCCATCAATACTGGTTCCTGAGTCATCACTGAATTCACTAAGCGTTTCTGCTTTCGAGGCGAATTGTGCGAAGGCTTCGAACGTTGCGCTGATGGTTGCATCTGCACTGTCACGGTGACCTAAATGGGTTTGGAGCACACCATTTCGTACACCAAACGTCCAGTGTTCGTTTCGGTCGGTGATGGTGAGGTGAAACCTCAGTGAATGTGTTTCAGCCCTTGGCGCGTTAAGTCGGACACCAATGAGGTCAAATACTTGACCGGTTGTCATAGCGTGAAGAAATCCAGGACGAAGTGCATTGCTCTTCACATTTCTAAACATGGTTCCGTTACTACGCAGCTCTTGTGCCCCAGTTAAATAAAAGTCTCGCCAAGGACCGGACTCACTCTGGTAACCGAGCTGTTCCAGTGCGTCAGCTTGGAACAATCTGGCAGCTTCATTCTCTGGGTCGGCGAAGACAACGTGGTTTACAACTTCAACAACCCAGCGATAATCACCTTCGTCAAAACTCTTTTGTGCCTTCTGCATGAGTGCTTCAGCGCCACCCATGAAATCCACGTAGCGCTTTGCAGCCTCTACTGGGATGTGTGGATTGAGGTGTGCGGGATTCGCATCAAACCAACCGAGGTAGCGCTGGTAGACACCTTTGGCATTATGAGAAACAGTTCCGTAGTAGTCGCGGTTGAAGAATTCGTCGCCAAGTTCTTTTGGAAGCTCCAACTCTTCAGCAATCTCATTCATTGTGTGCCCGAGATTCGCTAGGCGAAGTGTCTGGTCGTGGATGTAGCGATACGTGTCACGCTGACTTTCTAGGAACGAGATAATTTTCCCTGTTCCCCAACGTGGCCAGTGGTGACTGGCGAACACAACGTCGCTACTTGCCGCGTAGAGATCAATTGATTCGTCAATGTACTTGCTCCAGTTGAGCGTGTCGCGAATCTGCGCTCCACGAGGGGTGTAAATGTTGTGGAGAGTAGCGGTGCAGTTTTCAGCCATGCAGAGCGCACGCATGTCTGGAAAGAATATGTTCATTTCAGCAGGTGCTTCACTGCCTGGAGTTAACTGGAAGATCATTCGCACGCCATCGATGACGAGTTCAGTTCCGGTTTCTTCAATGTAAAGATTTGGAGCAATAAGTGCAGAGCTCGGCATGCGAGGCATTCCCTTGCCGAGGCCCGTGTCGACGTGGCCCTGCGCATCGCGTGGAAGCAGAACGCCGTACATGTACATGGCGCGTCGAATCATTGCGTTTCCAGCAATGATGTTTTCGCTCACCGCTTCTTCCAAGAATCCCTCTGGAGCGATGAACTTTATCTTTTCAGACTTTTGTTCTTCTTCGCTTAGGACTCCAAGCACACCACCGAAGTGATCAGCGTGACTGTGGGTGTAGATAACTGCGTGCACTGGGCGACTTCCCAGATGTTCATTCACCATGTCCAGTGCCGCCCCAGCTGTTTCCTTTGAGGAGAGTGGGTCAATAACTATCCAGCCCGTGTCTCCCTTAATAAAGGTGACGTTCGAGATGTCCATTCCTCGAACTTGATAGATGGAAGGTGCGACTTCAAAGAGTCCAGCAATGTTATTAAGTCTCCCCTGGCGCCAAAGGCTCGGGTTGACTGTGGCAGGAGGGGCGTCGGAGTGTGAAGGCTCGTCTAAAAAGGCGTAACTGTCGAGGTCCCACACGTCAACATCGAATGCATTTTTCACAGCACGCGGAGACCCGCTGGCGATCATCCCACGAGATGCAATTTCAAAGTCTTCGTTGCTGCCTCGAGCTACTCGAGCGAGAAATGGGCTCTGCGCCGCAGTGGTGTGAGAAGTTGCGGGCTTTCGCTCGGGGGTGCGCTCAGTCATAGGTCTCCTTAGGTACGAAGACAACTCTATTCATTAATTGGTTTTATTTATTTCAAGACAATTTCGTGCTGTGTCACAGCAAATTCAGTACGTATCTACAGAGTTTTCAAAGGGATTTCTAAAGCTAGCTGATTATTTTGAAAAAAACTAGAAACCAGGACACCAGTGAACATAGACAGACGTACAGTTCTTAAAGCAGCCCTAAGTACTCCCGCAGTCGCGCTGATGCACGGCTCAGTAGCTGATGCCACCACCAAGATAAGGGTGAAAAACTCTGTCCCTGGTGCCACACCCTTCATTTCCAATGTGACCATCAGTGGGGTCCCTGTTTCTTCACTCCAATCAATTGAATTCATGGTGCAGCCAAAGAAGGGCTCGACCACTAAAGGTATTGGTGCCACGTACACACCTTCGTACTTACGTTCCAAGGGGCTCACGAACCCAGCAACTGGAGAAGTTACTATTCCAGTCTTTGGTCTCTACGCCAGCAACGCGATTTCTCGCAACGTGGTGACATTCACTATTAGGTGCAGAGATCTAAAAACAGTGCTTTCCTACCCGCTCATAACGAAACCGTGGGTTGATCCAACCGGTGGGGGATTCTCTAAGCCAGTAATAACTCAGGCTCGTGACCCGAAGGTCGCACTTGGATTCAGCACCTTCTTGATGAAGGGTTGGAGCAACGCCAACACTCCAGTCATTTCTGACACTGACGGTGAAGTGCGCTGGGTACCACCAACCACGTCAACAGTTGCAGGTCCAACTTCAGGCTTCTTCAATAATGCGCTCTACTTGGGCAGTGGCAATGAACTTATACGTGCGGATCTGAATGGCGTACTTACCACTGTCGCTTCGTATGACTCATACGGGTACACAAACATCAACGAACACAACATTGACCCAGGGAAAACTGGGATGCTCATTGAAGCAGCAACTGCAACCGACAACGAGAGCTGCTTCATTGAAGTTGATGGCAAAGGTGCGATTCTTCATTCATGGAATTTTGCGACGATTATTTCTGAAGCGATGATTGCAGGCGGCGATGACCCATCTGCCTTCGTTGTCCGTTCAGCTGACTGGTTCCACAGTAATGCTGCTGCATATTGGAAGCTAAAAAATCAGCTGATTGTTTCAAGCCGCGAGAACTTTGTCATCGCAATTGACTATGACACACACAAGATCAAGTGGATGCTCGGAGACAGCTCCAAGGCTTGGTACTCCTACCCTTCACTTCGTGCTTTTGCATTAAAACTTGCGCCCGGAACTACGGCGCCAATTGGGAACCACGCAATTTCAATTACTGCACAAAATGAGCTTCTTCTCTTTGATAATGGCGCACCAAGCACATTCGAAGTACCAGCGGGCAATGCCAGAAATTACAGCGTGGCACGCAAGTATGCAATTAATCAAAGCACCATGACTGCAACAGAGGTTTGGAACTTCAACCACACACCGCAGATCAATAGCCCCTACACCTCGAGTGTCTACCAAGCCGGAAGCAGCTACTTGATCGACTACGCATTCAATCCGACTGGCCCGCTACTTGTTGGTCTTGGAGCAAATAACAAAGTCGCTTTTCAGTACACGTACCCAGGTGGTTCAGTTATGGGCTGGAATGCTGTTCCTGTTGATCTGACGAATTTGATTTTCACTGCATAAAGAAAAACCCCCGGGCATTTGCCCGGGGGTTTTCTATAAATCAAAATCGACTTAGTAGTCGTCCATACCGCCCATTGGTGGGCCAGCCGGTGCCGCTTCAGGCTTGTCAACAATGACGCACTCTGTTGTTAGGAACAGAGCAGCGATTGATGCAGCGTTTTGAAGTGCAGAACGAGTTACCTTCATTGCGTCAATAACTCCAGCCTTGATGAGGTCTTCGTACTCACCAGTTGCGGCGTTAAGACCCTCAGTTGGATTGGCAAGGTTTCTAACCTTGTCCACGATTACGCCACCTTCAAGACCCGCGTTAACGGCAATCTGGTTAAGCGGTGCTTCTACGGCCTTAGCGACCATCCGTGCACCAGTCTGTTCGTCACCACTGAGCTTCTCAGCAGCTTCCAAGATGTTCTTCTGGCTACGAAGCAGAGCAACGCCACCACCAGGAACCACACCTTCTTCAATTGCAGCTTTGGTAGTTGAAACGGCATCTTCGATGCGGTGCTTCTTTTCCTTAAGCTCAACTTCAGTAGCGGCTCCAACCTTGATGACAGCAACGCCACCAGACAACTTTGCGAGACGCTCTTGGAGCTTTTCGCGGTCGTAGTCAGAGTCAGTGTTGTCGATTTCAGCCTTGATCTGGTTTACGCGACCATTCACTTCGTCCTTAGATCCAGCACCTTCAATGATTGTTGTCTCGTCCTTAGTGATAACAATCTTGCGAGCTTGTCCAAGTGACTCAAGTGTTGCGGTGTCCAGCTTCAGGCCAACTTCTTCAGAGATAACTGTGGCACCAGTAAGGATTGCGATGTCTTGCAACATTGCCTTACGACGCTCACCAAATCCTGGAGCCTTAACGGCAGCTGACTTGAATGTTCCACGAATCTTGTTAACAACAAGCGTTGCTAGTGCTTCGCCTTCGATGTCTTCAGCAATGATGAGCAGTGGACGACCCGACTGCATAACTTGCTCAAGGACTGGAAGTACGTCGCGTACTGAAGTGATCTTTGATGACACGAGAAGGATGTAAGCGTTCTCAAGAACTGCTTCCATGCGCTCGGTGTCAGTTGAGAAGTATGGAGAGATGTATCCCTTGTCGAAACGCATTCCTTCAACGAGGTCCATGTCCATTCCGAATGACTGGCTTTCTTCAACAGTGATGACACCGTCTTTTCCAACCTTGTCAATCGCGTCAGCAATCATCTGACCAATTTCAGTGTCCGCAGCAGAAATAGATGCCACTTGAGCAATCTGTTCCTTGGTGTCTGCAGGCTTTGAAAGTTCGTGCAGTGAAGCAACAGCAGCTTCTACGGCAGCTTCAATACCCTTCTTCAGCGACATCGGATTAGCGCCTGCGGCAACGTTCTTTAGACCTTCACGGACCATGGCCCAGGCAAGAACAGTCGCAGTTGTGGTTCCGTCACCAGCAACGTCGTCAGTCTTCTTCGCTACTTCTTTGACGAGTTCTGCACCAATGCGCTCGAATGGGTCTTCGAGGTCAATGTCCTTGGCGATTGAAACACCGTCGTTAGTGATTGTGGGTGCTCCCCACTTCTTGTCGAGAACAACGTTGCGACCCTTAGGTCCGAGTGTGACGCGTACGGCGTCAGCAAGCTTGTTCATACCGCGTTCTAGGGCTCTGCGAGCCTCTTCGTCGAATGAGATCAGTTTCGCCATGGCGATTCCTCCTGTTAAGCAAGCACCCAATTGGTGCAGAGCAATATTAGCAGTCTAGGGGTGAGACTGCTAATTCAGGTCAGCCCCCGGCAACGGCCGGGACTAGCGAAACGGTAACTCCTGGGGCCAAAACGGTGTCGAGGCCATCGAGGAAACGGACATCTTCGTCGGCAACGAAAACGTTCACGAATCTGCGAAGTGCGCCCTTGTCATCCAGAACTCGAAAGGCAATCCCTGGGTACTGAGCATCAACGCCAACAATGGCTTCACGGACTGTGGTGGCTTCTACTGGAACTTCTCCAGCGCCCCCCACGAGCACACGCAGCTGGCTAGGTAGTCGAACAATCACGCTCATAGCGCAGCCTCCAAGGTGTAGCGAGCAATTGCTTCTTCTGCAGAAGCGAGTGACGGCTTAATCGTCGCAGTCACTACCGCAGTGTCAACAACTGCATCGAGAGTCTTTAGGCCGTGGCCAGAAATAATTGCGACGATTGACTTATTGCGGTCAATAGTGCCGCGGTTGATCATTTGGCGAAGTGAAGCAATAGTCACTCCTCCAGCAGTTTCAGCGAACACGCCTTCAGTCTTTGCGAGCAGTTCAATGCATTCGAGAATCTCTGAGTCTGGAACTGAGCCAATGTCACCGCCGTGGCTACGCAGTTCGTCAAGAACATACGGGCCGTCAGCTGGGTTACCAATTGCGAGCGAACGAGCAATTGTATTTGGACGCTGTGGCGTGATGACTTCAGCGCCTTCGCTAAACGCAGTCGCCACTGGTGAGCAACCAGTTGCTTGTGCCCCGAACAAAATTGGTGCTTCACCTTCAACAAGGCCAAGTTCAATGAATTCTTTGAAGCCCTTGGCGACCTTGGTGAGCTGGCTTCCAGAAGCGACTGGCACAACAACTTGTGCAGGAAGCTTCCATCCGAGTTGCTCGGTGATTTCGAAGGCCAGTGTCTTTGAACCTTCTGCGTAATACGGGCGAAGGTTTACGTTCGCGAACGCCCAGTCTGGGTGCTCAGCAACAAGCTCCACACAGAGACGGTTCACGTCGTCGTAGTTACCCTCAACGCCAAGCACCGTGCCACCAAAGATTGCGGTCATGGCAATCTTTGACTTTTCGAGGTCATTTGGAATGATCGTGACACTCGGCCATCCAATGAATGCAGCGTGCGCTGCAACTGAAGTTGCGAGGTTTCCTGTTGATGCACATGCTGCAGTCGTGAAACCGAGACGGCGAGCAGAAGAAAGCGCGCACGAAACAACGCGGTCCTTAAAGGAACCAGTTGGATTGCGTGTGTCGTCTTTTAGCCAGAGTTCTTTAACGCCGAGTACTTCAGCAAGGCGTGTGGCTTTTCGAAGTGGAGTCCAACCCGCTCCAAGGTCAACGGGCTCTTCGCCTGGATCTGGAAGGAGTGCAGCGTAACGCCACATCGAATTTGGACCTGACTCAATTGATTCACGTGTGACAACACCCTTGGCTGCTTCTAAGTCGTAGTTGACTTCGAGCGGTCCGAAGCAGAAGTCGCATGAATAGCGAGCCTCAGCTGGATAGGTGGAGCCACACTCTCTACAGAGAAGACCGGTTGCGAAACTCATAAAACTCCCTTTTCATCGTTCGGGCTTTGGCACCTGGTGTGAAGAGCGGGTGCTCATGTTTCACACTGGTTGTCGCGACTTCACAGGGCCCGTCCCTCTGTCGCTCTTGATGTTGATAACAATTCTTGTTGTTTTGAGCCTATTTGTCAAGTGCAAGTTTTTGCCCCAAGCCCTAGCCTTAAGGCCTATGCACGATGTTCCTTGGACCCTCACCCGCGAGCAGTTCGACCTCGAAGCGGTACTTGGCCTTAAAGCCCAGACCACGCTGGCCGTCATAGTGCCAGCGAAGAATGAGGCTTCCACCATCGGAGCCGTGCTCGACGCCATCTCTACACACGCAGGGCTCATAGATGAGCTCGTCGTAGTGAACGACCACTCCAGCGATGACACGGGTGTTGTGGCAGATCACCACGGAGCACGTGTTGTGAACCTCAGTGGTACGAGTGGCAAAGGCGCTGCAATGGGTGCGGGACTTCGAGCCACGTCTTCAGAGCTCGTTGTCTTCTTAGACGCTGATGTTATTAACACCACTACTGAGTACGTGCCGCGTCTCATTCAGCCACTTCTTGAAAAAGAAGAGGTCCAACTCGTAAAGGGCTACTACGAGAGACCGCTTCACAACATGCCAACCGGCGGAGGTCGTGTGAATGAACTCAGCGCACGCCCAATCCTCTCGCTCCTTTATCCGGGGCTGGGAGAAATTAAACAACCACTAGCTGGAGAAACTGCGGGACGCAGAAGCACCTTCGAAGCAATAACCATGGAAACTTCTTACGGGGTTGAGATTGCTCTTTTAATTGACATCGCCCACAAGTTCAGCGTTGGTGCACTCGCCCAAGTTGACTTAGGTATCAGACGTCACCGCAATCGTCCACTTGAAGAACTACGACCAATGTCTGCAGAAGTACTTCGTGCTGCATTGCTTCGCTACGGAGTCGAACTTCCTACAGCGGAATAATTAGCCAGCGACTGCGAGTTCTGGTCCGACGATAACAATTACGTCGTCACTCGATGCGCCAGCAACTGGTTGCTGGCCATTTAGAGGCTGGGTGTCGGTTGCACTTACTTTGAGTGCCGTTGCGATACTTTGTGCAGCCCACAAGAAACCTGGGTTGTAATAAATAATCGTTGCATTGACCTTCGGGCCGTTCATCTCTGGAAGCGTGTTCCAACCAAGTGTCATGAGCTGCTGGGTATACGTGCGACCAAGACCAGCCGTAGCAGTGCCGTTTGCGACCTGAACTCGAACTTGAGACACAGGCACAGACGTCTTCGTCGTCTCACCAGCAGGGGTTGTGATGTTTGGAGTACCAAAGTTAGGACCTGCTGCGCCTGGAGATCTGAGCATTATGAAAGCTGCCAGGGCAAACAAAAAGAGAATAATGAGCATCTTTCGCAGAGATGGCTGGAAGTGTGATCCGGTGTCTCTTGGGGCACCCTGGGGCTGGGAAGTATCAGTCATTTCTATAAGCCTAGAGCGACCTTGGAGGATTGACTAAACTTTTAACTTCTGAGCCGGCGTGGCGCAGTCCGGCAGCGCAAGCGATTTGTAATCGTTAGGTCGGGGGTTCGAATCCCTCCGCCGGCACCACTCAGAACCGCCTAGGCGTGGTCGGGGTATTTAAACAAATATCTCGACCCGCCTGTAGGCGCCAGCAACTTGTCCTCTGACTGATCCCTCACCTTTGGCAGTTATCAATACACCAAAAACGCTCATCGCAGTCAACTGTGTTCGCAAGTACTGCGCAACCGTATTTGCTCTCGCTTGACTGATCGCCAAATTAGATGCAGTCGCAGTTGAATATGTTGTGTAGCCATAAATGGTTACATTTTTTTGCTTACCTGCCGCCAATAGCGACGCAAGATTCTGAATTTGTAATTTGAGTTGTGTGGTGAGCGTGGCACTGTTCACTTGGAATCCTCCTATAAACCCAAGATGCACAGTTGGGTTCGGCATGACTAAGAGCTGAGTCCATTGAGCGTAGAGAGTCGTAGATGAAGACACCAACGTCACAGATCCAGTAGTCACTTGTGTGCCAGTTCCATCTGCATTGCTATTCCAATTTAGAAATGCATAACCACTGTTGGACATCCCAATTGAACCTGGAGCTGTGAATGAAGATCCAATTTGATCGACGGACGAGGCGATCGCTCCCAGGCCCCCATTTGAGTTAAAAGTAATAGTTCCAACCGGGATGAGAGACCATTGCGCGATGCAAGTGAGATTCGAATTGAGTTGGATCATAAATCCAGGTTGGCTCAATACGCCATTACACAACCATCCAGTGAACAAAGAACCTGAATTTGAAAATCCATTGTTTGATGGAATTGTAATTTCACTCCCCATGACACTATTTGTTGAAACAGCAGATCCACTGCCGAGACCTGCTGTGAGCAAAAAATTAAATATTGGTGGTTGATAGACAACTATTGGTGCAGCTACTGCAGTCCACACTGCATAAAGCAGCCGCCCACCAAGAATGGACGAAGAAGATGCTGAAAAATCATAATTAGCCCCGTCTAAATAACTGACGCTGGTCGATCCAGGAGACAGACTCCAGCCAGCAAATGTAAATCCTGAACGAGAAAATCCACTTCCTAGAGAGGATGTGGCATTCAACTTAATTCCAGACGCGATTCCGCTCTGCGAAGAAACTGAATTAGCAGAATTATTTGAATTGAAAACAACACTATTTTGTTGCCAATTTGCATAAAGGCGTAGATTGCTCGCAAAGTTATACGTTTGTCCATCTGAAAAATATGTACCTGTGGGTACACCAGAAGAATATTGAATCCAATTCACAAATACATAGCCAGGATTCGAAAATCCTGTTGGCATTGTAGAGAACAAATTCAGGGGGAAACTCGAAGAAGCTGAACCAAACTCGGTCTGCTGCGTATAGACATCACACGGGGAGTTCACAACAACGTTGTTGCAGAAAAGTGCATTGTTAAAAGAAGGCACGTCAGCACCAGATTGTGTTGCAACAAACAACGTTGACAGCGCAAATGGAACTACTACTAGAGCCTTTAGTAAATTTTTCAATTGATTTCCGTTCATTAGGTGCCAACTTGGGCATCAAGTTGAACGTAACCCAACGGTCGCGAAAATCTTTGTGACGAAACTACTTTTAAATGCAGTGTTTACTTATTGAGAGCGCGCTGTCTTGCGACTTCAAATGCTGCAATCGACAATGCAACGCTGGCATTTAGTGAACTGATCTTTCCAAGCTGTGGAATTGAAACCACTGCTTGACAACGCTTCCTGGTGAGAGCTGCGAGACCCTTTTCTTCTCCGCCAACAACAATCGCTACGGGAATGCTTCCGAGGTCGAGGTCATAAATAGAGTCTTTGGACTCACCAGCGAGTCCCACGGTGAGGACTCCTGCTTTGTTCATCTGATCAATCGCTGCAGGGATTCCACCAACGTCAGCGAATGTTAAGTATTCAATCGCACCCGCTGCAGTCTTGGTGACTGAAGGAGAGATGCGTGCAGCACGGTGGCGAGGAACAACAACACCTGTAACGCCAGCGCCATCAGCGCTTCGAAGCATTGCTCCAAGGTTACGAGGGTCTGTGACGCCGTCACACACCAGCAAGAACGGATGCTTGTGTTCAAGAAGTACATCGAGGCTTACTGAATCCAGACGACTACAGAACGCAACAACACCCTGGTGGCCTTCAGTACGAGCTTCACGGTCAAGTCGCGCCATGGCAATGATCTGAATAGGGACGCGTTGGCGCTGTGCTTCGCGTTCAATTTCATCAAGGATTTCTGAAGAGTCCTGTTGGTCTGCAACATAGATCTTTTGAATTGTTCGCCTGCGAGCCTTCAAAAGTTCAAGAACGGCTTGGCGACCTTCTACTTGCTCGCCACCAAGTCCTTCCTTCTCACGCGTTGGATTGCGTCGTGTTCCAGTGTTGGGTGCGGCGCTGGTGTTGCGTGGTCCACCACCGCGCGGTGGGCGACCCTTTGGGGCTGGACGACGTGGGGCTGGACGAGCCATTACTTCTCCTCTATAAGAACTACTGCAGATGCGCCAATACCCTCGGCGCGACCAATCGCTCCGAGTCCTTCTGTGGTGGTTGCCTTCAGCGAAATAACAGTTCCAACAACTGCGCTTAGTGCTTCAGACATTGCCGGCATGAACGAAGCAAGCTTGGGTCGCTCCGCAATGATTGTTATGTCGCCTGAAGTGCAGCGATATCCTGCGTCGCTCACTAGCTTCAGTGTTTGCTCGAGAAGACTCTTTGACGATACGCCAGCAATTGATCCATCGGTGTCAGGGAAATGACGACCCAAGTCACCGAGATTGGCAGCACCAAGCAGTGCATCGCATAGTGCGTGAGTTGCAACGTCAGCATCAGAGTGTCCAGCAAGTCCTGGGGCACCTGGAATCTCTACGAGCCCTATGAATAAAACACGAGCTGGGTCGTCGCTAAAACGGTGAACATCAATGCCCTGACCGATTCTCATACGACGCTCCCCGCAATGCGCTCAGCTTGTTCAATGTCTCCTGGATGGGTGATCTTTATGTTTGAAGGCTCACCGAGCACTACGACAACACGAGTTCCGAGTGCTTCGACGAGACCAGCATCGTCAGTGGCGTCGCTTTTAGAAGCGTGTGCGCGCTTCAGAATTTCTGCGCGAAAGGCTTGAGGAGTCTGAACCGTAACAAGTTCATCTCGAGCAATGGTTTCGCTCACAATGACTTCGCCGTTGCTCTGCGCAATGCGCTTAACGGTGTCAGTAATACCAAGTCCTGGAACGCAGGCTTCAGCACCGTCTCTGATTGCGCCAACTACTGCAGCAAACAGTGCAGGAGACGCGAGTGGTCGTGCCGCGTCGTGGACAACAATGATTTCTGCGTCACCACAAGCGTTGATTCCTGCACGAACTGAATCAGCACGTGTTGTTCCGCCAGCAACTACAACATCAGCGCCCTGCATGTCATCTGTGTGACCCTGTGGTGCGACGAGAACTACCAGTGAGGCGACAGAGCGCGCAGCACGAATGGAGTGTCCAGTTACGGTGTCACCACCAAGTTGGGCGAACTGCTTCAATCCGCCAAAGCGAGAACCTGATCCGCCCGCAACTACTACGCAGGCGACGCTCATGGTTACGGCAGAACTGAGGCGAGCTTTTCTTCAGCCGCTTCAGTGTCTACGTTGAGCGCGAAGGTCAACTCGGACACCAGGATCTGGCGAGCACGAGTAAGCATGCGCTTCTCTCCTGCTGAAAGACCCTTGTCCTTGTCACGAATAGACAAGTTACGAACTACTTCTGCAACTTGGTAGATGTCACCAGAGCGAAGCTTTTCTGAGTGGTTCTTGAAACGACGTGACCAGTTCGTAGGCATGCGTGCTTCCTTTTTGCGGAGCACAGCAAATACTTCTTCAACTTCTTCGTCATTAATGACGTCACGAAGTCCAACAGATTCAGCGTTCGCAACAGGAACCATGAGTACGAGGTCTGAGTAGGCGACCTTCAGCTTGAGGTAGTCCTGGCGAACTTCGAAAGCAGTCATCTTCTCGATCTTCTCCACTGTGCATGCACCGTGGTGGGGATAAACGAGACGATCACCCTTTTTGTACTTGCGCTCAGCCATGAAAGTGGTTCTCCTCAAAGGAAATAGACCGAAAAGGCGGTCTGGGGATTATCAATTCTACCGTACTTTTGGCTTCTTCGTTCTGAGCCCTTGCGAGCACAGTGATTGCAGCACTTATGAGTTCGGCTGAAGGTTTTCTAGGTCAACTGAAGGTGGAAGACCTTCAATGCCTTCAAAGGTCAACTCAGGACCTTCAGCACCGTCTTTGACGTCAATAACGATCGTCTGACCAGCACTGAACTCCTTGAAGAGAATCTTCTCTGAGAGTGGGTCTTCGATGAAGTGCTGGATAGCGCGACGTAGTGGTCGAGCACCAAGTTCTGGGTCGTAGCCCTTGTCGGCGAGATAGTTCTGCGCAGCACCTGAAAGCTCAAGTCCGAGTCCTTGCAAGATGAGCTGGTCACGAAGACGGTTGATGAAGAGATCTGCGATCTGAATTACTTCATCCTTGGTGAGTTCGTGGAAGACGATTGTGTCGTCAATACGGTTAAGGAACTCAGGACGGAAGTGCTTCTTCAAAGCATCGTTGACCTTCTCCTTCATGCGGTCGTGACCGGCAAGGTCATCACCCTTAGAGAAACCAAGAGTCTTACGAAGATCTGCAGTTCCAAGGTTTGAGGTCATGATGAGAATTGTGTTCTTAAAGTCAACCTGGCGGCCCTGAGCGTCAGTGAGACGACCATCTTCAAGAATCTGAAGAAGTGTGTTGAACACATCTGGGTGAGCCTTTTCAACTTCGTCGAAGAGAACTACTGAGAATGGCTTGCGACGGACAGCTTCGGTGAGTTGTCCACCCTCGTCGTATCCAACGTATCCCGGAGGAGATCCAACGAGACGAGACACTGAGTGCTTCTCCATGTATTCACTCATGTCGAGTTGAATTAGTGCGTCTTGGTCATCGAACAAGAATTCTGCGAGTGTCTTGGCGAGCTCAGTCTTACCAACACCTGTTGGTCCGAGGAAGATGAATGATCCACCAGGACGCTTAGGGTCCTTAAGTCCGGCACGAGTACGACGGATTGCACGACTGAGAGCAATGATTGCTTCGTTCTGGCCAATGATGCGCTTGTGCAGTTCGTCTTCCATGCGAAGAAGCTTCGAAGTCTCTTCTTCGGTGAGACGGTAGACCGGAATTCCTGTCCACACGGCAAGCACTTCAGCGATCGTTTCTTCGTCTACGAGGTCGAACGAAGTACCGCCAGCGGCCTTCACTTCAGCGTCGAGTTCGTCACGCTTAGCAACAAGTTCACGCTCTTGCTCTTCGAGGGCCTTGGCCTGTTCGAGAGCCCCTGACTCCATAGCTGCTTCTTTGTCGTTACGAAGACGAAGAATGTCTTCATCGATCTTCTTGGCGGCAGGTGGAGCATCCATGCGGCGAATGCGAAGGCGACTACCAGCTTCGTCAATAAGGTCAATTGCCTTGTCTGGAAGGAAACGATCAGCAATGTAGCGATCAGCCAAGTTCGCAGCAGCAATAAGTGCCTGGTCAGTGATCTTTACAGCGTGGAACTCTTCGTACACTTCACGAAGTCCCTTAAGAATTTCAATCGTCATAGCAACTGAAGGTTGGTCAACCTTCACTGGCTGGAAACGACGCTCAAGTGCAGCATCTTTTTCGATGTATTTGCGGTACTCGTCGATTGTTGTTGCTCCAACAGTCTGGAGCTCACCGCGAGCAAGCATTGGCTTCAAGATTGACGCAGCGTCGATGGCGCCTTCTGCAGCACCAGCACCTACGAGTGTGTGAATTTCGTCAATGAACAAAATGATGTCGCCACGGGTGCGAATTTCCTTCAAGACCTTCTTAAGGCGCTCTTCGAAGTCTCCGCGGTAGCGGCTTCCGGCAACGAGTGCACCAAGGTCAAGGGTGTAGAGCTGCTTGTCAGCCAGCGTCACTGGAACGTTATTGCTAACGATCTTCTGAGCGAGGCCTTCAACGATTGCAGTCTTACCAACACCTGGCTCACCAATGAGCACTGGGTTGTTCTTGGTACGGCGAGAAAGAATCTGCATGACGCGCTCAACTTCTTTTTCACGTCCTACGAGTGGGTCGAGCTTGCCTTCGCGAGCAAGTTGTGTGAGGTTGCGGCCGAACTGATCAAGCACTGCTGATCCGCCCTGGGCATCAACGTCACCAGACTTCTGACTTGAAGATCCCTGTGAAGCTCCAGCGTCTTTGCCAGTTTGACCTGACATCATCTGAATCACTTGCGTGCGAACACGAGCCATGTCAGCTCCGAGTTCAGAAAGAACCTGTGCCGCTACTCCGTCACCTTCACGGACAAGTCCGAGCAACATGTGCTCAGTTCCGATGTAGGAGTGACCGAGTTGAAGAGCTTCACGCAGTGAAAGCTCTAGAACCTTCTTCGCGCGAGGGGTAAATGGAGGAGATCCAGGTGAAGGGTTGGTGTTGGCACCGATTGCTTCTTCAACCTTTTCACGAACGACGTCGTAGGAGACCCCAAGGGCATCTAGGGCCTTGGCGGCGACTCCCTCACCTTCACGGATTAGTCCAAGCAAGATGTGCTCAGTTCCAATGAAAGCGTGGTTAAGGTCGCGTGCTTCTTCCTGTGCGAGTACTAGGACTCGGCGGGCACGGTCTGTAAAACGTTCGAACAATTGTCTTCCTTTGTATTACTTAGTTAGCAGTGTACCGGTGGACCGTGACACTTCAGTCCAGGCCCTTTGACCAGTAGGAATGACCCCTAAGGTGGAAGGGTGAATCCCCACGAGCACCTCCAACTACCGTCCGTAGAAAAGGACCTCGTCCGCCTCGAAACGCTGCTCGCCGAGTCAGTTGTCATTGGAGACGACTACCTCGACTCAGTTACAACACACCTCATCTACGCCGGTGGCAAACGACTTCGCCCACTGCTCTGCGTCTCATCAGCAACTGGTGGATCACGTGAAGCAACAAAAGAAGATCTTCTTGGTGGTGTCGCACTAGAGCTCATGCATCTCGCATCGCTCTATCACGATGACGTAATGGATGAAGCAGAAGTACGTCGCAATGTTGACAGCGTCAACGCTCGTTACGGCAACCTCATCGCAATTGTCGCTGGCGACTACCTCATGGCACGCTCTGCAGCAATTGCCGCCAGCCTCGGCGTTGAAGTTGCCGGACTGCTTGCTGACACACTTGCGTGGTTGACGCGCGGACAAGTCTCTGAAGTTCGAACATCATTCTCAGTTGATCGCACCGAAGCTGACTACTACGAAGCGATCGAAGGAAAGACTGCATCACTCATGGCAGCGAGTTGTCGCGTCGGCGCGATCACTGCAGGACTCAGTAAAAAAGAAGCTGATGCACTGAGTGAATACGGGCGCTGCTTTGGAATGGTGTACCAACTTCGCGACGACATCCTCGACATGACTGCAACTGACAATCAACTTGGAAAACCTGCGGGACAAGACCTCGCTGAAGGTGTCTACAACTTGCCAGCCTTGTTCGCACTTCGTGACGCCTCAATTGGTGAAGAGCTACGAAACATCCTCGGCGGCCCACTTGATGAAGCAGACCGTGAGCGAGCTCGCAAACTTGTTGTTGGCACTGACGGTATTTCATACACCGTTAACGCCGCGAATGAATTCTTCGAAAAAGCTAACGAGGCACTGAAGTCAGTTTCGAGCGAATCACTTCGTAGTGGCTTTTCAGCGCTTCTTGCAGCACTGCTCGAAGATCTTCCTTCGTACTAGTCGCGAAGCGGTTTGAGCGTCGGGAACGCAATCACTTCTCTGATGTTTGATTCATCAGCAATCAACATCGCGAGGCGGTCCATTCCGAGTCCGAGCCCAGCAGTTGGCGGAAGTCCCCACTCCAGTGCCTTGATGTAGTCCTCATCAATTTGCATTGCTTCGTCATCACCAGCAGCAGCGAGTCGTGCCTGTTCTTCAAAACGAGCACGCTGATCAACTGGGTCAATAAGTTCACTGAATCCGTTAGAAAGTTCACGACCAGCGGCGTAGGACTCAAAACGCTCCGTGAGCTCTGGGTCATCAGCACGACGCCTCGAAAGTGGCGACACTTCTACCGGGAAGTCAATTACGAACATTGGATTCCAAAGGTTTTCTTCACAGGTGACTTCGAAAAGCTCTGAGAGACAGCGCCCAGCGCCCCATGACGCATGAACCTCAACCCCACGATCGCTCAACAATTTCGCCAGGTGTTCACGTGGTGTGTGAACAGAGACTTCTTCACCCACTGCTTCACTCGCGAGAGACGCCATGGTGCGACGTGGCCAAGGAGCGGCGAATGAGAACTCGCGCCCTTGGTAGGTAACTTCAGTGGTTCCAAGAACATCCATTGCAATACCCGCAACCAGTTCTTCAGTGAAACTCATCATGTCTTCGTAGTTCCAGTACGCCGCGTAGAGCTCGAGCATGGTGAACTCTGGGTTGTGTCGAGGACTCACACCTTCATTTCTGAATACACGACCGAGTTCGAACACTCGCTCAAAGCCACCAACAACGAGTCGCTTGAGCCAAAGTTCTGGCGCAATGCGCAAAAAGAACTGGCTATCGAGTGCGTTGTGATGCGTTGAGAATGGCCTTGCCGCAGCGCCCGTAGGGATTGCGTTCAACATTGGTGTTTCTACTTCAACGAAATTTGCCGCCCAGCAACGTTCACGAGCAGAGCGCAGCACTTCACTTCGACGAGTGAGCGAGGTGCGAGTTGTGGCGTTAGCCCAGAGGTCTGCTTCACGGTGTCGATAACGAAGGTCGTAGTCAGTGATTCCGGCCCACTTGTCACCGAAGTTATGCAGTGCTTCAGCGAGTCGTTCCCATGAGGCAACCTTTACTGAAAGTTCTCCACGCTTTGTTCGAACGACTTCACCAGTTACTCCTACCCAGTCACCGAGGTGGAGCTTTGCAAACTCTTCGAATTCTGCAGTGATGGCCGACATAGCGAAGAGTTGAATTTCACCCGTGAGGTCACGCATTGTTGCGAACGCGAGTTTTCCTTGTGTGCGCATCAACATGACACGACCAGCAACTTTTACAACAACGCCCGATTCTTCGCCGTCGCTGAGGTGCGCGTACGTCTCTTGTAGCGGTGCGCAGTGCGCGTTGTGATCAAATTGATACGGGGTTGACACTAATTAGCTCCTGTGTGATTACGTTCATGAACAATACGCAGTCCATGAAGCGTAAGCCACGGTTCGTGGTGCTGTACGTGTTTTGTGTGAGGAGATACCAGTCCCGCTAGTCCACCGGTGGAAATTACCGTGGCTTCGCCTATTTCTTCCTTAATGCGCTCCACCATTCCGTCTACCTGGGCGGCGAAACCGTAGAGAACACCTGACTGGATTGATTCAACGGTTGAGCGTCCAATGACTGAACGAGGTTTCACGAGTTCAACTGACCTAAGAGCTGATGCCTGGGTGTAAAGGGCTTCAAGAGAAATTGCAACACCAGGAGCAATAGCTCCACCCAAGTACTCGCCCTTGGCACTAATCACGTCAAAGACGGTCGCTGTTCCCATGTCCACAACAATTGATGGGCCCGGGTAGAGATCGTAAGCACCAACCGCGTCAGCAATACGGTCAGCTCCAACTTCGCGCGGGTTGTCATAAAGAATTGGCATGCCAGTTTTTGTTCCAGGACCAATCACCGTGATGTCAAGATCTGAGAACCAGCGATTTGCCATGCGACGAAGTTGTGTTGTCACTGAAGGTGCTGAAGACGAGATCGCCATTGCAGTTACGGCAGATCTCAGGTCGAGCCCTTCTAGGTCGAGTAGTTGCGTGAGAATCATTGCGTGCTCATCAGGTGTGCGCTCTGGTGACGTTGAGATGCGCCAGTGAAAGGCGAGGCCTCGCTCACCCGTTGCCTTCGCGAACCCCATTGCGTCTGGAAGTTCCGGGGCATCAGGCCCGAAGAGTCCAATAACGGTTTCTGTATTTCCTACGTCCATTGCTAGCAGCATCAGTTTTTCGCCTTAATAGTTACTGGTCCATTGTCAAGAAGTCGTACGCCATCAATTGTTGCAGTGATGATTGCGCGGTATTCACCGGTTTGAGAATCGTCAGCCGGACGAAGTGAGATGTTGTCAACTACTTCGGCGTAAACAATTTCTGCTCCACCGGACTTAAGGACTGTGCGCATGCGATTTCTTAATTCACTCGCGCACTCAACCTCTGCTTGTGCTGCAGCAATTGCTTGCGAGATGCACATCGCGCGATTCATTCCTTCAGGACTAAGTCGCGCATTTCGACTCGATAGCGCAAGTCCATTGGCATCTCTTTTGATTTCGCAGGTCACAATCTCCACATCAAATGCAAGGTCTCTAACCAGTTGTCTGATCACTGCAATCTGCTGGAAATCTTTTTCACCAAAATAGGCACGACACGGACCGGTCACGTTGAAGAGCTTCGAAACAACACTCGCTACTCCATTGAAATGCCCCGGACGACCTTCGCCTTCGAGCGAGTCACTAACACCCTCCATGGTTACCCTCGTAGGCGTTGGCGCAGGGTAATCCGGCCACATCTCTTCCAGCGTCGGCTCTACTAAACAGTCAACACCGCTTGCGAGGGCGAGCGAACGGTCAGCTTCTACGAGACGCGGATAGTTCTCGTAGTCACTCTTGGTACTGAACTGAATCGGATTAAGAAAGATTGTTGCGAGTACATCGTCGCCGTTGCTCTTAGCTTTTTGAAAGAGTGAGGCGTGTCCCGCATGAAGGGCGCCCATAGTTGGAACAAGTCCGACTGTCTTGCCGCTCGCACGAACATCAGAGGCATAGTTGCGCCAGTCAGCAATTGAACTGAGCAGTTGCATGACTACGCCTTTAGTTGTGAACGACGCTTTTCAGCGAGTTCGAATGCAGCGTTCGCTAAAGCAACGTATGTTGAACGTTCAGCTTCTGGAAGTGCAGCAAGGTGTGCATCGATTGTTGCCATGTCACCGCGTGACGCAGGACCAGTGAGCGCATCTTGTGGTCCAACTTCTTTCACGTCGCGAAGTGACTGCTCGGCGAGTGGAAGAAAGTCTTCGAGACTAAGTCCTGCCGCTTCAGCGAGTTCTTTAACGTGACCCATGAGTGCAACGAGGTGATTCGCCGCAACAACAGCGGTTGCGTGATACAGCGTGCGCTGTTCATCGCTAAGAGTGATGATGCGACCATTAAGAGCAGTTGCGATTTCGCGAATGCCTTCATCTCCAGCAACGCAGTACGTTGCACCGTAGAGACGCGCAGCACCAAGGTCGCCTGAAGGTAGGGCCATTAGTGGATGAATTGAAGCCACGCGAGGGTGCTCACCTAGGACGCTCAATGTTCTAGACCCTGCAACGTGAGCAACAATCTGGTTTTCATTTTGAGGAATCTGCAGAGCGATGACGTCAATGAAGTCGTCTGGGACCGTCAACAAGATCACGTCAGGTGCCGAGATGAGATGCAGTTCGTCATGATGAACAAGTTGAACGTCATGGCCAGATGCAGCGAGTGCAGTAGAGAACGATGTGCCAGCGCGGCCAGCACCCACGATTGAAATTTTCATAATGCTCCTGTCCGTTCCAGTCCCTGACGGGTACCGTTCGGTGTTAGCGCAACATGTCGAGTGTACCTAGTGGCACAACCCTTTCGCGAAAGGAATCAAGTAAATCTTGCGTGACAAGGTGAGGGGCTAATTCCTGCAAGGGAATAAGGACAAATGCCCTTTCAAACATCCGAGGGTGAGGGACTAAAACATCTGGGTTCTCGCTAGTTTCGTCTCCCATCAGCAAAACATCAACGTCGAGCGTCCTCGGGCCCCAGTGCACTTCCCTGGTTCTCCCACACGCCGCTTCTGCTTCACGAGCTCTCGCCAAGAGATC
Organism: uncultured Acidimicrobiaceae bacterium; assembly: GCA_937975915.1. GTDB lineage: Bacteria > Actinomycetota > Acidimicrobiia > Acidimicrobiales > RAAP-2 > RAAP-2. Next base: position 67,942 of record CALJTY010000031.1, on the reverse strand, counting down.
AAGTGGCGAAGCATCAGTTTCAATTTCTAGAACAAGATTCCAAAAGTCATCTTGAGCAACACCACCAACTGGCTCAGTCTCATAGACCTGTGAAATGCGAAAAAGATCATTACCTCTAACAATTTCTACGCCAGTGCTGAGATGACTGCCCCGGTCTCCAACGTTTGAGCCCAGTGAAAAATAACAGTGACGCACTACTTACGTTTTCGGGTGCAGCGAACGCCCACGCTCGCAATGTCCTCGGGTACCGGTGGAACAACTTTTTTCACCATCACGGTTACTGAAGTAATGGCAGCATCGAAGTTAAGAATTTCCGTAGCAACACGGTCACACAGAGTTTCTAACAACAAGAACTTTCCTTCAACCGAAATTCGCTCTGTGAGCGTAATGAGAAGGGCGTAGTTCGTTGTTTCTTCAATGTCATCTTTTTTTGCAGCTTTTTTAAAAGAACGCTCAATGTCAATATCAAAAACTAAAGGTTGAACTCTTGTGCGCTCTTCTGGAAGAATCCCTACAACTGCATTGACGCGTAGTTCACGCAGTTCAATTACATCGCTCACGCAGGGACCTCAGGTAAATCAAACAACACTGTTCGCCCGTCGGGACCAATTGAGCGCTTGAAGAGTCGTTCAACGAGCGCAATTGCTTGACTTGTAGTCGGAACTTTTTTGGTCCAAACAAGGTAGCCAGCAATGACACCAAGAAGTCGGTCAGAAACTTCATCACTGTGTAGCAAGACAGTCACGTTGTTCTGCATTGACGTTGCGAGGTCTTTGTAGCAAGCTTCGAGAACTTCACGTTGCTGGGGTCCACCGCGAAGTGCGTAGTGGCTGGCGGTGAGTCCGTGCTCGAAGTACGAACTGAGATTTTGCATGACTGGCAAGATTGAAATAACACGGCCGAAACCCTGGTGCTTTAACCAGAGCAACTCTTCGTCACGTCGAACGCGACGGTGCACGGTGGTAGATCCGCCGGGGCGTTCAGAAATCGCAAGGATGTTCTTGTACACCCACGTGAAGCTCCGAGGCTCTATGCCCGCTGCCCACTTGCCCCTCACGCCACTACCTCCTGCACGGGACGAACGAGCAACTCACGTAGTTGCACCGCCGCCTCTGCGTCATGTACTCGCACCATACTGACACCTTTGAGCATCGCCCATGCTTCAGTTGCGATGGAACCCTCGAGGCGCTCATCAACACTGAGCGAAGTTTTCCCCAAAGATTCGAGGAATCGTTTACGACTCGTGCCCACTAGAACCCCCGCGCCATACTCAGCCGCCATGGAAACAAAGGTCTCAACGTGCGCCAGTAACGCCACATTGTGCTCCACTGACTTGCCGAAACCAATGCCTGGGTCTAGCCAAAGCTGCTCTACGCCCGCAACCTTGGCACGAGTTGCAGCTTGGCGAAGGAAGCCTGAGATCTCACCAACAACGTCGTCATACGTCGGATTGACCTGCATGGTCTCAGCGGTTCCCTGGCGATGCATAGCAACGTAGCCAACCCCGAGTTCACCAGCGACCTCAATAAGTGTGCAAGAGACATCATTGATCACACTCGCGCCAACAGCGACTGCTGCTCGAGCAACAACCTCTTTTTGCGTGTCAATGGAAACTGGGCCGAGTGCGCTGAGCGCCTCGATAACAGGAATCACACGGCGAAGTTCTTCTTCTGATTCGATGAACTGCGCATTTGGTCGCGTTGATTCTCCACCAACGTCAACAATGTCGCAGCCTGCAGCGAACAAATTGCGACCGCGTTCGATTGCTTCGTTCGTAGAAGCAGATCGCGAAGCAGGAAAGAATGAGTCCGGTGTGACATTGACAATGCCCATCACCATTGGACTCAACGCCATGTAGACCTTCGCTGATGGATGTACTGCAGTGCTTCTGCACGGTACGCAGCATCATCACGGAAAACTCCACGAACTGCAGAGGTCACCGTTGTGGCTCCAGCTTTTTTAACACCACGCATTGACATGCAGAAGTGTTCGGCTTCGAGGACGACGATTGAGCCGCGTGGCTTCATTTCTCGTTCCATGGCGTCAATGATCTGTGTCGTCATGCGCTCTTGTACTTGGAGTCGGCGAGCAAAACCTTCTACGAGGCGGGCCATCTTGGAGAGTCCCACAACTTTTCCTTCAGCACCTGGCAGGTAAGCAACGTGAGCAAGTCCAGTGAATGGAACCATGTGGTGTTCACAAAGTGTGGTGAAGGGAATGTCTCTCACCATCACCATTTCGTCGTGTCCCGCTTCAAAGTTGGTGCGGAGGTGTTCGCCCGGATCTGCTTCGAGACCCTCAAAGAGCTCAACATACATTTCAGCAACACGACGTGGCGTTTCTACAAGTCCCTCACGATTTGGATCTTCACCAATCGCTTCGAGGAGTTCGCGGATCAGTTTTTGAACGCGAGGCTGATCAACCATGGTTATGGAGTACCTGTGAATGTGTAGATCGCGTCGAGGTTGCGGTAGCGCTCGTTCACGTCAAGGCCGTAGCCAACAACGAACTCTGGCGGGATTGAAAAGCCCACGTACTTCAGTTCTTGCTCGACACGCTGCTCTCCTTCTTTAAGAAGAAGCGCGCAGACATCGAGACTGCGAGGATTACGTGAGCCGAGATACTGGCGAAGGTAGTTAAGCGTGAGACCAGAGTCAACAACATCTTCAACAATGAGTACATCTCGGTTCGCAATGTCTGCATCTAGGTCTTTAACAATGCGAACAACACCACTGGTCTTGGTGGCAGCACCGTACGAAGACACTGCCATGAAGTCAATCGTGACGGGAAGTTCAATAGCGTGCATGAGTTCAGTCATGAAGTTCGCTGCACCCTTTAGTACGCAAACCAGAAGTGGTGGGTTGTTGGCGTAATCCTTCGTTATTTGAGCACCGAGCTCTTTAACGCGAGTTTGGATTTCTTTGGCGGATACGACCACCTCACCCAGTTCGTGCTTTGCCCAATGTGCAGTGAAATCTTCCGAAGAGTGTGGTCCCATGGACTGCCAGCGTAGTTCGTGTGACTAGGTAAGCGTGAGGCGTTGCTCTTTTCGAGAAAGACGCCGACCACCCGAGAGTTCCATTGCGGTCGCCTCTCCATTTACTACCGCCATAGCTCGCTCGATCTCGTCCGCGGTTGGTGGATGCCAGAGGCCACCTTCGCCAATTTCACGGAGTTGTACGCGAAGCCACCTGCGAAGTCTGGCCCTTGGCCACTTTTGAAGCTCTCGACAATCAGCCTCTTCGAGTGACGTGGCGCGGTCATCAAGACTCAGAGCGTCAAGCCAGGTGCGTTCTTCAAACATGATTTTTGCTTGGCGGGCAATGAGTGGCGTGATGTCTCTTCCAGCAATTTCATCCATGAAGGGAAGGAGTTGCTGGCGGACTTGGTTCCTTCGAAAAGCCATGTCGTTATTTGTTTCGTCAATGACTGGCTGAAAGCCAGAGGTCGCCACAAACGCGTGGAGATCACTTCTTCGAACATCGCGAAGTGGTTTGGTGGGGTTGTCAATCATGGGAGACATTCCGTCAATCCCTGCACCACGAAGCATGTTTAGTAGCACCGTCTCTGCGAGGTCTTCCATTGTGTGTCCTGTCATTGCATCACTTGGAAGAACGCCGAAGCGAAGTTCTCTTGCACGTGCTTCAAAGTTTCCCCCACCTTCGACGACAACGTTGTGAAGGATGAACGGAACATTCAGCTGCGCACAAATTTCCTTTAGATGTTTTGCATCGCTTGTACTCGTGGGTCTGGCGTGGTGATCAACGTGGTGCACCGTAGGGCTAAGACCGGCTTCAATCGCCAGAAGTAAAAGTCCGAGGGAGTCAGGTCCTCCAGAAACTGCAAGACGAACGGGCGTGCCAGGTTCAGGGAAGTAACAATCCTTAAGAAGTTGCGACGAGTCTTGACTCACAGAGTCAGGTTACGCAAGTACTTCAGTGTCGTCGTGGACAACACCGTGTTCGCGGTCGAACTCTTCGTGCTCACGACGCCAGCGTCGCTTACCCCAGCTAAATCCAACCGCCAAGATGACGATATTTTCGATTGATGAGTAGAACAGTTCTGCAGTGGCGTGAGGAGCATCAGTAATGAGTCCAACAGTCTTTTGCAGGTAGCCAGCGCTGACAGCCTTTTCGCCAATCCACGACGGTGCAAGAAAGTGAGCCATACCTATAACGCCGAATACAGCAAAGACAATGATGAAAGGGACTAACCAGAACCATTTATTTCTAACCATTGTGAATCCATCCTTTTTCCGTTGATTGGAATGATTCTAATGACGTTACTTAGAATCATTCCAAGATGCAAATCCAGACGGGATACCATTGATCTATGGCCAACACCAGAAATACCGCGCAACGCCGCGAAGTTATCGGTGTACTTGGACGAGTCCAAGGGTTCGTTAGCGCCCAAGACCTGCACGAACTCATCATCAAAGATGGTGGCCAAATATCACTCGCAACGGTCTACACGCAGCTGCGCAAACTCGTTGAATCAAAAGACGTCGACATTGTTATGACTGACCGCGGCGAAAGCTTGTACCGACGTTGTGTCGTAGATGTTCACCACCATCACCTCGCATGTCGAAACTGTGGAGCCACCATAGAAGTCGATGCGCCGCAACTTGAAAAGTGGGCCAGTGAAATCGCAACCAAAAACGGATTCAAAGACCTTCGCCACGTCATTGAACTAAATGGAATCTGTCAAAAGTGTCAGTAGCGATAACTCTTACTCCTGAAGTTCGTGGGCAACTTAGCGTGTATCCAATCCACTCCGCGAAAAAATTTGGTATTGATGCCTTCGTTACTGATCGATTTGGCGGTGTTAGCGAGGGGCCTTACGATTCACTCAATTTAGGAATCCACGTTGGTGACAATCCTGCCCATGTTGCAGAAAATAGAAAACGAGTTGCCAATGCCGTTGGTGCGGAGAATCTCATCATCGTCAGACAGGTGCACAGCAGTGACGTTGTACACGCGACACATGCGCTCACCGATACTGAAGCAGATGGTCTCGTAACTTCAGACAGCGATGTCGTGCTCTGCATTCTGGTTGCAGACTGTGTCCCGATTCTTCTCTTTGACAGTTCTTCAAACAGATTTGGCGTTGTGCACGCTGGGTGGAAAGGGCTCGCCAGTGGCGTCATTGCAAGTGCACTGAAGCACTTCGACACTCCATCTGCAGTTCATGCATTCGTTGGACCATCGATTTCTTTTGAGGGCTACCAAGTTGGACCAGAAGTTGTAGAAGTCTTTGCTCACATTGATGGTGCCACGGTGAGCGATGGTGGCGACCGTTCGCGTCTTGACCTTCGACTTGTTGCAAGTCACCAGCTCATAGAAGCTGGACTTAGTGATGAGAACATCGAAATCAGCACGCAAAGTACCGACGGCGGAGAAATCTTCTTTAGTGACCGTGCTCTTCGCCCCTGTGGGCGCTTTGCCCTGATTGCAAAGCGAGAGTCGTAGCATGAATGGTGTCATGAAGAAACGCGCTGAAGCATTTCGCTACGTTCGACTCGAGATTTCTTCGACCTCGCTAACGGGCCACTTCGAGCTCGACGGCGTGCCTTTTGAAGAAACTGTTTCTTTTGAAAACGTTGACGACCTCACCAAGCCCGCGGTTGTTGGTGTTGCCAATCTCTGGTTTTTATTAGCTGGCCTCTCCTATTACAAAGCTGGAGCTGCAAAGACTATTGACCTTGGGACAACTCCAGTTGGTCCTGTGGGCCGAGAGCTTCTAGGGGCCGCGCTCCACGACGGACTTGGCGAATTCTCTTTCAAGAATGACCTGTCTCTAAATGACGTGGTCATAAGTGGTGGTGTCGCTGCGGAGAACTTTGCTCCGTTTACAAACCCTGACCGTGTGCTGATCCCATTTGGTGGCGGCATTGACTCGGTGGTGAGCGTCACGCAACTTAGCCCTCTTCTAGATAAGTCACTTTTTGTTGTTAGCCCCGTCAGCGGAAGGTTTGCACCCCTCGAAGAAACAGCACTAGTAACCGGTCTTTCCATTTCGCGTGCCACACGAATCATTGACTCAAAAATTCTTAAAGGTAATGAAAGCTACTTCAACGGTCACGTTCCGGTTACAGCAATGATCACGTTGCTCAGTGTGATTGCTGCTGTGGCATCTGGACGTGGCGGCGTTGTGATGAGTAACGAACATTCATCATCTGCACCAAACCTGAAGTGGAACGGCCAAGACATCAATCACCAGTGGAGTAAGTCCTGGGTCGCAGAACAACTTATTTCTAAAGCGGTGAAGGAGCTGCTCGGCGATGAATTCGTTGTGGCGAGTTTCTTGCGTGACCGCAGTGAGGTGTGGGTCGCTCAACAGTTCGCAGATCAGCATAAATTCCTCTCGACATTTAGAAGTTGCAACCGTGCCTTTTCACAAGATGCAACCCAGCGAGCAAAAAACTGGTGCGGCGAATGTGACAAGTGTCTTTTCATCAACTTGATCTTGGCGCCATTCCTACCTCGCGCAACACTGCGACAAGTCTTTGGCAGTGAACCTCTCAGTGACTCAAACCGCATTGAGCAACTTCGCGCCCTTGTTGGCATTGGACTCGACCACAAACCTTTTGAATGCGTGGGTGACCCAGATGAAAGTGCTGTCGCACTCGTAAAAGTCAGCCAACTACGCGACTGGGAAGATGTCCCTCACCTCGCAGAGCTCGCACTCCTCGTCAGTCCAGACCGCAGTTTTGACGAACTACTCGAATCCCAAGGACCCAGCAATGTTCCGGCCAACTGGCTTCGCTGACCTCGCGCATCAGCGCGTAGGGATTTACGGATACGGCCAAGAAGGACGCGCCAGCGAGCAGCTACTCAGCGGCTCATGCGAACTTGTAATTGTTGATGATGATCCTAAAGCCGGGGTTCTCGTAACTAGTAGTGGCGGTCTGGAAGAGCTCTTGAAGTGTGACGTGGTTCTAAAGAGCCCAGGTGTGCCACGTCGCAGCGAGTCTGTTTTGCATCTCGAGGAAAACAATGTGTACGTCACATCTTCTTTAAACCTTTGGTTACAACAGACTGAACGCTCAAGAGTCATTGGCGTTACCGGAACCAAGGGAAAGTCCACTACCACCTCATTGATTGCCTTCTTCTTGGAGTGTCTTGGAGAAAAGGCCCAGCGACTCGGCAACATTGGACTTCCCCCATACGACACTTCAGTTGACACTTCATCAGGGTGGCTCGTTGTTGAGATTTCAAGTTTTCAAGCAACCGACATTGATGTTGCTCCAAAAACTGTTGTTCTCACTTCACTCGGGTCAGACCACATTGACTGGCACGGCTCTCTCGAGCAATACAGAAGCGACAAGCTTCAACTCACTAGAGCAGACGGAGAGCACACAACATTCGCGCCAGACAACGAAGTGATTCATTCTGAGTCTTCTCAAATTGGTGGGACAGTTGTTCTTGTTGATTCAGACAACTCTCCACTCACTGAAGAGCTGCACTTGCTAGGTGAGCACAGTCATAGCAACGTGGCTCTTGCACTTGAAGTCGTTTCCTTCGTTACAAACACCCCGCGCAGCGAAGTCCACGCTGCTGTGAGCAGGAATGCAGCGTCTTTTGTTCCTCTCAGTGGTCGATTAACACTTGTGGCTGAGAAGAATGGAATCAAGTTCGTCGATGATGGGCTCGCAACATCAGTACTTCCAGCTGTTGCTGCGCTTGAGGTTTTCAAGGACGAGACTCTGGCGTTACTCGTTGGTGGATTTGACCGCGGAGTTGACTACGCTCCACTCGCCCAAGCTATAGCGGCAAGAACTCGGCCAACCATGCTTCTCTCCATGGGTCCTGCTGGAATACGCATTGTCGAAGAGACAATGAAGCTCAATGCAGAAATCGCCCATTCGAGTTTTCAATCAATGGATGAAGCGCTCAGTGCTGGGGCCGAGTTTCTCGGAGCCAGCGGAGTCGTACTTCTTTCACCCGGTGCCCCCAGTTTTGACCGTTATCTAAACTGGGAAGAGCGATCAAAAGACTTCGCTCGCGCGGTTACTAACTAGAAAGTCTTCAACATGCGTTACATCCTTTGTGTCATTGATAGACAACCCGGAACCATTGATCCGAGTGAAGTTCATGTAGCAATTGATGCGTTCAATGATCAACTAGAGGCAAACGGTTACTGGGTGATGGCGGCGGGAATAGAACCATCACATATGTCAAGTGTTGTTGACAACCGTGCTGGGAAATCACAAAGTATCAATGGTCCACTCATCGAGTCGGATGAATACATAAGTGGCTTTTGGATAGTTGACGTCCCTAGTCACGATGTTGCCTTGCAGTTAGCCCATGAAGGATCATTGGCCTGCAACAGAAAAGTAGACGTCCGAGCGTTTCTTCGTTAAGAGCAGCACACTTTGGAGCCTGAGAGGGGATTCGAACCCCTGACCTACGCATTACGAATGCGTTGCTCTACCAACTGAGCTACCCAGGCGAGGAAAAAATACTAACCGAGAAATTACAACTGCATCAGGGTGAGCATCAAGTCGTTGAGCAGCAAACCCTCATCAACATTGAGTGTGAGTAGACGAGACGTCCCGGCAACTGCTTCAATTGCTTTCATCGATGCACCCACGCGATGTTCACCACGAGCGGCGTTTTCTTCAACTTCAACTAAGCCGTCTGTCAGTCGCTCTCGATACGCATTAGTTAGTGCAGTAAAACCGAACTTGAGCTCTTCAATTCGAAAACGACGTTGTTCACGTTTGAACTGTGCTTCAATGTCTTTTCTATTCGCGACAGAACGTTGTCCCATTTCTGTAGCGTTAGCAATAAGCATTTGTAACTCTTCATCTTGCATTACCTGAAGCGGTGCAATCGCTGAGTCAATTGCACTAGTTAGTTCTTCAACCAGAATTGCAGCATCAGAAGTTGAGCCTCGAAGACGGTCCGGAATTGTGCGCCACTGTGCGATTCTCTTTGCAAGCTCAGCGTCTCGAACCAATACTTGTGCACGACGAAGATTGCCATTCGCAGCTAACGCGGCGGTGCGCGCAGCTTGTGGAATTGCACCGTCTCGAATTAGTAGTGCTTCGAGGTCCTCTTCGCTAAGGCTCTTGAGTTTTATCTCGACACATCTCGACATAATGGTGGTGAGCTGTTCCGGTAAATCTTCTGCTGTGAGAAGAAAAATTGTCTTCTGTGGAGGTTCTTCTAGAGATTTAAGAAGTGCCGACGCTGAAGGCGAAGCTCCAGTTGTCGTTAGCTCCACATCTTCAATAACAACAATCTGGTAGCCACCACCAATTGGTCGACGTCGAGAAATACGTTCTGCTTCTCGCAGTTCATCAATTCGCCATGAAATACCAGTTCGCTCAGCAAAGTGGACATCTGAGTCGAGTTCACCGAGCGCAAGCCTGCACGTCTCACACGATCCACACCCATGGTTTTCACACTGGAGTGCGGCGCTAAACGTAACTACAACGTCGTGAAGCCCTGAACCAACTGGGCCGGAGAAAAGATAAGCATGAACAGGGTTGCGGACAAATTGGCGCATTGCCGCTACGCCACTGTCTTGTCCAACTATGCGAGCGAAAACGTCAGTCATATCACCAAGGTAATGCGGCGAGGCGCTCATCAATCAGCGCAGCAACTTCTGACTCTGATTTCGTGCCATCTACAACAAACCACTCAACAACGTCGGTCTTTGCCAGTTCTAAATAGCCACTACGGACTCGGTTGTGAAAATCAATGTCGGAAGACTCAAATCGGTCTTTGGCATTTCGTTCGCGTCGTTCATTAGCAACGTCAACTGGAAGATCAATAAGAATCGTTAGCTCCGGCAAGCAGTCACCAATAGCTAGTTGTGTCGCCGCACGTAGTTGCGAGATGTCCACACCACGTCCATACCCTTGGTACGCAAGGGTTGACGCATAGAAACGATCTGCAACAACACTCTTTCCACTTTCAAGTGTCGGTTTGATGAGAGTGTCGACGTGGTGCGAGCGGTCTGCGGTCATCAGCAGTGCTTCTGTTTCAGGCTTCATTGGTGTTGCTGCATCAAGCAGCCAGCGTCGAAGATCTTTTCCCACCGCAGTGTCACCAGGTTCAAATGTAAAGAGCGCATCGCGTTCTTTAGCAATGCGCTTGGCCTGCGTTGATTTACCACTCGCGTCGATACCTTCAAACACGAGGAAGATCCCTCGAGTCATTATTCGTCGTCCGACTTGGCGGTTTGTGCGAGCGCAGCGTTTACTTTTGCGCCCTTCGCTACAGCTTCACGCTTTGCAGCCCCTGCAGTTTTCTTAGCGGTTGCTTTTTTGGCTGGCTTCTTGGCTGCTTTCTTGGCAGTCTTTTTTGCAGCCTTACGTGGTCGAGCAGTAGAAGGGTCAGCGTTACGTCGTTCAGCAAGAAGTTCGCATGCACGGTCGAGTGAAATCGTTTCTGGTGTATCGCCGAGTCGAAGTGTGGCGTTCACTTCCCCGTCGGTTACATAAAGTCCGAACTTTCCGTTCTTCACAACTACGTTGCGCTTAGTAACTGGGTCCTCACCAAGATCCTTCAACGGCCCAGCCGCGGCCCTGCGACCTCGTTGCTTGGGTTGTGCCAAGAGTGCCAGTGCACCAGCAAGGTCAATCTCAAAGATTTGATCCTCTGATTCAAGCGAACGAGTTTCTTTGCCCCACGTGATGTAGGGACCGTAGCGGCCGTTCTGCACCAAGATCGGATCACCGCCTTCTGGGTGATCACCAATGGTGCGAGGAAGCGACAAGATTTTCTTAGCGTCTTCCAGGGTCATATCTTCGAGCGTCATTGTCGTAAAGAGAGAAGCAGTCTTTGGCTTCTCCTTCGGATTCGTCATTTCTCCGACTTGAACGTACGGACCGTAGCGACCAGCCTTAAGGAAAATAGGCAGTCCGGTCTCGTCGTCAGTTCCGAGTTCACGGTCGTTACTTGGTGCAGCTAGCAAAGCCAATGCGTGTTCAACCGTAAGTGAGTCCGGTTCCGTCGCTTCAGGAATTGATGCTTTGTCTTCACCGTGAATGAGGTACGGACCGTAGCGACCTGAGCGAACTGAAACCTCAACACCATCTGGTGCAACACCGAGCTGGATTGAGTTAATGGCAGCGAAATCGAACTCATGCTTGGTCTGAGTCATGTGCTCGAGACCCATCTTTGCGAGCTCTGTTGTGGCCGCAGGGTTCCCGAAGTAAAACTTCTCGAGCCACGGAACAAGGTCTTGGGTTCCTTGGGCGATTTCGTCGAGCTGATCTTCCATCGCTGCAGTGAACTGGTAGTCAACGAGGTCAGAGAAGTACGTCTGCAGCAAGTTCACAACTGCGAAAGCACGATATGCAGGAACGAGTGACTTGCCCTTCTTCCATACGTAGCCGCGACGGTCGATTGTCTTCATAACTGACGCATACGTTGATGGACGGCCAATGCCGAGTTCTTCCATCTTCTTAATCAGTGTCGCTTCTGAATAACGATCCGGCGGTTGAGTGTCGTGACCCTTTGCTTCAGCACTGACTACTGGAACAACTTCTCCTTCGCTGAGTGGAGGAAGGATGCGCTCTTGATCTGCGAGTTCTGCTTCTGGGTCATCCATGCCTTCTACGTAGGCACGACGGAAACCTGGGAACTCAATACGAAGTCCAGTAGCGCTGAGCCCTGCTTCTACGTCACCGCTAAAACCAGTGATTCCAGACAATGTCGTTGTGAGACGCACTTTGTCCTGCGTCAATTTCGCGTCAACCATTTGAGAAGCAATGGTGCGCTTCCAAATGAGGTCGTACACCATGAGTTCATCGCCGCCGAGTGAGCTCTGTGCTTCATCGAGTGTTTTGAAAGTTTCGCCAGCAGGGCGAATCGCTTCGTGAGCTTCTTGGGCGTTCTTAACCTTGCGGTCATAACGACGTGGAACGTCAGAAACGTAGTCATCACCAAACATTGAAGCGGCCATTGAGCGTGCTGCGTTGATGGCTTCGTCAGACAATGTTGTCGAGTCAGTACGCATGTAGGTGATCCAACCTTGTTCGTAGAGACGCTGTGCTGCACGCATGGTGCGCTCTGGGTCAAAACGAAGTTTGCGACTTGCTTCTATTTGAAGCGATGAAGTCATGAATGGTGGTTGAGGTTTCTGCGTGCGAGGAGTTGATGCAATCGAAGTAATTGAAACTTTTGCGCCAATTAGTTTTTCTGCGATCGAGTCAACTGAAGACTGCGTGAGAACTTCAACTGGATTCTTTGAATCAAGTTGACCGAGTGAGTCAAAGTTCTTTCCTGTAGCGAGTGCTGAACCATTGATTGATTCGAGCGTGGCGTCAAATGTTGCGCTTTTCGCGTTAAGAACTGCCGTTACGTCAAACCAGGTCGCTGATCTAAAGGCCATGCGCTCTCGTTCGCGCTCACACACCAGCTTGATGGCAACAGACTGCACTCGCCCAGCAGACCTGGCCTTGTCGACTGCACGCCATAGAACAGGAGAAACTTCGTAGCCCACGAGACGGTCCAGAAAGCGTCGGCCTTCTTGCGCATCAACGAGTTTCATGTTGATTTCTCGGGTCTCAGATACGGCCTTCGCGATTGCGGCGGGAGTGATTTCGTGAAAGACCATTCGCTTTACTGGGATCTTTGGATTCAGTACTTCCACGAGGTGCCAGGCAATCGCCTCTCCTTCGCGGTCTTCATCGCTTGCTAGGTAGACCTCGTCCACCTCTTTTAAAGCGGCCTTTAATTCAGCAACAATTTTTTTTCGGTCGCTTGAAATTACGTACACCGGCTTGAAGTGGTCAGTTACGTTGATTCCGAGTCGTGCCCATTTTTCGCCCTTTACTGAAGCAGGAATGTCCGCAGCACTCTGGGGCAGGTCTCGAATGTGGCCGATTGAAGGTTTGACAATGTAGTCAGGTCCGAGCATGCCCTGAATACGGGTTGCTTTTGCTACTGATTCAACAATTACTAGCGCTCGTGCCATGCTCACCACCTTTCACCTATTAATAGGGGTCGACCTCTAAGAAGAAGTAACGCCTTACAAGATAGGCAAGGTTAGAGGCCCCCTTGTTACATACCTCTCGCGAGCGAGGCACCTTGGAGAGCGAATCGCCAGATAGTTACTGACGAATGGTGCTTCAAGAAAATTTATTCTTCAGTGTCTGGAGTGGCAACAATTTCGTACTGAGGGTTCAATATGACTGCTTCACGTCGAAGTGAGGAGACAGTGCCTCGAACTAACAAACGTGTTCCACGCTCAATACCTGGGACTTCACTTCTTCCCTGAAAGACAAGTGTCACTGATCCGGTGTTGTCAGCAATAGTGCAGCGAAGTTCGTTTCCGCCACTCTCGTTAGAGATCGCCATAGCGCGAACGCGACCTGCGATCTCTACGAGTTCTCGGTCTTTAAGACCACCAATTGGATCTGCGCCAACAGACCGCTCAGCAAGCTTGACGTCAGCTTCGAGGTGTGCATCTTCTCTGACACCGCCACGCTTAACTTCATCGCTCATTGGTGCTTCAACAGTTTTGTTTTCTGTGAAGCGAGCGTCGCCCATACGGTAAGGAATAATCGTTGCCGCCGAACGTGGGATGTGCATTACCGCATCAGCAATGGAGTCAGCGGTGCGGTCGTGCAACAAACGCTGGAGTCTTGACGAGAATCCTCTACGCGGCAAGATCACCATGCAGAACACATCAGGGTCTCGAACTACGTCAGCAACGAGTTCGAGTGCGGCGCGGTCAACACGGCGGTCTTCGCAGTCAAACACTTCCAGGTTGATTGAAGCAGAAGCAGAATTTTCTGCGCCCCATGTAGCCTCGAGACGCCTTGTTACAAGTGGGTCAATGTCAAAGTGCACTGCACGAATTGAATATGGGTTCAGCGTTGCGCAGTACTGCAGCGCACGCTCAGTTGCGATGTCGTAGCTATCAACAAAGACCACAACTCGGTGTAACTTAAATTTCGCAACGGCCGAGCCGCCTGAACGAGAAGCCTCAAAGACGGCATTCTCTTTTTTGTACGACTTATTCATTTGAAGAAGTCCTAAAACCATGATCGGTCCAGCGACCACAACAATCCAAGCACCCTCAGAGAACTTAACGACTGCAAAAACTAGAGCAATAACTAACGTCACGAAGCAAGAGAGAGCGTTGATTGTGAATCCACGCTTCCAGTGCACGCCACGTTCGCTCAAGTGCTTCTTCGCCATCCCTGCGCCAGCCATAGTGAACGCGGTGAAAACACCAATTGCGTACAACGCAATAAGTCCATTAACTCGCGCCTGGAAGACCAGCACCAGCACGAGGGCCATTGAACCAAGCATCAAAATTCCGTTTGAGAACGCCAGGCGGTGCCCGCGTTTGGTCAGCTGTCGGGGCAAGAACTGGTCGTTCGCTACGAAGTTACAAAGATACGGGAAGCCATTGAAACTCGTATTACCACCAGTGAAGAGAATCATCATTGTTGCAAACTGCACTAGATAGAAAATGATGTGGCCAATGCCGTGCGACCCAAATACTGCAAGTACTTCTTGACTCACAACCGTTGGCGTCCCCGCAGCGTAAGGAAGTGCGTGTGTCCATTTCGCGAGGAATGTTGTGCCTACGAGCAAGAAGGCAAGTGTGCACGCCATAACGACCATGACAATTCGCGCATTGCGAGCTTCTGGCTTTTTGAAACTCGAAACACCATCAGAAATTGCTTCGAGACCAGTCAGTGATGATCCACCATTGGCATATGCACGCAGCAACGTCAAGAACGCAACACCCATCAAGAGGCCATTTCCACCAGTGCCGAGTCGCTCACCAACAAGCAAATTAACTGGTGGTTGCGCTAAGTGGTGGAGTGATCCTGAAAGGAACTTTGCGAAACCAACAACGATGGTTCCCGTCATCATGGTGATAAAGAAATACGTTGGAAATGCAAAGAAGCTTCCTGCTTCTTTGATTCCTCGCAGGTTTACATAAATCAGGGTAAGTACAACCGCAACGGTTATAACCACTGTGTACGGGACTAGCGAAGGAACAGCACTCGTTAATGCTGCAGTTCCCGCACTGCATTGAACAGCAACGGTAACGATGTAGTCAATCAAAAGTGCAACAGCGGTTACGGCTGCAGTCTTGGGCCCAAAGTTCTCTCGCACCACAATGTACGAACCACCAGTGGTGTTGTAATAACCAATCACGTCGAGATACGACAATGTAACGAGCAGCAATACACCAAGAATTACGAACATGATTGGAACGAGAAGTGAGAATGCAGCGAGACCTATAAAAGGAGTCAATTGCGTCAAAATCTGCTCTGCACCGTATGCAGAAGATGAAATACAGTCCGGTGCAAGTACCCCAAGAGCTACTGGCTTGTTAATTCGCTCTCCAGCTAATTGCTCAGAAACAAAAGGTTTTCCGAGCAGTGTTCGCTTGATTCGGTACCCGCGAGTTTCTGGATAAACGGTGTCGATGTTTGCGTGCGATGTAAGCACCTTGGTGTTGCTTGAGATCTGCTTATCGGCTTCTGACACGTAGATAACACTAAACCAACTCAACGCATTTGACGTCAATACTTGCGTTTTATGGCGAAAGTGTGGTCAACTGGGTTAATGCACATCGTTGTCGTTGGCTGCGGCCGAGTCGGATCAGAACTCGCAATGCAGTTATCTGAAGAAGGTCATTCAGTAGTTGTTATTGACAAAAATCGTGATTCATTTCGTCGCCTAACGCGTTTTAGTGGCAAAACACTGGTTGGCTCAGGTTTTGACCGAGAAATCTTGCTCCAAGCAGATGCCAGTCACGCTGACGCGCTCGCTGCAGTTACCAGCGGTGACAACTCGAACATTCTTTGTGCTCGAATCGCACGTGACAATTATCAAATCAACAATGTTGTTGCACGAATTTATGATCCGCAGCGCGCCGGCATTTATATGAAACTCGGTATTCCAACAGTTGCTACTTCACTATGGACGACCAAGCAGGTAAAGCGCTGGATTATTCCTTCGGATGATGCCATTGAGTGGAGTGATGGCACCGACACACTTCACTTGGTTGAGCGAGTCGTACCCGACCACTTAGCTGGAAAGCCAATCAAGTCCTTCCATGACGAAAATGACATAAAGGTTGTTGGAGTTGTTCGAAGCGGCTCAGGTCGTCTTGACGTTGATGAGCTCTTCTCACAAGAAGATGACATCATTCAGTGCATGGTGACAACTAGCGGACTCGCAAAACTTAAAGCTGTTCTTGAAGGAGGACAGTCATGAAGGTTGTAATTGCCGGTGGCGGTTCAGTTGGTATTGCCATTTCACTTGACCTTATTGACCGTCACCACGACGTGACGTTGATGGAACAGTCAAACCCTGTCGCTGAAAAGATCAAGCAGCAGCACCCAGGCATCAATGTCGTTGCGGCTGACGCCTGCGAATACGCAAGCCTTTCGGCAATTGGGCTTCGATCAGTTGACGTAGTGATCGCAGCAACCGGAGACGACGAAGACAACTTGGTTGTTAGCTGGCTCGCGAAACAGGAATTCGCTGTTCCTCGCGTTATTGCTCGCATTAACAATGCACGAAACACCTGGCTCTTTAATGAGTCATGGGGTGTTGATGTATCTGTTTCAACACCTGCTCTAATCACTTCTCTGGTTGATGAAGCCGTAGAAGTTGGATCAATTATCAACTTGATGTCTCTTGCCAGCGGCAAGATGCAACTCATCGAAGTAACACTCGCATCTACTGCGCCAGCGATAGTTAATAACAGCACTCTTGATGAACTGCGTCTCGATGGCTTAGTGCAGGTTGTTGGAGTTGTTCGAAGTGGCCAGGCAATTATTCCAACACCAACCATGCGTTTCTTGGAACACGACCACGTAATCTTGATGGCACAAGAAGGCGCCACCTCTGAGTGCTCTGCTGCCTTCATTGGTTAATTCTTTTTAGTACCCCTCGGTAACTTGGCCAAAGAGGCCTAGCATTAGAGACGTGCGCGCAGCTTTCTTCGATCTCGATAAGACAGTTATTGCAAAGTCATCTCTGGTCGCACTCGGTCCCGAGTTTCACGCTCGTGGAATGCTTCGACGTAGAACACTCGCGTGGGCTGCTATGAGCCAGATGCTTTTCTTACGATTTGGTGCTGATGAAGAGAAGCTCACCAAGATTCGAGAATCAGTTTTAAAGGTCACTAAGGGCTGGGACGCTGAAGAGATCCGTGAACTCGTTGCAGAAACGATTACCGAGCTAATTGAACCACTCATTTACGCAGAAGCACTGGAACTTATTGATCACCACTTGGGCCAAGGAGACGAAGTCTGGCTCGTGAGTATGTCCCCCACTGAAGTAGTTGAACCTTTTGCAGAACTCCTCGGAATCACCGGAGCTATTGCTTCAAGAGCAAAGATTGATGCTCAAGGAAAATTCACCGGCGAGATGGAGTTCTTTGCCCAGGGTGAAAATAAAGCCATTGCAATTCGAGATTTGGCAGAGAAGCGCGGTATTGACCTCGCTGAATCATTCTCATATTCCGACTCGGTAACGGACATCCCAATGCTCGAAGTTGTAGGTCACGCCTTCGCAGTCAACCCAGATAAAGAGCTGGCAAAAACTGCACACGAAAAAGAGTGGCCTATTCTTACTTTCTCTCACCCAGTTCGCGCGCACGACCGTCACAAGTCACACACTCCATTTTTAGTGAGTGCAATTGTTCTTGGTGGATTCGCCCTTATTGGACGACGAAAGATGAGAAAGCGTTAGAGCGTAAGAAGGTCGCGAGCACCGGTGTCTGATGACGGGTGGCGCAACTTACTCATAGCGCGAGCTTCGATTTGGCGAATGCGCTCACGCGTCAAGTTCATTTCAGCACCCACATCTTCGAGGGTACGGATTTCTCCAGCGCCATCAAGACCGAAACGCATTCGAAGAATCTTCTGCTCACGCTCGTCGAGCGGCATCAACAATTTCTCAATCGCTGCTGGCATCATCTTCACTGCAGCAACATCGAACGGTGACTCAGCTGAACGGTCTTCAACAACGTCACCAAGTTCTGCGTCACCATCTTCACGAAGAGGCTCTGACAGCGAAATTGGTTCTGAACGGAAACGAAGAGCTTCGATCAATTTGTCTTCAGGCATTTCACATTCATCACAAAGTTCCTTGATGGTTGGTGGACGACCGAACTTAAGTTCAAGGCGTGACTGTGCCTTTTGAACACGTGCGAGTGTGTCACCAGCGTGAACAGGTAGACGAATGGTGCGACCAGTGTTTGCAATTCCGCGAGTAATTGCCTGGCGAATCCACCACGTTGCGTAAGTTGAGAATTTGAATCCCTTGCGCCAGTCGAACTTCTCTACGGCGTGCATCAGACCAAGGTTTCCTTCTTGAATAAGGTCAAGAAGTGGAAGACCAGATGCCTGGTACTTCTTCGCAATAGAAACAACGAGTCGAAGGTTTGACTGTACGAAGTCACGCTCTGCAGTTTCTCCACGGTGCACTGCACGCTTTAGTGCGAGCTTGTTGCTTGGAGTGATCTTTATTTTCTTGTCGTTCTCGGCGGCTTCAATCTGAGCCTTCGCTTCGCGACCTTCTTCAATAGTCTGAGCGAGGTGTACTTCATCGTCCTTGGTTAGAAGGGTGTACTGACCAATGTCTGAGAGGTAGAGACGTACAAGGTCTTCGTCATCTCTATCTACGCGATCCTTAGCCATACTGCCCCCCTACTGCTTTGCGGTGAATTCCGTACTACTAGTTATACGGCGGTAGGTAACTTAGCGGGAAAAGCCTTAAAAACATACAGTTCTCACCAACTGGGCCAAAAACTACATTTTCTCCGGGCGAAAGGCGTTGGTAATGGGCATGCGACGGTCTCGACCAAAAGCCTTCTTCGAAATTCGAACACCCGGTGGCATCTGACGACGCTTGTACTCACTCAAGTCAACAAGGCGAGTGATGCGAAGCACTAGTGCTTCATCGTGTCCGCGAGCGATGAGTTGTTCTGCGGTTACGTCTTCTTCCACGTAAAGCTCTAGAAGTGGATCGAGTTCTTCGTACGCCGGTAGTGATTGATCATCACGCTGATCTGGTCGTAGTTCAGCAGATGGAGCCTTGGTGAGCACCGTCACGGGAATTGGCTCTGGGTCACCGTCTTGCACCGCTTTTTCATTTCGGTAACGACACAGCTCGTAGACAAGCGTCTTTGGAACGTCTTTGATAACTGCAAAACCACCCGCCGAGTCACCATAAAGCGTTGAGTAGCCCGTCGCCATTTCTGACTTGTTCCCGGTTGTTAGAACAATTGCCCCCGTGGCATTTGATATCGCCATCAGCAAGACTCCGCGAATTCGAGACTGCAAGTTTTCATCAGTGAGGCCAACTGGCTCGCCTAGGAGAACATCAAACAATGTTCCAGAGAATGCTTGGTGCGCAGATTCAATCGGAAGCGTCGTGATGTCAATGTCGAGTCTGCGCGCCAATTCTTCGGCATCACCGATTGAGTGGTCTGATGAATAGCGACTTGGCATAGTGAACCCACGCACTGATGAAGAGCCCACTGCATCGACCGCAATAGTTGCTACGAGTGAAGAGTCAATGCCACCAGAGAGTCCAAGGATTGCCGTTTTGAAACCGTTCTTTCGAAGATAGTCACGAGTTCCCATTACGAGTGCGTCATAGATCTCTTCAATTTCTGACAGCGGGTCAATGATGTAGTTAACGTTCATGCCTTTGACTGAACTGTCGTAGCTCGTCTCGAACGTTGCCCCAACAGTGCTCTCAGCCGCTTCCACGTCGACAACGAGTAGTTCTTCACTGAATGCGCTGGCGCGTGCAATGACGTCACCCTTGGCATTAACAACAAGGCTCTGTCCATCAAAGACAAGTTCATCTTGTCCACCTACGAGGTTGACAAATGCAATCGGGCACCCTGTTTCAAGCGCTCGTTCGCGCAGCATTGCTTCACGCTCTTCACGGCGCCCCCTCGCATACGGAGAAGCATTCGATACAAGTAACAGCGTCGCGCCTTGCTTAGCGAGCTCTAAGGCTGGTCCGTTAGTAGTCCAAATGTCTTCACAGATCAGTAAGCCAACTGCGATGCCATTCACGTTAATGATTGTGTGTTCACCAACTCCAGGGTGAAAGTAACGAAGTTCATCAAACACGTCGTAATTAGGAAGCAGTCGTTTCGTTGCGGTTGCAACAACACCGTTCTCTGTCACACAGACAAGACCATTACCAATATGTTTGCGTGAAGTCTCTTGAAAACCAGGTCGCGCAACGTCTCGTCCGTCCGTTGAAGGAGCAAGTGCAACACCCGGGTCATCTTCACCTACAACAGTGCCCACCAACACCGGTGGCATGTTCTTTTGAGCTGCAATTTCTTTGAGTGACTGTTTGGTCGCGTGATTGAATCCCTCCTTTAGAAGAAGGTCTTCGGGTGGGTACCCGGTGAGTGAGAGTTCTGGGGTGAGTACGAGGTCTGCCTGAACACTGGCGGCCTGGGTCCTGAATCGACTGATTGTTTCCACGTTTTGCGTGAAACCGCCCACTACAGCGTTCATTTGGGCCAGAGCTAGTCGAATGACGGGCACCCCTTGAGCCTACCGGGGTCTAGGAGACCCCAAATTTTGTTGCCTTATTAATGCGGCGTTAACAGAAGGCGTAGTTGGACAAGGAGCCAGCCATAAGAATAAAGTGCATCCTGCGAAGCACGCAGATTTTTACTGAAGGAGCTACCTTGGCTTACCAGGCTGAATACATCTGGATTGACGGAACTCAACCAACTAACAAGTTGCGCAGCAAGACAAAAATTGTTGCTGACGGCAAGAAGCCACCAGTATGGGGCTTTGACGGTTCATCAACCAACCAGGCTGCTGGTCACTTTTCTGACTGCGTACTGATTCCTGTTTGGCAGTGCCCAGACCCACTTCGTGGTCCTAAGGACATCCTTGTTATGTGCGAAGTAATGAACGCTGACATGACACCACACGAAACTAACCACCGCGCCAAGGCCGTTGAGGTTGCAAAGAAGTACGCAGACCAAGAGCCAATGTTCGGTATCGAGCAGGAGTACACCTTCTTCCAGGATGAGCGTCCATACGGATGGCCAGAAGTTGGATACCCAGCACCACAGGGTCCTTACTACTGCGGTGTTGGTGGATCAAAGATGCCTGGTCGTGACATCGTCGAGGCGCACACACTTGCGTGCCTCCGTGCTGGAATTGGCATCGAAGGAACAAACGCTGAAGTGATGATGGGCCAATGGGAATTCCAGGTTGGAATTCTTGGTGCCGTAGAAGTTGGCGATCAGCTCTGGGTTGCTCGTTGGCTTCTTGAGCGCATTGCTGAAGAGTTCGACGTTGAAGTCAGCTTCGCTGCAAAGCCAATCAAGGGTGACTGGAACGGAGCTGGTGCACACACCAACTTCTCAACCAAGGCCATGCGCGCACCTGGTGGCTGGGACGCAATCATTGCTGGTTGCGAAGCACTCGGCACACGCGTGAAGGAACACATCGCTGCATACGGTGACGGCATTACTGAACGTCTAACTGGTGCCCACGAAACTGCTCCATGGAACAAGTTCTCGTACGGTATTTCAAACCGCGCCGCGTCAATCCGTATCCCTGGTGGTGTGGCTCGTGACAAGCGTGGATACCTCGAAGACCGTCGTCCTAACGCCAACATCGACCCTTACCTCGTTTCATCAGTAATGGTGGAAACCATCTGTGGTGCAGCAGCCAAGGGTAAGAAGTCTGGCGCGAAGACAACCGCTAAGAAGACTGCAGCAAAGAAGCGTGGCGCAACTAAGAAGGCCGCGAAGAAGTCTCCTGCAAAGAAGACGCCAGCACGCAAGCCAGCCAAGAAGGCCGCGAAGCGTCGTTAAGCATTTCTAAGAAGCCCGCCGCGAATCTGCGGCGGGCTTCTTTGTTTCTATGGCCAAATTTGGCCCCTACGAAATGGTGAGAGAATGGCCTCTATGCAGAGTCAGTCACAGTACGTACTTCGCACCGTCGAAGAGCGAGGCGTTCGCTTCGTCCAGCTCTGGTTCACTGACGTGCTCGGTCGACACAAGGCTTTTCACGTCACACCAGCGGAACTCGAAGACGCCCTTGAACAGGGAATGACTTTTGACGGCAGTGCCATTGACGGTTTCTCTCGCACTTCAGAATCAGACGTGCTCGCACGACCTGACCTCACCACGTTTCAGCTGCTCCCTTGGTACGAAGAAGGAGCGGGGATTGCTCGCGTGTTCTGTGACATTGTCAACATTGACGGAACACCATTTGATGGTTGTCCACGTCAGCAACTTCGTCGTGTTCTTAAAGGTGCACACGAACAGGGCTACACCTTTTACGTCGCTCCTGAAATTGAATACTTCTATTTCAAGGATCTCGATCCTCTAAAGACTCCTCAGCCAATCGACACCGGAAGTTACTTCGATCTTCTCCCTGACGACACTGCAAGTCAGATTCGCCGTCGCACGGTGCTCATCTTGGAAGAGATGGGTATTGGTGTTGAACACGCGCAGCACGAAGACGCACCAGGTCAGCACGAAATTGATCTTCGCTACACCGACGCTCTAACAATGGCCGACACCGTAATGAGCGTGCGCCACGTTGTGAAGGACATTGCTCGACAAGCCGGAGTTTCTGCAAGTTTCATGCCTAAGCCACTGGCTGGCGTGCAGGGATCTGGAATGCACACCCACCTCTCGCTATGGCGAGATGAGAAGAATGCCTTCATTGGTGATGGCCCCTACGGTCTTAGTGACACCGCACAGAAGTTCATTGCTGGGCTCGTGCACCATGCGCCTGAGATCACTGCAATTACTAATCAGTGGGTGAACTCGTACAAGCGACTCATCCCCGCTGGTGAAGCACCAGTTGGAGCAGAGTGGGCTCGCCACAAAGCAGACGCACTCGTTCGAGTTCCATCGGTGAAGCCTGGGCGCATTGACTCAACACGAATTGAGTACCGTGCACCAGATCCTTCAGCGAATCCATACCTCGCGTTCGCTGTGATTCTCGCTGCTGGACTACGTGGAGTAAACGGAAACTACGAACTCCCTGCAGAAGGTCAGCGCATGGCACCTCTTCCTCAATCACTCGCCCAAGCTGTTGATCTCATGGAGAACTCAGAACTTCTTCATGAAACCCTTGGTGAACACCAGGTTGAGTGGTTCCTACGCAACAAGCGTGCGGAATGGGATTCATACCGCGAACAAGTAACCGCCTTCGAACTCGAGCGCTACCTACCTCTGCTGTGAGCATCGATATTGTCCTCTGCGTGCCCTCATGTGAAGGGCCGGTCAAAAAGGCCTTTGAAGTCACTGGAGTAACTCCTGCGATTTCAACCAGTGGACGTCTCAATGAAATCAGCGCTCTAGAGCCGGGTGATGGTTTTTCTGGTGCTGTAATTAACGCCTCAGCTTTTCCATTCAGTGATGCCATGGGCCTTTGTCGCCAGCTTCGCGCACGTGAACGAAGTGTCGGACCAATCATCTTGCTCCTTGATCACTACCAACTCGATGATCTCACATTTCGTGAAAACCTCTTCGATGACTTCGTTGTTGGGCCGTTTGATGTGAGTGAGCTCGCCACCCGACTTCGCCACCGACTTCGACGCGCCGGAAACGAAAGTGTTGCTCCACGCATTGAGCATGGTGTGCTCTCAATGAACCTTGAGACATACCAAGCATCAATTGATGGCCGAGTAATGGACCTCACGTACATGGAGTACGAACTACTTCGTTTTCTAGCAACAAACCCGAACCGGGTGTTTACACGTGAAACCTTGCTCAGCCGTGTGTGGGGTTACGAATACTACGGAGGAGCACGCACCGTTGACGTTCACGTGCGACGTCTTCGTGCAAAGTTGGGCGAAGAACACGCACATTTGATCGCGACTGTGCGCTCAGTTGGTTACAAATTCGGAACGCTCGGAGAGCGCGACAGTAACTAATTCTTTGGAGCGTATGCCCAGAGTTCAACTTCAGCAGTTGCGCCACCAAAAGGCAATGCAGCAACTCCGATTGTTGACCTGGTTGGACGTGGTGGATTGAAGTTTTCAACCCACACATCGTTGCAAGCAGCAAAATCATTTACGTCAGTCAAAAACAACGTGCCCTTCACAACTTGATCAAACGTCACGCCTTCAGCTGCAAGAAGCTGGCGAGCATTTTCAAGTGCTTGGCGAAGTTGTGCTGCGGCGCCACCAGAAACGAGCGTTGGCGTTGCTTCACCAGGAAGCATTCCTAGCTGTCCAGAAAGAATTACAAAGTCTCCGGCACGTCGTGACGGAGAGTACGGCCCTAGAGGTGTGCTCACTGGGCGGCTCAGCTAAATGAGTTGCCGCAACCACATGACTTCGTGGCATTTGGATTTGTGATGTGAAAACCAGCACCCTGGAGTCCGTCAGAGAAGTCAAGTGTTGAACCGTTGAGTAGTTCTGCGCTCTGGGTGTCAACAACAACCTTGACATCACCGAATTCACGAAGTACGTCGTCTTGTGCGAATTCTGAGTCGAAGAACATGTCGTAGTTAAAACCTGCACAGCCACCAGGCTTCACAGAAACGCGCAGCGCGAGTACTTCATCTGCAGCTTCTGCAGCAATGAGCTCAGCAACCTTGACAATGGCAACATCGGTCAATGTGATCGGGTTGGTTGCTTTTTTCTTTAGATCTACGTTTGTTGTAGTGGCGTTTGACATGTCACTCCTTTAAATAAGTGTTCCCTCCATAGTAGTAAGGGAATTGGCCTTTGAACACCCCTTATTTAAAGGGCATTAGCGTTAAGGCATGGAACAAAGCGACCAGATACGAGAACGCCTCACCCGGGTTCTTGACCCCGAGCTGGGCGCATCGATTGTTGAACTCGGGATGGTTGGCGAGATTCGAATCGAAAACGCCACCGCATTCGTCAATGTCGCCCTGACAACTTCTGGCTGCCCACTTCGCTCACAGATCGAGCGAGACGTAAAAGAAGCAGCACTTTGTATTGACGGCATTAACAAAGTTGAAATTGTTATAGGTGTCATGGAGCAAGACCAGCGTGCAGAACTCATGAAGCGTGCTCGTAAGTTCGCCCAAGACCGTGCACCTGAAACTTCAATCCCTTTTCAAACTCCTGTACTCATGATTGCTTCGGGCAAGGGTGGCGTTGGAAAGTCTTCAGTCACTGCAAACCTCGCAGTTGCTCTCGCACAACTTGGTCACCGTGTTGGCGTTCTTGATGCTGACATCTGGGGCTTCTCGCTGACACGACTTCTTGGCATTCAAGGCGAGGTCACCGCCAAAGACAAGAAGATGATCCCACTGGAGAAAACAATTGGGAAGGGAAAAATAAAACTCCTTTCCATGGGGCTACTCGCAGAAGAAGACCAGGCGCTTTTGTGGCGTGGGCTCATAGTTCAAAAAGCAGTTGCGCAGTTCATTGAAGATGCTGATTGGTCAGACATTGACTACATGCTCATTGACACTCCTCCTGGGACCGGTGACATTGCAATGACCTTGGCGCGCATACTTCCTCAAATGGGTCAGCTCGTTGTCACTACTCCAGCCATCGCAGCCCAGCGCGTGGCTCTTCGTGCTGCGGACTTTGCTCGTAAATCAAACATTCGCGTTCTGGGTGTAATCGAAAACATGAGTGGGCTCGTCTGCTCGTGTGGAGAAAAGCACAATCTCTTTGGTCAAGGCGGCGGAAGTTCACTTGCTGAAGAGCTCGACGTCCCACTTCTCTGTGAAATTTCACTCAACTCAGAAATCGCCAGTGGCGGCGACATTGGTGAGCCTGCAGTCTTAAAAGAAGACGCCAACGGTGTATTTCACCAACTCGCTAAGCGCATTGAAACCGACATTGCACCACCGATCGGAATGCAGGGTTGTTCAGCCAGAATGCTTGACGCCCTAGACCGCGCAGTTGCTAGCGAGAGCTAATCGTCAAATCCATCGTCGCCGGGCATAAGAATCACTGCCTCGCCGTTCATTGTTTTAATACGTGGCTCGATGCGAGGAATTTCAGTGAGCGCATTGGCATAGTTAATTACTTCGCGTGAAGTAGTGAAGTGTGCAATGTCTTGCAAGTTTTTAATAGTTGGGAAAATCATTTCAAGTTCTCCACGTTCATGCATCGCAAGTGCTTCAAGTGGTCGTACCCATTGATCGGCAACCGTTTCACCAGCGTCGTGCGTTGCAACTTGATCAGTTGGCGCAAGTGCCACGAAGAATCTGGTGTCATACCTGCGTGGTGGTCCCACTGGGGTAACCCAGTGCGCACTGTAAGCAAGTCCGCGTAGGTCTAGAAACAACTGCTCTTGTTCCATCATGTCAATGAACTTGAGTTCATTTGCATTCACCGCGCGTCGATGTGCCGCCATTCGTTTGATGGTTTCTGGATCACTAAAGCGAACTGGATTGCCATCTGCATCGCAGGCAACAAGAAGACCGGCTTCTTCAAACAATTCGCGCAGACACGCTACGAAATATGCGAGGCCACCGCTTTCTATTCCCAGTCGGCTAGAGGCTTCAGCGTCAGTGATGCCAATGGAGAGCTTCTGTCCTGATGCGCCTGCGTCACCAACGTCTACCCCACCACCCGGAAAAACGTACGCGCCACCTATGAAGTCACTGTTTAAGTTTCGCTTCAGCATGAGAACTTCGAAGCCCTCTGGAGCATCTCGAAGGGTAACAACTGTGGCTGCGGGTCTAGGAGTCAGAATTTCGGCCATAAAGCAAACTACCTAAGAGTTTCCTAACGAAAGCGCCTATTAGAGATATGTCCACTAAGTTTGTATGTGTAAACGGCAAAAAGGAGCATCATGGCCAACGCAACAGCTAGCAAAAAGGCGCAGACCCCAGCAAAAGGCGGTCGCCCTGCAGGTCTCTTCACTTGGATTGCCGTAGGAGTCGTACTCGTGATTGTCGTGGGTCTCGTGGTCATCAAGATGACGAGCGGATCACCAGCAGCAAAGGCTTCAACAACGTTTGAAGCAGTTGATGCCACAACATTGAGCCAAATTTCTTCAGTGCCGGCGTCAGTATTTAATACTGTCGGCGTAACTTCACCTGTTGCTCCAATTTCTGGCCCTTCGCCGTTGAGTGGAGAACCAGCTCTGACAAAGACCGTTAATGGCAAGGCCTTGCCATTGATTCAGTACGTCGGCGCTGAGTACTGCCCGTACTGTGCAGCAGAGCGCTGGACAACGGTAGTTGCATTAAGTCGATTTGGAACATTTAGCAATCTCGGATTCGCACAGAGTGGCGCAACAGATGTTTATCCAAACACTAAGACATTTACATTCCGTCAGTCTTCCTACAGTTCACCGTACGTCGCTTTTTCCGGAGTTGAAACATTTACCAGCATTCCAAACCCTGCAACCAACTTCTACTTCCCATTGCAGAAGTTGACAGCGGCACAAACTGCGCTGGTAAAGAAGTACGACACGATGAAGTACATCCCAACATTCACTTCGACTCAAGAAAACGGATCAATTCCATTTATTGACATGGGCAACAAGTTCTTATCAGCTGGAGCAAGCTTCACCCCAGCAGCCCTCGCTGGACTCACTCAGGGACAAATTGCTTCAGCGCTCAGTGACCCAACGAATCCAGTCACGCAGGCAATCATCGCTTCAGCAAATGAACACACAGCAGCAATCTGTGTTCTTACTAACAACAAGCCAGCATCAGTGTGTTCAAGTGCTGGTGTTAAGGCCGCCAAGAAAGCGATGAAGATTAAGTGAGCCGCACAGTTGAGAGTGTTCCTCGTTGGGCAGTTGCAACAACATTTGTCCTAAGCATCATTGGACTCGGTTTCTCCATCTACCTCACGATTACGCACTTTCAACCTCACGCGTTGGTCTGTGCCGATACTGGAACCATTAACTGCGCGAAAGTAACTACTTCTGCTCAGTCCTACTTTCTAGGTATCCCGGTTGCGGTTCTTGGATTACTTAATTTCGTCGTAATGTTGGTCCTCAATTCACCATGGGCATGGCGAGCAAAGAACTACTGGTTACATGTTGCAAGATTTGCCCTCACGGTTGTTGGCATGGGCTTCGTTCTCTGGCTCATTTATGCCGAAATCATGATCATTGGCAACATCTGCCTCTACTGCACAGGTGTTCACGTTGTGGCCTTCGCGTTACTTATTGTTCTTACGCGAGTAACACCTACGCAACTTGGTTGGGTAGATTCAGCGCCTCTGGAGTGATCGACGCTCAATCTCATTGAGCCCGCCCCAGATCCCGTGAGTTTCTCGGCGTTCAATTGCTGCATCTAAGCATTCGGCCGTTACCGCACATCCGGCACAAATTCGCTTAGCCATGTGCTCACGTTCTATGCGATCTTCTTTGCGCTCACTTGTATCAGGAGAGAAAAAGAGTGATCCCTCACCCCCTCGACATGCCGCTAAAAGTGACCAATCATCCGGTGCTAATGCCATAAGTCTCTCCCCCCAGTTCGACTAGAACCGCAGGTTACCCACGTCTATGTCCCCCTAGCAAGACGGCACGTCAGAGGGGGTATTGGGCTTTGTTATTAACAAGAATCAAGCTCCACTACGCTTGTAGATATGTCGAACGTTCTTATCGCCAGTGACCTTTCGAGCCTTCGAAATGAGCTTCGCTCAATGCTCGAAAGTCCAGACGTGATTATTGAAGAAGTCGCTACCGGGCCAGAAGTCCTCACTCGTGTGAAGCAAGGCGGAATCGACCTTGTTATTACTGACCTGCAAATTGCAAACATGGGTGGAATGGCAATCACCTTGGATCTTCGAAACGAAGAATCCTACGGAGCTGCAGAACCAGTTGCTGTTTTAATGCTTCTAGACCGACGTGCAGATGTATTTCTTGCACGTCGCAGTGGAGCCGAAGGGTTCATTGTTAAGCCTCTGGATCCACAGCGTGTTCGTGCCGCAGTTCGAGCACTTCTTCGTGGTGAAAGTTACGAAGATCAGTCGCTTCGTCCTGCAACTGTTCGAGCTAACTAAACAACCAACTTATTAGCGGCTCTCATCTCGTTGAGGGTGCAGACTACATTGGTTTCGTGACTTACTTCACTGAGAGTGATTCCGCTTTCCTTTACAAGAACGCCTTAAATCCAGAAGACCATGCGAGGCTTCCTTTTTACAGTGCACTCGCATACA
Source organism: uncultured Acidimicrobiaceae bacterium (assembly GCA_937975915.1). Lineage (GTDB taxonomy): Bacteria > Actinomycetota > Acidimicrobiia > Acidimicrobiales > RAAP-2 > RAAP-2. The sequence continues at coordinate 38,873 of CALJTY010000031.1, read as the reverse complement.
AACTCGCCGATTCAGAGATTGCATGTAACTTACTAACTCAGGTGCGTGGCACTCAGCGAAATCCAATGCTGATTTTTGCAATTTTGCATTTCCACGCACTCACAGGACATTCAATTCTCGCAGAACTTTACGAGAAGTTAAGTTCACATGAGCCTAATGTTTGGGCATCAAAAGTTGTAGATGTTCTGGAAACCGAACCGCAACTTATTAAAAGTGAACTTCATCGTTCAACCCAGACAAACGAGCCGAACAGGACAGCTGCCTTAGCGGCAATTCTCGACGTTTTTCTAAAGTTGGGAATCAACGACATCCACCTAATTGATGTGGGATGTTCAATGGGTTTCAACCTTTATCCAGATTTTGCAGATGTTGTTGTTGATAAAGAAATGACCAATCCTGGACAACTTGTTACATTCGCTAGGAGTGGGCAGGCGCTTGGATTCGAAACACCATCCATCCATCGGCGAATTGGCATTGACTCAAATCCTCTAGATCCAAATAACAAAGATGACGTTCTTTGGATTAAGGCCTGCCTCTGGCCAGAACAAGTTGAGAGGACGAGAAGATGCGAAGAGCTAATTAGTCGTATGCAAAATTGGCCTACAAGCGAACGCCACAAAGGCGACGCCAATGATTTAATACTTTCAATTGTGAACGACCTTGACAAAAGCGCTGTGCCAGTCATTTTTCACTCTTGGGTACTTGCGTATTTCGGACTTGAAGGGCAGAAACTGTGGCGAGAGCAGATGAACGCGCTAGTAAAAAATGGTGCAGCTTGGATTTCCTTTGAGTCTCCCTATGCGACTCCAGGATTATCACTTCCCGATCCGAGCACAACAGACCCCGACTTTGGAGACGTTCAATTGGTCGTCGCACTCCCCGGTGAAGCACCAAAGCACTGGGGCTGGAGTCATCCGCACGCACGATGGATTGAATTGATTAATCAGTTATAAATTCTCTTCATAGTTGTAGAAAACCTCATTAACTACTCAAGTCTTGTGTTCTGACTTTTTGACAGAAGGGGTGCATTAGTTAGGATGCATTCCAGGAAACAATTTTCAACATTGCTATACGGAGGCACATTGTGAGTCTTTTACCGTCAGAAGCATCAGAAATTTTTCGCTCTCCACCTGATCGATTAATCGATGTTGGACTTGGAGAAGTTGCCTACAGAAAAGTTGGAACCGGGCCAGATGTTTTGTTTGTGCATGGGTGGCCGGTGAGTAGTGCCACTTTCCGAACTCTTCTTCCCTTCCTAACCGATCACGTGACTTGTCACTTAATAGATCTGCCCGGTGCGGGGTCAAGTCGCTTTGCTCCAGGTACTCAGCTCTCAATTTCAAATCACATTGAAAGCGTCCGCCGAGTAATTAATGAGCTTGGCTTTAGCGATGTTGCAGTAGTCGGCCATGACAGTGGTGGCCTAATTGCCCGCCATGCTGTTGCTGGTGACCCGCGGTTACGCGCACTCGGCCTGATCGATACCGAACAATCGAAGGGTTTAAATTGGAAATTCCGATCTTTCCTAGCGGCAAGGCATCTCCCTCAATTTGGCGCTGCACTTGGTTGGTTGGCTGGTCAACCCAGACTGCGTCGCAATGGATTCGTGCTTGGAGATGCGTTTCACAATCGTGACTTAATCGATGGTGAATTTTCAGAATTTTTCCTCGATCCACTGCACACCTCACAGGTCTATCGTGACGCAACAATCAGTTTGCTCCGAAGTTTTGATTTTGCCCTAGTTGCTCAACTTAGAGAACTACATCAACAAATTCACGTGCCAGTTGGGCTCGTATGGGGCGAGCTTGACAAATTTTTTCCTCTCAAATGGGCACGAGAAATGGTCGGGGACTTCCCCAATGCAACGCTCGACGTAATTAAAGGAGCAGGTCTTTTTTCACATGAAGAACGGCCAGCAGAAGTTGCTTCAGCGCTACTACCTACTCTCACATAAGTCAGATAACGCTAGGAAAGAAATTTCAATTGTGCAAACGCTTCTAGCGCTAATTCGTCTCAATTAACCACCTGACAAATTGATTCCACATCAAATGGGTTAGAAGCCCTCAGGAGAGAATTGCCAGCTGGTCCGACTAAATTGAAATTCGTGGCAAATAAAAGTCGAATCATCGTTATTACAGGATTGCCTGGTGCTGGTAAATCTTCAACTTCAGCTCTTCTCGCACAACAACTCGAGAAAGCCGCTCACATCGAAGCAGATCGAATTCAGGAATTAATAATTAGCGGTGCAGAACATCCAACTATTGATGGAGCGAGTCCAGCAGCAATCGATCAATTGCAATTGCGACTTCGCAATTCTGTGCTGCTCGCAAAATCATTCAGTGAGTCAGGATTCACTGCAATTGTTGACGACATAGTTCATGGGAATCGATTCGACCAATTAGTTGAAGACCTGCAGAAAGAATCTTTTTACTTTATTGTTTTACTTCGGGATTTGGAAACACTGAAACAAGAGTGGCGTGACATGAACAGTCCATTTGCAGAGTCTTGGGATTGGATTGATGAAGACTTGCGAGGAAAAACTCCGCGCGTGGGTTTGTGGCTTGATACGACAAACTTGTCCTTGACTGAGGTCGTTGAGCAGATTTTGATTCGTTTGGAAGAAGGACTTGTAACTGTCTATTCCTCTTAGGCAGCTAAAAATTCTTAGGCAATTGCTCTAACTCAAGTCGGTTAACAATCCTATTGCTCTGATTTTCTCTGGAGTTGGACTTGAGACTCAAAAATTTCAAAACCCAGATTTTTGTAGAGATTGATTGCGTGGTACGTCGGATCCGCAGCAATCACCAATCGTCTTGCTGCGAAGACTGAAGCCGCGTAGTCGGATGCAACGCGAATTAAATCAGAAGCAAATCCATTTCTTTGAAATGTTGGGAGCGTTGCAATTTGTTGATACCGACTAACCCCCTCACCGGCATCGTAAATCCCCAGATGTGAAGCAAGCTGACCTTCTGCAAATGCACCAAACCACATCGCTTTTCCATTTGCTGATGCCTTCCTCTTTTCTGGAACTCTTGAGTTCAAGTAGTCGCGATAACCACTCTCAGAGAAGCCTTCTCCCCTTGTGCTTGTACCGAGTTCCACATATTGCGACCAGTCGTTTTCACTTACTAGAGGTCGAATGATTGCTTCCGTTGTGCGCACAGAAATTATCGACTCAGGCTTCGCAAGAAGAATTGTCGTTTCTTCCAAATCGATACCGTTATTAATAAAGTCACGAAATGAAGTCTCGGGGGCACTAGTGGTGTCATATCCAATCGCAATGTGACCAGAATTTGGGAACTCATCGGTGAATAGTTCAGTGGCAAATCGCCACCCATTTGAATGAAGTGACTCATCTAAAAGCAGAAAATTGCCCCAGTAGAAAGTTGGGCTAGATGGAGTTTCAATGCGCCAGTATCCCTCTTTTCGAGAAATTTCTGACCCTTCGGTAGCACGGACTGCAAAATCAGTCTGATATCCCAAGGACTTTGGCAACAAGTAACTCATAGCAATGAAAGAGTACAGCCAACTTTGAACCTTTTGGCTTGAATTAAATTGTCATCTACAGCCGAGTCCACATCTTCAGTCTTGAAGGAAAGCTGTGAATAATGCTTAGTTAATCTTCGAGATTAAAACCTTTATCTGATTTAACTCAGCTTGTTGGTTCTTCACAATTGACTTGCAAAGCTTTGCAACCTCAGAATTTGAATCATTGACAAATGGCTTAGCCGCGGAAATGGCTCCAAGATGGTGCGAGGTCATGTCACCTAAGTACAGCAGGTCAAACTTCTTGCCTTTTGAAGATTTCAGAAGTTTCAGATTTTTTTGACTAACCATGCCAGACATCGGTCCCATGTGTCCCATGCTCACTGAAGATTCAATCCACTTCTTCATTTGACTTATTTCTGGAGTCTGCTCTTTAATAATTTTCAAAGCAAGGTTTTTTACCTCTGGGTTCAGTCCCTGTTTAAGTTCCCATTGAGAAATCAGGACTGCCTGCTGGTGATGAGGAATCATCATTTGTGCGAACATAACAACTGATGACGAATATGGCGACGTTGCGGATGAAGAAGATGCGAACATAAGGCCCGGTAGGAGCACCAATGAAATAATAAGCGCTATGAATTTTTTCATTATTTTTTAATTCTAATTCATCGGAAAGATTTTGAGTCGACTCTTCTCAGATGGTTAGCCCAAGCAAATTTATAGACGGTCTGCTAAACATCTCAATAGCAACGAGGGGGATTTGTGAACCGTATTGAAATCGAAATCAAGCTGCACGAGAGTCGAGTCTGGCTCTTAGAGATTCTTTCATCACTAAGTGAAGCTACTTTGCATCAGCCTGTGACTCCAAGCGAGCATGACCCGACTAATTACTGGACGCCACTCGATCACGTAGCGCACCTCGCACTGATAGAAGACAACTTCGCACAGATGGTTCGACGACACGTTTCTGGAAACGCGAATCCTGTCGGGCTACTTACTAATGAAAAGGGTGAGCCACAATCGAGAGAGCAGATCATGATTCGCCTACACGCCATGACTGATGAGTTTCAGCAAAAACATCATGGCGAATCACTTTCAGAAGTGATTGCCTTGACTGCGAGCGCAAGATCACGAACCCTGCAACTTGTAAGCGAACTCTCTGATGATCAATTAGGCGAAAAACTCCCTGGTGCTCCATGGGCCGACGGCACCATTGGTGGCGTGCTTGCAGTCAACGCTGATCATGCATCAATGCACTGGAAGTGGGTCACCGACACCAACCTCGTCAGCTGATCCGTTTCAGTGAGCAAAGTATTGTTTGTCTATGACTACGATCCGAGAACTAAACGAAGCCGACAAAGATGAATGGCTGTTTTATTGGCGAGGTTACATTGACTTCTACAAAACAAGCATCCCAGAGTCTCAGTATGAACTGACATGGTCAAGGTTGTTAGATAGCAACTTCAACCTCTATGCGCTTCTTGCGGAGGTCGATGGAAAAGTGTGTGGGCTAGTCCATTACACCTTTCAGGAATCAACTTGGGCTCCAAAAAGTTTCTGCTTACTGGAAGATCTTTTTGTGGACCCAGCACTACGTGGACATGGCGTTGGCAGAGCGCTTATAGACGCTGTGTACGAAATCGCAGTAAATGCTGGATCAAGCAGGCTGTATTGGAATACAGATGCGACAAACGAAACTGCGAGAAAACTTTATGATTCCTATGTAAAAGAATCTGGCAAAGCCCAGTACCGCATACCTCTCAATCCAGTCATTTGATTACGCAAGCATCCACTCTTGTCTGGAGTTGCGACTTTTGTTACAAGTGTGGCTTGTGACCTCTTTCTGGTAATTTCTTCACAACAGAGGAGTACACGTGACCACCATCATTGACCCGGCAGCGATTGTCAAGCCCCAAAGAGTCAAGCTGCATCCATTCAAAGTAATGGTTGGCCCAGTGACTCACTTGGCCGCAGAGCGCGAACGCTTAAGTTCGCTTAGCTATTCAGGCTTCAGCGTTAAGCAACTCGGAGCAACCATCGGTGGAATTGTTGAAGGTGTTGACATCACCAAGCCAATTAGCGATGAGCTCGTTGCTGAACTTCGTCGCTGCTTGTTGGACTTCAAAGTCATTTTCTTTCGCAATCAACCATTGACTCCAGCCCAACACGTTGCCTTTGCCCGACGTTTTGGAGACCTAGAGATTCACCCATTCATTCCAGCCAACACCGACCAACCGGAACTTGTTCGTTTTGAAAAAGAAGCAAAAGTTGGTGGCTTTGAAAATGTTTGGCACTCTGATGTTCCATGGAGAGAACTTCCTTCTGCCGCTGCAGTACTCCACGGAATTGAGATTCCACCAATTGGAGGCGACACTTCATTCTGCGACATGTACGCCGCATACGAAGGTCTAAGCCAGAAGATGAAGGAACAGATTGCAGACTTGACTGCAGTGAACGACTTCACCAAGGCATTCGGTCACACGCTCGATGAGGCAGGAAGAGCTGCAATGCATGAGAAGTACCCTCCAACAGTGCAGCCAGTTGTTCGAACACATGGCGAAACGGGAAAGAAGTTGATCTACGTGAATCGAGCATTTACGCAATCAATCGTTGGCTACAGCCAAACCGAAAGCGATGAACTCATTGACTTTCTAAGCTCACAGGCAAACGTTCTCGAGTACCAGTGCCGCTTTCAGTGGGAACCACACTCGGTTGCTTTCTGGGACAATCGTGCAGTACAGCATTTTGCCTTAAGCGACTACTGGCCACAACGTCGTGTCATGGAAAGAGCCAGCATTGTTGGAGAGCGACCTCGCTGACGTTAAGTGCACAATGAGCTCTCTAGTTATTTTTACGAAGAATGTTCGTCAGATGACAGCATTTTATGAAAATGTCTTAGATTTGGACGCTGTAGTTGATGCTGAAAATAATGCCTTACTTCGAGGTGACGGTGGAGAGATCTTCATCCATGCAGCTCATGAATCGGTAGGCACAACATACATTCCTGAAGACGCAGCGTTTAAGCCCGCATTCAATGTTGCGTCATTGACCAGTGCTCTCATTCAAGTCGAAGATGCTGGTGGGGATGTAACGCAGAGAACTTTTGAATTTGGTGGTGTTCACCACCACGATGTACTCGACCCGGATGGCAACGTAATTCAACTTCGTTCAAGTTCGAAATAGCAACCAAAGCATTTTCCGATTAGCTATTCAGCGACAAAGCCCTTCCATCCCGACATGTATTCGACGAAGGACTGTGACAGACCTTCGGACTGCAGAATCTCTCGGGTCACTGGCAGCTCTCGCATGACAAAATCAGAGTCTTTACATGCCGAGCGGGCAAAGTCATGATTAGTGATCGCTGCTCGTCCAATCGCAACTAAGTCAGCACCGAGCTCAAGACAGCGCTTCGCATCTGCAGCTGAATAAATCTTTCCAGCAACGCAGAGTCGGGTCTCCCCACGCGGGATCTCAGTAAATAGATCGATCAGTTGACGTCCAGCAAACTGTTCATCGGAAGCTTCCTTAAAGCAGTCCCATAGTGAAATGTCAATAAAGTCGGCAAGTCCAGTTTCCAAAATCAGTTTGTATGTGGCAATGATGTCAGCGGTATCGAGACCGAAACGCTCTGGCGACAGGCGCACCGAAACGTTGAAATCGGCACGAGTAGCTGCGCGAATGCCACGTAGAACATCGAGCAGAAGGAGCGCCCTGTTCTCGATTGATCCTCCATACTTGTCAGTGCGCTGGTTATAGGTTCGATTTAGAAACTCACAGATGATGTAATCGTGGGCGCCATGGATCTGCACGCCGTCAAATCCAGCCTGTTCACATCGAACGGCTGCTGCGATGAAGTCAGCGGTGAGTGTCTCTACTTCTTGCGTTGATAATTCTCTTGTACCGGTATCAGCATCAACACAAGGACCAACTGGTGCGGTGCCGATTAGATTGCTCGGACTACGTCGACCAGCGTGGTGTAGCTGCACTATTGCCATTGAGCCATGCGCCTTAATTCCATTCGCGAGTCGTGTCAGACCCTCTATGTGGGCATCGCTAAAGCACCCCAATTGGCCTGAGAAACCCTGTCCAACAGCTTGAACGTGGCTGGCGCAAGTCATTGTGAGTGCGAAGCCACCAGCGGCGCGCATTGTGAGCCACTTGTACTCCTCGTCGCTCAGCGTTCCATCCGCATGGCTCTGCTCATTAGTGAGTGGTGCAAGAGTGATGCGATTGTCAATCGATGTGCCGTGGATAAAGGAAATGGGTGTTGAAAGTTCAGTCATATGAGAACCTTAATAGCCAACCAACCCAAAATAGTTTGTTAGCTCAAAAGCACCTAACGTAATTACTTCGCTGGCGGTCCGATAAGAGTGTTCAGATAAGTGAGCTCTTGGGCAAAGACTGGATTAAATCCACTAAGCAATGTAGGACTCTTCTGCAAGATGCCGTCGTAATAAAGCGAGAGAGCTTCCGCTTGCAGTTCATTCTTCAAACCGTTAGAAATTGGAACAAACCTGTTCACACCAGTTGTGTAAAGAACTGATGAGAGTGCTTGTCCAACTGGACCATTCGTTGCAGGTGATGCAGCGAAGAATGCGTTGAAAATAACCTGCGTGAAAGCGGTCTGATTATTCAAGATCCACTTGTCAATCAAAGCTCCTTGGTAGAGGTAGGCAGCAACCATGGCCATTGTTTTTGGATTCTTAATGGCGCTAGGCGTCATCAAAATTGGCGAGTATCCATTAACAATTCCTGCACCCGTTGCAATCACTTTGTTCCCCATAGCCACGGCTTGTGCAGCAACGACCGGTGAAACAACTATTGCCTGAACTGAGCCACCCATCAGTGCTGAAAGAGCATTCGCTTCTGAGAGATTTGAATACGAGTAGTTGTTAAGTGCAATGTGGTTCTTGCGAAGTAGTGAATCGACAACATACTGTGAGTCACCGCCTGCTGGGTAGGCAATTTTCAGGCCAGCTAGGTTTGCGGCAGACGTAGTGCCCGCTGCGTACTGAGCTGGCGAGACGAGCACTTGCCAGTAGTTGCCAGGATTAACGAGTTGATTAATTCCTACCGCACTGAGTGCTTGACCATTGTCAAGAGCTTCAGCCCAAGAGGCAGTGCTCACGACTGGCGTTACGTGGTCGGCACCATTTATAACTGCAGAAACAATTGCGGGTCCGTTTAGTTCGTCAAAGTGAACTGTGAAACCTAGTTTGCTCGGATCAATAACACCTTTTTGAACTCCAGTGCCCCACAAGAGTTGGTAGAAGCCCTGAGTGTCAGCAACGTTAAGAGTCAAACCAGATACGTCTACGAACTTGTTAGGCGTGAAACCAAGTGGACATACTGCGTTCGCGCCAGAGACCTGGACTGGCTTCTTTGTTGGATGTTGGAGGGCATTGAAATGAGTTGCGTCAGCTTGGTAACAAGTAATTGAGGAAACCTTCGAAGCGCCTGAGGCGCCACTTGCAACTGTCGTTGTGGCGCCGAGGCAGAGGACAAGTGTTGCAAGAAGTAATGATTTTGATGAGCGACGAGTTTTCATTGTGTTCTTTCGTAAGACTGTAAGTACTGGTTCGACTTTAGAAAGTACCACATTGAAGGCATTTTTTCTTGGCCACTAGAGATGAGATGTTGCAAGGACTACAAGGTAGATCTTTACTTATTCGCTTGTCTTAGTGGTAGTAACACCGAGCAACGAGAGAATGTTTAGTCGCTGTGTATCGAGACCTTTCGACACATTGCGCGGACGTGGACTATCCACAATTACCTCATGAGCGATTATGCCGTTGATTAACACCAGCACACGATCTGCCAACAGCAATGCTTCATCAACGTCGTGTGTCACCAGAAGTGTTGCGGGCTGATACTTGGCACAGAGAGTTGAAAGCAAAGCTTGCATGTTGAGTCGAGTCAGTGCGTCAAGAGCACCAAGTGGCTCATCTAAGAGAAGGAGCTGGGGGCGACGCACCAGGGCACGCGCTATCGCGACTCTCTGAGCTTCGCCCCCGGAGAGCGTTGCGGGCCAAGCATGCGCTTGTTCGCCTAGACCCACTTCATCAAGCGCCTTCAGGGCGAGGTCCTTAGTAGCGGGACTCTTTTGCAGTCCAATAACTACGTTTTGCCAGACTCGAGAGGACTGAACCAGTCGAGGCTCTTGGAAGACTGTCGTGCGTTTTTCAGGGACAAGAATCTCACCAGCGTCTGGTGCCTGCAGGCCAGAGAGCAATCTCATCAGTGTTGTCTTTCCACTGCCACTTGCTCCAACAAGGGCCACAAATTCACCTTGGTGAATCGTCAAATCAAGGTCTCCAAGGACGACTCGATCATCAAATGACTGGCGTACGCCACGAACAATAACCATGGGCTCCCTCATCGCACCGCCACACCTTTTCTCCATCTCAGGGCAAAGCGCTGAAGTATGTTCACGAATGTCGCCGCTACAAGTCCCATGCACGCATACAACAAGATGCAGGTGAAGACCTCAAAGTTGCGCCCATACGCTTGAGACTGGGCGAAAAGAAATCCGAGTCCATTTTGAGAAGAAATCTGCTCACCAGCCACGAGAGCAAGTACTGAAAAAACCATCGACAAACTAAGGCCAGTCAAGATCTGAGGTGTGGCCAAGGGGACAATGACTTCTTTCACCAGACGTGGACCATGTAGGCCAAAAGTTTTTGCGGCTTCAACGACCTTGCGGTCAACATTACGAACTGCACTAGCGGTAGCTATGTACATGGGGAAATACGTCGCGAATGCAACTATCAATATCTTTGGTGTTTCACCAACACCGAACCAAAGAATAAAAAGTGGCGTAAGCGCAATGAACGGAACGGCTCGAAGCATTTGCAACGTTGCGTCAAGAAATTCTTCTCCGATTTTGGAGAGCCCCGAGAGCAATCCCAGCAAGAAACCAATCCCCGCCCCAAGTGCTAAGCCAACAATTGCTCGCAACATTGAAACGCCGATATTGGACATCAAGTGCTGGTGCAGATACATTCCCTTTAGTTCAGATCCGACTTGCAAAGGAGTGGGCAGCGTTAAAGGAGGAATCAATGTTGATTTTGCGAGCGAAGTCCAACCAATGAGCAGGATAATTGGCAGCAAAATTCGAGTCAGAAATGACCATGAAGCTTTGCGGGGACGTTGGCTTAGGAGCTTTGGTGCACTGAGCACACCCGTCTCAACATTGTCTTCGCTCAATTGAATTCCTTAGAAAGAACTATTGCTTCGCTGGCGTGCGCTTTGCCACGAGCAAATTGAATGCATAACTGAATGAGAAGCCAAATCCAACAAGTGCGTACACAACACAAAACAGTGTCAGGTGTACTGGGATACTCAAGGTGCAGATGCCAAGAGCACTCGCCGACACGCACATCACCCATGAAACGGATTTGAGCGCTTTCGTAGTTGAGTTCAACGCATGTACCGCCATGTTCCCTGAGAGTGCAAAGACCGTAATACCTAGCATCCGCATTGACCATGCATTTTGGCCACTGTGCGAAAGGGAAAGAAGTGACAAAAACACGCTCGGGGCAATCAACAGAAAGATTGCTGAGGACCCAAAAACAATGGAGCCGGCTTTTAAGGTTTGTTTCAGGGCTCTTTCGTTCATAGAAGCAAATTACTTCAAATCAAACAAAAATGCCGCCCCGTTTCCGGGGCGGCATTTTCTGTTCTAAAGAAATTTAGAGTGATTCTTCTTCGCGGCTCTTGATCAACATGATCAATACAGCAAAGAGTCCGAACAATGGCTTTGCGAGCACGTCAGCGATTGAGTATCCAACCTGACGAACAACGAGAGCAGTTGTTTCGTTTGAGATAAGGCGAGGAAGGATGTAAGCGACTGGATATACCATCCATGTCACCAAAATCACCCAACGCATACCTGAAACCAATTGACGCACACGTGCAGCCTGACCTTCAAGTGACTTTGTAAGTTCTACGAATAGGACGTACAAGATGTAGATGAAGAAGACTGTTGAAAGTGCTCCCCATACAAGTCGAGCTGTCGAGTGTGAAGCGGCAAGTTCACCTGGGTAACCAAGAGCAATCATCGCTGCAGAAGCAACTGAAAGTCTGATTGTCAGGCCACGTGCAACTTCTGCCTTAAGACGAAGCACAGCAATGAGCTCGGCTAGAAGAAGTGGCACTGTGAGGAGCCAGTCAACGTAACGATATCCTTCGTTGAATGGGAGTCCTGACTGAACATACATACCGTTTACGTAGTGGAACGATTCGTTCCAAGAGTTAAAGATACGTAGGTAGTGGTAACCGGCGATCAAGACAACAAGTGTTGTCAAGGTAAGCGCAGTTTGGTTTTTCCTTGTAATTTGATTACGCATCAACAAGAAGTAAACAAATGAGGCAAGCATCGCGGCAAACACAAATGAAAGCGCGTTGTAAACCAAATTGAACTGTCCGTGCGAAAGCGTAAGTACAGAGTTAGACATAGTTACAGCATTATCCATAAAGCAACTCCTTTGTAGGGGGTGTTCCCTGTCTTCATCTTAGGTATTTTTTAATTTTTTTCAAGTGATACTTAAAAACAAGTAATTATTGGGGATTCGAGGGGTTAAAAAATCTTTTTTTGTAATCCAATAAACAGCCGTCGATAACAATCGTTCTGTCGAGAAATCCCTGCGTTTTGTTTCAACTCGCACCGCATAATTGATCTACGAATCACTTCGAGCTGGCAGTAGCAACACGTTCGACGAGAACTCGAAAGGGCCTTGATTTACTTTGCTTTGTTGCCCTTGAGAGTCCAGAGAACTAGGGCGTTGGCGTGGCCATGTCCCATCTCATGTTCTGACTTTAGGTAATTAACAATTTCCATGTGCTTTTCTTTTCCACATTTGCCAATTATTTTCTGCCACTGTGCGATTGACTTTCCATACTTTTTCTCAATAGATGGAAAGTAGGAAGCGGGTCCCTGTTTTGGCCATTCATTAGTTGCCATGACTACCAGCCTTTAAAAAATATCTGCCAAAACCTTATCTTGAACACGTGATGCGGTTCATTATTTTGAAATGCTCCTGAACCAAAAGGAGCAATACGATTGAGCTATGCAGCGACTTTCGAAAATCTTGATGCGATGTGGTTATGCGTTGGCTCTGCTGCCTCTACTGGTGGACTTGCTAATGAACCGTTTTGATGTCACTCAGTTTTTTAATGAAAGCAAGGGTGGCGCAGTACTTTGGATCGAGGTATTCACACTTCCCCTCGGATTACTGTTTGTTTTAGGCGGATTTGTGTTCAAAGTCTTGAGCAAAAAAAGTAACTAAATTCAAGTAGATTTTGGTTATGGCAACTAAAACACTCCTTGAAATCCCAGCAGAAACTACCAAGAAGCTGAAGCGGCTCAATTCCTACGCCGGTATCCTCCACCTCGTGTCTGGGGTGCTCATACTGCTGCTCAGCAATAACTTCTCGCTCCCAGTCACAGGGACGTACACATCGGGCGGCCCTGGGTCCGCTAATGACGCACCGGTCACTTTGTTCAGTCTGCCGATTGGACTTTGCTGCGCGCTTTTCCTCTTTATGAGTGCTGCAGCGCACTTTTGGATCATTTCTGGGCCAGGGTTCTCTAGATACCAGAACGATCTGAGGAACCAGCGCAACTACGCACGCTGGATTGAATACTCACTCTCTTCAACACTCATGATTATTTTGATCTCAACGCTCTGGTCAATTACCGATTTCGGTGAGCTTCTAGCAATCTCAGTTGCCAACATTTCAATGATTCTCTTTGGCTGGCTACAAGAAAAATACGAAGTGCCAGGAGAAGGTGGACTTATGCCTTTCTACTTTGGTTGCATTGCGGGAATTGCGCCATGGTTAATTGTTTTGTTCCTGCTCATCTCTCCAAACAGGGTTGGAACAGCATCCCCTCCAGGATTCGTTTACGGAATTGTGGTGAGCCTCTTCCTCTTCTTCAACTGCTTCGCACTCAACCAGTGGCTTCAGTACAAGCAGATTGGTAAGTGGAAGAACTACCTTTACGGCGAGAGGGTTTACATCATCCTCTCCTTTGCTGCAAAGTCTGCACTCGCATGGCAAATATTTTCTGGCGCACTGGCCGCCACCATGCCTCAATAATTCTTTCTTGATTTCTAAATGGATAACTACTTAGAAATTAATCGTGCGAACTGGGACAGTCGAGTTGAGCATCACCTCAGTGGCTATGACCTTGACAAATTTCGTAGTAATCCAGCTTTTGTTTCCTATGTAGTTCAGTTCGATAAACAGCGTCTTGGAAATATCGAAGGTCTGGACATTGTTCATTTGCAATGCCACATCGGAACCGACACACTTTCGCTTGCTCGATTAGGAGCGAAGTCAGTAACCGGAATTGACTTTTCTCCCAACGCTCTATCAGCAGCAAAGAATCTTGCTAGCGAACTCGGCATTGAAGCCGAATTTATTGAATCAACTGTTAATGACGCAGTGAGTGCTTTAGGTAATAAGAAATACGACATGGTCTATACCGGCATTGGAGCACTGTGTTGGTTGCCGGACATTAAGAATTGGGCCAAGGTCGTGTCATCACTGTTGCGACCAGGTGGACGACTATTTATTCGTGAAGGCCATCCTGTTCTATGGGCGCTCAGTTATGAACGAACAGATGGATTGTTGTCACTCGAATACAACTACTTCGAATCAGAGGGTTTAAGTTCTGTAGAAGAAAAGTCTTACGTTGACCATGAAGGCGCGGTGTCTTCACCTGAGTCAATCAGCTTCAACCACGGACTCGGCGAGATTATTACGGCACTCATCAATGAAGGCATGACCATCACTGCCTTTGAAGAGCACGACAGCGTGCCGTACCGAGCACTGGGCGAGGCAATGGAAGACATTGGTCAAGGTGAATTTCGACTCCGCGAAAACCCAGAAAGACTCCCGGTTTCTTACACCCTCCAGGCCAGAAAAAACTAGACAATTCCATTACAATTGAGTAATGAAAAAAGTTCTAATTACAGGTGCAAGTGGCTACATAGGCAAGCACATCACACTCGACTTATTAAACAGTGGATACACGGTTCGCGCTTCAGTTCGAAGTGACAAGAAAGCCGAAGAGGTCCGAAAAGCAATTGCGGCCCACGTAAAGAGTGACGTTGATCTAAGTGCGCAATTGTCATTCGTCGTGCTCGACCTTGAAAGCGATGCTGGATGGCAAGACGCACTACGTGGCATGGACGTTCTTATGCACACCGCCTCTCCATTCCCCATTGCGTCACCAAAAGATGAAAACGACCTAATTAAGCCAGCAGTTGGTGGAACGCTACGTGCGCTGAAGGCTGCGCATGAAATGGGCGTAAAGCGTGTGGTTCTCACTTCTTCAACTGCCGCTGTCGCGGGAACTGATCTGCCCGCTGGCAAAACAGCCTTTGATGAGACTGTCTGGTCTGACGTCAATCACCCAGCTGGAAGCGTGGCTTACACAAAATCAAAGACACTCGCAGAGCAGGCCGCTTGGAACTACATCAAGACAGAGGCACCAGAGATTGAACTCACCACAATCAATCCAGTTTTAGTTCTAGGTGCACCACTTGACTCAAATTTTGCATCGTCAGTCTCATTGATTGAACGTGTTCTTAAGGCCAAGGATCCGATGTTGCCTGACCTTCACATGCAAATTGTCGACGTGAAAGACATTGCACGCATGCATGTCAAAGCAATCGACATGGACGCTGCCAAGGGAGAGCGATTCATTGGTAACTCTGGAAGCATGTCATTTGTAGAGATAGCTAAGACATTGAAGGCTGCACACCCTGAGCGAAAAATAAAGACTCTTCAGGCACCAAACTTTCTGGTGCGGATACTTGCACTTTTTGATAAGGAGATAAAGGCTGCCCTACCTTCACTTGGTGACACGACCCAAGTCAGCTCGGCTAAAGCACAATCGGTTCTTGGAATTAATTTCATTCCAGCAAAGCAGTCGGTGCTTGAGACAGCAGATTATTTAGTCTCAAATAATTTGGTGAAGTGATGCAAGAAGGGTTCGTTGAGGGCCGGCCAAAGATTTGGCTCCGGGTTGATGGAGCAGTTCTCTTCATTGCATCCATCATTCTTTTCAGCCTCACCAACCAGCACTGGTGGATTTACCCAGCTCTTCTCTTTGTGCCAGACATTTTTATGATTGGCTACATCCGAAGTACAAAGCTTGGCGCTTTCTTCTACAACGCTGGGCACAGTTATTTTCTGCCGTCACTTCTCTGCCTTTATGGGTGGCATCACACACTCTGCTTGGCGATTGGACTTATTTGGCTTGGCCACGTTGGCTTTGACCGTATGGCTGGATACGGACTTAAGTACGATTCAGACTTCAAGCACACACATTTAGGAAGTCTGTTTAAAGAAAAACACTAACTTTCGATTTGTCCTAAGTCCTTCAGGGTTCGCCCTGAGGGTACGTATTGATCAATCACACCATTTGGGATGAAAGCTCGGACTGGCACTCTTTGTTCGACTTCAGAAAGTTGCAACGCAATTTCCTCGGCGCTCCATGACTCTTCAACTTGGAACTGTTGGTCAGCACTAAAAGGTGTGTACAGGACGAGGTCTGGTCCTTCAATCCCAAATACACGACCAGTAAATCGGTTGTCATTGCTCGCTAGATAAACAACTAACGGTGAGACGTGTTCTGGTGAATGACGATCAAAGTCAGTGTCTGACTCAGGCATCATGCGAAGAACTCCCGGAGAAGCTTCAACCATCCTTGTGCGTGCGCAAGGGACAATGGCATTAACTCGAACTCCAAGTTCTGAGAGATCTTGGGCGTGGCTCACGGTGATTGCAGCGATGCCAGATTTCGCTGCTCCGTATACTCCTCCACCTTGAGCTGGATGCAGTCCCGCCGATGAGGATGTATTAACGATTGCTCTTCCAGCTCGTGGACCTACTTGTGTCCAATGTGCTGCGGCGAAGTGGCTGAGCGCAATCGTGCCTTTTAAGTGCACACCAATTTCTGCGTCAACGTCTTGCTCGCTCAAATCAGCCAGTCGCTTTGATCTGTTGATGCCCGCATTGTTCACCACAATGTCAAGTTGACCAAAATGAGCGAGTGCATCATCAATCATGCTCTTCGCGCCATACCAGTCAGCAACGCTTGCGTAATTTGCGAATGCTTCTGCACCAGTTGCGCGCAGTTCATTTACAACATTGTCTGCTTGATTTGATCCATCAGGTAGGCCATCAAGCCCTGCGCTGAAGTCATTCACGATTACTTTTGCGCCAGCCCGCGAAAGCGCGACAGCATGCGCTCTACCGAGCCCTCTGCCCGCTCCTGTGACAATTGCGACTTTGCCTTCGAGCCTCACCATGTTCTAAAGGTAGCAAGCAAGCTCCCGCTTGGCATTCTTAAGCCAGAGGCCTGAAATGACATGGAGATGCATAAAAGATAAGGTTTGAATCATGACACGTGACAATGAACAGCTCCGCTTTGTAATTGAAATTGAAGTAACTGACATTGAGCGATTTAAAGAGATCGCAACAAAGTGTGTGGAATTCAGTCGAACTGAACCAGGCACATTGCTCTATGACTGGTACATCGACGAAGAGGCCAAGACTGCACGTCTCTACGAGGCGTATGAATCAGTAGATGCAGTTATTGCCCATGCCAAGGGACCGGTATTCACCGAGATTGGCATTCCACTATTTGAAACATGCAAGTTCATCAAAGTCGACTGCTTCGGTGATCCGGGCAAGCTTGCCGACCGTGAAGGTCTCTGGCCAGTGACGTACTGGGGAGTCCCCTTTTCAGCGCTTAAAGTTTAAGCAGCAAAAATGCATTCCCTGCAATCATCGCTACTTGACAGTTGGTGGATGTTCTACGCAACGTTCTGGGCTTTAGTTATTGGTTTCTCAATCTCAGGATTGATTCAAGCCTTTGGATCAAACCTGCTCATTGTTGAAAAACTTGGAAACCACAGCCCAGCATCTGTTACTCGAGCAGGTTTTCTCGGTGCAATCAGCTCAAGCTGTTCGTACGCAGCAAGCTCTATTGCCAAGAGTCTTTTCGACAAGGGTGCTGACTTCACCACTTCAATCGTCTTCATGTTCGCCAGCACCAATCTGGTCTTCGATCTAGGACTCGCCATCTGGGCGCTACTCGGATGGGAGTTCGCTGTTGCCGAGCTCTTTGGTGGCGTAGTGATGATTGTTCTTCTTGCCATTTTCCTTCCCCTGGCAGTGCCTACCTCTAAGACGCTAGAGCTACGAAACACCTCTAAGAAATCGGTCGTGAGCAGTACCGCAAAGCCAACACTTTTCGACGCCGCCGGGTTCACCATGGGTGACTTGATGATGCTGCGCTTTGAGCTCGTTGGTGGTTTCTTGGTGGCGGGATTCTTCGACAAACTCATTCCGGTCAGTTTTTGGAACGCTTTCTTTATCGCCAAAGGTGGAGTACTAGCTGCGATAGAGAATGCATTGATTGGTCCGATAATTTCTGCATTCAGTTTTGTTTGCTCAGTGGGGAACATCCCTCTCGCAGCAGCACTCTGGAACAAAGGCATTTCATTTGGTGGCACAATTTCATTTATTTTCGCTGACCTGCTCACCATCCCATTGATACTTATCTACAAGAAGTTCTTTGGCACCAAAATCACCGTACGCCTTGTACTGGTTTTCTGGTTTGTTATGAGTTTGAGTGGACTGATTACTCAAGCATTATTCAATGCGTTTAATGCTGTTCCGGTCAGAATGTCAATGGGGCACATGCAGGATCATTTTGCGAATAACAGAACGACTTGGCTGAACGCAGTGGCGCTTCTGGTTCTGATTGCTGTGTACGTCACTTACAAAGTGGGACAACGTCGCCCTACATCAGAAGCATTCGCCAAGGATCCCATCTGCGGGATGCAAGTTGCGGTGAATACTGCTTCAGCTGTGTTGGAACTTGACGACGAAACGTACTACTTCTGCTGTGATGGCTGCAAGCAGAAGTTTGCCTCGCAGCAATCTGCTTAAGCACGCATCATCCAAGCAAAAGAGTAATGAATTAGACTTATGTAGTGAACAGGCTACGTGAACTAAGCGCAGAATTTATTGGTAGCGCATTTCTCACCGCCATTGTTATTGGCTCTGGCATCGCCGCACAGCAGCTGTCGCCAAACCAAATCGGACTAGAGCTCCTAGAGAACACCGCAGCAACTGTTGCGGGGCTCTACATACTTATAAATGTCTTTGGCCCAATCTCTGGGGCCCATTTCAACCCAATTGTTTCGTTCGCTGATGTTGTCTTAGGCAAGAACACCCTTAACCGTGCTCTCGCCTACCTGCCAGCGCAGGTCGCGGGTTGTGCACTTGGTGCGCTCACAGCGAATGCAATGTTTGCCCTTCCCCTTTTTCAGTTATCAACCCACCACCGCGCGACAACTCCACATCTACTTTCTGAAACGATTGCAACCGCTGGTTTACTCCTCGTAATTTTTGCGCTCTCAAAGAATGGCGGTGAGCAAAAGATTGCCGGATCAGTTGCTAGTTACATCGGTGCTGCATACTTCTTCACTAGCTCCACAAGTTTCGCTAATCCAGCTATTTCTGTTGGTCGAATGCTCTCAAACTCATTCGCTGGCATCGCCCCATCATCAGTACCTGCGTTTGTTTTGGCTCAAATTATTGGTGGAGTGCTAGCAGTACTTTTTGTCAAGTTTTTGTTCCCAGAGGAATCGATCAGTGCCTAAGCCCGAAGTTCTCTTTGTCTGTGTCCATAACGCTGGCCGTAGTCAGATGGCTGCCGCCTTCCTTATTCACCACTCAAAAGGGGCTGTAAGCGTCCGCTCAGCAGGCACAGCCCCGGCTGACAGTATCAACCCAGCGGTGATTGAAGCCATGCAAGAAAAGGGAATAGACCTTCTGGCAATGGGTGCGAAGCCAAAGATTCTTGAAAGTGAAATCGTAAAGGGATCAGATTACGTAATCACTATGGGATGTGGCGACGAGTGCCCATTCTTTCCTGGAGTTTCCTATCTTGACTGGGCGCTTGAAGACCCAGCGGGTAAAGGGGTTGACTCGGTTCGACCTATTCGCGACGAAATTGAAAAACGAGTACTTGCCCTGTTAGAGCAAATACAAAGTAGTTAGTTACACAACGCTTTCTGGAATAAGTTCCAGCGTTGCAGAGTGGCTACCACAGTCTCCGCACTTTATTACTGTTTCGACTGGTTGCTCTAATTTTGCATCAGCAATGCGCAACTTGTCCATGAAGTGAAAGTGATGGATCTGCTTCTTGTGATCTTCGTGACCAAGGTGACCTGCCAAAAGCAGTGGCAGCACCACAGCCGTAGCGGCGAGTGTGAAGAGAATCCCGATGAAGTATGCAGTAACCATGTTTCCTCCTACGTGGCTAAGAACTACCCACAAAGTAGAGGAGGCTGGTTAAAAGACTGTGAGCACAACATGTTCACTGTGTTCCGATTTAGTGAACACAGGCAAATTGTTTAGAGCTGGATCAACCGAAGCGTCCAAGGGTGTAGTCAAGTGTGCGACTGTCCTTAGGGTTGTTGAAGATTTTTTCTGTAGCGTCGAACTCAATAAGTTCACCGGCACGGTCTTCACCCATCAACAAGAACGCACAGTCGTCTGAAATACGAGCTGCCTGCTGCATGTTGTGAGTCACAATAATGATCGTCACACGCTCTTTAAGTGTCACCATTAGCTCTTCAATACGAAGCGTGGCGATTGGGTCAAGCGCAGATGTTGGCTCGTCCATGAGGAGAACTTCTGGGTCAAGCGCCAGCGCACGAGCAATGCAGAGACGTTGCTGTTCTCCACCAGAAAGGTTTCCAGCACTTACCTTCAAACGAGATTCAACACTTTCCCAAAGAGCAGCATCGCGTAGTGACTTTTCTGCAACTTCGTCGAGGATTGACTTCTTCTTGATTCCGTTGAAGCGAAGACCAGATACAACATTGTCGTAGATGCTCATTGTTGGGAATGGGTTCGGACGCTGAAAGACCATTCCAACGCGTGTACGAAGTTCAGTAACAGTGATGTCGCCGCGGTAGATGTCAGTTCCCTCAAGCAAAATCTGACCAGTCACTTTCGCGCCAGGTGTTAGATCGTGCAGACGGTTGAGGCCACGAAGGAGTGTGGTCTTTCCTGATCCAGATGGACCAATAAGACTCGTCACTTTATTCTTGGTGACATCAAATGTCGCGTCACGAACGGCAACCTTGCCGTTAAACGAAACTGCAACGTCCTTGAGACTCATCGCGATTTGGTTCTGAGTCTTCACAGACTCTGAGCCTACATTGACTGCTGAAGTTGCGTCAGACATAATTTTCTCCATTAGCTGTTCCTTTTCTGCTTCCTAGAAGCCCAGATGCGGGCTGTCAAACTCAATACAAAAACAAATGCCACAAGGACGAGAGCGATTCCCCATACCTGGGCGCGTTGAGACGGCCACTCAGATTTTGCATTCATGTAAATACTCAGCGGCAGGGCTGAAACCGGGTTGAGTGGTCTCCACTCGTTCAAGTAGCCACCACCAATTGTCAGCAGCACGGGAGCAGTTTCACCAATTGCACGGGCAACAGCAAGGAGACATCCGGTCACAATGCCAGAAAGTGCTGATGGGATTACAACCTTCAGTGAAACTTTGTGAGGCTTCGCGCCAAGTGCGAGTCCCGCTTCACGAAGAGTGTCAGGAACATTTCTGACCGAGATCTCAGTCGAAATAGCAATCACGGGCAGCATGAGAACTGCAAGCGCGAATGAACCAGCAATTGCAGTGAAGCCAATCTGCAGGTATTTAACGATGAGAGTAAAACCAAAGAGCCCCATCAAAATTGACGGTGCCCCAGCCATTGTCTGTGCAATCACGCGAAGTGTCGCAGCCAACTTAGAGCGAGACTCTGCAAGGTAAACGCCCGTGAGCACCCCAACAGGGATTGCCATAATTGACGCATAGATCGTTAAGGCAAGTGTTCCAATGATTGAATTCAATACTCCACCAATGGCATTTGGATCAACCAGCGAAGGTGACTGTGGGAGTTTGGTAAAGAATGTTGCATTGAGCTGTGAAGAGCCACGCACGATTAATTGAATGAGTAGCAATACCAGCGGAATAGACGTCAGCACCAAGGCAATGCCACAGAGAATCATCATCACTCGTGAAATAGCCACACGACGAGCGCGGTGAGCATGAGCGGTCCGGCGAATTGCGTCTCGAGTACCTGTGTTTTCAGGTTGCGGAACTAGTTCATCAATCATTGTCATACGCGAGCCAACACCTTTCGTTGACGATTCACGAGTGAGCGACTAATGAGAGACAGACTGAAGTTGATCAGCATCAGTAGGACACCCAGGGCCATTAGGGCTGAAACTTCAGTCCCTTGCGCCTCACCAAACTGTGTGGCAATCCACGCCGCGATTGATGTGCCGGGATACAGGAGGTGGAACTGGGCGTTTGCAACGCCACCGGCAACTAGTGCAACGGCGACTGTTTCACCCGTAGCGCGTGCGAGTGCGAGAAATGTTGCGCCGAAGAGACCAATTTTGGCGGTAGGCAAAACAACATCTTTAATAACCTGCCAACGAGTAGCTCCAAGCGAATAGCTTGCCTCAATGATTTCTGAAGGCACCGCTGAAATAACTTCACGGCTAATTGCCACGAAGGTTGGAAGGATCATTACTGAAAGCACAATTGATGCAAGCATCAATGATGGTCCAAACTGCTGACCCGGGCTTCCAAAGATTGTTGAAGCGAAAGGAAACTTGTTAACAAATGGGTCGAATGTTTTTAACATCCAAGGCGCCAGGACTAGGAAACCCCAGAGACCATAAACGATTGAAGGAATCGCTGCGAGTAGTTCTACGAGTGTCGCAATAATGTTTCGAAATTTACCTGGAACTAAGAAAACGATTGAGAGTGATGTTCCAAGCCCCACTATTCCAGCAACCACGAGAGCAATTAATGACGTTTCAAAAGTTCCGATGATCATCGCGAAACCACCGAATGGCCCAGTTGGTGATTGCCAACCTTTTCCAGTGAGAAGAGTTCCCGGGTGCGCCCACGCTGGAATTGAATAAATGATGATTGATCCAACAAATGAAATGCTGACTACGGCAAAAAGAACACTTACACCAATGAGTAACCATTGGTACCAACCACGCGAAGAACTGGCGGAGTTAATCTCCGCCAGTTCTTCGCGTTGTGAAGCAATTTTAGAAGTAGAAGTTGACATTTAGTCCAGTACTTTCTTCCTTCTAATTAATTCTTGTTAGTTCTTCTGGTTAAGAAGAACTACACCGTTAGATGTAACTCCAGCCAACTTTGCACGAGCGAATGCCTGCGCAGCTGCTGGTAGAGCAACGTATCCGTTTGGTCCAGCAAGTGTTGCCTGTGCGTAGTGCGTTGCCCAGTCAAGATACTTAACTACTGCTTGACCTGTTGCATTTGAAGACTGGTCTTTTTTAACAATTGCCCATGAGTAAGTAGCGAGTGGCCATACATCCTTACCAGCCTGGTTCACGATTGAGAATGACTCAGCTGTGATGTTTGATCCCGCAGCTGAAGCAGCATTCTTCACGTATGTGAGCATGTCCTTCGAGTTTGGGTCAAGCCATTCACCGTTCTTGTCCTGTAGCAGTGCAGCCTGAACTGCGTCGTTGCTTGGGAGAAGAAGGTAGCTGTACTCGAGGTAACCGATTGAACCAAGTGTGTTCACAATGTTCTGAGCCATTGCAGCGTTGTTAGAAGCACCAACAACATTTGTTGCACCCCACTTGTTACCGGTTCCTTCCATTACTGAACCACTTGCAGTTTGTGTTGCTCCACCTGCAGCGTTGAGCCAGTCAGTGAATGCGTAGGTAGTTCCTGAAGATGCGTTGCGGTATGAAACCTTGATTGTGTTACGAGCCTGTCCAACAAGTCCGTTTAGCTTCTTACCAAGGCCAGATGTTGCGCCACCGTTAGTTGCGACGATTGATGAGTCAGACCACAGTGTGATTGTTCCGTCGTAGATCTTTGCAACTTGCGCAGCAGTTAGCTTTACGCCGTCAAATCCTGCACCAATGTTGTACGCAACAACTGCGCCACCAAGAAGGTATGGGATTTGCACGAAGTTCTCATTCACTTGAGCAGTTGTAGAAGCATTTGATGATGTTGAAATCAAAGTTCCAGCAGTAGCCGAAATTGGCTGGTCAGAGAAACCAATGTTTAGTGTTCCACCAGAAATTCCTGAGCGGCCAGTTCCTGAACCAGCAGCAGCGTATGAGCTGAACTTGGCAGCAGGGAATGCTGTTGAACCACTTGTTGTGGCATTAACGAGCAAAGTGTCAAATGATGATCCATTGATGTTCAATGTGTCAGCGCTTGATGGAACTGAAAGGTCAATGTCTCCAGTGTTGTTAGTTCCCTGAAGCTGAGCCTGTGTTGGTGTTCCCTTAGTGAAACCCTTTGGGCAGGTAGCAGTAGTAACACTCTTCGTTGTCAACTTAAGGTCTGTTGAGCTGAACTGGTAACAACTGATTTTCTTCGTTGCTGCAGTCGCTGGAAGCGACATTACTGTCATGAGGCCTGCAGTTGCAACAAGAAGTGCTACTGAAGACTTAAGTGTCTTAATCATTTTTTTGCTTTCCTCCTAAAGAAAAGAACTTGGTTAGTGGATGAGGCAAAGGAATATTTGTCATAACTTTTGCAACAAACCAATGACAAACCTATGGGTGCCAAGTAAACACAATGTGAAGCGCCAGATGTATTCAGGTGAACTTTTAGAGAATTCTGTGAACGAACTTGCACTAGTAAAACCAATAGAAATAAGGACTTTTTTTGAATTTTTGGTCTTTCTGAAACTATTTGTTAACTATTGCGTAAGTTACATACGTGTTGTTTGTTCCAGATTTCCAAATAGAACGCCTTATAAATAGAGCGAGGACGCAATGAGTAAAAAAATTGATGAAGCTTTCTACAAACTTCAAAGTGAGGCCCAACATCACATCAAACTCTCGCAAGCACGTGAAGATGAATATGAGAACGGATTTGCGCAGGGAATGGCAGAGGCGCTTCGAATTGTTGCAACGATTCGTGAAAGTTCCGAATAACAACTTTTAAAGGTTCATTCAATATCTCCCATCTGATTACGTTTCTTTCACATTGGGATAACTCTTGGTCATTACCTTATATACGCGTGGCACTCGCTCGGACTCCGTCAATCCCCCTGACAGTGAGCCGTGCCGCACTTCGCGTAGTTACTTCAGACTGGATAAGTTTTGGTCGCAATGGTTGATCCCGAGGGTCGCAGTGTCGTCCTTGTAGTTGAGGACGAAGAGAGCTATCAAGAAGCGCTCAAGGTTGGACTCACTGTTGAAGGATTTGTTGTTGTTTCAGCAATGAACCTCGCTGAAGCGAGATCACTAATAGATTCGACTCGACCGGATCTCGTGTTGCTCGACGTAATGCTTCCAGACGGATCAGGACTAGACCTGTGCCGCGAAATTTGTGAGACCAAAAAAATTCCTGTAATCATGGTTTCTGCACGTACTGAGGAACTCGACATTGTTCTTGGACTCGAAATTGGTGCAGCTGACTACGTCACAAAACCTTACCGACTTCGTGAATTAATCGCACGCATGCGTGTTGTCCTTCGCCGTCCAACTGTTGAAACTAACGACGAAATAATTTCTTTTGGGGACATCCGACTTGATCTAACGAGGCGAACGGTTCTGAAGAATGATGTCGCAATTGAGCTAAGTCGCAAAGAGTTCGATTTGCTGACGTTGTTTGCGACTCGATTAGGACAAGTTGTAACACGTGAAGTTTGCCTCGACACACTCTGGTGGGGATTAGAACTGTCAGACACTCGAACACTTGACACACATGTAAAGCGTCTTCGCCAGAAGATTGAAGATGAACCAGCTGAACCTAAGCACCTGCTTACAATCCGGGGTGTGGGCTTTCGCCTTGACGCATAACAGTTACTAGTAATCTCTAGGCACCACCTAGGAGATCGCTTGACAAATTCAACTGAAGCTAGTCATTTTGATGTTGTAATTATTGGTGCAGGAATTTCTGGCATAAACGCCGCACACGAACTCATCACGAAGCACCCTGGTAAGAGTTTTGTCATCCTCGATGCTCTAAGCAATTTCGGAGGCACGTGGCTAACCCACACATACCCAGGAGTACGTTCAGACACTGAGCTCTATACCCTCGGCTACAGCTACAAGCCCTGGAAGGGTGCCCCCTACGCCGGCGGTGCAGAAATTCATTCATACCTGGGCGAAGTGATTGCAGAACATGGCATAGGCAAGCACATTCGATACAACCAACGAGTCGAGAGTCTTAATTGGGATACTGCAAGTAAGAAGTGGACTGTTGATGGAATCAACAAAGAAACTAAAGAGCAGTTCTCACTAAGCGCAGAATTCATTTGGTCGTGCCATGGTTACTACCGACAAGAAAAGGGCTACACACCAACGTGGCCAGGCATGAAAGCTTTCGAGGGAGAAATAATTCACCCTCAGTCGTGGCCAGAGAACACGAACTTCAAAGATAAGCACGTTGTTGTTATTGGCTCAGGAGCAACTGCAGCAACACTTGTTCCCGCCATCGCAAATGATTGCGGACACGTCACCGTCTTGCAACGATCCCCTGCTTACTTCTTTCAGAGTCCAAATAAAGATGATCTCGCCGATCAACTCCGCACAGATGGAGTTGGCGACGAAGAAGTGCACGCGACAGTTCGTGAGAAAGCAATTCTCGAAATGCAAGGGCTCACGAACTTTATTGCGGAGAATGCTGAAATTTCTAGAAACGGCATGATTCAAATGGTGACGAGTCAGCTGCCTGAGGGTTTCGACATTGCCAAACACTTCACGCCTCGTTACCTTCCATCCGAACAACGAGTCGCTCGGATCCTGGATGGCGATTTCTTTAAAGTCATCAGTTCTGGACAGGTTTCAATGGTCACTGATGAAATCAGTACATTCACATCTAGTGGTGTCGTCACCAACGATGGAACAGTTATCGACGCTGACGTTGTAATCACCGCTACTGGATTTGAACTTTCTGTGCTCGGTGACATTGCCATGAGCATCGATGATGTGCCAATTGATGTGGCTGAGCGAATAACGCACCGTGGCGTTATGTTCAGTGGCGTTCCGAACTATGCCTGGAGTTTTGGTGCACTTCGACTTAGTTGGACCACTCGTATTGAGGTCATCAGTGACTACATTTCACGAATGCTGACTTTCATGGACAACCGTGGATCAAAAGTTGTTACGCCAACCCTTCGCCCAGAAGATCAAGGAATGGAGCTCCTCCCATTTGGCGACCCTAAATTTTCTCCTGGTTACGTACAGCGAGCTCGTGGATCACAGCCCAGGTCTGGCGACCGAGAGCCATGGATGATGAACATTGACTACTGGGATGAGCGCGAATCCCTTCCAAAAATCGGTTTCGAAGATGGAACACTCGTTTTCGAGAATTAGTGAGAGCATAGAAAAATGACTAAAGCAAAAATCTTTGAATGGCTGGGCGTAGGAACTGCAATTTTTTATTCACTCCTCATTGCCATGAACATTGGCGGTGAATTCATAGGATTCACCCTTCTGCTTCTCTCATCGATCTTCATTGGCATCTGGGCGCGCATGGGCAAGCACCGTGGGATTCTTTTTCTTCAGTTTTTCTATGCCACCGCAGGGATCATTGGAATGATCCGCTGGTTTAAATAAGCACTACTGAAACTTCTTTACAACTTCACGTGATTCACGTGCCGCTGCTTTAAAGATTCCCTTACTCATTAATGATGATTCAACGTTTCTGCGTTGCTCATAAATAGCTTCGCGGTCTGCATGAATCGCAGGGTCATCTGGAGCAGCCCAGCCCGCAAGGTCAGCCAAGTGACACGCCAGGCGAATGTCAGAGTCAAGTAGCGCCATTGCTCTACGCATTAGGACGTCAGGTCCCCCAGCGAGTGAAGCAATTTCGGCGCCTAGGGTAGCATTCGGCGCTGGTTTCAAGTGAGAAGCCACCCCGTCCCACCAACCTCCATTGAGGCGCCAGATGTTTCTAACCACAAACTCCGGTTCGTCATAGAGCGGACGAAGGTAAGGCTTCTCGAGAACATCCTTCGGAACTTTGACTTTGTGGATGATTGTGTCGAGTGTCTCGCCAGCATTCATCATGGCAACTACTTCAACTACGAGCGACTCGAGTGACGATGCAATGTCATCAAGCACTCGAGCGATGCGCTCTTTGCCTTCAATAGGGAGCCCATGTGCGGGAACAAGGAGTTCAGGCCCCTGTTCAATCATCTTTCGAAGTGCTTGCGCCCATTCGAGTGCATAGCGCTGAACCTTTTGTGGGTTACCAGCATTTGGATAGTTCCAGATGATGAAGTCACCGGTGAACATCCACTTCTTTTCTGGTAGCCATGCCCACAAGTGATCATCAGTTTCACCACGAGCATGGTGCAGTTCAATAGTTGTTCCCCCAGCGTTAAGGGTTAATTGCTCCGTGAACGTTTCATCAGGGACAAGTGTTGAGCGAGAAAGAAAACGTTCGGCATCTTGATTAATTTCAACAGTCATGTCACTTCTGATGCCACCGAATTGGCGCTTATTAATCGCCACGTTCCAGAGATTTGTTTCCTCGTAACGAGCGAGTCGCTTCGCAACATTTTCGTGAGCAATGACATGAGGGCGTTTTTCTCCTCGAGACTCAGCGTCTTTCTTGAATGCAACGCTGCCCCCAACGTGGTCTGCGTGGCCGTGAGTGTAAACAAGCGTCGTAATTGGCTTGTCGCTCCAAGTGCGAATCGCCTCAACTACTCCTTGGCCACTTCCTGAACCAGAAGCGTCAAAACACATGAGGCCGTCACCAACATCGAGGACAACACAGTGGCTAAAACTCTCCACAATGGCAAGTCCTTCACGCAGCTCAGTGATTTCGTTCGTGACTCGATTGACAGGTTCAGTTGCAACTCCTGAATCGATTACGACTGTTGATAGCTCAAGTGGATTCATACAGACACACTACGTAAATTCACATCATCATGCCTGAATTTTTAAGCATTGCTAACTGTTCTAAAATGATTATGTGGAGCCCTCAAAAGTCATTCTTTATTACTGTTTCACCCCGCTGAGTGACCCCGACGCGATTCGTCTCTGGCAAAAAGAACTATGCGAAAACCTAAATCTCAAGGGACGCATTCTCATCTCGAAACACGGGATCAATGGCACCGTTGGTGGTGACATGTCGAATGTCATTGCCTACGTCAAGCAAACTCGCAAATATCTCCCCTTCAAGAAGATTGATTTCAAGTGGTCTGAAGGAACTGGCGACGATTTCCCGCGACTCATGATCAAAGTTCGAGATGAAGTCGTTTCATTCGGTGCCCCTGATGAACTGATTGTCGATGAAAACGGCGTAGTCGGTGGTGGAATTCATTTAAAGCCAAAACAAGTAAATCAACTTGTTGAAGAACGTGGCGACGAGGTGGTCTTCTTCGATGGACGTAACCAGTTCGAAGCTCGCATTGGAAAATTCAAGAACGCAATTGTTCCAGAAGTTGCAACCACTCGTGAATTTGTCGCAGAACTCGAAAGTGGAAAATACGACCACCTAAAGGACCGCCCCATCGTTAGCTACTGCACTGGTGGGATTCGCTGTGAAGTGCTTTCAAGCGTTATGAAGAATCGTGGATTCAAAGAGGTGTATCAAATAGATGGTGGCATTGTTCGCTACGCCGAAGAATTTGGAAGCGATGGTCTCTGGGAGGGATCGCTCTACATATTCGACAAGCGAATGAACCAAGAGTTCGGTAAGGATCCGAAAACTCTTGGTGAATGCGACCACTGCAGCGCACCAACGAGCAAGTTCTATAACTGTGCAAATCTCGCTTGTCGCAAACTAATCCTGCTCTGTGAGAACTGTAAAGACAGCAACATCGCTACGAATTGCTCACCTAAGCACGCTGACCTTCTCTACAAGTAGGTTTTAACCAAGAACACTGGGGGCCACAATGATTGAAGTTGAACAAATCGGCAAAGTTGGCGTGGTCACTCTTGCTCGACCAGCTGCAAGAAACGCACTCACCGCTCAGATGATGCATGATCTTTTCAGAAGCGTCCAAGAGCTTGACGCCAGTAGCGATGTCAATGTAATTGTCGTCACCGGACAGGACCCAGCATTCTGTGCCGGGCTTGACCTAAAAGATCTAGCCACGACGTATAAAGATATTCGCCTCAGTGCTGAAGGCAGCACCCAGCAACATGGACTCCTTCCAAGGACAAGCAAGCCCATCATTGGTGCCATCAATGGTGCAGCAGTAACTGGTGGGCTTGAGGTAGCGCTTGGTTGTGACTGGTTGATCGCATCAGAGAAAGCTTCATTCGCTGATACTCACGCACGAGTCGGAGTGATGCCCGGTGGAGGAATGACTATTCGCCTTCCCCAACTAGTAGGTATCAACCGCGCTCGCCAGATGTCATTCACTGGCAATTTCATCGATGCTGAGACTGCCTACCAGTGGGGACTTGTTAATGAAGTCTGCGAACACGACAGCTTGATGACCAGAGTCATGGAGCAAGCCAAGACCATTGCAGAGATCGATCCACTTTCAGTAAAAGAAATAAGGACGATGTACGAAACTCTTGGCAACCGCTCTGATGACGATGCCTACCTTGAAGAGGCAAAGTGGAGCCGGCGCTGGATGAAGGAGCGTTTTGATGCTGCAGCCTTTGAGTCACAGCGCGACGGCATTATTTCTCGTGGCAGCTCCCAGCAATAGATTGCTCTTAGTAAGTACGATTACGAAGTGAAGTTATCTGGCCCAATAGCGCTCGTTGGCTCTGGCGAATACTTGCCGCAAATGCGCGAAGTCGAAGCTTCTCTCCTCAAGGGCCGCCCAGCTAAGTACGTTCAAATTGCAACGGCTGCAGTACCTGACGGGCCGAAGGTTCTTGAGTACTGGCACGACCTGGGGAAAAAGCAGGCCGAAGCCATAGGCGTTGAACAGGTTGTTCTACATATCTCTACAAGAGATGATGCAGATGATCTAGAAAACGCAGCCATGATTCACGGTGCAGGTCTTATTTATCTCTCTGGCGGAAATCCCGCATTTTTAGCTGACACGCTCAGAGGAACATTGGTGTGGGAAGCAATTGTCAACGAATGGGAAAATGGTGCTGCGGTTGCGGGATGTAGTGCGGGTGCAATGGTGATGAGCACTTCAGTTCCACCAATTTCTTCTCGCATGACAAACCGTGGCGAAGTGCAAGGGCTGAGTCTCCTTCCACACCTTCGAGTAATTCCACACTTTGATCGATTCAAAAACTACGTACCAGACCTAGAAACAAAATTCTTAGAGAATGTTGATTCATCAATTTCACTACTAGGTATTGACGAAGACACTGCTCTCGTTGGTGGTCCTGAATACTGGACAGTTGATGGCCTCAGATCAGTTTGGTTGCTGAAAGCCGATGGAAGTATTGAGTTCAAACCTGGACAAAACGTTCATACGCCTCTTGGGTAGGGGATTCGAAATGAACTTGCAAAATAAGACTTCTTGAATTAAAAAGTAGTCATGAATTCAATTCGCGTACTTGGCACTGAATGGTGCAGCGACTGCACCAGAGCAAAGGCATTTTTTGCTGAAAACAACATTGCCTACGACTGGGTTGATGTTGACGTAGATCAAGAAGCCCTTGCTGAATGCGTTGAACTCAATGGTGGCCAGCGAGTCGTGCCCACAATCATTTTTGAAGATGGGGACATTCTTGTTGAGCCATCAAATGATCAGCTCGCTCAGAAACTGGGTTTGTAGTTCTCCTTAGTCTGTAGGTAGAACCAAATCTCTTTATTTGTCGCCCAAGTAGCGACCTACCCACACCGTATAGACTTACTATTCGCGTCTCAGGGCCTTGGCTCTGGGAACACCGAGGACCTGTGGTGCAGCTCGGAGTGCACGCCGCCCTGTCAAGGCGGAGGTCGCGGGTTCAAATCCCGTCAGGTCCGCTCGACACCCGTAAGGGTGTGGAGGTTTGGTCGAGTAGCTCAGTTGGTAGAGCGCGCGCCTGAAAAGCGTGAGGTCACCGGATCGACGCCGGTCTCGACCACCATTCGGTTGTTCCACGGGAATTTATTTATTTCCGTGGGACAACCTTTTTATTTTCCAAGCCAGAATTTTTCGAACCAACCTGAATTCGAACATGGTTTCTGCTTTTCGTTTCTTCCCATCCGCCGCGTGCAACGAGATTCTTTTGTAGACCGACCATTGCAATTTCATGACGCGCGAGCGCCTCGTTTATTAATCCGAGTGGCTCAATCCGAGCAACCACATTTGAACCCTTAAGTCTTTTAACTAAATACGCACTCACCCGGTATCGATGCCTCCTAGTCGGGTGCACTGTCCTATACAGAAATTGCTCAGTCGTTTCTTCGTGAATCTTCATGCTTTGAATGTAGAAAACAGCTGTGACACGAATCCGTGCAACAATAAAGTTCTATGAGTTCACTACCAAATATCACTCCTTCTTCTTGCAAGCAGCCCTCAGGTGTTGCATGGCCAACAACGAGCTGGCCGCGAGGCGAAGTCTCTAATCAAGACGCTCTCGACAAAGTTGTCGACGAGATGTTCACAAGTGAAAATCTTAAAGAGACCAATGCAGTGGTTGTTGTAAAGGGTGGAAAAGTAGTTGCCGAACGTTACGGCGGTGAAACGTTTTACTTTGACAAACCAGCTGAGCCCATTACTGCTTCGAGCCAGCTGATCTCGTGGTCAATGGCTAAATCAATGTTGCACATGATTATTGGAACGCTGAACGCCCAGGGACTGATTGACCCTGAACAAAATGCACCAGTCCCTGAATGGACTGAGCCGAGCGATCCTCGCCACAACATCAAGGTCAAAGATCTCTTGGCGATGCGTGACGGTCTTAAGTTCGTCGAAGATTATGACGTTGACAATCCAAGCGACGTCATTGCAATGCTGTACGGAGACGCGAAGGCCGACATGGCTAGTTTTGTCGCCTCCAAGCCACTCGCTCACGAGCCGGGAACGTTCTACAACTACTCGAGTGGAACAACCAACGTGCTGAGTCGAATTGTTGCTGACAACGTTGGCTACGGAGAAAAATACAACGACTACTTAACTAAGAAGCTCTTTAGACCTCTTGGCATGAATAGCGCAGTTGCCGCATATGACGACAAGGGCGTGTGGGTTGCGTCAAGTTTTGTGCACGCAACTGCACTCGACTTTGCAAAATTTGGACTCTTGTATTTACGCGGTGGCGAATGGGATGGCGTGCAACTCATTAGCGAAGACTGGGCTTCAACGGCGCAGATTCCCCACAGCCAAGATGAAAATGGCACGTACTACTCATGGCAGTGGTGGGTGACTGGCGACAAGTACGGCACGTACTGGGCCAATGGATATGAAGGTCAGATGATCAGTGTTGTTCCAGCACTCGATGCTTTAGTGCTTCGCTTTGGCCACACAACCGACGAGTTCTACCCAGACATCAGAGCGTGGCGAACACGAGTACTAGACGTACTCGCCGCTAGTTAGGCGCCTTCGTACTCAAATCCAAGATCTGGTGCGCTGAAGATTGCTTCGAACTTCCAGCCCTCTTCGTTCGCCATTGCAGCCGCAGTGCCGCCACGGTCAACTACGGCGAGCAAAAGAACCACTTCAGCACCAAAGTCTCTAACCACTCTGGCTGCTTCCATAAGACTTGTCCCACGGGTGACGGTGTCTTCAGTAATAACCACGCGGTCGCCAGGCTGTAGTGAACCAGCAATGCGACCGCCAGCACCGTGATCTTTCACTTCTTTTCGAACGCTGAACGCGCGAAGCGCACGACCCTTGGTTCCTGCAACTCCAGCGGTGATAAACGTTGCGCCGTCGGCTCCCATTGTGAGACCACCAATTGCTGAGGCATCAGCTGGAATTCTCTCAAGGATGAGATTTGCAACATCAACCATTACTTCAGGTGCGCAAATTGTTTGCTTTGAATCAATAAACCACGAAGATTTGCGGCCTGACTTTAGAGTGAAGTCTCCCCTTCGAACTGAGTGTTCCAAGAGATGCTGCAGAACTCGTTCGCGTGCATCTGTCATGAGAGTACGACCTTTTGTGATCCGGCTGAAACATTGCCAACAATCGTTGCGACAATACCTTGTGCTCTGGCAATTGTAAGGGCGGCTGAGGCGCTCGAAGGGTCCACACTCACAACCATCCCGAGGCCGCAGTTAAACACTCGAACCATTTCGTCAGCGCTTACCTGACCGCGTCTTTGAATTTCGAAGAAAATTTCTGGAGTCTCGAACGAATCCATCTCAATGTTTGCGTTAAGTCCTTCTGGCAAAATGCGAACTACGTTGCCAAGAATTCCGCCACCCGTTATGTGAGCAGCTGCATGAACTGATGAACCCAGTTCTGCGCGCATTGCAGTAATTGTCGGTGCATAAATTACCGAAGGGACAAGCAACTCATCACCCAGCGAGCGAGCCGAGCCTTCAAAGGCTGGCTTAGCTAAATCGCTTTGATGCTTCACTAGAACACTGCGAGCAAGTGAGTAACCATTAGAGCGCAGCCCTGGAGAACCGAGTCCAATAAGTACGTCACCACTACGCACTCGCTCCGGTCCCATTTCACTGCCACGCTCCACAACGCCTACGGCAAATCCCGCAACGTCGAGATCGTCTGGTTTCATCACACCGCCGTGCTCTGCCGTTTCGCCACCGAGTAGCGCGGTATTGGCCTGACGACAACCCGCAGCAATACCAGTCACTAGTTCTTCTAAGCGCGCTGGATCAAGTGCACCAACAGCCACGTAGTCAAGAAGAAACAACGGTTCTGCACCAATGCATGCAAGGTCATCTACGAGCATTGCCACAAGGTCAATTCCGACTGAGTCGTAGCGGCCAACTTGTCGTGCCACTTCAAGTTTGGTACCAACACCGTCGGCGGACGCAACGAGGACCGGTTCTTTGAATTTTGAGGTGTTTAGTTTAAAGAGCCCACCAAATCCACCAATACCACCGAGTACTTCTGGACGCTTCGTGCTCGCAACAACTTCCTTAATTCGCTCAACTGCTTCATCGCCTGCATCAATTGACACACCCGACTGCGCGTAGGTCATTCCACCAAGTGCTTGGTCGAGTAAACGACTCACCAGCGAGCTCCCTTGCCCAGTGCGACTGGCGTTGGAGCGGAGTAGTTACCAGTCAGACACGCGTCACAGCATTCGCCGTCTAGTTGAATGGCAGCTCGAAGATTTTCAAGTGAGATGAATTCAAGTGAGTCACATCCAATGAATTCACGCATTTCTTCAATGGTGTTGTTCGCAGCAAGAAGATCTTCACGCGTTGGAGTATCAATGCCGTAGTAGCAAGGCCACGAGAATGGTGGTGACGAAATGCGGAGGTGAATTTCCTTGGCACCGGCGTCACGCAACATCGCGACGAGGGCCTTCGTAGTAGTTCCTCTAACAATGGAATCATCAATAACAACGAGACGTTGACCCTCAATGTTTTCACGAAGTGGATTTAGCTTTCGACGAACGCTGGCTTCTCGCTTGTTTTGATCTGGCGAGATAAATGTGCGACCGATGTAGCGATTCTTCACTAGGCCGTAACCAAATGGAATGCCTGAAGCTTTCGCGAATCCCTCTGCCGCTGGGATACCCGAGTCGGGAACACCCATAACAATGTCAGCATCAACGTGCGACTGTTTCGCGAGTAGCTCCCCCATGCGACGACGTGCCGTGTGCACTTGGTGACCCATGAGGTAGGTATCAGGACGAGCAAAGTAAACGAATTCAAAAATGCACAGCATCTCTTTTTCGCCAACTGGTTCTAACAACTGCACAAATGAAACGCCTTCTTCGGTAATAGTCACCATCTCACCAGGTTTGATTTCACGAACGAACGCTGCACCAATTACGTCAAGCGCTGGTGACTCTGAAGCAACAATCCAACCTTCGGGTGCATCTTCTGTTCCGAGTCGACCTAAGCAGAGTGGTCTAAAACCGTGTGGGTCTCGAACTGCGTAAATGGTGTC
Source organism: uncultured Acidimicrobiaceae bacterium (assembly GCA_937975915.1). Taxonomy (GTDB): domain Bacteria; phylum Actinomycetota; class Acidimicrobiia; order Acidimicrobiales; family RAAP-2; genus RAAP-2. The sequence goes on along the minus strand of CALJTY010000031.1, from coordinate 3,372 downwards.
TGATTCAAGAATCACCATTGAGAATGCGCCCTGCGCTTTAGACAGAACAGACCTCAGAGCGTGCGCCATTGCTGCGCCACTTTCGATTTCACGTGCCAGAAGTTCTGCAACGAGGTCAGAGTCTGAGAGCATTGTGGTTACTTGAATACCTGCAACTTCAGCAAGTTCACCCGTATTAGTGAGGTTGCCATTGTGACCAAGTGCAAAGCCCGATGCCCCAGCACTGCGGTACACCGGTTGCGCAGCAGTCCAGTTCGCAGAACCTGATGTTGAATATCGAGTGTGTCCAATGACGTGTGATCCACTCAATGCGCGAAGTGTGGTGTCACTAAAAACGTGACTGACGAGTCCGTTATCTTTTACGACAGTAATTTGCTTGTTATCAAAAGTCGCCATTCCGGCAGATTCTTGACCGCGGTGCTGGAGTGCGTACATAGCGTCGTAGCAAAGGTGTGCCACGTTTCGTCCGGGGGCGATGATCCCTACGACTCCACACGCTTCTTTCATTGAGCTTCCACCTTATGAGTATTTATTTGCGAAAGCACTGTGTAATCTTGGCACATGACTCAGGGCATCGGTACGCTTAGATAATGATTGACCTCCATACCCACTCGACGTTTTCTGATGGTTCTGATACCCCAGAACAGTTGGCAGAAAACGCCAGCAAAATCGGTATTTCGGCAATCTCTCTAACTGACCACGACACCACCGCTAGCCATGAGCGCATGGCCGCCTCATGTGCCCAGTTCGGCATTGAACTCATACCCGGCACTGAGGTTTCGTTACGCGATGGAGAGTTCCCAAAAGAGCGCTCTGGTGGCCCCTCATCACCTCGAAACATTCACGTTCTCGCCTATTTCTTGCCCCTCAACGAGGATCACCCCGTTCAGCAAAAATTGGCCGAAATGCGTCGCGACCGAAACGAGCGCAACGAAACTCTCGTGCGACTTTTACGTGAAAATGGATTCGAGAAAGTCAACCTTGACTATCTGACCAATCTTGTTGGCAATGCAGACAACATTGGCCGACCTCACTTCGCGCAGGCAATGTTTGAGCTCCACCCTGAGATAGTTGGCGCCAAGGACCCTGAGAATTGGAACAAGGTTTTTATTGACTGGTTGGGTGAAGGTGGCAAGGCACACGTGGGTCGAAAGAGCATGTCTGTTGAGACATTCCTCGATGCTGCGAAGGGTTCTGGGACCGTGTTCTCGGTAGCGCACCCACTGGTTAACTACGTGAGCTCACTATCGCCAACTGAGATTGAAGAGACCATGCCTAAGGTTCTTAATTCACTTCGCGATCGCGGTTTCGCTGGAGCTGAGGCCTACTACGGCGGAGTGAACGAGAAGATTCGTGGACAAATGGTGAAGCTAACTCGAAACGCAGGAATGATTCCCACTGGTGGATCTGATTATCACGGCTCTTATAAAGAAGATGTGAAATTAGGTCTCGGTAGAACTGGTGATCTTCGAGTCCCTAATGAAGTTCTCGACGAGTTAAAGGCAGCTCGTTAGTCAACTGATGCAAGCGCACTGGTGAGTGCGTTGCTTCGACGGCTTTCAATCTCTCGAACACTCACGTTGATTGATGAGCCAATGCGAAGTGAGTCGCCACCAACAGTGCCGAGAACTGCAATGTCAACGCCAGCCTCTTTTGCACGCTGAGCGAACTGGGATACATCACTCGTCGCCATTACAAAACGACCTGGGAACTCACTAAAGAGTTCGCCATGCGAAGTGAGTTCATCTGCGTTTAGCCCCAAGCCAGTCGTTGCGACAATTTCAGCCAGTGCCGCACTAAGGCCGCCGCTACCCACGTCGTGCACCGCAGTGACGTCACTTTGTTCACCCTTGCAAATCCAGGCAATTTCACCAGCCACGAACTTGATAGTTGCGTTAAAAGCGTTGACGTCAAGAGATGGAACAACTCCTCCACGTCGACCACGTCGTGTAGCCCAACGTGTTCCACCAAGTGGGAATGCCGGGCCGTCTTGTGCTTCACGTTTCCCAACGAGGACCACGCTGTCACCGAACTTCCAGTTCCATCCAGGTGGAGGGGCCACAAGTGAGTCAACAACGCCAAGAAGTCCAACGACTGGTGTTGGATCAATGTCGTTGCCGCCACTCTCGTTGTAGAGAGAAACATTTCCACCAACGACTGGGATGCCCATTGCGTTACAGGCTTCAGCCATGCCATCAACGGACTCAGAAAGTTGCCACATCACCTCTGGGTGTTCAGGGTTACCAAAGTTAAGACAGTTCACGAGAGCTTTTGCCGTTGCTCCAACGCAGGCGAGGTTTGAAACACTTTCAGCAACGGTGAGCAGTGTTCCTTTGCGAGGGTCGAGTGCACACCAGCGAGGATTCGAATCAGTCGAAAGTGCAATGCCTCGGTTTGATGAAGGTAGCCCTGGTCCAGCGAGACGAAGAAGTGCTGCGTCTCGTCCTGGTCCCACAACAGTGTTCAAGAAGAGCTGTGAGTCGTACTGGCGATACACCCAGGCTGGGTCAATTAGAAGATCGAGCAAGTCTTCGTTTGGAGATCCAACTGGTTCATCAAGTGTCGGGTCGTCTTTTTGAATCGCGTCCAGGTTTGCAGGTCGGCTCATTGGTCGGTTGTAGAGAGGAGCTTGATCTGCGAGCGACTTCGCAGGAACTTCGCCAAGAATTTCGCCGTCAAAGCCGTCACGAATGCGAAGCATTCCGACAAGGTTTCCGTCCTTATCTTTCGACGGTTCAACAACATGTGCAACAACGTTCGCCCTGACTTCCCACTTCTTGCAAAGCGCTTCAACTGCTGGCCAGTCTTCAGGAGTCACAATTGCAAGCATGCGCTCTTGACTTTCAGAAGTCATGATTTCCCATGAGACCATTCCCGCTTCGCGCTGGGGAACAGCGTTGATGTTTACATCAAGTCCGACGCCACCTTTGGCGGCCGTCTCACTCGTTGCGCAAACGAGTCCTGCTCCACCCAAGTCTTGAATACCGACAACGAGTTTTTGATCCAGTAACTCTAGACAGGCTTCAATAAGTCGCTTCTCTTCATAGGGATCACCGACTTGGACACTTGGACGCTTGGCGTCATCAAGCGATGCGGCACCGTCGTCGCCTTGAAATCCAGCGGATGCAAGCACTGATACACCGCCAATACCGTCACGACCAGTTGATGATCCGAGCAGCACTGCGTAGTTGCCAACACCAGACGCAATGCCAAGAACGAGTCGGTCCTTTGGCAGTGCACCAACACAGAGAACATTTACGAGTGGGTTCGATGCGTAGCAATCATCGAAGGTGAGCTCACCACCAATGTTTGGAACGCCTACTGAGTTGCCATACCCCGAGACTCCAGAAACAACACCTTCTACTAACCAGC
>CALJTY010000030.1 GCA_937975915.1 uncultured Acidimicrobiaceae bacterium | reverse complement strand
GTCCGGCCTCATCACGAATGAGTCTTGCCATCTCGTGAGCGACCCTGCGGTAGCTTGGGTGACCTTGGGGCCCGGAGCGAAGCTCAATCAGGTGCATTGCTTCTCTGGCGTTCATTTCCATGACGTATCTGATTCTGAAAGCTAGTGCAACGCAGTATTGAGCCTGTTCAGGGAACTGCTCTCGCATGTCGTAATAGAGGCTTGCTGAGCGTTCTAGGGACGCTACGAAGGGCTCTGTGAGCCCTGCTTCTTCGATTATGTCTGGAACATCGAAACCGAGCTCAACCGTGAGGGGTTGCCACTCGATAGTGAGCAGTCGGTGGCGCTGGAGATCTCGAAAGGCGCCGTAGTCAGTAACTAGTTCGAATCGGTACATCGTTGATTCGAAGGCACGACCTGGACGGTGACGACGGTTCTTGCGATCACCCACGTAGGTCGCGATCAACTTTGAACGGTCCGCCGCATTCATTACACCAACGCGCTTGGATGCTTCTTCTTGGGACATTGTGGAGTTCGCAAAGACAATTGCTTTCAAGATTTTTGCTTCACCATCTTTGTCGTAAGCAGCAAGACGTACATGTTCGCCTGGTTCTGCTTCGATGTCATTCCACATTGAGGCAATGAGATCTTTGGTTGCACCCTTGGTTTCTGCCAAGTAGGTCGTCCATGCAACACCACGTTCTGCAATGTTTACTCTCTTTAGGAATGATGGAATTACTTTTACGAGTTCATCCATCATTAGCTTTGAGTAGTCACGAACTTCTGGAAGTGGATGCGCCCTCATTCGAAGCAGCAGCGATTCGTACGCTTGTCCCGATGCATAGATCCCGAGGTTTGAAATCGCTGACGCTGGAAGTAGTCCTCGAACAGCGTCAAGTGCTTTTGCACGAATTGCTTGTCTGTAAACAAAGTCGGTGTCTTCTGCAGTCTTTGGGAACTTCTTAGTTAGGAATTCGACCAACTGTGGAAGCAACTCAGCGTAGGTGTCGAACATTCGATCCATTTCGCCTACGTAGCGAGCCCCAAAGGACGACATGGTGACATCGTGGTCGCGGTAGTAACGGTAATGACCGTTGCTTAGACGCTTGTCATAGCCGAGGTAACGGGTCGATTGTTCGAGGTAGCTCATGAGCCGTCCCCATTCAAGAACTTTCGTTAGAACATTGCTTGCTTGCTCACATGCGAGGTGAACTCCACCAAGTTGTGCAACGGAGTCGTCACCGTATTCAAAGAAGATCTTCTCGTAAAGACTCTCTGCTTTATCAAGACCAATCGTGGCATCAATACCTATGTCGCCGGTGAGGTCTAAATCGCCAATGAACTCGTCGAGGAATAATCTACGAAGACTCTTTGTACTGCGTGAATAACGAGCAAATAAAGCACCTTTAACAACCTCTGGGAGGTTTACAAGGGCAAAAACCGGAGACTCAAGATTCGTGAAATACCGACGAAGGATTGTGGCTTCTTCTTCTGTGAATTCCTCGACGGCATAAGAGTGCATGGATAGAAAAGATTAGAGCGCAAAGACCCCTTAAGGGTGGACGCTAGAAGCGCCGGCAACAACGCTTCTGAGCACATAATCACGGGCTTCAGCGGCCACATCAGCCACCGCCGTGAGGTTGCTCATGCGGGCCAACTGCTCGCAAAGGTCAGCGACCTGCTTGGCGTTTCTAACAAAGTCACCAGGTGAAGTTTGACCAATTTCGGCGTCCGCAAGGTCGAGCACAACGCTGAGCGACGAACCTCTCGCCCACGCAGTGATTGTTGTCGCAAACTTGCCGTCTGGCTCCTTAGTGTGAGGAACCTTGTAACGCTCCTCAGCTTCTCTAATCAGTGCGTTCGTTGTTTGAATTTCGTGAAGTCGGTCAGTGATGTTTGCTCGGCGTTCGCTACCGAGTCGGTCATTGATGCTCTTCTTCTTAGTTGTTACGTTCTTACCGGCGTGAGGCGCCCTGGTTGAACGTTTTGACTCAAACACGAAGCAAGAAAGTAGACCGGCGAGTTGAGCTGGCTCTAAGTCTTCAAAGACGCCACTCGTAATGGACTCTGCTATCAGAAGGTCGCACTCGTGATAGATCGAACGCAGCAATTGTCCTTGAGCATTGAGTTTCCAGCCATCGGTGTAGCCAAGTTCTTCCAGCACCTTGTGACGAGCAACCATCTGGTCTCCCAGAGGCCTCTTGGACGGCGTCGCACGACGATCGGTTTCAAACTGAGCGTACGAACACTGCACGACTTCTAGAGCGGTTTCGAACTCAAAGTGATTGATGAGGTTCGCGGTGAAGTTATACGTAGGTCTGAATGAAGAGTGAAGATCTGAAGGAGGAGCAAGTGCAACCCTTCCAACGTCATGGAACTCAACCTCATTCGTGAAGCACACAATCGCATGGCCTTCATCGTCGAGTCCACGTCTTCCAGCTCGTCCAGTCATCTGAGAGAACTCGCCACTGGTAAGAAACTTGCGACCCGAGTCTGAGTACTTAGTGAATCTTTCGAGAGCAACTGAGCGTGCCGGCATGTTCACACCTAGTGCAAGTGTTTCAGTAGCGAATACAACGGCGAGCAGTCCCTCTTCGAAACATTTCTCAACGATTTCTCGGAAGGCTGGAACCATGCCTGCATGGTGAGCGCTTATGCCTCGTCGTAAACAATCAACGAACTCGTCGTAGTTGAGTGCCTTTAGGTCATCTTCACTAAAATTCAACAGCCTTGCTCGAGCGATGTCTTCTATTTCGCGGCGTTGATCTGGTGACGTGAATAAGAGTCCATCGCGTCTGATCTGGCTTACGGCATCGTCGCAGGCGGCTCTTGAGAAAATGAAGACAATTACCGGAAGCAACCCTTCGAGTTCGAGGGTTTGAAGTAGTTCACTTCGTCGTGGAGCTCTAAACGGTGGCGGTGGCGCTGATGATTTTGGCCCCTTCCATTTAGGACCTGGTCGAAAGCGACGAGTGTTTTTCATCATGTTGTCGACTTTTTTCGCCTCGTCAGAAAGCTTTCCTTCGTTGAGAAGATCCGAAATTTCGGCGTAGGGCTGACCGCGGCGAACAATTGCAAAGTGATTGTGAAGCTCAATTGGTCGAGTCTTTTCAATGATCACAGAAGTAGGACCTCTTACCGATTCAAACCATTCGCCCACGAATCCAGCGTTTCCGATTGTGGCCGAAAGGGCGACGAAACGAACGGGCTGCGGAGTGAGGATGATTACTTCCTCCCAAACTCCTCCACGGAACTGATCTTGTAGGTAGTGAACTTCATCAAGAACAACCAGGCCAAGGGTCATGATCTGCGTTGACTCAGTGAGCAACATGTTTCTGAGCACTTCAGTGGTCATAACAATGATGTCGGCGTTGCGATTAATGGAGGTGTCTCCGGTGAGGAGTCCTACGCGGTCCTTCCCAAAGAGTTTGGAGAGCTCATGAAACTTCTGGTTCGAGAGAGCTTTGAGCGGTGTTGTGTAAAAGGCACGCTCCCCCTTTTCGAGGACTCGTCCAATTGCATAGTTGGCAATAAGTGTCTTTCCAGCACCAGTTGGTGCACTGACTAGAACATTTACGTTCTGGTCAATCGCTTCTATCGCGTTCAGTTGAAAGTGGTCTGGTCCAAAGCCAAGTCCATCGATGAACCTGCTCCGGTAATCGCCGGTGCTCATTTTCTAAAGAGTTTTCCAACACCAATTGATCCAAAGTAGAAAACAACCAATGGAACAGCTAGAGCGCACATCGAGAGTGGGTCACCGCTGGGGGTGAAGACAGCTGAGGCAATAGTGATACCAATGCATGCATAGCGCCAGTTGTGAAGGAGTGTTTTAGGCGTTACAGCACCTGCCAGCTGGAGTGCTACAAGAAATACTGGGAATTCGAACGTAAGACCAAAGGCGAACAGCATCAATGTAATCAACGATAAGTACTGATTCGGGTTGTACTGCGTGATCAACGTGTTGCCACCAACTGCTTGCAGGAATGCGAGAGCGTGACCAAAACTGAGATACGCCACAATCATTCCAATTACGAAGAAGATTACGGCGGCGATTACGAATGGAATGATGTACTTCTTTTCATTCTTCTTTAATCCCGGATTTATGAATCGCCAGGCCTGCCAGAAGATAATTGGAAGAGAGAAGATCATTCCACCGTAAACAGAGATCTTGATGCGAAGTGACAATCCGTCTAAAGGATTAGTAATTAGAAATTTGCAATTACTTGCACTTACGGTGCAATAAGGATGCTGTAGCCATTCAAGAATTGGTGCGTACAAAAGGAATGAAACAACTCCAAATACGAAAACGCTGATTGTCACTACAAAGAAGCGGTGGCGAATTTCAGCCAAGTGCTCGGCTAAAGACATTCCGGTTGCGGCTTTACTGAAACGTCCCATGATTAGTTCATCGACGGATCATTAGATTGCGGGGTGTTTTCAATGAGCGTTGTGTCGGGAGCTGGAGAGAGATCTGCCGGAGTGATTGGCAGGGCTTCTACGAGAGGAGTCACTTCTTCCCCAGATGCGTGCTTTGCTTCTAAATCTGCAGTGATTTTGGCCGACATCACTTTTTCATCGGACTGTTCAGCAAGCTTGTTCAACATGTTTACTGGGTTTCGCGCAATGCGTGCGATGTCTCCTGCACTTGGAAGATCTGGAACGACCTCACGAACTTCAGACTCAATTTTTCTTTGAATGTTTTTGAGCGAAGACCATGCAGAACCAAGTTTTGCCGCCACTTCAGGGAGTTTGTCCGGGCCCAGCAGCAGGAGTGTCACGGCAATAATGACAATGATTTTGATTGGGCTTAAATCGAACACCTAGACATTGTAGGGCGATGTGCTCGCCCACCTCCTAGAACCAGTGGAGACGTGAAAATGGCCAAATTCTTACAAAAACTTTGCCGATTACGTTTTCGCGAGGCACATAACCCCAGTACCGGCTGTCACATGAGTTGGGATGGTTATCGCCAATTACAAAGTATGAGTCCGCTGGAACCTTTTGTTTTTCAATTACGCGTGCACCGAGAGGCTCATTGTGTGGCCAGTTTTCCTTCAGAGGTACTCCGTTGATGAGAATGGTGTCGCCTTTTGAAGAAACCCTGTCCCCTGGAACGCCAACCACACGCTTCACAAGGTCAGACACAGAGTCGCCACATTGTGTTGCTACTGCGGCTGGCGCCTTAAAGACAATGATGTCGCCTGTGTTTACAGTTCCGAGACTAACGCTGAGCTTGTTAACGATGATGCGGTCACCAATCAGAAGGGTGGGCTCCATCGAGGCAGAGGGGATGTAATAAGTCTGAAAGATGAACACACGAGCCAGCGCAGATACACCGAGGGCAATCGCAATGATTACGATCCACTCGATGCCCGCTTTCCTTCTTCTGCGTCTTCCGCGAGCCCTTTTCTGGCGTTTCAGTTCTTCTTCGCTTTGAGTGAAACCCATCCCGGTGTATTCGTCAGCAAACGAGGCAACATAAGGTGACCAATCGAAATCGTTAATGTCGATTTCTTTATCTGAGTTGTCCTCGTTAGTCACATGACAAGGTTAGTCGTGACGCTCAAGTGAAGAAATCAACTTCCTAAATCGATCGTCGGTGCTTTTGAAAGGGTCCTTTAAAAGAACAGTCCGCTGCATTTCATCATTCAGCTTCAAGTGCACCCAGTCAACTGTGTAATCACGACGCCACTCTTTTGCAGCTTTAATGAATGTTCCTCTCATGTGTGCACGAGTTGTAGCTGGTGGTGTGGTGGTGGCGGCCTTGATGTCCTCATCGCTGACCATGCGTGTGAAGTGATCTCTGGCTTGGCGGCGGTAGTACAGGCCCTTGTCGACATTCGTGTCGTGATACAAAAGGTCGATGAGAGCAATCTTTGGGTCATCGAGCTGGATGTGTGAACGCTCTTGTTCGCGTTCAATAATCTGCAGCTTGGCTATCCAATCAACTCGGTCACTCAATTGCATCGGATCACTTCGGTACTGCTCAATTACTTCACGCCAAAGTTGCACAGCATGTTTTTGATCTTCTGGTAGTTCATCGTGGCTCTGTACGAAAGCCTCTGCCCTCTCGCAGAGGTCCTCTTGGATTTCCAATGCAGTCATGTCTCGGCCATTGACGAGCTTCACTGTTTCCTTGCTCCACAGGTCGTAAGAAATGTCTCTCAGAGCGTTTATCGGAGAAGCCATGTTGTAGTCGCGAAGAACAGTTTGTTTGTCTTCGATCATCGCGAGGACGACTGCTGCAGTTCCGACCTTCAAATAAGTTGCAAATTCGCTCATGTTGGAGTCTCCAACAATGACGTGAAGTCGACGAAAGCGCTCCGGGTCAGCGTGAGGTTCATCTCTCGTATTGATAATCGGACGACTTCTAGTAGTCGCTGAAGAGATTGCTTCCCAAATGTGCTCAGCTCGCTGGCTCATTGAGTAGCTTGACCCCTTGGCGTTGGTGACAACTTTGCCAGCGCCAGTGAAGATTTGACGGCTAATCAAATACGGAATAAAAACCTGTTCGAGGCGAGTTAGATCCTCGATCCTTTCAATGCAGTAGTTCTCATGACATCCATAGGAGTTGCCCGTGGAATCAGTGTTGTTTTTGAAGAGAAAAATCTCACCTCGGATTCCTTCATCATCGAGTTGTTGCTGCGCATAGTCAACAAGTTCTCGCAGAATCATTTCACCGGCCTTATCTTGTGCCACAACGTCGTGCAATGAGTCGCACTCGGCACTGGCGAACTCGGGGTGTGATCCGACGTCTAAGTAGAGCCGACTTCCGTTCTCAAGAAAAACATTCGAAGATCTCCCCCAGGCAACAACTTTTCTAAAGAGAAATCTCGAAACTTCATCGGGGCTGAGGCGACGTTGCCCACGGAGCGTGAATGTAACTCCAAACTCCGTTTCAATTCCATAGATTCTTCGAAGCATGCGGTTTTCCCTCTCGCTGCTCTATCAGCCGAGGAGTTCGCTTACTTGTTCATCGTTAAGTCGAATGAAGGTTCGTCGCGCACCACGGTCTTCCAGGATGCACGCTTCTAAGTCCGATACTGGAATTGTTCGCTCAGGGCCAGAGATAGCGCTGACGCAGTCCTTCAGTGTTTGAGAAAGTGGTTTAAGTTCAGATTCGCTCGCTGCAAATCGCCCCTTGATTGTCTCGGCGTCACCACCGAGGACTGCAAACAAGGGCTCATCGGTGATTGTGCCCTCGTATCCAACTCGGTAAAGCTTGGTTGGACGAATGTTGTTGCCTAGTTGGGCAACCAGAACCTCAACCTCGAGTGGCTTTTGGCCCTCAGAGAAGACTTGACCGAGATACTGCGCAAAGTAATTTGCAAGGGCTCTGGCGTCGACATCTTCACGGGAGTAGGTGTAACCAGTTCCGTCGGCCCAGCGGATTCCGGCCTCTTTTAGACGGTCGAACTCGTTGTATTTTCCGACTCCTGCGAAAGCTAGGCGGTCGTACACTTCAGAAATCTTGTTGAGTGACGCCGAAGGATTCTCGGCAACCATCACGACGCCGGTTTCGTATATCGCGGCAACAATTGAACGGCCTCTGGCAATTCCCTTTTGGGCGAACTCAGCACGGTCTTTCGTTAACTGTTCTGGATTTACGTAGAAGTAATTACTCATCGGAGTGTTCCTCCAGCAATGCCACCTGAATTAGTTCGACGATCATTGATCGTTTTGAATCGAGCAGCAACTGCATCAACCGCTACTTCTTGGAAACCGTCTTCATTAATTATCACCATCATTGGAAATAGCCCACGTACGAAATCAGGTCCACCAGTGCTTGGATCGTTGTCGCCCGCTTCGTAGAGAGCGAGAGCACCTAGTTCGAGTGCCGCTTCAAGGTCTAGGTCACTTCTGAATCCAAGGCGCAGTGCACTCTCTGCGAATGGAGAACCGGAACCAATCGTCGCGAAGTCTGACCTCTCGTAGCACCCACCCGCTCCGTCGAACTCAAAGATGCGTCCTATTTTGTGGCTGGTGTCCCATCCTGCGAGCAACGGCATGACTGTGAGAGGAGTTGTGAGGTTGTTGTTCTGAATAATTGGCGACAGGTAGTTCGCTTTACCTTCGAGACTGAGTGATGTATCGGTCATCTTCTCGTAGTGCTCGAACGAAAGTTGCGCGAGCTTGATGAACTCAATGCCACGTGCCGCCGAGCCTGAGATTGCAATTGCTGTGAATCGGTCTGCCGCTTCAATCTTTCTGATGTCTCGGCTCGCAATGTAATGGCCTGTTGCTTGGCGGTCTCCCACCATAACAACTCCACCGATGTAACGAACGGCTATAACGGTGGTTGCGTGTGGCAGATCTATTGACTCAGTTGCTTGAGGTGCACTGAGCCCCGTGCTCTTTGCGAAACGATAAAAGTCAGGACCTGGATCGTCCTGCGCACTAAACAGCGGAAGGCCCATTACTACTCGCCGCCCTTTTGAACGTAATTACGAACGAACTCCTCAGCGTTCTCTTCTAGGACTTCATCAATTTCATCGAGAAGATCATCAAGGTCGCTCTTTAATTGGTCGCTCTTGGTGGTATCGACGTTGACCACTGCTTGTTCGGTGCTGGCACGCTCGGTCTTTTGTTTTTGGATTCGTTCTTGTTCGCTCATAGTTCTTTTCTACCCGTTCATTGCCTTAAGAAGTGCACTTACTGATGGATTCTTTTCTAGCAACTCCTGGGTGAGCTCTGCTGTACCTCTCAAAGGGTCAACCATCGGAACCCTCTGAAGCGGTCCTTCACCCATGTCAAAGACAAGCGAATCCCAGTTGGCAGCCACAATTTGCTCTGGAAAGCGAGCGACGCACTGCCCACGGAAATAGGCCCTGGTCGTCTTTGGTGGGTTGTGAACGGCTTCACTAACTTGCTCAGATGAGAAGAGCTCCACCAGTCCTACTCGCCTAGCTAGGGACTTGTCTTTTCGTAAATCGTGGTATTGCAAATCAACAGCTCGCAGCTTTGCGTCGTAATCATTGAGACCGTATCGATCCTTCAGCCCTTCAATGACTCGAAGTTTGGCAACCCAGTCAATTCGATCAGCAACAGAATCAGGATCGTCTCTGACGCCATCGAGCATCTCACGCCACTGTTTCATAATCAGAGACACTTCATCTTCGCTGGCAACATCTGGTGCGCCGGTCCGCTGTACAAATGAATCAGCAAGATTCCACAATTCATCCTGGAAGTCCCACGCAGTTCTATTCTTGCCGTCTTCACAGAGCACTGCATGTGTGAGCGAGGTGTCTATTGCGAAAGATCGAACAGTTTGTACCGGATGTACCGGCATGCTTGGAAAAACACTCGCTCCCTCGGCTTCTAAAAGTGAGAGCAATAGCGAGGTTGAGCCGAGCTTCACAAATGTTGCAACCTGACTCATGTTGGCGTCGCCAATGATTACGTGCAGTCTCCGGTAGCGCTCCGCATCGCTGTGGGGTTCATCTCGGGTGTTAACAATTGGACGCTTGAGCGTTGTTTCAAGACCTACAACTTCTTCAAAAAACTCAGCTCGCTGACTTATCTGAAAAGCGGGATTAACTTCCAGGCCATCTTCAGTCTCAGCCCCGACCTTTCCGGCACCGAAGATAATTTGCCTAGACACAAAATGCGGAACCACTCCGGCGACTACATCTTTGAATTCGAGGTCTCTACTGAGTAGATAATTCTCGTGCGTTCCGTATGAATTGCCCTTGCCGTCGCAATTGTTTTTATAAAGGGTCATGCGCATCGAAGGATCGAGAGACTGATTGGAAACATTCATTGCTCGAAGCATCACCTCTTCACCCGCAACGTCAAAAAGAGTTGCTTCGAGTGGCGTTCGACATTCTGGTGACGAGTACTCAGGGTGTGCATGATCGACGTAGAGTCGCGCACCATTCGTAAGAACGGTATTGGCGAGATGCGTCTCAACGATTGGGGCGAAGGATGTGAAATTTAAAACACCTCTTGAGTCGGAGCTTGGACTTTCACTATCGAAGTCCCAGTTGATACGAGTTCTTCCCTCTAGGGCGTACGCATTAACAATGATGCTGGAAGCCAGGATTGGATCTTGCTCAGGACCACCAGCGATGCCGTACTCAGTCTCAATACCGAGAACTTTTGGAACCTGCATGATTTAGAGGTACTGGCCGGTACCGACGTGCTGGATTGAGCGACCACCCTTGACGTCTGTTTCCTCACGATTGATGAGCGTGCGAATGAAGATAATTCGCTCACCCTTCTTCCCAGAGATGCGAGCCCAATCGTCAGGATTTGTTGTGTTCGGAAGATCCTCATTCTCGCGGAATTCTTGGCGAATTGATTCCAAGAGGTCTTCGGTGCGTACACCTTTGCCCTTCGAGGCAATCTCACGCTTCACAGCGAGTTTCTTGGCGCGTCGCACAACGTTTTCAATCATGGCTCCGCTTGCAAAGTCTTTGAAGTACAGAATTTCTTTGTCGCCACCTTGATAGGTGACTTCAAGGAATCTGTTGGTGTCGTCTATCAAGTACATGTTCTCGACTGTTTGCTCAATCATGAGACGCACTGCCTTATCGCGGTCTCCGCCACCAAGTTCTTGGATGATTGCATCATCAATCGGGAGATCTGAGTGCAGGTAGCGATGAAATATTTGAGCAGCAGCTTCTTCGTTTGGTCTTTCGATCTTGATCTTGACGTCGAGTCGACCCGGGCGAAGAATCGCAGGGTCAATGAGGTCTTCTCTGTTGGTGGCTCCAATAACGATGACGTCACGGAGTGATTCAACACCGTCGATTTCAGCGAGCAACTGGGGAACAATGGTGCTTTCCATGTCTGAAGAAATTCCAGTTCCTCTGGTTCTAAAGAGTGAGTCCATTTCGTCAAAGAAGATGATGACTGGTGTTCCCTCTTCGGCTTTTTCTCGTGCACGCTGGAACACCAGTCGAATTTGGCGCTCTGTCTCGCCAACGTACTTGTTCAGAAGTTCAGGTCCCTTGATGTTCAGAAAGTACGAACGAACGTTTTTGTTTCCCGAGAGCTCGGCAACTTTCTTTGATAGCGAATTGGCAACGGCCTTGGCAATGAGAGTCTTTCCACATCCCGGAGGGCCATAGAGAAGGATTCCCTTTGGTGCAGGTAGCTCGTAGTCCTGGAAGAGGGCTCGGTGCAGATAAGGAAGTTCAACAGCGTCAGTAATTAACTCAATTTGCGCGTCAAGTCCTCCAATGTCCTCATACGAGATGTCTGGAACCTCTTCAAGAACTAGCTCTTCAGACTCTGGTCGAGCGATTTTTTCCACCAAGAGGTTTGACCTGGTGTCAAAAAGCAACGCATCGCCAGCACGCAACTTTGTTTCTTTGAGTGATTCTGCAATTTCAACGACACGCTCTTCGTCAGCTCTGCCATAAACAAGCACACGACGTTCGTCGAGAACGTCTTTCACTGTGACAACTTCACCCTGTCCGTCAGATTCGCGAACGGCAATTACGGAGAACGATTCATTGAGGATCACTTCATCGCCACGTCGAACATCGCTTGGTGAAATGCCAGGAAGAATCGAAACGCGCATCTTTCTTCCCTGTGCGTAGATGTCTACGGTGTTGTCGTCATTAAAAGCAATGAATGTTCCGTACACCGCAGGTGGCATTGTTAACTTCTCAACCTCTTCTCGCAAGATGGCAATCTGGTCGCGAGTCTGTTGAATCGTCATCGTCAACTTCTCGTTGTTCGAGCGAGTTTGAGATAGCTGGCCTCTCGCTTCAAGGAGCTGTTCCTCAAGAACTTCAATGCGGTGATTCGCTTGGTCGATGTTGTTGAGCACGAAGTCTTGTGCGCCTAAGACGACAATCTGGTCTTCATTGTTTTCGGGCTGAATCTCATCGTGGCGGTCCATTTCTTTACCCTAGGGGAACTTTTGACCGGCTTCAAAGTTATTGAGGCCCAGAAGTTCCCGCTAAAGTAAATGAATCACTTAGGCCACGGAGGCATGCAATGAAGGTTTGGATCGACCAAGATCTGTGCACAGGAGACGGACTCTGCGAAGAGATCTGCCCATCTGTCTTCACACTCCTTGACGATGGCCTGGCCTACGTTAAGCAAGACGGTCAAGTGAAGGACTCACCCGGTGGCGCCGAAGGGCTTGCTGTTGTTCCGGCGGAGTTTGAAGAAGCAGTTGTTGAGGCCTCAGAAGAGTGCCCTGGCGAATGCATCTTTATTGAAAAGGACTAGTCCTTTTGTGGTCGACCTACGAGTCGACGTGCTGAGGTAAGAAATCCTGTGTGTCCAACCATCCTGTGATCCGGACGAACTGATCTTCCATCGATGTGCCATGTGCGTCGGAAAATTTCGACTGTTTCTTCAAGTCCAAATTGATATTTGCGAAGCGTTTCGCGAAATAGTTGCGTCTGATTGATCGTTGGAAGATACGCAAGCAAAATTCCACCTGGACGAAGCGCCTTTTCTGCGTGTTCGACAACCAGCGATGGCTCGGGCATATCGAGAATGATGCGGTCGAGGTCTACTTCATCGATGCCAAGTGTGACATCACGTATGTGAATGTCATAGTGAACATCTTCACCGAGATACTCACGTACAGTTTTCTTCGCGTGCTCAGCGAAGTCTTCTCTGATTTCATATCCCGTGATCAAAGCACCGGCTCGTAGAAGAGTCATTGACAGCGCACCAGAGCCAACACCAGCTTCTAGGACGCGCATTCCGGGTCCAATGTCAGCCTGCATGAGAATTGTTCCGAGGTCTTTTGGATAGATAACTTGAGCTCCGCGCGGCATCTTCAAGATAACTTCAGAAAGTGTTGGGCGAACCACCAGGAAACTTCGCTCAGTGTTGCCTTTGATGAGTGAACCCTCGACGGCACCAATTACGTCATTGTGTTGAATGATGCCGGCGTGGGTGTGAAACGCAGCGTCTGGCTTCAGCGTGATTAGATACTGACGATCTTTCGCGTCAATGAGCATGACGCGCTCGCCTGCTTGAAGAATTGCCTTACTCATGCGTGCTTTCCCTTTTTCTTTTGAGCACCAGAAGTTGCAGCGCGTTTATCAATGAATCTGAACAACAAAATTCCTGCGACGACGCTTAGCCACTTTGGTGACTTCTGTGCCCAAGCTCGACCAAAGGACGAAGCAAGAAGTACTCGAAATAATCTTTTAAGAATCAACGCCGAGCCTTGCCCGATTTACGACCTCTAAGAAATCCCCAAAGGTAGCCAGTGAAAAGTCCACCAAGGCCGATTGCGGCGATGTTGGGAGTCTCTCCGTCGGCTTTCTCACCAAGGGAGACATCTTCTGGCAACAATGAACGAACTGAACGTTCTAATTCCAAACGAGTTTCTGATTTGTCGCGCATATTTATTTCTCAAGTCGACGCTTGGCAACGCCACTGGAGATTCTCCATGCAGTGAGTGCGAGAACAATTGCACTGGCGGCTGCAACAACTAGATACGGGATCCAAGAAAGTGTTCCGTTTAGTACTGGGAACTGAGTTTGGAGAAATCTAAGAAGCCCAAAGAGGAGAAGCGCTGTTCCAGTTCCAACGAAGATGCTGCCGATTGCCCCAAAGATCATGTAGCGACCAAGCTCTTTGATTGGCTTTACGGTTTCTTCTTTGATGTAGCGAACGGCGAGATCTTTGATGTCTTCAATGTCTTTTTGAAGAGATGCTCCTCGAAGAAGCTTGCGCCAGGATGACTTTTCCATTAACTAATCCTACTCAGAGCGTTCTTTAATTAGATAGGAAGAACTAGCAGTAGCGATCAAAAGACCAGCTTCATCGGTGACCTTTGCTTCAAGAAACGATATGACACTTCCTGGCTTGAGTACTTGTGCTGTGCAGGTCAGTGTTGATCCAAGCTTGGCCGGACGCATAAAGGACACCTTCATCTCAGTATTGGCAACTGAGATGTTCTTCTTCCCTGCCCCAGTGACGGCACTCGCTCCCATCGCTGAGTCGAGCATTGCGGCGATAAAACCACCCTGGACAATCCCTGCAGGGTTTAGGAAGCGTTCGTCAACCTTCATTGTCCACACTGTCTGACCAGGGACGCTCTTGTCAACGCAGGTCAGTCCGAGGGTCAGGTCGCAATTAGGTGGAATTTGTAAGGCCATGACACAAGGCTACCCGTTAGGGCTCCCAAATCTGAAGGCCCAAATTCACTACTGTCTAGTGCATGACTGACGAATTATTTAAGGGTGCAACCGAACTCGAAGGTCGTGCAATAAGAGAAATTGCAGCCTTGGCAATGGACGCCCCCGCTGCAGCGAAATCAGGACACAGTGGCACCGCCATGGCACTCGCCCCTCTCGGTGTGATGCTGTTCTCTCGAATTCTTAAACACGACCCCACCGATGCAAAGTGGAGTGACCGAGACCGATTTATCTTGTCGTGCGGTCACGCATCAATGCTGCAGTACGGTCTCGCACATGCCTTTGGCTATGACGTTCAAATCGAAGACCTTAAAGCTTTTCGCCAGCCACACTCTCGTACCCCCGGTCACCCTGAAAATGGCGTTACTGACACTGTTGAAGTAACTACCGGTCCTCTCGGTCAGGGCATTGCTAATGGCGTTGGAATGGCAATTGCAGAACGAATACTTGCTGCTGACCATGGAACAGATTTCGTTGATCATCGAACCTGGGTTATTGCGGGTGACGGATGCCTCGAAGAAGGCATTAGTCACGAAGCTGCATCACTCGCTGGTTCGCTGGGCCTTGACAAGTTGACAGTTTTTTACGATGACAATCACATCACGATTGACGGACCAACTGAAATTGCAATGCGCGACGATGCTCCAGCAAGGTTTGCTTCATACGGATGGCATGTCATCAACGTTGGCGAGAAAGCTAACGATCTAGACGCTCTTGAAGCTGCAACTCGTGCTGCGATTGCTGAAACGTCACGACCAACTCTGATTGTTGTTCGCTCTCACATTGGATACCCATCGCCCGCAATGATGGACAAGCGTGATGCTCACGGTTCGATTTTTAGCGCTGATGTGATTAGTGAGGCCAAGGCCCTTCTGGGTGTTGCGAACGAATCGTTTCACGTTGATTCTGAGCTCCCTTCGCAGATGGTGGCATCACTCGAGACAAATCGCGCACTTCGTGCAGCGTGGGATGCGCGCATCGCTGCAAGTGGCGAAAAAGGTATTGCATTCCTAGAGCAACTCAAAACAAACGGTGCTGGAGTGTTCGTAACTACGCCGGAGTTGTACGAAGGCGGTTCCAACGTTGCGACAAGAAAAGCAATGCAGCGCGCTATGGACGTCTTTGCGCCTCAAACCAAGGGACTTACCGCTGGTTCGGCTGACCTAACTGACAACACTGGAGTGCTGCTCAACGCTTCCACCGCTCAGTCACACGACAATCCTGGTGGCCGTCAGATTTATTACGGAATTCGCGAGTTTGCAATGGGTGCGGTGATGGTGGGTCAAGCTCTGCACGGTGGCATACGCCCACTCGGATCAACGTTCTTTGTTTTCAGTGACTACGTACGACCAGCAATTCGCCTATCAGCACTAAGTCATGCAGGAGTCATGTACGTCTTCACTCATGACTCAGTTGGTGTTGGTGAAGATGGACCCACTCACCAGCCGGTTGAGCAGCTCATGGCGCTTCGCGTCATGCCGACAATCCACGTTGTTCGCCCATCTGACGCGAATGAGACGCTCAACCTTGTTGAGCACTACCTCGCAGATAAGAAGCCAGTGGTAACTGCACTAATCCTCTCGCGCCAGGACATGCCGGTTCTTGGCGCAGATGACGCAAAGGCTTCTGCTGCTGGAGCACGAAAGGGTGGTTACGTACTTCGTGAACGCGATGATGCAGTCTTTACTCTTGTTGCTACGGGATCTGAGGTGGCCCACTGTCTAAAGGCCCAAGAAGATCTACTCGCCAAAGGAATCTCGACTCGAGTAGTTGCACTTCCTTGCTGGACCTGTTTTGAAGAGCAGTCCGCTGACTACAAGAAGTCGGTTCTTCGCCGGTCAATCCCCTCTGTCTCGCTCGAAGCCGGAGCAACGCTTGGTTGGGCTAAGTATGTAGATGAAGCGATTGGTATTGACACATTCGGAATCTCTGCACCCGGCTCCTACGTATTTGATTACTTCAACATCAATGCACAAACTGTTGTCTCACACGTCGAGAGAGTTCTTGGAGAGAAAAAGTGACCACACTTAATTCACTGTTTGACGACTATGGACAGAGCCCTTGGATTGACAACATCCGTAGAGACTGGCTGAACGATGGAACACTTGCGCGTCTTGTTGAAAATGGTGTTCGTGGCGTCACCTCAAACCCGGCGATATTCGCTAAAGCCTTTGCAACAAGTTCCGCCTACGACAAGTTCCTAAACGGAATGAAGGGTAAGGATGTTGAAGAACTGTTCGAAGAACTTGCTGTTGTCGATGTCAGGGATGCTTGCGACGTTCTAAAGGGTGTTCACGAAGCATCATGTTCTGACTTTCAAGATAAGAAGTATCGCTACTGCGACGGTTTTGTTTCACTGGAGGTATCTCCTCGTCTGGCTCGAGACACTGCGGGAACGATTGCTGCAGCGCTGAAACTCAACAAGGCAGTTGGACGAAGCAACGTAATGATCAAGATTCCTGCTACCAACGAAGGTCTTCCAGCGATTACAGAAGTTCTTGGAGCTGGAATAAATGTCAACGTCACATTGATCTTCTCTGTTGAACGCTATTCAGAAGTACTCAATGCGTGGATGGACGGCCTAGAGCTGGCCAAGAAAAACGGTCACGAACTCTCATCAATTGGAAGCGTTGCCTCCTTCTTCGTTTCTCGTGTTGATGCCGCAATTGATGCCCTGCTTCCTGAAGGTGACGCTCGGCGTGGGACAACTGCCAATGCGCAAGTTGCAGCCGCGTATGCGTTGTATCTGGAGAGAATCAATGGTTCACGAGCCAAGGCTCTCATCGCTGATGGTGCTCAGGTGCAGCGTCCACTGTGGGCATCAACGGCAACAAAGAATCCAACGTATTACGACCTTCTCTATGTTGACTCAATCGCAGCAAATGAGACAGTCAACACAATGCCCGACCCGACGCTTGAAGGTGTTCTTGATCATGGCAACTTCTCTTCGTCTCTACTCTTGAATGCTGCAAGCATTGTCAAAGCAGCTTCACTCCTCTATGAACTTCCTAGCGACATCTCGCTTAGCGCTGTGACAGACAAGCTTGAAGCCGACGGGGTGCAGAGCTTCATTGACTCTTATGCAGACCTTTTGAAAACAGTTGCCGACAAAGTAAACGGCTAGTTGATGTCAAATTCGGAAATTATTCAGCGGGTTCTGAAGGGAGATCCTTCGCTCTTTGAAGGTTCGACCGCTGAGAACTCACTTGGATGGTTGCGTCACCCCGAAATGTATCTCGGAGAGTGGCTTGATGACATTGCACAGAAGCTCCCTCGCCGCCATGAAATGACAATCCTTCTTGGTATCGGTGGCTCGTCAGGACCTGGTCTGTTCTTCGCAGAAGCGAAACAATCTACGAAGCTCCATGTTCTAGACACTTCAAATCCGGATTCAATTGGTGACGTGCACTTCTCAAATGCAACAGTTATTGCCGCATCGAAATCCGGCGCGACAATCGAAACATTGAGTTTGCTGTCCTACGCACTTGAAAGCGGACTCCTCGCCGAAGACCTCGTCATCATCACTGACCCCGGAACTGCACTCGCTGCAGTTGGTGAAAAACTTGGCTGTCTTGTGATCGACGGTGACGTTAATACTGGTGGAAGGTTTTCAGCTCTCTCACCGTTTGGTCTCGTCCCAGCTCTGTATGCCGGATGGACTCCGGAAACATTGCGCAGTGAGTTGTCAGTATCTTTTTTGAACGCTGATGTTGTTGGTCACGCTTTCGAGGAAGCGGCAATTCATGCTGCAGACGTGAACTTCGGACACGGAAATTTTTCTCTCACAGCCAATCCCGTTACATCTGGTGGTGCAATGTGGCTTGAGCAGTTGATTGCTGAAACAACTGGAAAGCACGATCGCGGCTTCATACCCATTTACGAATCAACCACCAAAAAGTATGAACCATCTCAGATCATGCACTATCACTTGGTCGCATCACTTCTCGCCTGGCATCTTGGTGTCGATCCGTTCAATCAGCCAAATGTTGACGCGGTGAAGACTTCCGTTTTCGAGCTCCTCGAGAACAAGATCGAATGGACTCCTCCAGAATTTGACGAGGAAGATTTGAAGCATGATTTCAATGCCGCGACTTATCGAACATTGCAGGTCTATGGACCTCTCAGCATTGCGGGGGCTCTAAGCGACCTGCAGTCTCGTGTTCAAAAGAGATATGGGACTACAACTGCAAACTTAGGACCGAGGTATTTGCACTCAACGGGCCAGCTCCATAAGGGCGGTCCAAAAAACATCGCGGCCCTCCAGATTGTCATCCGACCAACCTCCAAGCCTTTGCCAATTCCAGGGTCAACGCCCGAGTCGACGTTCCAAGATCTGCACATGGCCCAGGCAATCAGTGACTTCAAGGCAATGATTGCCAGCGGCCGTCATGTAGCCCAAATAATTGTTGATGACCTGAGCGAAGTGGCTCAGCTATTAGCTCTTTAGTCCTAGGATGCTCGCATGACTATTACACGAGGGTTTAACAACCAGCACCTCATAAATGAGTCAGCCTCTTCTCTCGCATCTGAGGCATTTGCCAAGGCCCGTCGGCGCAATGGGTCGATCGTCACTTATTCTCCAAAGGTCTTCATACCTTTAACCAAGCTTTGTCGAGATCGTTGTGGATATTGCACGTTTGCTCAGGCCCCAGCACACGTTGCATCTCCGTACATGTCAATTGAAGAAGTTCTGGAAGTAGCCAATGATGGAAAAGCAGCTGGTTGCACAGAAGCCCTCTTCACACTTGGTGAACGCCCCGAGCTTCGCTACGACGAAGCGGCAAAGTGGCTTGCTGCTCGTGGATACCAGTCCACTGTTGACTACGTTGCAGCAGCTGCGAAGGCGGTGCTTGATGAAACAGGACTGCTTCCCCACGCCAACGCTGGCGCCCTCTACTTCTCAGAGCTAGAACAACTTCGCGAAGTTTCTGCTTCTCAAGGAATGATGCTGGAATCACTCGCAGAACTTGACGCACACCGCCTTGCACCTGACAAGGATCCACAGCGCCGTCTAAACACAATGCGCTTCGCAGGTCAATTGAAGATTCCATTCACCACCGGACTCCTCGTTGGTATTGGCGAAACACGTGAAGACCGGATCGCAACTCTTGAAGCAATTGCACTTGCCCATGAGGAATATGGCCACATTCAAGAAGTAATTGTTCAGAACTTCCTTCCTAAGCCACGAACTGCAATGGCACATGAACCAGCCGCGAGCGACGAAGAGTTTCACTGGACCATTGGCGCTGCTCGTTTGATTCTGCCTGGTGACATCCACTTGCAGGCACCACCTAATTTGAGCGATGACCCAACTCGACTTCTGGCCTTCGGTATTGACGACTTTGGCGGAATCTCTCCAGTGACTTCAGACCATGTGAACCCAGAGCGAGCATGGCCAGCAGTTGACTCACTCGCAAGCGAATGCGATGCCAAGGGTTTCTATTTAACTCCTCGCCTCACCGTCTACCCAGATTTCATTGATCAGAAGCAAGAGTTCCTTGATTCAAAGGTTCGAACAAAAGTATTGGCTCATGCTGATGCCACGGGGCTTGCTCGTGATGACTCTTGGTTCTCTGGATCTGACATCACCCCGCCTTCACTTCCTCTCGCTACTTCAAAGACAAGCGATGTTGCTGCGATTCTTCGTGGTTACGAGCCGGGTTATGACTTTTCTAGAGAAGAGCTCATTACTCTCTTTAGTGCCAGAGGCGCAGATCTGGTTGCGATCAATGAACTTGCTGATGACGTGAGAAAGCAACTAGTTGGCGATGACATATCTTTCGTAATTAACAGAAACATCAACTACACAAACGTCTGCACCTTTAAATGCCGCTTCTGCGCCTTCTCGAAGGGTCCGCTTTCGCTCAACCTTCGTGGTGACCCTTATTTGTTAACTCTCGACGAGGTCAGCGAACGTGTTCGCGAAGCCGAAGCCAAGGGTGCAACGGAAGTCTGTCTCCAGGGCGGAATTCATCCGAAGTTCGATGGCGATTACTACATTGACGTAGTCGCGGCTGTTCGTGCCGGGTCTCCAAAGATTCACATCCACGCATTCAGTGCTCTGGAAGTCTTTGAAGGTGCCCGCCGGTCAGAACAAGACCTCGCGACCTACCTCACACGACTGAAGGATGCTGGTCTAAAGACTCTTCCTGGGACCGCCGCCGAAATTCTCGATGACGAAGTGAGAAAGATTCTTTGTCCGGACAAGATCAATTCTGATCAGTGGCTAGAGGTCCACCGCACTGCTCACAGTGTCGGGCTCAACTCAAACATCACCATCATGTTCGGTGCCGTAGAAGGCGTCGACAGTTGGGCCACACACCTAATTCGCACAAGAGATCTTCAGAAGGAAACTGGCGGATTCACTGAATTTGTTCCGCTCCCCTTCGTGCATATGGCTACTCCGATCTTCATTAACGGGAAGTCACGTCGCGGGCCAACGTTTAGAGAAGCGCTGTTGATGCACTCGGTTGCGAGGCTTCACTACGCAACGCTGATCAACAATATTCAAGTCAGTTGGGTGAAAATGGGTGTAGAGGGATCTCGCAGAATTCTTCAAGCCGGAGCGAATGACCTTGGTGGAACGTTGATGGACGAAAACATCTCTCGTGCTGCTGGCGCAGTTCACGGACAAGAGATGAACGCAGATACATTACGAGACCTCGTTGCACCTCTCGGACGACCTTTGGTGCAGCGCACCACGCTCTATAAATCACTGACTTCTTAGTTTTATGTTTGAAATAGATCAATTGATCGCCAACACAGCTTCTGATGAACTTCTCTTAGTTGCAAAACTGTTTGGTCCCTGGCGCTCACGAAAGAAAGTTTTAGTCTTCGGATCCGCACGAACCGCTAAAGAAAACCCTCTTTATCAACTCACCAAAGAATTCGGTCAAATCATGACCAAGGCCGACTGGATGTCAATCACTGGCGCCGGAGGCGGAATCATGGAGGCGACAAGTGAAGGCGCTGGACATGATCACACCATAGGAGTGAACATAAAGCTCCCCTTTGAGCAGCACGCGAATCCCTTCATTGACGCAGCGAACAAAGTTGTATCGGTGAAGAATTTCTTTACCCGCAAAGTCTCAATGATCCGTGAAGCAGACGCGTTTGTATGCCTTCCAGGAGGCTTTGGAACGTTGGATGAACTCTACGAAGTACTGACCCTGATTCACACCGGAAAGTCCACTCCAGCCCCTGTGGTGCTCATTGACGCACCAGGTGGAACCTTCTGGTCCAAGTGGTTGGATTTCCTGGAAACAGAAATCATCGGCGGTTCCTACATCAGCCAGCCAGATTCTGCATTGGTAAAGCTCTGTACTTCAGCTGAGAGCGCCGCAGAGGAAATCTTCACGTTCTACTCGAACTACGTCGACTGCAGCTTCAGTTCTGGCGAAGTTCAGATCAATCTGTTGAACGAACCAACTGATTCGCAAGTTCAAAGTCTTCTAAAGGTAACGCCACAATTATCCAAAACCCCACTTTTTACTAAGCAAGGATCATCAATAACTGCGAGTTTTGAAGGACGCAACTACGTCGGTCTTCGACTCGTAATTAACGAAATAAATTCCTGGGCTTAGTCAGCACTGGCGCCACGCAACAGCGCCTCGGCTTTTTGCAAGCTTCTTCGAACTTTAGAAAGCCGACGCTCAAGATCCTTTGCATTCTCTGGTTCATCCGCGTTCACCTGAGCCCTAAGAGCGTCATAGATTGCGTCAGATACGCGCGATTCGATGCTGGAAACTTCGTCAGCTAATTCGTCAAATGATTGCATTAACCAAGTGTGATGACTTCAAGTTCATTGTCGCCATACTGCGAACGAAGAACTTTCTTGTCGAACTTGCCCACGCTGGTCTTTGGAACGCTCTCAATGAACGTCCAGCGCTCAGGGAGCCACCACTTCGCAACGCGCTCTGAGAGATACGACTGAAGTTCTTCTGCAGTTGCGCTCATTCCTGGGCGAAGCACGACGCACGCCATTGGACGTTCCTGCCACTTCTCGTCAGGAACGGCTATCACAGCTGCTTCAAAGACGGCTGGGTGTCCCATGAGAGACCCTTCGAGCTCCACAGAACTAATCCACTCACCACCAGACTTGATTACGTCCTTCGTGCGGTCACTGATCACAAGGTAACCGTATGCATCGATTGTTCCGATGTCGCCAGTTCGAAGCCATCCGTCGCGGAACTTCTCTGGATCATCTACGCCGAAGTAGGAACCAGTAATCCAAGGACCACTGATTTCAAATTCACCAACAGTCTTTCCATCGTTTGCGAGGACAGTTCCATCCTCTGCGGTGATTCTCATCTTCACACCAGCAACGATTCGACCTGCCTTAACGCGCCAGTCGATTTCCTGATCCTTAGGTGTTCCAAATGGTGGAATTGAAATAGCCGCCAAAGGACTTGTTTCTGTCATTCCCCATCCTTGAATGATGTCAACGTTGTACTTGTCTCGGTATGTTTCGATGAGCACGCGCGGTACCGCTGAGCCACCAGCCAGCAAGTAGCGAAGGCTCGATAGATCAACACCTGGCTTTTCGTTCGCAACTCGCAGAACGTCATTCCAGATTGTTGGAACACCGAGTGCAACGGTTGGCTTCAAGTCTTCAATCATCTTCACGATTGGTTCACCCTGCAAGAGCATCTGAGGCATGATGAGCTCGACACCAGCCATGAAAGCGGTGTAGGCACAACCCCACGCATTTACGTGGAACATCGGAACAATCAGTAGGCAGCGGTCACGCTCACTGAGTCCGATTGAGTTTGCAGAAGTTGCTGCCATTGAGTGAAGCCACGTTGAACGGTGAGAGTAAACAACTCCCTTAGGGTTGCCTGTTGTTCCAGAGGTGTAACACATGATTGCGGCATCATTTTCATCGAGATCTGGCCACTGAAATCCTGGCTTCTCTGCAGCGAGGACAGTTTCGTAGTCGAGCGTTTCTCCAAGAACGCCGGTCGTTTCTGGACCGTGAACGATGATGTGCTTAACGTTTGGCATCTGATCACGTACTTTTGCGAGCAGTGGAGCAAGCGTGTTGTCAACAATGATTACCTGGTCGTCAGCGTGATTGATGATGTAGGCGAGTTGCTCTGGAAAGAGACGAATGTTGAGCGTGTGGAGCACTGCACCCATACAAGGGATCGCAATGTAGGCCTCCATGTGAGCCTGGTTGTTCCACATGAACGATGCAACGCGATCGCCCTTTTTCACACCAAGCTTCGTAAGCGCAGCAGCTAATTGTTCAGCTCGCTTGGAGATCTGCAGGAATGTTGCTTCTTCAACACCATCTGGAGAGACGGTAAAGACTTTTTTGTCGGCGTAGATGAACTCTCCGTGCTTAATCAGGTCCCTGATTAGCAACTGTGTGTTTTGCATCGTACTTTTCATGATTCCCCCACTGCTGTTTAATGTGATCTTGTTGCGATTATGAAACTACCAAGAAAGACTGTACGGCTCGACTGGCGCTGGGAGCGAACTTGGCTCGCCCTGCAAATACGCGTCAATGCCTGAGGCAGCAGAACGGCCTTCGGCGATAGCCCACACAATGAGGCTCTGGCCACGAACTGCGTCGCCACAAGCGAAGACTTGCCCCTTGCCTTCGAGGCCTTTCACAGCCCAATCAGGGGTTACAGAAAGAGTTGCACGGTTAGTAACGAACTGATCCTGATTGAGGCCCACTTGGTCCAGTTCAGGGCCAACGAATCCAGCGGCGATGAAGACGAAATCAACAGTCTTGGTGACGATTTCATTTGATGAATTGTCACGCAGGACAATTTCTTGCAAATTGCCATCACCCTTGAATTCGAGTGTTTCAGAAGAAAAAATGCGTTCGCCACCTTCTTGGTGAGCAGAAGTTGTCTTAAAAAGTCGAGCCATCGTTGGCCACGGTTGATCAGCTGGGCGCTCATCTGGTGGACGGTCCATGATCTCAATCTGGATGACGCTCTTTGCTCCTTGTCGGTGAGCTGTGCCAAGACAGTCAGCTCCCGTGTCGCCACCTCCAAGAATGATTACGTTCTTATCCTTCACATCTATCTCTGATGTTGTCGAAGTGTTCACGGCGCGATTTGAGGCCTCAAGGTAAGTCATAGCTGGGTAGACACCTGTCAGCTCTGCACCATTCACAGGGATCATGCGTGGGCGTGTTGAGCCGATTGCGAGGAGAACTGCGTCGTACTCTGATCGAAGTGATTCGAGTGAGACACCATCATCTCCCACACTCACACCGGTCTTAAATGTGATGCCCGACTCTTTCATAACATTGATACGACGATCAAGAACGGCTTTTTCCATTTTGAATTCTGGTATGCCGTAACGAAGAAGCCCACCTATGAGGTCGTTTCGCTCCAGCACAGTTACCTCGTGACCAACACTTCTCAGCTGTGCCGCGGCAGCGAGGCCAGCGGGACCAGATCCAACGACGCAAACATGCTTGCCAGTTCGTGTTGAGGTACTTCTACTTACGGGAAAACCATTCGCGAATGCGTGCTCAACAACCTCGTACTCAATGCGTTCGATGGTTACTGGGTCAGCTGCAATTCCGAGGACGCAGGCCGATTCGCATGGAGCTGGGCAAAGTCGTCCAGTGAATTCTGGAAAATTATTAGTAGAAAATAACTGATCCGCAGCTTCAGCCCAGTTCTGCTTATAGGCGGCATCATTGAAGACTGGAATTCTGTTTCCTAGTGGGCAGCCTTGCATGCAGAATGCGATACCGCAGTCCATGCAGCGCGCCCCTTGCTCAGAGACTTCTTTTTCGTCTTGAGGTTCGTACACCTCTTTCCAGTCTCGAAGGCGAACTGGAACGGGCCGATACTTCGGTCCTACGCGATCAAACTCTATAAATCCGGTGACCTTACCCATTTCGAAGCTCGTCTCTGACTCGCTGGTATTCAGATGTTTCAATGCGAACGAAGTCCATTCGAGCTGTTCGCCAATGGCTCAGTAGCGATTTGGCCTTCTTCGATCCCGTTTCGGCTTCGAAACGAGTGATGATGTCGAGGAGTTTTTCGTCATCTTCGAATTCGAGTGGATCAATCTCGTAGACGCCTGCGCTTAAGTGATCATGAATCGTCTTCTTAGGGTCATACAAGTAGATGGTTCCACCAGACATTCCGGCTGCGAGGTTGCGTCCGATGTCTCCGAGGATTGCTACTACTCCACCAGTCATGTACTCACCCGCGTGGTCGCCAGTTCCTTCAACAACAATTGTTGCACCAGAATTTCTTACCGCACAGCGCTCACCAACGACTCCGTTAATAAAGATCTCACCAGAGGTTGCCCCGTAACCAATCACGTTTCCAGCGATGATGTTTTGATCAGTCTCGAAAGTTGAAGCCGAAGGCGCCTTAATGATGATGCGTCCTCCCGAGAGGCCCTTACCTGCGTAGTCATTCGCATCACCAGTCAGACGAAGTGTCAATCCTTGAGGGATAAATGCTCCCAGCGACTGACCAGAGGATCCTTCCAGGTTGATCTGAATGTGATCGTCAGGAAGTTTGTCAGCCCCGAGTGCGCGAGTAATGGCGCTTCCTGTAAGTGTTCCTACAGCTCTGTTGATGTTGTTGATCTTTGATGCAATCGTTGTCGACACACCAGTGGTGGCGCTACGAACTGCTTCATCGATGAAAGTCCAGTCGAGAGCATCGTGCATTTCGTGGTCTTGTTTGGTTGTTTGGCGACGCTGGTTGTGATCGACAGGAGCAAGTAGTGCACTCAAATCGAAGTCGCTAAGTTCCGAAGTCTTGCTGTCGATAGCAATTCGGTCAGTATCGCCAATGATGTCGTCAAGGGTCTTTGCTCCAAGCAGCGAAATGTATTCACGAACTTCTTCTGCAATGAACTCGAAAAAGTTTTCAACAAATTCGGGTTGACCGTTGAATCTCTCACGTAGTTTCGGATTCTGGGTTGCAATTCCCACTGGGCAAGTGTCGAGGTGACAAACGCGCATCATGATGCAACCAGAAACAACGAGTGGTGCAGTGGCAAATCCATATTCCTCGGCACCTAGAAGCGCAGCGATGACGACGTCGCGACCAGTCTTCAGTTGACCGTCGACTTGGACAACAACACGATTACGAAGACCGTTCATAGCAAGAGTCTGATGAGCTTCTGCGAGTCCAATTTCCCATGGCGTTCCGGCGTGCTTCAGAGATGTCAGCGGAGCAGCACCTGTTCCACCGTCGTGTCCCGAGATAAGGATGACGTCAGCGTGCGCTTTAGCAACACCCGCAGCGATAGTTCCAACACCTTGTTCACTCACGAGCTTCACGTGGATTCGAGCTTGATCGTTGGCATTCTTGAGGTCGAAGATAAGTTGCTTAAGGTCTTCGATCGAATAAATGTCGTGGTGAGGTGGTGGTGAGATGAGTCCAACACCTGGTGTCGAGTGTCTGGTTTTTGCTACCCACGGATAGACCTTCGATCCAGGTAGCTGTCCACCCTCTCCTGGCTTGGCTCCTTGAGCCATCTTGATTTGAATGTCGTCTGCATTAACTAGGTAACGGCTCGTGACACCAAAACGTCCTGAAGCAACTTGTTTGATGGAAGATCGACGGTTGAAGCGTGGGTCAGAAGTGTCGAAACGCTCTTCGTCTTCTCCACCTTCGCCGGTGTTTGATTTTCCACCAATGCGGTTCATAGCGATGGCGAGGGTTTCGTGCGCCTCACCGGAAATCGAACCGTATGACATTGCACCGGTTGAGAATCTCTTGATGATTGATGAAACGCTCTCAACTTGGTCGAGAGGAGTTGGCGTTGCAGCTGACTTCAGATTGAAGAGTCCGCGAAGCGTGACTTTCGCGTCGTTTTGCTCGTCAACCATCTTGGTGTATTCCTTGAAAATGTCGTAACGCTTTTCACGAGTTGCGTGTTGCAGTTTTTGCACTGTGTGTGGATTGAAGAGGTGAATTTCTCCGTCACGGCGCCACTGGTACTCGCCCTTGTTACGAATTTCGATTCGCTCACCTTCAGCAGGTGTGTATGCGTCAGAGTGCCAGGTGAGAACGTCTTGTGCAACGCGCTCAAGTGTTACTCCACCCATTCGCGACTTCATGCCTGGGAAGTAGCGAGACAGAATGTCGTCAGAAACTCCTACTGCTTCGAAAAGCTGGGATCCTACGTAACTTGCGACGGTTGACACACCCATCTTGGACATGGTCTTAACAATTCCCTTGTTGAGTCCCTTGCCGTATAGGTATCTAGCGTCAACGGAAGCGGCAGTGGTTAATTCACCCTTTTCAACGAGATCATCAATTGACTCATACGCAAGGTATGGACAAACGGCTGAAGCTCCGAAGCCGAGCAGCAAAGCAACGTGGTGAACTTCTCGAACGTCACCAGCTTCAATAATCAGGGCCGCTGATGTCCTGATGTGTTCAGCGACCAGACGGTGATGAACAGCAGAGGTAAGTAGCAAACTTGGAATAGCTGCGAAGTCTTTGTTGACGTTTCGGTCAGACAGAAGAATGATGTTGGCTCCAGCGCGAACTTCCTTAACAACTTCGTTGGTAACTTCCTGGATTGCTTTAGCTAGTCGCTCACCTGCAGTTCCAGAACCACTAGAGGGGAACAATCCCTCGACGACTGAAGTTTTAAAACCTACTGCCTTGTCAGATTCTTCGATGTAGCGGATCTTGGCGAATTCGTCAATGCTGAGCACAGGTGATGGAAGAACAATTTGGTGAGCGTGACGGTCGGTCTCGGTCAGCAGGTTGTCTTCGCCGCCAATTGTCACTCGTGTTGAAGTGACAAGTTCTTCTCTAATTGCGTCTAGCGGTGGGTTTGTAACCTGAGCAAACAGTTGTGTGAAGTAGTCAAAGATTGGACGAGGTTGTTTCGAAAGTGCTGGCAAAGCCGCATCTGAACCCATTGAACCAATTGGCTCTTCACCGACTTGTGCCATGTGTCTAATGATGAGTCGAAGGTCTTCTTCGCTATATCCAAAGTTCTTCTGGTGTCTAACTACTGAAGCGTGACTTGGAGCGAGCCATGGTCGAGCGTCAATCTCATCTAGTGAGATTTGCTGTTCTTTTAACCACTGGCCGTACGGAGCTTTTGCTGCGAGGGTTCCCTTGAGTTCTTCGTCGTCGATGATTCGACCTTGTTCGATGTCTACGAGGAAAACTCGTCCTGGTTGCA
The DNA here is from genome assembly GCA_937975915.1 of uncultured Acidimicrobiaceae bacterium. GTDB lineage: Bacteria > Actinomycetota > Acidimicrobiia > Acidimicrobiales > RAAP-2 > RAAP-2. The sequence continues at coordinate 528,488 of CALJTY010000030.1, read as the reverse complement.
AGCGACCTTTTCGTTCAATGTTTGCTGGATCAACATCAACCACTCCAACTTCACTAGCGAAGATGACTCTCTTGTCTTTGGTGACCCAGTAACGAGCTGGACGAAGACCATTACGGTCAAGCACGGCTCCGACAATTTTTCCATCGGTGAAGGTAACTGAAGCCGGTCCGTCCCATGGTTCCATGAGTCCCGCGTGGTAGCGATAAAAATCACGACGTTCGGTACTCATGAATGTTGATTTTTCCCATGCCTCAGGAATCATCATGAGAACTGCGTGTGGAAGTGATCTTCCAGACTGAACAAGGAGTTCAACTACTTCGTCAAAACTCGCAGAGTCAGACATGTTGTCAGTAATGATTGGATACAGATCCGAAACTTCAACCGGAAGCAGATCGCTTTTAAGTGTTGTTTCTCGAGCAGTCATCCAGTTTCGGTTACCGCGAACGGTGTTGATTTCACCGTTGTGCGAGATGTAACGGAATGGCTGAGCAAGTTCCCATCTCGGCAACACGTTGGTTGAGAAGCGACTGTGTACTACTGAGATTGAAGTAATCAGACGCTCATCGCGAAGATCATCAAAGTATTGGCGTAGTTGTGGCGAACTGAGCATTCCTTTGTAAATAAGTACGTTCGGCGAACATGAAGACGCATAGATCGGAAGCTCATGTTCCAGCATCTTTCGAGCAGCAAAGAGTGATCGCTCAAGGCTTTCAGCACCGTTGCTGGTAATGAGTTGTTGGATAAAGACCGGTTCTGATGCTGATGATGTTGGCCCAAGGATTGAAGAGTCAACCGGAACCACTCGCCAACCACTTGACTTCAAAGAAACCTTCGCGAGCGCCTTGTCAATTGTTGACTGGACGTCACTCATGACTAAGTGCTTTGGAATCATCCAGAACGCAACGCCGTAGTCACCAGCAGCTGGCACGTTGTCAAAGACTTCACGAATAAATGAGTCCGGCATTTGAATGAGAAGACCTGCGCCGTCACCTGAGCCCGTATCGGCTCCAGTGGCGCCACGGTGCTCCATGTTTTCAAGAATGGTTAGAGCGTCGAAGACGTTCTTGTGAGTTGGTGTTGCTGTGAGATCAGCAACCATTCCAACGCCACAGGCGTCGTGCTCAAAATTGGGGTCGTAGAGAGTTTTTGTCATATTCGTTGTCTAGTGGGACAACGCTGACCCGAAATAAGTATAACGAATCTGCAATTACTCGTGCCACGCCTACTGTGGTGGGGTGAGTAAAAGTTCGATTGTTGTTGGTGGCGGAATAATTGGCCTTCTGAGCGCTTACCGGCTTGCCCAGGCCGGTTTTTCTGTCGATCTATTCGATCCACATCTTGCCAAAGGAGCGACATTTGCGGCCGCTGGGATGCTGGCCCCTGGTGGCGAAATTACAAGCGGAGAACAGTCTCAGTATTCAGTTCAAATGAGGTCAACGCCCGCTTGGCAACTTTTATCGAGTGAGATTGAATCCCTCTGCGGTGAAAAGATTCAAATTCACCAGGTAGGGACACTTCTCGTTGGTTGGGACAATGCAGACAAGAGACTTGTACAACAGCACCTTGAGCTCGCCACAGAATTCCAGGCCCGTGTTTCGAGTGTTGACAAAGACAGCAACCCAACGATGTTTGAAAACATCTCTCCGCGAATAAACGAGGGCATTCTGTTGCGAGATGATGCTTGGCTCGACCCAGATCAAGCGATCACAGCACTACTTCGCGCTCTAGAAAAGCTTCAGGTCAACCTACGCGGTGATTTTGTTGAAGAGGTTGTCCCTTCATCAAGCGGAGTTCAGGTTCGAACTGCTTCAGGCTCCCATCAAGCCTCTACAGGAATAATCGCAACTGGCTCATCGACGCTTCCATCTGGAATTCTCACCAGTGGCGAAAATTCCCTTCGTCCGGTTCGAGGGATTACTGTTCGCATGCAAGGATTCGATCGAAGCACCGAGCCAATGGTTCGAGCCTTTGTTCGAGGTAGAAAGATCTACTTAGTGAGCCGCCCCGGTGGTTACAACGTTGTTGGCGCGTCTTCTGATGAAAGCGGTAATGCCGTTGTGGAAGCTGGTGAACTCCAACGTCTTCTCCGTGATGCACTTGAAGTTTTCCCTGCACTCGAAACAGCCGAAATCGTCGAAACGCGAATTGGTCTTAGGCCAGCTGCGCCAAATCACGAACCATTCTTCGAAGAACTTAAGACCCCTAACTGGGCTTGGAGTTCTGGTCACTACCGCCATGGCATAACACTTGCTCCCCTGGCCTCCCAGCAGGCTCTTGAGTTTGCGAATGCGAGAGCAAAGTGATTTTGAACGGAAATCAGTCTTCTTTCCAGGGAACGATCGAGCAGTTGCTCGTTCATGAGGGGATCACTCCTCGTGGCGTTGCCGTAGCAATTAATGGCGAAATTATTAGTAAATCTGCATGGAACACAACAGCACTGAAAGACAGTGATGTAATTGAAATAGTGACTGCCGCTGCTGGTGGCTAGAAAGTTCTACAAATGACAATTAACAATGATCTAATAACTGCAATCGATGAACGAATTGCTGAAGCCATCAAGACAAAGCTGCCAGGTGAAATTGTTTTGCATCTTTGCGAGGCTCGTGCGTGGTTGCTGCACCCTGATCAGGCTCACGGTTCGCAACGTTCAAGCCAGTAGGATTTTCCCTTCACGGGCTGTGGCTTAGTTTGGTCTAGAGCGCTCGGCTGGGGGCCGAGAGATCGGGAGTTCAAATCTCCCCAGCCCGACCAGGACTTAAATACCCTTGTTTCGAAGCGTTCCAAGTCCATCGATGGTTGTTTCAACAACATCGCCAGGCTTAAGGAACATCTTTGGAGTTTGACCTTGACCCACACCGTGCGGGCTTCCAGTGAACATGATGTCGCCTGGACGGATCTCACATACCGATGAAACGTAGGAAACAAGTTCTGCAACAGTGAAAACCATGTCACTCGTGTTTGAGTTCTGATACTTGGTTCCATTAATACTGCAGCTGATTCGAAGATCGTTCGGATTTTCAATGTCGTCAGCTGTTGTGAGCCATGGACCAATTGGTGAGAAATTCTCGTGAGACTTTCCAAGTGAGAACTGTGCTGGCGATCCTGCCATTTGAAGTTCACGGTCACTGAGGTCGTTTCCAGTGCAGTATCCAGCAACGTAGCTGAGTGCATCTTCTACCGAAACGTTTCGAGCGCGCTTTCCGAAAACAACTACTAGCTCTGCTTCCCAGTCCGTTGTTTCTGAGGGGATCTTGAAGGATGAGTTTGCGCCCGTGATTGAAGATTGAAATTTTGTAAAGACCATTGGTCGAGTTGGCAAGACGAGCTTCATCTCTTCGGCGTGGGTGCGGTAGTTAAGTCCAATGGCGAAAATTTGCGACGGGTTTTCAATCACTGGGCCAAGGTCGTTGCGACTCATTATTTCATCGAGGGTTGCGACTGTGGTCGGTGCCGGATCAGTGTCGTAGAACCACTTTTTGAGAGCATCGAGGTTGTTGATTGCCTTATCGACGGAACTCGAGAATGCTCCGTCCGAAGCAGTTTGGACGTCAATGAGTCCTTCTTCAGAAATAATTGTCGTGCGGCCGTCAACGTTGGCGAGTCTCATGTGTCCCTTTAGTTGGCAATGCGTGATTAGCCAGTTTAGGACTATTTTCAGTACCTGATTGCTACCTGCTCGTACCTGTTTTTTCTCAATGTTTAGATACAATTGTTGAGTAGGCCGGTTTGAAAACTGGCGTTCGTAATAGAAGTAGTTGCGAAATCGCTGTACCTAGAGAGGGTGATTCCAACCGTTGGTTGGACACAAATGGAGAAGAAGGATCCCTTCGTCTTACGCCACCTCTCCGATGTGCAGCCGGATCTCTGGTGGCTGGACTCTGACCCTCTTGAGCCTGAATCCCATTCTGCTCTGATTGGTGATGTTGGAGCAGACCTCTGCATTGTCGGCGCCGGTTACACCGGTCTCTGGACCGCTCTGCTCGCCAAGGAGCGAGATCCCAGTCGAGAAATAGTTATTGTCGAGCAATACGAAACTGGTGCTGGTGCTTCAGGTCGCAACGGTGGCTTCTGTTCTTCTTCACTCACCCATGGTTTCGGAAACGGAATGCACCGGTACGCGGACGAGATGCGAATAATTGAGCGACTTGGCCGTGAAAATCTCGATGAGATTGAGGCAACCGTAAAACGCTATGCCATTGAATGTGACTGGGAACGAACTGGTGAGCTAAGCGTTGCCGTTGCTCCTTGGCAGTTTAAAGACATGGCCGAAGATGCACGGCTGCGCAATGAATTTGGAGATCATGTAGAAGTTCTCTCCAAGGAAGAAGTTCAAAAGCGAATCCACTCTCCCATCTATGAAGGTGCACTATTCGATGTAGACGGAACAGCTCTAGTGGATCCTGCACGACTGGTTTGGGGTCTCGAGAAGGTGTGCTTGTCGCTCGGAGTGAAAATTTTCGAGAACTCAAAAGTCGAACGCCTCGAAGACCTTGATGGCGCCGTTCGCGTTCACACTCCTTATGGTGCAGTTACCGCTGCGAAGGTCGCACTCGCCACCAATGTTTTTCCTTCCCTCGTCAAAAAGGCTCGTAAATACGTCGTCCCGGTCTATGACTTTCAACTTGTAACCGAACCTCTGAACGAAGAGCAACTCGAGAGCATTGGGTGGGATGGTCATGAAGGAGTTTCGGACGCTGGAAATCAGTTTCACTATTACCGACTGACAAAGGACCACTGTATTTTGTGGGGCGGCTATGACGCGATCTATAACTTCCGAGGCAAGGTCACGAGCGAGCCTGAATACAACGCGGAAACCTACGCAATGCTCGCTGAACACTTCCTAAAGACGTTCCCCCAGCTCGCAGGAATTAAATTCACTCACGCCTGGGGCGGGGTCATCGACACGTGCACGAGATTCTCGCCCTTCTGGGGCACTGCACACAGCGGGAAGGTCGCCTACGTCCTGGGTTACACCGGGCTTGGCGTTGGAGCTACTCGCTTTGGTGCAAACACCATGTTGGATCTTTTAGATGGTCTGGATACGGAACGAACAAAGTTGACAATGGTCCGCAAAAAACCGATGCCATTTCCTCCTGAACCGTTTAGATGGTTCTTCATTAGTCTTACAAAATGGTCAATTAAGCGTGCCGATGAGAATGAAGGAAAGCGAAATCTCTGGTTGAAGACCATGGACTTGTTTGGCCTTGGCTTTGATTCCTAGCAACTAATCGTCAGTGCTGGTGTGCGTCTCCATGAGCCCAGAGATCATGTTCACAACCGTTGGGTCAGTGAGTGTTGTTACGTCACCGAGTGAACGATGCTCTGCAACGTCTAAAAGCAGACGGCGCATGATCTTGCCTGAGCGAGTCTTTGGAAGTTCCGGTGTCAAAATAATTTGGCGCGGTTTGGCGATGGGACTAATTGTCTTAGAGACATGTTGACGTAACTGTTCAACAATCTCTGACTGATCATCGCCACCATCAAGCACTGATTGCTTCAAAGTTACGAACGCAACAATTGCTTGTCCCGTCAATTCATCTGATGCACCAACAACTGCTGCCTCAGCAACCGCTTGGTGGCCAACGAGCGAGTGTTCAACTTCGGTGGTTGAGAGTCGGTGTCCTGAAATGTTCATCACATCATCAATACGACCCAGTAGCCACAAGTCACCGTTCTCATCCTTCTTAGCTCCGTCACCAGCGAAGTATTTGCCTGGAAACCTCGACCAGTAGGTTGACTTAAAACGTTCAGGGTCACCATAAATTCCACGAGTCATGGATGGCCAGGGAGTTGTAAGAACGAGGTAGCCACCTTCGCCGTTTCCGACTGAATTGCCTTCGTTGTCGACCACGTCAACTCCAATCCCAGGAAGCGCTCGCATTGCAGCTCCTGGCTTGGTTGCTGTGACTCCTGGAAGAGGAGCAATCATCATGGTTCCAGTTTCTGTTTGCCACCATGTGTCAACGATTGGGCATTTGTTGGCTCCGATGTTTTCTCGGTACCACATCCATGCTTCAGGGTTAATGGGTTCACCAACGGTTCCAAGAAGGCGAAGTGAAGAAAGGTCTCTCGATTTTGGAAGTTCTTCCCCCCACTTCATCAACATTCGAATTGTGGTTGGCGCTGTGTAGAGGACAGTCACTTTGTACTTCTCAATGATCTTCCACCAGCGATCTTTACCGCCTGAGTCAGGGAGACCTTCGTACATGACCTGCGTCATTCCATTTATTAGCGGTCCGTAGACGATGTAACTGTGACCGGTAATCCATCCAATGTCCGCAGCAGTCCAACTGACGTCAGTGTCACGCTTCGCATCAAGAACATTGAAATACGTGGTGGCGGCTCCCACTAAGTAACCGGCAGTGGTGTGATAGATCCCTTTGGGCTTTCCGGTGGTTCCACTGGTGTACATGATGAACATCGTGTGTTCGGCATCGAATGATTCTGGAACATGCGTTTCAGGCTGACGCTCAACAGTCTCGTGCCACCAGTGGTCTCTTCCCTCAACCCAGTTAACTTCTTGTCCGGTGCGCTTAACAACCAGAACAGCTTTCACGTTGGGACATGATTGAAGAGCTTCATCAATTGCGGGCTTAAGTGGACTCACTGCCCCACGTCTAAATGCACCGTCGGCGGTCACGACGAACTGACAATCTGAGTCCAGAATTCGACTCGATAAAGCGTCTGCTGAGAAACCACCAAAGACCACCGAGTGTGCGGCACCAAGGCGCACGATTGCAAGCATGGCGACCACTGCTTCAGGAATCATTGGCATGTAGACAGCAACTCGGTCGCCCTTCTTAACGCCAAGCTCACTGAGTGCGTTTGCTGTTTGTGACACCATTTTCAAAAGATCGCTGTAAGTAATGGTTCGTTCTTCACCTTCTGCATCACCAATCCAGTGGTAGGCAACTTTGTCGCCTCTGCCATCATCAACGTGTCGATCAACGCAGCTCACACTCGCATTAAGTTTGCCGTCTGAGAACCAGCGAGCAAAGGGTAAGTCCCACTCAAGGGTCTTCGTAGGAGCGACGTCCCAGCGGAGCCGATTAGCTTGCTCTCGCCACCATGCAACGGGATCCGTTGAGGCTTCGTTGTAGATGCCTGGTTGGGCGTTTGCTTGAGCAGCAAATTCAGGAGATGGAGGAAAAGACCTTGTTTCTTCAAGCCACGCTTCAAGTTTCGATTCAGCCATCAAAAGTCCAATCTTTTCGCTGTTGTGTATTGAAAGACTATAGAGAAGCAAAAACGCCCGCCAGATAACTGGCGGGCGTTTTTATTGAAACTTGAACAACTAGGCGCGCAGGCCCTTTGAAACCATTGAGACAACTGCATCCTTAAGTGGAATGAAGCCAAATACGATGGCACCGTTAATAACTACGTTCATCCAAGCGTGGCTTGTTGTAATTCCCCAACCAGCTGCTGGTTGAACGCCTACGGCCCAAATCATAAGGATTGCCATTCCAAGGTCTTGGTGTGAACCAATAATTGGAATCATCCGGATTGGACCATCGAGCTTTAGTGTTCCTGTAAGTCCGTTCCAAACTGAAAGAACAGCTACAAGTAGCGCCGACAAGAGTAAAAATTCGCCTAATACGTACATTTAAATCTCCTTTTAAAGGTAATTAGTTTGTAATTCCCTCCGCACTAAAAGCATGCACCATCAGGTGGCTTTATTACGGTTCTGTAACGAGAAAAATTAAGAAGTACTTACTTATGCGTAACGCAAGGGAATAGCGGGTTTAGGCGAATTCACTGATGTCAGGCTGAAAAAAACTTTCGACTTCGACCCTAATTGAGTTCAAAAACTAGTCAATTGCCCGTCTGAAGGAGCTTATGAATTCTTCAACTTTTGATGGACCGGCTCCGTCCAGAAGTAATTGGACCAAGGCAGAACCAACAATCACACCGTCGCCGAGCAGAGATGCGGCCTGCGCCTGCTCCGGGGTTGAGATACCGATGCCAACGTATGTAGGAATGTCACTACCAGCTCGAATCCCAGCGACGACGCTCTGAGCGCCGCCCTCGTCAGATGACTTTCCAGTGACTGCCATTCGAGCAGATGCGTAACAGAAGCCTTCAGAAGCCTGGGCCAATAGTTTTGCACGATCGGGACTCGTTGATGGTGCAACCAAAAAGATGTTCGCCAAGTCGTGCGAGTTACTAATTTCGGTCCACGGACCAGACTCCTCGAGTGAAAGGTCAGGAACAATTGCTCCCTCGATTCCTGACTCGGTTAGCTTGCCGATTGATCGTTCTAGACCGTAATGATGAAAGATGTTGAAGTACGTCATCGTGATGAGCGGAACGTCAACGGACATCTTTGCTAAATCTGCAGCGATTGAATCCAGGTTGGTCCCTCGAGAAAGCGATGTGAGCGCTGCTTCTTGAATAACAACGCCGTCCATAATTGGATCGCTGAAGGGAATTCCAATTTCTACTGCATCTGCTCCTGCATGCACCGCTGCTTCTACGTGTTGCGTCCAGTCAGGAGTTAGTCCAGCCATGAAATACGGAACTAGAGCCTTTCGACCACTTTCTCTGACGGCACGAAGCTTCGTCTCTAAAGGCTTCATTATTCGCCTCGAAGCAGTGAGCGAACTTGGGCAACATCCTTGTCGCCTCGTCCCGAGAGGTTGAGGAGGACTGATGAGCCCTTTGGAATTGTCTTACCTGCTTCACGAGTAATCCACGCAACCGCATGAGCCGTTTCGAGCGCTGGGATGATTCCTTCGAGCTCACTCAGTAGCTGGAGAGCATCCAGGACAACTTCGTCGCCAATTGGGTAGTACTCAGCACGACCTGCATCAGCGAGGTGAGCATGCTCTGGGCCAATACCCGGATAGTCCAGTCCCGCAGAAATTGAATGAGCCTCTTCAATTTGTCCAAATTCACTCTGGATAAGCATTGAACGCATTCCGTGCAGAACTCCTGGCGAACCGTTTTTGACTGCGGCTCCCCCAGCAGCTTCAACTCCGATGAGGCGAGCTGAGGTATTTGCGAATCCAGAGAAGATACCCGCTGCATTGGAACCACCTCCAACACAGGCAACAACGAAGTCTGGAGTTGCAACACCAAGTTCAATCAATTGCCTTGAGGATTCGTGTCCAATGATGCTTTGCATTTCACGAACCATCCATGGGAAAGGATGGGGTCCCATTACAGATCCGAGGCAGTAGTGCGTATCGGTAACGCAGGTGACCCATTCACGCATTGCTTCATTCACAGCATCTTTGAGTGTTCTACTGCCTGAAGTAACAGGAACAACCGTTGCGCCTAAAAGCTCCATGCGAAAGACGTTGAGAGATTGACGGATCGTGTCAACTTCGCCCATGTACACAGTGCACTCAAGTCCGAGGCGTGCTGCAGCGGTTGCAGTAGCAACTCCGTGCTGTCCGGCACCGGTCTCAGCAATGACCCGTGTCTTTCCCATTCGCTTGGTTAAAAGTGTCTGTCCGACCACATTGTTGATCTTGTGCGATCCTGTGTGAGCAAGGTCTTCACGTTTCGCATAAACGTTGATACCAAGTTTTTCTGAAAGTCGAAGTAGTGGAGTTACAGGTGTTGGTCTTCCAGCAAATTGACGGAGCACTGTGTTGTACTCCTCAATGAATGCAGGGTCTGACCAGGCGTCCTTGAATGCGATTTCGAGCTCCAGGCAAGCTGGCATCAGTGCTTCGGGTACGAAGCGACCTCCGAACTCACCAAAGCGTCCTCGTTCATCAGGCGCTTGCATGAATGTCTTTGCTTCAGTCATTGAAGTTCTCCTGTTGAACAAACGCTTTGTTTGCTTTACTTACAAATTCTTGCACTTTGAGCTGATCCTTTTTACCGGGAGCAGATTCGCAACCCGATGAAACGTCAACTCCCCAAGCGCTCGTACTCGAGACTATGCGCAAAATGTTGGAACTATTCAGTCCTCCAGCAGCGATCATGGGGCGTTGGAAATGGTTCTGTTGAACGTCCGCCCAGGAGTGGTCTTCTCCGCTGCCAGGCGCAGGGCCGTCAATGAGCACGGCGTCGACCCGATGTTCGTCGAAGTTGTCAATCTCGTCTGTTCCAACTGACATTGCCTTGATGATTGCAACATTCAATCTTCGAAGCTCGCCAGCGAGTTCCGTGCTGAGCGCAGAATGGAGCTGAACGCAGTCAAGTTCGACCTGTGTGACGAATGAAAGAACCTCAGAATCTGATTGATCCTTAAAGACCCCAACACGCAAAATCTTATCTTTGGCATAGTCGGAGATTTCTTGACCTTTGACCTCGTCAATTTTTCGCGGGGATTGCGCAAATACGAGACCAATCGCCGTGGCACCTGCATCGACTGCGAATGATGCATCCTCGACTGATGTGATTCCACAAATCTTGATAAAGGAAGGAAGAAGATCGAGCTCAACCATTTGAACTCTTCTTCACTGATGACAACGCTCTGACGGCGCCTTCTGGATCAGGAGACGATGCGAAGGTCTCACCAATGAGCACCGCATCAAAGCCAGCATTACTGGCGTTCTCAACATCATTCAAATCCTTTAGTCCAGATTCACATACTGAAATCACGTCTGAAGGGAGCGAACCAGCAACCCTTGCAGCACGTTCAGTGTCGACAGCAAAGGAATGTAGGTCACGTTGATTTATTCCAATGATTGTTGCTCCAACTTCAATAGCTCTCTGAACTTCAATTTCGTCGTGGACTTCGACCAGGGCATCGAGTCCGACTTCAGAAGCAAGGTTGAAATAGGCCTTCAATTCATTCTGGGTCAACGCTGCGACAATTAACAACACTGCTGATGCGCCGATTTCAATACAGTCAAGGACATCGTTGGCTCCGAGAGTGAAGTCCTTTCGAAGGATGGGAACGCCTACAGCGCCACGAACATCACTTAGATCAGCAACAGACCCACTGAAGTGCTTTTCATCGGTTAGAACTGAAATCGCACCTGCTCCCCCGGTGACGTAACTCTGTGCGAGTGAAGAAGGGTCAAGGTCTTCGTTGATCCATCCTTTTGAAGGAGAACGTCTCTTCACTTCTGCGATTACCGCAACGTTGGGATTGTTCTTAAGAGCGTCAATAAAAGACGGCCCGGAGTAACGAAGTGACTCGGCACGCTCTTTCCAGTTTCGAGCGTCCTTAGATACTCGTTGCCTGTGAAACTCGACAATGTTGTCTAGATATGTCGCCGCCATTCATCAATTCTACTTGGAGAATGCTCAAGCAAGGTCCGCGGATAACCTACCTTCATGGCCGTTTCGTTTTCCCTAAATGTTCTGAACCCTCTGGTACGAGGCACGAATTTGGAGCGCTCCGAAGCACGTGACGCCTTGGCACAAATACTTGAAGGAAAGATTGAGGCGCCTCTCATTGCGAGTTTTCTTACCGCACTTACCGCGAAGGGTGAAACCGCCGACGAAATGACTGGTTTCGTCGACGCGATGATTGCTTCGGCTACTACCTTCAGCGTTGATTCAAGTGCCATGGACATTGTTGGAACTGGTGGCGATCAGTTGCATACCGTGAACGTGTCAACCATGGCCTCTCTCGCGGTCGCAGGAAGCGGCGTGAAGATTGCAAAGCATGGAAACCGCGCAGCATCCTCTTCAGTTGGCTCAGCTGATGTTCTCGAAGCCCTGGGAGTACGCCTTGATGCTCCAGCAGAGATTGTTAAAACATGTGTTGAAGAGGCTGGAATAGGTTTCTGTTTCGCTCCGACATTCCACCACGCACTGGGATACCTGACTCCAATCCGACGAGCCCTTGGATTTCGCACTGTGTTCAACGTTCTTGGGCCACTCGCTAATCCAGCTCTGGTTTCCAAAGCGCTAATCGGTGTCTCGCAGAATCAGATCATGGAGCAGATGGCTGCAGTTCTAGGTGCACGAGGAATCGAATTTGCTGTGCTCGTTCATTCTGATGACGGACTAGATGAACTTTCTCTCGGATCCACAGCGACGCTTCACTACGTCACCGGAAGCAACATTGAAACCAAGCGCCTAGATGCAGCGAAAGAACTCGGCATCTCACACGATGTTGCCACTATCCGAGGCGGAGACGTTGCTACAAATGTTGAAGTTGTTCGCAATTTTCTGAGTGGCTCCGTGGATCCAGTCTTTGATGTGGTTTGTGCAAATGCGGGACTCGCGCTGATTGTTGCCGGTAAAGCTTCGACAATTGCAGAAGGATTCGAAATAGCGAAGCAGAGCGTTCTGAGTGGCAAGGCAGCTACCGCACTAGAAAAGCTTGTTGAAATCTCGAATAGCTAAAGCTTTCGAAGATCTTTCTTGTAACGTTTTCCATTTTCAACGTAGAGCGCAGCTCCCATAATTATGTACTGAGCGTGACTGGCGTTCTCTTTAATTATTGCGGGGACACCAACAGCTAGAGCATTCTCAGGGATTACTGCATCGTTTCTAACAACGGCACCTGCAGCAACAGTTGCTCCAGTGTTGACAACAGCTCGGTGGAGTACATTCGCACCGTTACCTACCAGAGCTCCGTTGTGAATAGTGCATCCCTCTAGGTGAACTATGTGGCCAATGACGCAGTCGTCTCCGACGGTTGTCTGAAGTTCTGCAGTTGCGTGAATGACGCTGCCGTCTTGAATAGATGTGCGTTCACCAACAATGATTGTTCCGTAGTCACCACGAAGCACTGCTCCCGGCCAGATGGTGGAGTCTTTTCCAATTCGAACGTCACCAATGATCACTGCCTCTGGGTGTACGTAGGCATCTTCATGAATAGTTGGGACTCGGTCTCCAAGGGCGTAAATCGGCATTGTTCCTCCTAGTGGGCTAGCCAAGAAACTAATTGATAGATACGCCAAATGACGTAAATAACTGTTGCGAAGATAAAGAAGCGCCACCGCCAGGGAATTGGCTCCTTCGCTACTTCCTCAATACGACTGCCGCAGATTTCACAGTAATCACCTTCTACAGGTCGATCACAGTCTTCGCACCACTTCGTCATTATTCAGTACGGACTCGCACACGAATTGGCTGGTTCCCGAGTTCAAAACGTTCTCTCAGTGAGCGTTCGATGTACCTCATGTAGGTAGCGGGAATCTTTCCTGAAACAAAAAGTGTGAATGTTGGTGGTTCAATTGCACCCTGAACTGCGTAGCGAATCTTGCCCGTTGGAGCTGGTTGCTTAATTTGAATATCACGGATGGCACGATTAAGCGCTCCAGTTGGAACACGCTTCACGTAGTCGGCTGCAGCAATAGAAAGGGCAGGGAGAATTCGGTGAACACCCTTTCCAGAAACTGCCGTGGTTTTCATTACCGGCGCGTCACCAAGGAACGCGAGCTTGATCCCAACAGTTTCTAGAACAGAGTCGCGCTCTTCAGTAGGAATTAATTCCCACTTGTTGAGGACCACTAGTGAAGGACATCCAGCAGCAGAAATGCGTTCCGCCAGACGTTGGTCCTGTCCCGTTGCGCCGACGGTTGCATCAATTACGAGAATCGCAATGTCGGCGCGGTCTAGGGCATCGAGGCTTCGAAGAACTGCATACGTCTCTAGTCCAGCTTCAGTCTTCGCACGGCGTCGCATACCTGCAGTATCGATGAATCGAATGAGTCCGACATCGGTTTGTACAACGGTGTCAATGGCGTCTCGTGTGGTGCCTGGCATGTCATGAACAACTGAACGTTCTTCACCAATGAGCTGGTTAAACAGTGTTGACTTACCAACGTTTGGGCGTCCAACAATTGCTACCCGAAGTGCACCGTCATCATCAGCTTCTGACGCTTCTTCAACTGCAATTTGTTGTCCTAGCTCAGCAACAATGAAGTCCAGAAGGTCACCTGTGCCACGGCCGTGCTGTGCACTAACTGTGTGTGGTTCTCCAGCACCAAGGCGCATGAAGTCCCACGAAGCGGCTTCGTGAATTTCATCATCAACTTTGTTAACTACGAGAGCAACTTGCTTGCCACTTTTCAGTGCCCACCTTGCAGCGTGTCCATCTTCATCTACCAGTCCGGTTGTCACGTCTACAACGAGAAGAACGAGATCAGCCTCACTGAGCGCCGCTTCAGCTTGCTTAGATACCTTGGATTCGAGTGAGTCGCCGACTTCGAGCCAGCCACCAGTGTCAACAACGTCGAAGGTGACGCCATTCCAGTCAACTTCTACGGCCTTTCGGTCACGAGTAACGCCACGATGTTCTTCAACAACGGCCACACGCTTTCCTGCGAGTCGGTTGACGAGAGAGGACTTACCTACGTTTGGTCGCCCAACGATTACTACCTGGGGCTTTTTCATGACGAGACCATTCCTTTGGAGCGCACCAGCTCAAGTGTCTTTCGCAGATCTTGACCCGTTGTGCGAACGGTGATCACTGGATGCGGAAGGTCTTCCAGTGTAAGGCCATCTAGGAACCTGCCCTCAGAAAGACAGACATCAGGCAATAAACACACGGTTGACTCAGGAACATCAGCGAGCGCCTTGATGAGGTCTTGCCCTGTCAGCAAACCAGCGACTTTGATGTTTCCACCGAAATAGGCGTTCTCAACTGCCATGATTTCAACATCAGCGAAGCCATTGTCATCACAGAGCGTGCGAAGAATTGGCTTGGCGTATTCGCCAGTGATGATGACAACGTTGTCACCGCTATACATTTGATCGCTTCCACCGCGCGGAGCTCGGTATCCGAGCGCCGGAGCTCCATCAACTGACTGGAAGAAACCAGTTCCAAGCTTCTCCATTGCCGAGTTTTCATTGAAGCTGTCACAAAACGCAGCTACTAAACCGATTCCATTTTCTGCTTGGTCCAAACTTTCAAATTTTGTCGCTGATGGAGGTGTCAGTCCGGCGACGAGGTAGAACTCATCGCTTGCAAACACGGAAACTCTTCCGAGTACCTCATTGGTGAGCTTTTGGAATTTATCTGCAAGCTTCACAACTTCTCGAGCTTCAGCTTCAGTGTGTGAGCGCATGGTCTCTTCCATTGAGAAAGCCGAGACGCCGACGGGAACAAGGGCGACAGATTGAAGCTCAGGATAAAGAGAAATTACATCATGCAGGGTCCGCTCCAATTCGGTTCCATCATTTACTCCGGGACAAACAACAACCTGAGCATGAACTTCAATTCCAGCGCGAAGAATTTCACGTAGCCATCTAAGACTTGTCGCACCGCGAGGATTGCGAAGCATCTCTGCTCGAAGTTCAGGATTGGTTGAGTGGATCGAAACGTAGAGCGGTGACAGTCCTTCTTCAATTACGCGCTCAAGATCGAATTCAGTAAATCTGGTCAGCGTTGTGTAATTGCCATAGAGGAAAGACAGTCGGAAGTCATCGTCCTTTACATAAAGCGATTTACGCATTCCCTTAGGCAATTGATAGATGAAACAGAACGAACAGTGATTGTCACAAGTGCGAATTCGATCAAAGACAGCAGAATCGATCGATAAACCTAGAGGTTGCCCCTCGTCTTTTGTTACGGTCACCTTGCGCTGGAGCGGCTCGCCTTCGCGCTGAACAACCAGTGTGACTGACTTTCCGTCAATGAGTTGCTGGTATTCAATGATGTCGCTCGGTTCGCGCCCATTGATGCTGATGAGCTCGTCGCCGACCATGAGTCCAGCTCCCGCAATAGGGGAACTATCAGAAATAGAGGAAATACGCGCGCCCGACACCCTCCTAGCCTAGGCAATAATTCAACTTTCAAGTAACTAGGCTGTTTTCGTGACTGTAGAGAAGGTTGTACTTGCTGCTCCGCGTGGGTTCTGCGCTGGAGTTGAGAAAGCCATCAAGGCCCTTGACTGGATGACTCGTGTCTTTGAAGCACCGGTCTACTGCTACCACGAAATTGTGCACAACCAGTTTGTGGTGGATCACTTCAAGTCTCTTGGTGTTGTCTTTATTGATGACGTTGCAGATGTTCCTCCCGGATCTCCGGTGATGCTGAGCGCTCACGGCTCCCCTCCTGAAGTTGTTGAAACAGCGAAGCTCTCAGGTGGCACCGTTATTGATGCAGTGTGCCCACTCGTTACCAAAGTGCATCACGAGCTAAAAGTTCGAGCACGAAAGGGCTACACCGTTCTGTACGTTGGCCATGAAGGACACGAAGAAGCTGTTGGAACTATGGCCGTAGCCCCCGAATCTGTTCACCTCATTCAATCAACAAGTGACATTGACAAATTGAAGAACACGGAAGGGCCATACGCACTGCTGAGTCAAACAACCCTCAGCATGAACGAGTGGCAAGACCTTCGCGACCACGCAGAGATTGTCTTTCCAGAAATCTGGATGCCGAATCGAAGTGACCTTTGCTTCGCCACTACAAATCGTCAAGCGGCGCTCACTGCGATAGCCGCAACTGCAGATGCGGTAATTGTTATTGGTTCAGCGAATTCCTCAAATACCGTTGCACTCGCAAAGGTTGCAGAGGCCGCTGGTTGTAAACGTGTGCTTCGAATTAATGGAGCATTCGAATTGCCCGACGATCTAAGTGGAACCGTCGCCGTGACGGCTGGCGCATCGGCGCCTGAGTCGCTGGTTAACGAGGTTCTCGAGTTCTTGAATCCTGTGAATGGAGTAGAAATCAGTTCCGTCACTGTTGAAGACGAATACTTCCCACCACCTCCAGAACTACGCGAGATGCTGAAAACCCTCTCTGCAGTACTCGATTTGGCCTTAAATACCGGCACAGTCTCAACATTTGATGGTCAAGCCGACCGAGAATTCACCGCAGCAGAAGTTCTCTCTTCAGTCTCAAGATAAGTCCCCTACAGGGCTATTATTTCAACATGACTTCATTTCCAAGCATGGATGTATCTACTCGTGAACAGTGGATGACAATTGCCGAAAAGACAATCGCCGCTCAACCTCGTGTTGCTGAACAGCTACTTTCAATGATTAAGGGACTCAGTGCAATTACTGACGGGTTCTCTGTTGACCAGATGGAACACGCTGTCCAGACGGCAACTCGTGCCGAGAGAGAAGGAGCAGACGAAGAAGTCATCGTTGCTTCGCTACTACATGACGTCGGAAAGCTCATTTCAGTCCCCAATCACCCGATGATTGCTGCTGAAATTCTTCGCCCCTACGTTCGTGAAGATGTCTATCGCATGGTGGCTCACCACCAAGACTTCCAGGGTCGTCACTACTACGAACACCTTGGAATGAATCCAAACCTTCGTGAGAATCACGTCGGACAACCTTGGTACGAACTGGCAGAGAAGTTTGCCGATCGTTGGGACCAAAAAGCTTTCGATCCAGGTTACGATTCATTACCTCTTGAACACTTTGAACCCATGGTTCGACGTGTGTTCGCTAAAGCAAAATCAATTTAAGGAATTCATGGCCAGCGCCGATCTAGAAAAACGCCGACTTACACGACTACGTTCGTACGCAATCGACCAAGCATTGCAACGACTAGAAAAAGAGAAGCCAGGTTTTAAGCCTGAAGCTATTGTCGCCTCTATTTGTGCCTACGAAGAAGAAGGCAACATTGGTGGTGTGCTTGAAAAGATGCCAGAAACCATCAACGGAGAGCGTTATACGACGTTGGTAGTAGTGGACGGTGGCGATGACCGCACGGCTGAAATAGCTAGGTCATTCCCTGGTGTTGCGGTAATTGAATTTCCTGTAAACCTTGGACACGGAGTGGCCCTACAAGTTACCTATCGCTACTGCATTAATAATGGCGTTAAGTACATTGCAACATTGGACGCAGACGGACAAAATGACCCAGCCGAAATTCCACAAGTCCTTGCTCCCCTCATTGCTGACCAATCTGACTTTGTAGTTGCCAGTCGCCGACTCGGTGTAGACGAAACTTCGGACCGCTTTCGCAAGACAGGCGTGTTCTTCTTCTCGTTCATCATGAACCGTATGTGCGGTTCCAACCTGACCGACACCTCAACTGGCTACCGCGGACTTCGTGTCAGCATGCTCGCCGATGTTGTTGATCGCCTCACCCAAGAGCAGTACCAGACAGCGGAGCTGCTGATTACTTGCATGAAGCGTGGATGGCGTGCTTCTGAAGTTCCTACTGTGTGGCACCCACGATTCTCTGGAACCACCAAAAAGGGTAAGAACTGGCTCTTCGGTTTCCGTTACACCAAGGTTGTTTTTGGAACCTGGTGGAGAGAGCGCTAAGCCCTGAGGCTTTGATCGTAGACATCCTGTAGAGCCTTTTGCAGCTCTTCGGTCTTGGCGCTAATTGCAGACCTTGAAACACGGCCTTCGGCCGTAGGCGGCGCTATTGGCTTTCCTATAACGATCTTGATTCGAACAGGACGAGGGAATTTGGCGCCTGGCTTCATTGACTTGTCACTGCCACCAATTCCTACGGGAACGACTACTGAATTAGTTCGTGAAGCAATGAACATGGCACCGTCTCGAAGCTGCTCAATGACTGGCCCCTGTTTTCTGGTTCCTTCCGGAAAAAGGATTAATGCTTGGCCTTGTTGAAGGATGTACTCAGAAGCAGCCATTGAATCTCGATCAGCACTGTCGCGAGTAACTGGAAATGCGCCGAGGTGGAGAAGAAACTTTCCAATTGGCTTTATTTTGTAAAGACTGTCTTTAGCCATAAAGAAGATCTTTCGTCTCGACATAAACACGCTGAAAGCGAAGTCCACATTTGAGCGATGTACTGGAGCAATCAGCACTGCACCAGTTTTTGGAATGTTTTCTCTACCCGTGACAGTTGGTCGGAACAACAAAGTTCCCAGTATCCGAATCGTCCTCACGACAAATCTGTACGCAAGAGGTCTATGAGTATTTAGTTTTATTACTTCAGCTTTAGACATCTAATGATTTCTCCAACTACACCTTCGACGTCACGTCCAGTGGTATCTATAACTATTGCATCATCGGCTTGTCGAAGCGGTGAGGCCTCTCTGGTGGAGTCAGCCTCGTCTCGACGAGCAACCGAATCAGCACTTTCGTCACCCCTACGACGTGAACGCTCTTCGAGCGATGCCGTGAGAAAGACTTTGAGCGTGGCATTGGGAAACACCACTGTTGTGATGTCACGGCCTTCTACAACTGTGCCAATCGGCTGTTCCTCAGACCACTGTTGTTGTCGCGTAACCATTGCCGAACGCACGAACGAATTAGCTGCAACTTTAGATACTCCAGCGTTGATGTGGTCTTGTCGAATTTCGTCTTCAACATCTCTTCCGTTGATGGTGACTCTAGGCAATGTTGTAATAACAGCTTCTCGAGCGAGAGCGCCCATCGCGTCTTGATCATTGATGTCAATTCCGCGCGATAGCGCCTCACAGGTAAGCGCTCGATACATTGCTCCAGTATCAAGAAATGACCAACCGAGACCTTCGGCGACCGCTTTAGCAACCGTCGACTTTCCAGAGCCCGCCGGTCCGTCAATAGCAATGATCAAATTGCTCATCGCAGCGAATCTAGGTGCTCGAAGAAATTGGGATAGCTAGAAGCAACAGTTGACGCACCGGTGATTACTCCGCCATTACCAGCGATTGCAGCAACCGCGCTCGACATGACGATTCGGTGATCAAGACCGCTGTCGATCGAGAATTCTTGGAACAATGCAGCATCTCCAAGTCCTTCGATGAAGAAATTGTCCCCCTCGCTCCAAACTTTGCAACCTAAGAGTGAAGCAATGCGCATTGAGCCTTCAAATCGGTCTGATTCCTTTAGTCGAAGCTCCCCCATTTCAAGAAACGAAGTCACACCTGTCGCAGCAGCGGCTGCCACGCTAAGAGCAGGCACTTCATCAACAGAAGGTATTTCTGAAGCATGGATTTCAGTCGCATTCAGTTTCGAGGTCGACGCCTTTAGTCCAGATTCATCAATTGTGAGAATTCCACCCATGCGTTGTAGCACTGAGATGAAACCAATTCGCTCCGGAGATGTATCAATTGACTTCACGTGAATCTGAGCATTGGGGTGAACAAGTCCAAGGACTGCGAAGAATGCGGCTTGCGAAGGGTCGCCGGGAACAATCCAGTGAGCGGGCTTCGGTCTTCCTGGATGCACCGTCACCGATCTACCGATGCCCACGTCATGACTATCAATCTGAATCCCGGCGTGGCGAAGCATGTCTTCCGTTGCGCTTCTGGTTTTGACGTCCTCATGAACAGTGCTTGGTTCTGAAGCACTGAGCCCAGCAAAAATAATTGCGGACTTCACTTGTGCGCTGGCCTTAGGCACGTGGTAGTTAATGCCGCGGAGATTTGCTGAACCAGTGATTTGTAGAGGAGGAGTGATGTGCTCGCCTTGCCCAGAGAACTTTGCACCCATCATTTCCAGAGGACCTGCGACGCGGTCCATTGGTCGCTTTGAAAGTGATGCATCACCAATCAGGGCGTGAACGCCTTCAATGCCGCTCACGATTCCGCTCATCAGACGAATCGTCGTTCCCGAATTGCCACAGTCAAGATCAGTTTTCGACACATGAAGACCATCTGAAGCACCAGTGATGATTACCTGATCACCACGGTCTTCCCTGATGGCACCCATTGAAGTAAGCATCGTGCTCGTAGAAGCAACGTCTTCGCCTCGAGAGAGACCCTCAATGGTGCTCACGCCATTGGCCAGTGCACTAATCATCAGTGCTCGGTGAGAAATGCTTTTGTCACCAGGAACTCGCACTTCGCCACGAAGTTTTGTTGCCGGTTTAATCTGGCGTTCGTCAATCATTATTCGCTGGCAACCTTGAAACCATGAGAGATCAATGACTCACAGAAAAGGTCGCGTTGAGCTGAGTCAATGGCGAGAAGCAACGTTCCACCAGTCCCCTCAATTCCGTGAGCGATTTCAATGTCGTAGATGTTGACGAGCAGATCTGAAGCTGCCTTGGTGACTTCGGCGAGCACTCCAGGTTGGTCAGGAATTGCAATGCGCAGGTATGCGAGGTTTTCCGAACTGAGTGCGCGGCCGGGAAGTTGGCGCCGAGCCTGTGACGCAGTAGTAAGAGTCTTCTTGATGTCTTCACGATCATTTGAATCGAGAGCAGTTCGTAAAGCTCCGATTCGCTTTTCTATTGCGTCCAACGTTGACGTGATTGCCTCTCGGTTTTCGAAAAGTATGTCCGGCCAGATCGCCGGGTCACCAGCAGCAACTCGGGTCATGTCTCTAAAACCACCAGCAGCAAGCTGTAGCAATACTGGATCTTGCTCAGCGGTCTTTGTTGCTTCGTTCATAAGTGCGCCTGCGAGCAAGTGCGGGACGTGACTTGCAAGAGCAACCAGACGGTCATGATCGTGCCCTGAAATTGCAACAACGCTTGCTCCTAGTTCACGAAGAATTGAGTGAAGGGCGGTGTACACCTCGGGTGGTGTTGCATCTGTGGGCGAAAGAACCCAAGTGCAGCCTTGGAACAGATCTGCTCGAGCTCCGGCGAAGCCTCGCAGTTCAGAACCTGCCATTGGGTGTCCACCCAAGAACCTTCGATCGCTAATTGAATTGACGATCGAATCTTTGACACCAGCAACATCAGTGACCAAAAGAGAATTTGAGCTGACTGAAGAAAGAACTCGATTAGCAATTTCGCCAACAGTTCCTGCAGGTGTTGCAATGACCACGAGTGAATGGCTCTCTCCAAGCACGCCATTTGAAACGATGCCACGCTCAAGAGCTTCACTTAGGACAGAGGCGTTTGCATCTTCACCGGTAACGCTCCACCCAGCTTTAGTTAGTGCAAGGGCAACTGAAGATCCGATTAGTCCGAGACCAATTACGTGGGCGAGCTGCTTATTTTGGGAGGTCATCGCGAAGTGACTGCGCATTGTGAAGGTAGACGTGATGAATTTCACTGCGAGAACGAGTTGTGTAGATGTGCATCATTATTCGAATGCACTTACTCATTGAACCAGGAACGTTAATTTCGCTAGCGCACATCAACGGAATGTCACCGAATCCAACTTCTCGAGCAGCAGATGCTGGAAACGTTGATGTGAGATCTACTGATGTCGTAAAGAGAACGCTGATTACATCGTCATGATCGATTTCGTTGCGAGACATGAGCTCAAGAATGAGTTCGCGTGTGCGCTCCCCTATGGCTTCAGGCGTGTCTACATCACACGTTGTGGCGCCTCTGAGGCCTCGAACTAGTGCAGAAGTCATGATGGCATAGTAGAGGCGATTTCATCGGTCATCCCAACGGCCTCCATTAATCGACGAACTTCACCAACGGATAGTTGGCGGGCACTGCCAGGGCTCAACGTGGCGTCCTGGAGTGGTCCAATTCGGGTGCGAACCAACCTGGTGACCTCGTGGCCTACAGCTGCGCACATGCGACGCACCTGGCGATTACGACCTTCGTGAATCACGATGCGAAGGAGACCATCACTAACTCGACTGACTTGGGCCGGGCTCGTCATCCCGTCTTCAAGTTCGACACCTTCACGAAGTCGTCTAATTGACGCTGGTGACGGATCGCCTTCTACTCGTGCCAGGTATTCCTTGGCGATGCCAGAACTTGGATGCGTCAGCAAGTGTGCAAGTCGTCCATCATTGGTGAGAATGAGGAGTCCTTCGGTGTTCATGTCAAGGCGACCCACCGGAAAGATTCGAACAGTTGAATCGACCAACTGAAGAACCGTTGTTCTTCCCTGGGGGTCAGAGGCGGTCGTAACAACGCCATCTGGTTTATTCAGCAGGTAGTACACCGTGTTCTGTGCGGTAGGAGCAAGAGTTCCGTCGACACAGATCACATTCACTTCAGGGCGAACTCTGTTCCCAAGTTCGGCAATCCGACCGTCGATTGTTACGCGTCCGTCAGTAATAAGGATTTCACAGGCGCGACGAGAACCGAACCCAGCACGTGCGAGTGCTTTTTGGAGGCGTTCGCCCTCTTCCAACTAAGCGTCCTCAGCGAGATCTAATTGTGAGTTCATTTCATCAACCAGCTCTTGTGCAGTTTCAACAGGTGGCATGAATTCTTCAATTGGTGGAAGTTCTGAGATGTTTGCGAGACCCATGCGGTCAAGAAATAACTCAGTCGTTCCATAAAGGATTGGAGTTCCAGGGCCAGTGGAACGACCTTTTTCTTCGATGTAGCCACGTTGTTCGAGAAGACGAGAAACTCCGTCAACGTTCACACCACGCAGCGAAGTGATCTGCGCACGTGAAATTGGTTGACGGTACGCAACGATTGCGAGAGTTTCAAGAGCGGCTGAACTAAGTCGGTGAGAAACGTCTCGGTTTGCGAACTTTCCGACCCACTCAGATACTTCTGAGGCGGACTGCATAACCCATCCACTTGCCAGTTCGGCGAGTTGGAATCCACGACGCTGCTCAGCAAACTCTGATCGCAGTGCACGTAGTGCCAAGACCACGTCTTCAGTATCGACTTCAACGACGTCAGCCAGCTCTTCGGCTGAAATTGGTTCAAGCGCAACAGTCAGCATCGCCTCGAGCTTTTGTTCTAGAGAAAACTCATCCCTCATAACTGTCGACCTTTCCGTAATCGAATTCTTCTTGATTCTCAATCCACTCAATCTCAACTTCACCGAACGTTGAGCCCTGTCCAAGTTCCACGAAGCCGAGTTTGCATAGCTCTAAGAGCGCAAGGAAGTGAACAATCACTTCAATGCGCGTCAGCAATGCAGCAGTTAGCGAACGAAAAGTAAGTTTCCCAAGTGACGGTAGGCGTGTTGTGAGCGACGCCACAGTTTCTGCGACTGTTACCGAGTCCACTGTTACGTGGTTCAGGCGAACAACCGGGACCGGCTTCTCTTCGATGCCACGCAAATATGCTTGTGCGAGTTTTGCGGTAGTGACACCAGCAAGAAGATCAGGCGGAGTTACTACGAAGCCCTCATCAATTCCACGGATTCGAGGAAAAGCGCGACTGGCTCGCTCAAAAAGTGAGATGAAGGCATCGCTGAGAGAGGCGTACGTGCGAAGTTCGAGCAGACGTGCGAGTAATACATCTCGCTCTTCCCAGCCAATGAATTCTTCATCAGGTTCATTACTGTCTTTTCCTGGAAGAAGACGAAAGCTCTTCATCTCCAGGAGAATTGAACCGATTAATAGAAACTCAGAAAGATCTTCTGCGCTCAGATTTGCCGTTTCACTGCGCATTTCGGCCACAAAGGCGTCGACGATTGGAGAAAGTGGAACGTCGAGGATGTCGACTTCGTGGGCGCTAATCAGCCTTAGCAAGAGTTCAACTGGGCCGCTAAAAGACGGCGTCGTCACGACGTAGGTCATGAGCCAACTCTAGTTCGACGGCACAAGTCAGGTGTGCACTCCTTCTACTATGGAGGAGTGCGAATTCTTTCTGGCATTCAGCCTTCGGGCACCCCACACCTTGGTAATTATCTTGGCGCCCTGAAGCAATGGGCCGACAGTCAAAACTATGAAGCCTTTTACTGTGTTGTCAACCTTCACGCATTGACACTCCAGATTGACCCCGATGAACTTAGATCTCAAACCATTGATGGAGTGGCATGGCTGCTTGCCAGCGGACTCGATCCCGAAATCTGCACCCTTTTCATCCAGAGCCATGTGCCCTATCACGCGCAACTGAGCTGGCTACTAGAAAACGTTGCCACATTCGGAGAACTCAGTCGAATGACTCAGTTCAAGGAAAAGGCTTCTCGTCAAGATGGATACCGAGCAGGACTCTTCACCTATCCAGTACTGATGGCCGCTGACATTTTGCTTTACAACGCGCAGGAAGTTCCGGTTGGAGACGACCAGCGCCAACATCTCGAGCTCACTCGCGAAATCGCCGAGCGTTTCAACAACCGATTTGGAGAAACCTTCACGCTCCCAGTCGGTGTGCAGCCAAAATCAGCTGCTCGAGTGATGGATCTTCAAGATCCATCACGCAAGATGTCTAAGTCCGTATCAAGTCCTCTCGGTTCGCTGTCGCTCCTTGACGATGCAAAAGAAATCGACAAGAAGATCAAAAAGGCAGTGACCGATACCGACAACGAGGTTCGATTCGACTGGGAAAATAAGCCGGGTCTGTCAAATCTTCTAGAAATCTTCTCTGCGTTTAGTGGTGAAACACCAGAAGCAGTTGCTGAGCGTTACACCCGCTACGGCGATCTGAAGAGTGACCTCTCGACGCTGGTTGCTGATTCTCTTGCACCAATCACCGGTCGATACCACGAACTACGCAGCGACACAAAGAAATTGAATGAAATCATCGACCTTGGTTCTGAGAAGGCTTCGCAGGTCGCCGGCGCAACGTACGAACGTGCCGCTAAGGCAATGGGCCTTCTCTAAAATAACTGGCTTATCCACCAGTTCTGCAAGCTCCCTAGGAATCCTGTTCCGATGTGCAAGAACATCGAGTCAACAATAATTAACACCATGAAAAAGGGCAGTGCTTTAGAACGCAAGTCGTAATACTTGCCAAGGTTGCGCTGTGGAATAAACCTCTCAAGGATCGCTGAACCATCGAGTGGTGGGATCGGAATCAGGTTGAAAGCAGCAAGCGTGATGTTTACGAGTCCAAGGTATTCACCTATGTTGAAGGTCATTTGACTCTGCGTACTGTGGATTGCGTACTCGCAAAGTGCAAATCCAACTCCAGACAGCATGATGTTAACTAATGGGCCAGCCATCGAAACATACAGTGACTGCTTGCGAGGATTTCTCAGTCTTGAAACATTCACCGGCACAGGCTTTGCGTAACCAAACATTGGAAGTCCGCTGAAGATGAGAAGTGCAGGAAGAAGGACAGTTCCGAAGGGATCAATGTGTTTCAGAGGGTTGATCGTGAGCCTTCCCTGCTGCTTCGCCGTGGGGTCACCAAAGTAATTAGCAACCCAGCCGTGGCTCACTTCGTGCAGCACAATTGAAGGAACAATTGCGAGAAGATAGTAAAGGTAATTCACGTATCTAACCTAATGGGCTCTTGGGTGCGCACTCTTGTATTCCTTCTGAAGCGAAGTAATTGAAACTGCGGTGTAAATCTGTGTCGTGGAAATTGATGAATGACCTAAGAGCTCCTGAACTACACGAATGTCGGCGCCATGGCTCAGCATATGTGTGGCACAACTGTGTCGAAATACGTGAGCACTGATTGTCGATTGCTCAATTCCCGCGGGTAGTGCACGCTTGTGAATAATGAGGTCTATTCCTTGACGAGTCAGTGGTCCACCGCGAGCATTGAGAAATAGCCTCGTTGACTGCTTTGCATTTGGGAATTCACTTCTGCCACCTTTTGTCAAATACGTACGGAGTGCACCCTTTAATGTTTTACCCATCGGGACCAGACGTTGCTTAGAGCCCTTTCCCGTCACCAGAATGAGTTCTTCATCGAAGTCAACGTCCTGCAGCGAGATTCCGACGACCTCGCTCACCCGAGCTCCTGTGCCATAGAGAAGTTCAAAAAGTGCATGGTCACGTAAATCTGAAGGCGTCTCAGATGGAATGGAATCGAGCAGTCGAATCATTAGCGATTCCTCGAGCGGTTTAGGTAGCGTCCTTCCGCGTTTGCCACCAACGATTCTGGTCGTCGGATCAACTGAAATACTTCCCTCTTCAGCCATGAAACCGAACCATCCACGCACTGAAGACATGGCTCTTGCAACCGAACTGTCAGCATGTCCATCTTTACGAAGTTGATTGAAGTATTTCTCGAAGTCTGCTTCGCTAAGTTTTTTGACTGAGAGTTTCTGGCTCTTCATCCACTGGAGGAAAGATTCAATGTCGCGTTTATACGCCTCAATAGTCGCTGAACTTCTTCCCTTTTCAATGCTCAGCCATTGAAGATAATCAGTTAGTAGTTCTTCACTGGTTGCCAAGGTGAGTTCCAGACAGTTCGTGGAACGACAAAATCACAACGAAGCGTCAACCGAAGCGGGGTCAATGATGTGCGGCTCGCGCCCCTCGCCTCTGGCAGCGGCTGCTTTAAGAAGTCCGTAGAACAATGGGTGCGGACGATCAGGGCGTGATTTGAATTCTGGGTGAGCCTGTGTGCCTACGTAGTACGAATTCGTCGGAATTTCTGAGAACTCGATAAGGCGTCCATCCGGTGAAGCACCCGAGCATTTAAAACCAGATGCTTCGAATTGTTCACGGTACTTTGAGTTGAATTCGTAACGGTGACGGTGGCGCTCTGAAACAACGGTTGTGCCATATAGCTCGGCAACAACGGAACCTTCATCGAGCATTGCCGGGTAAGCACCAAGGCGCATCGTTCCACCAAGGTCAGTTACATTCATCTGTTCGTCCATTAACGCAATCACGGGGTTGGTGGTTGAGAGTGAGAATTCAGTTGAATTGGCGTCGCTCATACCTAGAACGTGGCGAGCAAACTCAATAACCATTACCTGCATACCGAGACAGATACCAAGGTATGGGATGTTGTTTTCACGAGCAATTTTCGCGGTAGCGATCATTCCTTCTACCCCGCGTTCGCCAAAACCGCCAGGGACAATGATTCCATCAAGCTGACGTAGGCGTTCACTGTCGATTTCTGATGGCACTCGCTCTGCTTCAAGCCATTCAATCTTTACGTTTGCCCCAACTGCAAAACCGGCGTGGCGTACAGATTCGGCAACCGAGAGATACGCGTCGGGCATTGTTACGTATTTTCCGACGATACCGATGCGAAGAGTTTTGGAAGTGTTGTGAACACGGTGGACAACATCGTTCCACAGCGTTAAATCGATCGGGTGCTGTTCGATGTCAATGTTCAGCGTTTTGCACACCATCGTGTCGAGTCCTTCTTCGAGCATGACGAGAGGAATGTCATAAATACTCGGAGCATCGACTGCGGAGATTACGCCTTCCAGAGGAACGTCACACAGCAGCGAAATCTTGCGCTTAAGTCCATCAGAGATTGGTTGGTCACTTCTACAAACAATGATGTCAGGTTGAATACCGCGTGAGCGAAGTTCAGTGACTGAGTGTTGCGTCGGTTTTGTCTTTTGTTCTCCAGATGGAGCGAGGTAAGGGACCAATGTGAGGTGAACGTAACAAACGTTGTCTTTTCCAGCATCACGACGGTACTGGCGAATTGACTCAATAAAAGGAACAATTTCAATGTCACCAACGGTTCCACCGATTTCAACGATTACGACGTCAGCCCCGAGAGTTCCCAGGCGACGGATGCGCTCCTTGATCTCATCGGTGATGTGTGGAATCACCTGAACGGTCTTTCCTAGGTAGTCGCCTCGACGTTCTTTAGCAATGACGTTTGAATAGATTGAACCCGTCGTTGTATTCGACATCTTGGACAGAGATTCGTCAATGAAGCGTTCGTAGTGACCAAGGTCAAGGTCAGTCTCTCCACCATCATCGGTTACATACACTTCACCGTGTTCGCCTGGATTCATTGTTCCTGGGTCAACGTTCAGGTACGGATCAAGTTTGCACATCGTGACTTTGAGACCACGAGATTTTAAGAGGCGACCTAGCGAGGAGGCGGTAAGACCCTTACCTAAGGAGCTCGAAACTCCACCTGTTACAAAAACGAATTTTGTCATTCGTTACTAGCCGCATTCACGGAATCTCATACTAGCCGCCAGGGCGAGAAATTTCTTCTGATTAACGACGAGATTCGAGAAGTTGCAGAGCGAGTGCTCGCGATTCTTGGCTTTGAGAGTCGCCGACCAGCATTCTGGCAATTTCGCTTACGCGATCGTCGCCTTCAACCTTTCTAATCTTGGTCGATGCCGTGCCATTAATTATAGTTTTCTCAATTACAAAATGGTGGTCCGCTTTTGCGGCCACCGAAGCCAAGTGGGTGACTGCCAAAACCTGCTGACGATGCCCTAATTCGAGCAAACAGTCCCCTATCTGCTGGGCGACCTGGCCACCCACACCGGAGTCAACTTCATCAAAAACGGCCACCACATCGTCCTGGGCGGTTTCTAATGAGATGGCCAGCAGGACGCGACTGAGTTCTCCACCACTAGCGAGGGACTGTAAGGGACCTTCTGGGAGACCTGGATTTGGTGTGAAGAGAATCTGAGCGTGAGAGCCGTCATCGCCTCCGACGTCAAATCTGAGCAATGCATTTGGGAGGGCAACTCTTGGTAGCTGCGCTCGGACTGCTTCAGTCAGTTTCACAGAGGCATACTCACGATCTTTTTTTGCCTTACGAGCTAGTTCAACTTCCTTAGACATGAGTTGCGCAATTTCAGTATCGAGATTCTCAATTCGTCCAGATTCACCTGTACGACGCTCAAGATCTGCTGAGAAATCGCTAAGCGCTTGAAGAGCTTCTTCGAGAGAATTGTTGTATTTGCGAGCGATGTTTTGTAGCGCAGCGGCTCGTTCATCAAGTGCGCCGAGACGCTCCTCGTCGAAAGCATCTGAATCGGTAAAGGACGAGAGCTCACGAATGCTGTCCCTCGCCTGTTCCAAAGAGCCTCTAAGTCCGTCTCGAGCACTGTCGTACGTCTCACCGCTAGGGATCTCACCAATTGCTCTGGCTAGACGCGTGAGGACCGCTTCTTCATTCTCTGAATCAAGTGCTTGGATCACACCCATGATTGCTGCTTGCCCATCACGAATCTCGGTCAACCTAGTCAGTTCTTCTAGAACCTCTTTCAGCTCATTAGGAGAATATATTTTTACGGACTCAATCTCCGAGATTTGAAATTTTAGAAATTCAATTTCTCTCTCTCGGTTCGCACCATCTCCGCCGAAACTGTCTCTCAACTTCAAGGCCTCGCTCAGTTGTGCCCTGACTTCTTGGAGCCCAGTCGTATCAACTTTGCCCGACGTGTCAACAAGTCGCAGTATCTCGGAACGATTCTTCAAGCTCAGTGAGTCATGTTGGCCATGAATGACTATCAATTCTTCTGCCAGGATTCGAAGTGACTCAGCACTAGTTGTTGTGTTGTCCAGGGCGCTTCTAAGACGACCGCCTTGACTGGACTCACGAAGAAGTGAAACTTCTTTGCCGTCACGGTTAACAAACAGTGCTGCTGCCTTCATGTCCGTTGTCACCGCATGGCGGGCACCGCTGGCATCCCCGCCTAGGCAGAGGTCGAGTGCACCCAAGAGAAGTGTTTTACCAGCGCCAGTCTCGCCAGTGATTACGTTGAACCCTTCGGAGAATTCAACCCGAGCCTCTTCAATAACTCCAAGCCCCTGAGCATAAAGTTCGACTAACTGAGATTTAGGCATGGCCCTCTCGAAGACCTTGACGTAAACGAACTCCCAAATCGAAACTCCGGGTTGCAACAACTCGAACCGGAGTCTGACTCATTGATACTTCGACGGAGTCACCAGTGTTAAGCGAGGTAACTGTATGGCCATCTGCAACCACCAGAGCTCGATTGCTTTCAATGACGAATCGAAACTTCTTTTCAGATCCGACAACGATTGAGTTTCCAATAGTGAAGTGAGGAGCGATTGGCGTCAGAATCATGAGTGGAAGAGTGGCATCCACTACAGGCCCTCCGGCAGAGAAGTTGTAGCCAGTACTGCCCGTTGGGGTTGAAACCATTACACCATCGGCTGAGTACGACAAAAATTCTTCGTTATCTACGAATGTCTTCACTCTGACCATGTGCCCTGATTCAGCTCGTTCAATCACAACTTCGTTCATTGCAAACTCAGATTTGTTGCCTGAGTAGGATATTTCGAGTGCAATCCGATGATCAACTTCGCTGCTCACCAGTGCTTCATTAATTACTGTGACCAATTCAGACGGTTGCACATTCAAGAGAAAGCCGAGTCGCCCGAGGTTTACTCCAACGAGTCGAGCATTGTGCTGGTGGGCAATTCGTGCAGAACGGAGAAACGTTCCATCTCCGCCGAGGCTGACGACGAGTGTTTCTTCTGTGACGACAGGAGATTCATCTGAATCGAGCATGTGAACAGAACTTGTGATTCCAGAATCTTGGAGACGTTCTGCAGCTTCACGTGCAAGGTCCAAGGCATCAGGTCGATTGCTGAAAGCTGTGAAAAGCAGTTGGGTCACGTTGCACCTCGTGGCTTAATCGTAGTAACTACTTGTGACCCCTACGTCACTACCAGTAACGGCAACGGGAGTAATTCATTGGTGTCGAAGGCGGGACTTGAACCCGCACGCCCTTTCGAGCACTAGCCCCTCAAGCTAGCGTGTCTGCCATTTCACCACTTCGACGCGGAGTACCACTTTATACGCTGCGACCCGCAGCCACTAATCCTTTACTTCGATGGTGTGGTGACGACTGTGCCCCACAGTGGAATTTGATCAACGAAACCTTGGACCGAAAGGCTCCCAAAAGCATTCGAAAGCGAATTCGACCAAATTGTCATTGTTGGAAGTGTGACAATCGGTCTAACCCAGAACTGACTTAGGACAGTTTGATCAAAGGCCTTCCAGGTAACGAGGGCATTCACTGGATTGAAATTTGAAATTGCTGAGTTGAATTGCTTGTTCAGTAGCGCTGTTCGAACAGCGCTTGAATAGCTATCAGTGAAACTCTCTCCGTAGAACGAACGAGCAAGAACTGACGGTGTGGTTGAGGCAGTACGTGTGATGATTCCTACGTCGTATCTATTTCTTGCAACCGCATCTTGGGCAGATGCATTATCAGAGAACAAATATTCATAGACAACAATTCCGATTTTTCGCCACTGAGCAGCGATGAGATTTGCGGTGATTCTTTCTAGATTCGACGGGCCAACTGCCATGTGAACGACAAGTGCCTTGTTCGCAGCATTTCTGTAAATACCACCAACAATTTTGAAACCTGCATCTTTTGTTAATAATGATATTGCACAAGCGAGGCAATCGCCGACTGTGTTGCCTGTCGAGGTTGGAGTTGTGCTGGTGGTTTCAGAGTTAACAACCGATGTTGTTGTCGAACTCTGCGTTGGGCCTGGACCAGAACCACCTGGATAGCCACTTTGACCTTGGGCCAAGAGCATCGACGTTGCAGGTGCTGGTGAGAAGGTAACGCTGCCCCATAGAGAGTTGAGAATAAATTGTCTTTGAATCGAAAGCGCAAGTGCTTGGCGCACATTGATGTCACTGGTGACAAATGTTCTAGGAGCAAAGGTCATTTCAAGAAGATCATCAGAAGTACCAATGTGGCTAGCGAACTCCGGATGAGCACTGAGCGTCATTGAGAGGGACTTGCTTACCTGCGTTGTGTATCTCGCGAAATTGACATTCTTAGCCACCGGAATAACCGTCGAGGCGTTAATGATGATGCGTCCGTATCGATTCGGATTCAGCTTCCACTTCTTATTCATGGTTAGAACAATCTGTGAAGCACTCGCGGAGGAAACGTTGTAGGCACCAAGTGTTGGTCGTCTCAACAGTGCGGAAAATGAACAGTCCGGGACAATTGGTGCAGGCGTCACATCACGGAACAATGTGTTCCAAGCTGAATAAGGAGTTGAGAAAACTACGGTGACCGTTGCTCCATCTTTATTGACCACCACTGACTTGATTGCCCGGTAACCATCGGTGAAAACGCTTGGAACAGATTTTGCGTAGAGCCACCAATTAAGAAGATCCTTGCCACTAAATGCAACACCATTTGACCATGTGTAGCTCGAATCAATTGTGTAGACGACGGTCTCTGGTGCAAGCGATGTGAGCTCAGCCGCGTCAATTGGACCTCCTTCACCAAAAAGGACGTCTGAAGTTGAGGTCAAAAATGCAGAAGGTTGTATGAGATCGAGCACTGCCTTTGATGTTGGATTTGATCCAGCGTCGAGGTAACCGCAACCATTCAATGGGCCAGGCAGCGACACAGTGATTGTGTTCGCATTTTCGTTTGACGTTGCGATTGGTTTTTTAGCGGCAGAAGCTACAGCCGTTGGGGTGATTGCAAACGTTATGGCAAGACCCGTGAGCACTGCGCGGGAAATTGACCCTCGACGGATCATGGTGACTACTGCAAGCGCAGGTCGAGTGTCAGCGTGGCAAATGTAAATACCAACGCGACAGCAATGGTGATTCTGTCTAGATTTCGCTCAACAACAGTCGAACCGGCGGCGACAGCGCCTACAGATCCACCCATCAAGTCAGAAATACCGCCGCCACGTCCTGAGTGCAGGAGAACAAGAAATATAAGTGCAATAGCTGAAACAGCCTCAATTGCAACGATTAACCAAGTCAACATCTAAAACCTCCGGATTAGCGTTTTCCAGCGTAGCAGTCGTTGCACGCTTGGATTATTGCCATGAAGGATTCAGCCTTAAGACTGGCTCCACCTACGAGAAATCCGTCTACGCCCGTCTCGGTTACCAGCGTTTCTGCATTCTCAGCATTTACTGAGCCACCATACAGAATTCTCGTTTCGCTGAGACCTAGAACTTTTAATGTGCTCCTAATAAATGAGGTCATTTCAGAAACTTGCTCTGAAGATGCGGTGAGACCGGTACCGATTGCCCAGATTGGTTCGTAGGCCAGGGTTAGCAACTCACGATGCTTCGGGTCAATCTTCACGAGTGCACTGTGAATCTGTTCCTTCACGTAGTTCTCTTGATCGCCTGCTTCACGAACATCGAGTGGCTCACCAACGCACAACACTGCGTTCATCCCAGACTTCACAACAGCTTGAAGCGTTTGCTCAACGACTGAGTCTCGTTGAGCGTACATTGAACGACGTTCTGAATGGCCAACCAACACCCATTTCACGTTAAGACGCTTCAACATCGGAGCACTGATTTCGCCAGTGTGAGCACCATTGTCGTTAGCGTTCACGTGCTGAGCTGCAACCTCCATAGTGATGCGCTCAGAGTCAATAATCGAAGTTACACTTCTGATGTCGACGAACGGAGGCGCCACAACAATGTCAACATTCTCCATAGGCTTGTTCTTCAGCATGACTGCAAACTGCTGACTCAGATGAACTGCCTCGACGTAGTCAAGATTCATCTTCCAGTTTCCAATTACGAGTGGCTTCGATGACATTTACTTGCTACTTTCACGCAATGCTTTTAGGCCAGGCAGATCGCCCAGCTCTACAAACTCTAGTGATGCACCACCACCAGTTGAAACAAAACTGACTTGGTCTTCCAATCCGAACATCTGAATCGCAGACACGGAGTCTCCCCCGCCAATTACTGAGATTGCTGAAGACCTAGCAACGCAGCGAGCAATGGCTTCAGTTCCGTTGCTAAATCTCTCGTCTTCGAAAACTCCCATAGGACCATTCCACAGAACTGTTGCGGCAGAAGAGATTGCTTCTTCAAAATCAATTATTGACTTAGGTCCAATGTCTAAGCCTTGAAAACCATCAGGAATGTTTGCTCCGAAGTCGATCGGTGTGTCACTGCCACCTTTAGAGCCAAATGGAAGGCCAACAGCGAGACCAATTGAATCTTGTGGGATGAGGACCTTTCCACCGTCCATCAACGTTGAGCATTCGCCTAAGAACGATTCGTCGAAAAGTGACCCACCAATAGTTCGACCTTGCGTTGATTGAAACGTAAAAGCCATGCCACCACCGACAATTACCGTGTCGGCCTTCTCACTCAGAACTTTCACGATTCCAAGCTTGTCAGCGACTTTGGCGCCTCCAACAATTGCCACGAAAGGTCGTGCGGGATTTTGAAGGATGCCAGAAAGGGTGGCAACTTCTTTTTGCAAGTTTGGACCAGCCGCACTTGGAAGCAACACGGGTGGCCACATTATTGAGGCGTGCTCACGGTGCGATGCACTGAAAGCTTCGTTGATGTAATAGTCAAAACCCGCAACCAATTGTTCGCCGTAACCGCGGTCATTTGACTCTTCGCCCGGATTGAATCTGAGATTTTCTAATAACTCAACTTGGGGACAAAGTTCTTTCAAGCGACGTCGTACTGGAGCAACGCTGTACTTTTCTACGACTGCACCCTTTGGTCTTCCAAAGTGGGTGCAGGCAACAACCGTCGCTCCACGGCTAAGAAGATCCTCGAAGAGAGGCAGCGTTGCTCTGATTCGAAAATCATCAGTGACTTCTAGTTGTCCGTTAACTTCATCAACAGGTGTGTTGAAGTCAACCCTTACAAGGACTCGCTTGCCTTCGAGGCTTCCCCATCGCTCGTAAGACGCCAACAAATCTGTCATTGACTACTTACCGATGTGTGTCGTTAAATCAACAAGGCGGTTCGAGTATCCCCACTCGTTGTCATACCAACCAAAGATCTTTACAAGTGACTTGTTGTCATCGATCTTTTGCACCATCGTCATCTGCGAGTCAAATGTGCATGAAGCAGGCTGGCCAACAATGTCAGAGGAAACAATTAAGTCTTCGGTGTAAACAAGTACACCCTTTAGTTCGCCTTCGGCGGCCTTCTTGAAAGCAGCGTTGATCTCCTCAACTGATGTTGAGCTAACGATTGCAGTGAAGTCAGTGATTGAACCGTCTGGAATTGGAACTCGAAGTGATGTTCCATCGAGTCGCCCCTTCATCGCTTCAAGAACAAGGCTGGTTGCGCGTGCAGCTCCTGTGGATGAGGGAACAATGTTGACTGCTGCGGCACGAGCACGACGAAGGTCACCGTGTTGAAGGTCAAGAAGATTCTGGTCATTCGTGTAAGCGTGGATTGTGGTCATGAGACCAGTATCAACACCGAAAGCGTCGTCCAATACCTTCACCATGGGAACGAAGCAGTTTGTGGTGCACGATGCATTGCTCACAATGAAGTGGTTATTTGCGTCATAGGTGGAGTGGTTAACACCGTAAACAAAAGTTGCATCAACATCTGTTCCTGGAGCTGAGATGATTACTCGCTTTGCTCCGGCGTTGAGGTGGGCCGCAGCCTTCTCACGAGTAGTGAATAATCCCGTGGATTCAATTACCACATCGATGCTTAGCTCACCCCATGGAAGTGCCTCAGGGCTTCGTTCGGCGAACACCTTGATGGTTTTGTTGCCAACCTTGATCCCGCTGTCGCTGACTGAAACTTCTGCATCAATACGACCGTGTGTCGAGTCATACTTCAGCAGGTGAGCAATTGTTGCCGGAGGAGTTAGATCGTTAACCGCAACAATGTCAATGTTTGGATTGTTGAGTGATGCTCGAAGAAAATTACGGCCGATGCGACCAAAACCATTAATAGCTACGCGAGTTGACACCGGCATGCTCCTTCTCTTTAGGGGAACTTCTAGTATCACACTTCAGCATAAATAATTGGCGCTTGTTGTGAGAATGCTCATCCATCAGGAAAAACCTGAGGATAAATTAGCGCGCGATGTCGCGGTGGAATACGGCGTTTTCGATGTTAAGTCGATTCCTGATTTCTTCTGAAATCGCAACCGAACGGTGTCGTCCACCGGTACAGCCAATTGCAATTGAAAGATACGACTTACCCTCTTTGGCAAATTCTGGGATCTGCCATTCAAGTAGAGCAACGACATCTTTTAAGAAATGTTGCGCGGAATCTTGCTCAAGCACGTAATTAGAAACTGGTGCATCGAGCCCAGTCTGGGGGCGCAACTCTTCAATCCAGTGTGGATTTGGCAAGAAGCGACAGTCAAACACCAAGTCAACATCGCGAGGAATCCCGTTCGAGTAACCAAATGAAACCAGAGATACTCGCATTGCTCCTTCACCCGAGTTCTGAGTGAAGTGTTCAACAATTCGTGATCGCAACTGATTGGTATTGATTGAACCTGTGTCAATGACTAGATCAGCCGCATCTCTAATTGATTGCAGCAGAGCTCGTTCGCCAGTAATCGAGTCAGCGAGC
This sequence comes from uncultured Acidimicrobiaceae bacterium, assembly GCA_937975915.1. Lineage (GTDB taxonomy): Bacteria > Actinomycetota > Acidimicrobiia > Acidimicrobiales > RAAP-2 > RAAP-2. The sequence goes on along the minus strand of CALJTY010000030.1, from coordinate 491,966 downwards.
GTTGGGGCCGGAAAAGGATGGCGACGTCGGTTGCCTTCGAAACGGTAAATCAGGACGTCGTCTGGTGCATCGAGAAAAAGGATCTTTGCATTCTCATGCATCTGTTGCAATTCTTTTTCAACTGCAAGAAGGGCGTCGGGTTGAATGCGCCCTGATCTTCCAACAATGAATGCAACACCCGCATAGTCAAGCGAACCCGCGGCAGCAAGTTCACCAACGCGAGCGATTAGCTCCAGAGGAAGGTTGTCAATAACAAACCAGCCAAGGTCTTCGAGCGCGGCCGAAACGGTAGAGCGCCCAGCGCCCGACATTCCCGTTACTAGCAATACCTCACTCATCGTCTGGACTCCCCTTTTTGGGCTTTGGTAGGCCCGGTGCCTGTAAGTGATCGTAGATGCTGCGAGCCACCTCACTAGGCAACCACGCAAGGGCGTCAAGCTCTTCATACGTTGCATGCCTTAACGCGTCTAGTGAACCGAACTGCTCCATGAGTCGGTCCCTCCGGGCTGGCCCTAGGCCCTCAACTCCATCGAGTGAAGTTGCCACCATTGACTTTCCACGCTTTGACCTGTGGAAGGTGATGGCGAACCTGTGCGCTTCATCTCTGATTCGCTGTACAAGATAGAGCGACTCCGAACCTCGATCTAAAACAATTGGTTCGCTGGTTCCAGGAACATACAGAAGCTCTTCACGCTTAGCGATAGCGACGAAATTGACACCATTAGCTCCAGCAGTTTTTGCCGCCTTCTCCGCTGAGTGAAGCTGGCCAAGGCCTCCGTCAATAATTATGAGATCAGCCCGTCGAAACTTTGATGTTGATTGTTCTTCGTTCCAGTACCCGAGGCGTCGGCGAACCACTTCTTCCATTGCTCCAAAGTCGTCATTTCCCAAAATTTCTTTAACATTAAAATGTCGATACTCGCTCTTCTTCGGAAGTCCGTCCTCAAAAACAACCATTGAGCCAACGTAATTGGTTCCTTGAAGGTGACTCATGTCGAAGCACTCAATGCGAAACGGAGGTTGTTCGAGGCTCAAAGCGCTTCCCAGTTCTTGAAGCGCTCGAGACCTGACATTGTGGTCACTCTGTCGGCGAAGCGAGTCTCTGTTGATCACGGCCTCAGCATCGACGAGTGCCAGCTCCAATAGGCGGCGACGTTTTCCTCGTTGCGGTGCGACGAGTTCAACATTCTTTCCTCGCATGTTGTTCAGATACTCACCAAGAACTGGTGTGATCGCAGTGTCGTTGGACACCACAACACAATCTGGAACTGATTCCTTGTCAGGGAATAGTTCTGGGAACACACTTTCCAAAATCTCGGCTTCAGTCTCATCTAGTGACTTGTCAATTAGGTGAACAGTCCTTCCAATGATTCGACCGAAACGAACACGAAAGCGGACCGCAGCTGCTCTGCCACCATCAGTGCCAACCGAAATCACGTCGATGTTGGAGTAGTCATCGAGAACAACGCTCTGATCACTCGCTGCGCGTTCCAATGCCGCAAGGCCATCACGAGCAAGGGCCGCAGCCTCGTAATGCTTCGCCTTTGATGCAGCATCCATCCGATCTTGCAGCAGAGTTCGCAGTTGGCGTACATCGCCTTCGAAAAAACGAGCCCACGAGAGAACAATTTCTCGATATCCCGGTGGATCAATCGCCTTAACGCATGGGCCAGAGCATTTTCCAATGTCGTAGAGCAAACACGGGCGCCCAATACGTTCCTGGTAATTGAATTTGTGTTTAGTGCACGAACGAAGCGGGAACGCCTGAAGAAGTTCATCAATCGTGCGACGGAGTGCTCGTGCATCAACGAATGGGCCGAAGTAGCGCACACCTTTTTGGTGCTTACCTCTGGTTACGTACGGTGCGGGGAAATCCGTTCTCATGTCAATGGCCACGTATGGGAAGCTCTTGTCATCCTTAAGTCGCATGTTGTAGCGAGGTTGATTCTCCTTGATCAACTCATTTTCAAGGATCAAGGCATCTAACTCACTCGGTGTGACGATCCAATCGACACCAGTTGCCTCGTTCATTAGCGCCTGCGTCTTTAATGTCAGTGAGCTTGATTTTTGAAAGTAACTCGAGAGTCGCTGAGTTAATGATCGAGCTTTTCCGACATAGATGACAGTTCCGGAATCATTACGAAACAAGTAGCAGCCACTTTGACGTGGGATGCCAGAAGGCTTTTCAAATGTCACGAACTCGCCTGGCCGTGGGCCAAAACTTCTCGCAGCACAGTTCCGGTTGCAGTCTTCATCTTTGCGATTTTTTCTGGCGTTCCTTCACCGACAACTAACCCTCCGCGTCGTCCACCTTCTGGGCCAAGGTCAATCACCCAGTCAGCAGTCTTAATCACGTCAAGGTTGTGTTCAATTGTGATCACAGTATTTCCGGCATCGACAAGACGGTGGAGAACTGTGAGCAAACGATTTACGTCCTCGAAGTGAAGACCAGTCGTTGGTTCATCAAGAACGTAGAGCGTGTGACCAGTAGGGCGGCGTGCAAGTTCGGTAGCCAGCTTCACGCGTTGGGCTTCGCCACCTGACAGTGTCGGCGCACTTTGTCCGAGACGGACATAACCGAGACCAACATCATTGAGGCTTTGGATAATGCGAAGAATTGCTGGCTGGCGGTCAAAGAACTCAAGTGCTTCAGAGATTGGCATGTTGAGCACATCGGCGATTGACTTACCGCGGTACAAAATCTCAAGTGTTTCGCGGTTGTAGCGAGCACCATCGCACACTTCGCAGTTCACATAGACATCTGGAAGGAAGAACATTTCAATCTTGATGGTTCCATCACCAGCACACGTTTCGCAACGTCCGCCTTTCACATTGAATGAGAAACGACCCTGTTGGTAGCCGCGCACCTTAGATTCTTGAGTCTCAGCAAAGAGCTTTCTGATTTTGTCGAAGACTCCTGTGTACGTGGCCGCATTTGAGCGAGGAGTTCTACCAATTGGCTGCTGGTCGACTGCGACAACTTTGTCAATGTTGTTGACGCCAGTAATCGTGTCGTGTTCGAGCACGATGGTCTTTGCACGATTGATTTGACGTTCTAGTGAACTCAGAAGAATGTGATTGATGAGGGTGGATTTACCTGATCCAGATACTCCAGTGATCGCAACAAAGTCGCCGAGCGGAATATCAACCGAAACGTTCTGAAGATTGTTCGCTCGTGCACCCTTGATCGTCAACTTTTTGCCATCGCCTTTACGACGAGTTGTCGGAACTGGGATGAATCTCTTTCCAGATAAGTACTGTCCCGTAATTGAACGATCGTTCTTCAAGATGTCTTTGTAGGAGCCTGAATGAACTACTTCCCCGCCGTATTCACCTGCACCCGGTCCAATGTCAACCAGGTAATCAGCGCAGCGGATTGTTTCTTCGTCGTGCTCAACAACAATGACCGTGTTTCCAAGGTCTCGAAGTCGCTCAAGTGTCGTAATTAGTCGCTTGTTGTCTCGTTGGTGAAGTCCGATTGAGGGCTCGTCCAAAACATAGAGCACTCCAACGAGGTGGCTTCCAATTTGACTGGCTAGGCGGATGCGCTGTGCCTCGCCACCAGAAAGTGTTGCTGAAGCTCGGCTCAAAGTCAGGTAATCGAGACCAACATCAAGCAGAAATGTGAGGCGTTCGAGGATCTCTTTAATGATTAGTCGAGCAATGGATTCTTCACGCTTGGTGAGCTTCAGCTTTTTGAAGAAGTCAATCGCTTCATCAATGGTCATGAAATTGACGTCGGCAATACTTCTCGTCTGAATTTTTACCGTAAGTACTTCTGGCTTCAAACGTTGTCCGATACAAGTGGTGCATTCAATCTCGCGCATGTACTGCTCGGCTTGTTCACGAGACCAGTCACCATCGGCGTCATTTCGTTTGCGCTCTAACCACTCAACGATTCCGTTGTAGGTGGTCTCATAGGTCTTCACCTTGCCGTATCGGTTGCGGTACTTAACCGGAACAGTCTTCTTGTCGACACCGTAAAGAACGAGCTTTTTGTCCTTTGCCTTGAGATTTTTCCACGGAGTATCAACGTCGAACTCACCAAGGTCTGCGATGCCACCAATAAGTCGCTCAAAGTACTTGAACCTCGCACCGCCCCAGGGGGCCAATGCTCCGTCAGCAAGTGACAGAGTGTCGTCTGGAACAACGAGCTCCGGATCAACCTCAAATCTGGTGCCAAGACCGGTGCACACAGGGCATGCTCCATAAGGAGAGTTAAAGGAGAAATCTCGTGGAACCAGTTCGGTGAAACTAATTCCACAATCACTACAAGCCATCTTCTCTGAGAATTGGACCAGTTCATCCGTGTCCGTGAAAAGAACTGAAACAAGTCCCTTTGTTAGCTTCAGCGCAGCCTCAACTGATTCAGTGAGACGCTGTCTGTTGCTCGACTTAACGCTAAGTCGGTCTAGGACTACATCAATTGTGTGTTTTTCATGTCTCTTAAGTGTCAGAGATTCACGTTCACTCAGTTCAATAACTTTTCCGTCAACTCTTGCACGAGAAAAACCTTGCGCTACGAGTTCATTCAGCAGAGTGCTGTACTCACCTTTGCGTCCTTCGACAACAGTTGCCAGTACCAAAAACTTTGCGTCCGCTTCACTCTCTAAAACTTGATCAACAATCTGTTGTGGGGTTTGTCTAGAAACTGTCTTTCCACACTCTGGACAGTGTGGTATTCCAATGCGAGCGAACAGTAGACGTAGATAGTCGTGAACCTCAGTGATTGTTCCAACCGTTGATCGCGGGTTCCTCGAAGCAGTCTTTTGGTCAATCGAAATTGCCGGCGAAAGTCCCTCAATAAATTCAACATCGGGCTTTTCCATTTGTCCAAGAAACTGACGGGCATAAGCAGAAAGACTCTCAACGTAACGACGCTGACCCTCAGCGTAAATAGTGTCAAAAGCAAGCGACGACTTTCCAGAGCCAGACAGCCCAGTGAAGATAATCAGCTTGTCGCGTGGCACCTCAACCGAGACATTTTTTAAATTATGTACGCGAGCGCCTTGCACTCGAATCGACTGAGTCATAGCGAAAATCTAATGGCTAAAAGTCTTCTGAGGTGACGTCAGGGCTTCCAGCGATGCCTTGGCGCTGAAGTGTCACCAAATAGTCACGGAGCGAAGCAGCTTCTTCAAAGCGCAGATCCTTGGCTGCCTGAAGCATCGCTTCTTCAACTCTGGCGATCTCGAGGTTGTAATCGTCAGGAAGATTACCTTCGAGCGAAGAGACACCATGGGACTTATTCTTCGGCTCCGGAGCGGATTCACTGCGAAGTCTTCCCAGAATGTCTGCAACATTTTTCGTAACCGTTTGAGGTGTGATGCCGCGCTCTTCGTTGTAAGCAATCTGTGCGATTCGACGGCGTTCCGTAGTCGTAATGGCGCTACGCATCGAATCAGTAATGCGGTCGGCGTAAAGTATCGCTTCTCCATTGGCATTTCGAGCAGCTCTACCTATTGTCTGAATGAGAGCACTTCTAGAGCGGAGGAAGCCTTCTTTATCTGCGTCAAGGATTGCGACGAGTGAAACTTCAGGAAGGTCAAGTCCCTCTCGAAGCAAGTTGATCCCAATCAAGATGTCAAATTCACCGAGTCGAAGTGACCGGAGAATTTCGATTCTCTGAATCGTGTCAATGTCGCTGTGCAAATACTGAACGCGATAACCAGCTTTGGTAAGAAAATTAGTCAGATCTTCTGACATGCGCTTTGTGAGCGTGGTGATGAGTGCGCGTTCATTACGTGCGACTACTGCATCGAGACGCGAACGAAGATCGTCAATCTGATTTTTCGTTGGCATGACGGTGATTGTCGGATCCAACAATCCAGTTGGTCGAATTACTTGATCGGCAATTTGATCGCTGTGCTCAATTTCATACGGTCCGGGCGTTGCCGAGACGAAAACCATCTGAGGAACGATGTTCATGAACTCATCGAACGTGAGGGGACGGTTGTCCATGGCGCTCGGGAGTCTGAAGCCGTGTTCAACGAGGGTTTCTTTTCGCGATCGGTCACCCGCATATTGCCCGCGAATTTGTGGCACAGCGACGTGCGATTCGTCAATCACTACAAGCATGTCTTCAGGGAAATAGTCAAGCAACGTGTAGGGGCGCTCTCCTGGCTTTCTTCCGTCCAGGTGTGCCGAGTAATTTTCGATGCCCGCACAGATGCCCGTCTGCTCCATCATTTCCAGGTCATGTTCAGTTCGCGAGCGAAGCCGCTGCATCTCGAGGAGCTTTCCCTCTTTTTCGAACTTTGCCAATTGAACTTGCAATTCTTCTTCAATTGTTCGACAAGCGTTATTCAGAGTTTCTGAACTTGTGGCGTAGTGCGAAGCAGAAAACAAAGTGAATTCCTTCACCTTCACGCGCTGCTCCTGGGTCACCGGATTAAAGAAAGTGATCTCTTCAACTTCGTCGTCAAAGAAAGAGATTCGAACTGCTTCGTTGCTGTAGGCAGGTTGAATTTCGAGGGTGTCGCCCTTCATGCGAAAAAGCCCACGCTCTAGAACAAGCTCATTTCGGTTGTACTGCATCTCGACCAGTCGTCGAAGCAACTCTCTTTGATCGAATTTCATACCGACTTCAATGAGCAGCATTCTTGCCCGATATTCCACTGGAGAACCGAGGCCATAGATACATGAGACTGAAGCAACAACAATCGTGTCGCGATGAGTTAGAAGAGAAGAAGTGGCTGCGTGACGTAAACGATCAATTTCTTCGTTAATCGAACTGTCCTTTTCGATAAACGTGTCCGTTCGAGGAATGTACGCCTCGGGTTGGTAGTAGTCGTAATACGAAACAAAAAATTCAACCCTATTTTGAGGCAACATCTCTTTAAGCTCTGAGGCCAACTGGGCCGCTAGTGACTTATTTGGTTCCAGGATCAGTGTTGGCCGCTGGACCTGCTCCACCAACCAGGCAATTGTCGCTGTCTTGCCACTGCCGGTAATTCCCTCGAGGGTCTGATAGCGAAGGCCGTCATTGATGCCAGACGACAGTGTTGCAATTGCAGTTGGCTGATCACCCGAGGGCTGAAAAGGTGACTCAACGAGGAACTTATCCACTCAGTAAACCCTCACTCACGAGTGCCTCGTTCAAACTCTGTTCCAAATCCTCTGGAGTTCCTTCGTTCCAAATGACCTTGTCAACAATCGATGAGCGAACTTCATTCGACACCTGGGTGTCGATACGTGCCTGGGCATCATTCTCACTAAAGCCCCGATGGTCAACGAGGCGCTTCTTGGCTATTTCAGGAGAAACCAAAACTGCCCAAGCACTATCAAGGGAAAAGATCTGGCGGTGTTCGACTCGGTAGAGAGGGAGAGCAATGAAGACGGCTGGAGCTGTGCAGGCTTCGATTTGACGAAGTACTTCTATACCTATTGCCGGGTGCGTAATTGAATTGAGTCGATTTCGAGCTGAATCGTTGGAGAAAATGATCTTGGCCAAAAATTCTCTGTCGATTGTTTGGTCAGATTTCAAAACTGAATCGCCAAAGGCATCACGAATTGCTTGCCAGGCCGGCTTTCCAGGCTCCACAATCTGGTGAGCAACGTCATCTGAGTCAATAACGCTAAAACCCTTATTAATAAGAAAATCACACGCCAGGGACTTACCAGCGCCAATCCCACCTGCGATTGCGATTCTTCTCATTTCTCCACGGTACTAAGAATTATTGAAGTTAAGGCCAACTTGACATTTGTGCAGTAAAAGTTTGGCTATTGTTTCCCAAGTACCTGAGGGGGGACGTGGGACGTTATTTACTTCAACGATTAGTGACGCTGATAGCGATTCTCTTTGTCGTGTCGATCGGTAGTTTCTACTTAATTCATCTTCTTCCGGGTGACCCGGCATTCCTTATTCTGGGATTCAACTACAACCCGGTCACGAAGGCAGTTCTGGATGCGCAACTTGGATTGAACCAACCGATTTATCTCCAGTACTTCACATGGATTGGTCACGTATTCCACGGAAACCTGGGAACGTCATTCATTTCGCACCAACCAGTGTTGAAGACAATCCTGCGCGCAATTCCAATTGACCTTGAGATGATTGTCATTAGTCAAATCATTGCTTTTGGTGCTGCAATTCCACTCGCCATGCGTTCAGCCAGACGACCAGACAGCACGCTTGACCGCCTTCTTAGTGCCGGTAGCTTCATTCTGCTTTCGGTTCCAGGCTTCATTGTCATTGTTCTACTAGTGCTCATTGTTTCCGTGAAATTGGGGGTACCAAATACTGGGCCATCAACGTATGTTCCGTTCATGGAGAATCCATTCCAGAATCTTTCAAGTCTTCTACTTCCTTCAATAACTCTTGCCGTAGGAAGCTTTGTTTTGTACTTCCGAGTTCTCCGTAGTGATCTCACTGGAGTTCTTCAGGAAGAATTCATCACCATGGCTCGATCAAAGGGAATCAGCCAACGTCGAATTATGTGGAGACACGCTTTCCGTCCTGCATCAGTTTCGTTGCTTGGTAGTGCCGGAGTAAACATTGGTGGTCTACTAGCCAGTGGATTCATTGTTCAGTTCTTGCTCGCCATTCCAGGAATCGGATTCATCCTCGTCGGAGCAATCAACACCTCTGACTATTTGCTCGTTCAGGGAGTAGTTCTCTTTGTTTCAGGTTCAGTGGTGCTTGTTAACTTCTTATTCGACTTCATAATTTTCTTCGTTGACCCAAGGATTTCACGTGACTAAGCAACCTCGATTCAACAAAATCCTGCTGAAGCTAGGTCGAGATGCGTCGAACAACGCAATGATGAAGCCCGAGAAGAAGAAGCCGCTTGGCATCTTGTTCTGGGTCTGCGTTGGTTGGATCATTCTCAATGTTCTTTTGGCAGTGTTCGCGAGCTTCTTGCCATTGATCGACCCGCTATACCAAAACTATGATGCAGTGAACTCAGGTCCTGGACTTCACCACTTGCTTGGAACAGACGACCTTGGTCGAGACATCCTTTCTCGAATCATCTTTGGTTCACGAGTTTCTATCTTCGTAAGTTTCGGGGCAATGTCAATTGCATTCCTCGTTGGTGTTCCAACTTCGATGCTGGCTTCGCTACGCAGAGGTCGTTTCGACAAGATTTTGACCACAGTGATGTATTCATTCTTGGCGTTCCCCGCCATCATCGCGACAATCTCAGTACTTTCCTTCTGGGTGCCTCGCAACCTTGCAAAGGTGATCATTGTTGTAGGAATCTTCTCTATTCCTCTTGTCTACCGAGTAATCAGAACAGCGTCACTTGCGGTTGCTGGACGTGAATACGTCACTGCTGCCAAAGTTCAAGGTGCTACTGACCGTCGAATCCTGATTCGTGAAATCCTTCCAAACATCACACCAATTCTTGTTTCATTCCTCCTGATTGGAATCGCACAAGTTGTGGCGCTTGAAGGAGCACTCGCGTTTCTGGGACTTTCAATTAATCCACCTACTCCGTCATGGGGAAACATGATCAACGAAGCTCGCACAGTGCTTGACGTCAACCCATGGCTCGTAATTTTCCCATCGATAGCACTAGTGCTATTCATCCTGTCGCTGAACTTCATTGGTGACCGCCTTCGTAACCACTTCGATGTAGCTGAGGTAAAGATATGAGCAACGAACTTCTTGTCGTTAAAGATCTCCACACCACATTCGCAACTGCGGGTGGTGAACTGCCTGCCGTTGATGGCATTTCGTTCACTCTTGGTCAGAACGAGACTCTAGGGATCGTGGGGGAATCTGGCTCTGGAAAAACCGTTTTGGCCAGAACCATCATGGGTCTTCAAGCAATCAAAAACGCCACTGTCACCGGTTCAGTAAAGATCAACGGATCAGAGGTTGTTGGAACCTCAGAAGAAGACAAGCGCAAAATCTGGGGTACCGAAGTTTCAATGATCTTTCAGGACCCAATGACCTCACTGAACCCGGTGATGCGAATTGGTAAGCAAGTTGACGAAACTCTACGAATATTGCTTGGCATGTCTAAAGAAGACGCCAAGAAGCGAGCAATTGAACTACTCGAATTGGTCGGTATCCCTTCGCCAGAAGAGCGTTACGAAGCCTTCCCTTCAGAGCTTTCAGGTGGAATGCGCCAACGTGTAGTAATCGCGACCGCACTTGCCTGCTCCCCAAAGTTGGTTCTCGCAGATGAGCCAACAACCGGTCTTGACGTAACAATCCAAGCGCAGATTCTGAATCTGCTCGATGAACTCAAAGAGAAGATGCAGATGTCGGTAATTCTCATTACTCACGACCTAGGTGTTGTGGCTACGCGTACGTCTCGAATCATTGTTATGTACGCGGGTCGAATCGTTGAAATGGGCTCGACCCAGGATGTATTCAAGGATCACCGCATGCCTTACACTCGTGCGCTTCTAGAGAGTGCTCCTAAGGTTTCAAACCCATCACACACTCGCCTGGTGACTATTGCTGGTCGACCACCAAACCTTCTCGCTTTGGAAAAAGGTTGCGCTTTCGCTCCCCGATGCAAGTTTGCAACTGACAAGTGTCACAACGAGCGTCCAGAGCTACAAGCAACTGGTACCGAAGGTCACATGTTTGCTTGTTGGAATCCTCTTACTTCTAGCCGCGGAGATGCATGATGGAAAACAGAACTCCAGTATTAAAAGTTGAAGACCTCGTAGTTAACTTTGGCAGTGGCTCAAAGACAGTTAGCGCTGTTGCTGGTGTCAGTTTCGAAGTGTTTGAGGGCGAAACTCTCGGAATTGTTGGAGAGTCCGGTTGCGGCAAGTCAACTACCGGTAAGGCCCTCATGCGCATTATTGAGTTAACAAGTGGAACCGTTGAAATTGATGGCGTAAACATCTCAACAATGAGCAAGAAGGTCCTTCGCAAGGCTCGCACGAGCATGCAAATGATCTTCCAGGACCCTATTAGTTCCCTCAACCCACGACGTCGAATCAAGGACATCGTTGCAGAGCCACTCGACTGTTGGGAACCTAATCGTCCTGACCGCGAAAGCATTGTCGTTGACCTTCTCAACAAGGTTGGAATTGACCCTGAGGTGTACGGAAATCGTTATGCCCGTCAGTTCTCTGGTGGGCAGTGTCAGCGCATTTCGATCGCTCGTTCACTAGCAATGCGTCCTAAGATTCTCATTTGTGACGAGATGGTGTCTGCGCTCGACGTTTCAGTTCAGGCTCAGATTCTTAACTTGTTAGAAGACTTGAAGAAAGAATACGGATTAACACTTCTGTTCATTGCACACGACCTTGCGGTTGTGAAAAACGTCAGTGACCGAGTTGCTGTTATGTACCTGGGAAAGATCTGCGAAATCGGACCATCTGACCAGTTGTACGCTTCTCCAGCTCACCCGTACACCAAGTTCTTGCTCGGTGCTGCTCTTGAAGCTGACCCAGACTCTGACAAGCACGATGAAGTTCTTACGGGAGAACCACCGAGCCCTATGAACCCACCGAGTGGATGTCGCTTCCGTACACGTTGCCCTAACGCAACTCAAAAGTGTGCTGATGAGGTTCCACTACCTCAGATGGTCGGTGAAGGTCATGAAGTTGCCTGTCACTACCCTCTTACAATCACTCGTAAGTAAGTACTCTAAACTCCCCTAAGCGTTTTAAATAACAGGGGGAATCATGTCATCAACACCCACTTCAGGGTTGCAACTTCGTTCGACGGTTTCAGAGAGCGGAACGCTCGAACTCACACTGGTAGAAGTGCCAGTACCAGCACCAAACGAGAATGACGTAGTTATTCGAGTCGAGGCATCTCCAATCAACCCTTCCGACCTTGGACTTCTATTGGCAGCAGCTGATGTCTCTAAAGCGCAAGCAAGTGAACGCGATGGTTTTCCCGTTGTCAGCGCACCAATCGACCCGACCTTCCTTCGTTCCCTCTCAGCGCGACTCGGCGAATCAATGGCTGTTGGCAACGAAGGCGCTGGAACAGTTATTGCTGCTGGCTCGTCTCCAGCAGCTCAGGCGCTTCTTGGAAAGATGGTTTCGGCAGCGGGTGGTCAAATGTACTCCCAGTACCGCAAGGTAGACGTATCGCTTTGCTTGGAACTTCCAGAGGGCACTCCAGCCAAAGTGGGGGCCTCATCATTCGTTAATCCAATGACTGCTCTGGGCATGGTTGAAACAATGCGCATGGAAGGTCATAAGGCCCTTGTTCACACCGCGGCTGCGTCCAACCTCGGTCAAATGCTCGTAAAGCTCTGCATTGAGGAACAGGTTCCACTCGTGAACATTGTTCGATCACAAAAGCAAGTAGACATCCTTCGCTCAATCGGTGCGAAATACGTGTGCGACTCCAGTTCACCAACGTTTATGATTGATTTAATTGATGCGCTTACTGAGACCTCGGCAACTCTTGCATTCGATGCAACTGGTGGTGGCTCTCTCGGAAGTCAGATATTGACGGGAATTGAAATCGCTGCCAATAAGAACGCAACTGAATACAGTCGCTACGGTTCAACTACTTATAAGCAGCTCTACATCTATGGTGGACTTGACCGCAGCGAAACAGTTCTAACTCGTAGCTTCGGATTCGCTTGGGGTGTGGGTGGATGGTTGCTAACTCCATTCCTCGGAAAGATTGGACTTGAGGGACTCATTCGACTTCGCCAACGTGTGGCCGATGGAATCACTACAACATTCGCCAGTCACTACACCCAAGAAATCTCACTGCGAGATGCTCTCAGGCCTGAGATTATGCAACAGTACGCACGTCAAGCAACGGGTGAAAAGTTCCTCATAAATCCACAGGCCTAACCTTTGCCCTGTGTCCAAGCACGGGTTACTATTCACAAAACACTAAGGGGGGCCAATGGCTGATTTCATGAATGACCGAAGACTCGATCCAAGAGTCAAAGCAGTTCTTTCAATGTTGCCGGATCTTTCTGCAGGTGACGTCTCGAGCAGACAGCAAATGCTTGACGAGGCATCTCAGGAGAGCGCAATTGCTCAAGTTGCAGGGATGAAAGCCGTCACAGACTTCATTGATAATGAAGATCTTGCTCCATCAAAAGGTCTCACCATTACCGAGAAGGACATTATTTCTGATCCGGATGGCAACACCATCAAGCTGCGAATCATTCGTCCCGACACGAGCGAAAAGCTCGCCTGCATCTATTACATCCATGGTGGTGGCATGGCATCTTTGTCTGCGTTTGACGGCAACTACCGTGCGTGGGGAAAAATTATTGCAGCGAAAAATGTCGCAGTGGTGATGGTCGAATTCAGAAACTCAATTGTCCCCTCTGAGGTCAAAGAAGTAGCTGCTTTCCCAGGCGGACTGAATGACTGCATCTCTGGTTTTAAGTGGACATTGGCCAATGCAGATGCGCTGAACATTGATGCGAAAAAAGTAACAATTGCTGGTGAGAGCGGAGGCGGCAACCTGACTCTTGCAACCGCGCTCGCGCTTAAGAAGGAGGGGAACCTCGGGCTTGTTAAAGGACTCTACGCATTGTGTCCATACATTGTCGGAAAATATCCAGATGCTCGTTACCCATCCACGACAGAAAATAATGGAATCTTTATCGACATTCACAACAATCGAGGAATACACAGCTATGGAATCGAAGAGTTTGAGTCGATGAATCCAATTGCTTGGCCTGCATTCGCAACGGTAGAGGATGTGACCGGATTTCCACCAACTGTGATCAGCGTCAACGAGTGTGACCCACTACGAGACGAAGGCGTTGAGTTCTATCGACTTCTCCTCGAAGCAGGAGTTCAGGCTCGTGGTCGCATGATCCTGGGGACTATGCACGGTACGGAGATTCTTCCAATCGCCTGTCCTGATATTTCCCATGACACAGCACGACACATGGCGGACTTTGCTAACTCCTAAGGAGATAACTGCAGCGCCTGAAATACGAAAATAGCCCGTTCTCACGGCCTTATGGCTGAGAGAACGGGCTATTTGCTTAGATACAACTATTCAACGCTTGGTGCCTCTTCGACAGCAGCTTCAGTAGCAGCGGCTTCTGGAGCCTTTGTTGCTTCAGTTGCGTATTCAGCCCATGCAGCTTGAGCTTCGGTTTCAGGTGTGAATTCACCGTACTCAACGCCACCGATGTAGTTACCCTCAGTGTCATAAGCGTGTGAACCAAAGGCCTCACGGTATTCAGCTGAAACTTCACCACCGTCAGCGGCCTGCTTCACAGAAAGACTGATTCGACGCTTTGCAGTGTCAAGTTCAATGATCTTCACCCATAGCTCTTCTCCAGCAGCGACAACCTGGTCAGGTGTGTCTACGTGGTGAGCAGCAAGCTCTGAAATGTGAACAAGTCCTTCAATGCCGTCTCCAACCTGAACGAATGCTCCGAATGGAACAAGCTTCGTTACACGGCCGTAAACAAGCTGGTCAACAGCGTGTGACTCAGCAAATACTTGCCATGGGTCAGACTGCGTTGCCTTAAGTGAAAGTGAAATGCGCTCCTTAGAGAAGTCGACTTCAAGCACTTCAACGTCAACTTCGTCACCTACGGTAACGACCTGACTTGGGTGGTCAATGTGCTTCCAACTGAGTTCTGATACGTGAATAAGACCGTCCATGCCGCCGAGGTCAACGAAGGCACCAAAGTTAACAACCGACGAAATAACTCCGTGACGGCGCTCACCTGGCTTCAAGTTCGTGAGGAAGTCCCCACGCTGTTCCTTCTGTGTCTCTTCGAGCCAAGCACGACGTGACAACACAACGTTGTTGCGGTTGCGGTCAAGCTCAATGATCTTGGCTTCAACAGTCTGTCCAATGTATGGCTGCAGTTCGCGAACTCGACGCAGTTCAACGAGTGAAGCAGGAAGGAATCCTCGAAGACCGATGTCAACGATAAGACCACCCTTAACTACTTCAATAACAACACCCTTAACCATTTCGTCACGGTTCTTGATTTCTTCAATGTTTGCCCAGGCCTTTTCGTACTGTGCGCGCTTCTTAGAGAGAACAAGTCGTCCTTCTTTGTCTTCCTTCATAAGAACGAGGCACTCAACGCGCTCGCCCATTGAAACGATTTCAGATGGATCTACGTCATTGCGAATAGAAAGTTCGCGTGAAGGAATTACACCCTCTGATTTGAAGCCAATGTCGAGGAGAACTTCGTCGTGGTCAATCTTTACGACTGTTCCAACTACGAGGTCGCCATCTTCAAACTCAAGGACACTATTGCCAACAAGTTCAGCAAGGTCAGTTCCTACAAGGTTGTCTTCAGTGATAACACGAGGAACATACGTTCCATCAGCGTTAAAGGTTCCCATTTGCTGGGAGGAAAGGAGGCTTTTAGCGTCCGTCATGCGTACATCCAATACAGATCACACCGGGATCATCTAGGCAATAGGGACTGGGTTTCCGGTGTAAACCCAGCAGACAACCCTACCACCGAGGCTCTTAGCCCTTTGCCGCCGCCCAGTTATCGCCCCAGTGAAGCGAAACTTCAAGGGGAACAGTCAATTTCGCGGCGTTCATCAGGCAGTCCAGCACAATCGCCTCGACTTGCTCCTTCTCTTTTTCGGGAGCCTCAACAACAACTTCGTCGTGAACCTGCAGAATAAGCCTCGCCTGGAGTTTTTCAGACGTGAGCTTGCGATCGAGTCTCACTAGAGCATTCTTAAAAATGTCAGCAGCAAGACCCTGGATTCCAGCGTTCATTGCCTGGCGCTCTGCAGCTTGGCGCTGTGGCCCAACAGCAGTAGCTAAATCTGGGAACGGACGGATACGTCCGAATTCAGTTCTGGAGTAGCCGTTGTTTCGAATCTCTTTAATCGTGTTGTCCATGTACTTGCGAAGATCCGGAAACCCAGCGAAGTAAGCATCCATGATCTTCTTGGCTTCACCCACCGAAACGCCAAGGCGCCGAGATAGTCCGAAGGCTTCCATTCCATAGGCCAAACCGTACGAGACGGCCTTGGCTTGTTCACGTTGTTCGTGGTCGACTTTGTCTGGCTTCACACCGAAAACTGAAGCTGCGATCGTGCGGTGAACATCTTCATTTGAGCTGAATGCCGCGAGAAGGCCCGAGTCTTGGGCCAAGTGCGCAAGGATTCGAAGTTCGATTTGGTTGTAGTCAGCGACGCAGAGATTCCATTTCGCTGTTGGAACAAAAGCGAATCTGAGACGTCGGCCTTCTTGACTTCGAACTGGAATGTTGTGAAGGTTTGGGTTCTCAGATGAAAGACGACCAGTTCTAGCGACCGTCTGATTGAATGTTGCGTGGATGCATCCGTCTGCTCCAACTGCGTCAATCAGTGGCTGTCCGTAGGTGGATCTAAGTTTTTCAACTTCGCGGTATCGAAGGATCAATGGAATAATTTTGTGCTCATCTTCAATTGCTTCGAGAGAAGCTGCATCCGTTGAAAATCCAGTCTTGATCTTCTTGACCGCTGTAAGTCCCAACTCTTCAAATAAAACAGTTTGGAGTTGCTGTGGCGAATTGACTTTAAATTCATGACCAGCAGCTTTTTGAATCTTTGCGTCAAGTGATGTTGCTTCTTCTGCGAATTCCTTGGCAATAGTTCGAAGCATTTCGATGTCAACACTGATACCTCGTGATTCCATGCGTCCAAGGACCGCCACTAGTGGAAGTTCAATGTCTTCATAGACACTCGTGAGCTTCCATGTTTCAATTTCATACCTGAGCTGGTCTCGGAGTCGCGAAACAAGCTCAACGCTTCTAAGAAGTCGAGCTTCATCGTCTTCTTCATCAAAAAGTGATGGAGCTTCTTCAGGGAACGGTTCATTGAGGTAGCGCTGAGCAACGTCATCAAGTTCATAACGACCAGATGTTGCATCAACTAGAAAGGCCATGATTGAGGTGTCGTCAGCAGGTTCACTAATCGTCACTGACTGGTCCTGGGACCAGCGATAAAGATTCTTTAAATCATGTCCAGAGATGCGGACATCTCCCACTTTCTTAAAGAACTCATCGAGTGTTCCAACGGCACATAATCCAGTTTCTGGATTTAGCACTGCGACTTTTGACTTGCTGTAGCTAACAATGACTGATGTCGCACCATCGAGAACCTTGTCGACCGATTTTTGTGAAGTTAAAACCTTGGCTTTTGGAGCTGGCTTCTTAGCTTCAACTTTTTCTGTTGCACCGGAAGTTGACGATGCCTCGCCGAGGAGGCCCTCGCGCATCAGTTTCTCGAAGCGACCTTTCATTGAATTCATCTCGAAGCGATCAAAAAATGCTGCAACTTCGACTCTGTTCCAACCACCCATCGAAAGGCCATCGATTGAGAAGTCAAGAGGCACGTCTCGCACCAGCTTCATGATTTCAACATTGCTGCGTGCTCGGTCTTCATAGAGAGCCAGATTCTCTCGAAGCTTTGGTGTCAGCGTATCAAGGTTTGCATAGAGCTCATCAAGTCCCTTGTACTGAGCAAACAACTTCGCCGCGGTCTTCTCTCCCACCCCGGGGACCCCTGGAAGATTGTCTGAGGTGTCGCCACGAAGAGCCGCGAGAAGCGTGTAACGCTGGGGATCGATGCCACAACGCTCAAAGATTCCAGCCTCGTCATAGAGCGAGTAGTCCGACACTCCGCGCCGGTTGTAGAGAACTTTCACGTACGGGTCTTCAACTAACTGGAAGGAGTCGCGGTCGCCAGTAACAACCACAACTGGAATCTTCTGGTCTCTTCCCCACGTGGCGAGAGTCGCCAGAACATCGTCAGCTTCGTAGCCCTGGACGCTAAGAACAGGAATGTGCAGAACATCGCAGAGGTTTCTACATAGTTCGAACTGGTGTTCAATCTCGTCAGGAGTTTCTGCACGACCACCCTTATAGTCCTCGGTCATCTCGTCTCTGAAGGTCCCCCCAGAGAGGTCAAAGGCAACAGCCAATGCCCGAGGGTTTTGAGTTCTTATAAGTGAAGTCAGCATTGAAGCGAAACCGTGAAGGGCGTTGGTGACAACACCCTCGGACGTTGCAATGTCTGTACTTAGTGCGAAGAACGCTCTAAAAATAAGAGACATGCCGTCCAACAGCAACAATGGCCGTTGGTCGGTTTGTTCCTTAGCCAACGAATTCGCCCTTCAGAATCAACTGAGCAACGTCTCGCATACGACTTCTTGTTTTCATTGCAGATTGCTGGATAATTTCAAACGCATCAGGCTCGCTGAGACTGCGATCAGTCATAAGTTTTTCTTTTGCACGTTGAACTATGTCACGAGTTTCGATCTTGTCGTCAACCGATGCAGTGACGGCTGGGACATTTTCAATTTCGAGTGGATTCAAAATCGCAGCAAGCTTTGGGAGGAGTTCGCTGCTTCTAAAAGGCTTCACCAAATAGGCAACTACGCCAGCTTCGCGTGCACTTTCAATGAGGGCTCGCTGAGAGAAGGCAGTGAGAAGGACAACCGTGATTCCGAGATCTTTAATTTGACTAGCAACTTCAATTCCGTCGAGTCCTGGCATCTTCACGTCAAGAATTGCGAGATCTGGCTTTAGCTCTCTGATCATTGTCAAGGCGTCGTCACCTCTTGCCGCTTCTCCAACAACGAGGTATCCGTCGGCTTCGAGAATTTCTTTGAGGTCGAGACGGATGATTGATTCATCATCGGCAATTACTACTCGCTTATCCATTTTCATCCTTTGGTGTCCACTCACGCAGAAGTTCATCTCGTTCAACAATCAAAGCAGAAACCTCGCCTTGGCGGCGCTCTAATTCAGCGTTCGCAGTGGCCACATGTCTTGACAGTTCGTCATATTCTTGCGCTTGGAGAGGGGTCTCGGAGACCATTGCACGGATTCTTGTGTCATCTAGGGCATCGTTCCAGACGGCAACCTGCTCTTGGAGCACGTGGAGGCTCTCTCGAGCCTTACCGAGGCGCCTTTGAAGGTCCTCTAATCGTCGGCGCTGCAGACGGGTTCCCATAGAGGGATTATAGACACAGGCCCATGAATTTAAGTAGATTGGATGTGAACGACGTCACTGGTCCCAGAAGCCACGAGCGAAATGCGCACTCCCTGAAACGTGACCGTGCTTCCAGTCTTTATGAAGTAATTCAGGTACTTGTCGAAGTTGTTGTCCGCGGTTGCTGGTGCAGAGTCCGCATGTAAATAAAAAGCGTATTTGGAATACGTGGGATCATTGCCCGTGTCATCTGAAGATTCGTGAGAGCGATCATTATCTCTATTTGTATCAACTACATAAACGAGTAGTCCCCCAGCGTCTTTCTTCCAAGATGAGGAATACCCTTCAGCTCTTCTAGATTCCACAACAAGAATCTCATGAAGAGATAGTGGAATTAGCAAAGTTTTGAATCCTGTTTTGGAATTGTCGAGAGGTGCAAGTTCGACATATTGACTAGAGACATGAGATTTTGAAACACAAAATATCTGATCTTGATTAAACCAATCCAGCAAGAACGTGCTCCACGCGTCAAGTGTTGCCGCTCCATCCTGATTTTGCATCACTCCAGTGACGAATCCATTTCCCGGTGCATGACCCGCGAGACCCTGGGAGTGAAGCATCTCGTGGAGATACAACTGCCACATTGTTGATGGATGGCTGTAGGCATACGTGCCAGGAGCAAAAAAGAAAGATGAGATTGGACCATCAGGAGTTTGCAAAACTACGTTTCGTCCCGTGAGTCCGTCGGAAACACCAGTTGGTGGCTTCGAAAAATAATAAAAGATCGCGGTGCCATTGCTGTAGGTAAATAGTTTTCCTGAAGCATCAATCAGTGATTGAGCAACGTTGTTTTGATATTCAAAGTAGGTATTCGGTCCATTCGCTACTGGCTTGGGAATCGAATAACTAGTTGACGGCAAAGGGGCTCGTACCCACGATGAGCTTGTTTGAAATTTGAATGAAAGCTTCCCATTAGAAAATTGCTTCGCCCATGCAGTCATCTGATCTATTTGAGGTTGAAAAGTCAACATTGGTGACTGCGCTCCAGGTGCATCTGAAAAATCAACAGGCATAAGAATCACGTTGAGGATTCCTTGAGTCGCCAATTCGTCTTTGCTCAGAGGGAAACCAACATTGTTATTTTGAAATCTTTGAACTCTCAGGTCTTTGATCTGACACTGTGCGGCTGGATCAGTGCTTGTCATCGCTAACGGGTATTTAACAACAGTGGTAGTTGTAGTTGGAGCAGATGTGGTCGTAGTGGTTGTTGGAATAGCGACACCAGCATTCCAGACGTGCTTTGACTTAACAAGAATGCACGTGAACTTCTTTCCACCGAAGTTCGTGGTCGATCCCAGCTTGGTGCAAGCACCGCCATGCTTCACAACTGCCGAGCCTGCTTGAATCAAGACCAAGGAAGAAAAGACAACTAGTAGGGCAACTAGAACGTGTGAATTTTTCTTCAGAAGCGTCACTCGCTAAGAGTATCTAATCCGGACAAAAAAGTTGTACTTGGCTCTAAGCCAAAAGAGAAAGCGGAACTGACAAAATTAGTTGCGTCTCTGTTCAGCGATATCTGTACTGGGCTGATGTCAGATGGCTGATCAGTGCATGTCGACGCCAGCGCTGCGTTTACGGTTCTCGCGAATTCTGATTCGAAGAAACCACCAACGTATGCGTCGATACCCAGAGACTG
The DNA here is from genome assembly GCA_937975915.1 of uncultured Acidimicrobiaceae bacterium. Taxonomy (GTDB): domain Bacteria; phylum Actinomycetota; class Acidimicrobiia; order Acidimicrobiales; family RAAP-2; genus RAAP-2. Next base: position 471,448 of record CALJTY010000030.1, on the reverse strand, counting down.
AGCTTTCGCAATCATTGTCCGAGTATTGGCCAGGCCGCCAACGCGCGATGGCTTCACACAGACAAGCCTTGCTGCTGAGTATCTCGCAATCTGTTCGAGGTCACGAATAGACCTAACACCTTCATCAAGGCTCACTGAGACATCTAACTGTTCGCTGAGTCTGGCGTGATCAACAACGTTGCCAACTGCGAATGGCTGCTCAACGGCCATTACCTCGACAATCCCATCCAATGCAGAAACCTGTGAAATGACATCTTCGTCACTCTGAGCCGAGCAATTGAAATCGAGGATTATGGGCTTCGAAAGTGAACGAAGTCGGCTTAGTTGAAATTCAGAAATCTCGCCAGGTGAAGTCTTAACCCTGATTCGCTGCGAACTTTCGTTCGTTACCCAGTCTTCTTCGTCAAGAATCGAAACAGTCGACAAAGATGGCGTTTCGTAAGTTGCCGGCCAAATGTCTGATACGCGAAGTTCCTGGTTTCGCATTTCGAAGTCAAGAACTGCCATTTCAATCAGTGAAACAGCAAAGAAGCTCGATGATCGCGGCCCGGCAAAGCGAGCTACACGTGTCCACGATGGGATAGCTCCTTCTCGAGCGCAGACCTCTTGAAACTGCGGGAGTGCGAAATCTCTAAGTTCATCCAGAACTTCAGCCACTGATGGGTCGCCATTGAGCGACGATGACTGAGGAGATACTTCACCAAGACCACGAATACCATGGTCTTCTATCGATAGATAAATGTGCGTACGAGTGGAGTGCTTCTCTCCGGCAGCGCGAACTGACGATTGCAATGTTGCGTCGCTGAGCCCTAATCGAAGTTCCATTCCTGCCACCTTAGAGTTGCTGGTAGCGTTATCCGACGCAGCCCGGATGGCGGAACGGCAGACGCGGAGGACTCAAAATCCTCTACTTGAAAGGGTGTGTGGGTTCGAATCCCACTCCGGGCACGCTGTTACTTTATAAACATGACTTCAACCTTTTCCGAACACCTGGTTTGCCTCTTCCCAGGCCAAGGCTCACTCTCGAGTGGAGCGGGACTCGAGTGGCAAGAATCCAGACACTGGAATCAGGTTGCCATAATCAGTGAAGCCTCTGGAATTGACGTGGCATCACTTCTCACCACGGCTTCTAGTGACGATGTTGTGCGTACCGACAACGCACAGATTGCGACTTTCGCCCTTTCTACAATTAGCTACCTTGAGCTTCTCGACAAGGGCATTCGTCCCCGTTACTTGCTTGGTCACAGTCTCGGCGAATTTTCAGCCTTGGTGGCGTCTGGACTTCTTTCGATTGAAGATGGCGCGAAGCTCATTGGAGTACGTGGCGCTGCAATGCTGCGCTGCGCAGAGACCACTGAGGGTTCGATGGTCGCGCTTATGGGTGGTGAAGAAGGCGCCTTAGAGAATCTGAAAACTCTTGAGAACGTTTGGATTGCGAACATAAATGGAACAGGACAAATCGTTGTCAGTGGTTCGAGAGCGGGCCTAGATGATTTGATGTCACGTAATAAAGAACTCGGATGGAAGCGTGCAACGCCTCTTCCAGTTGGAGGAGCATTTCACTCTCCTCTAATGTCTCCAGCGCAAGATGAACTCGATACTGCGCTTGCAAGCGTTGAGTGGAAAACCACTGAATCAATTCTCGTTGCCAACGTTGATGGAAAAGTTCACACCTCGGCTGAAGATTGGACAACGCTGCTTTCTCGTCAACTCACTTCACCAGTTGAGTTTCTTGACGCCACACTCGCACTTCCAGAGAGTGTCACTCATTCGATTGAGATGGCACCTCCTGGTGTGCTGACTGGTCTCACCAAAAGAATTAGAACCTTCGAAACTCAATACTCACCATCTACGCTTAAAGAACTACAGGAAATGGAACTATGAGTCGTCACGTAATCGTCACGGGTGCCAGCCGAGGAATCGGTGCGGCCATTGCACAACACTTCATTGATCTCGGGGACAATGTCGTTGGAATGTCGCGCTCTGGAACAGCTCCTGCAGGGTGTGTTAAATCGTTCGCAGTTGATGTTTCTGACTCTGCATCTGTTAACGAGGCTGTTAAGGCTTCTATTGAAGCACTTGGTCCAGTTGAAGTTTGCGTCGTAAACGCTGGCGTTACGCGAGATGGCCTCGCAATGCGAATGACTGATGAACAGTGGCGTGAAGTTATGGCAACCGATCTTGACGGTGCTTTCTACACGGCACGTGCCACCATGGCCTCGATGGTGAGAAACCGTCAGGGATCAATTATCTTCATCGGATCAATTAGTCCCTTCATTGGCGTGCCCGGCCAAGCAAACTACGGAGCAGCCAAAGCTGGACTTGTGGGACTCGCACGTTCACTCGCCCAAGAAGTCGCATCGAGAAGTATCACTGTGAATGTTGTCGCTCCCGGACTTATTGAGACTGATATGACAAGCGACCTTGGTCCTGCAAAAGATCAGATGTTGGCGATGATTCCGATGGGGCGCATTGGTCAGCCATCTGATATCGCTGGCGTTGTCGGGTTCCTTGCCAGTAACCATGCTCGCTACATCACTGGAGCGGTAATCGCTTCTGACGGTGGTCTTGCGCTCGGTCACTAGGTGGCCAGTTTTTCGCAGGATTTTTAGTACGATTACACGAGAGAAATTAAGGGGCTAACCATGGACCGTAACGAAGCATTCGCAAAATTGACCGACAACGTTGTTGAAGTACTAGCCGTTGAGCCAAGCGCAGTAACTATGGAAGCCAATTTCTTCGACGACCTCGGAGCTGACAGCCTCGACCTCGTCGAGCTTGTTATGGCCCTTGAGGAGACATTCAACGTTGAAGTTGGAGAAGATGAGCTCAAAGACATCTCAACTGTCGGCGCTGCCTTCGAACTGATCTACGCCAAGCTGTAGTGCAAGTAGCAGTAACTCCTTCTGGTCCTTTACAAGGGCGTCGAGTCGCTGTCACGGGTCTAGGGGCAATCTCCTGTGCAGGCGTAGGAGCAGACGCTCTCTGGCAAGCGTTGCAGAGCTCTACCCCACCTGCATCAAAGCGCATTGGTGAATTCGATGCCTCACACCTTGGTGGACCAAAAGAACTTCGTCGATTCGACCAATTCACTCTTTACGGCCTTATGGCGGCTCAAGAAGCCTGGGACCAGAGTGGACTTGAAGGACCAATTGTTGATGGTGGCTCGCTCGTAACAACAGGCATTGGTGGTCTGCAAACAGTTCTTGAGCAGTTTCGCGTGCTGAGTGAAAAGGGCCCAGACCGTGTGTCTCCATTCATGGTGCCAATGATGATGCCCAACGCAGCTACTGCAGCCGTTTCAATGCGCTTCGGCCTTGGTGGCCCGGCTGAAACAGTAACGACCGCTTGCGCCGCTGGAACTCACGCCATTGGAAACGCTGCCAGATTGATCTCTTCAGGGCGCTGCAGCGTTGTAGTAGCTGGTGGGGCCGAAGCAGTAATGGTTCCACTCTCCGAAGCTGGTTTCAAAAACATGACAGCACTGAGCAATGAAGAAATCTCTCGCCCCTTTGACTTGAAGCGCAATGGTTTCGTAATGGGCGAAGGCGCAGGAATACTCATTCTTGAAGACTGGGACCATGCACTCGCACGCGGAGCAACAATTCTTGCTGAAGTCATTGGTGCTGCATCCACGGCCGACGCCCATCACATCACTGCACCAGACCCAGAGGGTAACGGCGCGGTTCGATGCATGGAGTTAGCTCTTAGTGATGCAGGAATTAGTCCTGAGGATGTGTCGCACGTTAATGCTCACGGAACTTCGACGCCGCTTAACGACCTTGGTGAATCCGTTGCCATGAAGCGTGTTTTCACAAACGGTGTTCCACCGATCACTTCAATTAAGGGCCACCTCGGCCACTCACTATCGGCTGCTGGCGCACTTGAAGGTGTTGCATCCGTTCTTACTCTTTTGAACCAATCAATTCCTCCGACCGCTGGAACAACAGAAGTCGACCCTGAGATTGGTCTTGATGTTGTGCTCGGATCACCTCGAGAAGCTGAATTAGAAGTTGTTCTCTCTAATTCCTTCGGCTTTGGTGGTCATAACGGAAGTGTCATTTTCCGCCGCTTTCATCCTTAGAGGTTGAACCACTCTTCGTTTCTTCGCAGAACCAGACTGTTGTCGAATGCCCATTTTGCATTTCCAATGAATGCTCCAAGTCGTGCGGGATCTTTGACTCCGGGAGTTGACTCAACGCCCGATCGCACGTCCACTCCCCACACGGGATAGTTCTGAACAACGTCCGCCACATTTAGGTCACTCAGACCGCCTCCGACGATGATCGGAGTACGAAGAGCTTCATCACCAAAGACTTCTAGACAATCGACGAGATTCTCATAATCATCAACGTCGGGCATAAGTAGGTAGTCAGCTTCAGGAATAGGGACACCAGATGCATAATCAAAATCACTTGGCACGCTTCTGATGATTGAATTGACACGTTCGCCAATGTATTGGAGCTGCGACTGACTACATGGCCCATCAATTTGGACCATAGTTAAACCAATTGTGTTGGCTATCTCTACAACACGCTCAGGGAGTTCATTACGAAATACTCCTACTGAAATAGCTCCGCTTGGAAGTCGTCTGACTATTTCGTGAGCGTGTGTCGGTGAAACCTGCCACGCTGAAGGAAGAAAGTCAAAACTAATGGCACTGGCACCGAGGCCAATGGAGAACAGGGCATCTTCCTCGGTGGTAACTCCCGAGATCTTTATAAAAAGGTCATCACGGAGTAGTCGCATGGCTAAAAATCTGCTTCAAAATTTAAATCAGGGAACTGAGAGAGAACTTCAGGGTCCAAAAGCGTTCTGTGAACGAGTGCGAGTGCTTGAAATGCACCCTCGACAGTCACACAGCTTGTTATCCCCTTGGGTCCATCCGGACCCTTAGACATGACTGCCTCGTTAATTCGATAGAGAGATGGTCCCGTTACTCGAACAAGTCTCCACGGAACACTTGATCCTCGGGCATCAAGTCGGCCCACCAATTCTTGTCCGGTAAAGCAACCTTTTGTAAACGATATTGATTCGCTAACAACTCTTGTGCCATAACACTGAGGAGTCAGTGACAGCTCGCATTCATTGGCACCAATCCAACCGGCTGCAATTTGTTCCGATAGTGAGGAGAAAGGACCAGCGTCAATTTCACTGACTTCGATTGTGCATTTCACGCGTAAATGGAATCTACGAAGTCGAGCAACTGACATCTCACTCAGCTTGCGCTCAACCATGAGTGCAAATCCGTCCTCCAGCTTTCGTATAAATAAAGCCGCAATGACCGAGGAGTCAGGTTGAAGAAGCAGCGACCAGGATCCAGACACGTTTATCGAAGAGAGATCTTGTGTTAATTGTCCCTGGAGAAATGACTCGCTATCTGGCCCATTGACCAGAATCTCGGACCACAGCAATTGTGTGTCTGTTGAATTCATTACTTGAGTACCCACTACCTATTACGCTATTCGCCACCGCAACAATTTGCACCGATTACTAAAGGTAATGCTTAATGTCCATCCAGAACGAACTGAATACGATCACTTCGACGCTTAATGAACTCTCGCACCGCATCACCACACTCGTTGAGGCTGAAGGCCCAGCGCTCGAAGCAGATACCTACACAGAGCTCGTTGCTGCAGAAAGAACAATAGGAGCCCTGCTTCGTAGACTCAACAGAGTTGCTGGACGAATCAATTAATTGTCGAAGTAGCATTTGAACATGGCTAATTGGATCTCAACTACAAAGTTGACAGATGAACAACGCCTTGATGTTCTCGCACTTCTCAATCGAACCGACGCGGTTCTGGGCAGAGAGGCCATTGATGAGTCGCGCCGTCGAAGCGTCGTTCATGGCTGGAGCGCCCAGCACTGGCTCGCCCATGAAGATGCTCAGCTAATCGGATATGCGATTGGAAGTCCCGCTGCGAACACCACCCTTGAAATGTGTGGTGGCGGATTTGATCAATCCCTCTTAGAAGCAGTGCTTTCGGAGCATCACTCAATTCAGTGGTGGTTGAGATCTCCAAAGTCAAAAACAACCGGAACAATTATTCGAACACTTCAACTGCTTCGCATTGAACTTCCGGTTTCGACCATTGCAATACCTGAAGGGTCAGTACTTCGGCCATTTGAATCTAAGACTGACAAGGAATCCTGGCTTCTGCAAAACAACTCAGCGTTCGCACATCATCCTGAACAGGGCACTTGGGACATCAAAGATCTCGAAGACCGAATTGCAGAACCATGGTTTGATCCATCTGGGTTTTTACTCCTTGAAATCGACGGAAAGCTTTGTGCTTCGTGTTGGACAAAAGTTCACGAACTTCACCCAGATCGTTCTGGAGAGATCTACGTGATTTCAGTAGATCCAAATTCACAGGGAAAAAACCTAGGTCGAATTATGGTCACACAAGGTCTGGCGGCGCTTCACAGAAAAGGCGTCAACAACGCAATACTTTTCGTCGATGAATCAAATGAACCTGCAAGAAAGCTTTACGAATCAATCGGTTTCTCATTAATTCGTGAAGATCAACTCGTTCTGTTTCAGAATTAGCTACTTCCGACCACGTGTCCAAGGAAGTAAGTAACTCCTGAAGCAAGGGCCGCAATAAACAATTGACGCAATGCCCATCTGGTGATTCCGCGACCCGTGAACCAACCAACAACTCCTCCAGCTGCTAGCGATCCAACAACCGCAAACGCCATTGAAATGTTCGCGGTGTTACCACTGGCAGTAAAGAGCCATGGCAGAAGGGGAACCAGCGCGCCAACGGCGAACGCCGCAAATGAGGAGAAGGCAGCAACGAAGGGTTTTCCTCCTGATGATGGATCGATACCAAGCTCTTCACGAACATGGGTCACCAGTGCGAGTTCTGGGTCGCGCATGAGGTCTACTGAAAGACGCTCCGCTAAGTCACTATCGATGCCGCGGTCAATGAATAATTGACGAAGTTCCTTTTGCTCACCTTCAGGATTTGCCAGTAATGCAGCGCGTTCAACAGAAACTTCGTAATCAACCAGTTCCTTTTGTGCGCGAACTGAAATGTATTCGCCACTAGCCATTGAAAATGCGCCAGCTACGAGCCCAGTAAGCCCCACTAGGCGCACAACACTGTGTCCGGGATTAGCTCCCACAAATCCAAGAATTAGCGAGATGTTGGTGATCAGTCCGTCGCTGAAGCCGAACACTGAAGCCCTGAACCAGGTGTCAAAAACGGGACGATGGTGCTCAGATTCATGCTCTTGGTTCATAAATCCAGCATACGGCAACGGCAGGTGAATTTGCTGTGAAAAACGACATTAGAGTTTGCCTAGGAGGTTCATAATGACTACACAAGTGAACAGCATTGACGAATTAAAGGCCTTAATTGGAACTCACGTTGGCTACGGCGAATACCTAACCGTTACCCAAGAAGCAGTGAATCAATTCGCAGACGCAACTGGAGACCACCAGTGGATCCACATTGATCCCGTACGTGCAGCAGCCGGACCATTCGGAGGAACAATTGCACACGGCTACATGACACTTTCGCTGATCCCTGCTCTACTAAACGGCGTGATGCAAGTAGCCGGAGTAAAAATGGGTGTTAACTACGGATCGAACAAGGTTCGCTTTACCTCCCCTGTTCTTGTTGGATCACAAGTACGAGCTGGCTCAACACTTGTCGCTGTCGAAGAAATTCCAGGTGGCGCACAAGTGACTATGGACATCGTCATTGAAATCAAGGACGCCCCGAAGCCAGCCTGCTTTGCACAGATAGTAACTCGTTACTACACATAAACAGTGATCGACAGTTCCCTTCCCCAAGGTGAAGAAAAGACGCGTCAAGTACGCGCAATGTTCGACACGATTGCGCCTCGTTATGAATTTGTAAACAAACTCATGACCTTCGGCCTTGACGTGAGGTGGCGTCGCCGAGCGGTTTCAGACCTTCGTCTGGCGAAGAAAAGCCTTGTTCTCGACATTGCTGCAGGAACTGGTGACTTCACACGTGAACTCACACGGCAGGGGCACAAAGCTGTGGCTACTGACCTTAGTTTTGGAATGCTTGACGCAGGTAGGCAAATGCCAGACAGAGTTCAAGCCGATGCATCCAAACTCCCTTTTCGAACCGCCAGCTTCGATGGTGTGACGTGTGGCTATGCACTAAGAAATTTCACTGACCTTGCAGGAACGTTTGACGAAATGGCTCGAATACTTCGTCCTGGTGGACGACTATCAATTCTAGAAATCGCCGAACCAGAATCAGGTCTACTCCGAACAGGATTCCAGATCTGGTTCCGAAAAATTGTTCCCTTTATTGGATCAATTCTTTCTGACCGAAGGGCTTATCAGTACCTCCCAAAGTCAACTGCCTACCTACCCACCGCTCATGAAATCGTGAAGATGCTCAATGCATCAGGCTTTAGTGCAGTGAACCACCGAAAGGTTATGGGCGGTCTCAGTCAGCAATTTATTGCTACGAGGGCTCAATGAAATTCGTTCGAGAAGTAATTCGTGCCCAAAGTGTTGAGGTGCTTCGTGCGCTCGGTGCTCGAGATGGCTGGTTGATTGAAAATTCTGAAGTAATTCGAATTGGATTTGGAAACGTCGCCGACAAGATTGTTCTCGCTGGTGGCTTGGAACCGGACTTTGCCGCAACTGACCAACTTCGCTCTCACGAATTGTCGGGTGTAGCTGGGCCATCAGGTACAGGAATTGTTGCATTTGGATCACTTGCTTTCGACAGGACTGCTCCAGGAAATTTGGACATTCCAGAGTTCTCGATCACCCAAACTGCCAACGGTGAGGCTTGGCTTTCGAGGCTCGAAACTTCAATTGACTGGCAACAGCACATTGCATCAGTCCTATTACCTACGCAGGAAACTCAGAGTCTCAGGTCAATTAGCTTTCTTCCAACACCTGAAGAATATGCTCACAACGTTGCACTTGCGGTTGAAATTCTCCGCAGAAAAGAGATCGTAAAAGTAGTTCTGGCGAGATCTGTCAGTGGTTCTGTTCCTGAGATTCTTGACCCTGCCGCTATCACTGCACGTCTTAAGACGAGAGAACCAATCTGCACGCTCTACAGTCTTCCTACTGAAGATGGGCGCAGATTTGTTGGTGCGAGCCCCGAGCTATTACTCAGGAGAACCGGAGCGAATGTGCTCTGCCATCCACTCGCTGGAACGATTGCGCTGCCTCCTAATGTTCAACCAGATGACTATCAGAATTGGCTTCTAGGTAGTTCGAAAAATTTGCATGAGCACGAGGTTCCCGTAAACGAAATTATTACCGCACTAGCAACGGTTTACGAAAATGTAGAGGCCGACGCCACGCCTTCAATTGTGACCTTGCGAACACTTGCTCACCTTGGAACTTGGATCAAGGCCAGCGTCGAACACGAGGTTGACTCTCCAGACGCTCTAGAGGTCCTACGACTTCTCCATCCAACAGCTGCCGTAGGAGGAATTCCCCGTAAGGACTCCTACGATCTCATTCAAAAGCTTGAAGACCATGACCGAGGTCACTATGCGGGACCAGTTGGCTGGGTTGATGCCAGAGGTGATGGTGAGTGGTGGATTGGCATCAGAGGAATTTTGCTTCATGAAAATACCTTTGAGGCATGGGCTGGTGCAGGAATTGTCAGTGAATCTGATCCCACCGCTGAGCGCGAAGAGACGAGAGCGAAGCTCGCGAGCGTGCTCTCGTCAGTATTAGTTGACAGCGTTCAGTGAGCTTTAATCCCAAAAGGGCGACCTAGTGCCCATTTGGTTACAAGAAGAAGCGCCTCAAGAACGATTGCTCTCGACATTTTTGATTCACCGTGCTCGCGATCAATAAATGAAATAGGAACTTCAATGATTGATGCCCCACCGCGACGGGCACGATACGTCATTTCAATTTGAAATCCGTAACCATCAGCAGCCACAGTCTCATAGTCAATTTTCTCAAGGCCAACTTTTGAATACACACGGTAGCCAGCAGTTGAGTCCTTCACATGGAGTCCGAGCATGATTGAGGCATAACGGTTCCCACCTCGAGATAACAGCCGTCGAGATAGTTTCCAGTTTGGAATGTGACCTCCCGCAACGTAGCGAGAACCGATTACAACATCATGTGTTTCGGCTTCATTTAGTAATTGAGGCAATACCTTTGGATCATGTGAGAAGTCGCAGTCAATCTCAACAAAGTGGTCGAAGCCATTTTCAATTCCATGTTTGAAGCCAGCGCGGTACGCTCCACCGAGTCCACTCTTTGACGAACGTCGAAGGACTTCGATTTGGCCCAGTTCACCAGCAATTTCCTGAGCACGATCTGCAGTTCCATCCGGGCTTCCATCGTCAACAACAAGGACATGCTCACTCGGCACAGCCGCTCTAATGGCTCGAAGCATTGGCTCGATGTTCAGAATTTCGTTGTATGTCGGTAAAACGACCAATGTTCGCACCTCAAAATCATAGTTCGGCGACCTAGACTTCTCCTAAAGACTTCATATGAATCCTCTTATGAAAACTTGCCACAGATGACAGAGAAAAAAGCTAAGAAGCGAACCCCGATGCCGCGAGAGTTGCGGATAATTCTCAGTGCAGGATGCTTGGTCTTCGTTTTTGAGTATTTAGTACTCCCCCAGTTCGCTTCAGCGCGCAAGTCGCTTCACCTGTTGTCTTCACTAAACCCTCTCATTGTTTTGCTCGCTATTGGCCTTGAAATGGCAGCAATCTATTCCTATGTCGAATTGACTCGTACAGTTCTCTACCCATTTGCACCAAAGAGATACAACACCCTTCGCGTTAATCTCGCTGGACTGGCTATCAGCCACGTGGTTCCAGGAGGAACGGCACCGGCTGGCGCACTTTCATATCGAATCTTCAATGAGCTTGGCGTGCCGAGAGAAACAAATGCATTCGGACTCGCCGCTCAAGGAAGTGGATCTGCGGTAGTTCTAAACATCATTTTTTGGACCGCTCTAGTAATTTCGATTCCACTGCGAGGATTTAATCCTGCATACGGATTTGCTGCCCTTGCTGGTGCGTTCTTGATGCTGGCATTTTTTGGAACAATCATCCTGATTACAAAAGGCCAAAGTCAAGCAGACATATGGCTTCGCGCACTGGCACGTAGAGTTCCGAAACTTGACGAAGAGAAAATTTCTCAACTTCTCGACAAAGTTGCAAACCGGATTACCCTTCTCATCAATAATCGTCGGACGTTGTGGTGGGCCTTTACTTGGGCTGGCCTCAACTGGCTATTCGATGCAGCTTGTCTTTGGGTGTTCCTATGGGCATTTGGAAACATTGTTTCGCCCGTTGATCTTCTGGTTGCTTATGGGCTTGCCAACATCTTGGCGGCCATTCCCCTAACGCCAGCTGGGCTTGGTGTGATTGAAGGAGTGCTGATTCCAACACTCGTGGGATTTGGAGTGCCTCACGCCGAAGCCATCTTGGCCGTACTTTCGTACCGTCTAGTTAACTTCTGGCTACCTATCCCAATTGGCGCGACAACGTACGCGAGCCTTCAATGGAGAAAAGGACCGCTTTCTAGAGAAGTTCCCGAGACCGCTGAATCGCCCGAGCCTTAAAGATTCTCTGAGCTGAAATGTTGTTCACCGGCTGAAGTCGGCGCCAGCGCCTGTCGGTTCCGAGCACCCAGGTATACAGGTCATCGCTCCAACTAATCACGAAGTTCTCAACGATCTCTTTTTGTAGCGCTGGATCTTGAATCGGAACTGTTACTTCTACGCGGCGGTCCAAGTTTCTTTCCATCATGTCAGCAGACCCGAAGAGAACTTTGAAATTCTCTGTTCCTTCTGCTCCAAAAATAAAGACCCGTGAGTGCTCCAAGAATTCTCCAACGAGGCTTTTTACTGATATGTTCTCAGAGAGCCCCGGTACGCCTGGACGAAGGCTGCAGAGCGTTCGAACTTGAAGACGAATTTGAACTCCTGAAGCACTGGCTTCATACAGTGCATCGATAATTGCTGGATCAGTTAGTCCATTTACCTTCATAGAAATTGAGCCAGACGCACCTAGGTCGCGTTGCTTATTAATCAATTTTAGAATTTCACTTCTGGTTGAAACCGGACTCACTATCAATTTCGCGTAGTCAGTGTGGCGAGAAAATCCTGTCAGGTAATTAAACAGCTCTCCAACGTCACTGGTAATTTGATCGTCACAAGTAAGAAGTCCATAGTCTTCGTAAATTCTGGCAGTCTTTCCGTTGTAATTTCCAGTTCCGATGTGCACGTAGCGCTTGGTAGACGAGCCCTCTTGGCGAACAACCAGAGACGTCTTTCCATGAGTCTTAAGACCACTGATTCCATAGACAACATGGACTCCCGCATCTTCAAGGGCTTTAGCCCACTCAATGTTGGCAGCTTCATCGAAACGTGCCTTCAACTCCACAATTGCGACAACTTGCTTTCCTCGTTCAGCTGCCTTAATGAGTGAAGCGACAATTGGAGAATCACCAGACGTTCTGTACAGCGTCTGCTTGATTCCAATCACTTGGGGATCTTTTGCAGCTTGAGCAATAAATCCTTCGACAGCATCTGCAAACGACTCATAAGGGTGGTGGAAAAGGATGTCCCCTTCACGAATGGATGCGAATATGTCACCTACGTGATCACCGTCCAGAATTCTCTTCGGAGTGAGTGGAGACCAACTTTCACCCTTCAAATCAGGACGGTCCAGTGCGTACAGGCTCCAGAAGTCGTGCAGACCAAGTGGAGCATCTGTAACGTAAACATTCGACCGGTCAATTTCAAGTTGCTCAACCAGCAAATCGAGAAAATCACGGTCCATACCTTTTTGAATTTCAACACGTAAAGCTTCACCAAAGCGACGACGACGGAGCTCAATTTCTAAAGCAACCAAAAGATCATCAGCCTCGTCTTCATCAAGAGTTAAGTCTGCATTTCGAGTTACGCGAAATAGGTCAGCGCGTCCAACTTCCATCCCAGGAAAGAGACGATCAAGGTTTTCCATAATGAGCTCTTCAAGCAAGCAGAACTGAGTTTCTGAAGCTTTAAGAAACCTAGGTAGGGAGTTCGGAACCTTGATTCGGGCACTGCGCTCTTCTTGTGTGGTTGTATCAACAACCGTCACTGCGATGTTCAACGAAAGGTTCGAAATCATCGGGAAAGGGTGAGCTGGATCGACCGCAAGTGGGGTTAGAACTGGGTACACATTCTTTTCAAAGTACTCAGACAGCATTTGTTTCTGTAGATCATCTAATTCGTTGTACTTGACGATTTCTACGTTCGATAAAGCCAACGTTGGAATCAACGTGTCAATAACAAGACGGTCCTGGCGATCTACGAGCGACATGACGCTCTCTCGGATTGCGTCGAGTTGCTGACGAGGGCGCATTCCGTCGATTGATGGAGTATGAACTCCGGCCGCAACCTTGTCTTCCAAAGACACGACACGAACCTGGAAAAATTCATCAATCATGTCGGCGAAGATCGCTACGAACTTGATGCGCTCCAAAATTGGGAGGGCGTTATTTTCAGCGAGGTCAAGAAGTCGCGCGCCAAACTCAAGACGTGAGAGTTCGCGGTTAGAGAATCGTTCTGAACCAAAAGATTGAGGACTAAAGCTCACCGACAGACATCACTTTCTTCTTAATGAAGTTATTTATTCAATTCTACGACTACTGTTGAAACGTGGCGAATCCCGTACGAAGCAAGCGTGCTGAAGTGGTTAAATCATTGTTCACACAACCGTCACAGTTGCGTTCCACTGAATTAGGACTTATGTCACTTGCGTGGATAATCATCGTTTCTTTTTACATTCTCGCTTCACTTGGCGCACATGGAACCATGCCTCCAAAGATCTGGATTTTCCTTTTTGGAATTGTGGCGATATCACTTGGAATGCATCTTGCACTGAAGAAATTCGCACCAAGTTCATCGCAGATTCTTTTGCCAATAGCGACCCTGCTGAATGGCATTGGTTATGTCGAGATAGCGCGATGGAACACGAGCAGGGCTGCGTATCAATCTGTTTGGTATCTCCTAGCTGCGATTGCCTTTGTTTTGACCTTGAAGTTTGTGGGGAGTGTTCGAGACCTCGATCGATACCGGTACCTGACGCTCAGCTCAGCAATACTTTTATTGCTTTTGCCTCTTCTTCCTGGCCTTGGGGTGAACGTAAACGGTGCTCGTCTCTGGGTTCGAGCCGGGCCACTTTCGTTTCAGCCAGTTGAGATCGCAAAACTACTTTTGGCCTTTTTCTTTGCTTCTTACTTCGCCTCAAACAGAGAATTGCTGTCAACCCCAACGCAGAGATTTCTTGGTCGATCGATCGTTCCACCAAAAGTACTCTTTCCGATTATCGCAGCGTGGGGATTCGCCCTAGCGATTCTTGGTGGCGAGAACGACATTGGCTTCGCAATGATTCTCTTCGCCCTATTCTTTTCCCTTCTTTGGATCACCACAGGTCTCAAAACGTACATTGGACTCGGATTTGCCTTATTCGCTGTGGGTTCATACACAGCGAACATCTTCTTCACCCAAGTTCACTACCGAATCTCTCAGTGGCTCGATCCATGGTCGGCAGTGAACTTTAAATTTTCACACCAGCTCGCTTATGGATGGTTCTCGCTTGCTGCTGGAGGCATGACTGGGACCGGACTAGGGCTTGGTCAATCTGGAAGCATTCCTGAGGTTTCATCAGACATGATCCTTGCTGCACTCGGAGAAGAACTTGGATTTATCGGAATCATTCTAATTCTCTGTCTCTTCACCCTCTTCGTTGGAGAAGGCTTTCGAATCGCACAAAAAGCACATTCAGACTTTGTTCGCCTCGTTGCAGTTGCACTAACTGCGACAATGGGATTCCAGGCATTCTTCATTATGGCTGGAGTGCTTCGAATCCTTCCCTTCACAGGAATCACATTGCCATTCATGGCCTATGGAGGAAGTTCTCTAATTTCGAACTACGTAATAGTTGCGTTGTTACTACGCATCTCGCAGGAGAATTCAAACGAACTTCGAGGTGGAGAAGTTCGAGCGGTTAAATTTACTTAAACGTAGAACTGTTTAAGAATGCTTTCAGCACAAAGTATTGGTGCTGGGACTGCTTGGCGAGAAGCCAAAATCAAGGCATCACTGGTTCGACAGTCAAGAACGATTCTTCCCTTAGGCGACATCAAATCGAGCTCAGAGTAAAAGACACCATTTTCAAGTTTCACAATTCGAGCCGCAATGACGTCTACATTGACCTGGCCTAAGACATCAGTAAATAACTCATGCGTTGAAGGTCGACGACCCTTGATCTTTTTCAGCGCGCTCTCAAGTGATTGGGCTTCTGGCAAGGCAATTGGAATTGAAATACTTCGATATGGGTGATCATCTTCTGTGAGATGAACTTCAGGTGTCGAATTAACAAGATCGAAAGTCACCGAACCAATGGTCATGACAAAGAATTTGACCGGAGTTGGAGCCTCAATCACTGACTCTTCGGGGGTTGTTACTTCATCACTCATAGGTAGTAAGACTAACTGCCAGAGCGCCTGGACACCGAAAGCACTACCCCGCCAGCCGCAAAGAACACCATTGCTGCAGAGCCTCCGTAACTAAGGAGCGGCAGCGGAATTCCAGTCATGGGCATAATTCCCATGGTCATTCCAATGTTCTCAAAACAGCTGAACGAGAAGAAAACAAAAATACCGAGTACAACTGTCTTACCCATGGTGTCTTTTGCGTTTCTTCCAATTCTGAACATACGGTAGGCAACGAACGCGAGCAGGGAAATTATTAGAAGTGACCCAATAAAACCAAGCTGTTCGCCAATCGCAGTGAAGATAAAGTCAGTTCGCTGCTCTGGAACGTATCCAAGAATAGTTTGAAGTCCGTTAAAGAAACCAGAGCCGTGAAGTCCTCCCGAGCCAATTGCGCTCTTCGCATTGTCGACTTGATAGATCAGTGCTTGAAGCTGAGCATCAGTTGAACTTGTGTTTTGATTCAAAAACGATGTAAAGCGTTCAATCTGATACTTCTGCAAAATTGAAAAATACGCAGCAAGCAGCATGCCAACAGTTCCAATGACCGCTAGAGCGCTCATGAATCGGGGTGGAACTCCAGCGACGACCAGCATTGCACCAATAGAAATCACGATGATGATTGACGTTCCAAGATCTGGCTGGACAACGATCAAAGAGAGTGGTGCTGCCGCCATAGCCAGAAGACGCCACACGTCGTACAGCTTTAAACCTTCAGGTCGCCGTTCGCAGTACGTCGCAACCGCAATGATCAAGAATAAAACTGTGAACTCACTCGGCTGCACTTGAAAGAGTCCAAGATTGAACCAACGCTGCGCGCCAAGAGCAGTTGAGCCCAGAAACATAACTCCCAAAAGTCCCAGCAGCCCTGAAATGTATAACGGGGTCGCCACCATTTCGAGTCGCCGGTAGTCAATAAGCGACATTCCGTACATAACGCCAATGCCTACAACAACGTAGAGTGCTTGACGTTCTAGGTAGTACTGAGGGTTGTATCCAGCGCTTAGTAGCGCTTGGCGTGTCGCACTGTAAATCATGATTACGCCGGTAACTCCCAGTGCGATCATTCCCCACAAGAGACTGACGTCCAAAGAGTCCTTCGATCGAATTCGATTTGAAAGCGAGCTTAAGGTGTCCGTCATTTGATTACCTCTAACAAATCATCTCCGTCGATATCAATATTCCACCAGAACTTGAACTGCAATGCAGCCTGGTGAGCCAACATTGCGAGACCGTTAGAAGTTTGACACCCCTCTGACCTGAAGAAAGAAAGCCAATCTGAAACCAGTGGTGAGTACGTGATGTCCACACAGATAGTTTTTTCACTGATGCCGGGAACAATTGTTGGAGCGACCCTCCCAGCTACAGGAATTGTGTTGATCAGAAGATCAATGCTGGTTGGTAAAGCATGAGTAATTTTCTCGTACTTTGAAGCGAGTGCGTCGATCTTCGAGGAAGTGCGATTGAGAACCGTAATGCTTGCGGCATTTGAATTCTGAAGAGCGTCGATGATTCCCGTTGCCGCTCCCCCAGCTCCAATGACAACTACGTGAGCATTCGTGAAGTCAAAATCAAACTGACTCATCACTGAACGCACAAAACCTTCTCCATCAGTGCAAGCCCCGTAAATCTGGCCATCTTTTCGAAGTAAGGAATTCACCATTCCGGTCCGCTCTGCCGCAGCGTCTAGGTGGTCACAGACCTCCGTTGCGAGTGGCTTCAACGGCATTGTCACGGAAAGCGCATCGAAATCATTCGTAATGGCATTGACTAGTTCATCTAACTGACTTCCAGAAATCTGGACTCGAGAGGCACTCCCCTCAAGCCCAGCAATCTGCATCGCAGCCTCTTGGAGTTGAGGTGAAAGTGAATGGGCTACCGGGTCTCCAACGACTCCTACTTTCCAGTTCATCTGATTCCCCTTGAAGCAGCGAGTCTTTCATTCGCGAGTTGCTCTGCGAAAGTATTTGAGAACGCTTCCGTGCCATCTTTTGAAATGAGCGTGAAGTACAGCCAGTTGCCCTTTGGCGCGTTCATCACAGCCTTCATTGCACCGAGAGAGACAACACAGATCGGAGTTGGTGTTAGTCCAGCATTCAAATATGTGTTGTAGGGAGTCTTGTACTTGAGCATTGTTGGAGTAACTCTTCCACCGTCTTGACCTAGGTAGTAAAGAACTGTTGAATCCATTTGAAGTGAGCCACCGCGCTTCAGCCGATTAAAAATAACCCGTGCAACCTTTGGCATGTTGGACTGGTAATAACCTTCTTTTTCAACAATGGATGCGGCGACGAGCAGCTCGTAGGCACTAAGTCCTTGAATACTGGAGTGAGGAGTAAGTCCCGCTTCAGAAGCCTGTCTCGTGAAAGAAGTTTGCATTTCTTTCAGAAGTTTTGCTGGAGTAGTCCCTGGGGACAAAATGTATTGTCCAGCCCCAATGAGTCCCTCGAGCGAGCTTTTTGGATGGTACGCATTAGAAGAGATTGCCGCACTGACTTCCTTAGCGAAAGAATTAGCGAATGTATTTCCCGCATCATTAGCAAGCAAAACTTCAACTTCTTTCAATGTGAGACCGGGATGCACAGTGAGCACCCGTACGTTCGGAGCACTACCAATTACTGACTTCACAAATCCAAAGGAAGAATTTTGAGGTATCTCGTAACTTCCCGCGCGAACGACTGGTGCTCCAAAGAGCGCAACGTCAATACGAAAGGCCAAGGTTGAATGAATAATTCCAACTGTTTGCATTTCAGAAGCGATTTGAGAAATCGAATCTCCGGGATGGACGGTGAAAACTACTTCTTTGCCGCCTCCTCCGATGGGGTTCAATTGCAGGAAGAACCAAGCAATCAAAATCACCCCGATGGCCGCCAGCGCCTGGATGGTCCTCTTTACGGGCCTAAGTAGAAGGAAGCGCATCTACGTAGTTTTGCAGCATGATTACAGCGGCGGCGCTATCTATGTGGTCTCTGTGATTCTTTGCCTTCATACCGGCCCCAGAAAGCGATTTTTGAGCCTCCAGGGTGGTCAAGCGTTCATCCCACTGAACTACCAAAAAGGCTGGAAAAGCGACTTTTATAGCCTCGAAGAGCTGGTCAGCTATTTCGGTACTTTGCGTCTCATTGCCCGATAGCGAGATTGGCCGACCGATCACAATTGATCCAACAAACTCTTCTTCAATAATCTCACCAAGCTTCTTGATGAATGACTCACCAGCGTCCAACGCTGTGCGAGGGAATGCCATTGTTTGTCCAGAGTCAGTAATGGCGACACCGCATCGGCGAGTGCCCGGATCGATTCCGAGTATTCGACTCATGATTCCTAGAGGGCTTTTGCCGCAGCGAGCACTTTGTCAATGCCCGAGGCATCTTTGCCACCGGCAAGCGCTAAGCGTGCAGATCCTCCACCGCCACCGTTTACAAATTTTGCGAGTTCTTTTACAGTTACCTGTGCGTCAAGCGATTCATCGCTGGCAACAACAATCGAAACCTTGTCCTCGAATGCACCAGCAATAACAACAGCTCTGCGACCTCGGCGCTGCAGATCCTGTGCCAAAGTGCGAAGCTGATCTCCAGGAAAACCATCAACTCGTGCGACAAGCACAGGAGTGTCTGATTCGTTGTGAAGTTGTTCTGCGAAAGCAGACAGCTGGGACTGGCGAAGCGAAGACATTTCTTTTTCAACTTCTTTTTGACGTTCGAACACTCGCTCGAGCGCTGGAACAACATCGTCTAAAGATGTCTTAAGAAGTGTGGCAACCGCACCGAGTGCACTTTCCATTTCCTGACTTCTGCGATACGCACCAAGTCCACTAACCGCTTCAATGCGGCGTGTTCCAGAACCAATGGAGGCTTCGCTTACAACTTGGATCTGACCAATTGAGCCAAGACTGTCTACGTGGGTTCCACCACAGAACTCAAGACTGTGCACACCGGCGCGAACAACACGAACTTGGTCTCCGTACTTGTCACCAAAGAACGCAATCGCGCCCATAGTTTCAGCTTCCTTTTTTGAAGTCTGAATTGTCTCAACGGCGTCATTTTCAACAATGTCGCCGTTCGCGAGCGTAAGCACTTGTGCCATTTCTTCGTGAGCAAGACCCGAACCGTGTGCAAAGTCAAAGCGGAGACGATCTGGTCCTACATACGAGCCTTGTTGGCGTACATGGTCACCGAGAACAGTGCGAAGTCCAGCATGGAGAAGGTGTGTGGCGGTGTGATTTCGACGAACTGCTTCACGTCGCTCTGGCGCAATGGTTGCAACGCAAACTTGACCAGGAAGAATTTCTCCAGTGAGTTTTCCTCGGTGCGCGAAGAGCCCACCAGCAACATTCTGGGTATCGGCAACTTCAAAGCGGCCAGATTCAGTTACGACTGTTCCCATGTCTCCAACCTGACCACCTGATTCTGCGTAGAAAGGGGAATTCTCCAAGAAGAGTTCACTCGTACCATCTGCGCCAGACAGAATCGCAACAACTGAAGTTTCAATGCTGTAGCGCTCAACGTCACGTCCCACAAAGTTTGTTGCGCCGTGGTTTTCAATGAGGTCCTTGTACTGTGACTCATCAGCGAGATTAAGTGCCTTGGCTTTAGAGCGAGCACGCTCTTTTTGCTCTGTCATCGCTGCATCGAATGCATCGCGCTCAACGCTGAGGCCAGATTCAGCAACAATTTCATCAGTGAGTTCAATTGGGAATCCGTGTGTGTCGTGGAGCTTGAATGCCATGTCGCCTGGGAAAATTAATGATCCAGACTTAGTGACCTTGTTGCGCTCCTCTTCAAGAAGCGTCATTCCGGCCTTCAGTGTTCGAGAGAAACCCGCTTCTTCGCGCTCGAGAATGGAAACAATGAGGTCACGGTCTTTAACCAGGATTGGATAAGCGCCACCCATCTTTTCGATCGTTGCGTCTACAAGCTGCGCAGTGAGTGGGGCGTCAGAACCAGCACGACGAGCGGCAAGTATTGCTCGACGAATAATGCGACGCAGAACGTAGCCGCGTCCTTCGTTTGATGGAAGCACTCCGTCAGAAACCAAGATACTCATGGCGCGGCCGTGTTCTGCAATGCGTCGGATTGCAATGTCAGTATTCTCATCACGACCGAGTGGAGCATTTACCGCACGAGATGCAGTTTCAATCAGCGGAGCGAAGAGGTCTGTAGCGAAGACCGATTCAACACCATTAAGAATTGACAACACTCGCTCAAAACCCGCACCAGTGTCGATGTTCTTTTTCGGAAGATCAATGAATGACTCGTTCGGTCCTTTTTCGAATTGCATGAAAACGAGATTCCAGAATTCGATAAAGCGATCTTCGCCACCGAATTCTGGTCCACCGTCAGAGCCAAATGATGGCCCCTTGTCATAGAAGATTTCAGAACATGGACCACATGGTCCGCTGTCTCCCATGGCCCAGAAATTGTCTTCACCGAGACGCTGAATTCGTTCTGGGCGAATACCAATTAGGTCACGCCACATCTCTGCAGCTTGGTCGTCAGAGTGGTGAACAGTTATCCAAAGTTTGTCTGGATCGAGACCGAAGCCCTCAGTGATGAGTCCCCAGGCGTATTTGATGGCTCCCTCTTTGAAGTAGTCACCAAATGAGAAGTTTCCCATCATTTCGAAGAAGGTCAAGTGGCGCTGCGTGGTTCCAATTTGGTCAATGTCTCCGGTACGAAAACACTTTTGAATTGATACGGCACGGTTGTAAGGCGCAGTTTCTTCTTCGGTGAAATATGGCTTGAAAGGAACCATTCCAGCAACGGTGAAAAGTAGCGACTGGTCGTGAGGAATCAGACTTGCTGAAGGGACAATCGTGTGCCCGTTTTCAGCAAAGTAGTTAAGAAAAATAGAACGGAGTTGAGCTGCTTCCACGGCATTTACTCTACCGGCGTTGAAGTGCCATCTGTGTCTGATTGGCCAGTCCTACGACGCCATTGCTCCACCAGAGCCTGCTCTCGTCCATAAAACGAGGGCTCGAAGTATCGTGCACCCTTTTGGCCGTCTGGAAGATACTGCTGGACTACCCAGCCATTGTCGAAATCGTGAGGGTACTGATAGTTAGTTCCAAAGCCCATCTCACTGGCTCCGCGGTAGTGCCCATCGCGAAGATGATCGGGGACTTCAATTAGCCCGCCCGCCTGCACTGCCTGGGTAACCGCACCGAGTGCACGGGTAACCGCATTGCTCTTTGGGAGAAGGGCCAGAGTGATTGCCGCGTGAGCAAGTGTGAGCCGAGCTTCAGGAAGTCCGACAAACTCAACAGCTCGTGCCGCAGACTCAGCAACGAGTAGGCCCATTGGATCTGCAAGTCCCACGTCCTCGCTCGCCAGAATGACAAGGCGTCGAGCAAGAAATCTCGCGCTCTCTCCGCTCTCGAGCAGAGTGACTAACCAATAGAGAGCAGCATCTGGGTCTGATCCTCTAACTGATTTGATGAACGCGCTCACTTGGTCATAGTGCGTATCTGCAGACTGGTGGTACAGCCTTCCGTCACGAGCCTGCGCAATGTGTTCAACCCTCACCTGTGTTCCAACGCCAGACTGAGCGTGCGCCAAAATAATTGCGGTGTCGAGCGTCGTTAGTGCTCCCCTGGCGTCACCGTCAGCAGATGACGTAACTGCACTCAGCGCTTCATCAGACGCTGATGCATTTCGAAGCTCTAATCCACGACGAGCAAGCGTCAGAAGTTCGTCTTCGCTAAGTGGCTTTAACCGCCAAAGGGTGCAGCGACTCATGAGCGCAGCGTTCACTTCGAAGTATGGGTTCTCGGTCGTAGCGCCAATGAGAACAATCTCTCCGGACTCGGTCGCAGGCAGCAAGAGATCTTGCTGAGACTTGTTGAACCGGTGAACCTCATCGATAAACAAAACTGTCTTTTGGCCACGCTCGCCGAGTCGGTCATGAGCACGACTGAGTGCCTCGCGCACGTCTTTCACTCCACCAGAGACGGCGGACAGGCTTTCTGTTGCGTACCCTGCCGACGTTGCAAGAATACGAGCCAAGGTTGTCTTTCCAGTTCCTGCTGGTCCCCAGAGAATCATTGAGGTGAGTTGTTGTGCGCCTACGAAGCTACGAAGTGGTCCGTCTGGCCCAACGAGATGAGATTGTCCAACTACTTCATCCAGCGTCCTCGGGCGAAGTAGTTCGGCGAGGGGTGCTGCTTGCTTCAGGCGTTGAGCCACGGCGTCATCAAAGAGTGACGTAGTTAACCCTTAAGAACTGGTTTGATTCTAAGATCACGAAGTTGGCGCTCAGTGATGTTCTTTGGCGCTCCAGTCATGAGGTCAGAACCTGACTGGGTCTTTGGATACGCAATCACTTCACGGATGTTTTCTTCACCCGCAAAGATCGCTACCAAGCGGTCAATTCCGAAAGCGAATCCAGCGTGTGGCGGTGCTCCATATTTAAAGGCACCCATCAAGAATCCAAAGCGACTTTCTGCCTCTTCGTCACTAATTCCAAGTGAAGTGAAGACTTGTGCTTGGATTGCGGCATCGCTAATACGAACTGATCCACTACCAAGTTCCCAGCCATTAAGAACAAGGTCATAGCAACGAGCTCGAACCTCGAGCGGGTCAGTCTTCATGAGATGAATGTCGTCAGGATTAGGCATCGTAAATGGGTGGTGAGCAGCAATTGGGTTACCGTCTTCATCAATGCCTTCAAACATCGGGAAGTCTGTGATCCATACGTAGTGGTGTGGGCCTTCACTAACTGGAGGAGCACCAAGAGTTACACGAAGTGATCCAAGCACCTTGCAGGCCTGAGCATATTCATCAGCAACACAGAAGACGATGTCGCCCACCTGTGCACCATCCACTGCTGCGATTGCTGCAATCTCAGTTTCGTTGAGGAACTTAGCAAGTGGAGAATCAACACCATCGGAAGTGATGCGAAACCAAGCGAGGCCCTTAGCGCCAAGTTCTTTTGCTTGCTCAGTCAATTGATCAAGTTTTGCACGAGAGAATTCAGCGCCCCCAGGAACACGGATGGCCTTAACGGTTGGAGCTGAGAATGCCTTTACCTCAGTCGCTGCGAACACTTCAGACAGGTCTTGTAGAACCATTGCAAAGCGCAGGTCAGGCTTATCTGTTCCATATTCATCAAGTGCTTGGTGCCATGTCATGGAACCAATAGGACCGGGGCGAGTTCCCGTAGCGACTTCAGCTGCGTTCAGAACTGCTTCTGAAACGAACGCCAGGATATCTTCTTGTGTTACGAAACTTGCCTCGAGGTCGAGTTGTACGAATTCAAACTGGCGATCGGCACGAAGGTCTTCGTCACGAAGACAACGTGCGATTTGGTAATAACGGTCAAAGCCACCAACCATGAGAAGTTGCTTAGCGATTTGTGGACTCTGTGGAAGCACGTAGAAGTCACCTGGGTGCAAACGAGAAGGGACCACAAATTCGCGTGCGCCTTCTGGAGTCGGTGCCCAGAGAAGTGGTGTTTCAACTTCACAGAAACCCTGGGCTTCCATTGAACTACGAAGTGATGTATTCACAGCCGCACGAAGACGAAGGTTGCGCTGCATTTTTTCGCGACGAATGTCTAAGTAGCGGTACTTGAGGCGAACTTGCTCATCAATGTCAACTCGCTCGTCGAGTTGGAACGGTGGTGGTTCTGCCGCAGACAAAATTTCAACCGTGCAGTCGGTTAGTTCGATTTCGCCAGTAGCAAGCTTGTCATTGATAGTGCCTTCTGGGCGCTTGGTAACAGTGCCTGTAACGCGAATTACATATTCGGAACGTACGTCGACTTTGCCGTCAACTACCACTTGGAGAAGACCCGAGCGGTCACGAAGGTCCACGAACGCGAGGTGCTCACCGTGTTCACGACGCTTAGCAACCCAGCCACAGACGCTCAGCTTCTGCCCGATGTGCTCAGCGTTAACTGATCCGCAGAGCATGTCACGCATGCTGGTGGCTTCATAATTCTTTGACATTGTCACTTCACTTCGTTATTAGATTAAAAATTGCGGTAGTCACAGAATCTCGAGAAACCTGGCTTTGAGCCTGCTCGTGATCCGCGCTACGTAGGTCTCTAATCGTAACCTGACCAGCAGCCTGTTCTTGGGGACCAATCAGTAATGCGAAGCGGGCTCCCGATTTATCAGCGAGCTTCATTTGAGACTTCATTGATCGTCCGTCAAAGGCGCGTTCAACGCTGAGTCCATGTCGACGAAGTTCATCACAAAGCGACGTCGCGAGGTCGGCATCAGTGGTGTCGATCACAAAAACGTCAACCGAACGATCAACCAGTGCGGATGAAATGCCTTCGGCCTGTCTTGTAAGAAGAAGGCGTTCAATGCCCGATCCAAAGCCAATGCCGCTGGTTGGTTTTCCGCCTAGCTCTTCAGTAAGCTTGTCGTAGCGACCTCCCCCACCAATGGCGTTTTGTGCACCATCGAGCGAGTCTGCAACGAATTCAAATGTTGTTCTGGTGTAGTAGTCGAAACCGCGAACGAGTCGAGGATTCAGCTCTGGTGTAATGCCGAGAGAAGTAAGACCAGCAACAACTTTTGCGAAATGGGCGCTGCACTCAGCACAGACATGATCAGGCAACATTGGGCCATTGCTCGTTACTTCAATACATGGAGCTTTCTTGCAGTCAAGAACTCGCAGTGGATTCTGCTCCCAGACCTTTTGGTGTTCTTCACACAATGAAGAGACGTTTGCCTTCAAGTGTGCCTTCAAAAGTTCAACATATGCTCCACGGCATTCGTCGTGGCCCATGGAATTAATCAGTAGACGAATTCTCTTGAGGCCGATTGCTTCGTAAAAACGCCACGCGAGAGTAATTACTTCGACGTCAACAGCTGGATCGTCTGAGCCAAGTACTTCAACACCTACTTGGTGGTGCTGGCGGTAGCGGCCGGCCTGTGGACGCTCGTAACGAAAAGCCGGTGTTGCATACCAAGCTTTCCAAGGAGTCGTCGGATTGTGTTGAACAAAAGCACGAACCACCGAAGCAGTCCCCTCGGGGCGAAGTGCGTATGTGCGGTCCCCACGGTCAGTGAAGACGTACATTTCCTTCTTTGCTACATCGCTGTTCTCACCAATGCCGCGATTGAAAACACCAATGTCTTCAAACATTGGTGAAATGACTAATGAGAAACCAAAGCGGTGGGCAAATTCTGCGAAAGTGCCAATGAGTCCTTCCCATTCGTAAGACTCAGGTCCAATGACATCGTGTGTTCCTATGGGTGCTTGAAATTCGCTCATGAGTTCTTGTTCTGACCTGGTAGTTGGCGGAAGGCGTCAAAAACGCCATCAACATTTTTAAGTGCTGCAAGAAGACTACTTAGGTGCGTTGGATCTGCGAGTTCAACATCGAAGACAATTCGAACAATCCGTGACCCTGAGGTACTTGAACTACTTGAAATAATGCTGAGCTGATACTCCGCAATGACACTTGAGACGTCAAGCAGCAAACGCGTGCGGTCAAAAGCCATGATTTCAAGAACAGCGCGGAAGTGTCCTCCGGTAGAGCCGTCCCACTCAACTTCAATGATTCGCTCACCAAGGCGTTGCGCCAGGGCAACAGCATTTGAGCAGTCGCTACGGTGTACCGAGACTCCACGCCCTTGAGTGATGAAGCCCATGATCTGGTCACCTGGCACTGGCGAACAACATCTCGCCAAGTGAATCATTACGTCATCGAGACCTTCAACGTAAACACCAGCACCGCGTCGGTTAGTTCGTCCCGTCTTAGGAATGCGAGAAACAGTTGTAGGAAGCTGTTCTCCTTCGCCACCTTGTAACTCGCGCGAGAGCCTCTGAACAACTGCAAGGCCGGAAATTTGGCCACTGTCAATTGCCATCATCAGTGCATCGTGATCCTCAAGGTTCAGTGCATTGACGACTGCGTCAAGAGCCTTAGAGGAGAATGTTGTAGCGATCGGAAGTCCTTCACGACGAAGTGCCTTAGTGAGTTCTTCTCGTCCGCCTTCAATGGCGTCTTCTCTTCTTTCGCGCTGGAACCACTGGCGAATCTTTGATTTAGCTCTCGATGATTTAGCAATGTTCAGCCAGTCTCTTGAGGGACCAGATCCATCTTGCTTGCTGGTGACGATTTCAATAACGTCAGCTGAACGAAGTGGAGTGTCGAGCGGAACCAGTCGACCATTAACTTTTGCCCCAACACATTTGTGGCCAACTTCAGTGTGCACGGCATATGCAAAATCAACTGGAGTCGCTCCTTCAACGAGCGCTATTACTCGTCCCTTCGGAGTGAAGACGTAGACCTCATCGTGTTCAAGGTCAAGCTTCAATGCTTCTAGGAACGCAATTGGGTCCGTCTCTTCTTCTTCAACATCAGAGAGTCGCTGCATCCACGCGATCTCTTTTTGAGAGGCGCCTTCTTTGTAGCCCCAGTGAGCTGCGATACCAAACTCTGCACGACGGTGCATTTCAGAAGTTCGAATCTGAACTTCTACCGACTTAGATCTCGGTCCGATAACCGTCGTGTGAAGCGACTGATACAGGTTGAACTTAGGAGAGTTGATGTAGTCCTTAAAGCGTCCTGGAACTGGCGACCAGAGTGAGTGAATCGCACCTAGTACGGCCCAACAGTCGCGCTCATCTTCAACAATGATTCGCATACCAACAAGGTCGAAGATCTCATCAAATTCTTTTCCTCCAACGACCATCTTTTCGTAAATACTCCAGAGGTGCTTTGGGCGACCACGAACGTCAGCTTCAATGGAGAAAGAACTGAGCTTGTCGCCGAGGGCGCTCATAACATCAGATAAGTACGCTTCACGTTCCGGCTGGCGAGCGGCGACCATCTGTTCAATCTCTGCGTAGCGCTTCGGGTGCAGAGTTGCGAAACACAGGTCTTCAAGTTGCGATTTAACTTGTTGCACACCGAGTCGGTGCGCAAGAGGTGCGTAAACATCCATGGTCTCTTGGGCGATTGCTTGCTGGCGCTGCATGGGCATCACAGAGATTGTTCTCATGTTGTGAAGTCGGTCCGCAAGTTTGATTACAAGCACTCGCCAGTCTTGAGCCATGGCGATGAACATCTTGCGAATTGTGGCGGCCTG
Organism: uncultured Acidimicrobiaceae bacterium; assembly: GCA_937975915.1. Taxonomy (GTDB): domain Bacteria; phylum Actinomycetota; class Acidimicrobiia; order Acidimicrobiales; family RAAP-2; genus RAAP-2. The sequence continues at coordinate 443,918 of CALJTY010000030.1, read as the reverse complement.
TTGTGCTTCTTTGGAATCGAACTCCAAACGATCGAGTTTGGTGACACCGTCAACGATGGATGCGACTTGCTCACCGAATTCTTTTGAGAGCCATTTCGTCGTGACAACAGTATCTTCAACGGCGTCGTGCAGTAGTGCAGCAGCAATGGTTGGCTCGTCAAGTCCAAGGTCCGCAATAATTTCAGCCACCGCAATCGGGTGCGTCACGTATGGCTCTCCGGTGCGGCGAAGCTGCCCCTCGTGGGCATTGATTGCGGCGAGTCCGGCGCGACGAATGAGCGAAACATCACCATTTTGGTGGTGTTCGCTAAAACGCCTAATTAGACGCTCAATTGAGGCCGTTAGCTCAGTATCAGCTGACGGACGAGTTGAGAGGCTGACCATACTTCCAGCCTACCGGTGCTTTAACGGCGCTTTTGCTTTCTGGCACGAGGTGAAATGCCTGAAGCGGCAGAACCAGAGCGTGATTGGCGCTGTGCACCATCAGAGCCGAGGCGTGCTGCAGCAGCTGGGGTCAATGCTGAACGTTCTTGACGATCACGAGCGCGATTAGCAAGGTCCTTAAACCTTGGCTCACGTTCTTTCAGAAGCGCCAGCAATGGACTAGCGATGAAGATGGACGAGTAAGCACCACTAAGGAGTCCTACGAAGAGTGCCAAACCGTAGTTCTGCAGCGTTGTCGCTCCAAGGATGTAAGCACCAACTACCAAGACAGAGAGCACCGGAAGAATCGCCACAAGAGATGTGTTGATTGAGCGAGCCAATGTTTGGTTCATCGAGAGGTTGACCATTTCTCCGTACGACATGTCGCCGGACTTTAGAACTCCAGATGTGTTGTCCCTAACACGGTCGAACACAACCACGGTGTCGTAAAGCGAGTAACCAAGAATCGTCAGAATTGCAATCACGGTGTCAGGTGTGATCTGGAATCCAAGAAGTGAATACACACCAACAGTGATGAGAAGGTCGTGCACCATTGCAACAAAAGCAGCGAGTGCCATTTTTGGTTCGAATCGAACTGAGATGTAACCAACTACAGCAATGAAGAAGACAATGAGAGCTTCAAGTGCGCGCTTGGTGATGCCGCTTCCCCATGTTGGACCAATGCTGCTGGTTGAGACTTGGTTGAAGCTAACTCCTGCAGCATTGGCCATAGCTTGTGCGACATTGTTCGTAACGGTTACTTGTTCTTCCTGCGAAAGTGCATTGATGTCTGCAGACACCTGATACGTCGAACTTCCAAGCTTTTGAACAATCGGTTGCGCAATTCCTACTTTTTCAACTGCACTTGTCATCTGAGCTACTGACGAATGAGGTGCGAGAACTTCCCAGGTAGTTCCACCCTTAAATTCAATACCGAGGTTGAATCCACGAACTCCAAGAGAGCCAAGTCCGAAAATGATCACAACGATTGAAATGGTGAACCAAAGTTTCTTTCGGCCTACAAAGTCAACCGTGGTGAGTCCTCGGTAGAGACGACCAAAACGTCCTGGAGTCTTTGTTTCGTTACTCATTGTCGTTTTCTCCCGATTGAATTCCGGCAGCCATAGAAAGAGCAGATGTAGAACTTGATCCACGTCGTCCTAGGAGTACTACCAGCGGTCGAGTGAAGTACCACGTAATCACGATGTCAAGAAGCGTTGAAAGTCCGAGGAAGAATGCGAAACCTCGAACGTCTCCAACCGCAATCAAGTACAGCAACACTGCTGCGAGAAGACTCACGGTGTCAGCGGCAAGAACGGTTCGCCATGCTGATTTGAATCCACGGTCTACCGATGAACGAACCGATCTACCCGCTCGAGCCTCATCTTTCAGTCGCTCAAAATAAACAATGTAACTGTCTACGGTGATACCAATAGACACAATTAATCCGGTAACACCTGCCAAGTTGAAGCTAGGTGCGAAAGCAGTGTGTGCAAGTGCGGAGATAATCGCCCACAGTAAAGCAGCCGTTACAACAAGTCCGAGAATAATTACAAGACCAAGAGCACGGTAGTAAAGGATTGTGTAGAGAAGAACAAGTGCAAGGCCAACAAGACCAGCGCCAAGACCAGCAACTAGCGCATTGTGTCCAAGTGTTGGCGAAACAGTTTGCGTGGAAAGTGGAACAAGACGAACAGGGAGTGCACCGAAGTTCATTGCCAACGCCAGGTTCTTCGCACTGGTTTGTGTGAATGATCCAGAAATTTGTCCAGAACCACCGAAGCTTGAGAACGTTGCTTGAGTTGGCTGGATGATTGGAGCCGACTGAATTACTCCGTCAAGCTCAATTGCAACCAGCTGGTGGAAGTTTTGCTGAGCAACCTGGTCCCACTGTGGTGATCCAGCCGAAGTCAACGTGTAACTAACTACCCAAGCGCCGGCTTGGTCTTGCTGCGCAAAAGCTTTTTTAATAGCCGTTCCAGTTAACTGAGCAGGTCCGAGAACATAGCGAGCTCCACCCCCACCAAGTACAGGAAGAATTACATTCGCAGTGGGGTTGTCATTTGCTGGCTTTGTGTTCGCGACGCTTGCGTACATTGGATCTGGAGAAAGAGTGTTGGCAATAAATCCTGCCGGTGAATTAGGTGCTTGCTGAACATTCAGGTTCGCAGCACTCATGAGATATTTACCAGTTGGAGTTGGAATTTGAGTTGTTCCGATGTCAACAAGCTTCTTTGCGGTTCCAACTGAAGCAAGAACTGGTCGGAACAACAGCTGAGCGGTCTGTCCAACAGCCGCAAGCACTGAACGGGCGTCGCTAACTCCTGGGATGCTGACGACAACGTTTGTTCCCTGCAGATTTACTGTGGCACCCGAAACTCCAAGTCCGTTAACTCGGTTAGATAGGACTGTCACAACTTCTTGCATCTCAGCGAGAGTTGCTGGCGTGGAGGGTTTGTAGACAACAGAAAGACCACCAGCTAGGTCAAGACCTAACTTTGGCCCCCAGCCGAGGCTGAGTGTGGCAATCAATGAACCAAACGAAATAACAATCGCAAGGGTCAGACTGACAATCATTGACCTCTTTGATCCAACCTGTGAAGCCATTACTACTTGTCGCCTTCTGTCTCGTCAGAAGACTCAGCGACTGGCGCTGGGTCGAAGCGACGGGCAATTGCCGTAGGGATGAAGTCGAGTTCGGTGCCGCTTGAGCTGCGAAGAGTAACGAATTCGTCAGTGGTCTTCACTACTGTGCCCACAAAACCGCCGATTGTCTGGTAGCGAACGCCAATTTCCGTCTTGCGAGCTTCAGCACGAGCGGCTGCCTGCTTTTTGCGACGTGGTCGTAGGTAGAAGAAGTAGATACCTCCAAATACCACTACGTAGATGATGAGAATAGATGAACTACCTGATGATGATGTTGCTGCGAACATGTGGATTTCCTCCGTCAATAGACAACGAAACCCTAGTCGCTAAACAGGTCGAACCTAGACCAATCCCCCGCCACGAGGCTTTATTCCTAAGTGATTGAATGCTCGCTCGGTCGCGACGCGTCCCCGAGGGGTTCGAATTAGGAGTCCTTCTCGGAGCAAATAGGGCTCATAGGCGTCTTCAATTGTCGAGGGTTCTTCGCCGCAGGCATGAGCCAGTGTGGTCAGGCCCACTGGTTGGCTTGAAAACTGGTCGCAGAGCAGTCCTAGGATTCTTCGGTCTATTTTGTCAAGTCCGAACACATCAACTCCGAATAAGTCGAGAGCTTCAACCGCTATTTCAGTTGTGACTACTTTGTGATCCTTGACAGCAGCGAAGTCTCGCACACGGCGCAGCAATCTATTGGCAATACGAGGCGTTCCTCTGCTGCGTCGAGCAATAGTTGAGGCAGCATCACCAGATAGCACCACGTCAAGCAACTTTGCAGAGCGCTCGACAATCACAGTGAGCTCATCTGAGTCGTACAGATCAAGTTGACCAATGAAGCCAAAGCGGTCTCGAAGTGGAGCAGCGACAAGCCCAGTTCTGGTTGTTGCTCCCACCAAAGTGAAGTTCGGGAGATCAAGTCGAATTGAACGTGCTGATGGTCCCCTGCCAATCATCACGTCTAGACGATGATCTTCCATCGCCGGATACAGCACTTCTTCAACCGAACGTGAAAGGCGGTGAATTTCATCTATGAACAGAACATCGCCATCTTGCAGATCGGTAAGCAGTGCCGCAATGTCTCCAGGACGCGCCAGCACCGGACCAGAAGTAATGCGAAGGCCTGAACCCATTTCAGATGCGACGATGCTCGCGAGTGAAGTTTTACCGAGCCCAGGAGGACCTGCGAAAAGTAAGTGGTCAACTGTTTGTCCACGAGACTTTGCTGAACCTAGAACAATTTCTAAATGCTTTACGAGTTCGCCCTGTCCAACGAATTCCTTCAGCGTCAATGGTCGAAGGGAAACTTCAACTTGTCGTTCTTGGCTGTTCGCAACAGGTGCAACAACACTCTGTTCAATTTGCGTTAGATCAATGTCTCTACGGCTCATTTACGCCTCAATAGCTGAAGAGCCTCACGAAGTGCCGTTGCTTCATCATCTGAAAGATCAACACCGTCGAGCGCTTGTCTAATTTCTTGTGGGTTGTAGCCAAGTCCTCGAAGTGCATCTTCAATCGCAGTTGTTTTCGCAGATGCATTTAGCGCTGGCTCGTAGTTTGAAGCAGAAAATACTTTCCCCTTCAGCTCTAAAACAATCCGACTGGCGGTCTTTGGACCTATGCCAGGTATTTGAGAAATTCGCTTGGTGTCCCCTGCTTCAATTGCACCAGCAATTTCGTCAGTGCTCATTGTTCTTAGAGCTGCAAGCGCAGTTGATGGACCCACTCCTGGAGTAACGAGCAGCAGTTCGAAGAATTCACGATCAGAGAACGATTTGAATCCGTAAAGAATGATTGCATCGTCTCTCACAACTGTATAGATGAACAGCTCGAGAGACTGTCCAACGACGAATTCTTCGCCAACTGCTACGTGGACTTCGTATCCAACACCGTGTACATCAAGAACAATCGTTCCATTGTTTTGATGATGAAGTACGTGACCAGATAACCACCCAATCATGAATGGCTCACATTTAAATATCGCTGTTCGGTGCGAACAATCATGAAGTACGTAATCGCCAGTGCTAGTGCGTCGGCAGCGTCAGCCGGTTTTGGAATCTCAGCTAAGCCGCAGAGTTTCGCCACCATCTCTTGCACTTGCAGTTTTCCCGCAGCTCCGTAGCCAGTGACTGCGAGCTTCACTTCTTGTGCCGTGAATTGACGCACAGGAATGTCAATTGCACCTGCGAGCGCAACGGCAACGCCACTCGCCTGGGCAACGGGGATTGCAGTCTTGGCATTACGTTGATAAAACACACGCTCAACGACCACGGCATCAGGCTTAGTTTCATCCATCAAATCTCGCAGTTCAACGAGGAGTTGGCTGAGTCGCTTTTCCACCGGAGTTTCTGGGTCAGTTTCGACCACTCCAGCCTTGATTGCACGGAAAGACTCGAGGCCATCAAAGGATCCCTCGACGAGGCCGTAGCCACATCGGGTAAGTCCTGGGTCGATTCCGAGTACGAACATACGTTCGATACTACTGCCCAATGAGCCTAATTGCTAGGAATTAGCCCTCGTAAGAAGCGAGAATTTCGTCAGAAATGTCGAAATTGGCAAAAACGTTCTGGACATCGTCATGGTCATCAATGGCATCCATGAGGCGAAGGAGCTTATGAGCTTCAACCTTGTCCGTTAATGGAATTGAATTTTGAGCCACCAAAGTTAGGTCCGCAGACAAAACTTTCACGCCGAAACCTTCTAGTGCGTCTCTCACCATTCCAACTTCTGTCGGGTCGGTTGTGATGAAGAAATTGTCACCATTTGGCGTAAAATTTTCTCCACCAGCTTCCATTACCCATTCAAGAAGTTGATCTTCATCAATTGGACCTTGAACTTCAATGATGCCCTTGCGGTCGAACTGCCATGACACGGCTCCAGGTTCGGCAATGTTTCCGCCATTCTTTGAAAAAGCGTGTTTGATTTCAGCACTAGTGCGGTTGCGATTGTCGCTCAATGTTTCAACAATGATCGCAACGCCACCTTGGCCGTAACCCTCGTAACTGATTGCTTCGTAGCGAACACCTTCCAGCTCACCAGTCCCGCGCTTAACTGCGCGCTCAATGGTGTCAAGTGGAACAGAAGCTTCGCGGGCTTTTTGAAACATGGTGCGAAGTGAAGCGTTTGCGCTTTGATCTCCACCACCTTCACGAGCAGCAACTTCTACTTGGCGAATGAGTTTTGCGAATACTTTTGCGCGAGCACTGTCCTTGGCACCCTTGCGGTGCTTCGTAGTTGCCCATTTCGAGTGGCCAGACATAATTCCTCCTGCCCATTAGGGCGATGTAATCCTAACTAAATGTCTACAGCGATTTTACAAAAAGCTCATGAACCCGAGAATCACTCGTCAGTTCAGGGTGAAAAGAACACCCCCAGGCATTTCCTTGGCGCATCAGCACAGGGTGAACACCATCACCGTGGTCATAGGTAGCCAGCACTTCAACATCACTACTAATCGAAACCACACGTGGGGCACGGATAAATACACCAGGGACATCTCCAATGCCCTTCACCTCGATGTCGGTTTCAAAGCTTGCGATTTGACGACCATACCCATTGCGCTTTACAACCACGTCAACTGCGCCGTAGCTCCATTGGTCACTTCTGCCGTCTTCGATTCCAGAGCTCAACATAATGAGTCCCGCACATGTTCCAAGAACATTAAGTCCATCTTTGATCTTTTTACCTAGAGCTTCACGAACACCAGAGGTCGTCAACAAATACGCAATAGTCGTTGACTCACCGCCAGGAATGATGAGTCCATCAAGTCCATCTAACTGTTCAGCTCTTTTGACGAGTGAAACTTCGGCACCAGCTTGGCTAAGCATGGTTGCGTGCTCGCGCACATCGCCCTGAAGAGCGAGTACACCAACTTTTGGCATTACCAACCGCGCTCGGCGAGTCGCTGCTCAAGCGTTGCAGTTTCAGCTCCACGCATTGCAGCACCAAGACCAGTTGAAACCTTCGCAACAACGTGAGCATCTTGGAAGTGTGTAGTTGCTTCAACAATTGCACGAGCCATACGGATTGGATCTTCTGACTTGAAGATTCCAGACCCTACGAATACCGCTTCAGCGCCAAGTTGCAAAACAAGCGCAGCGTCGGCAGGGGTTGAAATACCACCAGCACAGAACATTGGCACTGGAAGTTTTCCAAGTTCAGCAACCTCTTGAACCAATGGAAGTGGTGCTTGAAGATCCTTCGCGAGTGAGAAAAGTTCTGACGCGTCAGCAGTCTGCAAACGGCGAATCTGAGCATTGATGGTGCGAAGGTGTCGAACTGCTTCAACGACGTTTCCAGTTCCTGCTTCGCCCTTGGAGCGGATAAGGCAAGCGCCTTCACCAATACGACGTAGTGCCTCGCCAAGGTTGGTCGCTCCACAAACAAAAGGAACGGTGAAGTCCCACTTGTCAATGTGATTCGTTTCATCGGCTGGGGTCAGCACTTCAGATTCGTCAATGTAGTCAACGTCGAGTGCCTGGAGGATTTGAGCTTCAGCGAAGTGACCAATTCGAGCCTTTGCCATAACTGGAATAGTGACGGTTGCTTGAATCTCTTGAATCATTTGTGGGTCACTCATTCGAGCAACTCCACCGTCGCGACGAATGTCAGAAGGAACTCGCTCAAGTGCCATTACAGCAACGGCACCTGAGTCTTCGGCGATCTTCGCCTGTTCTGGGTTCACGACGTCCATGATGACGCCGCCACGGAGCATGTCGGCTAGACCACGCTTGACAAGGGCTGAACCTACTTTGGAATTATTAGAAGAACTCATGTTCTAAGACTAACTGGAACCGCTGATTACCATTCCTCGAGCGCAAGCGCACGAAGTTCTACGTCGTCTAAATCACTGAGATTTGAGTCTTTACGGTCACTCCAGATGTCGAACCAAACCCAGCGACCCTGGTCGTACTGAGGCGTCAAAAAGTAAGAACCGGACGGGACAACCTGGCGCGAGCACTTGCGCAGTGCACCAGCAAGTCCAAGCGGGTACCTAATGGCTGCGGCGGCAACTTCATCAGCACGGTATGCAGCTCCAGCGCCAGCCAGTGACTTTCGATCATCAGCACTAAGAGATGCAAGCGATGCAACGCTTTGGCGTTGCAGAAGGGCGAGTCGTTGGCGAGCCAAGCAATGTGCGACAACACCTTCTAGCTCAATTAACTCGAAGTCGCGCATCAAAGCACTGGTAATGAACAAAGCAAAACTTGATCCATTTGGAACCAACGTTGCGTTGTAGCCCTCATCATCAACAATGAACGCACTCACGCTGTCAACGCCGAATGTAGCTGCGAGACGGTCAAGAACAGTTACGAGTCGTTGACGATCTTTCGCAGTCCCACCAGCCTTAAAGACATCAAGAAGGACAGTTCCAAATGAGTTACCGCTCTGTGAGAATTTTTTAACCGAGCGACGAAAGTCAACTACGTAGAGTGCCACGACAACTGGTGCACCAATTGCAATAAATGGAGAAATAACAAATCCAGCAAGGAGTCCTGCGGTGATTATCACTGCGAGGATAGTTTTTGGGAGATTTTTGCGGCGAGCCAGCTTTGAAACAGCATGAAGGTTTGCGTTGCGCTCAGCAGTAGACGGTGCGTAGGGGTTTTGCCAAGTTGGATCTAGAACCGGTGCAACGTAGCGAGGACTACGGTCACGTGAAGAATTTGGTCTGCGCTGACGCGAACGTTGCTTAGTTGCCACGGCTAAAGGCTACCGGTTCGATTGAAAGCGCAAAGTCGCTTCGCTGTAGAGCGTCTCGTACTGGTCAATTAAACGAGACATCGACCAGTTTTCAGCGTGATTACGAGCAGCACTCAGTGATTCGGATGTCTCTGACAAGAGTGCTTTAGAAATTGCTTGCTCGAGTGAAGTCGAGCTGCCAGGTTGAAAAAGAGTTGCAAAAGAGCCCGCTGCATCTCTGTAGCCATCGATGTCGCTCGCGATAACACTCGTCTCACTGGCCATACCTTCTAGAAGTACCAGTCCGAAACTTTCACCTTTAAGAGCAGGGCAAAGCAAAGCATTCGATCTGCGAAGCCAAGCTCGTTTGTCAACGTCATTTGCTGCCCCTACGAAAACTATGTTTTCATCGCGGCCAGAAAGTGCTTCCAGCTTCGAACGTTCTGGGCCATCGCCAATGACAATAAGTTTCCACTGATTAGTGCCGTTCGAATTGTGAGACTTCACTGCCGAGATTGCTGTTGCGGTTCCCTTTCGATCTTCAAGGCGTCCAATCGTCGTTAGAGTCACTTCCCCACTTCGTTCACGAGGAGTTTCTACAAACCTGCTGATTTCAAAACCATTGAACAAGACCTTGCTTTCGATCCCCACAGCTTTCTTAATTGTTTTTTCAGCCTGAGAGCTAACGCTGGCTGCAACATCCAAATATTTAGACAGCCACTTGAGTAGTGGCGAAGTGAGACTAAACGCTGGTCCATCACCGCTGCGATGGAAGGTGGCAACTGAAGGTGCTGTGTGACTTCGAAGAATCGCCCAGCCAACCAGCGGAGCAAAAGGTTCATGAAAATGGACAATGTCTGGTTGGAATTCACTCACGAGCTTTCGTGCTTTTCGAGCTGCTGAAAACGAGAGAGTGATTGGCGCACGAGATCCATTGGCCGGAATGGAAAGAAGGCGACCAAAGTGAGAAACTTTTGCAGTTGTTTCATACTCAGATAGGTCAGAGCTGTCTGGAGAAATTACTAGAACTTCATTACCACGAGCAGTCAGCTCGCGACTCATTGCTAAGACTTGTTCTTGCACGCCTCCGAAAATTGAAAGGGCGTAGGGGCAGATGATTGCAATACGACGACTCACGAAGGAAACCTTGGCTGCAAGACATGCCACTGCTCTGGGGCGCGACGAATGAGTCCTTCTAATTCGTAAGCAACCTGCTGGGTAACGCGAGTGACATCTTCGCGCAATTTCCCTTGTCGAATCGCTTCGATTGGAGGAGTCACAACTGCATAGTGATCATCTCCAGGACCGCTGTAGCAAGCACAAGCCACAAGAGTTGCACCCGTACGCAGTGCAAGTGTTGCAGGACCTGCTGGGATGGTGACCCGTTCTCCAAAGAATTCAACTTCAATGCCATTATTTTGAATGTCTCGATCACAAAGAAGGGCAACAACGCCACCTTCTTTGAGAGTTTTAAGGAGATCGGAACCAGCGTGCTCGTTGAGTGGAATTATGTTCATCCCCATGGCTTCGCGCTTCTTCTTAAACCATTGGAATAATTCAGGCGGATCTAGCTCTTCAGCTACTGCGGTCATGTTCATTCCAATTAGTGACCAGAAAGCGCCGCCCCAGTCCCAATTACCAGTGTGAGGTAGAGCAATTACCGTTCCCATGCCCCGCTCTTTTGCGGCAAGCAAGTGTTCAAATCCTTCACCAATTATAAAGCGACTTGAAATTGTTTTTGAAGAGATAGAGGGAAGATTTGCACTTTCAGCCCAGTATTTTCCATACGCCATAAAGCCACGATCACAAAAATCTTCGAGGAGGTCGCTGTCCACATTTCTTGATGGATCGCTCAGTGCATGTCGAATGTTGACACGAAGATTCTTGCGAGCAGAAGTTTCTCTCTTGCCAACTACTCCAGCGACCTTTTCGCCTGCTTTCGAAACAACAGAGAGAGGAAGTGCTTCGAGAATAGTCGCCAGGGACTTAAAGAGCGCGACGCGTGACTTGTTTGACACGATTAGCGACGCGTTGCGCGACTAAGTCCTCGACGACGACGAATTGAATTCTGAAGATCACTAAGAGGAGTGTGTTCTTGAGGTGGTGGACTTGCGGCAACTTTCCAAACTCGCAGGAAGCGACCAAGCGCAGTCATGGTTGTTAGAACCAACATGAGCCACAACACTGGAATAAAAATTGGTTTTGCGAGCAGAGCAACACCCATGAGGAGCATGCGTTCAGCACGTTCCATTAGGCCACCCTTTGCAGCAAGGCCCAGACTCTCAGCCTTAGAACGCTGATATGAAATTAAGAACGTTGAAGTAAGAATTGCGAAAGGAAGAAGTACGAGTTGACCACGATTGTGAGCAGTTAGGTAATACGCGGCGCCCATAAGTAGTGCAGCGTCTGAGATTCGGTCAATGACTGAATCGAAAAAGCTTCCGCGCTGACTAGCTCGGTCAGATGCCTTTGCAACTGCACCGTCAAACATGTCATGAAGCCCAGTTGCAAGAAGTAGAACGATTGCGAACCAGTGATGCCCCGATCCAATAGCCCAACCAGTTGCGACTGCGAAGACGAGTCCAAGTGCGGTTAGGACATCTGGCGAGAAACCAATTTTGACGAGAATTCGTCCAATTGGTGCCGTACCCGCATCTAAAGTCTTACGAAACTTACCGTCGAACATTGAGCCTCCGGACTCTTACTAACAAGTGTAATGGGCTAAAAGTTGACCATTGGGATTAAAGATTTGCGCGAACTTTCTGCCATGTTGACTGCAGGGATTCAGGCAAGACCTTCGTTTCGCCAATTGAGGCCATGAAGTTTGTGTCACCATCCCAGCGTGGGAGTGCATGAGCGTGCAGATGCTTTGGAATCCCCGCTCCTGCTGCACGACCGAGATTCATACCAACGTTCATTCCGTCAGCTGCGTAGGTTTTTTCTAACGCAACAACAGTGCGGCGAAGTGTCAAATAAAAATCCGAGTATTCATCGTCACTCAATTCACCAAGACCTTGTAGGTGTCTAAGTGGAAGTACGAGAAGATGTCCAGATCCGTAAGGAAAAGCGTTGAGCGTGACGAATGAGAATTCGGTTTTCAGAAGCACACCGGAATCCGCACTCACATCTTCAGTACTGAGTTTGCAGAAAACGCAACTAGTACTGTCCTTGGAGTTATCAAGAGCCGCGCTGCTACTGACATACTCTTCACGCCACGCCGCAGAGAAGCGCTCTAGAGGCATTTAGTTCGCCTCAGGAGAACCGTGACTAGCAATTTCTGCGAGCAATTTGTCTCGGAACTGAGTACGTGTCACTCCGCGTTCTGGATCATTTGTTCCTCGGGCATTAACACCGAGCGTTCCGTTTGCAACATCATCGTCACCGACAACCACAATGTATGGAATCTTCTCAAGCTTCGCACGACGAATACGACCACCGAGTGGTTCGTTCGCAGGCTCAACAATCGCACGAACACCGTCAAGTTTTAGAGCATTGGCTACTTCATATGCGTAGTCATCGTGAGCACCGCTAACACCAAGTACTCGAACTTGTTCTGGCGCAATCCACGTTGGCATGTTGCCTGCGTAGTGTTCAATCAAAATGGCCATGAAGCGTTCAACAGAACCAAAAAGTGCACGGTGGATCATGATTGGTCGTTGACGTGCATTGTCGCTTCCAATGAAACTGGCATCAAATCGCTGCGGTAACTGGAAGTCGAGCTGGATAGTTGACATTTGGTGAGTACGGCCAATGGCGTCTCGGGCTTGAACTGAAATCTTTGGCCCATAGAACGCTCCACCGGCGTGGTCCATTACCAGCTCAAGTCCAGCAGCATTTGCAACGCTCGCGAGTGTTGTTTCGGCTTCGTTCCACTCTTCATCTGTTCCAACGGCTTTGCCTTCAGGGCGGGTTGAAAGCTCTAGGTAGAAGTCGTTGAGTCCGAAATCACGAAGCAGATCAAGGACGAACTTGAGCAAACTTGTTAGCTCATCAGTCATCTGATCACGAGTACAGAAGATGTGAGCATCGTCTTGCGTCATTCCACGTACTCGAGTTAGTCCGTGAACTGCTCCGGACTTTTCGTAGCGATAGACCGTTCCAAATTCGAACATACGAAGAGGTAGTTCGCGGTAACTGCGCTGGCGAGACTTGAAAATTAATACGTGGAACGGACAGTTCATTGGCTTCAGGTAATAACTCTGCCCATCGTCAAGCTCCATTGGCGGATACATGCCATCAGCGAACCACTGCAAGTGACCAGAAGTTTCAAACAGCTCAGCCTTGGTGATGTGTGGTGAGTACACAAACTCATAGCCACCTGCAACGTGACGACTTCTTGAATACTCTTCCATCACGCGTCGCATAGTTCCACCACGTGGGTGAAACACCGCAAGGCCAGGTCCGAGTTCGGAAGGGAACGAGAAGAGATCTAGCTCTTGACCGAGACGACGGTGGTCTCGAAGTTCAGCTTGCTCGAGCTGTTCAAGGTGAGCAGCGAGTGCATCCTTAGATTCCCAAGCAGTTCCGTAGATTCGCTGAAGCTGTGCGCGCTTTTCATCGCCACGCCAATACGCGCCAGCAACACGCATCAATTTGAAATGACCGAGACGCGAAGTTGATGGAACGTGAGGGCCACGACATAAGTCCACGAATGCTGGTGAATTTGAATAAGCAGATACAGCTGTCGTGCTCTGCACTTCATTCAGATCTTCTTCAGTCCCACCGTCTTTGACAGCATTAATAATTTCAACCTTGAACGGTTGGTCTTTAAATAATTTGAGGCCATCTTCAAAGGAATGCTCTGAACGAGTGAACGGTTGGTCTTCTTTGAAAATCTTTCGCATTTCTTCCTCGATGCGTGGCAAATCATCATCAGAGAATCGTGCTCCCCCTGGAAGCTCAAAGTCGTAATAAAAGCCATTCGAAATCGATGGCCCAATTGCGTAATGTGCTCCGGGCCAAAGTCGACACACAGCCTGAGCCAAAACGTGTGCTGTGGAGTGGCGAAGCACGTCTCTCCCGTTTTCGCTCGCTGGCGTGACAATCGCAACTTTGTCTCCAGCCTTAAGTGGAGCACCGAGGTCAGTTAGTTGACCGTTAACTTCTGCTGCCAGGGCGTCCTTGGCAAGTCGTGCTCCAATTTGGGTCGCCAGATCAAGCGCGCTGGCGCCAGTTGGAAGAGTCCGTTCGCTACCGTCTGGGAGAAGTACTTGAATGTCCGACATGATGCCTTTCGCTCCCTACAGCGTAATGCCGAGAAGTGCCGCTGCTGAGCCAACGCTGTAGCCAGCGTGTGCGGCATCATCAATTTTAGTTAAGGCGAGTGGAGTATCTAAGTCATCGTCAAGGGCACTACGAACTTCATCAAGAACAGTTCCAGTGCGTCCATTGACGAGCGTTGAACGCCATGTTGCAAGTCTTGACTGAGCAATTGAGAGAAGCTCATCGGTCCACTGCCAGTCATGGCGGTAGTGCTGGGAAAGAAGAGCAAGTCGGACTGCTGCAGGTTCTGCCTTTTCAGCCAGTGCAGATACAAAAACCAAGTTGCCCAGTGACTTTGACATCTTGATGCCATCAAGTCCGACGAGGCCAACATGTAGCCAGTGCTTCACAAATTGAACGCCGTTGGCTGTCTCGCTTTGTGCTGCTTCAGATTCATGGTGAGGGAAGGCAAGGTCTCTTCCGCCCCCGTGGACATCAAGCGTCGCGCCTAAATCTCGTTGCGCAAGTGCCGAACACTCAATGTGCCAACCCGGCCGGCCTGCTCCCCATCTGGATTCCCACGATGGTTCATCTTCCAGCGAAGGTTGCCAGAGAACGAAGTCAAGAGGATCACGCTTCCTAGAGTCCTCGATGTTGCCACCGTGAATTGCAGATAGCGCCAACATAGATTCATACGTCTCGTGGCTTACTTGCCCGTAGCGAGGAAACTTGGAGCGCTCGAAGTACACCCATCCGTCAACTTCATACGCAACGCCCGCTTCGAAAAGCTTTTCAATGAGGGTGAGGATTTCAGGAATAGCTCCAGTTGCGCGCGGCTCTGAATAAACGGGAAGCAAATTAATCAATTGCATGTCACGATCGAACTTCGCCATCTCTTGAGCGGCAAGGTCGAGGTAGTTGACACCAATTTCTCGAGACTTCTGCAAAATGCTGTCATCAACATCAGTGACGTTTCGAACACAACGTGTTTCATGTCCAGCATCTCGAAGGCGACGCTGAAGAACGTCGAACGTCAAATACACAAACGCGTGCCCTAAGTGAGCAGCGTCGTACGGCGTAATGCCACAGCTATACATGGTGACGACTGGTCCCGCTTCAAGCGGGAATACACCACCACGTTGTGTGTCATACAAACGCATCAGTGAGTTAGTCCTGCCATCTTCACGTAGCTGTGAGCACGGTGACGAATGTTGATTGAAATGCACACAGCGGTAAATGCCTCTACCGCACTAGCAAGTGCCATAGTTCCCGCGATGATTGCGAACAGTCCTGGCATCTCGCTGACGATGTCGTTGATTCGCTTACGCGATTCTTCATCGTCTCCGAAAATAACAACGTCAGCGTCGATTCCACTGTCGAGATCTTCCATCTGTGCGGCTGGAAGGTGATGGAATGCGCCGACAATTTTTGAGTCAGGCAGCACCGCAGCAATTTCTGCAGCCATTGAACCAAGAGGTGGGTACACCGGGATGAGTTCTTTGTTGCCACGTGTGAGAGCGTTCACCATAGACACGACAATTTTTCCATCGAGCTTTGACTTCAATGAAGCTGCAGTTTCAACTGCAGAGTCAGATGGTGTAGCCACGATGACAATGTCACACGACGCTGCGTCATCATTCGTTCCACCTGAGATTTTTCCATCACCACGTACGGTGATGCCAGATGCGGTTTCACTCGCGCGTTGTGCATCGCGTGATCCAAGTACCACGTTGTAACCCGCACATGCGAGTCGCACTGCTACTCCACGTCCCGCAGGACCTGTTCCACCAAGAATGCCAATTGATTCCATCATCGTCCTTTTCATTACTTATTGCCAAGTACGCTAACAACTATGGGACTACTTACAAATCACCGCATCCTTATTACTGGCGTACTTACCGATGACTCCTTGGCTTTTGGCATTGCCAAACGCTGCCTAGAAGAGGGTGCAACCGTTGCCATTTCAGGCGCAGGACGTGGAGTGTCTCTCACCCGCCGAGTTGCCAAAAAGCTAGGTGACGTGGGCGAAATCATTGAGTTAGATGTCACCAGCCCAGATCAGATTGCCGCAGCCGTAAAGGAAGTTGAGACTCGCTTTGGTCGCCTTGACGGCCTTGTTCACGCAATCGGTTACGCGCCCCAGTCATGTCTCGGCAACGGAATGTTCGTGGCTCCTTATGAAGATGTTTCAACGGCAATGCAAATCTCAACATATTCACTGGCTGCCCTCGTTGGCGCGTTTCGTCCGCTCTTGCAAAAGAGCGAGGCACTGGGTGGCGCTTCGGTCATTGCACTTGACTTTGACGGCTCTCGCGCATATCCGATGTATGACTGGATGGGGGTCATGAAGGCAGGTCTTGAATCACTTGGTCGTTACTTGGCCCGCGAAGTAGGTCCAGACAAAATTCGAGTGAACATGCTCGCTGCTGGTCCAATCAGAACAATGGCTGCGAAATCAATTCCAGGTTTTCAAGCTTTCGAGGACACGTGGGGCGACCGTGCGCCACTTGGCTGGGATGTCAATGATTCAAGTGCGGTTGCTGATACTGGCGTTGCATTGTTGTCACCGCTGATGCGAGGAACGACTGCGTCGGTCATCCACGTTGACGGTGGCGCCCACGCAATGGGTTAATTCTCTTGCTGAGCAAACTGCGTCTCGTAGAGATCTTTGTAGAGCCCACCCTCATGCAGTAGTTCTGTGTGCGATCCGCGCTGGACAACTCTGCCGTCTTCAATCACAAGAATCTGATCTGCATTTCTGATTGTTGAGAGTCGGTGTGCAATCACTAGAGACGTGCGCTCAGACATTGTTTCTTCTAGAGCTCTCTGAACTAACGATTCGCTCTCGGCGTCAAGATGAGCAGTTGCTTCATCAAGGACTACAAGCTTTGGTGACTTCAGCAAAAGTCGAGCGAGCGCTATGCGCTGCTTTTCTCCGCCTGACAGTCGGTAGCCGCGCTCACCAACAACAGTTTCGAGCCCGAGTGGCAGCGATTCCACCAATGTCCAGATTTGTGCCGATCTAAGAGCCTTCTCAAGTTCCTGCTCCGTAGCGTCAGGCTTCGAATAGAGAAGGTTTACTCGGATGGTGTCGTGAAAGAGATGAGAGTCTTGAGTGACAACACCAACTGTTGCATTTAACGACTCAGTTGTTGCGTCTCTAATGTCGAGTCCATTAATTCGAACCGATCCCGAAATCACGTCATAGAGTCGAGAAACCAGAAGAGAGATTGTGGTTTTTCCTGCGCCGCTGGGCCCCACTAGTGCAGTCATTGTTCCAGGTTCAACGACAAATGAAAGGTCGTGCAGAACATCAGTCTTGGCAACTTTTTCTAGTTTTGCCACTGCCTCAAGTGATGCTAGAGAAACTTCTTCTGCACCTGGATACGAGAAAACAACGTGATCGAATTCCAGCCTCGCCGGTCCAACAGGAATCTGCGTAGCGGTTGGGCTTTCTTTAATCATTGGCTCAAGATCAAGGACTTCAAAGAGACGCTCAAAGCTGATCATGGCAGACATGTAGTCAATGTTGATGTTCGACAACTGCGTTAACGGTCCATACAACCTTGAGAGGTATGCAGTGATAGCAACTACCGTTCCAACAGCGAGTGTTCCATTTAGTGCTTGCACTCCCCCGAATCCATACGCAAACGCGGTCGCGAGTGATGCAGTCAGAGAAAGTGCAATAAAGAAGAATCGCGAATAGATCGCTTGATCAATTCCAATGTCTCGAACTTCTAATGCGCTGTCTCTGAAGGTCTTCTGCTCATCAGCAGGACGACCGAAGAGCTTCACCAACATTGCCCCAGCAACATTGAATCTTTCGGTCATCACCATGTTCATGTTCGCGTTGAGTTCATTGCCACGTGCGAACAATCCTCCAAGGCGCTTGCCAACCCGTCGTGCCGGTAGCAAGAAGACCGGAACAAGTATCAAAGCGACCAACGTGATCTGCCAACTCAACACAAACATTGTTCCAAGCACGATGCTGACGAGGATCAAGTTTCCGACGATGTTAGAAAACAAATCAGTGAAGGCCTGTTGAGCACCTATAACGTCATTGTTCAAGCGACTAATGAGCGCTCCAGTTTGGGTGCGAGAGAAAAATGCAATTGGCATTGACTGAATGTGTTGAAACACCTCTGAGCGAAGGTCACAGATAAGTCCTTCGCCAATAACCGCTGAAATCCTTCGCTCGATGAGTGAAAGAGCTGCGTCAAAGACCGCCAGCAACGCAGTGAGCGACGCGAGGGCAATAATCAGTCCCTGATTTTTGCCAATAATCCCCTTGTCAATAATTGCTCTAAGGAGGAGCGGTGAAACCGAACTCACAATTGCATCGGTGATGACTGCGCAAAAAAAGATGATGAGAATCTTTTTGTACTGCTTTGCGTAGAGCAGCACGCGAGGAAAGGTTCCCTTCTTAATTTGGTGTTCCAACATGTTGCGGTCTTTGGTTAGACCACGCATTCCCATGCGACCACTCCTGGCTGCACCACCACCGCCACCATGCATGCTCATAGCGATTTCCTCGTCAAATTCATTACAGCGTTGAGAATGCTGAGAAGATAATTAACACACCAAGAATCATCATCACCGATGCACCAATTGTTCGAAGTGCAACAAGTCGATTAGGCGAAGTTGCGAGCCATTCACGTGCGGTTCCTGCAATGTAGCCCCATGTTCCATCGCTGAAGAACGCCATCACGCTAAAAACAAGTCCGAAAATCAATAGTTGGGCTGTTACATGACCTTTTGTCGGATCGACAAAGTGAGGAAAGACGGCGGCGAAGAAGATGAGAGCCTTCGGATTAAGCACGCCAACAATGAAACCTTGACGAATAATCACTGCCTTCGAAGGTTTGTCATCGACCTGATCAATCATTGCGGCTGCGTGAGCTTTTCTCTTTTTGAATGCCTCAACACCTAACCAGATCAAGTAGCAGCCTCCGGCGAACTGCAGAACAGCTGAGAATATTTTTGAGTGCGAAATTAAGGGACCGAGTCCGACCGCAACCAACACTGAGAGCACCAGCGCACCGAGACTATTGCCGAGGGTAGTCAGCACTGCGGTCCACTTGCCCCACGCAACACCTCGCGCAATGGTGAACATCACGCTCGGCCCTGGAGCAACAATGATGATTGCTGATGCGACAAAGAATTCGAAGAAGTGGCTGCTATCAATCATGCTTGATCAAATTTACTATGCGTTCCATAATTCCGAGCCAAAAGCCAATGCTGAATCCAATACCAATAGCGAAAGCAGCGGTCCCGATGCCAACTGTACCGCCGAGCAACCATCCAATTGTGAGCACTGTCGCTTCAATTGAAATTCGAACGTACACAATGCTGACGCCTAGTTTTCGGTGCAGACTCGTCATCAGGCCATCTCGTGGTCCCGGGCCGAGTCCCGTTGTTAAGTAGAGCGAGCTTCCGATTCCAATTACCAAGATTGCACCGACCATGTACAACGTCTTCATCATGAAGCTCG
The DNA here is from genome assembly GCA_937975915.1 of uncultured Acidimicrobiaceae bacterium. Classification (GTDB taxonomy): domain Bacteria; phylum Actinomycetota; class Acidimicrobiia; order Acidimicrobiales; family RAAP-2; genus RAAP-2. The sequence continues at coordinate 424,483 of CALJTY010000030.1, read as the reverse complement.
TTGCAACTGGCAGGTGTGCCGCGGTTAGATCAAGCGCAAAGGCGATAACTAACAAGTTGGCAATAGTCCCAAGGCCGGGCTTTTCTCGAAGCGGAAACCACAGAAGAAGTACGGCCGCACTGATTAAAAGTGTTGCCCATCCAATTGATAAATGGGTATGCATAGTGATTCCCTGAGCGAAAACGGTCCAAGGAGTCGCTCCCCAATTGGACTGGACCAGAAGTCCTTCGCCAAAGCCAAAAATTGCGAGTCCGCCGATCAACGGCAGGAACATAGATGGTCGAAATGCCCACGTTGACGTTGCTCTCCATGGAGTAACTGGGATCTTGTGACTCAGTGCAGACATTGCAATAACGCTACTCCTTGTTATGAAACTCAATAAACCATGGAATTTCAACTCTCAAGTGATAGCACCACACTTAGACGACATCAGTTGTAGCCTCTACGCGTGTCAGATAACGAAAATTCTAAATCCCGTTGGCTAAAAGAAAAGAAGCCTGGAATGGCTCCTAGAGAAGTTGTAATGGGCCTCGACAAATTAGAACGCGGAGTCAGTTTCATAGCCGCTGGCGTTGCTCTGCTTTTTGCAGCGCTCTACTTCCCAAGAATTCTTGCCAAGACAACAATCCTTCACTTGACGGCGAAGCCTGCAAAAGTAGAGCCATTTTGTGCAGACAATTACACGCACAAAGCATCGCTATGCATTCGAACACTGGTGACTCATCCTTCGTACTGGCTACCCGCATTCATAGCTCTCACAATTATTGGATTATTCATTTTGTTCTTCGCATTCCGAAAGAAGCGTTCCGGAGTAGTAGTTAGCTGTCTTCTTCTTGGTCTCTACATTGGAGCGCTCAGCAATGGACTTTTGTTTGTCTTTGTAGGTGGATGGCTCATTATTCGTGCACAACGCTTGACCAAATACGGCGATGCTTCGTTCTCAGGTTCGTCACGTAAGGCAAAAGAAATATCGAAGGCCAGAAGAGAAGGTCGATCTGCCCCAGCAGCTGATGCACCAACTTTGAAGCCGACCCCCGAAGCTTCAAAGCGCTACACACCAAAGCAGCGCAAGCGCCGTCGCTAACATGGCCCAACTTGGACTTGATTTTCCAACTGCATGGGGACGCAGATACTCCGCCAGGATTTTTCGTCATGTTTATCAGTCCTATTACGTTGCGCCATACGTCAAATACATGGCATCGCTCAAAGTGGTTGGACTTGAAAACATTCAAGGTGAGCGCCCATTTATTTTTGTGGCAAACCACACCAGCAACCTCGATACCCCGATAACGATTGCGGCACTTCCTGCAAAGGTTCGAACCCACACCGTTGTTGCTGGCGCAATGGATACATTTTTCATGAGTCGTGTGAGTGCATTTAGAGCGGTGCTGCGCTTTAATGTCATCCCTATTGACCGTCACAAAGTAAATCGCAGAAGCTCACAACTCGCAATTGAAGTTCTAGAAGACAAATGGAATCTGCTGCTGTTCCCAGAAGGTGGCAGAACTCCAGACGGTAACCTTCAACAATTCAAAGGTGGAGCGGCATACTTGGCCGAGCGCACCAACGCCACAATCATTCCTATCTACATTCACGGAATCGGACACCTTCGAGGGCCGAAATACGCAAAAGCTCCGAAGTACACAGCGGGTCCAAGTCAGTCTCGTCACCCAGTGACGGTTGCCTTTGGTAAACCACTCAAATGCGGCGACGGAGAAAACATTCGTAAGTTCAACACTCGAATTGAAGACGCAGTCGTTGAACTTGGTCGTGAAATTAGTGGCGACAGTTCATACAGCGTCACACGCCCTAGCGAGAACTCAGACTCGTAACTCTCTCTTCATAAAGTTTGTCCGCAACAGTGTTGAGTGGGCTCAGCTTTGTACCAGTCACTTTTGCAATTACCTCATCACAGAGCCAAGGGTTCATCGCAAGAACTGGTCCGTGAGCGTACGTCGCCCAAATCGTGTCAGTAACGAAACCATCATGCTTGCCGTCATTTCCTCGACCATGCAGAACATTTCCAAGAGGCGCAACTCCTCTGCCGAGTGAAGTAACGCCGCCGTGGTTCTCAAAGCCCACCAACCTGTTCTGTCCCACCTGAGTCAATAGTTCGCCTACGGATCTGACTGATCCCCTAGCTGTTTCAACATCAACAAGAGAAAGTCCTTCATAGGCGTCGTCACCTTCTACGGAGAAGGAATTACCAAGAATTTGAAGCCCTGCACACACTGCAAAAACATGTGACCCATTCAACACTCGTTGTCGAAATGAAGACTTCTTTAGAAGATCAACAGCAAGTCGCTGCGGACCATCTTCGCCGCCTCCAAGCAAATAGACGTCTGCCAACGGAAGCTCATCAGTGATTGCAACATTCATAATCTCTGTGTCAATACCTCGTCGCATTGAACGCTGAGAGAGGGCAAGTGCATTTCCATAGTCTCCGTAGGTTCCAAGAAGTTCTGGATAGATGAGGGCAATCTTCATTGTGTTGACCTTTGCATCCAATCGCTAAAGGCTGTGTAGTTAGCAAGGAGCTCAGTTGTGGATACTGAAGCTGGGAGTGAATTCAAATCATCAACAACTTCATATGAAACGTCTGCATAATCGAGTCGAGTTGCCAGATCGAGCCTGCGATCGCCAAGACACCAGACTTTTCTCCCCTGCAACTGCTCAAACGAAACGTCATAGAGCCAAGAGGGATCTTTTCCGTCTGCAACTCGCGCATTGATTGCAATCCAAACGTCCTCATTTCCTGGATCAAGAGATTCCAGCAGAGCCTCAAAACCTGCCGGATTTTTAGCAAGCAGCATGTGAAGCTTTCTCCCTTGCCAAGTGCGCAAAGTAAATCTTCCAGCTATTCCAGAAACTGATCGCATGCTCATGAGTGACTTTGTTGGCTCAATGCCAAGCACATCTAGTGCTGTAGCGGCCATTACGGCATTGCCAATGTTGAACTGGCCAGGAATACTCAACTGAACCTGAACTGAGATGTCTCCAATACGCGCTTCTTTTTCGACAACTCGTGTGTTGCAATTTGGTTTTGCAAATCCACACACACATGACCAGGCGCCTGCATTTCTGATTATTGACTGTGTGCACTTGGGACACGAAACTGCATCAGCTGTCCACGAAGTTTCTATGTCACACCAGCGGACATCGCCCGCAACCTCGCTGGAATACACGACTAAAGGGTCGTTAGCATTTGCAACAACTACCAGATTCTTTGAAGCCTTAGCCAACGAACTACGCCAACGTTCAGCGATCGCACGAACTTCAGTTGCACGGTCGAGTTGGTCTCTTGACAGATTGAGCAGAACTACAACATTTGGATTCGTCGCTTCAATCACAGCTGGAAGCCAAGCTTCGTCAGTTTCTAACACCGCCCGAGTTGCCTTTGATGCTGCCAGCGCCGCCACGTGACCCGCAGGCATGTTTGCACCAGTTGCGTTCGTCGCGACATTGTCGCCCCATCCTGCAACGCTCAGAGCGGTTGTCGTGGTTTTGCCATTTGTTGCGCTCACAAGGATGATCTGGCGGTGCTTACTCAAATCACTAAGCAACTTTGGATAGATCACCAGTCCCATACGTCCGCCGGCAACTGTTCCAGACCCCCTGCCGGTTGCCCTGGACAAAGAATTAACCGTGCGAAGTGCAATCAGCGCCAGAACTGCGCGAGGTGAAAGGCGATTGCTCATTGACCTAACGCTAACAACCCCAGAAAACACAAAAGGACCAGCTGGGGGGAGGCTGGTCCTTCTGCAAAAAACCTGCGCCTTGCCATCAGGGGGGCTTCTGGCAAAACGCGTTGATACAAGTATGCCGATGGACCATGTATCAAGCAAGTTGATTAAGATGATACTTACTATCTGTATAATAGATACATGGAAATTCGCCAACTTGAAGCACTTTTAGCAATCTCAGATCATGGAAGCTTCTCAGACGCCGCTGCGGCATTGGGCACTGTTCAGTCAAATATCTCATCTCGCATCGCCAAACTTGAATCGGAACTGGGCACCGAGCTTGTAGATCGCTCGAGCGGGAAACTTACCGAATCTGGGAAAATAGTGAGCGAACGCTCCCGCAGAGTGGTTGCAGAGGTCAGTGCCATTACCTCTGACGTTTCTGAGCTCACAAAAGACATCCGAGGTCAGGTTTCACTCGGAATGATTGGAACGGCCGGACGATGGATAGTTCCACTGCTTCTTGAAGCCCAACGGAGGGATTATCCACACATCGCTCTTCGAATAACTGAAGGAACAAATTCAACGTTAGAGCCGAGAGTTGTCGATGGTTCGATCGACATGGCTGTTTTAGGTTGGCCCATGAGTGCACCAGAACTTAAAGACTTTGATCTTTACAGTGAGGACCTTGTTGTCATTGCTCACCACACACACCCACTGGCATTTCATAAAGGTGCCATCTCGCTTAATGAACTTTCAAAGCACGAACTGCTCCTACCGCTAACAGGTACACCAATTCGAAAGGAAATCGACGAGGCATGTCGTATCGCTGGGGTTGAGTTGAAGCCAATAGTTGAGCTCGACGGGATCAGAACTATCGCGTCAATGACATTTGATGGTTATGGCCCTTCGATTCTGCCAATCACAATGCTTTCCAAGTTTTTACGCGAAAGTTTTAGAGCTATTCCAATCTCAGACATTTCACCACGTCGCGTAATCCTTGTATCGAGGCGCTTTGGCTTCCCGTCTGCACCGGTGCGGGCCGTTGAAGCAATGCTCCATGAAGTAACCAGATTGAATCCAAATACCCCTTCGGGTATCTACGCAGACTCTCCAACTTCTCTGCAATAGTCAGTGGATGGCAAATTCGCTGTCTTCATCAGACGTTGCAAAGAAAATTGCGAAAATCGATTCCGAATTCAAGGAAATCATTCGCCTTGCAGGACCACCTCCTTCTCGTCGAGCCAGCAAAGTAGAGAAACGCTTCCCCTCAATTGCAAGTTCTATAACTTCGCAGCTGCTAGCGACGAGCGCCGCTGAAACAATCCATGCTCGTGTTGTTGAAGTCTGCAAAGGCTCTGTTACTGAGCAGAGCGTCATTAGAGCTGGCGCGGACAAGCTGAAGTCGGCCGGGTTAAACAGAACCAAAGCTGAAGCAATGGTTGAACTGGCCACCATGTCGCTTGACGGTCGGATTCAACTTCAACGACACGGCAGAATGAGCGACGAAGAGATTGTTCGTGAAGTGACAGCAGTTCGAGGTATTGGTCCCTGGACTGCACAAATGTATTTACTTTTCACTCTCGCCAGGACCGATGTTTGGCCAATTGGTGACTACGCGGTTCGAGTTGGATGGAGCATTTTGCATGACCTACCAGAGACAATTTCCGAGAAAGACTTAAAGCAAGCGGGAGAACCATTTCTAGGAATGCGTTCAGCGGTTGCCTGGTACTGCTGGCGGGCGGTGCATTTCTCACGCAACGAGAACTAACCTCACCGTATGCCTTTAGTTAGTCAACAACAATTTGAAGATTCAGTTCTCGACACTCTTTTGGAATACTGCAAGATTCCCTGCCTCTCGCCAATGTTCGACAACCAATGGGTTGAGAACGGCCACATTGAAGCCGCTACGCAACTTCTGGCGTCTTGGGCGAAGAAGCGCGCGCTTGCCAACTTTGATGTGCAAATCCACCGACTAGAAGGTCGTACACCTGTCATCACGGTCACCGTTGAAGCTACCGGTGGCGCAAATGGAACTTGCGTTCTCTACGGTCACCTTGACAAACAGCCACCGCTCGGAGAATGGTCGGAAGGACTTTCGCCCTACAACCCAGTGCGTCGCGGTGACAGAATCTACGCACGTGGGGTTTCAGATGATGGTTACTCAACTTTTGGCGCACTACTTGCACTCGAAGCTATGGAGGCGAACAACATTGCTCACAGTCGCTGTGTTGTTTTAATTGAAGCTTGCGAGGAGAGCGGAAGTCCAGATCTCGAGTTCTATCTTGATGCACTGAAGGATCACCTCGGCAAAGTCGAACTACTTATCTGCCTTGACTCGGGCGCAGTTTCTTATGATCGACTTTGGGTGACAACGTCACTTCGTGGCCTCGCATCAATTGAGTTAACAGTGAAGGTCTTAGAGCAAGGTCGTCACAGTGGAATGGCCAGTGGCGTGGTGCCTTCATCATTTCGAATTCTTCGCCAACTCATTGAGCGCGTAGAAGATTCGACAACTGGAGAAATTCTCTTGAAAGAACTCCACGTGCAAATCCCTGAAGCGGTTAAGGAAGCGGCCGCAAACACCGCCGCAGAATTCGGTGACATGTACCAACACGAGTTCCCTCTCGTTCCAGGACTGCAGCTAATGGGCAACAGCCCAGCTGAACGAATTCTGAAGAAAACTTGGTCACCAACTCTTTCCGTCACGGGCATGGGTGGTATTCCAACTCCGGACATTGCTGGAAATGTTCTTCGTGCATTCACCACCGCCACGCTTTCTTTCCGACTTCCTCCGTCAGCTGACTCCAAACTTGCTGAACAGGCGATCATCAAGGCAATGACCACCGACGTACCGTCGAATGCACAAGTGACCTTCAAAACCGAACACGCTGATGGCTGGAATGCTCCCGAACTAGCTCCATGGCTTGCTCAGGCACTTGAAGAAGCTTCCACAGATGCATACGGCAAGGCAGCAGGATTCACCGGAGAAGGAGGATCAATCCCCTTCCTTGCGTCACTTGGAAAGCGATACCCCGGTGTTCAGTTCTTGGCAACAGGAGTTCTTGGACCCGATTCAAACGCTCACGGCATTGACGAGATGCTCGACATTCCCATGGCCGTCGGCGTAGTTAACTCTGTTGTTACCGTATTACACGCACACGCAAATAAATAAGGAGTCGTCATGACACAAAAAGTTGATCTCTGGGTAGACCCAGCGTGCCCTTGGGCCTGGGTGACATCACGATGGCTTCTCGAAGCACAAAAAGTTCGCGACGTCGAAGTCAGTTTTCACGTCATGAGCCTCGCCGTTCTTAATGAAGGACGAGAGCTGCCTGAAATGTACGTTGAATTTATGAAACAAGCTTGGCGACCAGTGCGAGTACTCATCGCCGCAGAACAGCGTCATGGAAACGTGGTTGTCGAAAAGCTCTACAGCGCCATGGGAAGTCGATTTCACATCAAGGGTGAAAAAGATGTTGACCTCCTAATTTCAGAATCTCTGAAAGAAGCAGGACTTGAAGCCGACCTTGCTGATGCCCAGCACAGCACTGACTTTGATGAAGCACTTAAGAAGAGCCACCACCAAGGCATGGACCCAGTTGGCATGGACGTAGGAACACCAGTGATTCACTTCGGTGATGTGGCAATTTTTGGTCCCGTAGTAACACCTGCGCCAAAGGGTGAAGCCGCCGGAAAACTATTTGACGGTGTTTCCCTCGTCGCTGGAACCCCTGGTTTCTACGAGCTCAAGAGAACTCGCACAGTAGGACCAAGTTTCGAATGAGCAACCAAGCCGCCACTCCACGTTTCCCTATTTACGTAACTGGCAATACTGACGCCAAACGAGCACTCATTGTTGTACAAGAAGCGTTTGGTGTGAACGATCACATCCGTGACGTTGCCGATCGCTTCACAGACGAGGGTTACTTCGTTGTGGCGCCGCAGTTTTATCACCGTGAAGGATCTCCGGAATATGGGTACGACGACTTCGGCCCCGTTATGCAGACAATGATGACGCTCACTAAAGAGGGAATCACGAGCGACTTAACAGCGACTATCGATTTTCTGAACTCTCTCGGATACACGACGCCCAACATTGGCATCGTTGGATACTGCATGGGCGGAATTGTTACCTTCTACGCAGCTTCACTCGGCCTCGTTGGAGCAGCGGCTAGTTATTACGGCAGCGGTATCGCTAATGGCCGATTCGGCTTTGATCCCTTGTTGGAACTAGCGCCACAACTCAAGTGCCCATGGATTGGCTTCTTTGGTGACCTCGATAAGGGCATTCCTGTTGAAGAAGTTGAACAGCTCAGAGAAGCAACGTCGAAGCTTTCAGTGCCAACTGAAATAACAAGGTATGCCAATGCCGGGCACGGGTTCAATTCAGATGCGCGTTCTGATTACAACCCAGAGGCGGCAAAAGACGCTTACGCTAAAACGCTGAAGTTATTTGCAGAGAAACTCACCGACAAATAGTTAGCTGCGCGGAACGTCCTTCCAAGCAACGTCCTTGTCATTACGTGGTTCACCAGCGAGTCCAAGAACGCGCTCACCAATGATGTTGCGCATAACTTCACTCGTTCCACCTTCAATAGAGTTTGCACGCATGCGAATGAATGCCTTGCGCATGTCACCACCGTGCATTGCAGAACCCTTTGGTCGAAGCATTGGATAGTTGTTCTCGTAAAGCATTCCCTCTGCACCCATGAGGTTCACACACAGCTCACTAGTGCGCTGATTTTCTTCAGCGAATGCGAGCTTGGCGACAGATCCTTCAGGTCCAGGTGTTCCGGCCTTGCGAAGGTCGCTGGCGCGCCAGTTAGTAAGACGGCCTACTTCGTTACGAACCCAAGCCTGCATCAAATCTGATTTCACTGACTGCGCGTGAGCATCGGTGCGACCAGTCCACTTCTGCTTCCAGATCTTCACCGCTTCTCCGATAAGACCTGAGCCACGTGGAGGAATGGTTCCACCAATTGACACTCGCTCGTTCATCAGAGTCGTAATCGAAACTCCCCAGCCTTCTCCAACGTCACCAAGTCGGTCAGCGTCATTGATTCGAACGTCATTGAAGAAGACTTCGTTGAATTCAGCCTCACCAGTTGCTTGGTAGAGCGGGCGGACATCAACACCGGGTCCGTGCATGTCAACGAGGAATGCAGTGATTCCCTTGTGCTTCACAACGTCTGGATTGGTACGAGCAATGAGGAGTCCCATGTGTGCATTGTGCGCGAGCGTCGTCCACACTTTTTGACCGTTAACAATCCACTCGTCGCCATCACGCTCGGCACGTGTTCCTAGAGTTGCGACGTCTGAGCCAGCGCCTGGTTCTGAGAACAATTGGCACCAGATTTCTTCACCAGTGAAGAGTGGTCGAAGGTAGCGATTCTGTTGTTCTTCAGTTCCATGAATCACAATTGTTGGTGCGCACATTCCGTAACCAATAACGTTTGGTCCAGCTGCTGATGGAGCATGTAGTTCGATTAACTTACGAAGTGCGTAGAGCTGATCTGTTGGACTACCTCCGAGCCCTCCCTTTCCCTTAGGAAAGTGCACCCATGCAAGGCCACGATCGAACTGTGCTCCGAGAAATGTAACTGGATCAGTTGACGCTGGTGGAAAATCCGTCACCAGTTCTTTAATGAGTACGTCTAGTTCAAATTCACTGGTAGCCATTGCCCCTCCAAGTTCTATTAAGGGCATATTAGACACACTGATCCGTGGGCAAGTGTTATAACTGTCTGATGAAAACACCCCGTGTACTGGCCACATCAGGTGGGCTAATTCCCGGTCCAATCCAGCAAACCTGGAGGCTTGGCACCTTGCTACTTGATGCACTAGCCATGACCGAAAAGGTCCGTCCCAAAGTGACCTATCTGGCAACGGCAACTGGCGACATGGAGAGTGAATACGCTCGCCACTACCAAGCCTTCGGAGATGCGGGCTGTGAGGTCACTGCCCTACGGCTCTTCCCCCAGCCTTCTGTCAACTTTGAAGAAGCAGTTCTCGGTGCTGACCTCGTCTGGGTTGGAGGAGGCTCTGTTGCGAACCTTCTGGCACTATGGGAACTTCATGGCCTTGATACCTACATGCGAAGCGCCTGGGAACAAGGAGTGATCATGGGTGGACGCTCCGCCGGAAGTCTCTGCTGGTTCACAGGTGGCAACACCGACTCTTACAGCAATGAGCTCGATCCCGTTACCAATGGTCTCTCACTGCTCCCCTACGCCAACAGCGTTCACTATTCCGGCGAGCCACGTCGACGAGATACATTTCACAACTGGATGAAGGATGGAACGCTGCCATCACTTGGCTACGCCACAGACGACCGAATCGGAATTTGGTTTGAAGGTCTTGAGCCAACAACTGTGGTTACTGACATTCCGGTTGACCCGAAGTCGGGGCCAGCTGCATACAAGGTCGAGCTTGTAAACGGAGAGATTAGCGAAACCCGTTTCGGGTTCGGATCTAGCTTCTAAGAAGCTGGGTGCGGCAACGCTTGGCGAGTTATCGCACTTATCTTGTTAAGTTCGCCAGACTTCGCCACCGCATCACTCGCACCACATCGTTCTAGCCAATTAGCTAGCAATAAGTATCCACTTTCAGTGAGAACTGATTCTGGGTGAAACTGAACACCTTCAAGTGGTGCTGTCTTGTGGCGCATCCCCATAATGAGATCACCAGTTCGTGCAGTGACTTCAAATACGTCTGGCAACGTGGCATCTTGCACCACCAGTGAGTGATATCTGCCCGCGACCATTGGATTGGGCGCACCAGCAAAAACGCCAGTGTTGTTATGAGTGACAAGAGAAGACCTGCCGTGAACGAGTTCAGGAGCAGAGGAAACAACGCCTCCGAAAGCTTGTGCAAGAGCTTGATGCCCTAAACACACACCAAATAATTGGAGATTCTTCTCTGCACAGTACTTAATGATTTCAATACAGTTACCTGCGTCACTGGGGTGGCCTGGTCCAGGTGAAATAAGTACTCCATCGAGGTTCATTGCATCAAGGTCAGCTGCTGACACTTCATCGTTTCTAAGTACTTGGACGTTCGCCCCTAGTTCGCTCAGATACTGGACAATGTTGTACACGAAAGAGTCGTAATTATCGACAACAAGGATGGAAGGGCTCTTCGCCATGCATTCATCCTAGATGCCCTTAGAACTTAAGTATTCTTTCAAGATGGCGACAACTGAACTGGGCGATTTCTTAGCCCTAGCAAATGACTTCAACGTCATACCTCTTTACGCCACGCTGCAACTTGACCGCGAAACCCCGGTATCGCTGTACCAACGATTTGCCAACAGTCGTTCAATCTTTTTGCTCGAAAGCGCTGCACTTGGAAAAGACACAGGGCGCTACTCGTTCATTGGTCTTGACCGAAAATGGCGTGTGACAACGATCAACGGAAAAACTGTCGTCACCGGAGCTGAGATCTCAAACGCTTCGGAACGCGGACCTCTTGAAGTCCTGCGAGAACTTATGTCTCGTTACAAAACGCACATCCCAACCGACCTACCTTCATTCTTTGGCGGTGCGGTTGGCTTCGTAACCTATGACTACGTTCGCCGTCTCGAGCGCTTGCCTCGCAAGGATGTTGAGGGCATGTGGCCAGACATTGACTTCTCATTCCCTGGGGCAGTGCTCATCTGTGATCACTTACGCCACTCGACAACGGTGGTTGTGAACGCACTCATTGAAGATGGAGTCACACCAGAAGATGCATTCAACCAAGCGACTGCTCAACTGCACGAGATCATTGAAGTACTTGTTGGACTATCGCCTGCCAATGACCCAGACACCGAGCGACTAGTTGCTACCGCACCAAGTGCACGTGCAGCCATTGACATCAAAGCGCTCGCGGCGAGCTTCTCAAACTTCACCAAGGAGCAGTACTGCAGCGTCGTGGAGCGAGCAAAGAAATACATTTACGCCGGTGATGTTTTTCAAGTTGTTCCGAGTCAACAGTTCAAGAGACCAACAAACGTTGACCCACTAACGCTGTACCGCGTTCTTAGGTCTCTTAACCCATCGCCGTACATGTATTTGCTGGACACCGGAGATAGCCAAATCGTTGGTGCATCACCCGAGATGTTGGTGCGTGTCCACGAGGGTCAAGTAATCACGCACCCGATCGCTGGCACTCGCCCACGAGGCGTTGATGAGAAGCAAGACCTCGAAATTGAAAAAGAAATGCTCAATGATGAGAAGGAAATATCAGAACACGTGATGCTGGTGGACCTCGGAAGAAACGACATTGGTCGTGTTGCGGCTCCAGGAACTGTAAAGGTTGACCGACTCGCACACGTAGAACGTTTCTCGCATTTAATGCATCTTGTCTCACAGGTCAGTGGGCAACTGGCTGATGGCAAAGATGCTTTCGATGCATTTAATGCAACCTTCCCCGCTGGAACACTCACCGGAGCGCCAAAAGTTAGGGCAATGGAGCTAATCGATGAATTCGAGCCAGTACACCGTGGTCCATATGGTGGAGCGCTTGGTTACTTCTCACTGAATGGTGAAGCCGACTTCGCAATCACCATCCGAACACTTTCACTTCGAAATGGAACTGCGACAGTCCAAGCAGGTGGAGGCGTTGTCGCTGATTCAGTACCAGAGCTTGAATATCAAGAGTGCATCAACAAGGCATCTGCTCCGTTGCTGGCTTTAGAAATTACTGACCCCAGTACAAAGAACGCTTAGTTCTCTTTCTTTTCTTGAGGGCGCTTACTCGGTCGCTTCTTGCCCTCACCAAAAGATTCGCTTCGCATCCAGATGTAGAAGCCGGCGTAGAGGGAGCTAATGATCACCATCACAGCGAATGTAAGTAAGAAATTCATTAGTGGGCCGTACAGGACTTGAACCTGTGACCCCTTCCATGTCAAGGAAGTGCGCTACCAGACTGCGCTAACGGCCCCTAAGGGTTCAACCTTACCAGTTTGGCTCTTTGACCCTAACTAGCAAGAAGTGACGAAATTCGCTCAGACCATTCATAGAACTCTGGCGACACTGACGTCACATTGAATTCAAGTTGATTCGGCCTTGCCCGTTTGGTCTGCTTTAACAACACTTCAATAGTTGCTCGCGCATCACCTAAGGCATGGTGCCCACCTGGTTCGATTCCATAGTGCTTGCAGAGAAACTCAAGACCTCTCCTTGGTCGAGCACTGAAATCTTTATCAATCGTTCGGTCAAACTCAATGACATCAATAATCGATAGCTTCGAAATGTCTAAATCCTCGTCAATGAGATTTCGAGCATTAATCGATTCAAAGGTTTTAGACAGCATCGCGAGATCAAATCTGACTACATTCGCTCCAACAATTGCGGCGCCGAAATTATTGAATTCTCTAAGAATTGTTACAGCACGAGCAAGCCCAGCAGAAACAGATTCGTAGACAATTTCATCGTTCTTCTTCAGAAGAATTGATTCAATAGATAGGCCATGAACCCTCATCGCAGGTTCGGCGATTGGCCTGTCTGGAATCACATAGAAATGCTCAGACCAGATTGGCTGACCATCAAAGTAAGCAATGAAGCCATACGAGATTGCTCGTTCGCTATTTACGTCGAGTCCTGTGGTCTCGGTGTCGAAGCCCAATAGAAGTCTGGGTAGCTTCAAATTGTTATTGCTCACAGGGATACCTTTGCAGGCTGCTGTGACACCTCGCCACAGCAGTGCTACAAAAATAACCTATTTCACTGGAGGCGGCGTCCGGATTCGAACCGGAGTACGGGGCTTTGCAGGCCCCTGCCTAACCGCTCGGCCACGCCGCCAGAAGGATTAATCCTAGTTGGTCAAGCACATGGCTAGAAGCGAGGTTAAGGAAGTATCTTTCGCCTCAGTGGTTTTCGGTCTGAATTACAAACCTCGTGAGTAATCTTTAAGTGTGATTAAGCACAAGAGATTTCTCGCCCTTCCAGTAGTCCTCATGCTTTCAATGGCTCCACTTGCATCGAGCGCAGATGGCGCACAAATTCCGGTTCAGGTCAGTGCCCAGCCTTCATCATCTCTCAATCAATCAATGCCCCTTGTTCGAATAACTGTGAACCAGCAAATTGACATCAAAGACCTTCCAGCTCTAGCGATCTCTCATTCACTTCAGATGAAATGGGTGCAAATTTCGAAACTTCGCTTCGATGCGTATGCAGCTACAACAGTCCTACCCAATGTTTCGTACACCATTCAGATTCCAACGTCATTTGCATGCAACGCAACCTGCAGCGTTGCTTCGAGCTATCCAAAGACAATCGTTTCGGGTGTTGACATTATCTGGGAAGAACAACTACTCGCCCAACTCGGCTACCTACCTGTTGGCTTTGTCCCTGCGGGGTCATCCAAGTCAACAACTTCAGTAATTGTGCGCTCCACAACTACAACGACGACGAGTTCAACAACTACCTCCGGTGCAGTCCAGAGCACCACAACAACAACGACAATTCCGGCAACCACAACAACTGTTCGCACACCAACAACAACCTTGGTGATGCCAAAAGTCAGTTTGAAGATGACGACGCCAATAGTCGATAAGACCCCTGGAGCATTTACGTGGCTTTACCCCTCTCTTCCACAATCATTGAGCGCTCAGTGGGTTCCTGGGGTTGCGAATCAAATTCTGAAAGGGGCAGTGATGAGTTTTCAGGACGTTCATGGGCTGCCAACAACTGGAATAACAACTTTCGCTACCTGGAATGCGCTACTTCTGGCGGCAAAGAAATCTCAGTACAGCCCTCGCCCATACAACTATGTAGACGTTGCACAGAATCTCGGCAAATCTGCTCCCCAGCTACTCACGCTGTACATAAGTGGAGTTCCAAGTTTTCGCACACTCGCGAATGCAGGAATAACCGCTGCACCAAGCGATCCAGGAACCTACCCTGTCTATCTTCGTTACGCCACGACAACAATGTCGGGCACGAATCCTGATGGAACCAAGTATTACGACCCTGGCATTCCTTGGGTCTCTTATTACAACGGCGGTGAAGGTCTTCACGGATTTATTCGCTCATCCTATGGTTCACGACAAAGCCTCGGGTGTATTGAGCTTCCGTACAGCTCAGCTGGCACGATTTGGCCGCACACTCCTATTGGAACCCTCGTTACTGTTCGGGTTTAGCGAGAGGCCCCTGCGAGGCACTGCCACGCTGACGTTCGATCTCAATTCCGTCTTCACTTAACTCTGAAGCCGTTCCTACCGCAGACTTCCCAAATTTTTCACGCACATCGTCAATTGCGTCTCTGAGTGCCTCGAATCCAATCTGTCGATCTCTCGTTGCTTCAATTGTTTGTTGGCGCTCATCAACAGCAGTTTCAATTCCGAACGTAAGTTGCATGTCATTTCTTGATCTTGGAAGAAATGAGGATAAGTGGATTCCGAGCAATCTGATTGCGAATGGATATTCCATTGATTCAAGAAGTGCCTTAGCAATTAGGAAGATGGCTCGTTCATCATCAATCCCGAAACTGATTGTTTGTGATCTGCCAATTGATGAAAAGTCATCGAACCGGACGCTAACCGACACCGTTCGGGCCACCCAGCCTTTGGCCCTGACGGCCCTAGAAAGAATTGCTGAGTGACTTTTGGCTTCTTCGAGTAATTCATCGATTCCTCGTAGGGATTTTATGAATGTCTCATCGTGACCAATTGACTTGGTCACGTGGTCAGATACAACTTCACGTTCATCTTCGCCGCTGGCGTAGTTGACAAGAGTTCCTGCCATCCATGGTCCAACATGGCGAGCAAGAAGCGATTCTTCGAACTTATCTATATCTCGCACCCAGCGAATTCCAATGCGCTCCAACTTCGCGGTTGTGGCAGGTCCAACTCCCCAAAGGGCAGACACAGGTAGCTCGCTCAACCACAGTTTTTCCATTTCAGGAGAAACCCACACGACACCGGGACCGTCGACGAGCTTTCCATCCACAACAGTTGGCTTTGATTTCTTGGATGCGAGTTTTGCAAAGAGTTTGTTGCGCCCAAGTCCCACACCACAAAGCAGCCCGAGTTCGTCATTGATCCTTCGACGCAGTTCATGCCCTGCGGCGATTGGCTGCACGTTGAGCCTTCGAAGACTTCTAAGATCCGCAAAAACTTCATCAAGACCGAGTGGTTCAAACTCTGGCGTTAGGTCCATGATGATGTCGTGAAAATCTTGAGAATATGCTTCGTAGCGATCAAACCTTCCGGGCAAAATAACAAGGTTCGGACACATGCGTTTTGCAATAACCATCGGCATTGCGCTCTTCACTCCAAAACGTCGTGCTTCGTAGCTTGCACTTGCTACGGCCCCACGCTCACCTGGCCCACCAACAACCACTGGTTTGCCCCTCAGCGAAGGATCATCAAGAATCTCTACTGACGCGAAGAATGCATCCAGGTCTATGTGAAGTATTGGTGCCTCGTCAACCGAGGGGGAATCAGAATGCGAGTTCAATGCAGCGAAAGGCCTCACCAAAGGCCACTCCCACTGGACGGCCCGCTTGTTCAGCACGACCGTAAACAACATCACGGATGTCGTTAACGTCACCAGACAGCTGCGAGGCGTGGGCCATGACAGCTTTTAGTTTTGCGTCAATGGTTGATGAAACATCAAAAACAACATCTGGCTCATGAGTTCCGCTTAAGAGAATCTGTCCAACTTGATGAGCTGGTCCTTCCTTCGGAAAATAGAGTGGCATCGCTGCCGCAGGAGCGACTGCATCCAACAGCGCCCATCCGGTTTCACGGTGGTCTCGGTGATTTACGTAGACACCACCAAAGAATGTGGCTGTGGGATCTGGGCCTAAGACAACTTCCGGACAGTGCTTTCTAACCAGGCCAACCAGGGTTGTGCGAAGCTTTTCGTCATTGGTTACATCTCCGTCAGAGAGCCCAAGTTCGGTCACGGTTGCTGCGCCAAGGAGATCTGCTGCCTGCTTCAGCTCGGAGCTTCTGACCCCTGCAACTGCCGTTGCATCTGCAGATGGAGAATGTGAACCCTTTGATCCGTCGCAAACAACTACAAGATGAACCTGACATCCTTCACTCGCCCACTGAGCGAGGATCCCTCCAGCAGCGACATCTGCATCATCAGGATGCGCATAAATGGCCATGGCCGATTTCGGCTGTAGTCGCATAGCGCGCATTTTTATCCCCGATGTTTTGGTGCGGTTGTCTTAACGAGGTTTCCGATCTCACGAGCAAAATCTTCGGTGCCTTCGAAACCTTTGTACACCGATGCGAAGCGAACATAAGCAACATCGTCAACCGACCTCAGCGCTTCAAGTGTTGCAAGTCCAACTTCTTCACTTGTGGCGTCACGGTTAAGAAGCCTCATCGATTCTTCTACTGAGATAACTAAGCCTTCTAGGACCTCTTCGTCAACCGGACGGTTCTTGCAAGCCGCTCTCACACCTTGGAGTATTTTGATCCGGTCGAACGGCTCACGCTCTCCAGAGCGCTTGACCACGAACAGACTCAATTCTTCAATACGCTCAAATGTCGTGTAGCGCTGATTGCATGCAGAGCATTCACGACGGCGTCGAATGGCTACGCCGTCTTCGGCGAGTCTTGAATCAACAACGCGGTCGTCATCGGCCGCACAGAATGGACAGCGCATGTATTCACGATACACCTATTTGCCTAATTTTTTAGGGAATTAGGATGTGTTCACCCGGAATGACAATGCTGCTTCCGAGTTGCGCAACAAGCACGTTCTTTGCATTCTGTGGATTCACAGGATTAACCATCTCTGAAATCGATGAGAGTGTGTCACCAGGTTGCACTACATAGACCATTCCAGATGCAAGTTCAGCGCTGCTAGCAATGTCAGTCGACAAACCAGTTCCCGTAACACCACCGAACGCTGCACCGGGCATTGCCAAGATGATCAGAGCTCCAGCGAGGACTAGACCTGCGTAGAGTCGGTTTTTGCGCTTACGGCGAAGCTCGCGAGCTTCACGGCGAGCAGCAAGTGGAACACCCGTACGAAAGCTCTGAGGGGTGTTTTGAGCGGTTACGAGACGCAGGTAGGGCGCTGTCTCTTCGCGAGTAAGTACTTCGAATTCTTCAATCTGAATTGCAGCCATTTCCGACACTCCTTGTTATACGAACACTTGTTCGATAACTATAAAGCGAACAGACGTTCGTATGCAAGTGAAATTTTAGAAATTTACAATTTACCTGGTCAAAGGGTATTTAGGCAGACTCACCGAGGTAGACAGCACGAACACGTGGGTCATCTAGGAGGTTCGAAGCCTGGTCGCTGAAGGCAATTCGACCGTTCTCCATAACGTAGCCACGGTCAGCGACTCGTAGAGCCTGGGCCGCATTCTGCTCCACGACGAATACGGTTGTGCCCGCATCACGGATTTCACCAATGATCTTGAAAATGTTCTGAATGATCTTTGGGGCTAGTCCCATTGACGGCTCATCAAGTAGGAGAAGTCGGGGGTTGCTCATCAGTGCACGACCGATTGCGAGCATCTGCTGCTCTCCACCTGAAAGATTTCCACCTAGCTGCTTCTTACGATCTTTCAAAATTGGAAACATTGAATACATACGCTCAATGTCATCGTTATACGAGTCAGTGCGACTGTATGCACCCATTTCGAGATTCTCTTCAACGGTCATCTGAGGAAAAATTCGGCGTCCTTCAGGAACGTGACTGATACCAAGCTTGGTGAATTCATGGGAACTCACCTTCGTGATGTCATTTCCTTCGAAAATAACTTCACCCTCTTGAGCAGACCGAATTCCAGAAAGCATACGTAATGTTGTGCTCTTTCCAGCTCCGTTGGCACCAAGCAAAGTTACAATTTCACCTTTATTTACCTCAAGGGAAATTCCGTGGAGCGCAGTGATGAGTCCGTAACGAACTACAGCGTTCTTAACTTCAAGCATTGTCAGTCTCCTCTTCTGAGGCGGTACCAAGGTAAGCATCAATAACATTTTGGTTTGAACGAATTTGCTCTGGAGTTCCTTCAGCGATGACACTTCCAAAGTTAAGAACATAGAGACGCTCAGCAAGAGACATAACTAGTTTCATGTCGTGCTCAATTAGCAGAATCGACACTCCCATTTCGTCTCGCACCTTACGAATAAGGATGGCAAGATCGTTCTTCTCCGATGGATTTGTTCCAGCGGCAGGTTCGTCGAGAAGTAGAACTTCAGGATTTGTAGCTAGGCCGCGAGCAATTTCGAGTCGACGGCGTTCACCATATGAAAGTGCTGAAGCAATCACATTTGCACGATCTTTAAGTCCAACAAATTCCAGGAGCGACCAAGTGTGCTCATCTGATGTGTGTTCGTCTCTTCGTGTTGCGGGGCCCCTGAACATAGCTCCCAGGACACCAATTCCCTTGTGGGATTCGGCACCAATTTTTACGTTCTCGAATGTCGTCAGAGCATTGAACATTCTCGATGCCTGAAAGGTACGTGCAATTCCAGAGTCAGAAACCGTAAATGGCTTCTTTCCAATAATTGAAAGTTGCGGCTTGTCCTTTGGATTGAAAAGAATTGTCCCCTCTTGTGGCTGGTAGACACCAGTCAACGAGTTGAACAACGAGGTCTTTCCAGCACCGTTTGGTCCAATGACAGCAAGGATCTCGCCTCTTTTTTGGAACATCGAAACATTAGACAATGAAACGACCCCACCAAATCGAAGGCTTACATCTTTCACTTCAAATAAGTTCTCCATGATTACTCCTGACCGCTTGCTGCAGATGCGTGCGTACGGCTTCTACGGCGTGAAGGAATCATTCCTGCTGGCCTGAAGATCATCATGATTACTAACAATGCACCGATGTAGATGTAAAGGTCTTGAGGCTGGTAGCCAGCTGGTGGATTGTGAATGAGGTACATAGTGATTGTTTGAATCACCACTGCGCCAAAAACAACACCAGTGATCGATCCCATTCCACCGAAAATTACAAGCACGAGCACGTTGATCGAAAGTCCGAGCGTAAAGGTCGCTGGAGTCACATAGTTCGATTGAGCTGCAGTCATTACGCCAGCGAATCCAGCACTAGCGGCACCAATTGCGAACGCCAGCACTTTGTACTTCAGAGGATTAATTCCTACAGATTCTGCAGCAACTTCGTCTTCACGAATTGCAGTCCATGCACGACCAACACGTGAGTGCTCAAGCAGGGAGAACGCGATCATAAATATTCCGACGAAAACAATCGTCAGGTAGTAGTACGGAACGGGTGGAATGCCCCACACGTAGTTCACTGGGCCAACATGGATTGCAAAGTGAGGAACTTGACCTGTGCCCATTGCTCCACCGGTAACTCCATTGAGGTTGTTAGCGAAGACAGTAATAATTTCTCCGAAACCAAGGGTCACGATTGCCAGGTAGTCGCCTCGAAGTCTCAAAGTTGGAATTCCCAAGATAATTCCTGAGATCATTGCAAGTGCAATAGCTATTGGAATTGCATAGAACGTGTTCAAGTGGATGCCAAAGAGTGCTGGAAGCGGAAGTGCACCGGTACACCAAGCAGTTGCGTACGCACCAACGGCGTAGAAAGCAACGAATCCGAGGTCTAGTAGTCCTGCGAAACCAGTTACTACGTTCAGCCCGAGAGCTAGCAGCACGAACACAGCGATTTGAGAAACCATCGCATTCTGCCAAAAAGCATCCTTAATCAATGTCGGCAGAAGAACAACAAGGATAACTAAAGCACTAAAAAAGATAATTCGGAATGTCTTGTTTGCTGAGACTGAACGTTGAGCTTCAAGAACTTTTCCAACAACGTTTTGCTTTGTTCTCACCAAGTAAACAATGAGCGAAGCAAGAATTCCGTAAACGAAAAATACAATCCAGCGAGAAGTCGTAAATAGTCCCAGCAACGATGTGGGGTCAGTAAGCGAACCCTTAAATCCATCGAATTGGTGCGTTGGATTGCCTGGAGGTCCAGTCATAATCGCGGCAAGTTCACTCAAGATGAAAAGTGCACCGACAAACTTCAGAGTTTTCTTAGTTAGCAAAGTTTTCATTACGCGTCCCTACCAAGTCGCTCTCCAAGAATTCCTGTTGGTCTAAACATCAGAACAAGAATCAAGATTGCAAATGCCACAACGTCAATGTATGCAGGGTTTACAAACGAAACAGAGAGGCTCTCAACAATTCCGAGAATTAGACCACCGAGAACAGCACCGCGGAGGTTTCCAATTCCACCGAGTACAGCTGCCGTAAATGCCTTAAGAGCAGGTGTGAATCCCATGGAGTAAAGAACACCGAAATTCATTGCGTAAAGGAACCCTGCTACTCCACCGAGGAACCCTCCGAGAAGGAACGTAACTGCGATTGTCTTGTCAATGTTGACACCCATTAGAGATGCAGTTTCAGAGTCTTGTGCAACGGCGCGAATTCCACGTCCTAATTTTGTGGCGCTAACAATACGGTCAAGAGCCAAGAACATTAGAACTGAAACAATCAAAATAATTATTGTGTACATCTGGATTGGTGCACCGAAGATGGTGAACACAGCATGGTCGGTGTAAGGCTGAACCATTGATTGACCAATGCGACCAAATTCTTTGGCTGCAATGTTGATTAAGAAGTAGGACGCACCAATTGCACTGATCAAATATGCAATCTTTGGTGCACCGCGTTTGCGAAGAGGTCGGTATGCAACGCGCTCAAGAACCACGGCGCTCAAGCTTCCGGCGATTCCTCCAGCGAGAATTCCGAGAATAACGAAAAATACAGACGAGAGCCCAGATGGTGTTGAAGAACCGATGCCGTATTTCAGAACGAAGAAACCTGAAAATCCACCGATCATGAAGATTTCAGAGTGTGCGAAGTTGATTAGTCGCAGAACACCATAGACCATGGTGTAGCCAATTGCGACCATTGCATAAATGATGCCTGAACCTATTCCACCAAAAAATAGTGCCCAGAATTCACCACGGAATGACTCGAAATGAGAAGAAAAGTAGTGAAAAAAGCCTGACAAAAATGCCCCTTGTAACGATTTGTGTGTAAAGCATTAAGAGTGCACCAGAGCCGAGGCCCTGGTGCACTCTTAATTTACTTCAATTGCTTAGTAGCAAGTCTTCTTTGTTGGCAAGTCCTTACCAGTGATCTGGTAGATGGCAATGTTTCCCTTACCAGTTCCAACAAGGTTTCCGTTGGCCTGGAATGCAATCTTTCCAGTTACGCCGTCAAATGTGTTCGCGTGCAAGTAGGCAGAAATTGCGCTACGTGTTTGCGTAATTGTGTTAGTACCAAGAGCAGTAACACCAATTGACTTAAGTGCTGCAACGATGATGTTTCCAGCGTCGTATGCCTGTGCGTCATAGAGAGCAGAGGCTGGAGCAATTCCAGACAATGCTTCGTATGCTGCAGCAGTTGCACCAGTTAGGTTTCCAGTTGATCCGCAGTTAGCAGCACTTAGCCAAGCACCCTTTGCAGCAGAAACTGGGTTTACCTGAGTCATCAATGCAGCATCGTATGAACCGTCTGCTGACATAACAATTCCCTTGTATCCAGCCTTGCTTAGCGCAGGAAGAAGGTTTGCGTAGTCACAAGCGTATCCACCGTAGAAAACGGCATCTGGCTTAGCGTTCTTGATCTTTGTTGCTGCTGCAGCGAACTGAGCAACCGAAGCCTGAGCTGAGCAGCTTGTTGACTGTGGCAATGTAGTTGTAACAACCTTTGCCTTTGCAGCCTTAGCTACGTCAGTAACAACCTTTGCAATTCCTGCACCGTAGAAAGTTGCGTCGTCAATAACAGTGATTGACTTAGCCTTCTTAACCTTGAGCAGGAAGTTAGCGTCAGCTGTACCCTGAACATCGTCACCGTAAACCATACGGAAGAAGTTGTTAGCGCCAGTTGTTGCAAGTCCTACTGCTGTTGCAGATGGAGTAACAATTGGCATCTTTGCAGCTTCGTATGTTGGCTGTGCGGCGTGTGTCGCACCAGAGAATGCAGGTCCGACAACAGCAACAAGGTTAGGAACTGCTACTGCAGCTGCTGCCTGTGCTGGTGAAAGTGTTCCTGATCCTTGGTCGTCAAACTGCTTTACTTCCAATGTGAATGGCAAGTTGTTTGCGTTCCACTGGTTAACAGCAAGCTGCAAACCGTAAACTTCATTCAAGCCATATTGGTTAGCTGGGCCAGTAAGTGGACCTTCATATCCGATTACATACACTGGCTTTGTAGCTGCACCTGCTGAAGCAAAACCGGCAACCGGCACTGCAACAAGCAAAAGTGCGCCAGTTGCCAATGCTGCAACTGTCTTATTCAAACGATTCTTCAAGATCGTTCTCCTAACTTTCATTTAGTTCCTGCCTGCATTACCGAATGGTCACATTTGTGACACTCAGAACACACCGACATGGATTTAATTTGACCAATTTGGCCATGTGGAATCGTACATCACAGAGAGTTCACAGGAAAAATCGGAAAAGTACTTAAAAACATGGGTATTTAGTCATACGAACAGGTGTTTGATTTTCATCTGCATCTGCGATAACCTACGAACATCTGTTCGTCCTAGGAGGACCCATGGCTGAAGTTTTAACCCCAGTTCGTCGACAAATACTCGAATACATCGCAACATGCCAGCGAGAGCGCAACTTCCCGCCGACTATTCGCGAGATCGGGACTCATGTGAGCTTGGCTCCCGCTACCGTTCACACCCACATCAACGTCCTTAAAGAGGGAGGCTTTCTTGTTAGCAACCCTCAGCAGCCGCGAACATTGATTGTTCGACTCGATGCTGAGAACCCAATGCCCGACCAGCACATCCGTCACATTCCCTTCGTAGGTGACGTAGCTGCTGGTACCGGAGTCCTCGCTGCAGAGAACACGCATGAGCTCATGTCGATTCCAGAACAGTTTGCCGGACGTGGTGACAGCTTCGTATTGCAAGTTCGTGGAGAGTCAATGATTGATGCAGGAATTCTTCCTGGTGACTTCATTGTTGTGCAGCGCCAAGTAACAGCCAACAAAGGCGAAATCGTTGTTGCAGGAATCCCTGGAGACGAAGCAACAGTAAAGCGTTACTTCCCTCAAGGAGCACGAACGGTTCTTAAGCCAGAAAACAGCACAATGGAGCCAATGGAATTTGACTCTAAGGAAGTTGCAATTTTCGGTCGTGTTATTTCAGTACTTCGTAATTACTAATTACTAAGCCACTGATCTAAAACGCGAGCGTATTCATCTAGCTCATTTAGCGTGACGAATTCGTCACTGCGATGTGCGAGAAGTGGATCACCTGCACCGAAGTTGGTTGCTGGAATACCTAGTTCTGCGAACGTTGCAACATCAGTCCATCCAAGCTTTCCCCTAACTGGAACACCTGTTTTCGAAACAAGAGAAATCAAACGCGCATTTGTTAACGATGGCGCAGCACTGGGAGCGGCGTCAATAATCTGAATAGTGTCTCCATCTTCAATAGAAGATCCGAGAAGTTCCTTGATTGCAGCAAGCGCTTGATCAGCATTCCTATCTGGAGCAAACCTGTGATTCACGGTGAGTGCAGCGGTGTCAGGAACAACATTTGGTGAAATGCCACCATTCATTGCCACAACCTGCATTTGTTCTACATACGTGGCACCATCAATTGACACTTCACGAGGCGTGAAGGCAGCAATCTTCGAAATCACTTCTCCCGCGCGGTGAACCGCATTGCGGCCAGTAAAGGGTCGAGCGGTGTGAGCGCGAGCACCCTTTAATTCAATTTCAACACGCAGGCTCCCCTGACACCCTGCTTCAACGCCACCGTCAGATGGCTCGCCAAGGATGGCAACATCAGCTTTTAATAGCTCAGGGTTAGCAACGAGTACCTCATGCAGTCCTGACTCACTGCGAGCAATCTCCTCTTTGGCGTAGAAAACCCATGTGATTTCAGTCGAGCGCGGCTTGCTTGACATTGCGAGCTCCAACATCACCGCAATAGAACCCTTCATGTCACAAGCTCCAACGCCGTGCAGAACATCACCAACAATTTTTGCCTCGCTGGCATCGCCAGGAACCGTGTCAATGTGGCCAGCTACAAGCACGCGCTCAGACAGTGATCCAGTAGTTCGAGCGACAACATTGTCGGCAATTCGCGATACTTCAAGAGCTGAATTTGTTGAGAGCAGCTTCTCAATGTGGGATGCAAGTGCGGCTTCGTTACGACTGACTGACGAAATTGCCACTAGGGCAAGGGTGTCGTCTAATCGACTCACGTTGCTACACCATGGTCGCGAAGAATGTCATTAAGAGCAGCCTTGTTGTGACGCTCACCTTCACTCATTCGCTTAATGATGAGTACACAAGGTAGGTAGAACTCTCCACCTGGGTACTCACGCTTGCGGTTTGCGCTCACTGCGACGCAGTAGTCAGGCACATAACCTCTGGAAACTTCTTCACCAGTCTGTGAGTCGATTACGGGAATAGATGGGTTGAGAATGGTGCCAGCACCAAGCACTGAACCCTTGCCTACTCGTGCACCTTCAACAACCATGCAGCGACTTCCAATAAAAGCGTCATCTTCAATAACGACTGGCACAGCGTTTGCAGGTTCTAGAACTCCACCAATTCCAACGCCACCAGCGAGGTGAACGTTAGAGCCAATTTGTGCACAACTTCCCACTGTTGCCCACGTGTCAACCATCGTGCCAGGGCCAACCCATGCTCCAATGTTTACGTAACTCGGCATCAGGATTACCCCTGGGCTCAGAAAGCTTCCGCGGCGTGCTGACGCACCTGGAACAACACGAACCCCACGGCGTTCGTAATCAGTCTTTAATTCGAGCTTGTCGAGAAATTCAAATGGGCCCACTTCGGCCTTTTCAAGACCGCGAAGACGGAACAGAAGGAGAATGGCCTTCTTGACCCATTCGTTAACAACAACTTCATTTTTGTCATTGATCTCAGCAACGCGAAGTTGACCATCATCAAGCTTGGCAATGACTAGTTCAACATCCCTTCGTGCTTCAAGGTTTTGCGGAGTCATATCTCCGATTTGGCTGTACCACTTTTCGATGTTGGATTCGAGCGAACTCATTTCTCCATCGTACTTGTGAAGGTCTTAACCTTTTGACAGCCTTTCTGCCGCAAGGGCCAAACGCTCATCGGGCTGAACAACGGCAACTCGAGCAAATGCTGCTCCACTTTCGCCGTAGAGATCACCAGGTCCAACAATGAGTCCCGACGTTTCTGCCAGCAACGCAGCAAGTTCCCATCCGTCCATGCCATCTTTTGAGCACCATAGGTAGAACGATCCCTCAGGAACGGGTGCTGCCACGCCAAAGGCTTCAAGAGCCTCAGACATCGTTTCGAGTCTTGAGAGGTAAACCTTTTTCTGAACTTCAACGTGAGCATCGTCACGGTACGCAGCTGCAACCGCTGACTGAACTGGACCAGCAACCATGAAGCCAGCGTGCTGGCGAACAGAGCGAAGGAATGAAACAACGTCGGCATCGCCGGCGTAGAAACCCGCACGGACACCAGCGAGGTTAGATCGCTTTGAAATTGAATGAACGGCAATGACTCCCTTGTCGCCATGTTCAAGGATTGTGCGTGGCTTTCCTAGCCACGTGAACTCTGCGTAACACTCATCGCTCGCTACAAGGACATTGTTTGCTCGTCCCCACGTGGCTACTGCTTCGAGGTCGTCTAGAAAGCCAGTCGGATTAGACGGTGAGTTAGACCACAGCACTAGAGCACGAGAAATGTCCGATGGGTTGATTGATCCGAGATCAAGTTTTCCATTCACCATTGCAACGGGGACAGAGCGAAGTCCCGCGAGCGTTGCTCCCATGGCATAGGTCGGATAACTGATTGCTGGGTAGAGAACCGTGTCACGTTCTGGGGAGCGAAGGTGGAGATAACCAGCCAGCGTGCCAACGAATTCTTTTGTCCCTATGCACGCAGCCAAATTGTCAATTGAAACTTCAACATTGAATCGACGCTTCATCCACTCAGCGGCCGCACTGCGAAAATCTGGTGAGCCAGCTGAAGTTGGATATCCGCGTGCACCAGTTGCTCGCGCCAGTTCGTCAATTGCGCCTTGGAATGGTGGATCAATTGGTGTTCCAATGGAGCAATCTATTGGCCCACCTTCGAAGCGTTCAGCCGACTTCTTTAAAACGTCGAGGCGGTCGTAGGGATATGGTGGCGGGCTAAAACTCATGACGACACCCTCCATTCAGCGAATCTGGACGCTCCTACTGTGTCCAAAACTACATGGATAACAACCGCTTCATCGGTAATGGTCATATCAATGACTTCACCTTCACGGTGTGCCATGGCAAGTAGATCTCCTCGATCGAGTGGGAGATGCAGCGTCATGACACGGTCTTCTGAGCGAAGTCGGTCAGCAATTGTGGCAATTACTTCATCGAGGTTTTCACTGGTCTTGGCCGATACCCAGACACTCCCCTCATAAAGAGCGGAGAGTCGTTTCGCCTGGGCATCAGAGACATCAGCTTTATTGAAAACAAGAAGTTCAGGAACGTGATCAGCTTCAATTTCCTTTAACACTTCACGAACAGCACCAATCTGGAGTTCTGCGTCATCTGACGCACCGTCAACAACATGCACCAGGAGGTCCGCTTGCTGCACCGACTTGAGAGTACTCATGAACGCTTGGATGAGTCCGTGAGGAAGATTCGAAATAAAGCCAACTGTGTCGGTAAAGAGGACGGTTTCTCCACCCGGCAACTGGCGCTGGCGAGTGCGGGGATCAAGTGTTGCAAAAAGTCTGTCTTCGGCAACTACGTCTGCGTCGGTGAGGACATTAAGCATTGAAGATTTTCCAGCATTGGTGTAACCAACGAGCGTTACTTCGCGGTGACGTCCTCGGTCTCTTCCTTGACGCTGGACGTCTCTGGTGCGATCAATTTGTTTCAGCTCGCGACCAATTGCGTGAATACGGTGGATGAGGCGGCGGCGGTCAACTTCGAGTTGCGTTTCTCCAGGACCTCTTGTTCCAATTCCTCCCGCCTGCTGAGAAAGAGATCCGCTGTCTCTACGTAGTCGAGGAAGCCGGTACTGAAGGAGCGCGAGTTCTACTTGGGCCTTACCTTCAGGTGTGCGTGCGTTCTGAGCAAAGATGTCAAGAATCACGGCCGTCCGGTCGATTGCGGTGCGACCAAGGATCTTTTCCAGGTTTCGCTGCTGTGCCGGAGAGAGATTGTGCTCAAACACAACGGTGTCAGAGTCAACCGCAAGACAGATTTCACGCAGTTCCTGTACTTTTCCAGAACCAAGGAATGTGGCAGGATCTGGAGAATCTCGGCGTTGCACAATTCGTGCGACAACATCTGCGCCTGCGGTATCTACCAGCAGCGCAAGTTCATCAAGTTGACGTTCTAACTCTTCAGATGTAACCCCAGGGAAAAGAACCCCTACTAAAACAATGCGCTCTCGAAACGTGCGATCGATAAGCGTGGTTGGAATGTACGTCAAGCTTCGAGCCACTCCACATTGCCAATGAACTGCACCGGACCACTTAGAACTGCATTCGACCCATTCAACTGGACTCGAAGGTCTCCTCCAGGGTTTGAAATGACAACGTCAGCATCACACTTACCGAGGCTGTGCACAACAGCCGCCGAAGCACATGTGCCTGTTCCACATGCTTGAGTCCATCCAACGCCGCGCTCAATTACACGAAGAGACATGTGCTTTTGGTCGATGAAACGAATGAACTCAACGTTTGCCCCACCAAGTTGTGCAGCTAGATCTGCGGCAAGAGATTCCCTCTCAGAATCAGACCAAGCATCATTATCCTGAACTACGACGTGTGGATTGCCAACGTTCGCGACTCCGAGTGTTCCAGGTAGCGCATCTTTCAAAACAACCTGGCCCATGTCAACGCTGCCGGTTCCTGTGTCTCCATTCATGCTGAGCGTGACAGTTTTGATTCCAGCCTGAGTTGAAACTTTGAGTTCATTCCACGTCGCGTGTGTTGAGCGATGCACAGCTGCCACAAGACAACGGATCCCATTGCCAGACATCTCAGCTATCGAGCCATCTGCGTTGTAGAGAATCATCGAAACCTCGGATCCCACTTCAGCGAGGAGTAATCCGTCAGCGCCTATGCCAGTGGTTCGATTGCAAATTTTCTTAGCTCGCTCAGGAGTCCACCACTTTGCGGTGCCCTGTTCAATAACGTCAACAATGAAATCATTGCCTGCGCCATGCCATTTTTGGAGAGAACGTAAAGCCATTGCTTCTAGTCTCGCACGAACCCATCGGGAGTTGTTAACACCTCGCGAAGTCGTTTTGCCGCGTCCTTAGGGTCGCTAAACCACTCAATGCGCGGGTCACGGTAGAACCATGAGCGTTGGCGACGTGCGAGTCTGCGCGACTGGGTGATTGCATCAACAACGCACTCTTCGAGTGGTTCGCCTTGTTCTATGTGGCGAAGCAGTTCGCGGTAGCCAACTGCCTGACGAGCAGTTCGAGACATTCCAGCGGGGCTGCTCGCCAGTTTTTGAACTTCCTCCAATAGACCTTGTTCCATCCACATTCGAAAGCGTTCTTCGATTCGAGCGCTCAGTAATTCAACGTCAGGGCTAAGGCCCACTTGCACAACTCGTACTGGACCGTAGTCACGAAGCCCGGAACCGAATGAAGAGAACGGCTTTCCACTTCCAAGCGTCACCTCGAGAGCTCTTGTGATCCTTCGCTCATTATTCGACTCCATTCGACTCGCCGCTAGTGGATCAAGTTCTTGAAGTTGCTTATAGAGAACATCCAGTTCGGTTTTTGCTCGCTCATCGAGTTCAGCACGAAAGGATGGAAACTGCCCTGGGATTTCTAGGTTGTCTAGAACAGCTCGGCCGTAGAGTCCGGTGCCACCCACATAGAGCACCGCTCCTCCGAGATTTCGTACCATGTCAGCTGAATCCCGCGCTTCAGATTGAAACTGGGCAACATTAAATTCTTCATTGGGCTCAATCAGGTCGATCAAGTGATATGGGACTTCTTTTTGCTCCTGCTTTGAAGGTTTAGCTGTTCCAATGTCCATGCCCTTATAGACAGTCATTGCGTCGACACAAAGAATTTCGACGTCGCCCATCTCGTTGGCCAATTCGTGTGAGAGAGCTGACTTTCCAGAAGCCGTTGGCCCGACGAGTGCGACAGCCATGCCGCCATGGTTCATCATGAGACTTGAAGTGGAATTCTTACTTTGTGCTTCGGTGCTCGCAGGACAGATACGAGTTCACCCTTTAAGTGATATGGAGCAGCCTTCAAGAGCTTGACGGTGACCAGAGATCCAGCACGCACTGGCTCATTAGTAACTGGGAAATGAACCAGTTTGCCTTGGCGAGTGCGTCCAGAAAGTACTTGGTCATTCCTACGTGATGGGCCCTCAACTAGGACTTCTTCAGTGTTACCCACGCGAGCCTGATGTTTCTCAAGGGCAGAACGATTGAGGACTTCCTTCAGGCGATCAAATCTCTCTGCCACTACCTCGTCATCAATAAACTCAGACTCCATTTCAGCAGCCCTCGTTCCCTCACGAGCAGAAAAAATGAACGTATAGGCGGCATCAAAATGTGCTTCAGCAACCGCTGCCAAAGTTTCCTCGAACTCAGCTTCGGTTTCTCCAGGGAAACCAACAATGATGTCGGTGGTTATTGCAAGGTCATCTATTGCAGCCCTTGCAGCGTTGAGCTTCTCCATGTAACGCTCAACGGTGTAGCCACGTCTCATTGAGCTGAGTACTCGGTTCGAGCCCGATTGAAGCGGTAAGTGAAGCTGATTGCAGACTGCCTTCGTTTCAAGCATTGCTTGGATCGTGTCATCGCGGAAGTCTTTGGGATGTGGGCTGGTGAACCTGATTCGCTCAATTCCCTCGACCGTTCCAATTTCACGCAGTAAGTCAGAGAACAGTGGGCTTCGACCCGTGATGTCTCGTCCATAGGAGTTCACGTTTTGTCCGAGCACAGTTATTTCAGTGACACCTGATGCTGCAAGCATTCTTGCTTCTTGCATGATGTCTTCAACCGAGCGACTCACTTCGCCACCACGAACTGAGGGCACAATGCAGTACGCGCAGGTGTTGTCACAACCGGTCTGAATTGTGATCCATGCAGCGAATGGCAATTCGCGAACTGCGTACAGCGCTGGAGCCATGTCCTTATGAGCTTCAGGATCAGGTGCATCAAGAATTTCGATCTGAGGACCGTCGGTCAATGCTTTTTTGAGGAGGCCCGGTGCTGAAGTGAGGTTGTGCGTACCAAAGACGACATCAACCCAGTTCGCACGACGCAGGATGTCATCACGATCTTTTTGAGCCATACACCCACCAACTGCAATCTGCATTTCTGGGTGTGCCTTTTTGTAATCCTTTAGTTCTCCGAGTGCGCTGTAGAGGCGAAGGTCTGCGTTCTCTCGAATTGTGCAGGTATTAAAGATCACAACATCAGCAATGGCGTCTTTTTCTGCTGGAACCAGTCCATCAGCGACCATCAGCCCCGCAAGACGCTCTGAGTCGTGCTCGTTCATTTGACAGCCAAATGTCCGAATTGCGAAAGTTTTGGGCGTTCCCACGCCCTCCAGCCTACTCAGCCTCAAATAATTCTTTGCGAGCTTCCCGGTACGTAACACCAACGCCGGCAGCGACAATAAGACCCAGGCCAAGGACGTCCAATGGAGTGATCTGCTCGGCAAGAAGAATCACGCCGATCATGAACGCCAGTGCTGGATCGAGTGACATCATCACCCCGGCGACTGATGGCTTTACTCTTCTAAAGGCAAGAAGTTCCGCACCAAATCCAAGAACAATTGACATCACTGAGATGATCAACATTCGACCCATCAAATAAGGGTCCGAGAGAAAAATATGTGACGTCTTAAGTGCAAATGGAATGCAGAAAATTGCTGAGAATGTCATTGACACAGCTAAGCCCTCAAAGCCCAGGGTTTGTCCACCCATGCGGTGAGACGCCAAGATGTAAGAAGCCCAGCCAATACCAGCACCGACTGAGAAGATTGCGCCAGTGACCGTCACTCCTCCTCCAGGGTGTGACAAGCAGACAACACCCAATGCTCCAAGAAGAATTAAGAAAAACTGATTCCAGGTTCTCTTTCCAAGTGCTGCGACAAGAAATGGGCCAGTAATGAATTCAATACAAACCGCACTACCAAGTGGGATGCGTTCAATCGCTTGGTAGAAGGATTGATTCATAAAAGCAGTGACAAAGCCAAAGATCACCGCAGTAATCCACTGCTGCTTGGTCCATTTTCTCAAATTAGGTCTTGAGATGAGAAGTAGAACTGCTGCGCCAAGTGCGAATCGCCAAAAGCTTGACGCCGCTGGTCCAATGGTTTTAAACAGCGGCTGGATAATCGCAACAGACCAAGGGATCAGCGTCGCAGCTGTAACTAGAAGTGCGAGCCCTTCAAAGGTATTTTTCTTCTGCAATTTTCTATGAGGACTCAACGAGTTTCCAAGCCAGTTCGGTCAGCATTGAGAGTTAGCACTTGTCCAGAAATTGAATTCTTCTGCAGGAATTCTGTGGCTGCTTTTGCAATCCCTGGTGCGTTCTTCTGTGTGCTGAGTCCAAGCATTGTTGAACCTGCGCCCGACCAGCAAGAAGCAGCAGCTCCAGCATCTCGAAGCGTTTGAAGAAGGGGTGCTGCGAAAGGAAGGAGCGGCATCCGATAGGGCTGGTGGAGGTAGTCATCCATGGCTGAAGGCACGAAGTCTTGATGGTTCGCAAGTCCTGCAATCAGTAGGCCCAGTGAATTGAGATTATGAACAGCATCAGCAAACGGAACTTGCTTCGGAAGGACGCGCCGAGCATCTGCAGTTGCTAATTCTTCGTCTGGAATGACAACCACGAATCGCCACTCATCATCAAGCTGCAAAGGTCTTGCGATGATTGAACCATCTTTTTCAACATTCGCAACAACTAATCCACCCAGTAACGATGCGGCGGCATTTTCAGCGTGGCCGTCAACCTTTGTCGCAATTCCTAGAACATCATTTGAACCTGCGGCTGCGGCTGCGGCCAATGCAAGTGACGCAGATGAGCCCAGACCTCTCGACAATGGGATTTCAGACTTGACGTGCATCTTGTAATTTGAGTGCCCAAGAGTTTGTGTGACGATCTTGGCGGCCATGTGATTCTCGTCGTCAAAGAGCCCTGCTCCGTAGCCCTCAGAGCTAATTGAGAAGGAATCACTAAGTTCGATTGAGACTTCGATGTAGAGCTCAAGGGCTACGGCAAGTGCGTCGAAACCGGGCCCAAGATTGGCAGATGAGGCTGGAACGCGTGCAAGCATGTAACTAGCGTAGGCGTTGCCAGAGCGTCAGTGGAACTGCACCCTTTTGAGCAACAACAGGAATCCGGTACTTCTTCGATCCATTTATTACGAGCCAACCAACCACATCACCTTTATCAATACGAGAAGTTATGTGCTTCGAGACAAATTTAACAGAAAGGCCATGTGCAACCGACGACCACGAAATCTCGGTATTTTCGCGAACTCCGAATGTAGTGGTATTGCTCCCCCAGCCAATACTTCCTAGTGAGAAATTTGGCGAAAAGATGAAGTGAGCATCTTGCGCAATCGTGGAAATAACAGAATTTTCTAGTGCGAGTGTCGCATCACCGGCAGACTTCAACGGGTCGCCACCTTGCGCACCGAGAACAACGGCATAAGCGATTTGTGGTGATCCATTAATCATGAATGTCATCGCCATGGCGTTGCACCCACCCGCTTCAGTTGTGCGTCCGGATTTGACTCCAATTACATCATTGGTGCCCACGTAGGGCGTGTAGGTGGCAACTTTGCCAGCCACTGGCAGAACAACACTCGATTGCTTGACTATCGAGCGCACTAGCGCTGAGCGCATCAACAGTGCAGCGAGTTGCACCTGATCTTGAGCCGTAGAAACTGAGCCAGGTAAAAAACCTGAGGGATCAACGTAGTGAGTGCTTACAATTCCAATCAAATTCGCTTGGGCGTTCATCTCACTAACAAAAGATTCAACAGAACCAGAAGTCATAATCGCTAGAAGCGTTGCATAGTTATTCGACGAATGAACTAACAAGCCATTGAGCAAGTCTCTCTCGCAAATCTTTTCGCCTACAGTCACGTGTGCATTGGACTCGCCTTGAGACTTCATGAGGTTGTACGTGGAAACATCCTGATCGCTAATCACGAGGCAGGGACCATTGTCGCTTGGAGACTTCGCTGGATAACTCAAAGGAAGCTTTGAAAGTACGACATACGCTGTCATCATTTTTGTGAGACTTGCAATCGGTCGTGTCACATCGTTGTTCGACTTCAATAGTCCAAGGTTAGGGACGCTGATTGCTGCGCTGCCAATGCTTGGCCAGGCGTAACTCGACATATGAGAGGTTGAACTTACGTTCACTGTGCTTATAACGTGCGATGCCTTCGCTGGCGAGTGGAGCAGAGGAAGTTGAATCGCAACAATCAGTCCAACAGAGATTGCCGTTCCAATTAGAACTGAAACGAATCGGATAAATAGTCCACTAAGAGCAGGATGTTTTACTGACACGGCTTACAGTGAAGTCTTCTCGTCGTACTGTTCTTGGGTCATAAGCACGCGCCGAGCCTTAGAGCCGTCACCAGCAGCAACAATGCCTTCTTCTTCCAACTGGTCCATCAAGCGTCCAGCACGTGCAAATCCAACGCGAAGCTTTCGCTGCAACATTGATGTCGAACCCTGCTGTGTAGAAAGAACCAGCCTGCGTGCTTCATGGAGCACCATGTCATCATCATCACCAGCTGATGCATTGAGCGAACCATTTCCTGTGCGACCAATAGGAATGTCTTGGGCCAGGATTGTTTCTGCACGGCCTCCTTGGGCCTTCCAATTTTCAACTATCTTTCGAACTTCATCTTCAGAGACCCATGGGGACTGCAATCGCCTTGCGATGTTGCTTGAGGCTGTTACGAGCAACATGTCACCCTTTCCAATGAGGCGCTCTGCACCGCCTTGGTCCAAGATCACGCGGCTGTCGGCAAGTGAAGACACTGCGAACGCCATGCGACTTGGAACGTTGGCCTTAATAACACCAGTAATAACGTCAACACTTGGACGCTGGGTTGCGAGCACCAAGTGAATTCCAACCGCACGCGCCATCTGTGCGATGCGAACAACAGACTCTTCTACGTCTCGAGCCGCAACCATCATCAAGTCATTGAGCTCGTCAACCACGATAACTATGTAAGGGAATTTCTCAGGACCAGGCTGTTCTTCGATGTCTGACTCAAGTCCAGATCCACGCTCAATAGCTTCAGCTACCTGTTCACGAACTGAAGGCTCTGGTTGGAGTTCTCCTCGCGCAATCATTTCTTGATAGCTCGTAATGTCTCGTGCTCCACTAGCAGCGAGGATGTCGTAGCGACGTTCCATTTCTTTTACAGCCCAAGCAAGCATTCCTGCGGCCTTCTTAGGATCAACAACTACGGGAGCAATTAGGTGAGGAAGGTCGTTGTACTGACCCATTTCAACTCGCTTGGGGTCAATGAGCACTAGGCGAAGTTGATCAGGCGTAGCGCGCATCACCAGCGAAGTGACAAGTGAGTTGATGCAAGAACTTTTACCAGCACCAGTCGCACCAGAAATCAGAACGTGTGGCATTTCTCCGAGATTGACAACGACTGTCTTTCCTGAAATGTCTTTTCCAATTGGGACATCAAGTGAGTGGTGCGCACCGGTTGCTTCATCAGACGCAAGAAGATCTCCTAATGCAACGAGTGTTCGCTGGCGATTTGGAACTTCCACTCCAATCGCCGAACGACCAGGAATCGGGGCCAGGATTCGAACGTCAGGAGAGGCCATGGCGTACGCAATGTCTTTGTTGAGAGAGGTAACTCGTGCAACCTTGACACCAGGTCCAAGTTCTAGCTCGTACCGAGTAACTGTTGGTCCTACGGTGTAGCCAACGAGCGTTGTGTCAACGCCGTGCGCAGCAAGTGCGGTCACCAACTCAGCGCCAGCCAGGTCTATTGCACTGCGATCTTGCTTTTGCTCCTTAGTGCGACCAAGCATCGACATTGGAGGAAGGACCCAGTCACTGTGCATTGGAGCAGCTTTCGCAGCTGGCTTAGCTGGCTTCTGTGCAGCGGGCTCGGCTGGCAATGCTGGAGGTGGGGTGTCTTCTTCATAGTCAACAATGACTTCTTCTGGGAACTCTTCCTCGTAGATGAAGGGCTCAGGAAGTGGTTCAACTTCAGCCACTTCTTTCTTCTTGCGTCGTCGAGGTTTTTCTTCGACATCTTCCTCAGCTTCATAGTTCTCATCAACTTGAGGGCGTGAGTTCCACCATGCAGCAAGTCGGCCACCAATCGCGCGCATCAATGCCCCGAAGGCAAACACGAGAGCTCGCAGTCCAATGCCAGTTGTGACCATGATCGCGATGATTATCACTGCGAGCAAAACAACCAGTGCCCCAGCGATTCCAATTGTTCGGTGCAGTCCTCCACCGATAAGCACGCCTAGCCATCCACCACCATGTGCGAGTTCAGATGTTGCAGCACCAAGTGTTGGTCGTCCACCAAACAAGTGACCCAGACCACAAGCACCAATCAGACCTAGACCAACGCCCCAGCCAAATCTTGTGCGGTCAACTTCGAGGTTGCCCCAAATGAGACCTGCACCAAGGCCAATGAGAATTGGCGGAATTGCGAAGCGACCAATGCCAAATAAGGATGAAAGCCCTTTGGAAATACTGTGCCCCACCGGTCCAAGAGCACCAGCTTCAGCTAGAAGTGAGAAGAGGCCAATAACCACAAGAAGGACAATCCAGATGTCTCGTTCATGGCGCTTCCAGGCCGACGGCGCGTCCGAAGGTGAAGAACGCTTCGCTGAGCGTGCGGGAGCCTTTTTGGCAGGCTTTTTCTTGGGTCGTGCTTGTGCCACAACCATCTAACTTACTGAACTTATGCCCATTTTTAGTGCCAATCCATCTAGTGTGGTTTCATGTCGCAACCAGATAGCTCTTCCATCAAACTTGCCGAGCGTCTGGGAGTCAATGCTTTCGTAGGCTCCGTTGTCTCATCTAGGCAGATAAGCACTTCGCTGTATGAGGTAATTCTCGCGGGAAACGCTGAGAAGCTCGCTGGTGTGCCCGGTAACGACGTTATGGTGCGTATGGCCGACAACAATGGTGCCTTCGGTCGCAGGCGCTACAGCGTTCGATCGGTTGATCCACAAAACGATCAATTCACCCTTTGGGTCAGCACTGACCATGAAGGGCCAGGTAGCCAATGGGCAAAAAATGCCATGCCCGGAGACGAAGTTGACCTTGTTGGTCCTCGCGGAAAAATTCCTTTAGATCCCCTCGCTGATTGGTACCTCTTTATGGGAGACGTTTCTGGCCTCGCCGCTTTTTATCGGATGGCTGAAAGTATCGAAATCCCCGGCAAGGCAATTTTCATTGTTGAAACAAAGCATGATGATGACGCAGTAACCGCAGCATTCGACGAAGGTCTCGGAGTTACTGGAATCTTTGTTGACAAAAATGGACGAGCAGAGAATGACCCAGCAGGACTTCTTAGTGGTCTAAGTGCGTTCGCATTCCCACCCGACGAAGGCCACGCGTATCTCTTTGGTGAATTCACAATCACCAAAGTATTGCGTGAAGCATTGCTCGACCGAGGACTAAAAGAAGAGCAGATCAGTCGCAAGGCCTTCTGGCGCCACGGCGAAAAGAACGCCGAAAACGGCGAACCTAATAAGCAGGACTAGAGAACGACTATCGCTGGCAGCAATACTGGCTGACGGCGATACTTCTGTCCAAGAATTCTTCCCGCTGCACGTTGCGCAATTTTATTAATCGATCCCTCGTCACGGTCACCATCACTAAGAGCGTTCTGGATAGAGTCACGAACGGTATCGCCAACAGCATCAAGAAGTTTCTTGTCGTGCTCACCTTCAAACCAGCCACGAGTAGTAATTCGTACTGGTTGGACAATCACACCACGCTCACGGTCAATGCCAGCCGAGATCTGAAGGACACCGTATTCAGCAAGCATTCGACGCTCTTCGAGTGGTTTCTCATCGAGGTCTCCGGCGCTGCCATCAATGTAGTGAAAACCAGCAGGAATCTGGCCAGAAAGACGAATCCCGGCTTCGCTAACTTCCACTTGGTCACCGTCTTCACAAATGAGAATGTGCTCATGTGACATCCCCATTGATTCTGCAAGGTCGGCGTGATGCACAAGGTGACGGAACTCGCCATGTACTGGAACAAAGTTTCGTGGACGAAGCAGCTGGTGAAACGTGCGCAGTTCGCCTTGGCGAGCATGCCCAGATGCATGAACTGGCTCATGACCTGAATGAATTACCTCGGTTCCAGCACGGTGAAGGTCGTCAATCAGTCGTCCAACGGACCACTCATTTCCAGGAATCGGGTGTGAGCTCAGGATGATGGTGTCGTCTGCTCCAACGGTGAAATCACGTGCATCACCACGTGACAGCTTTGAGAGTGCGGCAAGAGGCTCACCCTGGCTACCAGTACAGATGACGCACACTTCTCCCGGCTCGTAGCGGTCAATGTTGGCAATGTCAACAAAGTCAGCAGTATCAACATGCAATAAGTTCAGCTTTCGAGCCAACTTCACGTTGACATCCATTGAGCGCCCTAAAAGAGCAATCTTTCGATTCTGCTCAAGGGCGACATCGATGATCTGTTGAACTCGGTGGATGTGGCTCGCGAAACAGGCAACAACAATTCGCTTCTTCGGCCTTTCGAGAAATAGTCTGCGAAGCGCCCCACCAACCGAACGCTCAGAAGCCGTGAACCCTGGTTCTTCGGCATTGGTTGAGTCACAGAGAAGCAGCGCAACGCCCTCGTCACCCAGAGCAGCGAGTCGTGAAATGTCGGTACGACGTCCATCAATTGGAGTCAAGTCAAGTTTGAAGTCACCCGAGTGAACAATGATTCCAATTTTTGTGTGAAAAGCCAGCGCATGTGCGCTTGGCACAGAGTGCGTAACTGGAATGAATTCAATTTCGAATGGTCCAATCTTTCGCTTTTCTCCATCAGCCACTTCAATAAATGTGAGGTCATGGCCAACGCGTGCTTCAGTCAATCGATGCTTAGCGAATCCCAGAGTCAGTGCCGCTCCGTAAATCGGAACGTTGATGTCTTTAACGAGGTAGCGAAGTGCACCAGTGTGGTCTTCGTGGCCGTGCGTTAAAACAATTGCGTCTACACGGTCCTTTCGCTCAATCAGCCAGCGAAAGTCCGGAAGGATGAGGTCCACGCCGTACATATTTGGCTCAGGAAACATGAGTCCAGCATCGACAACAACAATGCGACCATCTTGTTCGATGGCACAGCAGTTTCGGCCAATTTCACCAAGGCCACCGAGGAACGTAACGCGAACGGAATCTTTAGACACGAGTTGCTCGCAGGGCGGTCACGACTTCAACTGCTTTCGTGTCGAGCACTGCATCACTAGGCGCGTGCGGAAGGCGGCACTGGCCTACTTTAAAACCTAAATGTCTCATAGCTGCTTTCGATGGCATTGGATTTGGATACAACAGTGTTCCTTCAAACGCACAGCTATCACTAAGTCGAGCTTTGATTTCATTCGCCAGAGCAACATCACCTGCAATGTGTGCCGAGATCATTTCAGAAAACTCAGGACCAGCCCAGTGTGATGCAACAGAGACAACGCCTACTCCACCAATGTCCATGAAATCTAGAACCAGAGAGTCATCGCCACTGTAAAGATCGAGTGCAGATCCAAGGACTGACTTTGTCTTCTTCGCCTGCTCTAAGTCTGACGATGCATCTTTTAGCGCCACAACATTTTTGTTGCCCTGTACTAGTGCAATCGTTGTTTCGGATTCAATCTTTCGACCCGTGCGAGAGGGAATGTCGTACAGCATCACTGGTAGCTGCGTTGACTCTGCCACCGCCGCCAAGTGAAGTTCAATCCCCTTTTGGCTTGGACGAGCATACGCAGGTGTGGTTGCGAGCACCCCTGCAACACCAGTTGCCTTTAGCTTGCTCGTCAGTTCAACTGAGCGAGCAGTGTCTGATGAGGTGGAACCAGCAATAACAGGCACTGTTACGGCACTGGCAACAGTGGTGAAGAGTTCAAGTTTTTCTTCGTCAGAAAGTGATGTTCCTTCACCCGTTGATCCAGCAATAACGAGTCCGTCACTGCCCTCAGAGACCAAGAACCTTGCAAGATCGCGAGCAACATCGTGATCGATTGAGCCATCTGGCGCAAAAGGGGTCACCATGGCAGTAAGTAAGCGGCCAAATTGCGGTGAAGTCATGAATAAGAAGTTACCAGTCTGAGGCTTCTAGAAATGCCTAGAGCAATGAATCAATGCCACTTACGAAGCACGGGGTCGCACCGATTGCATTTGCAGCGATTGCAACTCCCTGGACGAAACTGGTTCGATCAAAGGAGTCGTGGCGAATAGTGAGACCTTCTCCCGGTCCTCCAAAAAGAACTTCTTGATGCGCAACGAGTCCCGGTAGTCGAACCGAGTGGATTCGAACACCATCGACAACATCTGCTCCACGAGATCCAGCGAAGGTTTCTCGCTCTGTCACATCTGCAATTGAAGCCTTTCCAGCAGACTTACGTGACTTCGCAATGCCCTCTGCGGTAGTAATTGATGTTCCCGATGGAGCGTCAACTTTCTTGTCGTGATGAAGTTCAATGATTTCAACACGGTCGAAGTAAGGAGCGGCCATTGCAGCAAAACGTTCGGAAAGAACAGCGCCGAGTGAAAAGTTTGAAGCAATGAGTACACCCGTATTCTTCCCAGCTTCTTCAATCGAACTTCGCTGGGCAGAGCTCAGACCCGTGGCTCCAATGACGAGGCCAACCTTATTGGCAGCACACCACTGCGCTGAGCTCACAACGCTTTCAGGGTTTGCGAATTCAATGACAACATCAACGCTGGATGGATCAATATCTGAGATCTTTGAGAAGTATGTGGCACCAAATAGTTCTCGTGGAGTGTTCACGTCAACTAGAGCAGTGATTTTGAAATCGCCACGCTCACCAAGGCCGGCAGCCATGGCCTGCCCCATGCGACCTGCGCCACCAATGATTGCGAGTGATTTCATAGCTAAACCTTAGCGTTTCGACTTCTACGCCTGTTGAACACGGGCCAAAGAGCAATGCCTCCGACGCTTAGACCACTAAACAATGAGATGAGTAATGACTTTTCAATGTACGGTGCGTGGTAGTGGAAATGCACAATCCACTTGCCACTCGGAAGATGCACTTTTTGAACAAGTCCATACTTCTCAATCATGAGCACACGAGACTTGCCAGTTGCTGGATTAATTGCAGTCGCGTGCCACCCCGGCAAATAAGCCATGCTTCGTATTAAGTCTGCAGAAGTTGAATCATCAACGTAGACCCAGCTGTCTCCATAAATCACATTGTTAATGTTCGTAATTTTGCAATCACAGGCATCCGCAGAGAATCTGTATTGAATGTCCTTGGCAAAGGACCTAAAGACAGCAAGCGTCCCGGTGGTCTTTGTCATTACCCATGGAGCAGAGTCCATGGCGAGCTGGAATGAATTGTTTAATTCGTAAATAACTAAAGGTGAAGCTGCACTAGTTACTAGCGTGCTTTTAAGTTTGAAGACGCCTGGTGATGTAAGCATGAAACCGGCACCGACTGCCCCAGTGCCCTCGAATTTGAAGGAAACATATTTAGCGGTGGAAGCAGTTGGAGTCCTAAAGGTTCCGGTTGGCTTTCCACTTGTATCTATCATCTGAAGCCTTAACGAACTATTTACAGAAAGATCTTTCGAAAGTACCTGAATCTCAATCGACTTCACACTCATCTCACGACCAAAGTAGCGCTTGGTGGTTCCCACATTCCATTTTTGAGGCAGGCAGATAGGGCTCAGAACGATGCCAGGTTTTATTGCTGTCATGAGTTGCTGTGATGCCACAACAACCGAGCTCAGATTTAACTGCGTGAATTCACCGCGCCCAAGGTTGCACGGGTCAGCAAGGGCCTCGGAGTGAGTTCCGGTAATTTCTGCATACTGCGCTGAAACCAGAGATCCGTAGCCCTGCGCACTTGGTATTCCTGTAAAGACGTTTGAATCGACAATTCCCAGATTTTGAATTGCGTCGGCGTTTGCTCCTGCATGGTCAATCATCAATGTCCGACCAGTAGGTCCAAAGAGCGACAGTGCTTGTTGTCTTGAAGGTTGTGTCTCTACGTTGCCACCAATGATTCCAGTGCCGCAGAACAGACAGAAGATCAGCACATCAATTGTCAAGATCACTAGGAGAGCCTTCAACGCCCACTTCTTTGCAATGAAAGCTGTGCAAACTGTCAAAATGCTCAGTGCAATAAGTAGGTGCAGCGTAAGTGTGACTTTTTCACTGTTCGCCATGTACGAGTCAGCGATTCCAGTCCCAAGGAAATCAATTATCTGAGGACCCCAAAACATCATTCCAATAGAAAGCAGTGAAGTAATGGCTGCGGGGGCGAGAGTGAGCCACCTTGCTCTACCAACAAGCCCCGCTCTCTTGAAGTCCTTCTTTTCAATGTGATGAATCCACAACGCCAGGAACACCGATAGTGCGAAGTCCACCAGAATTACGTTTCGACTTTGGAGTCGAGTGCTCTTTAGAAGTGGAATGCCATGGAAGATGTGACCGAGCGGTGTGAATGAGCCCCACGTTGCAAATAAACCAACCACCGCAACAACAACGTAGAGAATGAAGTCTTTGTCTTCACCTTGCCATCCCTTTCGCTTCAGGCGTGAGAGAAATGCGAAGAAAGCAATGACGGCGAGAAGTCCTGCGTAGCTGGTTACTTCAGCCAAGTTGTAATTAACAAAATATCTAGGGCCACCAACCGCACCGTTACCACCAAAGATGTCTGGGATGAAGAACAGCGCGCTCCACTTGACCGCCAATGAACCAGATCCAAAGAACCAGTACGAGAGCGACGCTCGGTTTGATGATCCAATGAATGCCCAGCCAGGAAGCAACTGACACATGCCGATACCAATTCCCAGTACCCCACCGACGCCCAGCGTTAGAAGATAGCTGACGCGCTTCTTCCAGGTGGCCAGAAAATAAGAGGACCTAATCAGAAGGATTGACGGGACAACTATTAGTCCTAGTAATTCAATTTCAGCAATCGATCTTGGTTCACCGGTCAAAAACGTAAGACCCAGCAGTACGGCGAACCAAACGACTGACGCTCTAACTCGACCAACAATCTCTCTCAGCGTCGCAGTTTCTGGAAGATCGCGAAGGCGACGAGCCAGCGAGAGAAACACCAGTACAAACCAAGGAATGAGTGCTGAGCCTTGCACGACTGCCAAGTGAACTAGCTGCCCCAACATTGCTCCGGTGTAGGTGAAGCTAAGAGCTGCTGCAAGTGAGGCAACTGGGCTCAGGCGGTGCCAGCGGAGCAAAACGTACATTCCAAGCGCGCTTGTGACGTAGATCGCAATCAGATTTATTGCCCACGCCACTTGTGGCGGCAGGAAAATAAATAGCAGCGTTAGAGGGTAAAAAGCACCAGCGTTCATTCCACCAAGCAGCGGTGAGCCAGAGTTGATGAACACATTCATTAGAGGCAAGTGACCCGTTGCCATAATTTTTCCAACTAGTGCACGTAGTGGGAAGTTCTGAATCAAATTGTCTGCGGTTATTGCTGGATGACCTAGCAATGCGGGAATTGTGAAGAGCAAAGTTGGGATTATGGCGATGACCGCAATGGCCCAGCGATCAACTTTCGCCAGCGGTCTCCACCAAGAAACTGATGGAGATGAAGCGGTGCTATTCATTCCCTCTACGCTACAAAAGAAAAACCCCCTTTGAATCAACTTTGCATTGATTCACAGGGGGTTTTAAATGTTTTAGCGACGACGTGGACGTGGTCCTCGACGGTTTCCACCGTCTCCGTTATCGAATGAAGGACCACCAGGACCCAAGTCACCAATTTCATCAGCAAGTTCAGCTTCAAACGATGCTTCAAAAGAAGATGATGGAGCCTTTGGCTTGTCTTCGCGAGGAGCACGCTCTTCACGAGGACCGCGGTCTTCGCGTGGTGGACGAGGAGCGCGTGGCTCTTCATCTACTGCCATGTTGGCGTATTCACCAGCGAGTGAAAGTGAAACCTTGCCCTGCGGGTCAATGTCATCAACCTTCACTTCAAGAGTTTGACCAAGTTCAACAACATCTTCAACCTGTCCGATGCGCTTTCCATCATTTAGTGGGGCCATCTTCG
Organism: uncultured Acidimicrobiaceae bacterium; assembly: GCA_937975915.1. GTDB lineage: Bacteria > Actinomycetota > Acidimicrobiia > Acidimicrobiales > RAAP-2 > RAAP-2. Next base: position 380,622 of record CALJTY010000030.1, on the reverse strand, counting down.
AGATGTGAAGCAGTCCGTCACGGCCAGGCATGATTGAAATGAATGCACCAAACTTCGCGATGTTTACAACGCGTCCTGGGTACACCGCTCCAACTTCAGCAACTGGTGGGTCAAGGATTAATGAGATGCGACGACGTGCTTCTTCAACAGCGCGTCCATCCTTGGCACCAATAGTCACGGTTCCAACAACGCCATCATCATCAACAGCGATGTCTGCACCAGTCTCTTGTTGCAATGTGTTGATGACCTTACCCTTTGGCCCAATAACTTCACCGATCTTGTCGATTGGAATCTCAATAGTCACAATCTTCGGAGCAACAGCAGCAACTTCGCTACGTGGTTCTGCGATTGTGTCAGTGATGAGCTTCAAGATTGTGAGACGAGCATCCTTTGCCTGGTGAAGTGCTTTTGAAAGCACGTCAGCAGGGAGTCCGTCAATCTTCGTGTCAAGTTGTAGCGCAGTAACAGCATCAGCAGTTCCTGCAACCTTGAAGTCCATGTCACCGAATGCGTCTTCTGCACCCAAGATGTCAGTAAGCGTTACGTACTTGCCGTCTTCGTAAACAAGTCCCATTGCGATACCAGCAACTGGAGCCTTGATTGGAACACCAGCAGCCATGAGCGACAAGGTAGATCCACATACTGAGGCCATAGACGTTGAACCGTTAGACGCCATGATGTCTGAAACAACACGAAGCGTGTAGGCAAAGTCCTGCTCGTTTGGAAGAACTGGAATAAGTGCACGCTCAGCGAGCATTCCGTGTCCAACCTCACGACGCTTAGGAGCTCCTACGCGACCAGTTTCACCAACTGAGTATGGAGGGAAGTTGTAGTGGTGCATGTAGCGGCGCCACTCGTCAGGTGTAATTGAGTCAAGCTGCTGGCGCATGCGTGGCATGCCGAGCGTTGTGACGTTCACAACCTGTGTGTCTCCACGTTGGAACATTGCTGAACCGTGTGTCATTGGGAAAAGGTCTAGCTCTGCAGAGAGCGGACGAATGTCTGCAGCCCCACGGCCGTCGATACGCATTCCCTCATCAACAATTCGCGCACGAACAATCTTCTTGGTTACTGACTTAACAGCAGCCTTGATTTCTGTAGTGCGGTCTGGGAACTCAGCGCTGAGTTCAGCAACGATTTCCTTAGTTGCTGCGTCGAGAGCTTCTTGACGTGGTTGCTTTTCTGTGAGCTTGTTCGCTTCAGCAAGCTTGGCCTTACCAACTGCTTGAACGCGTGCGTACACGTCGTCTTGGTAGTCAACAAAGTCAGGAAATTCGATTGGAACGATTGGTCCACGCTCGGCAACGTAAGCCTTAACGAGTTCACGCTGAAGGTTGATTGCTTCACGGATCCAAAGCTTCGAAGCTTCAAGACCAGCAGAAAGAACGTCTTCAGAAACCTTTGGAGCTCCGTCGGCGTACTTTTCGAATGATCCTTCAGTTCCACCAGCTTCAACCATCATGATGGCGATGTCTGATTCAACTGAGTCAGTTAGTGCGCGGCCAGCAACAACGAGTTCGAATGTCGCAGCGTCACCTTCAGCGAATGTTGGGTGTGGTGCCCAAACGCCATCTGTTGTGTACGCCATACGAACTGCACCAATTGGGCCTTCGAATGGGATACCTGAGATCATCAATGCAGCAGAAGATGCATTGATGGCCAAGATGTCATGTGGGTTTTCCTGATCAGCACTGAATACTGTGCCAACTACCTGAACTTCGTTACGAAATCCCTTAGGGAATGACGGACGAAGTGGTCGGTCGATGAGGCGACAGATAAGTACTGCCTGGTCCGAAAGTTTTCCTTCGCGGCGGAAGTACGCCCCTGGGATTTTTCCGGCGGCGTATGCACGCTCTTCAATGTCAACAGTAAGTGGGAAGAAGTCAACACCTTCTCGTGCGCTGCGCTGTGCGGCAACGGTTGCGAGAAGCATGGTGTCACCAATACGAGCCATTACGGCTCCATCGGCGAGTTGTGCCAGGTGTCCTGCTTCAAAACTCAATGTTTTGTCTGTACCCGTGATTGGGCTACTTACGCGGATTGCGTCAGTCATGGAAATGCTCCTATTTAGTTAGCAACACTCTGCCCGGATCCCAGTGAGCAACCTTCGCAACATTTTGCGATTGTCCTCCACTGGCTTCCAGGGATTCAGATGTGTTGAACACGTCGACGGCGTCGACGTGTCGCTTGATTAGCGACGAATGCCGAGACGGCCAATTAGCTCGCGGTAATGCTCAACATTGCCATTCTGCACATAATCGAGCAGACGACGGCGTTGTCCAATGAGCTTCATAAGTCCACGACGTGTGTGGTGATCACCCTTGTGCACTTTGAGGTGCTCAGTGAGGTGTGAAATCCGGTCAGTCAAGAGCGCGATCTGAACTTCGGACGAGCCGGTGTCAGTTCCGTGCGCTTGGTATTCCTTGATGATTTCTTGCTTCTCAGCCATTTACGTATTTACCTTATGAATCGGGGGTCCCGTTGCGAGCCGCCAACGTGACGACCCACTTGATCAGCGTCGCTGACCGAGTACCTACCTTAGCAGAATTGAAGTCTCAGGTCGAAAAGACGTGAAAATCTCTTGAGATTGAGCCGTGTCCCGGTCAATCTGAGCAATTAGGGCTTCTACCCCATCGAAGGCCATTTCCCCGCGAAGAAGGGAAATAAAAGCAGTATCGAGAACTTGGTCGTAGAGGTCTCCGCTAAATCCCGGGATGTGCACTTCCACCAAAAGCTGACCGTCTTCGTAGAACTGAGGGCGCTTCCCTACTGAGATTGCTGCTGGCAGCCATTCACCACCAGTTGCTCTCGTGGCGCCAGCGTAAATACCAATTGCTGGAAGTTGCTGGCGAGGATGAGAGTAAATGTTTGCAGTTGGATAGCCAAGTTCTGCACCACGTGCGTCACCATGTACAACTGTTCCGCGAAGAACAAATGGCCGGCCAAGTACGTCGTTAGCAATGTCAAGGTTGCCCTTGGAAAGTGCTGCACGAACAGACGTTGAACTCCAACGTTCACCGTCGCCAAAGATGCTGGCTGGATGAACCCGGTATCCGAATGATTCACTAAGACTTTCGAGCATTGACACGTTGCCTAGTCGTTCATGGCCGAATCTGAAATCCTCGCCAACAACAATGTGAGTTGCTTTCATCTCATCCACGAGAACTCGTGCGATGAAAGATTCGGCAGTTTCTCCAGCGAGTGCTGCATTGAATGTAAGCACTCGCACCTGATCGATTCCCAGTGCCTCTAGACCTTCGAGTCGTTGCTCAATCGTTCCAAGTTGTGATGGAGCACGGTCAGGCGCTAGAGCGACTGCAGGGTGGGGATCAAATGTCACCACCGATGAAAGAACGCCGTGGCGAGTTGCGATTTCTTTTAGATTCTCCAAAACGCGTTGGTGGCCACGGTGCAGTCCGTCAAATACCCCGACGGCCACCGCACTTGGTGCGCCCGAAGCAGTGTCTCTCAAAATCTTCACGAATCCAACTTACCTTCACTCGAATCAGGCAGAACAAGTTCGGGTTTCCATAACTGGCCCCGTGGCTGCAAAATAGCCACCAGCTGCCCACTCACGTCCAGTGCCGCAATCTCTGGCGATGTGAACGACTGGGCGATTTCAATCTGTTGACCCATGCGAACACGTTGTTCTTGCTCATCGTTAAGGATCACGGTTTCTAGTCCCGTCACGAAGTCAACTGGAGGTCGAAGGACGTCAGTGCCGTTTTCAGCGAGGGTCTTCAATACATCAAGGGTGAGAGCGTCCTTCACCGAGTGATGACCACTCGCCTCTCTGCGAAGTGCAGTCAAATGCCCCAGGGTGCCAAGTCGCACCGCGAGGTCGCTTAGTAAAACTCGGATGTAGGTGCCGACGGTGCATTCAACAACAAAGTTCCATTCGTCATTTGACTCAGTTGGACAAACTTCAAAGCGCGAGATTGTTATCTGTCTTGGAGCTCGTTCAATTTCAATACCCTCACGCGCCATTTCATAGAGCCTCTTTCCACCCACTTTGATCGCAGAGACCATTGGTGGAATTTGCTGCTGCGTTCCGAGCATCGATGATGCGCACGACTGAACAATCTCTAGTGACAGCTCTGGTACGCCAGCCGTGCCAGTAACTTCACCGTCTGCATCTAGTGAGTCAGTGGAGCTGCCTAGTTTTACAACACCGGTGTAGAGCTTCTTCTCACTCTGGGCGAAGCGAATCAGTCGAGTTGCTGGGCCCACGCCAATGATCAGCAGTCCCGTGGCCATTGGATCAAGGGTTCCCGCATGGCCAACACGTTTCTCACCGAGTGCTCTTCGCACACGAGACACTACGTCGTGACTTGTGATGCCCTCGGGCTTATCAATTAATAAAAGGCCGTTATTTGTCTTCATTGGCTTGGCGCCTAAGGATGTCTTCCACAGCTCCACCACTTGAGATTGCGGGGTCAGCCATGAACGACAACTTCGGAGTTCGCTTGAGCCTGGTCTGAGCATTTACTGATGCTTGGATCTGTGCGCGCGACTCTTCTAGAACTTCTTTTGCTTCAGGAGTTAACGAATCGAAATACACCATTGCTTGGCGCATGTCAGGTGATGTGTCCACACCAGTAACAGTAAGAATCCCGAGGCGGTCATCGAGGTCAGAGAGGCGTGTCATCTCATCAGAGATAACTTGCTGAAGAATTTTGTTTACCCTCGCTGAGCGAGGATATGGGTGGTGACCACCTTCGGTGCGGGCCATGATTTAGGCCGTGCGAGGAATCTCGCGCTCTTCGAAGGTTTCAATGATGTCGCCTTCTTTGAGGTCCTGGTAGTCAGAGAGTCCAATACCGCACTCAAAGCCCGACTGCACTTCACGAGCATCATCCTTGAAGCGTCGAAGAGATGTAATCGAGCCCTTCCAGATGATTGTTCCTTCACGAAGGAATCGGACCTTAGATCCACGAGTAATCACGCCTTCACGGACGTAGCAACCAGCAATGGCACCAATCTTCGGTACACGGAAGATTTCGCGAACTTCAGCTTCACCAGTAATGACTTCTTCAAAGACAGGAGAAAGAAGACCGAGCATCGCTGCCTGGATTTCTTCGATCAACTTGTAAATGATTTCGTAGGTGCGAATCTGCACGCCTTCTTTTTCGGCGAGGTCGCGAGCGCGCTTGTCAGGTCGAACGTTGAATCCAATGATTGTTGCATTCGAAGCCTGTGCAAGCTGAACATTGTTTTCAGTAATTCCACCAACACCACGTTGAACAATTACAAGCTTCACGTCTTCACGCTCAAGCTTCTTTAGCGACTCAGTACATGCTTCGAGTGAACCCTGAACGTCGGCCTTCAGAACAATGTTCAGTGTGGCTGTTTCTCCACGTTGAATCTGTTCGAAGAGGTCTTCAAGACGTGCACCGCTTGTTCCAGCACCCGGCTGGTGAGTGATAAGACGCGCACGTTGCGCACGAGCTTCTGCGAGTGAGCGAGCGTGAGTGAGGTCACGTGCAACACGCATTTCGTCACCAGCGTAAGGAGGCTCAGAGAAACCGAGGATCTGAACTGGAGTAGATGGTCCAGCAGTTTTGATCTGCTTTCCTTGGTCGTTGATGAGTGCCTTTACTTTTCCAAAGGCCGGGCCAGCAACAACACAGTCACCAACAGAAAGAATTCCCTTTTGGATCATGACCGTCGCCACTGGGCCACGACCACTCTCAAGGTTCGCTTCTAGAACAGTTCCTACAGCGCGACCAGTTGGGCGAGCAGTAAGTTCAGCGATTTCAGCCACGAGCAGAACTTGCTCGAGAAGTTCATCAATGCCAGTTCCTTGCAACGCAGAGATCTCAACACAGATGGTGTCGCCTCCCCACTTTTCTGGAACGAGACCATGTTGACTCAACTGCTCTAAAACGCGGTCAGGGTTCGCATCGGGCTTGTCCATCTTGTTAACGGCCACAATGACTGGAACGTTAGAAAGCTTGGCGTGCTCGATTGCTTCAATGGTCTGAGGCATAACACCGTCGTCTCCAGCCACCACCAAGATGATGATGTCGGTCACTTTTGCTCCACGTGAACGCATAGCGGTGAAGGCTTCGTGACCTGGGGTGTCGAGGAACGCAATAGCTCCGTCTTTCCAGTCAACTTTGTACGCACCAATGTGTTGAGTAATTCCACCAGCTTCGCCAGCAACAACATTTGTTTTACGAATCTTGTCCAGAAGCATTGTCTTACCGTGGTCAACGTGACCCATAACGGTTACAACTGGCGAACGAGGGATAACTGGGATGTCGTCGTCTTCGTCGTCTTCGTCGAAGAACTTCGCAAGTAGCGCAGCTTCTTGCTGTTCACCTGGGTCAACGAGACGTACTTCTGCACCTACTTCTGCGGCGTAGAGCTCGATCATGTCATCGCTAAGACTTTGTACTGCAGTAACGATTTCGCCTTGCAAGAACAAGAAGCGAATTATGTCTGCAGCGCTTCGGTTTAGCTTTGGACCAACGTCCTTAGCGGTTGAACCGCGCTCAATAAGAATTTCACCCGTTGGCACCGGAGCATTGCTCGGCTGCCATGTAGTCATCTGGGTTGGCTCGAGCTCATCAACATTGCGACGACGACGTGCAGTCTTCTTGCGCTGTGATCCGCGAGGACCACCACCCGGACCACCGCGTTGTGGAGCACCGCGACCTGGACCACCAGCACCTGGGGCACCAGCACCTGGACCGCCCGCTCCTGGTCCACCTGGACCACCAGTGCGAGGACCACTAAAGCCACCGCCTGGACGTGAAGGACCACCAGTGCGTGGAGGGCCCGTTGTCGGACGAGGACCACCGGTACGAGGACCTGATGGTGCACCTGGACGACCGCCAGTACTTGGCATCGGACGACGTGCTCCAGGAGGTGGAGGAATAGGTTGACCAGTCGCGCTCATTGGACGACCTGGAGGTGGAGGAATTGGACGGCCAGTAGAACTCATTGGCGGACGTGGTGGCTGTGGAGCACCATCGGTTGGCTCTGCACTTGTTGGACGCTGCGTTGGACGCATGGTCACAGGACCGTCTGGTGAAACAGTGCGAGTTGGAGCAGCCTTTGGAGCAGCGGTACGGCTGCGAACAACCTTTGGAGCGTCTTCTGCTTCTGGCTCTGCAGCTACAGGTGCGCTTGGTGCTGTCTCAGGTTCTACCTCAACGGCTTTGCTCGCACGCATCTGTGGTTCAGGCTTTTCGCTTGCATCTTCTTTTAGTGCAGGCTCAACAGTTTCGGCTTTAGCCTTCGTTGCTTTTGTAGTCTTTGTTGCTTTCGTGGCCTTGGTGGCTTTTGCTGCCTTTGGCTCTTCAGGAACGACTTCGCGTCGCAGGCCTTCGGCGTCGGCCTTTCGACGGATGCGGTCGGCTTGTGCGTCTTCAATAGAGGCGGAGGGGCTCGTCGCGCCAATACCTAGTTTTTGGGCGAGACCGAGCAGCTCTTTGCTCGTAAGTCCGAGCTCTTTCGAGAGCTCGTGTACTCGTATCTTCTTCTGCGCCAAAACGATCCTTTAAAAATTCGCGTGTTTACATTCTTGTAAACACAGTCATTAATTCTTTCACAACACTTACTGCTTTGAGCGGTTAATCAACTGCCTCAACTGCTCCACATCGCTATCGCCCACTGAACTCCTTAGTGAGCGGGCGATCTGACCACTCTGTACTTCTCCACTACAAACTCCATCAGCGCACAACCAGATTCCTCGCCCGACTCCCCTGTTGATGTACCACGTACCATCAAGAGTTCGCCCAGCGCGAATCATTTCAGTGTCGTCACGTCTATTTCGACAGACAACACATGTGCGAATCGGTCTTATGCTTCGTCCTCCGCGACAACTTCAGCAACAACGATTTCTTCGACGTCACCTTCTGCGTCGGTGATTACTTCGTCAACAACAACAACTTCATCAGTTACAGAAACTGTTGCATCGACAACTTCGTCACCATCGGTCCAAACTTCTTCAGCAACGACGTCTTCTTCACCTTCGTTTTCAGAGCGAATGTCAATGCGCCATCCGGTGAGTCGAGCGGCAAGGCGGGCATTCTGGCCTTCCTTGCCAATCGCAAGTGAGAGCTGCTGGTCGTGAACAATCACAGTTGCAATTCCCTCTTCTTCGTTTAGCTGGACTTCACGAACTCGTGCAGGCTGCAGTGCTGCTTGGATGAATTCAATTGGGTCGTCACTGTAGGGAACAACGTCAATGCGCTCTGAGCGAAGTTCGTTAGTGATGTTGCGAACTCGAGACCCTCGAGCTCCTACGCATGCACCAACTGGATCAACCATTTGATCATTTGAAGCAACGGCAATCTTTGAACGGTGACCGGGCTCACGAGCCAGCGCCTTGATCTCAACGATGCCGTTTGCGATTTCAGGAACTTCAATTTCAAACAACTTCGCCACGAGTGCTGGGTGGGTGCGGCTCACAACAATCTGTGGTCCCTTGTTCGTCTTTCGTACTTCAACGATGTACACCTTGATGCGAGCACCGTGTTCGTAGCGCTCAAAGGCAATCTGCTCGGCCTGTGGCAGAAGTGCTTCTACGCGGCCAAGGTCAAGAAGTGTGTAGCGGTTGTCGTTCTGTTGCACTGTTCCAGAGACAATGTCTCCTTCGCGGTTTGCGAACTCTTCGTACATCTGGCGACGCTGGATGTCACGAATAAGTTGCATAAGCACTTGCTTTGCAGTCTGGGCAGCAATACGACCGAAGTCTTCAGGTGTTGCATCCCATTCCTTCGTAACGTTTCCTTCAAGGTCGAGCTCGAGGCCCCACACCTTGATGTCACCGGTCTCTGGATTGATTTCAACTTCAGCATCTTCTGCTGAGTCAGGACGACGCTTGTACGCGGCGAGCAGCGCGTTAGCAAGTGCAATGAGCAACTCGCCTTCGTCAATGTTCTGGTCTCGTGCAATTTGCGATAACGCTTCAATGAATTCAAAGTTCGCCATGATTAACCTTTCTTGCCTGACTTGCCAGACGTTGCCTTGGATGGTGAGGGCTTAGCTTCTGGCCCCCACTTGAAAACTGTGCGTGCACGTTCAACATCAGAAATAGCAACGGTGACTTCACCGGCTTCTGCATCATTGAGTGTGACTGTTTTTTCGTCGCAGCGAAGGACGGTGCCTTCGAGTCGACGCGTTGGAAGGTCCTTGCGAAGTTCTCGCAGTGTGACTACCTCACCAATAGTTGTAAGAAAATGTGCTGGGGTACGAAGGCGTCGCTCTAGTCCCGGGCTCGAAACGTCGAGGGTGTAACGGTTAGGGATTGGGTCATTGGCATCAAGCCACTCACCGATTACACGGTTTGCCTTGGTCAGGGACTCTAAATCCACCCCTCCGTCTTTAGTCACGGTGATGGTTAAAGTGCCTGAAATCATCTCAAGGTCATAGAGGTCAAGTCCGAGATTAGATAGGAGCGGGCGCAGTGGTGTCTCCAGATCCATGGCCATCTCCTCTCTATGTCGCAGGGACGTATAGGAATGAGAAAGCGCGAGCCAAAGGCCCGCGCTTAAACGAGTCCAAACGTCCGTAGCGGACTGTCGGGTTAAATTGTAGCAGTATCAGGGAAAAGACTCAATAGGGCGTGAAAATCCACAATCCCGGCTAATTCCTTGATTTTCAAGTAACTGGGTTAATACGACTTAGCGACGATGCAAATCAGATCTTTTTCAGTGTCCGTCACGGGCATTGAACCATCTCGACGCTGCAAGCAGCGAACCGTAATGGCATCAGTCTTCAATCTAGCCTCACCAGCTGAGCCCACCAGGTCCCAGTCCAATCGGGCGAATCCTGTCTGCGCAGCCTGCATTGCCTCATCAATTGACTTCACATCATGAGTGTTGGCGTTTCTACGTGCGAGTTGAGCCTCGTACATCTGGCTCTGCATTTGTTCAAGAATTCCAGGAACACTTGTTGCCACTGCATCAGGTGAGATGGATACCTTTTCAGAAGTGTCTCGTCGAACCAGCGCAACAACACCTTCAGCAAGGTCGCGTGGTCCAACTTCAACACGAATAGGCACACCCTTAATTTCCCAGTCAGTTACACGACGTCCGAAACTTGCACCACCATTGTCAATGCGAACTCGAACTCCTGCACTCTTGAGTCCTGCAGCGATCTTGTTGCACGCAGCAATGACTTCATCGTCTTCGCGAACCGCAATAACAACAACTTGCGTTGGAGCCAAGTGTGGCGGAACGATGAGACCATTGTCGTCGCCGTGAGCCATGATCAGTCCACCAACGAGTCTTGTTGAAGATCCCCATGAAGTGGTCCAGCAAAGCGCGGACTGTCCTTCTTTGTTCTGAAACTTAATGTCGAAGGCTTTGGCAAAGTTCTGACCCAGTTCGTGACTGGTTGCCATCTGCAGTGCCTTGCCGTCTTGCATCATGCCTTCGCAGGTCATTGTGTTGATTGCGCCAGCGAAGCGTTCGCTCGGTGGCTTAATTCCTAAGTATGTCGGCATGGCCAGAACTTTTTCCAAGAAGTCGTTGTAGACGTTTGTATGAATTCCGTTTACGTATGCAGAAGCATCTTCATAACTGTCGTGCGCGGTGTGACCCTCTTGCCACAGAAATTCGGAAGAGCGAAGAAAGAGTCGCGGACGAAGCTCCCAGCGAACAACGTTGGCCCACTGATTTAGCAGTAGCGGCAGATCACGGTAACTCTGAATCCACTTGGCCATGAATTCACCAAAGACGGTCTCAGAAGTTGGACGAACAACAACTGGCTCAGCAAGTGCTTCTCCCCCGGCGTGCGTAACAACAGCTAGCTCAGGGCTAAAGCCCTCAACGTGTTGCGCCTCACGAGCTAAATAGCTCTCGGGAATAAACAGTGGAAAGTAAGCATTCTCGGCACCGGCTTCTTTGATGCGAACATCGATTTCAGCCTGCATGCGCTCCCAGATGGCGTAACCATAAGGGCGGATAACCATGGTGCCTCGAACGGGTCCGTTGTCAGCCATCTCAGCCTTGGCGACCACGTCTTGATACCAGCGTGGAAAGTCTTCAGCCTGAGGGGTTAATGCTGATGCCACAGTTCTCCTTTAAAGCGTTGATGCACACTACCAATTGCTTGATTAGTTTTCGGTGCGTCGACGGATATTTTCAATCTTGGCTTGAGCATTGTTCGCGTCAGCGCCCTTTAGATCAAGCAGGGTCGCCCGGTCAGCTTCTGCTTCTGCAGCGGCTGAAGTATCTCTCGCAGCAAGTCGAGCCTCCACGCCTTCTTCAGCGATCTTCTTCGCTTCTTCGACGAGTGCTTCAACCATTTCGTCTTCTTTAACAACACGAATAATCTCGCCACGAATGAACAAGTGGCCGCGCTTCTTTCCTGCGGCGATGCCAAGGTCGGCGTGTCGTGCCTCGCCAGGTCCATTAACCACGCATCCCATGACAGCCACCTGAATTGGAATGTTTAGTTCAGACAGTGCGGCCTGCGCCTCATTAGCAATTTTGATGACGTCAACTTCAGAACGCCCACAGCTAGGACAGGCAATTAGGTCGAGTCCCTTTCGCTCACGTAGTCCCAACGTCTCGAGCAACATGCGACCAGCATTTGCTTCTTCAACTGGATCAGCAGTGAGTGAATAGCGAAGCGTGTCGCCGATTCCTTCGGCGAGCAACGTTGCGATCCCGGCAGTTCCCTTTAACAGCCCACCTGGAAGAGGACCAGCCTCAGTAACGCCAAGGTGAAGTGGGTAGTCAAATGTTTCAGACGCGAGTCGGTACGCCGCAATCATTGTTGCAACTGATGAAGCCTTTACCGAAATCTTTACGTCGTCGAAACCCACTTCTTGAAAGTACGCAAGTTCAATGCGTGCAGATTCAACTAGCGCCTCAGGAGTAGCGCCACCAAACTTTTCATAAATGTCCGGGTGAAGGCTTCCTGCGTTTACCCCGATGCGAATTGGAACGCCACGATCTTTTGCTTCACGCGCAACCAATTTGATCTCTTCAGGTTTGCGCAAGTTGCCCGGGTTGAGTCGAAGACCATCAACGCCAGCTTCAAGGGCCGCCAGGGCCATCTCGACGTGAAAGTGAATGTCAGCAACGATAGGAACTGGTGAGCGAGGAACAATTTGAGCAAGGCCTTCAGCCGCCTCTTGTTCATTGCAAGTGCAGCGAACAATGTCTGCGCCGGCGGCTGCGAGTGAGTAGATCTGCTCCAGGGTTGCATCAACGTTGGCCGTCTTGGTGGTCGTCATTGACTGGATAGAAATCGGGGCGTCGCCGCCAACCTTTACTTTTCCAACAGAGATTTGACGAGTCTTTCGACGAGGGCTTAAAGAGCTTGCAGTTACATCCACATAACCATTCTGCCGTGTGGTGGGGCAAAATGAAGCATCGCCAGTTATTTAGCGATTATTTCGCTCGCTAATCGACGAGCATTGGCATCGTTCTCTAGAAGTTCTTCAATTGAAGACAAAGCTGATGGCACGTACTTGTCCATAACCGCGCTAACGGTTTCAACAATCCCCTGCCACGAAATCATCCCTTGCAAGAATGCTTCAACACTTATTTCGTTCGCCGCACTGAGCCACGCTGGAGCAGCGCCACCAAGGCGAGCTGCGCTGTAGGCCAGGTCAAGTGCCGGGAACGCTTGACGGTCGGGTGCTTCAAAGGTCAACTCGAGACCGCTGGTGAAATCGATCTTGCCCCATGAGTGATCAAGTCGACCAGGTAGTCCTAAGCAGTACGCAATAGGAAGTCGCATATCAGGCATTGAGAGTTGCGCAATTACAGAGCCATCAATGTATTCAACTAAAGAGTGGACCACTGATTGCGGGTGCACAACAACATCTACGCGGTCCACTTCAATACCAAAGAGAGCAGACGCTTCGAGTACTTCAAGGCCTTTGTTCATGAGAGTCGAGGAGTCAATCGTAATTTTTGGCCCCATTGACCATGTGGGGTGAGCCAGTGCATCAGCTTTGCTCACGCCAACGAGTCGGTCTTTGCTCCAACCACGAAAAGGACCGCCAGAAGCTGTGAGGATGATTTTTCTAACATCTGGATAAGGCATGGATGACGTGGAGCTTGCGAGTGCTTGGTGAATTGCACAGTGTTCAGAATCAATTGGAAGAATCAAGGCGCCAGGGGTTGTTCGAACTTTTTCAACGAGTGGTGCGGCTGCAATTAGTGATTCCTTGTTCGCAAGTGCCAAGCGCTTGCCTGCTTTCAATGCAGACATCGTTACTGGAAGCCCAGCGAATCCCATTACAGCATTCACAACAATGTCTGAGTTTGATGAAAGTGCCTCTAGTCCACTCGCTCCAACTTCAATTGCGACATCTGGTCCAACAAGGCTTCTGAGTGCAGATGCGCTCTGATCGTTGCTCACACCAATGTGTCTGACATTGAACTCTTTTGCAATGGTGCTCAGCTGATTAACGTTCGTTCCACCTGAAATCGAAACGAGCTCAAATGCGTCGGGCTCACGACGAAGAACTTCGAGAGTTTGAGTTCCAATAGAACCAGTAGCCCCCATTAACGCAACACTGCGAGATGGTGACATAGCTACCTCAGCTGAAGGATGTGCGCTAGGTAGTACATCGTTGGCAGCGCGAAGAGAAGGCCATCAACGCGGTCAAGAATTCCACCCATGCCCGGCAAAATGTGACCGAGGTCTTTGACTCCGAGAGTTCGCTTCACCATTGACTCGAAGAGATCACCCATAGGGATAACAAAAGAAAGGACGAAAGCAACTTCAAGTCCATGGAGTGGCGTCCAAGGACTGATCATTGGAAGGACAACTAGTCCCACCAACAGCGTCATAACTAGAGCACCGACGAAACCTTCGATGGTCTTATTAGGTGAGAGATCTTTGTTCAAGGGGCGGTGACCTAGCCATCGGCCAATAAAGAGTGCACTGGTGTCATTGGCCACAGTGAGAATTGCCGCGCCAATCAGATACGCATTGCCATGCTTGTCAGCGAAGCTGATTGGCGAGATTAGAAGTAGTGCGAATGAGCCGAAGACACCAATCCAGACGTAGACAAAAATTGTCGCACCAATTCCGTCAAGGACGTCAATCTCATTTTTTGCGTTCATGTACCAGATGAAAGCGAAAATAATTAGAAGCACAGTGATGGTGCCAATGGCTCCCTGTCCCTTGTTATAGACAGAGATTGCTAGCAACGTGGTTGCCCCAATTCCAAGCACTGTTGCTGGATGTGCCCCAGCTGCTCGGAGTGCGGCGTACGCCTCAGCAGTGGCGAAAGCCAAAATAGCAACTACGCAAAAGGCAATAGGCAAGGTTCCAGCGCTGAAGACAATGATCGCCGCCAGTCCCATGGCGAGACCTGTCATTGTTGCTTTTACAATGCTGCTCTGCGCCTTGGCGCTTCGAACGGCCCGTCCAGCTAGAGGATTGTCAGTAATTGTTCGTCTGGTGCGGTGAGCGCGAACTGGTTCAGGTCGAGGAGCTTCATCAAGAATCTCTTCTTCGGCTACAGCTTCTTCTTCGACTACAAATTCCCAGGGTCGAGCATCGTCGGTTTTTGCATCTCCAGCGAGCAAGGAAGCATCGAACTGATCTTCGTGCGCTACCCAGTCAGCTTCACCTTCACGCCACGCTGGTGCAGGAATCTGTGACCAGGGATCATCGTTCTCTGCTGCTTCTCTCGCCACAACAATTGGCACGGCACCAGTTGGTGCATCGGTCCAGTGCGGAAGAAGTGTCTGTTCGTCAATGAGAGGTGCATCAGGAACAATTTCTTCAGCAATCTCGGCGCCAGTAATCGTGACACGAGAGTCAGTGGTGCTCACCACCGGTAGTTCGCCAGTGGGCTCATCGTAAAACGGCGTGTTCTCGTCCTCAGACCTCAAGAAGTTCCTTTTCTTTTTGGCTGAGCAAGGTATCGACAACCGCAACTTCATCTTGGGTCATCTTGTCCAGCACTTTTTCAAGGCGCTCAATCTCGTCCTTTGGAAGACCGTGTTCCTTCTCCAGTGTTTCGAGTTCTTGACGAGCGTGACGACGAACTCCACGTAGGGCAACCTTGCCGTCTTCAGCCTTGCCTCGAACGATCTTCACGAATGATGTACGACGCTCTTCAGTCAGAGCTGGAAATGCCAAGCGAATGACCTGACCGTCATTCGAAGGATTCAGTCCGAGGTCGGCATTTGAAATTGCTTTTTCAATTGCGGCCATTGCACCCTTGTCAAAAGGTGAAACTACAAGTAGACGTGGTTCTGGAACTGAGAAGTTGGCCAGTGCCTTTAAAGGTGTTTCGGTGCCGTAGTAGTCAACCATTAGACCTTCAACGAGAACAGAAGAAGCACGACCAGTACGCACGGTTGCGAATTCGCTCTTGACGTGCTCCAGCGCCTTGGCCATACGCTCACGCGTATCTTCCATCACAAGGTCAACTAGTTCGTTATCCATTACTTCACCAGCGTACCGACGGGCTCGCCGTCAAGTGCGCGACCAAGGTTTCCCTTAGCCATAAGGTCAAAGACACGTAGTGGCAAGTTGTTGTCCTTGCAGAACGTAATTGCAGTCATATCCATAACTCGTAGGTCCTTTGCAATTACTTCGTCGAAGGAAATTTCGGTGAACTTCGTGGCGTTTGGATTCTTGCGAGGATCTTCAGAGTAAACACCATCAACGCCACCGTGAGTTCCCTTAAGAACAATTGATGCTTCGATTTCTGCGGCACGTTGTGCTGCAGGAGTGTCTGTCGTGAAGTAAGGGTTGCCCATTCCCGCGGCGAAAATTACAACGCGACCCTTTTCAAGGTGTCGAACTGCGCGACGGCGAATGTACGGTTCAGCAACCTGGTCCATGTTGATTGCGGACATCACGCGAGTAGGACGTCCGTGGCTTTCAATTGCATCTTGCAGAGCGAGTGCGTTGATAACGGTTCCGAGCATTCCCATAAGGTCAGAGTTCGCACGGTTCATTCCAGCCATGGCACCAGTAGCACCACGCCAAATGTTTCCCCCGCCGACCACAACAGCAAGTTCAAGTCCACCGCGAGCCATAGCGCTCGAGATCTCTCGCGCTAAAAAGTCAACGGTCGATGCATCGATTGTCTCGTCGCTCGCTTCAGAAGCGAGCGCCTCACCCGAGAGTTTCAGGACGAGTCGACGCATATATTTTCCTTTAGCTTCCGATTACAACCTGAGCATACGCAGTGATGCTTGCGCTGCCGAGGAACTGCTGAATTGACTGCTTTTCGTCCTTAACGTACGACTGCTCAACCAAGACGCGCTCTTTGAACCAACCATTGAGGCGGCCTTCGATGATCTTTGGAAGTGCAGCGTCAGGCTTACCTTCGTTACGAGAAATTTCTTCAACGGTCTTTCGCTCAGCATCAATGTCTGCTTGAGGCACATCGTCACGTTTCAGATACTGCGGCTTAGCAAAGGCAATGTGCACGGCAACTTCGTGAGCAACTTCGTCACTGCCATCTTTTACGACAACAGCCACGGCGTTAACACCACGACCTGACTGAAGGTGAATGTAGGTGTCAATTACTTCGCCAGCTTTTGCTTCGAGGCGGTAGACGCGACCGACAGAGATGTTTTCCTTCAAAGTTGTAAGGAGTGTCTCGATGCGGTCTTGGAATGAAGCAACTGCTCCCTCACCATCAGCACACACTGCGGCTGCGATTTCATCAACGATTGAAACAAACTGTTCAGACTTCGCAACGAAGTCTGTTTCGCAGCGCATTTCAACAATTGCGGCAACGTTTCCGTTGCGCACTACTGAAACAGCGCCTTCTCCAGCTTCACGGTCTGCACGCTTTGCAGCAGATGCAAGTCCATTTACACGCAACCACTTGGTTGCTTCTTCCATGTCACCATTCGTCGCTTCAAGCGCCTTCTTGGCATCCATCATTCCAACGCCGGTTGACTGGCGAAGTGTTTGTACGTCTTTAGCAGTGATAGCCACTGGGATCTCCTTAAATCTGAAAGTTAATTAATTAAGCGACTGGTTCAGCAGCGGCTTCAACAGCCACTTCTGGAGTTGCTTCAACTGGTGCTTCAACGACAGCGGCAACTGGTGCTGCTGGTGCCTTTGTAACTGCAGGACGGTTCGCACGGATGTAGCGACCTTCCGTTACAGCGTCAGCCATCAAACGGCATAGGAGTCCTACACCGCGAATGGCGTCGTCGTTACCTGGAATTACGTAGTCGATGATGTCCGGGTCACAGTTCGTGTCCACAACAGCAACCACTGGCAGTCCAAGCTTGCGAGCTTCGGTAACGGCAATGTGTTCCTTCTTAGTGTCAATTACGAACACAGCGTTTGGAACTTTGTCGATTGTTGAAATACCGCTCAAGTTTCGGTCAAGCTTTTCGAGTTCACGTGAGTGACGAAGTGCTTCACGCTTTGGCATTCCTTCGAAGTCACCAGCACGCTGCATGGTGCGTAGTTCTTGAAGGCGCTTTACGCGGCCAGAAACAGTTGAGAAGTTTGTAAGCATTCCACCGAGCCAGCGCTGGTTAACGAATGGCATGCCACACGCGTTAGCGAAGTCCTCAACAGGCCCTTGGGTCTGCTTCTTGGTGCTCACGAAGAGAATTGTTCCGCCATCAGCAACGAGGTCGCGCACGAATGCGTATGCAACTTCAATACCGCTGAGGGTCTTACGAAGGTCGATTAGGTAAATGCCGTTGCGCTCACCAAGGATGAAGCGACGCATTTTTGGGTTCCAACGACGGGTCTGGTGCCCGAAGTGCACGCCCGAGTCAAGTAGTTCCTGCAGAGTGACGAGTGCCACGATAATTTCCTTCCGTTCGGTTACTAGATCCATGTGGTGCACCGCAGAACGGTGACCGTACGAAACCACAGGGATATTTCTCATGCTTTCCCACTGTGGGAGAGCCAAACCATGTTAGTCGCTTGGAACTACCCCCGAGGATGGGTCTGGCGATGGACTTTTTGCAGGCGTGACTTGGAAACGTGGGTGTAGAGCTGGGTTGTCGTCAGGCTTTCGTGGCCCAGTAATTCTTGGACAACTCGAAGATCAGCTCCCCCTTCTAACAAGTGAGTGGCATAGGTGTGGCGAAGGGCGTGGGGGTGGATGTGGCCCATGGCAACTCGATTGTCGAGAATTCGCCTCACGTCTCGCGGCCCGAGTCGATTGCCTCGTCGATTGAAGAAAAGGGCATCTTTGGGTGAATCAGGAGTGGCGACCACATCGCGGGCCTCTTTGAACCAATCCTTCACCGCCTTGAGCCCCTGGTCATGAAGAGGAACAATCCTCTCTTTTCGACCTTTGCCAAGTACTCGAAGCAAGCCTTGCTTGAAGTCAACACTCGTGACATTTAACCCGCAGAGTTCACTCACTCGAAGTCCGGCACCGTAAAGCACTTCACAGACAGCTCGGTCCAGCAGTGCGAACTTGTCGTCACCCCAGTCAACATCTAAAAGATTTTCCAATTGCTCTCGCACGACAATCTTTGGAAGCTGTGCATTCGGTTTCGGGGCCGAGAGACGAGCCGCGGGACTCTCGTCAAGGTGTTTTCGCTCAACGAGCCATGTGAAATAGCTGCGAAGCGATGCTCGCCTTCTCATGATTGAAGTTCGTTCATCACCACGTGACGTCATGAAAGCTAAATATTCACGCAAAGTTCGTTTGGTGATTTTTTTAAAGTCAGAATGCTTGTTGTCCTCAGCCCATTCAATGAACTGCTCAATATCGCTGATGTAGGCGCGAAGCGTCGCTTCAGAGCGGTTCTTGGTTTTCAGGGTCGCAATGAACCCCTCAAGAAGCCAGGGGCTCTTGGCCCGCGCTGTTTTTTGTGATCCCGACACATAAACAAGGCTACCGAGCGTCATTGCAAGATGGCGTGACCTCGGTAGGCTTGTTGTATTCCTAAGGAGAACCCTTGCCTCGCATTTTGATTGTTGAAGATGACGACCACATTCGTTCTGCACTTCGCCTCATGTTCGAAGGCGAAGGCTTCGAAATAGACGATGCCCCAAGTGGCGAGGTGGGCGTTGCAATGTTCACTCGCATGGCGAGTGACATTGCGATTGTTGACATCATGTTGCCCGGGATGTCTGGCTTCGATACCTGTAAACAAATTCGTGAAGTTAGTGACTGTCCAATTGTCATTGTTTCTGCAAGAGATCAGACCGCGGACGTTGTCTTGGGGCTCGAATCAGGAGCTGATGATTACGTAACCAAGCCATTTATTCCTGAAGAACTATTGGCACGCGTGAAGGCCCACCTTCGCCGTCGACCTGAAAAGAGTGCAAATTCATTCAGCCTCGGCGAGCTCACGGTTATTCCTGATGAAGGAATCGTGAAAAAGGGCGATGGCAGTGAACTGCACCTAACGTCCACAGAATTTCGACTGCTCACTGACCTCGCTTCAATGAACGGAAAAGTTCTATCTCGCGAAGACCTTCTCGAGCGCGTTTGGGGCTATGACTACTTCGGCGACACTCGACTCGTGGACGTCCACATGAGACGACTTCGCACCAAGATTGAACCTGACCCAGCCAACCCTACGTTCCTCATTACCGTTCGAGGTACTGGCTACAAGTTGGTGCTCTAGTGCACCAGAGGAGTCTGCGTACTCGGCTCCTTGTTACGTTCGGACTTGGATCGTTCGTACTCAGTTCACTCTTTGCATCACTCACCTACTTTGGAGTGCTCAACATTCTGATTAATAATCAGCAGAGCACGGACCTAAAACAGAGTTACGAAAATGCCACTCTCGTTCGTAACACGCTTGCCACGAATCCTTCTGAACTCACTTCAACGCTGAATTCAATCGAGAAAGCCACCAATACCCAGGTGCTTGTTCGAACGCAGGGCCAATGGTTGTCAGAAAGCTCTGGTGCACAACCTCCTGAAATCAGTGCATCAGCAATAACTGCCGCCGACAATGGAATAGTCACCGAGCAAACAGTTCGTTTTGGAAACGAAGACATTTACATTGTGGCGATTCCAATTCCATCAGTGCACTCTCAGTACTTTGAAGTCTTTGGTCTCTCTTCGCTGTCAAACACCCTCAGAACCTTGCTAGAGCTTCTTGCTTTAGGAGCCCTGGCAATCTCAGGTATTGGAATTCTTGGTGGGCTTTGGGCAACTAGGCGTGTAGTAAAACCACTACAGGAAGTTTCTGAAGCCGCAGCCCTTATTGCTGAAGGTGAACTCAGCACACGACTCAGCGTTACGAACGCAGACCGTGAAGTGCAACAGCTTTCTGACTCATTCAATGAAATGGTGAGCCAACTCGTAGAGCGACTCGAACGCGATGCTCGCTTTGCCAGTGATGTATCGCATGAGCTCAGGTCCCCTCTAACGACAGTGGTCACAACGGCGGCAATTCTTCAACAGCACCGCGCAGAACTCTCACCCGCGGGACAAGAAAGTCTCGACCTTCTGAGTGCAGACTTGGCAATCTTTCAAGCCCTCGTAGAAGACCTTTTAGAAATGGCCAGGAATGACGCGGGAGCAACTCCACACGTCAGCGAAACCGTTGCTGCAGTCGAACTCGTAAATCAATCAGCTAGGTCAGCCTCAAGGCGTCTGGGTATTGAAGTGCCACCAATTGAACTTGGCGTGACTGTGAAGAATCCACACATCATTGTTGATCGTCGTCGATTCGAGCGAGTGATTGCCAACTTGCTTGACAACGCGACACGCTACGCGAGTGGTGTCGTTGCAATTCGTGTCGAGTGCACAGCAGGTAACTTCATTGTGAACGTCGATGACGCTGGATCAGGAATCGGTGCAGATGAACGCTCTCAAGTCTTCGAAAGATTCTTTAGAGGTCGCATGGCCCACGACAGAAGTTCAGTTCGTGGCACTGGCCTCGGCCTAGCTCTTGTTAAAGAACACATTCTCGCTTTTGATGGATCCATTGCTGCACTTGAAAGCCCCGAGGGTGGCGCAAGAATGCAAATTTCAATTCCAATTAGCTCAGAGGGGTACGCATGAAAAAACTCCGAGTAGTTCTTGGACTTTTTATAGGAGCGGTGCTGTTAAGCAGTTGTTCACTTATTCCACAGTCCAAGGGACCAGTAACTGTTGCAAAGGAGAAGGTCCCTTTCGGACTCCTCGACAAGAACATTCCAGGAACAAATACATCCGTCCAGTTCACTCGTGCACCTGTGTACTTGGTGCACGCAGGGCGACTTGTTGCTTCGCGCAGAGTTGTAACTTCACCGGTCCAGGTTGTTGATGTGCTTAACCAGTTGCTTCTTCGAGTATCTGAAGCAGAAAGTGCCGCGCATCTACGGACCACCATTCCACGTGGGCTTCAGATTCTCCAAGTGTCAGTTCTAAATGGCGTTGCTCGAGTAAACCTTGCTGCCTCGATCTCGGCATTTAATTTGCTCGAAAATCCAGTAGCCGTTGGTCAGGTAGTTCTAACCGCGCAGGCAGCCGGCGCTCGAAGTGGCGTGGTTTTTGCGATTGAAGGTGTTTCCCAAGACGCAATGATTCCTTCTGGGTCAACAGTTCCCCACGTCTATAGCTACCAATTCTCGCGACTCGTTAATTAACGAGTGTGTTCGGTGTGCTGTGACGGCGCAGCATTCCAGAGGTGTTCTAAGTCGTAATAGTCACGAGACTCTTCATCGAATACGTGAATAATTACGTCACCGTAATCCAGTGCCACCCACTGACCAGAAGTCCAGCCCTCTTCGCGTATCGGCTTTATTTCGAGTTCGACTTCAATGAGGCGTTCAATCTCTTCTGCAATAGAACGAACTTGGCGATCATTTCTTCCGACCGCAACCACAAGTGCATCAAAGGAATCGACGAGATCGCGAAGATCAAGCGCCGCAGTATCAAGACTTAGCTTTTCATCAGCGCCGCGCTGTGCTGCATCAATAAGTTTGGCGACGAATTCTGTGTGTGGGCCGCGAGACTCCTCGCCGCTGAATAAGGCCTGGCTCAGTGGGCCACCCCGAGCACAACGATCGCAGCCAAGAATGGAAGCGAAACAGATGCGAAACCGGCAATTACGTAGCGCTGCTTAGAGCGTCGAATGTCTTGGCGCCTTAGGGGCGCCGATTCCAGAACGGACAGTCTTGGTGACCTGTGTCCGGATAGGTCATAGTTGCGTACGGCCATCTATTGAAAGACTACAACTAGCGGCCTTCGAAAATGGGAATTACCGGGTCAGGCACCAATTCCTGAAGATTTTCCTTGAGATTTGCAGCTTCTCGAATGTAGGTGCTCGACAAGTCAACTGGGTCCATTGGAACCAGATAAGCGTTCCATCCGAGTGGTAAACCTTGCTCTCCACCTGGCCGTGGAATCACTCCGACTTGTACCAAAGAACGAAGTTGTTGCGATTCGTGCCACGAGTCAAGCTGCGAAGAAAGATCAGCACCAATGAGAAGGTCAACCTGCTCGGCATCTTGAAGTAATTCGCGAACAGTTTCAATTGTGTAGGAAGGACCATCACGCTTGATCTCACGGTCAGAAACACGCACACCCTCAATGCCGTCGAAGGCAGCATGGGCCATCTTGAGGCGAACATCCGCAGAGTGAAGTTGTACCGATGAGCTCTTTTGATAGGGGTCACCAGCAACTGTTACCTCAATGTAATCAAACAGATTTGTCGCAATGGCAGCTTTCAATGCAGCAACGTGGCCAAAGTGCGGTGGATCAAAGGTTCCACCGAATAGCCCAATACGATCTGCTTTCATGCCATGAGCCTAGAGCGCGATTGCCTTAGAGACCCCCTAGGCCCTACGCTTGTTGAATGGTAGAAGCAAAAAAGCCTTGGACATCAAGCTCATGGCGCGGTCACACCGCAGCCCAGAGTCCTATTTGGCCTGATGAAGCTCACCTCGCACGTGTTGAAGTAGAACTCGCGAAAAAGCCGCCACTTGTCTTTGCCGGAGAAGCACGTCGCCTCCAAGAGCACCTAGGACAAGTCGCTGCTGGCAAAGCCTTCTTGCTCCAGGCCGGCGACTGCGCAGAATCCTTCCACGAAGGATCAGCTGACGCGATTAGGGACAAACTGAAAGTCATTCTCCAAATGGCCGTGGCACTCACCTATGCAGCAGGCGTTCCAGTCGTAAAGGTTGGAAGAATTGCTGGCCAGTTTGCAAAACCACGTTCTGAAAACTTCGAAACAATTAACGGCGTTGAACTCCCTGCATTTAGAGGACACATTGTTAACGGTGAAGAGTTCACCGAAGAAGCACGAACTCCCAATCCAGAACGACTACTCGCTGCCTACAACCAGAGCACTGCGACACTCAACCTTCTTCGCGCATTCACTACTGGTGGGTTCGCTGCGCTTTCACGTGTTCACGCATGGAACCAAGAGTTTGTAGAAAATTCCCTTGAAGGAAAGCGCTACTCAATCATTGCTGACGAGATCGAGCGCTCTCTAAAGTTCATGAAGGCATGTGGCATTGACATGCTCGATGACCCAGCTCTACAAGGTGTCGACTTCTACACGAGCCACGAAGCACTAATCCTGCCCTACGAGCAAGCACTCACCCGCCAAGACTCACTGACTGGTGACTGGTACGACTGCTCTGCGCACATGCTCTGGATTGGATACCGCACTGCTCAACTCGACGGAGCACACGTTGAATTCCTTCGTGGTGTGTCTAACCCGCTTGGTCTAAAGGTCGGCACCAACATGTCTGTTGATGACCTTCGTCGCCTCGCCGATGTTCTTAATCCTGAGAACACCCCGGGAAGGTTGACGCTGATTTCACGTATGGGACATGAGAACATCGCTAAGAAGTTGCCTGAGCTCGTTGACGCTATGCGCAGTGACGGACGCAATGTTCTTTGGACCTGTGACCCGATGCACGGAAACACCTTCAAAGCATCCGGTGGACAAAAGACTCGCCACTTCGATGACATTTTGTCAGAGACTTCGCAGTTCTTCTCACTCTTGCAGTCACTCGACACTTGGCCTGGTGGACTCCACATCGAGCTAACAGGTGACAATGTCACTGAGTGTCTTGGTGGAGGGTCTCGCCTAGAGGAACAGCACCTCGATGACAACTACACATCGATTTGTGACCCGCGCCTCAATGCAACTCAGTCTCTCGACATGGCATTCCATGTTGCTGAATTCTTGCAGGGTTACTCAGCGCGCTAAGGGCGCAAGATCGTTGTAGCGAAGCAGTCGCTTCCAGCCATCACGAAATTCGATTTCTGTCATTGAGCAGTTCTCAGTCCTGGGACGAAGGCGTTCTGAGCCGTCCTTCCCATAGCAAATCTTCAATGCTTGCTCAATAAAACCACCGTGGCAAACAACCACGACCAGCTCACCGGGGTGACGCTCAACGAGCTCTTCGATTGCATTCTTGGCACGATTGAAAAAACTCATCAACGATTCACCACCAGGCGCACATGAAGCGTGTGGGTCATTATCCCAGTCAACAGTTCCGTATTTTTCTGTGAACTGCGCCCAGGTAAGGCCGTCACCTTCGCCCACGCTGAGCTCACAAAGATTTTCTTGCTGGATGTGTTGCAAGGTTTCAGGCAGCGCACTCGAAATGATCTGTGCAGTTTCGATTGCTCTCGGTAGCGTTGAGCTGTAAAAAGCACCAGCGGAACTGAGCTCTTTGCTCATGAGTAAACGTTCCTTGAGTGCATGTGCTTGCGCTTTGCCGAGATCCGTGAGTCCACCGTCTCCGAGTGGCCCACCCGCCAGCCCTAGAGCGTTAGCGCCACTTTCACCGTGGCGAATAAGGAGAAGTCTGGTGCCAGATGGTTTCGGGCCTCGTTGGCGAAATCCATCCGGGGGAAGCAACGAATCTTCGCTCACGCGAGGTCTCCCACAAACGCTTCGAGTTGGCGAAGTGTTCGACATTCAATCACTTTGTCGCAGTACGGCGCGTACTGGCTGATAATTGAGTCTCCTGAGTTCCAGTAACTCTTTGGCTCTGGATTTAGCCAGTACACGGCCTTGGCGCGGTAGCGAAGGTCAGCAATAATTTCTGAATGTGACTGGTGGTAGTTGTTCCTCGCGTCACCAAGGATCAGAATCGTTGAACGCTTCGTGATGTCCTTGGCGAACTTGTCATGAAAACTGAGAAAGGCACGACCGTAGTCCGAGTGACCATCAAAGGCAATGACGTCAGCTTCGGCGTTAATGCGGTCAACTGCTTCTGATGGATCATCAACACCTTCAAAGAGTCGACTCACTTCATCGAGTCCGTCAACAAAAACAAAACTGCGAACTTTCGAGAACTGAGAGCTAATTGCGTGCACGAGGTGAAGGGTAAAGCGTGCGAAAGAAGCAACTGATCCTGAAATGTCAGCGATGACAATAATTTCTGGCTTAGCTGGACGTGGTGGCTTAAAGCGAAGGTCAATTGGAATTCCACCAGTTGAGAGACTGCGTCGAACCGTCGAGCGAAGGTCGACTGGTCCCCTGCGACGGCGCTTGCGGCGGCGTGCAAGTCGAACGGCAAGTTTGCGACTGAGTGGTTTCAGTGCGTGCTCGAGCTGAGCCATCTCTTCACGGTTGGCGTGCATGACGTCAAGGTCTTCAGGCAGAGGTTTACGCACAGACTTCGCGAGTGCTTCAGCTCCGCGGTCATCAACGAGTCGTTCGCGAATAACTTTTTCAATCGCGATCTTCAATGCCTCTATACGAGCCTTGGCTTCATCTTGTGAGAGACGTTGGCCAAGTTCATCATCCATTCCAGATTTTTCTTGAGCACCCTTGGCAATCTTTTGCTCCAAGTCCTCAAGTTCCAAACTTCGAAGGGTGCGGTACAAGTAATAGGTTCCGCCAACTGGGCGACCTGGCTCCATGCCGGCGTAGCGTGATACCGCTTCATTGGCAGCAAGACGCATTGCTTCAGCATCGTTATCGGTAAGGGCTTTTAGGAGTAGATCAGATAGTTCTTGAGCCGTCATTGATGGCTGTCCGCCACCGCCTTGACCTTGCTGTCCGCCTTGACCCTTGTTTCCAGCGCCACCTTTTTGCCCTTCGGCTTCCGCTGATTCTTCATCAGCACTGCCGTTTAGAACATCCTCGGCATTTTGCCAGGAGCGCGTTGAAAAGAAAACATCAAAGGCAGTATTAAAAACTGGAAAGTGATCTCCGTCTTTTACCAGCGTGGCTCCGAGAGAACTTTTCATCTCTTGGCGATCACCCATGTTGATGACTTCGAGTGCGCGTGCAGCGTCAACGTGTTCACTCATTGACACTGGAATTCCAGCGGCGCGCAGTTCGGCGATGAAGTCGCCGAGGAGATCAAGCAACAGGCTTCGAGCGACCGAGGAGTTCTTTGGTTGCTCGCTCAATGTCTGACTGGTACTTAAGGAGAATGGTCAATGTTTCGGCCGCGTCCTTGTCACCAATTTCCTTGCGTCCTAGAACTACCAACGTGCGAGCCCAGTCCAGGGTCTCAGACACCGAAGGAGCCTTCTTGAGATCCATTGAGCGCAGGCTACGGACAACTTGTGCAATCTGTGTTGCCAAAGTCTCCGTAATGCCAGGTACGCGAGAAAGAATGATGTCGCGCTCGCGCTCAAGCTCTGGGTATCCAACGTATAAGTAGAGGCAACGACGCTTAAGGGCTTCGGAGAGCTCGCGAGTGTTGTTTGAAGTCAAGAAGACCATCGGGATTTGCTTCGCCTTAACGGTGCCAAGCTCTGGGATTGAAACTTGGTATTCAGAGAGGATTTCGAGAAGCAGCGCTTCGGTTTCGAGTTCGACACGGTCAATTTCGTCAATCAACAAAACAACTGGGTCTTCCGCAGAAATTGCCTCAAGCAGTGGTCGAGTCAACAAGAACTCTTCAGCGAAGATGTCTT
Source organism: uncultured Acidimicrobiaceae bacterium (assembly GCA_937975915.1). Lineage (GTDB taxonomy): Bacteria > Actinomycetota > Acidimicrobiia > Acidimicrobiales > RAAP-2 > RAAP-2. The sequence continues at coordinate 353,903 of CALJTY010000030.1, read as the reverse complement.
CTTCAAGGTGCTTCCAGTCTTCAGCGCCAGATCCTTCTGGGCGCCCAGCTTGAATGCGAAGAAGTTGCTTTCGGTAGTTCCACTCGTAGAGGGCTTTTGATTCATCAAGGCCTTCGTAGCACTGGAGACGAATAAGACGCGCACCGATTGACTTCGCCACTGCTTGGGCAAGGGCAGTCTTTCCAGTTCCGGCAGGACCTTCGACCAAGACTGGCTTGGCAAGACGGTCAGCCAAGAACGCAACAGAAGCGATTGCTTCATTGCTCAAGTAGTCATTTGCAGCGAGGCGCTCATTGACATCTTGTGGAGATTCAAATCGTGGTGGTGGAACGCTGGTGAGACCAAGTCGTTGAGCTAGTTCTTCGCGGGGGTCAAGAGTACTCATGAAATCCTTTTATTTAAAAATGTAGTTAGTTCAATGTAGTGGAGCGACTAACCCTGGCGAAGTAGGACTAGATCATCACGGTGAATTACCACGTCATCGCCATCATTAAAGCCTTCTGAGGAGACTCGGATCAGCCCCTTGGCGATGACCTCGCCATTTGAGCTCTTAATTTCGACGGCGTCACCGTCGACGAAGCTGCCCTCGTGATTGGTAACACCAACGCGCAGCAAACTTCTTCCATCATTAACCAGCGCCTTCTCAGCGCCTTCATTAATAGTGACTGAGCCATTGCTAGCAACTGCAAACGCAATCCAAGATTTGCGCGCCGACAGACGTCCAGCACGTGGGTGAAACGTTGTTCCAAAGCCCGGTGTCGCGCTTAAGGCTTGCGATAGAGCGTGTTCGCTGCGAGCTGGTGCGATGACGGTGGTGATGCCGGACCACGTGGCCATGCGAGCCGCCGCCAGTTTTGAAGACATTCCCCCACTACCTACCGCTGAGTGGCTGGCACCGGCGAGGTTCATGAGATCAGCATCAATGGCATTTACTTCTTCAATCAATGTGGCACTCGGATCGAGTCGTGGGTCTGCGGTGAGAAGACCGTCAGTGTCGGTAAGAAGCACGAGATGGGTCGCACCAATGAGGTTCGCTACTAGAGCAGCGAGCCGGTCATTGTCACCAAAACGAATTTCTTCGTCAGCAACTGCGTCATTTTCATTCACAATCGCTACTACGCCGAGCGAGCCAAGCGACTCTAGGGTGCCACGAGCATGCAGATACTGACCACGGTGTGAAAAATCGAGTGGGGCAAGTAGCACCTGTCCGACGGCGGTATGAAATTCAGCGAACGCGTTTCGCCATGCGTGCATTAGCAGTGGTTGTCCAACAGCAGAAACTGCCTGGAGTGTTTGTGCGTCAGTGGGGCGAGCTGAACCCTTGCCCACTTCTGCCCATCCGGCAGTAATGGCACCAGAAGTCACAACAACAATGTTCCAACCTTCTGAGCGAAGTTTTGCAACATCGCTAGCAATGCTCACAAGGACCGAGTAATCCACTCCACCAGATGCATCAGTAACCGATGTGGTCCCGATTTTTACAACTGCACTATTCGTCGTCATCGCTGTCACCTAGGTCAAGTCGTCCATGGCGAGCAAGTCGCTCACGACGAGTTGTGCGGTGATGTTCGCCGCGATCAAGTCCCGCACCACCAGCATCACGCCACCACTCAAAAGATAGTTGGCCAATGTTGACAATGTCGCCTTCTCTAACACCGGCACGAGTAAGCATGCGGTCAACACCAAGGTCTTTTAGTCGTCGAACAATTTCAGCGAGTGCTTCGTCGTTCGTTAAGTCTTGGAAGCGCACGGCGCGAGCGGCCGCGCGGCCAATAATGACCCACGAGTTGTCAGCAAGCTTTTCAACTTTGATCTCTTCAGAGACTGGCTTGTGAATCACAACTTCGTGTTCTGAAGCCTGGGCTTCTTCGTGGCGCACCTGCACCACGAGTCCAGCAAGCTCTGAAACAAGCTTGTCAATTCCCTCGCCTGTTACCGATGAAATTGTGAGAGTGTCTTCAATTTCGTTGTGTGCAACATCACCCTTAGATCCCACGACTACTCGCGGACGCTCTAAGAGATCACCCATGTAGTCACCCAGTTCACGAAGCAAAATGTCGAGCTGTTCCTGGGGGCCAAGTGGAGCAAGTTCAGAAAGGTCGAGCAGCACGCAAAGAACACGTGCTCGTTCTACGTGGCGAAGGAAGTCGTGTCCAAGTCCACGACCTTCAGCGGCGCCTTCAATAAGTCCTGGAATGTCGGCCATCACGAATTCAGTTGCGTCATCTGGTCGGCCACTACGTGTACCCACTCGAACTACTCCGAGGTTTGGAACGAGTGTGGTGAATGGGTAGTCAGCAATCTTTGGACGTGCTGCAGATACGCGAGAAATCAGTGTTGACTTGCCGACGTTTGGAAATCCAATGAGCGCAACGTCGGCATTCAATTTGAGCTCGAGGTTGTACCACGCCTCTTGTCCGAATTCTCCTTGCTCAGCGAATGCTGGAGCACGTCGATTGTTTGACAAGAAACGGTTGTTACCAGCACCGCCGAGGCCGCCTTCAGCAGCAAGCCACTTGTCACCCGGACCATCTAAGTCTGCGAGGAGTTCACCATCTTGTGAATAGATCATTGTCCCAATAGGAACGGTGACAACAATGTCCTTGCCACTGGATCCATGCTGGCGCTTAGAAGTACCGTTCTGTCCGTCGGTGGCTCTGCGAAATGGGTGGTCGCGAAATCCAAGCAGCGATGCCTGGTTGTGGTCAGCAATTACCCATACGCTGCCACCTCTTCCACCATCACCACCGTCCGGGCCACCTTTGGAAACGTGCGCTTCACGGCGAAACGAGACGCAGCCGGCCCCACCGTCGCCAGCTTTGGCGTGGAGTTGAGCGGAATCTACGAAGGAGGACACCCCTCTATCCTACGAGACTGAAGAAGTCCTCTTATTCGACTAATTCACGCACTGCATCTAAGAAGACTGCATCGTGCAAGAGCACATGTGCGCGAGTCGTTGCTGGACACATAAGGGCCATGTTGTGAAACGGTGTAATAAGAACTCCACGATTGATTCCGTAGAGATGCAGATAGTCCTCAAGTAGCGGATCTGAAGACTTAAGAGATTCCCCACCACTCTTTGGAGCAGGATTTGCGAATCGGTACTCACAGCGTGCACCCAGCTGGCTAATGGACCAAGGAAGGTTGTACCCATCAATAGTGGCTTGAACACCGCTCGCGAAGAGCGTTGCGAGCTCTTCCATTGGAGCGAAGACATCGTCGGTGAGCACTTCGCCGAGAACTGCACGCATTGCAGCAAAACTCATGGCGTTTCCAGCAAGGGTTCCACCAACGCCACCAACGTCAATAATGTCAACGCCTTCGTCGACGGCACCGAGGACACGATTGGATAGTTCTTCACTGAGCCCGTATGCGCCACACGGCACACCACCACCGAGTGATTTTCCAATAGTGATTGCGTCAGGCTTTAGATTGAACCGCTTCGTTGATCCACCGGGCCCAGCAGAGAACGTGTGGGTCTCGTCAAGAATTAATAGCGAGCCGTACTTAGTGCAGAGTTCGCGAACACCTTCTAAGAATCCTGGTTCAGGCAGAACTATGCCTATGTTTGTGAGAGCCGGCTCGGTCAGCACTGCGGCAACGTCGCCGTGAGCAAGTTCACGTTCCAGTGCCACCAGATCATTGAATTCAACAACGCGAGTTGTAGACGTTGGATCAAATGCCGACGCGACATTTCCCGGACGAGACTGAGCATTGCCATCTTCGTCAACGGAAACAAAGGTCTCATCAACTGAGCCGTGATACGAATACGAGAACACCAGAATCTTTGGTCGCTTTGTGACGAGGCGCACTAATCGGAGCAGCCAGCGATTGGCATCAGTCGCGCTCAGAGTGAAGGACCACTTAGGAAGGCCGAATCTGCGGGTCATTTCTGCAGCAACCCACTGAGCATCTTCAGTTGGCAGCATTGTGGTGACCCCACCATCGGTGCCAATGCGCTTAGCCATTGCTTTTACTAGTGGCTCTGGGGAGTGGCCCGCCATGGCTCCGGTGTCTCCGAGGGCGAAATCGATGAATTCATTGCCATCAATGTCAGTGATTGTTACTCCGTGAGCTGAAACAAAGGAGAGGGGAAACCCCCCAGCCCACTTATTCATCCATGTCATGGGCACACGAGCAAAGAGATTGTCTGATGCTTCGTAGAGTTTTTTGGAGCCAGGATGGCGCTTTTCGTAGAGTGCCCTCTCGGAGGCGACTAATTGGGCCAGTTTGTTGCGATCTATCGAAGTCATGGTTCCACCTTAGGAGAAAGCAGTATTTTGGGGAAATTATTGGCAATTATTTTATAAACGCTGACCAGGAGTTTCATAACCCTAAAGAACCCCTACTTTCACAAATATTTCTCAGAATCCCTATTTTTAAGGGTTTTTGCGATAAAGATGTTAAGAGGTTTATGGGAACACTCCCAGACCTTTTTACAAGAGTTAGGAGCTCCGGTGAACAAGGCCGAGTTAGTAGATGCAATCGTTGCCGAAAGCGGCGCAACAAAGAGCACAGTGGCAGAGGTTCTAAAGGCCTTTGAAGATGTGGTCGTCAAGAACGTTACAAAGGGCGAAAAAATCGTTCTTTCTGGCTTTCTCTCATTCGAGCGTGTACAGCGCAAGGCTCGTACAGCCCGTAACCCACAGACTGGAGAAGCTATCCAAGTGAAGGCTTCAAAGGCTCCAAAGGTTTCAATTGGTTCTACTTTCAAGAAGACAGTAAAAGAGAGCTAAGTAGTACTTCAGTAATAAAAAACCCCCGGGCATTTGCCCGGGGGTTTTTTAGTTCTTAAAAGAAAGTATTAAACGAGAATGTCCACAATTTTGCGGCCACCACGGAAACCAAACTTTACGTTTCCTGGAGCTAGTGCAAACAATGTGTGATCCTTACCCATTCCAACATTGCGTCCTGGGTGGAACTGTGTTCCGCGTTGGCGAATGATGATGCTGCCAGTTGTTACGAGCGTTCCGTCGAAGCTCTTAACACCAAGGCGCTGGGCATTGGAATCGCGTCCGTTCCTTGTGGAACCTCCACCTTTTGTCTTTGACATAAATACTCCTTACGCAGTTGCTGAAGCTTTGGCTGAAATCTTGGTGATTTCAACAGTCGAATAGTGCTGACGGTGACCCCAACGCTTGCGCTGGTTGGCCTTTGCCTTGTAGGTCAGGGCGCGAATCTTTGGACCCTTTTCCTCGCCAAGAATCTTGGCAGTAACGGTGACGCCGCTTAGTGCTGCGCCGGCAGTGACCTTGTCACCATCAACGAGCAATACGGGTACGAGCTTGATTGAAGAACCAACCTCTTCTGGACGTAGATCAACGCGGACAACTTGGCCCTCGGTGACTCGTTCTTGAGATGTTCCAACACGGATAATTGCGTACATAAGGTTTCCTATCTTAGCGGATAATTCTGGGGGCTACTAGAGGTCTAGAGTCCGGTGGCAACAACGAATCCACGACCGTCACAAACAGCGCAGAGGTTAGAAACTGACTCCAAAAGCCCCTCATTGACGCGTTTACGGGTCATTTCAACCAGTCCTAGGTCAGAGATGTCAAAGACCTGGGTTCGGGTCTTATCGCGAGACAGGGCTTGGCGAAGGGCTGAGGCGACCGCTTCACGGTTCACCTTGGCCTCCATGTCAATGAAGTCAATAACAATGATTCCACCGATGTCGCGAAGGCGAAGTTGACGAGCAACTTCTTCGGCGGCTTCGAGGTTGTTTCTAAACACGGTCTCTTCGAGGTTGGTGGTTCCTACGTTCTTTCCGGTGTTGACGTCAACCACGGTGAGTGCTTCGGTGCGCTCAATGATGAGTGATCCACCAGAGGGCAAGAACACCTTGCGGTCGAGTGCGCGGTGGAGCTGCTCGTGAACGAAGTAGCGCTCAAAGAGTGGGAGCTCCTCGGTGCCTCGGTCGTAGTACTCAATGCGGTCTGCAAGCTCTGGGTTAACGGCAAGTACGTATTCGCGAACTTTTTCGTAGAGCTCGCGGTCGTCAATGATCACGCCGCGGTAGTCATCGTTCAGTTCTTCACGAAGAACACGAACCGCAAGGTCGAGGTCACGGTAGACAAGACGAGGGGTATTTGACTTCGCAACTTCGGCTTCAATTGCACCCCACTTTTCAGAGAGTGAAGCAACGTCGCGAGCGAGGTCTTCTTCGCTCACGCCTTCAGCGGCTGTACGAATGATGATGCCGTGGCGCTCAGGCTTTACACCGTCAATGATCTTTCGTAGGCGACGACGTTCGCCATCTGGAAGTCGCTTTGAAATTCCAATGGTTGAAGAGTTCGGAACTAGTACCGCAAAACGACCTGGTATCGAAACTTCCTGAGTGAGTCGAGCACCCTTGGCTCCAATGGCGTTCTTAGTGACCTGGCAAACAATGGTCTGTCCACCCTTGATCATTTCTTCAATGCGCTTGTTCTCTTGCTTAGTTTCACCTTCAATGTCTTCATCTTGAATTGAGATGTCAGCACGATAGAGAACCGCATTCTTTGGAATTCCAATGTCTACGAATGCAAGTTCCATTCCAGGAAGAACATTCTGAATGCGACCTACGTAAATGTTTCCGTCAATCTGGTTTGTTTCGTCAGCAGCTTTTGCCACGGTGTACTCAACCATTGATCTACCTTCGAGGGTTGCAATGTGAGTTGCATCCTTCGTTGAGTGAACGCACATGAGGTAGCGACCCTGAGCTCGGGTGCGGCGCTCTCCCCCACGACGGCGGTTCTTGTTGTTGCCCTTTCGACCTTCGTTAGGAGTTGAAGTTCCCTCCGGCGCTGAGGCCTCTACGGGTGCATCAACGTTTCGAGGTTGCTGGTTCTGCTGGCGAGCTTGGCCCTGGCCACCTTGTCCACCACGTCCTCTTCCACCACGGCGACGGTTCTTGTTGTTGCCCTGTCCCGGCTCGCGAGGAGTCGTGGGCTGCGGAGTTGAATTTCTGGTGTCGCCTACTTGAGGTGCTGGACGAGTATCGCCAATACGGGGGCTAGACGATGATTCGGGCTGGTTGTTGGATTCGTCGGTCACGACGGGTACTCCTTGAGTTCTGGGGGTTGAAGTAGTGCGCAGCACTACTGAGATTAAAAACGCCAGTGCTCTTTGCACCTACGGCGTTGGTATTGGTAAAGAAGGCGTGAAAGAACACGACGAGCAAGGTTAAGAAACCAAAGGATGAAACTCCAATTGCACTGGCGTGTACCACGGTATGTCCTCAATGCTTTCAGTTCCAGAGTGCGGGCACTGCGGAACTGCTGCGTTCTTATTGCGCAACTGTGCAGTATGCACCGGTGCGACCAACGCCTACAAGGCTACCTGACCTCAGGGCTCAGCCGGGCTTCTTGGGTGAAACCGTTGAAGTTGTTGATTTTACGATGGTGGTAGTTGTTGTAGGCGTCGACGATGCATTGATAACCGCCGCAACGTTGGACTTCAGCGTTACCGGCTTGATCGGGTGTGCAACGAGGTAATCGAATGCCTGCGCTACTACTGGTGCTGCTGCTTGGGCACCGTAGCCGCCTTCAGCAACAACGCAGACAATCACATACTTTGGATTCGGCACCGGACCGAAGCCAACGAACCACGAGTTAGGAGAAAGGCCTGGAGCGTTTGACGCAGTTCCGGTCTTTCCTGCAATTACAAAGTTGTTCATGTTGAACTTCACGATGCTCTTGAACGTCGAATTTGCCGTTCCGTGTGAGCTGTTAACCACACCAACGAGCCCTTGCAAAATTGGATTTCTGATTGATGCCGGCAAATTCATTCGTGCTTGCACTCGGGGAAAGTAGCGCTGAACAACCTTTCCGTGTGCATTGATAATGCCTGCAGCAACTTCTGGAGCGTAACGCGTTCCTCCATTTGCGAATGTGGCGTATGCATTGGCCAGCTCTATTGGCGTCACTGCAGTCGTTCCTTGTCCGAAGGCCATTTCTACGTTGTCACCGGTGTACCACGAAGTATTTGGGAAGGCCTTGGGATTGGCATTATGAAGAGTTACTCGAACTGACGGCGAGTCAACACGACCACCTGACTCGTTTGGAAGGTCGATGTTTGAGTAGTTATCAAGTCCGAACTGTGACGCCACTTCTTGAATTGGCGTTTGACCGTACTTCCTTTGCTGGCTCCAAAATAGATAGCCCAAGTTATAGAAGTAGTAGTCCGACGATGCAGTGAGAGCGCCAACCAAATTGATTCGCCCAGTTCCAGTCTTCACGTCGTCGTAGAAAACACAACCGTGTGCGCCCTGCAAACAACCCGGCACGGTAAATGATCCTCGGTCATTTACATACGTACTGGCAGAAAAGATGCCAGTTTTCATCATGGCCGTTGCGGTGATCATTTTGAATGTGCTGCCTGGAGTGTAGACACCTTGAATTGCGTAGTTGTTGAACGCGCCAACGTTGATGAGTTCCTTGTACTGCGCATTTGATAGCCCGGTAATAAATGAATTCAAATCGAACGACGGATAGCTCGACATCGCGAGCACTTGTCCATTATTTGGGTTCATGACGATCGCGGCGCCATTACGTGCTGGAGGTCTTTTGCCTGTTGATGGATCAATGGTTGAGCGAACTTTCAAAATGTTCGACGACAAGTAGCCATCGAGCGCTTTTTGTAGTCCGGTATCAATGTTGAGCACTACCGAGCTTCCAAGTTGTGGCTGAGTGGTGCGCATTGCACCAAGAATTTGCCCACGAGCGTTCACCTTAAGTGTCTGTTTCCCATCGTGACCTCGCAGATACTGCTCGTAATAGGACTCAATACCAGTCTTGCCAATTGAAGAGTCGGTGCGGTACCCCTTGGCGAGCTCACTTGCGCTCACTTGACCAATCGGTCCCACGTAGCCAAGAACTTGCGCGCCAACTTTTCCGCCATTTGGGTAATTGCGCATTGAAACATTTAGAACGCTGACTCCAGGAAATTCCTTTGGATGCAGCTTGATGAACTCCACAACGCTCGCTGGAGCGTTGTCAAGAATCGGTGCAGGCTGATAGGGGTCGTACTGGACATTATTGAGGTCAGCATTGATCTGGCTAACGCTGAGTCCAGTAAGTGATGCAAGTGCACCTTTAATCGAGGGAAAGAGAACCGCCTGTGCGCGCGAAAGACGAATTTCAGTAGTGGTTATGTTCGTAACCAGTGGAGCACCATTTCGGTCATAGATGACACCACGAGTCGCTGGGATTGCACTGACGCGCAGAGAGTTCGCATTCACAGTTGCAACTGAAGAGCTGTGCTCGAGAATCTGCAGCATAAAGAGTCTTCCAACCAGTAGAGCTAATAGTGCCAGAAAGAATCCACCAATAATTTTCCAACGACGCTCGGGGCGGGCTCGAACTTCATCTGGCGATGCGACTAAATCTCTAATTCCGACTGGCTTGGATTCATTGATCGCACGCCCTCGTCCTCGAAAGGGATTAATTGATTCCCACGGGCGCCAGAGTCTTGAAAAAAGAGTCCCCGTAGGTCTGTTTCTCCAGGAGCGCTTCATCTAATCGCTCCCTCACCGAGACGACCAATTGAACGTGCAACTCGAACAACTGGTCTCGCCATAATAAAAAATGCGGTTGCGTTGACAACCATCATTGCGAGCACACTGCCTCGCCATAACTTAAAGTCAAGCGCGAAAAAACCACCAATTATGTAGCCGAGTGGTGCCACGAACCCAGCACCCGCTGCAATTACTGGTGCAACCCACCATGCTGCAGAGTCAAGGTCACCAACACCTTCTCTACCGAGGCGTGACGCGCCGTAGCCAAGCAGCATTCCAATCGCAGCGGTGAGTCCAAAGGGCGTGACTGAATGAAGATCAAAAAAGACACCAGCGCCTAGTCCCACTATGAGAGATAACAACGTGTATCCAGCAATGCCCATTGCTACTGGCCAGAGCCAGACGAGCATTATTACGACGTCAGCGAATCTAAGTCCTGAGAACACAATCAACTGAATCGACAGAACAAAGAGTGTTGCAATAGCTGCTGGGATCAGCTGCCTTCTCACGTAGAAGGCTCCCACAGCAAAACATCAACGTACGTGAGATTTCTAAGGTCAGCTGTTGGCTTTAGCGTTAGGTCAAATGTTGCTGCACCGGGGGTAAGAGTTGCTCTGGAGACCGTAGCAATAGGAAGTCCTGGTGGATAGAGCGATCCATTAAGTCCGTCAGTTGAAAAAATTGTTCCAGGAGCAACGTTGTCGCTGAGTGGAACCGAAGTGACCCCGAGTCCATTGTTAAGTCCATTGCCGCTGATGATGAGTGTGGAGCTTCCATTACCGAAGGTTGCGCCAATTGAAGAATTTACGTCAGTAATGAGCTGCACCGTTGCTGCATTGGCGCTGCTAGAAATCACAATGCCCACTAACCCACCGTTGGCAACCACCGGCATACCTACGAGTACGCCTTGCTTTCGACCTTTAGAGATTGTGATGGTCGCAGAAAAGTTTGTTGGAGATAGAGAAGTGACCTGTGCGGCAACGCTTGACAATGCGCCAATGAACGGAACATCCAATTGCGTTGTGAGTTGAGCGGTTTGACGCTCAAGTGACCACGCCTGATTCGCATGTTGCTCAGCAATGCCAAGTTCGTATCTCAGTTTTTGATTCTGGGCAACAACGTCTGAGTAGTTGATAGCTCCAGCGAAGAGGTGTCCGATTGGTCGAGCCACTGAACCAACGGTCCAGGAGAACGGTGCAACGACGACGTTCGCAACTTTGCGCAAGTTGGCGACAATGCCACCAGACATGTAGAGAGCAATAAGTAGGACTAAAAAGCTAACGGAGTACGTCCAGTTGCGACGTCGCTTGCGGTCGTAAGCCACGGTTTAGCGCGAGGGGCTGGTCTTCAACATGCGCGAGAACGTTTCAAGTTCTTCCAGGCACATGCCACTTCCAAGGGCCACACAGTTAAGCGGATCATTGGCAATGATGATTGGCATGTTGGTCTCCATCTCGAGACGAGCAGCGATGCCGTTAAGCAGCGCTCCTCCACCAGTCAGCACAATTCCCTGTTCCATGAGGTCAGAAGAAAGCTCAGGTGGTGTGCGGTCAAGAGTTACCTTCACGGCGTCAATGATTGCCTGCACTGGTTCTTCAATGGCTTTACGAATCTGCTCAGTTGAGATAATTACGGTCTTTGGCAGTCCTGTAACGAGATCTCGGCCACGGATTTCAGCACGAAGCTCTTGTTCGAGTGGGTAGGCAGAGCCCAGTTGAATCTTGATCTCTTCTGCTGTGCGCTCACCGAGGGCTAGCTGGAATTCTTTCTTCACGAATGCCACGAGGGCTTCGTCGAGTTCATCTCCACCAACGCGAATTGACTGCGAAGTAACAATGCCACCAAGGGAAATAACAGCGACTTCAGTTGTTCCTCCTCCAATGTCAACAACCATGTTTCCAGTTGGTTCGTGAATTGGAAGGCCTGCACCAATTGCTGCAGCCATTGGCTCTTCAATGATGTACGCCTTACGTGCACCTGCGTATTCAGCTGCTTCCATAACGGCACGCTGTTCAACGCCAGTAATTCCTGAAGGCACACAAATAACCATTCGAGGTTTTGCGAAGCGGCGTTGGTGAACTTGGTGAATGAAATAGCGAAGCATTTTTTCGCAGATTTCAAAGTCAGCAATAACACCATCTTTAAGGGGGCGAATTGCTTGAATGTTGCTCGGAGTACGGCCAACCATGCGCTTAGCTTCTGCGCCTACTGCGAGAGGCTTTCCATCTTTCACGTCGATAGCAACAACCGAAGGTTCGTTAAGCACAATGCCGCGTCCTCGTACGTAGACGAGCGTGTTAGCGGTACCAAGATCGACCGCCATGTCACGGCCTAAGAATGAAAAACGCTTGTCAGCCATAGCAACCCTTTAACGAAAGCACGATTAACGCCCTCTTCTACCTACAAGGCTAGGCCAAGACAGTGCCTCTCGGGCGGTAAATCTTTTTTAAGCCAGTTCTGGAAAGAAGATTCCAATTTCACGCTTTGCCGATTCAGCTGAATCTGAGCCGTGAATGAGGTTCTCACTCATTTCGGTGGCTAAATCACCACGAATAGTACCTGGAGCAGCGTTCTTGGGGTCGGTGGCACCCATAAGGGTGCGGACTGCCTGCCAGGTGTTTTGCGGTCCTTCAACGATCGCCACGAGAACTGGTCCACGAGTTATGAAGTCGACGAGTGGTGCGTAATAAGGCTTGCCCTCGTGCTCGGCGTAGTGCAACTCTGCGGTGGCGCGGTCGAGAGTCATTTCCTTAGATGTTGCAATAGTAAGACCAATTGCTTCAATACGGCCAATGATTTCGTCACCGAGCCCACGCTCAAGCGCGTCTGGTTTCAGAATGATGAGAGTTCTATCCATGAACAAAATCTAACAGGCTTAGGAAAGGTGTCTAGAAGCGACATGCATAACTTCACCGCGAACTTCAGCGACGAGATACAAACTCCCGGCAGCAACAATCAAATCTTCATCTGTTGAGTGCTCTCTCGCGTACGCAAGTGCAGCCGCAACGCTCGGGTGCTCAATGGCTACTCCCCCGGCTTCTCTGACCGCTTGGGCCACATCGTGAGCACTTGCTGCTCTCGGAGAGTGAGGGGCGCAGCAGTGAAACTCTGTGAAGCCGAGCTCTACTAATGGTGTGACCATGTCAATGATTTCTCGGCCCGTAAGCATTCCAAGAATGCATCGCCGAGTTCCCTCCACATGGAACGCACCATCGAGCGTGGCGACGAGTGCTCGAACTCCGGCTGGATTATGAGCCCCATCAACTACGATCATTGGCTTGCGAGAAATGAGTTCCATGCGCCCAGGCATTCGTACGCTGCGAAGTGTTTCACGAATCACTTCTTCACCTAGCGCACGACCCAAGAACGCTTCGGCGCAGACAATGGCTGTTGCGGCATTAACTCCCTGGTGAATTCCGTGAAGTGAGACCAGAACTTCTTCATAGTGCTCATAGGGAGTGCGAAGAGTTATTACCCTCCCGCCAAGTGCAAGTTCGTTTCGCTCGAGCGAGAAGTCGGTTTCACTTGCCCAGAGTGTTGATCCAAGTTCAGAAGCTTTCTTCTTCGCGATGTCTACAACTACAGCATTTGTTGTTCCTACGATTGAAATTCCTTCTGAGCGGAAAATTCCCACTTTGTCTGAGGCGATTGCACTAATTGTTGTACCAAGTACTGCAGTGTGATCAAGGTCAACATTGGTAAGAACCGCAACATCACTGCTAATCACATTCGTAGAGTCCCACGTCCCACCCATGCCGACTTCAATCACGGCAACGTCAACGCCTTCGTCAGAAAAGTGCAAAAGCGCCGCAACCGTCAACAGCTCAAAGCGAGTCAGCTTTATACCTGTCACCGACTCCACATCGTTTAAGCGACTGAAAAGTCCGATGAATGTGTCATCGTCAATTGGTTCACCATTAAGAGCGATGCGCTCGTTAATTGCGTGCAAGTCAGGACTCGTAAATGTCCCCACGCGAAGACCTGTGGATCCGAGAAGTGCACTCGTGAGCGTTGTGGTCGTTCCCTTACCATTCGTTCCAGTTATGTGGACCGTCGGATAGTCATTCTGGGGATCAGCCAGCATGGCCAGCGTGTCAAAAATTGGCGCCAGCGTTGGCAGTTCTTGTCGATTAGGAGCAACGCGCTCAAAATCAATGTGCGACTCAAGCCAGGTCAGAGCCTCAACGTACGACTCGAACTGCACTACTTAGCTCGCTCGACGGGTGCGCGTCGCCTTTCGCATTTCATATGTAGGAGCAGTCTTTTCGCGCACTGATTCTGCGGTGACTACACAGCGAAGAACATCCTTACGTCCTGGAACGTCATACATAGCTTCAAGCAGAACGCTTTCAAGAATTGATCTGAGTCCACGAGCACCAGTGCCACGCTCAACCGCGAGGTCAGCAATCGCTTCAAGTGCTGGCTTTTCGATCACGAGCTCTACGTCGTCCATGGCCATCACCTGAGTGAACTGCTTCACGAGTGAGTTCTTTGGTTCTGTAAGAACGTTGATGAGCATGTCGCGTGTGAGTTGTTGGACAGCGCCAACAATTGGCAGACGGCCAATGAATTCAGGAATTAGTCCGAACTTCGTTAAGTCTTCTGGAAGTGCATGGCGGAATAGTTCTACATCGCCAGACTTCTTGCCCTCAACTGGCGCATTGAAACCCATTGATTTCTTTCCGAGGCGACGCTCAATGATCTCTTCTAGACCCGAGAACGCTCCACCACAGATGAACAAGATGTTTGCAGTGTCGATTGTGATGAATTCTTGATGTGGGTGCTTGCGACCACCTTGTGGTGGAACACTCGCAACCGTTCCTTCAAGAATCTTAAGAAGTGCTTGCTGAACACCTTCACCCGAAACGTCACGAGTGATTGATGGGTTCTCTGACTTGCGAGCAATCTTGTCGATTTCGTCAATGTAAATAATTCCACGCTCTGCGCGCTTCACATCAAAGTCCGCAGCAGAAAGAAGTTTTAGAAGAATGTTTTCGACGTCTTCACCAACGTATCCAGCTTCAGTGAGCGCAGTGGCGTCAGCAATAGCGAATGGAACATTGAGCATGCGTGCGAGTGTTTGTGCCAAGAATGTTTTTCCACATCCCGTAGGTCCAAGCAGAAGTACGTTTGACTTAGCGACTTCTACGTCGTCGTCGTGAAGTGGGCCAGATTGAATTCTCTTGTAGTGGTTGTAGACCGCAACAGAAAGGATCTTCTTGGCATCTTCTTGACCAATAACGAACTCATCGAGGAACGATGAAATCTCTCGAGGTGTGGGGAGATCTTCGAGAACTAGCTCAGGACGGTCCCCGAACTCGTCAGCAATGATGTCATTGCAAAGGTCAATGCACTCATCGCAAATGTAGACACTGGGTCCAGCAATGAGCTTCTTAACCTGTTTTTGACCTTTAGCGCAGAAACTGCACTTAATAAGGTCGCTATTTTCGCCAAACTTTGCCACGGAAAACCTCCGACACGACCTCCGCCTTGTTCCATCCTAGGTGGTGAAGGGGCAAAAAAATGGTACCTATGGACGCTTAGAGATCACTTCGTCAATGAGGCCGTATTCAACGGCTTGTGCAGCACTGATGATGAAGTCACGGTCAGTGTCTTTTGTAACCTTCTCAACACTTTGACCAGTGTCAGCAGCGAGCATCTCGTTGAGAGTGTCCTTCATGTGAAGAATCTCGCGTGCCTGAATTTCAATGTCAGTAGCTTGTCCACCAACGCCACCCCACGGTTGGTGCATGAGCACGCGTGAGTGTGGAAGTGCGTAACGCTTACCCTTGGCACCAGCACCAAGAAGCACTGCAGCAGCAGAAGCTGCTTGTCCGAAGCAGAACGTAGAAACGTCTGGCTTCACGTACTTCATCGTGTCGTAGATCGCGAAGAGTGCTGTGATCTCTCCACCAGGTGAGTTGATGTAAAGGTTGATGTCCTTGTCTGGGTCTTCAGACTCTAGGAACAACATCTGGGCGCAGATGAGGTTCGCGATTGTGTCATCAATGCCAGTTCCAATGAAAATGATGCGTTCTTTCAAGAGACGGCTGTAGAGGTCGTAGGCGCGCTCGCCACGGTTTGATGTCTCGATAACTGTTGGTACGAGATAGTTCATTGCTTTGAAGTGTTCGTTCACGCTTCTACCTTATGCGTCTAAGTCTTGACTTTGGTCAACCTTGAGAAGTTCACGGTCAATCTCCACGCCATCAGGGTCAACGAAAGTCACGTTGTCATTAAGCCAACGAGAAGCCTTCATCTTTGCAACTTCAGCCTGGAAGGTGACAACTCGTCCAGAGTCGCGCAGGTTTTGACGAAGAATCTCTGGCTTAGTGCTCATCGCTTCAGCTGTTGAGATGAGTTCTTCTTCGATTTCAGCTTCGCTTGGCTCAATCTTCTCAGCCTTAACGAGCGCACGAAGGGCAAGGTCGATTCGAACTGCACGTACTGCGTCAGATCGAAGCGTCGCAAGGAGATCGTCCGGAGACTGATTGGTAATTTGCAAGAACTTCTCTAGGTCCAAGTTCTGCTGTGAAAGGCGGTGACCTAGGTCGTGGAGTCGCTCGTTGGTTTCACTCGAAATGAGAAGGTCTGGAGCAAGCTCTTCAGGAACCAGGTCGCTCAGTGCAATGAGCACCGCGTCACGCTGAGACATCTGTGCTTCGACAACCTTCATGCGGCGCATTTGCGAAATGATTTGCTCACGCATCTCATCAACGGTCTTCCATTCAGTGTTCTCTTCTACCCAGGCATCGTTGAGTTCTGGCATTACGCGCTCTTTAACTTGCTTGAGCTTGAGTTCGTAGGTTGCTGTGTCTTTCGTGCCAGCAAATGTTCCGTTGAGCTTCAAATCTTCGCCGGCCTTAAGACCAACAATTAGTTCATCCACACCTTCGGTAATTACGCCAGATCCAACTGTGTACATGTAGTCAGACATTTCAAATGGCTCGTCTTCAGAATTGATCTTCTGCATACGTACGTCCATGGTGACAAGATCGTTGAGAGCGATTGGACGATCAACATCACGCAGTTCTGCATCTGGTTCACGGAAGCGGTCGATCTGCTTTAGAACTTCAGCGTCAGTCACGTTTGGTGAAGGAATTTCAACACGAAGGTCACGGTGTCCCTTGATGCTTGCTTCTGGTCGAACTTCTACTTCAGCTTCGAACTTGAGTGGACCAGATTCTTCGCCATCAGTGATGTTGATGTCCGGTTGTCCGATTGGGTCAGCCAATGTGTCTGACACTGCGTGAGCGTAGAAGTCTGGCATTGAGTCGCGAATTGCTTCTGCGCGCAACGCTTCGATCCCACCAAGGTGAGCAATCAGAACATTCTTAGGAACTTTGCCCTTGCGAAAACCTTTGATTGAGACCTGCTTAGACAGAGACTTGGCAGCAGCCTCCATGGCTTCATTCATTTCGGTCTCGTCGACCTCAACGGTGAGCTTGATTCGGTTGTTTTCTAGAGTTGATGAAGTTGCGCGCATAGGGATATAGAGCCTACCGGCTGAGAGCGAAATCTCTAAATCACAATGGGCATGGCCTGGCTAAAGGCTTGCGCCATGGCCTTATCGCCCCTGACGTCAGTCGCCGAAGCGTTAAGGAATGCCTCAGCGCCAATGCGCCCAGCACAACGCCTCCAGAAGAGGGCCACGGGAGTTGTGATCTCTAGATCCGGCTGCTCTTCGGTCATATCAACTGCAATACAGCGGCCATCTACGACCTTGAACATAAGTAGTCGGCCAAGTCGGCCAATGAGGTTGATTTGAACAAGCGTTCCCTCTGGAGCTTTCATCTTCTTACCCAAGATGTACGGCACCGCTCCTTCGAAACGGTTCACTACGACTTCTTCGCCAGTGCCGTGATCATCAGCGGGCTGCAACAGTGCATCGCGAATGTCTTGCAAGTGAATCCAAGAGTCGAAGATGCGAGTTTCTTGAAACCTGAAGTAAGGCTTCTCGCCTTCAGGACTCCATCCAACTTTTTCCCACGCCTCTTCATCAAGAGCGCGGAGTCTCTTCAGCGACGCTTTTGTAACAGTCGAAAATTTCTCCAGAACTTCACTGCCCGCTAGTTCGCGATTCGACTGAACGAATGCTTCATTTAGTTCTCCGATTTGATTTTTAACATGAGCGGGCATCTCACCTTCAAATGCAGGAACTTCGCCTCCTGAAAGCAGAAGTTCAAAACCAAGCAAGTGGCTAAGAATGTCTTTAACGGTCCAACCCGGGCAAGGGGTCAGTGCGTTGTATTCCTCGGGGCCGAGAGGTCGAACGAGACGCTCAATTTGCGTCCACGTATCTTCCAGTGAGTCAGTAATCCACTCGTACGCCACGGCTCTCCAATCGATCTCCTTGAAGCCTAGATACTGGTCGCTTTCAAGGCGAGTCATCTACAGCGTGTAACGTGGAGGTCTGCAGTTCACGGGAAGTAGCGCAGCTTGGTTAGCGCGCCTGGTTTGGGACCAGGAGGCCGGGGGTTCGAATCCCCCCTTCCCGACCATTAGAGACTCAACGAATTGATCGAGCCACTGCTAACAGTGTGGCGAGCGAAAGATTGTACGAAGTAACGCTCACTGCAGTTGCCTTCATTGCTCCCGTACCCGGAATGCTCCACGTTATGAGCCCTCCATTTGCCTTTACTTGCGTGGCGCCACATTTTCCTGTTGCAACACCAGCACAATTACTCCAAACCTGAGCGGTGTGGCCGTTGACAATTTCAGTTGAAATCTTCGTATTGAATTCGAGGGGTCCATTGCATGTGCCTTGCGCTTTTTCGAAAACACTTATTCCCGGCAAGTTATTTCCAAACGTGCCTGATCCACCGAGAGCAAATACTCGAAGCGCACCGTCGTCACAAAGCGACGAGTCGCTCAAGGTGAAGTGCGTAAATTTAAATCCCGCGAAGTTTGCAGGGTCGTAAGTCTTGAATTTCATTGACGAACTGCTCTGATTCTCATTTAGTGCCAGTGAGAAAGTTGAGAGCGTATTCGAGGCAATCGCTCCAATTGGCTTTGAAGATGATCCACTGGTAATGAATACACCAAATGAAACATGTTGGTAATTCGTGACTCCACCACTTGTCACATACTGTTTCGAAGCATGTGGCTTCACACAAACACTGTTTAAGCCCGACATGTAATTGGTATTGGTGCTTATTCCGTAACAGAGTTGCGTTGAACTCTTATTTGAAAAAGTAAACACTTCATTAACTACACCTGTCCCAGGAATGTTTCCGACTGAGAACTGACAAGAAGTAGCTGTTTTTTGAGAGCCTTGGCCAACGCACGAGACGACATGGCCAAGCTGACCAGACCCGTTCCACGACCAAGTAACACTTGATGCTCCAGCGCTCGAGGTGAATGTGAGGCTTAGGAGAAGTATGGCTAAAAGTGTTTTTGTACGCATGCTGAACACACTAGGTCGCCAGACGTCTCGCTACTGCCAGACCAAAGTCATTTACTTGGAAGCGAACAGTGGAAGTTTCGTTTTCCAGCCAGGAATGATCTTGCCCACAGGCGTTGCCAGCAAGTCTTCAAGGATTGAGCCATAAACGTCTCTGAAGTCTGTTGTCATGAGCATGTTTCCTGTTGAGTCAAGTTGCGTGAGCGAAGGCTCATCGCCAATGAATCCACCAACGCCAGATTTGCCCACAACATAAACAGCGTTCGATGTTCCATGGTCGGTGCCTTGGGCTGCATTGGCCTTAACTCGACGCCCGAATTCTGTGTAGACAACAACCGTTACGTCGTTAGCTCGCTTGGTTCCAGCAATTTGAGACATGAAACGAGCAACTGAGTCGGTGGCGCCACCAATAAGTGCATTCTGTGTTGTCACTTCATCGGCGTGAGTATCAAAGCCACCAATCGAAACTTCCCAAACTCGAGTTGGAGCACCAGCGTTAATGAGCGTTGCAACTGCGTCAAGCTGAGAAGTCAGATTCGTGTTGCCAACATTTTGAAGTGCGGCGTTCTGCGGCTTCGGTGCGCCAAGCGCGAGCTGTGAAGTAACGGTGCCAGCCATTTGATACAAGTTGGCAATCGACAGTGCCGCGTTCTGCGTTACTGGCGATGCCCCGGCAGTTTGAGCCCCCAGTGATTTGAACTGACTGAGCGCTGTTCCCGTTGGCAACTTAAATCCAGTCGCTGGCATCACCGAGCCACTTTGCTTCGCACCAGCAAAAGCCGGAGGCATTGTGTTCCCCACCGATACTGCGAGCATGGGATTAAGTGGCTGCGTATCTAGCCATCTTCCGATCCACCCCGTTGAAACAGAAGTTGCGGGTGAGGCGGTCTGCCAAATTGCCATCGAAGAAAAGTGTGAAAGGTCAGGCTTGGGGTAACTGACACCACGAACGATTGTTAACTGCTTAGCGTTCCATAATGATGCGAAGTTCTTCATGGCTGGATTGAAACCGAGTCCATCACCAAGTGGCAGAACCGTTGACTGATCAACCGAAATTCCTGGACGAGAAGAGTAATAGGTTGAATCGAGATAGGGCACCAAGGTATTCAGTCCATCATTCCCACCGTAAAGAGTCACTAGGACCACGATTGGAGTCTTGGCTGGAAGAGGCGTCGCAACAGCAGCCGATGCAATCTCAGAAAAACTGAGTGGCAGTGATGCGGCCATTGCACCTGCGCCAGTGAGCTTCAGAAAATCACGACGAGAGAAGTCTTCACATCTCATTGATTCACCACGTATTCCGGTGCATTGAGCGCCAGCCAAGCGAGTCGTGCAGGGTCAGTCGCCGCACTGGTGAGAACCTGCTGGGTTGTAGCCCCCCATCCAGCAACACCCAACCACATCGCAGCGGCGGCAACACGCTGCTTCGCTGGGAGAACTGAAATTGGAGAAAGATTGCCGTGACTTACTAGGTACTGCGACAGATTTATTCGCTCTTGCGCTTGCGCTGCACCAAGCCAGAATTCATCGGGTGGCCATCCACCGACGTTGGGCGGATTAAAAGGTGTATTGCCCATTCTTGCGAGTGCGCTGAAAACTGTTGACTGAGTTGGCAATGTGGACGGCTGAATGCTTAGGGCTCGACAAGCGCTCACAAACCACTCAACTGGTGATTTTGCCTGCGCGTGAAGAGGGTCGCTGAGGGCTGGGTGATATACGAGAGCTTTTACTGCTGCGCCAATGTCTCTAGCGGCGAATGCATCGCTCAGAGTTCTGTCTGGCTGAGGTGAGGTTGAGTTGTAAAAGCGGAACCAGAGTCGTTGCGCAATGAAGTCTTGACACGACTTCTGAGCAGTAAGAACCGCAACAGCATCTTGAGGGGTAAACGAACCCGTGTTGCCAAGCAGCGACACAGTTGATGTGTCGTGAATTTTAGGAGTGTACGTAATCACCCCAGCCTCTAACGAAGCTGCTGTGATTTTGTAGCCAGTGAACGATTTCGCGAGTGCCGTGACGTCAGCTTGGGAGTAATTACCAACACCGAGAGCGAAGAGTTCCATGTATTCACGCGACAAGTTTTCGTTTGGTGCCGCTACATAGTTCTGTTGACCATCGAGCCAGTACTGCAGTGCACAGTCATTGATCATTGACTGTGCCATGGTGTTGAAGCTGCCGAGTGCATTTTGTCGAAGTACTTGATTCTGCGTCAACATTGGTGTGGCGTAATTGACTTTGCTGATTGCCGTCGCCCAGTGTCCGTGCCAAAACCACGTCATTCGCTCAGGCAGTGCATTATCTGAAAGCACCATGCGGTCGAGCCACCAAAAAACCAGCTCGTAGTACTGCAATGCGTCTTGAAACTTTGCAGCCTTAGAAACAAGAGAGCCAATTTTCGCAAACGTCGGTGTTTTCAGATTTGCGATTCCTGAGTCGATCGCTGGAACGTTAAGGATCGACGCCTGCGCACTTGGGACGCCACCCGCCATTAACTTCGCGAACTCCCCTGGCTTCGGACCAAAACCGAATCGGTGAATGAGCCGCGAAATCTGCGCCTGGCTTGATAATTGCGTCACGACAAAATGATACGCAATGCTTCTGTGAGCACCGTGTGAAAGTACTGACAATCTCCTAAGTGCCCCCGGCAAGACTTGAACTTGCAACCTGCGGGTTAGAACTCCGATGCTCTATCCAGTTGAGCTACAGGGGCGCACCCTCAATCGTAGTTAAATAAAACCTTCCTTTTGCCAGGTTCTTGCGCTGTGCAATACTTATAGGTCTTGGTGGGTGTAGCTCAGCTGGTTAGAGCGCCAGGTTGTGGTCCTGGAGGCCGCGGGTTCGAGACCCGTCACTCACCCCAAGAAATGCCCGTCGTCACCAGAAAATGTGGTGGCGACGGGCTTTTTTCTGTCGCGACATGGCGCTCGAATCTCCGTGTAGATTTTCGCTACACACCTCATTCGAGGTCTAAGGGGGAAACATGACAATCGTTCGCGATTCGTTCTACATCAATGGACAGTGGGTTAAGGCCTCGTCAAAAGAAACACTCGAAGTAACAACTTCTGGAACAGGTGAAATCTACGCAACAATTCCTGCTGGAACTGTTGAAGAGGCAAACGCTGCAGTTGATGCAGCGGCAGCTGCTTTCACTTCATGGGCTAACACCAGCCCTAAAGAGCGCGGTGAGCTTCTTACACGTATCTCAGAAAAGCTCGCAGAGCGTGGTGACGAAATTGCCCTATGCATTGCTAACGAAGTTGGAATGCCACTCATGCTCGCCAAGGGAATTCAGGCAGGACTACCTACTTTCACGTTTGCCGACAACGCACAACGTGCCTCTGAGTTTGTTTGGGAAGAAGAAGTAGGAACTTCAACACTCGTTCGCGAGCCAGTTGGTGTGGTCGCTGCAATCACACCTTGGAACTACCCACTTCACCAAATCGCGAACAAGGTTGCCGCCGCACTTGCTGCTGGTTGCACCGTTGTTCTGAAGCCAAGTGAAGTTGCTCCAATTAATGCATTCATCCTTGCTGAGATCATTCACGAAGTTGGACTACCAAAGGGTGTGTTCAACCTAGTAACAGGTGTTGGCCCAGTTGTTGGTGAGGCGATCGTTGCTCACCCGAAGACTGACATGGTTTCATTCACGGGTTCAACTCGTGCTGGAAAGCGCGTCATGGAAATCGCAGCGCAGATGGTTAAGCGCGTTTCACTTGAGCTCGGTGGCAAGTCTGCCAACGTAATTCTCGAAGACGCTGACATTGCTAAGGCCGTTGCTGACGGAGTTGGAAAGGCTTACCTCAACTCTGGTCAGACTTGCTCAGCGCTAACTCGCATGGTTGTTCCACGTTCGAAGTTGCAAGAAGTCGAAGATGTGGCCGTTGCTACTGCTGCTGCATTCACACCAGCTGATCCAATCACTGGCGCAAGCTTCTGTGGTCCACTTATCAGTGCTGTTCAACAGCAGCGAGTACGTGACTACATCAACAAGGGAATCGACGAAGGCGCTCGACTCGTTTGTGGTGGCGTGTCTGTTCCAGAAGAGCTCTCGAAGGGTTTCTACGTAATGCCAACGATCTTCTCTGACGTGAAGAACTCGATGACCATTGCGCAAGAAGAAATCTTCGGGCCAGTCCTTTCAATCATCCCTTACGACACCGAAGAAGAAGCTGTGGCTATCGCTAACGACTCTCTCTACGGTCTCGCTGGTGGAGTTTGGGCGGGCACCGACGAGAAGGCATTCGAAGTCGCTCGAAAGATTCGTACCGGTCAAGTGGAAATCAACGGTGGTGCCTTCAACATCGTGGCGCCATTTGGTGGTTACAAGCAGTCAGGAATTGGTCGCGAACTAGGAAAATACGGATTCGAAGAATTCCTAGAAGTCAAGGCCATCCAGCACAACTAAGGAGTTCGCCGAGCGCGTGGCGGTATAGACTCGTCACGCGCCGGTAGCTCAATTGGCAGAGCATTTGACTCTTAATCAACAGGTTCCGGGTTCAAGTCCCGGCCGGCGCACTGAAAACTCCCCGAGGAAACTCGGGGAGTTTTGCTTTATGCAAGTAAGTTCGGTCCATGAAAGCAATCGTGGCCGCACTAGCTCTCACAGCAGTGGCAACACTGGGCACGACCGCGTCGTATGCACAAGATGTTGCGAGTGTTTCGCTGCCCTCGCTTTCATACGTCTATTCAAATTCTGCTGTCGTTACGTTTCAACAAAACGCCAATGTGACAACAGTCGTTCGAACAACCCCCCTCACCAAGGGTTGCACGTCGCGTGGAGGGGCATCATGCACGCTCACTGGACTCGTTCAAGGAACCAAATACAAAGTAAGCATTACTCAGCGCGCCAGTAGTTGGACTTTGAACATGACAATGCCACTCAACATTGATCTCAACCGAGCTTCTCAAGACCTCGGCTCAAACATCGCCAATAAATCTCGAGCTGCATTTTTGGCGCAGTTAGCTCTTTCAACAAACTCCGCACCAACAATTGAATACATCGTTGATCCGAGCATTCCCGCGGACAAGCAAAAGATAATTACAGCTGATTTGAATGCCTCGGCAGGATTTTGGGGTGCGCTTCGACCCGCTTCAATTCCCGTTCGTGTCTACTTAGGCACCTCCACCAACTTTCAGTGGATCTACGACAACCTTAAGAACGATTTAGTTCCTGAAGCTTTAGGAGGAGGTTGGCTTGACTACAAGTTGGCTCGAGCAAAAACCGATGGACCGTCTTTTTATGGTGGCGCAGCCCCTGGCTACGGCAAAGACGGTAAGGCCGTTCTCTTTTTCAATACCGGCGGACAAAGCCTCGGTGATGCAGGCGAAGCGGGAATAGCCTCTCACGAATACACACACGTAATGCAGCGTTACGTTCTAAATGGAATGGGGCCAATGCTCTGCTGGGTTCGAGAAGGCCATGCGGTGTACTCAGGATTCAACATTGGTTTCAGAACTTCAACTGCAGCATTCAGAAATGGATGGAGCCAAATCTACAGTGGCTTCACGGGAGATCCCAGCATCAGTGGTGTTTTAAAAATGTCGCCAAGTGACTGGAAGCAATGGTTCATTGCGAACGAAACAACGACTCCTTCGCAGTGTGACCCTTACATTAATTACATGGCCGGCGCTCTTGCATTTCAATATCTGTACGGCTCTTACGGCTGGCAAGCAGTAAACAATTTCTTTACGTATCTTCTTCCTGAAGCCATGAAGCAATGTGGATCTGGACTTGAACCAAATACTCAGCTTTCATGCTCGTCGTGGAAAACCGCCTACCGGCGTGCGTTCGGAGTCTCGCCTGTCGACGATTACACAAACATCAGCTCATTTATTGTTCAAGAACTTCAATGGACCACAAAGCAGAATCCTTTAACAAATGATGGAGCACTAAAAATTGCTCCTCCCGCTGCATTCAGCAAAAAATAATTCTTAAAAGCACTCCGCTAATTCAAAAAGGAATGCCTGAAGTGTTTGTATTTGACTGCGAAGTTCGATGTCCGCGCTGTTCCACTTCTCGTCATTCAAAATTCCATTTGAGGCTGCAGTTTCTCGAAGCGCAATCTGCATAGTTGTGAGCCAGGCCCACGCTTCTTGCTCATTGATGAACTCTTCGTTTCGAGTCATGTACGCAAGTTCTGCATTCGTGGAGATCTGACTTTGTCGAGTCAACATTGCAAGTGGATTGTCGTCATCACTCGAAGGATCAATTGGTGCATTTAGCCTGCGGTGCCAGTCGTGTTCTGGGTCTCGCTCGGCGGCGACCACATGGCCGAATGCTTCATAGACAATGTTTCGCCCAGCATCGTTCAGTCGAACTTCAATTCGTCCGTCGCGACGCTTGATGAACATTTTGTTCTTACTCATGGCTGCTCAATTGTTGATTGAAGTCCAGCTACTTGCAACTTCACGCAGTAGCTTTCAGCGATATCCTTCTGTCCCGACCAGACAACTGCTTTGCCTTCGTTGTGCACCGTCAGCATCAACTGAGTGCACTTGGCATTGGGGTAGCCAAAGATTCGCTTGAAAATGACTTCAACAACCTTCATGGGAGTCACTGGATCGTCCCAGACAAGTACGTTCCAGGGGCGTACCGTTTCAACGGCGTCGTCAGTGAGAACCTGAGAGCTGGTCGTCTCTACTCGTTGTGGTTTTACCGATGCCATGTAACTAGTGTCTCATGTCGCGGAACGAATTAAAAGGAAAATCTTTAGTCTGTAGAAGTGGCAAATACTGACGTCAGGCTCCCCAAGGGATTCAAAGAGCGATTTAACGTCGCAATTAGAAACACCATTGGCCTTACCCAAGATCCGATCCCAATTTGTGATGACCCAGAAATCTCGTACATGGCCACAAATAGCGTTGCTCGGCTCGTTCACGGTGACCTGGCTTCAATGCTCATAGGTGGCATTGCGAGTCTCTTTTTCCAGACGCTCCACCCCTACGCAATGACAGGTGTTGCGCAGCACTCTAGATATCAAAACGATCCTCTGGGGCGAATGCTCCAGACTGCAAATTTTTTAGGTTTCACTACCTACGGCCCGAAGGATCTTGCCTATTCATCAATTGAGCGAGTTCTCGCCGTTCACGAAGCCGTGCGCGGAACTGCTGCTGATGGTATTGAGTACTACGCCAACGACCCTCATCTTCTCCTCTGGGTGCATTGTGCTGAGATCTCAATGTTTCTCGAAGGCTATTTGAAATTTGGCAGAAAGCACATCACGAAACAAGAACGAGACACCTACGTTTTGGAGATGTCACAGTTAGCACTGGACTTTGGAATCGCAAATCCACCAAGGACTTACCGAGAGCTCCAAGATGAACTGAGTCGCTTTCGACCTGAACTGAGACTGATTCCAGAGGGCGCAGTGGCTCGAGACTTTGTTGCTCACGAAATAATCAAAGAACGCTCAAAAAAGATTGTCTTCTGGTTCTTTGTCCAGAGTTCTTATGCACTTATGGAACCATGGGCGCAGGACCTGCTTGGCGTTCCTAGGCGAGTTCGACTCAACAAATACTTCGTCAAGCCAGTAACAAAGTTCTTGAGTCGGTGCTTGCGGATCTTTGTTCCGCCCTACGAGCCCCCTAGGCCATAAGGCCGAGACCGCCGTCAACAACGAGTACTTGACCCGTTACGTACGGAGTGCTCGCTAGCGACAAAATCACGTCAGCCACGTCTGCTGGTGTTCCGCTTCGTTTCAGTGGAGCCATGGCGCTCACAACGCCTCTAATTGCGTCCCAGTCAGCCGTCCAGGGCGTATCAATGAGTCCAGGGGCCACTGCGTTTACTCGCACTTCTGGTCCAACAACTTTGGCGAGCAGAGCTGTCATGTGATTAAGCGCAGCCTTTGAAGCAGCGTATGGAATTGAAGAACCAGTTTGGCGAACGCCAGCAATTGAAGAAACGTTCACAATGACACCATTTGACTCTTTAAGAGCTGGCATTGCGTGAACTGAGATGTTCCATGTTCCAAAAACATTCACTTCGAAAATGTCTCGCCACACATCAAGCGTTGCTGCATTGATGTCAGCGTGAGCAATAACTTTGGTGGCTCCAGCATTGTTGACAAGAACATCGAGTCTTCCGTAGCGCTCGAGCACCATGGCAATCATTCGCTCGCAGTCTGCATCATTGGAGATATCGCCTTGAATGTAAAACGAACCTGGCGTCTTTTGACTCAGTGCTTCACCTTCAGCGACACTTCTCACTGAGTTGAAAATTACGTGGTCGCCAAGCGCAGCGAATCGAAGCGCAGTTTCTTCTCCAATTCCGCTCGTAGATCCAGTGACAAGAACAACACGACTCATTATGAGGTCCTCGCAATTCTGTAAGAGCCAGTCCAGCGCTGACCTGGTTCAAGGATGATTAAGTCTTTACCGCTTCTAAGCGCGTCAGGAGGGCACGTCATTGGCTCAATCGCAACTGATGTGCGACGCCTTCCAACGGGCAAGCTGTCACCCGTGAAGACCTGTAGGTAGGGAAAGTTGCGGTCCATTGAAACGTCAATGTTTGATCCCTTGGAGTCCTTCAGCGAGACAGTGCACATTCCAGTGTCATCACGATTGAGCTCAGCGTACGTAACGTCAAGGTTGTGCCCATTCACTGACTTTGTAGTTCGAAAGTCGTAGTTATTTCCCGCCACCGGCAAAATTTCGCCCGTAGGAAGTTTGCGATCATTAACTGCAACGTACGCATTAGCTGGAACTGTTAACTCTGCGCCCTCGATAGTTGGCGTCGTCACCGCGAAGTATGGGTGGTAACCGAGGCCGAACGGAATTGGAACCTCATCAAGGTTTTGAACCGTTGCAGTTGTGGTGAGGCCTTTAGGTCCTAAGTGATAGTCGAGTGTCAACTTCGAGATAAATGGATAGTCCGGAAGTGGGTGGAGAACGAGTGACATGACGCAACGATTTTGATTCGCTACTTCAATGTCGAATGGACGCCAACGAGCCAGTCCGTGATTGGCAGTGGCGTGCACAACATCATCAATTTTGGCGGAGCCAGTACGACCTGAAAAAGTCCACTCGCCGTCGCCAATGCGGTTGGGCCATGGGTAAAGAACCTGGTTTCTAGCGAAGTCCGGGATGTCTTCAGCGGCGAAACCTTCAACTACTGGAACCCCGCCTTTTACATACACGCGAAGGGTGGCACCGACTTCGGTGATAATTGCGCGCTGATCGCCATGGGCAATCGCGATCTGTTCTCCTGATGGAAGCATTAGCTATTTTTCCTTCTATTCACTGACATGTAACTTACGACAGTTAGCCTTAGAAATATGCGAATACTGATAACTAATGATGATGGAATTAATGCCCCTGGAATAGCGGCCCTAACCCGGGCAACTTCAAGGTGGATTGAGCGGTGCCCAGGAGGCGAAATTCGCGAAGCAATTATCGTTGCCCCAAACCGGAACTACTCAGGTATGTCTTCAGCGGTTGGCGACGTTTTCGATAACCCTTCAGTGAAGTACAAGAAGCAAATGATCGAAGGAGCAGACAACATTCAGGGCTACGCCCTCGATGCTCCCCCAGCCCTTTGCGCCATTCTTGGAGCGATCGGAAGTTTCAATTTTCAACCTGACCTCATTCTCTCTGGCATCAATGCGGGTGCCAACGTCGGAAGAAGCGTTCTGCATTCGGGAACCGTTGGAGCAATCCTCACAGGAGCTCAACTCGGACTATCGGGACTTGCTGTTTCAACAAACTGGGGCGAGGGCGTTTCCTACGAGCCAGCTGCTGACATCGCAATAGAGGTGCTCGAAGTTATGCTCCAAGCGCCGCAGCGAACTCTTATGAATCTCAATGTTCCTAACCTCCCGAGAAATGAAATCAAGGGTGTGAAGCGAGGACGAATTTCTACAGCGGGAATTGTGAAGTCGGCAAAATCTGGAACTGGCGGACCACTCGATGACGAAGGTGAGCTCACGCTTCGCCTTGGTGCCGCAACCCCAGAACTTGGTGACGTAAGTGATGAAGAAGCTGATGAGGATGGTGCATTGATTGCCGCAGGCTATGCCTCACTCACACCGCTTCGTGGGCCTCACGAAGAAACAGACATGGGACTCAGTGATCTGATGCACATGTCGCTCAGCGTTATTGAGCGACACTTGAAGGAAACCAACTAGTCCGACACTGGGCGACGTCGGTTCTCTTTGACTCGACTTCTAGCTTTCTTTTCATCAACTCGACGAACTTTAGAACTCTTGGTGGGCTTTGTTGCTCTACGAGGAGCTTGGCGCGCAAGGCCAGTTGCGATCTTTAATGCCAATTGTTCAAGAGCTGCCGACTTGTTCTGTGCCTGCGAGCGGTAACGGCTCGCACTGGAGCGAACGACTGTGCCTACTTTTTCAATCAGCAATGCGCGCTCGGTTTCGCTGAGCGCTTCCGATGTGTTGACGTGAAAAGAAACGACGACGCGAGTGAGCGACCTATTTGCGTGCTGTCCTCCAGGTCCGCCTGAAGTTGTGACGCGTAGTTCAATTTCGCTGAACGGTATTGTGAGTCTGGAGCGAATAAACAGCGAGCCGTCGGCGTTTACGGACGGCCCCGACATTTCTACTTGCCTTCGGGAAAACGAACCATCGCGAGTTGACTACCCAGCGCCACAAGTTCGCCTCTTTCGTCAAACATTTCACAGCGCTCATCAACCAGACCGTCGGCAATAACAACACACCACTGACGAGCTCGTAGCCACTCTCCTACTGGCACGCGTCGGACGTATGAGCTGAGTTGCAATGTTGGCACCCAACCAGAAGAACCAATCGCGAATGTTGCTGGTGGCATGGCGTCAGTTGCAAACAAAAGACTGTGCGGTGACCATAATGCATCGTCATCGTCAAGTCGCAGCCACATCTTTAGCTCGGCTCTGTCAGAGATCTCACCATCGCGCCACCCAGAGCTTGCTGGGTCAAAACGTTGATCAACAACCTTTGCAATGTTGATTTCATCTCCACCAGTAGAACGACGGCAATCTTCGAGTGGGGCAATGTCAAACATGGGTGTGTCGGCATATCTGAGATCAGACTCTGCGCCAAGGGTTCCGAGCGTCGCGATTGATTCGTTCGTGATAACGCCTTCTTGAAGGAGGGTTATGTGGACAAATGAAACACCGCGCCCAACTTTTCTGACATCAGTGTGAAGTTCTGCAGGGCCGGTCCGAGGAGCGCCTATGTAATTTGTCGTAAGAGCTGTCACGTGTTGATGAGCTGAGCCCTGCGCACTGGCAGCAGCAAGTGCCGCGCTACCTAGAACGGTCTGCAAGTACCCACCATTTGGTCGTCCATCGGTGATTGTGTAGTAATCGGATAAAACGGCGCTAAACCTGCCATCTCCCAGCGGTTCAACTGCACAGGCATCACGTAGGGGTCTGATCGTATTCATCTGACAACCTTACGACAGCGCACGGTCATGGCTGTAGATTAGAACCCTAGGAAGAAGGAAAAATGCCGACAATTCAGCACTTTATTAATGGAAAACGAGTTGATGGAACTGGCGATATTCCAGTCTTCAATCCCGCTACTGGCGAGCAGTCAGGCAGCGCCCCTATTGCTGATGCCAAATTACTTGACGACGTTGTTGCCCAAGCTCAACAGACCGCAGCCACATGGCGCAATTCTTCGCTCTCAGTTCGTACAAACATCCTGTTCACCTTCCGTGCATTGCTTGTAAAGCACACTGACGAACTCGCCGAGATCATCACCGCCGAGCATGGAAAAACCATTGCTGACGCCAAGGGCGAGATCGCTCGTGGACTAGAAAACGTGGAATACGCCTGTGGCCTCGCTGAGCACATGAAGGGCGGCTTTTCCAGCCAGGTCGCAGACGGCGTCGACGTCCACTCTGTTCGCGAAGCAGTTGGTGTAGTTGCTGCAATCACACCGTTCAACTTTCCAATCATGGTGCCACTGTGGATGACTGCTAATGCACTCGCCACAGGCAACGTGGTTATCTTGAAGCCTTCTGAACGAGACCCGTCGGTTTCAGTTCGACTCGCCGAGCTTCTGAAAGAAGCTGGGCTCCCGGACGGAGTATTTAATGTGCTCCACGGAAATGCAGACCTCGTGAACGGAATTCTTACTCACCCGGGAATTGATGCAATCAGTTTCGTGGGATCAACTCCAGTAGCAAAACACGTCTACGAAACTGGAACCAAGAATGGAAAGCGCGTTCAGGCACTTGGTGGCGCTAAGAACCACATGGTGGTTCTTCCTGATGCTGACCTCGACATTGCTGCAGATGCCGCCATTAACGCAGGCTTTGGTTCTGCTGGTGAGCGTTGCATGGCAATCTCAGTGGTTGTTGCTGTGGGTGACGTTGCAGAGCCTCTTATTGCGAAGATCACCGAGCGCATGGACAAGCTCACCGTTGGACCTGGCAATGATCCAAAGTCTGACTTTGGTCCAGTGATCACGAAAGAACACCGTGACCGCATTGTTAGCTACGTCGTAAATGCACCAGCAGACGGTGTGCAGGTTGTTCGCGACGGAACAGCAATGGCAAGTGAGAAGGGCTTCTATGTAGGCCCATGTCTTCTTGACGGCGTGAAGCCTGGAATGAAGTCGTACGACGACGAAATCTTCGGACCAGTTCTTGGTGTTGCACGTGTCGCATCGTACGCAGACGCAGTTGGCATGATTAACGCGAACCCATTCGGAAACGGAACTGCAATCTTCACTCGTGATGGAAATGCTGCTCGCCTCTTCAGTCGAGAAGTCACAGTGGGAATGATTGGAATCAATGTTCCAATTCCAGTTCCAATTGCCAGCTATTCATTCGGTGGATGGAAGAATTCACTGTTCGGCCACTCACACATCTATGGCCCAGAAGGATTCACCTTTTACACCCGCGCAAAGGTAATCACCACACGCTGGCCACAACCATCTGAATCTCAAATTGACCTCGGCTTCCCGAGAACTCGTTAGGAAATCGTGAGCAAACAACACACCAGCGTCCGTTCATACGGCGTGCTGATTCATGAAGGCAATGTTGCACTCGTTAGATCAAGTAACCCCAAGCACCAACCACCTCTTTGGTGGCTTCCTGGTGGAGGCATTGACTTCGGTGAATCTCCTGAGGACACCCTTCTTCGTGAATTTGTCGAGGAAACTGGGCTTGAAGTCAAGAATCCAAAGCTCATTGGAACAACCAGTGACCTTCGCCGCAGAGATAACGGCGACAAGCTTCACACCGTAAGGATCCTCTTCACTGTTGAACTAGCTGGTGGAGAGCTTCGTCACGAAGTTCACGGCACCACTGATCATGCTGGATGGTTCTCACTCAGCGAGATCAGTGAAATGAATCTCGCAGATTACGCAAGAGATGCGATTGAACTAGCGAAGGACTAAGAGCGTTCTACTCGGACTACGAGAGAATGTCTTTGCTGGTAAATCTGCTGTAGCTAAGTGCACCGAAAATAACAATGTAGGACAGCTGCAGCAAGCTATTGCTCCAAAGTGAACCCAGGCTCAATGGGTTTCTAAGAATGTCAGCGAAACCGAGCCAGTAGTAGCTGAGGAGATACGGGTGAATTCCAGAAATTTGTGGAAGTGAACCGAGTATCTGCATGACTGTTGAAACAATCACGGTGGCAGCCATTGCCCCAACTGGAATAACCGTAAGCGTCGACAAGAAAAGGCCCACGGCAGATAGTCCCATTAGTGAGATAGTGACGTAAAGGCCAATTAACAAAATCCGCACCAGTGCTGCTTGAACTGAAATTACGTCTCCTGATAGGAGCGTCACTGGCCCAACAGGGAAAAGAATTGATCCAATCACTATTCCTGTCAACAGCAGAGTAACTACTGCAGCAACACAAAAGGTCGCAGCCCCAACAAACTTAACGAGGAGTAAGCGACTTCGATTTACCGGAGCAATCAATAAGTAGCGAAGTGTTCCCGTACTCGCCTCACCAGCAATCGTGTCTCCAGCGACAACACCAATAGTGAGCGGCAAAAAGAGCGGAATGGCTACAACCATGGCGGTAAAGGCAACGAACAATCCGTTGTGGCTCACTCGATCCAGGAAAGGTGGACCCTCACCAGGAAGGACTGTTGCTCCAGAAAGTTTCACCGCGATTGAAAGAGCAATTGGAATTAGTGAAATAGTTCCGAGCATTGCCCACGTACGGCGGCGACGGAACAAGATTGAGAGTTCAGATCCGACTAATGATGCAAAGTAGCTTCTATTGCGCAACTTCGAACCCCTCTCCCGTAAGCAGAACGAACCGGTCTTCAAGCGTTGGGGCTTGCACACTGAAAGAGCGAACGCCGACTTTGCCCAGTACCAGCATTTCTACGATTCTCTCTGGTGCAGTTTGCTCTGATGTAAGGACGGCGCTCACGATGTTTCCATCCGCAATTGCATCAATCCCCTCACCTTTCAGAATCCTGATCGCTTCATCAGTCTGGGAAGTCTCAAGAGTTAGTTTCAGGGTCTGACCAGCAGAAAGTTCTTCGACGCTACCTTGGGCAACAATTCTTCCTCGACTCATGACTGCCAGGTGCGTACAAATCTGCTCAATCTCAGCCAGCAAGTGACTGGAGATAAAGATTGTTATTCCCTCTGCTGCCAGTGCCCTAATTAGATTTCTAACCTCACGAGTTCCCTGAGGGTCTAAGCCATTTGTTGGTTCATCAAGTACTAAGAGTTCACGAGGCTGCAATAACGCATTGGCAATGCCAAGTCGCTGCTTCATTCCAAGTGAATAGGCGTGAACTTTTTTTCCTGCTGCCTGCGTGAGGCCTACGCGCGCTAATGCGGCATCGACTCGTTGCGCTCTAGTTCTTGAATCTGCATTCCGGTCAGCAGAATCGAAGCGGAATAAGTTGTCGCGACCTGAGAGGTATGGATAAAAAGCTGGTCCCTCTACAAGTGCACCGACCTTAGGCAATACTTCACCAAGTCCACTAGGAACTGACGAGCCAAGCAGTGAAACTTCGCCTGCTGAGATGTTTGCCAAACCGAGCAGCATCCGTATTGTTGTGGTCTTGCCTGAACCGTTAGGTCCCAAGAATCCAAAAACTGAACCCTTGGGAACTCTTAGATCAATCTCATCAACGGCGTTGTAAGAGCCGAAGCTTTTTGTAAGGCCCGAAGTCGCAATTGCGAACTGCGGATCTAGGGTTTGACTCATTACCTCGCGGCGGCTTCTAGAAGCTTCTCTTTAGTAACTGCTCCCGCAAAGATGCGCCCATCATCCGTAAACAAGATGTTGAACAGTGTTGTAGAGAAGATGCGCCCACCATTAACTGGCTTTGTTAGGACATTAAAGAATGAGTTGCTCTTGATTAAAGCGAGCTCTTTCGAAGGAATTTGCGATGCTGGAATTTCAGTAACCGCTGACCATCCCTCAGACTTCACTTTTTCGAATTCAGCCAGCGCAGCAGCCTTGTCCGCAGCTGACGGAGTTTGCATCTGCTTGTTCATCTGACCTTCTGATCCAGGGACCGCAAGTTCTTGCACCGTCGCTCCCACTGGTGGAGCAAAAGCGAAGATTGATGGTGCAGATGCGCCAAAGGAAACTGAATCGAAGGAAACCTTGAATGCTGGGTTGCTTTGACCAACGGCGTTAATGGACACCGAAAGCGGCACTCCGTTTCTTCCATCAACCAGGATTGATACCGATGAAACGAGTGTGCCGGTTGACTTAGGAGTCAATGTGAGTTCGTATGCCCCGCGTCCAGCCACGAGCACATTCTTTCCGGCAGAAACTGTTGTGCTTGGGCTTATTTGCTGAAGGAAGTAGTCAGCAACTGATGCTGGTGAAAGTGCATCGAAAGGTAACTTCGATGCGTTTTCATTAAAGAGCGATAGCAAGCGTGACTGGTCTTTCACCAAATCTGCTTTATCAACCGATTGGTGAATAACAGTTTGCTGGGTTGCGTCATAGAACCAGAGGTCTTTGCCATTGGCAACGAAGTCACGCTCAGACATTTGATCAAGCAGCTGAACTCGAGCCAATGATGGGTTGTTGTAATAGACATTTGCCTGCTGGTTTCCAGCGAGCAGTCCCAGCACTATTGCCAGGTTGCCCTGAACTGAGGCTTTAGGAATGAAGTCTGCCATTCCCTTTGGCAATGTCTTCTTCATCTGGTCTACCGAAGCTTGCGAGATGTTAGGGAGCAGATTCACTGCTGGAAGACCAAGGTTTGCAACCTTGGTGATCTTTCCAGAAAAAGCAACGTTTGGATTTGTGTTGATGAACTGAAGGATCTGTGAAGGTGTTTTGTCGGGAAGTACAACTTCAGCGCTTGAAGCAACTGACGAGCCAACTGCGACCGAGGCAACTAGGACTGGTGCCACAATTGCCGGAATCCAACGAGAAATACTTCGCTTCATAAAATTCGTTTCTCCATGTAGTGAGGGTTTAGTAACTGAACATAATTCTAAGGGTGCGTTGCAAAAATTTGACCTAGTTATTGTTCACCAATTTGTTGCGAATGTTGGGTTCATACAAGTAGATAAAGACCTAGTGTTTTGGTATGAAATACGCAATCTTGGTCACACTCATTTCCAGTTGGTACCTAGTTGGACTGTCAGTCACGGTTGCGCTGAATGTGTACCCATCGTTTGAGTTTGTTGATGGTGACAAGTGGCAAAAATTTCACGAGCATCACTCGAATCGAATTAGCTGGGCGGTCGGCCCTGCATGGATTGCTCAAGCGGCGGGACTAGCAATCTGGTTATTTTCCAGCCCACGAGCAACCCTGGCCATGTGGACGTCGAGTGCACTTTTTGCCCTAGGTGCCGTGGGGCTAACAATTTTCAGTGCAGTTCCTATCCACCAGAAACTCTCTCAGGGCTTTAATGCAGATCTACTGAGAAAGCTTCGTTTCGCACACGTGCTGCGAACAATCTCATGGTTGCTTGGCGCACTCTGCACGACACTGGCACTTCTTCAAAAGCTTTAAACCTACGATTACTGAGCAAATGCGTCCGCTGGTAAGTCTTTTTCACCGCTTGAAATAGCGCTCAGAATCCTGTTGGCTACAAATGATGGCTCAAGACCTTGAGGCATCTTTGGAGCTGCGCCAAATAGTGCTCTGGTAACTAATCCAGTTTCTGTGTGCGGGGCACGAATGTCCAGCACATTGATCTTCTTAGTCCTAAATTCACGAGCCGCTACTGCCATTGCGCTGTGAGCTGCGCTCTTTGAGGCACAGTAAGCACTCATTCCGAGAACCGATACGTCTGCTGCCACTCCTGTCAGCGAAGCGACAACGCCTCCCTCGTTGACGAAGGCCCCACTGAGTGAAAGAACGTTGACTGTCCCCGTGGAATTGGTGCGAAATAGTTCGGCAACCACTTCTTCAGGGACTTCACCTATAGGTCCAAAGGCCACTACTCCGGCGGCATTAATGACCCCATCGAATGTGCCACCGATTTCATCAATCGCTAGCAGTAGCGAAGCCCTTGAACCGATGTCAGCTGTTGAGCGATTTAGTTCCCGCAAGTCATCTGGAATGTTGGCTTCAGTGCGCGCGATGAGAGACACCACCGCACCATTTGCAATGAGTTGACGACAAATCTCAGACCCTAAAACGCCTGATGCACCAATTACAAGAAACTTCTTACCCGAGAAATAATTATCCATTGTCTAATCGTAAAGGGACTAATTAAAAGTTATTCCGAGCGGATAATCCCCGAATTGACCTGCCTGTTCCTCTGCAATCCTTCGCCCTTAAGATTGCTTGGTGAGTAGCGCACTTGAGCTGATGTATGACGGTGACTGTGGGCTTTGTCGAGCCTGCGTACGGTGGCTGGAGCGCCACGACAACTCAAAAGTGATTTCCTGCGCACCTGCTGTTACTTGTACGTGGGATGACGCGTCCACTCTGCCATTTGACAAGACCGTTGTTGTGCGTGATTCGAACGGAGTCACCTTTCTGCGTTCTAGTGCGGTGGCAAGGTCGCTTAAAGCTCTTCCTGGTTTCTGGGGAATACTTGGTTCAGTGATTCTCACGGCTAATGCTGCGACGCCAGTCAGAGCATTTAACGATTTTCTGTATCACCTCGTCGGGAAAAATAGACGCCACATCTCAAATGCACTTGTGCGACTTGGACTGCTGGATGCAAGTTGTCGAATGCCCTCTCCAAAAAAAGACTGAAATGGCATTCTCGCTACAACGAGTTCCTGTGATGCGCCAAACGTGGAGCAACATTGTTTGGTGCCACTGGCCAGTTGATCCACAGCAAGTTAAGGCCGTTATTCCCGAAGGACTCGAACCTGACCTCTTCGACGGTAAAGCCTGGGTTGGTCTCATTCCATTTTCAATGCAAAATCTGCGGCTTCCTGGACCCTTCGCAATCTTGTCCAAATTAGTGAGAGTGAGCAATTTCGGCGAGGTGAATGTTCGCACCTACGTGAAAGATTCAAAAGGTAGAACTGGCGTGTGGTTCTGCACCCTCGATTCTGACGACTGGCTTGCAGTTAAAACGGCCAATGTTGCCTTTGGCTTGCCGTACCGGCTTTCCAAAACTCGCCTAGAAAGAATAGGTAACACCATTAAATGGTTTAACCAGCGAAAAGCTGACCAGGCAAAAGCCGAGCTTGAAGTTAAAGAGTCAGAAGAGTCCTGGAGAGAAGCAACCGCTGGCCTCGAGCAGTTCTTGGTCGAAAGATATTCGCTCTACACACTCAGGCGCGGAAAACTACTGCGCGGCACTCTTTCGCATGGAAAATGGAACGTTCGCACGGCAGAACTCCAACGAGTCGA
Organism: uncultured Acidimicrobiaceae bacterium; assembly: GCA_937975915.1. GTDB lineage: Bacteria > Actinomycetota > Acidimicrobiia > Acidimicrobiales > RAAP-2 > RAAP-2. The sequence goes on along the minus strand of CALJTY010000030.1, from coordinate 316,294 downwards.
CGATGAAACAGTTCGCGTTGCGGGTTTTAAAACTACCGACACACCTCACATCCTTGTTGGAGCTGATGTCGAAGTGACGGTCTATCCCCTGAGGCGAGTTTAAATACGGTTCAACGCTTCAGCTAGTTTGCTTCAGCGTTTTCAATAGACAATTCGATCGCTTCTCTTTTTCCAGAGATGAAGTCCATGAGCGCGAACAGCACACCACTCACAACAAAAGCGAGATAAATAAACAATCTCCACTTCAGACCGGGATTAACAAAAGTATTCGCCTGCAAGAAGTCGCGTAGGAGTTCGATTACGGAAATCGCCACCAAAGAACCAATCAATTTGATCTTCAGTCCTGCGAAATCAACTCTTCCCATCCATGTTGGACGGTCAACAGAATTCTTGGCAATGCCAATCTTCGAGACAAAGTTTTCGTATCCAGCAAAAATCATTATCAGAATCAGATTTGCGAGCAACGTCAAATCGAGAAGGCCGAGGACACCTAAAACAAGATGGTGAGTGTCCTGTGAAAAAAGCGGCTTGGCAAGCTTGTAAAACTCTTGAGCAAACTTTCCGAGTAGCAAGAATAAGGAAAGCACAAGCCCCATGTAAAAAGGCGCGAGCAACCAGCGTGAAGCGAAGATTCCTTTTTCGGTGCGTTCCTCAACAGATTTTAAAAAGTTATTTTTCATGCAATCATTACCCAGACTTTAGAAGTACAACTTCTCCATTGATCGCTTCAAGAACTTTCCCGCTGGGTTTCGAGGCAGCGGCTCAGTCGTGAAAGCAATGCGAGTTGGAATCTTGTACTTTGCCATTCGCCCATTTAGATACGTGGTCACCTGTTCTTCAGTCAATGTTTCGCCAGGCTTCACCATGATTACGCAGGCAACTTCTTCACCGAGTCGTTCATGCTTAATTCCAAAGACTGCTGCTTCGTAGACCTGAGGAATTTCATAAATTCCAGTCTCAACTTCTGCACCATAGACATTGTCTCCACCTCGGATAATCATGTCCTTGGCGCGGTCTTCAATCAAGATGAAACCTTCGTCATCAATGCGTCCTAGGTCACCTGTTCGTAGCCATCCATTGACAAGGGTTTCCTTGTTTGCATCAGGACGGTTCCAGTAACCGCGAATGAGCATTGGACCCTTCATCCAGATTTCTCCAGATGTATTGCGAGGGACTGGATTCGCATCTTCGTCTCGAATTTCTAGTTCCATTCCTGGAATAGGAATGCGACCGGTCGAATTCGGGTGCGAGGTGTATTCAGAGCCAACATTTCCTGGACCGTACGCGTTTGTTTCCGTCATTCCATAGCTGAGGTTCGGACGACCACTCTTGAAGGCGCCATCAACTTGTTCGACAAGTTTCGCCGGTGCCGGAGCACCACCTCCACCAACGACGTTTAGCGATGAGGTGTCGTACTTAGAGAAATTCGGGTGCTGGACCATGTCCCAAGACTGAGTAGGAACTCCAGTGAAGGTAGTGATGTGATGCTTTTCAATGAGCTGAAGGGCTCGCTCGGCATCCCACTTGAACATGATGACCATTTTGAACTGGTACGCGAAGTTAGACAGCATCACTGCCATACCCGTTACGTGAAAGAGCGGCACGGCCAAGATTCCAACATTTGGAAACGGTGAGTCCTTCTTTTCTTGCGCAAGACCCTCAACACGCTTTCCATTGGCGCTCGCACGAGCACTGAATGCCATCATTGAGTTCGCAACGGCTTGGTGCGTTGAAACGGCACCCTTAGGAAATCCTGTAGTTCCAGACGTGAACAGAATGATTGCGTCCATGTCGGTCGTAATCTCGACGAATGGCATTGCTTCACCACGAACGACAACATCTTCCCAGCGTTTTGCAACAGCTGGAATAGGAACGTTTCCTTCTCGAACAGTGATCATCTTGGTCCCATTGCGCTCACATGGACCAGTGGCGCGCTCAATTCGCTCGCTGTCAACAATGAGCACGCTAAGGCCAACATCTTTAAGGGAGAACTCAAGCTCCTCTTCAGTCCACCATGAGTTCATTGAAACCGATACAGCTCCAATGCCAGTAATTGCGGTGAAGGAAACAACCCATTCAGGAAGGTTGCGCATTGAGATTCCAACACGGTCGCCTGGCTTAATGCCATAGGTGTGAACAAGTGCATACGCGAGAGCGTCTGCTTCTTGGTGAGTCTTTTTGTATGACCATTCTTCGTCTTCGTAGACCATGTAGGTCGCATCTGATTCTCGAGATGGATTGAATACGTCTCGAAGTGCCTTCGGGGCGTTCTTGAAAACCTTCATCGGGACACCGTTTACGACGCCGTCCTCAAGCTCAAACCAAGATCCTGGTCCTGTTACTTCATCGATAGATTCTTGGTACCCAAGTGCCACTGATTTCCCCCTGCTTGAATGTAAATCCTACGCAGGTTGACGGGGGTCAAGTCAATAATTGATTTGGAGGTTCCGTGTTCTCAGGCCATGCCAGCTGAAGGCCTTTTACAGCGTTGCAGGCTTGGCGTTCGCCGCAATTGAAGCGGCTTTTTGAGCCATGCGCTCAACCGTTGCGCCAAGTTGCTTGATCATCTCAGCCAGCTCCGCACGAGCCTTTTCAGCCTCTGCTGTAAGCCCAGAAATGTGGTTCACGTCCCAGAGGTTTAGTACTGGGTCTAGAACATCTTTTAGGAATTGGCTAAGTCCGTAGATCCCCTCACGAGCAATACGAACTGCGTGGCGAGTGAAGCTCGGAATGCCAGTTCCTGGCATTGCGAATGCCTGGGCCTGCTTCGCTGCAGAAATCATCATTGCTGACGGATCAATTGCGAATGCGGCCATCACCAAGTCACGGTAGAAGAGGTAGTGCTTGGTTTCATCACCAGCCACGAGGGCGAGAACATTTCGCCCCATCTTGTCGTCCTTAGGCAAGTGGGCTCCAGTATTACGGTGAGCAATCTGAGTGGCACGCTCTTGGAAGGCAACGTAAGTAATCAAGTCGGCGAAAGATTCAGGCTGAGGAACTTCACCCTTCTTCATTTGCACACGTCGACCATCTTCAAGCAATGTCGGGTCAATGCAGCGTGTGATGTGAACCCAGTCACGCATAACCATGGCGTGACGATTTTCTTCCATGGTCCACTGATTGTTCCATTCACGAATTGGGTGTCCCTTTGGAGCGTAACCAAGCAACGTGTTTGTGTAATAAGGAAGATTGTCCTCGGTGAGGAGGTTTACGTAGATTGAGCTGCGCACTCCCGGAGAGAGTGGGTAGTCATTTTCATGCCACGCATGCTCACCGAAGTTTTGCCCTTGCCCCCAGTTGATCTGCTCGTGCGGGTACCAGAGGCGTGGAGCTTCGAGGTGGCGGTTATAGAGACGCTCAACGTCAGGAGCGATTTCAAGAAGAAGATCAGTTTTGCTGTTCGGTAGCTGCTTGATAGACATCGAAAACTTTCTGGTCTGTAGCTGATGGAACAGTACGTAACTAGCGTAACCGTCATTTCAAGTCGACGGTCGCTCAGAATGGCATTAATTTGCGCTTGTGAATTGGTGTTCAAGATGTAGGTAGCCTTGCCTGCGTGCCACTTCTAAATACCCTGGTCCCAAGAGACTTTAGAAACGCGATTACACCGCAACTGAAGCGCTATTTCCTAGGGACAGTTCTGGGGTGCATCGGTAACGGACTTACCTTTTCAATGTTCGTAATTTACGTTCACAATGTCCGCCATTTCTCGATTTGGTTTGCGTCAATGCTTCTCGTTATTGGTGCAGTATCAGGGCTTGTCTGCAGTCCGATCATCGGAACCCTCGTTGACAAATTTGGCCCAGTGCTTGTCCTCGTTCCCTCGCTTGTTCTCGAAGCGATTTCATTAGTGGTGTGGGCCTATGCACACACGTACTTTTCTCTCGTCGCCTCTTACTTTGTTGTTGCAATTACCGGAGGCGCATTCTGGGGACCAGGAAGCACGTTGCTCTCTCGGCTGATAGATGAACAACACCGCCAGCGAGCATTTGGACTTAACTTCATGTTCGTCAACCTCGGCATTGGATTTGGTGGACTTATCGCGGCCAGCATTGTTGACCTAAATCACACCTTCACGTTCACCATTCTTTATCTCTTGAACGCAGCAACTGCGATAGGAATCGCAATAGTTTTCACAACGCTTTGGAAATACGGAAAACGTGACGATTCAGATGAATTGACCAAGGAACAAGAAGACGAGGGTTGGGGCGATGTCCTTCGAGACAAGAGACTTATTCGTTACGTCAGCGCTTCACTGATACTTATGCTTGGCGGTTACGGCTCACAAGAAGCGGGGTTCAGTCTGTTTGTTGTAAATGATTTAAAGATTCCTGTTCACGTGATTGGAATCATGTTCTTTTGCAACACCACGACAATCATTGCGTCTCAGCTTTTCGTGACGAATCTGGTGGAGAATAAAAGCCGCACTCGTGTCATGGCGTTGGCAGGACTTTTATGGTTCAGCTTTTGGTTCATCCTCTTTGCCGCTCTAAAAATGCCTGAAATTCTCGCGATTATTTCAATCTGCATCGGAATGGGCATTTTCGCAATCGGTGAAACCTTGATCAACCCAGTTGGTTCAGCGCTCATCAATGAGATCGCTCCTGAGCATTTACGCGGACGCTATAACGCTGCCTCCGGGCTCACGTGGGGCGTTTCATCAATGGTGGCCGCAGCGTTTACTTCGATTCTTTTCAGCTCGAATCTTGGATCTTGGTGGCCACTATTTATTGGCAGTGCTTCTCTAGGAGGCTCATTGATGATGCTCAGCCTTCGAAAGAGTTTGACTCCTAAAGAAGACGGTCGAATTACTCAATAAAAAATCCCGGGGCAGTCGCCCCGGGATTTTCATTACATCGTTAATGCTTAGATCAACTGCAACCACTTGTTGCGCCACAGCTGGCACATACGTGGCATGAACCAGCACGTTGCATCTGGTCACCGCACTGGTAACACATTGGAGCGTCGTGGCTCTCAGTTGCTGGAGTCTCGCGTGGAGGCTGCGCAGCAGGCTTTGGAGCTACTTCAATCAATGTTGGCTGGATACTGATGCCAGCTGATGGTGTTGACTGCTCAACAACTTCAGGAAGTGTTGGCTGGATGCGCTCGCTTGTTGAAAGCACACCAATCTCTTCACGCTCTGATGGGCTTAGGTAGTCAAGCGCCATGCGACGGAAGATGTAGTCAACGAGTGACGTTGCAATACGTAGGTCTGCATCGTCAGTCATTCCTGATGGTTCGAACTTCAAGTTGACGTACTTGCGAACATAGGTTGCAAGTGGCACGCCGTGCTGGAGTCCGAGGCTGATTGAGATCGAGAAGGCATCCATGATTCCAGCAAGGGTTGAGCCCTGCTTTGAAACCTTGATGAACACTTCACCTGGACGACCGTTTTCGTATTCACCAACAGTTACGTATCCTTCACAGTCCGCAACACGGAATGAGAATGTTGTTGATACGCGACGGCGTGGAAGACGCTCACGAACAGCACCAACTACAACGCTCGTGCCACCCTCAGACTTAGCAATCTGAAGCTGAGCTTCGAGTGCGTTGATCTTGGTCTGAAGTTCTGCAGCAACGCTGTCAGTAGCGGTGACTGAGTTTGTTGACTCTTCGCCGTCCTTCTTGGCAGTTGAAAGTGGCTGTCCAACCTTGCAGTTGTCACGGTAGATAGCAACAGCCTTGACGCCAAGCTTCCAGGCATCCAAGTGAAGATTTTCTACGTCTTCGATTGTTGCATCTTCTGGCATGTTCACTGTCTTTGAGATTGCACCCGAGATGAATGGCTGAACTGCACCCATCATCTTCACGTGACCTAGGTAGTGAATGGTGTTGTCACCCATTGAGCATGCGAATACTGGGAGGTGCTCAGGCTTAAGAGCCGGTGCACCCATGATTGACTTGTTCACGTCAATGTATTCAACAATCGCAGTAACTTCGTCGTCTGAGTAACCGAGCTTGGTTAGTGCACGTGGCACTGTCTGGTTAACAATGGCCATGTTTCCACCACCAACGAGCTTCTTGAACTTCACGAGTCCAAGGTCAGGCTCAATTCCAGTGGTGTCACAGTCCATGAGAAGTCCGATTGTTCCGGTTGGAGCAAGAACAGTGGCCTGGGCGTTACGTGTTCCGTAACGTGTTCCAAGGTCAACTGCTTCTTCCCACGCGTGCTGTGCAGCTTCCAAGATGTCAGCAGGAGCAAGCTTTGCGTCAATCTGGTACGAAGCATCACGGTGCATGCGAAGAACATTGATCATTGGCTCAGCATTCTCGGCAAAACCTTCGTGAGGCCCCATGCGTCCAGCAGTGCGAGCACTGGTGGCGTAAGCGTGGCCGGTCATCAATGCAGTGATTGATGCAGCAACTGCACGACCCTGGTCTGAGTCGTATGCAAGACCAGATGCCATGAGTAGCGCACCGATGTTGGCGTAACCAAGTCCGAGCTGGCGGAACTTGCGTGAGTTGATACCAATCATCTCAGTTGGGTAGTCAGCGGCACCAACAATGATTTCTTGAGCAGTGAAGAGAACTTCAACTGTGTGCTTGAACGCTTCAACATCAAAACGACCATCTTCGCGTAGGTAGTGCATCAAGTTGATACTTGCAAGGTTACAAGCTGAGTTGTCAATGTGCATGTACTCAGAGCAAGGGTTCGAACCGTTAATACGGTCGGTGTTGCTTGAGGTGTGCCACTTGTTAATAGTGGTGTCGAACTGCAGACCTGGGTCAGCACATTCCCAAGCAGCACGAGCCATTTGACGCCATAGGTCGCGGGCCTTTACGGCACGAACTGTTGAGCCACCGGCACGAGCCGTGAGGTTCCAGTCAGCGTCGTCAAGAACTGCTTGCATGAAGTCGTCAGAAACACGAACCGAGTTGTTGGCGTTCTGGTACTGAATTGAGTGGATGTCCTTACCGTCTAAGTCCATGTCAAAGCCGTTGTCACGAAGAACACGCGCCTTCTTCTCTTCGTTGGCCTTACACCAGATGAACTCTTCGATGTCTGGGTGATCAGCATCAAGCATGACCATCTTCGCTGCGCGACGAGTCTTTCCACCGGACTTAATAGTTCCAGCAGAAGCGTCGGCACCACGCATGAATGAAACCGGACCACTCGCGGTTCCTCCACCTTCAAGGCCTTCGGCACTTGAGCGAATCTTTGAAAGGTTTACACCAGCACCTGATCCACCCTTGAAGATGATTCCTTCTTCGGTGTACCAGTTAAGAATTGAGCGCATTGAGTCCTGCACCGCGAGGATGAAGCATGCGCTTCCCTGCTGTGGAACATCCTTCACACCAATGTTGAACCACACCGGTGAGTTGAATGCGGCCTTTTGAGTGACCAGGATGTGCTTGAGCTCTGAACGGAATGTCTCGGCCTCTTGTTCGTCTACGAAGTAGTTGGAGTCAATGCCCCAGTTGGCAACGGTGTCAACAATGCGGTCCACGACCTGCTTCAGGCTGGTCTCGCGCTCAGGGAGTCCGAGGGTTCCTCGGAAGTACTTCTGAGCAAGAATGTTGGTGGCATTGAATGACCATGAAGCTGGGACTTCGACACCTAGTTGTTCGAAGGCAACGGAGCCATCGCGGAAGTTCGAGATACGCGCATCACGACGGTCCCAAATAATTTCGTCATAAGGGTGACGGTCCTCCGTAGTAAAAAATCTGCGAATACCAATTCCAAGTCGCTGAGGTGCGATAGCCATTTTTCTCTCTTTTCTTTCCGAATCCGACACTAAAAATGCTTCAAGCGAACTAGGAGTCGGGATAACAAGGATAGTCGCTCCAAGGGGCCCAAACCACTATATGTAGTGGTTTCCCACCGGCACATCGCAAGATGCTGTGCTATTACAGCACTGTAATTACATCATGTCAACTCTATTTTGGACTTTTTTGAATTATTTTTATGCCCCTAGCCATACGGACTTCTAGACCCCCCGAACCCTAAGTAGCCTGACCCCTATGGACCTAATTCTCGCCCTCGACGCAGGCACTTCAGGGGTCCGTACAGCCGCCTTCGACCAGAGGGGTGTGCTCGTTGATTCGAGCTACCGAGAACTAACCCAGTATTTCCCTGGGCCAGGGCTGGTGGAGCACGATCCGGCAGAAATCGCCGACCTGGCAATTGCCACTCTCAGCGAGGTCGCCAAAAATGCCCAAGCGGCGGGCCACAAGATCCTCTCTGTTGGCATAACTAACCAGCGTGAAACAACTGTCGCGTTCGACAGAGCAAATGGAGAAATTCTTCACCGCGCAATTGTCTGGCAAGACAAGCGCACTGCTCCCCTCTGCGATGAAATGAATTCATCTGGCCACAGTGACCTCGTTAGAAAAACAACCGGTCTAGTTATTGATTCATATTTCTCCGCAACAAAAATGAAATGGCTAATCAACAACGGATCGCTTAGCGGTGCAACGTCACCTGCACTCTGCACGGTAGACACGTGGCTTCTGTGGAAGTTATGTGGAACATACGTGACAGAACCATCGAACGCATCGAGAACAATGCTCATGGACCTCGCAACTCTCGATTGGTCTGAAGTGATGTTGAAGCTTTTCTCAGTTCCCAGGGAAGCACTCGCGACAATCCAGGCGTCTCGTTCAAACTTTGGTGAGATACTGAATTCAGTAATTCCAGAACTGGCTGGTGTCAGTGTGTCTGGAGTGCTTGGCGACCAGCAGGCGGCACTTTTTGGACAGGCTTGTTTCAATCCCGGAATGGTGAAGGCCACTTACGGCACTGGAGCATTTATCTTGGCTAACGCTGGGGACAAAATTCCAGGAGTCTTTGACGGTCTCATCACGACCGTTGCGTGGGACCTCGGAGAATTCGGTACAACTTCATATGCAGTTGAAGGCTCTGCCTTTGTTGCGGGAGCTGCGGTGCAGTGGTTACGTGACGAAATGAATTTCATCTCACAAGCGAGTGACCTCGAACCACTTGCACTGAGTGTTCCAGATAGCGCTGGTGTTCAGTTCATTCCTGCGTTCAATGGACTCGGTTCGCCCTACTGGCGAGGAGAAGTTCGTGGATCAATCTCAGGGCTAAGCCAAGCAGTCTCGAAAGGAAACATTGCGCGTGCACTGATTGAAGCACTTGCCTTTCAAGTACGAGCTATGACTGATGCATTTGTTGCCAACGGACTCGGTGTTAAAGAGCTTCGCTGCGACGGAGGGGCTGCAGCAATGGACCTTCTTATGCAACTGCAAGCAACTCACTCGAAGTCACCGGTACTTAGGAGCAAATCGTTAGAAGCAACGGCGCGTGGAGCTGCCTGCATTTCGGGACTTGGAACAATGTGGAAATCACTTGAGGAACTCGCAAACTTATGGGAACCAGACTTGCGATTTGAGCCCGAGGACCCAGTCTTTGCAGACACAGCGTACGCTTCGTGGAGTCGAGTGCTTGAACGTTCGTAATCGGTATAGGTTTTAAAAATACATAGGGGGAAGTTATGGAAACGTACGAATCAAAGGTCGCAAGAGAAGGACTCGGATTTGGAGAAGGGCCACGATGGCACGATGGTCGCCTCTGGTTCTCCGACTTTTATCGCAATGCAATTTTCAGCATTGATGAGAACTGCGGTGATGAGCACCTAGAGCACAGCGTTCCTAATCAACCTTCAGGCCTGGGATGGCTTCCGAACGGTGACCTGCTTTACGTGTCAATGACTGATCACAAAGTAATGCGACTCAGCAACGGCGTCGCATCTGAGTTCGCTGACATCAGCGAACACTGCGGCTTCTGGGCCAATGACATGCTTGTTTCACCATCTGGATTTAGTTACGTCGGCAACTTTGGATTCGACCTTCATGGTTGGATAGAAGAAAAAGGCGCAGCAGAAGTTCTCTTCAACCCGCTTCCATCAACCAATGTTGTGGTTCTAAACCCTGAAGGAAAAATCATTCAGGTCGTCCCTGATCTGTTCTTCCCTAACGGCACCGTGCTGAGTGCTGACAATAAGACGCTCATGGTGGGAGAAACGTTCGGGCGAAGCATCACCGCGTTTGATGTTGCCGAGGATGGGACACTTTCTAATCGTCGTGTGTGGGCGGACGTAACGGGAATGAACCCAGACGGAAACTGCATTGACGATGAAGGACAAATTTGGATGGCTAATCCAAACCCGTTTGATCACGGAATTGTTCGCGTTAAAGAAGGTGGCGAAATAACCGCTCGCGTCAACACCACGGACGTGACATTTGCCTGCGCGATGGGTGGAGCAGATTTGAAGACGCTCTACATTTTCACTGCACCTGACAGCAGCCCAAGCGTCGTAAAAGGAAACAGACTTGGCAAAATTGAAACTGTGCGAGTGCCTGTAGGCGGACAGAAGCGCTAATTAGCCAAGTTTTGGCAAAGCTTTTTTAAGACCTCTAATTGCCTGATGCGTTCGCAGCTCATTTTCAATGAGTGCAAAGCGGACGTGACCGTCGCCGCCATCACCGAATCCAACACCAGGACTGGTCGCAACGTCAGCTTCAGCAATCAGATACTTCGCGAATTCAAGTGATGAATGGTCACGGTACGGCTCTGGAATGCGAGCCCAGATGAACATAGAGCCCTTAGGTGCTGGAACTTCCCAGCCAATTCGGTTCAGTCCATCAATAAGTGTGTCGCGACGAGCTTGATAGATAACTTGCAGTTCATCTGGATATGTCTGAGCTTCATTCATGGCAACGATGGCGGCGATCTGGACTGGCTGGAACGTTCCGTAGTCGAGGTAGCTCTTTAATTTAGTAAGCGCTGCGACTATTTCCTTATTGCCAACCATGAATCCAACACGCCATCCAGCCATGGAGAAAGACTTGGTGAGTGTGTAGAGCTCAACACAGCATTCTTTCGCGCGTGGGACCTGAAGAATCGAAGGTGGCTTGTAGCCATCAAATCCAAGGTCGGCGTATGCGAAGTCGTGACAAATGATGACGTCGTGTTCGAGTGCAAAATTAACAAGTCGTTCCATGAACGCTAAGTCCACGCACGCGCTTGTTGGGTTGTGCGGGAACGAGCAAATAATTACTCGTGGCTTAACGGTTGCTTTTTCCCAAGCTGCGACGAGTCCATCAAAGAAGTCGTCGCCTGGATCATTATCTGATGACGCAGGGTCAAGCATTGGAACAGTGATAACTGTTGCACCAGCGAACCCTGGGCCAGCTAAGTGAATTGGATAACTCGGACTTGGAACAATCGCAGTATCTCCGGGTCCGAGCAAAACCCACATGAGATGCGTTAAACCTTCTTTGGCACCAATGGTGGTGACAACTTCAGTATCGGGGTCGAGATCAACGTCCCACATCTTCTTGTAACGAGTAGCCATTGCGAGACGAAGGTTTGGAAGTCCACGACTCGCCGAGTAACGGTGGTTCTTCGGGTTGTGTGCTGCTTCGCTGAGTTTCTCAACGGCAATGTCAGGACTTGGAAGGTCAGGGTTACCGAAGCCGTAGTCAACAATGTCTCTTCCCGCCGCTCGTGCCTCTGCCTTCAGACCATTGATCTGAGCAAAGACGTACGGGGGCAAGCCATTTATTCTGCGGAATTCCATCAGCGAAACTTACTTACTGGATGACCTTCGCGCCACTCTTTCAGGTCATGAATTTGCACTGAGGGTGCAAATATTGCCCACGTGGCGCCCGCTGCCTCGAGCCCGTCTAGGAAACCATGGGTATCTGCTGGCGGATTCCCAGCCCAATTGACCGTTGCGAACTCAGACATTTTCTCAACTTCGTGCACTTGGACATTCCATAAATTGAGCTCAGCTCCGAGGTCAATGGCCAGCTGATTCGTTGCATCGCTGCCACCGCCAAACCAGACTGGCATTTCATCAAGCAGTTCTGTTGCTGCGTCAATCATGAGCTCGCGGCGCTCGGCGCCAGAAAGGCTCGCCAGTCCGTACGCTTCATTTTCGTCGGCGGAGAGCCGGTCGCCAGTTCCAAGTCCAGCAATCACTCTGCCCGGGGCAAGAGCATTCAATGTTCTGAACTGGCTCACCAAGTGCTCCGTGCCAACAAGTCCAACTCGTGCAACGAGAGGCGCGACAGTTAAATCTTCGTATTTTGCTGCGATTGCGCTTAGCACCGGGAACGGTGAGAGTGCGGGGCGCTCTGGCGATCCCATGGGCCATAGATGATCGTAGGCAAACACGCCATCAATGCCCTGGCGAGCTGCTTCACCCGCAAAGGCGAGTGCATCGTCACTGCCGTTTCTAAACGTTGGAAGTAGAACGCCTAACTTCACTTCGCTCCCTCGAACGCTAAAAGTGCAGCACCAAGTGCTCCTGAATTTGGTCCAAACATTGTTGGAAGAATTTTAAAAGGAGGGCGAGCTTCTCGAGCTTCAACAAGTTCGTCGAGATGTTCGCGTGCAGCTGGGAGCACAAGTTCAAATACCGTCGAAAGTCCTCCGCCAATAACGTACGTTCCGCTGTCCAGAAGAACTTCGAGGTTTGAAAGTCCGAGTGCCATCCACCATCCAATTTCTCGCATGATTGCAACAGCCTCTTCGCTTCCCTCACCTGCCGCTTTAGAAACATCTTCTCCGCGAACGTTTTCTTTTCCAAGCAATGCACTCAACTTGGGAAGTTTGCCTTCCTTCACCGCTTCACTGGTCATGCGCTGCAGTGCACCACCTGAGCAGTAACGCTCCCAACAACCTTTTCCTCCGCAGAGACACTCTGCTCCATTGGCGCTCACAACCATGTGGCCAATTTCACCGGCAAAGCCGTTTTTTCCACGTTGCAAGGCGCCATCGACAAAAAGTGCGCCACCGATTCCTGTGCCGAGCGTCACCATGACAAAATCGTCAATGCCTTTTACTGCTCCCCATTCGTGTTCACAAAGCGCAGCGCAGTTTGCGTCATTGTCTGAATAGACATGTGGTGTTCCAAGCAGTTTTTTAAGCGACTCCGCAAGATTTATTCCGTGAGCGCTTTGCCAGTTCGGCGCATACGCGAGAGTGCCGTCACGCCGTATGAGTCCTGGAAGTCCGAGGCCCACTTTGAGGCTTTTAGGGTCAAGACTTTGTTTGGCACACAGTGAAGTAATTTGCTCACCAATTGCCAAGGTCATTTCATCACTGGCATCAGGTGCGTGTGGTGTTTGACGGCGATCTTCTTCGAGGATTTTTCCATCCCTCGAAACAAGTAGAGCTAAAGACTTAGTGCCGCCAATGTCGACACCTATTGCAACGTCATTCATGAACGACGCTCTGCACGCTCTCTAAGTTCTCGAAGGGCCTGGATTTGGATGCGCTGTGCGGCACGAGCCTTCACGAACGATGGAATTGGCACTGCAAGTTCAACTTCTAAGTCGTAAGTGACTTTTGTTCCACTTCCCGATGGCTCAAAACGGTACTGACCAACGAGCGACTTTGTGATGTCACCATCAACTTGTTTCCAGTTCAGCTGTCCTGGTGCACGGCTGTAGTCGTAGCGAAGTACGTACGTCGTAGAGCGACCAAAGGCGGCGGCACGAAATTCAACTTCGAGTGCGCGCCCATCAGAATCACGTTCTAGAACTTCAATTTTCTTTAGTTCACTCACCCACTGCGAGTAAGCAGCGAAGTCAGTGACCACGGAATAGACGGTGTCAGGCGAGGCATTAACAACAATTGACAATGTTGCGCGCTGTGCCACGTGCCCTCCTCTTGCCAATACCTTAGAGCAGTTAAACGCTGGTGTTGATGCTGTCGAACGGCTGGAGGCCGTTCCCGAGGCATAACGCTAGAGCGTTCCAGTCGAAACGTTCTTCACTCATCAGGCGAGCCTGGGCTGCGAAGCGAGAGCGTTGCTCATTGTCCATAAGCAGTTCTCCCATAGCAACGGCAAGAGCTTGGGCGCTACGTGACTTGGCCACCACGGTGCCCGTCACTCCATCAAGGACTGCTTCATGGCTGCCGCCAGAACGTCCAGCAATTTGAGCCACTCCGCTAGCTGCCGCCTCAACGAAAACAATCCCGAAGCCTTCTTGCTCCAGTCCAAGCCACCTACTTCGACAATCCATCACCATCAGATCACTCGCACCTAACCATGGGCTTAAATCATCATCGGCGACGCGTCCCAAGAAAACCACGGGGGCATTCAGTTTTTTCGCCAACTTCTCGAGCCGCTCACGGTCGCGACCAGAGCCACCAATTGCTACTTGCAGGTTTGGAATGTTTACTTTGAGTTTTGCTGACGCTTTGATAAGCGTATCCATGCCTTTTCTCGGCACTAATCGTGAGTACGAAGAGACGAGCAGCGCATCAGGATCGAGTCCAAGTTTCTTTCGAACGTCTTCTCGCTTAGACGCCTCGAGAGGAACAAAACGGCTGGTGTCAACGCCAGGCGGTATTTGCACTACTGGCGGCATGTATTCGCCAGCGTTGCGCCTGGCTTCTTGTTCTGGGTACGTCCCGGCACAAACTGCGACACTGGCGTGGCGAAGGATGTAGCGAAGGCTTGATGCAATAAGTGGAAGTCGACCAGGGATGGTTACTTCGGCACCGTGAAGAATTACTCCGTAGGGCTTAGAGAGTCTTGGACCAAGAAGTCCGAGTGGCCACGCCGGGTCAAGAAGAACAAGGTCAGGTTGGTGACGCGCAATTGCATCTTCGATTGCGTGAAGCGCGCGTCTCGTTGGAAAGAAGAGAGTTTTTCCCTTGACTCGCTCTACTTCAACATCTGTTTCGAGATCAAACGTTGGTGCATCTTCATGTGATGAAGCAGTGAGTACTACTGCACGGCCGGGTTCTAAACGGCGCCATAGTTCGTGTAAGTAGACCTGAATCCCGCCCGTCTTTGGCGGGTAGTCATTGGTCACGAGTAAGTGGCGCGCCATGCAACCACGCTACTTCGCAGAACTCTTAGGGCTTTGACTCAATTCTTTGACGGTATTTGAGACTAGGGATCATTCCCTCGCTAGTAAAGATTTCAATAATCTTCGCTTCATCACTCGACATAACGAGCTCGTCTGGTGTGCTGCCCAAGACAAAACTCACCAAGCAGTCATCACAGTCCGGTGTGCTTCTTCTGACACATTCATTACAGCTAATCGATACTTGAATGTTCTTACTCATTTGATCCCTTTCGCTTTCATAGAGCCTTTACTAAGGGTGTGACATCAAATAAGGAACGGGGCGATTTCCTTTGCGATCTGCGACGGCCCAAAGACAACACCTTCGGTGATGATCATTGAAGTAGCGGGGTCAATCAAAACAAAGAATGGGGGCCACTTAATGCCCAGAGTTGTGAGGATTTCAGGTGAAATAAGCACTTCTTGATTTCCATTTGCCCACTCACCATTGGCATCATTGGACTCAGAAACAACCAGGACATTTACGTTAGAAAGTTCTTGCAGCGAGGAGTGCACAAAATCACGACAGCCATCACAGTTTGGCTTGATTGCGACCACCAAAGTTTTCTCGGTGATCAACTTTGTAACTGGCGTTCCATTAACCAACCCATTAAAACGCAACGCCACGAGGCGCTGCCTAGGTTGGTCGAATGAGCTCACTCGCCCTCGGTGATTTCCTCTACACCGCGGCCATGGCCGCACCAGCGACAATCAACTGATTCAACTGTCTTCGAAATAATCTCCGGCTCTTCAATTGAAAGATCTCCGCCAACGGTGAAGTGGTGGAATGAACGAATTGAGGTGGTCTCAACCACATCAAAGCGAGTCAAATTTCCACAAGCCGTGCAGCGATATCGAGTAGTCACGTCAATCACGGTACTCGTCTGGTCTCATGGACCATTCACTTTCGCCATCAATTCTCCTTCGAGGGCGAGTCTCGAAAACGCGATCAGGTTGAAGATTCGCTTCAAAGACTGTGTCGAGTGGCACATTTCCAGATGGTGGAGTTGCGCGCTCGGAGTCGATGAGACGACAAAGAGCTGCTGGATGGCTCACGAGACCTGAGTAGAACGGACCAGAGGCAGTATCAAGAACTACTTCACCTCGGCGAAGTACGCGTTCAACGAACGACTGTTCAATACCTGTCCCCAGAATGTCACGAAGCTCTACGGCGTTAGTAAAGCGAGTCGCCACGCCACCTTCAGCGATAACTCGCTGGTTCGTCACATGCAGTTTGTGTGAGCGCCACTTCCATGTTCTCGTTCCAACGACTACTGCACATGGTCCCGCAAAGATAAAAAGAAGTAGCCCTTCATGCGAAGACAACGCACGAATATGCGTGGCGATGAAGTTAACTGCAACAAGTGAAGTTGCGAGACTCAACAGTGGTCGCAACAGACCAGATACGACTGGCGTCACTGAAATGATTCTGTGTTCATTTTCTCGAAGTGCTGAGCGGCCCTGCATGACAACAGCCTAAAAAATATTAAGTCGCCCCAGCGTGATGGCTAAGCGTTTCGAAGTTGATGCGCAGCCATGTCGAAATACGAGTTCATCTCTACAAATTGCTCTTGTGAGAGTTCGCTTCGCACGCTCTCCAGGGCTTGACCCATTGCGCTCAGCCAGTTGTCACGGGCTTTCTTGGTGATACGAAACGGCGCGTGCCTCATCCGCAGTCGAGGATGACCTCTTGCTTCCATGTAGACCTGTGGCCCACCCCAGTACTGAACTAAAAAGAAGACCAGATGTTGCTTGGCTTCAGTGAGATCTTCTGGGTACATGGGCCGCAAAAGTTCGTCTTTTTCCACAACAGCGTAAAACGCATCGACCAAGCGAACAAAGAATTCTTGACCACCGACTTGGTCATACATTGTCTGCTCCACACCACCACGCTAGATGTTCGCCTAGACTTATCCGAGTCTCATTTGAGACGCGCGGGTGTAGCTCAATGGTAGAGTTCCAGACTTCCAATCTGGCCACGCGGGTTCGATTCCCGCCACCCGCTCCAATGAGCAGTCCACACCGAACTCATGTAGTCACGGACACCGGTGAATACCTTGTGGAACGCGGTGGCTCTGGGCAGACAGTTCTACTTCTAAATGGCACCGGCGCGACAATTGATTCGTCCTCGATATTTCTAGAAAGCCTCAGACGAGATGCAGACGTCATTGCGTTTGATCACCGAGGCATGGGTGGCTCTTCAACTCCACCAGGGCCATGGACAATGGCTGATTATGCCAACGACGTTCGAGCAATTCTGGATGGACTCGGTGTCTCATCTTGCATTCTGCTCGGTGTGAGCTTCGGAGGAATGGTGGCACAAGAGTTTGCGGTCACCTTTCCCAGTTACGTCCAGAAACTCGTCTTGTGGTCAACAAGTGCAGGTGGCATTGCGGGATCTTCCTATCCGCTCCATGAACTCGACAAATTGAGCAAAGAGGAACTGAAGGAATTCACTCCTAAACTCGCTGACAGTCGCTTCACGCCACAATGGCTCGAAGAGAATCCGCGCGACCGCGCCCTGTTGCGCCCTTCGGAACCACTATCCGATGACCAGGTTCATGTGCTCGGTCTTCAGCTTGGTGCACGATCTGGTCATGACGTCGCAGACCGCATTGGCTCTATTACGGCTCCAGTACTTGTAGGTGTTGGAAAGTTCGACATCATGGCACCGCCAGAAAATGCACATGCAATTGGAGAGCGAATTAAGCAAGCTGTTGTTCATGAATACGAAGGTGGACACCTGTTCTTCTTCCAAGATAAGAGCGCCATGAATCACCTTCGTGAATTCATAAATGCTTGATCAGACTGTTACCCTTCGAACATGACCTCGAAAATTGATCACATCATTATTGGTTCACCAAATCTCGAACTAGGAATTGAGTGGGTGGAGAGCCGTTTAGGTGTCGCCCCGGTATTTGGTGGAGTGCACGCTGGGTTTGGTACTCACAATGCGCTGCTCGGCCTAGGTGATGCATACCTTGAGGTCCTAGCACCAGACCCAGGGCAATCTGGTGCAAATTCACAGTTGCTAGAACTCGTGCGATCGCTCAGCGAACCAGCATTGATCAGCGTGGTAATCGCCAAACAAAATCTGAACAAGCCATTTTCAATGTCTCGAGTTCGAGCTGACGGGGTTGTCCTTAATTGGGACCTCGAGTTCACCTCAACGCCTTTATTTTTTATCGACTGGAAAAACTCTCCCCGACCTTCTGGGCTTCCCGACGGCGGCGTGATCACCTCTCTTAGGGTGACCACCCCAGAACCCGCTCATCTCGATGGAATCGAAATTGCAGAAGTTCTTACGGGACCAATCTGGAGCATTGAAGCTTCGATCGATGGCGAGCCGCTCAAGTAACAGCTCTGGTGATCAGCGTTTTTTCGCTTGAGGCAAATTGATGTCGAAAATGATTCCCGCTAGACGAACCACAAAGCAAACAACCGCTGCTGCCGCGTACCAAAAGATTGAATCTATTTTTAATTCATAGCCAAGCACTACGAGGCCTGAAGCCAGCAAGGAAGGGATTGCATAGAGACCCGCCTTCAAGACCTGAGGAATTTCATTAAGAATTACGTCTCTCATAATTCCACCAATAATTCCTGTAGTCAGCCCCAAGATCACCGATGCGAGCGGTCCCGCATTATGAATTAGTGAAATGTCAGCTCCAATAACACTGAACAGCGAGAGACCGACGGCGTCAAGAATTTGAATCGATGAATGGAAACGAAGAAGAGGAACATGGGCCAAAAAAGCGATCAGCCCACCAGCAAGGGCTGCAGTGACAACTCGCCAGTCAAATATTTCTTTCGCCGCGATTCCAAGAAAAATGTCGCGAAATGCTCCACCCGACATTCCAACCACTACCGCGATGACCACTGCTCCAAAAAAGTCAAGATTCTTCTGGGCTCCAGCCAGGCCACCGCTTACTCCGAACACAAAAACTCCACAAATAAAAATTGCGCTAACCGTGTGAGCACCAATTGCATTGGTGATGTTCCAAGTTTGAGCTGATGCAATCGCAAAATTCACGTACTTCTCCTATCTAGTAAAGAGGTAGCTGCGGAGCCACGCAGAGTGGCAGACCAATTAACTTCGAGCCTTTTTTAGCCGTCATTGGATAAATCAGTTCAGGTCGGAAGGAACGAGTTTTGCTCTCTCCTGCCTTGCCACCGCGAACTTCGACCCACTCTTCGTTGGTCACTGAATTGAGTACGTGGGCGATAAAGACCCACGCCTGTCTGCGTTCTTTTACGCCATCAACAATTACTGCATCACCCGACGAGACGCCAGCCCACTGCTCTTCGCGCAGGAGATTTCCCTGTCGAATTTCAATGGCGTATTTTTTCACGCTTCATTTTAACTCGACGAATCAAGAAATTTGTGGTCAAGAAGTAAAAGAGATGCGACTTACGTGACTGAACGAACAAACATAAAGATCATTTGAAAAACCACATGAGCCAAAAATCACTGACTGCAGTGGGCTTTGAGTTGTCACACGGTGTAACTCCTCACCAGTCAATACGTCGAGCAGAACAATGTCCTCGAGTCCAGTCTCTACTCTGAAGTCGTTCATCATCACAACTCCTTCCTCTTGCAAAAGAATTGGGTGCATTGCATGATTCAATTTCTTAGACCAAAGAGGCGTTGATGCATTATCGAAGGCAAACGCGCTAACCACGCCATGAGCGCTGTCGTAACCAATAGCGACTTGACGTTCTTCATCAATACATGGCGGATTCGAGACCAAACTATTGACCTGGTCATTTACCGAGTAATTCGTAACACTGGCGTCACTCAGCGATACACGAATTAACTTCTGGGATGTCTTCGCATCTCCGATTCCAAGTAGCGACGTTGTGAAGTTCTGTGAACCAGCGCCATTGTCGAGCATCCACACATCGCTCGTAGTGATTACTGGATCCCATGCGAACTCTTGGCCCTCTTCAGTTACATAGGTTGCTCTAAAGGTGTCGTCGCGCTGCAGCGCCTTCCCGTCCCAGTGAAGTCGAATCAGCTGAGTCATCGTTACCACGTAGATGTCTCGCCCCTTGGAGCTGAGTCTCGAAACAGACCCTTCGTTAAGCAGATAGCTGTCAAGGATCGTCAGGCTGTTTGGATCAATGACAAGAAGCTCGCAGTCGACGCTGTGAGTTGTACTTGGCACACCGGGGCGAGCGCCGCCAAAGTCCTTTAAAACAATTTCGCCACTGTCAAGAATCACGAATGAGTTGTACGGGCGATTTCTTGGAAGCTCTAATGACTTAATTACTTCCAGATCACCACTGAGCTGGTGGATGTAGCGACCAAAGACAACGTAAAGGTATCCATTGGCGTGCGCAGCAATGCCACCTGGCCATGTTGGCCCAGCAACAAGATCGACTGAGCGCGCAACCGTTTCCAATGTCTCAGGATCAATGCGCTCAACCCAGCTGACGGCCTCATCTCCGCCGGTGTGGCAAAGCAAGAAAACTTCACCTGGATCTCGAAGCACCGTCATGGTGCTCACAATCGACATTCGAGAAATGACCTGAGCCTTTTTACCCCTCACAGTGATCGATGGGGCGATTTGTAACCTTGATGGACCACCGTCTTCGCCTGGCCATGGGCTCTTCCAATATCCGAGTGCATTATTCATAGGTATGTTTTAGTCCTTCACGGTGTCACATGTGTGCCGTACGGTATTGCTATGTCATTTGAACAAGCACTTCCCAAATCATTATCGCCATCTCGTCTAAATGACTTCCAGGCATGTCCGAGGAAATACCAACACTCCTCAGTAGAACGCCTCCCCCAGCCAGCCAGTTACGCGAGTGCCAAGGGAAACTTCGCTCACTACATTTTTGAGCACCTGTTCAAACTTCCAGCACCTGAGCGAACTATTGAGCGCGCTCGTGAATTTGTGGAACCAGCCATCGAATCAGTTCTCACTGAAAAGGTTCGAGAAGAGATTGGCCTGAATGACGAAAAACTCAAGGGGCTTCTGAATGAAACTGAAGAAATACTTGTTACGTATTTCGAGATGGAAGACCCTCGTGAAGTGTCCCACGAAGGCGTTGAGCTGCGCATGGGAGTGACTATCGAAGGCGCACCACTCTTTGGGATACTTGACCGCCTCGACCGTGACAAGGATGGCAACCTCATAATTGTTGACTACAAGACGGGTGGACTACCAAATCGTTCATTTGATTCAACAACGTTCGCTAACGCTGAACTCTATGCCGCTCTCTGCAAAGAAAAACTTGGTGAGCTCCCTACAAAGATGAGACTGCTCTATGTTGCTCACGGCGAAGCAGTGGAGCGTCCAGTAACCGAAGTCAACATTCGTGCCCGTGAAAAAGCAGCAGCTAGCGCTTGGCAAAAGATCAATTCCTATTACAACGACGGAGATTTTCCTGCCACTCCGTCAAAAAATGCGTGTCGCTTCTGCAATTTTAAGGACCTATGTCGCTCCGAAGGCGTAGCGGTTCCTAGCTAAGAGTCTCTAGGCTCTAAGTATGACTGCATTCGAACTTTCCTACGACTACCGCTGCCCATTCGCAAAGAACATTCACCTTCACATGGTGAGTGCTCTTAAGGCTGGCGGAAAATTTGACGTCACCTTCGTCCCCTGGACCATGAGCCAAGGTCACAGGCCTGAAGGCTCACCTGATGTTTGGGAAAATGAAAAATACAACGCAGAGCTGTTGGCCCTTGCAGTGAGTACTTCAATTCGCGATCAGCAACCTGACCTCTTTCTTGATGCCCATGAGGCGATGTTTCGAGGGCGTCACGAAAAAGGTGTTCGACTGGTCAACATTGAAGAAATTGATGGTCTGCTTTCTCCGCTCGGTGTTGATATGCAAATGGTTCGCGATGATGTTGCGTCACGGCGCCCTCACCAGGTCATTGGCGAATCTTTCAAGCGTTTCGAGAAAGTTGAATCGTTCGGTGTTCCAACATTCGTTATTGGAAATGACGCAACTTTCGTTCGTTACATGAATGGTCCTACCAGCGATGCCCAAGCATCAATTGCAGTGATTGAATCGCTCGTTTCAATGATGGCGAACCAGCCTGAAATCAATGAGTTCAAGCACACTCGCGCACCGATGTAATTATTTAGAAGCAAACTCCAACAAGGCTGCGTACGTCGCTTCCATCTCATCCTTAGTCCCAGTGACCTGGGCGTTAAATTCAGTCACGCCTGATGCCGCTAGACCAGCAAGTTGCTCAAGCACCTGTTGCTTCGAACCCATTAGTGCGAGGTCAGATGGCAACTCTGCGCCTTCGCGCTTCATCATGGCTGCGTAACTAGGAAGCGTCGGGTACATTTCGAGTTCCTTATTCATCTTCGCGCTTGCTGACGCAACATCGCTTGTGACACTTACGGGCAGTCCACAAACAATGCGCGGAGTTGGACGACCGGCTTTGGCAGCAGCTTCATCAATAAGTGGCTTGATGTGTGATGCAACAGTCTTTGGTCCCGTCATCCACAGTGCGGTGCCATCGGTGTACGTGCCAGCAAGTTCGAGCATCTTTGGTCCGAGTGCCGCAACAATCACACTTGGAACGCGTGTTTCCTTCGGACCAACCGAGTCCATTGAAATCACTTTGATGCGCTCACCTTGGGCCATGACAGTTTCACCACGAAGCATTGGCATCAAGGCATCGAGGTATTCGTGCATGTACCCCGCTGGGCGGTCAAAGGGAAGTCCCCAGAGGCTTTCAACAACTACTTGGTGCGACAGTCCAATACCGAGTGTCAGGTGTCCACCAATCGCTT
Organism: uncultured Acidimicrobiaceae bacterium; assembly: GCA_937975915.1. Classification (GTDB taxonomy): domain Bacteria; phylum Actinomycetota; class Acidimicrobiia; order Acidimicrobiales; family RAAP-2; genus RAAP-2. The sequence continues at coordinate 293,705 of CALJTY010000030.1, read as the reverse complement.
CTTGGACGGTGCGTGCTTGAGCCGCGAGCATTGAAGGGTGACGAGGTTGAATTGGCACCACGGCAGTTCCTAGATCAATTTCTGGAACCTCACGGCCTACAACAGCAAAGACTGTCAAGGTGTCTGGTCCGAAAATCTGTGAAGCCCACAGTGACGTAAAGCCCAAGTCCCTTAGTGACTTGGCTCTTTCAATGGTGCCATTGAGCGAACCTTCAGTATTTAGTCCAATTGCAATACGCATTTTCTCGCGTCCCTCCAGGATTGCTAGCGTTTCTAGTGTGCCAAGCAACTCACAACCTACTTCCCCCGTCCGCGTTGGTGTGATCGGTGGCGGTCAATTAGCTCGAATGATGGGCGAAGCCGCTGAATCAGTCAACGTAGAACTGCATGTTCTGGCTACTTCTAAGGACGACTGCGCCGTAGCAACATGCCACGAAGCATCAGTTGGTGACGCCAAAGACGCCAGCGCCCTCGCCAAATTTGCTGCGAGCGTGGATGTTGTTACTTTCGATCACGAACTCGTTGACCTCGATCAAATCGCCGAACTTGAAAAAAGTGGTGTTGTGGTTCGACCAAGTTCAAGCTCACTTCGCTTTTCAGTCGACAAAGCATTCCAACGCCAGGAATTCAAAAAAGCCGGACTCCCAGTTCCAAAGTTTTTAGTAGTCACTTCAATTGAAGATTCTGCACTCAATGCCTTCCTCGACGAACTCGACACCGAACCAGTGGTGAAGGCTTCACACGGTGGCTACGACGGACGTGGCGTTTTGTTCCCAGACAGCAGAGACGAAACGTTCTCAGCAATTAAAAAACTCTCTAAAGATGGTCCAGTGCTTATTGAAGAGCGACTTGAGCTTGAAGGTGAAGTCGCTCAGCTCATCGCTCGCGACGTAAATGGAAAAAATGCTCTGTACCCGCTTGTTACAACCGTGCAGCGTGACGGAATGTGCATTGAAGTTCGCTACCCGTCACACGCATCTGATGACTTTGACACCCAGGCCAAATTACTTGGTGAACAGATTGCTCAAATCATGGATGTTGTTGGAATTTTTGCGATTGAATTCTTCGTAACCGAGCAAGGTCTCGTTATTAACGAAGTTGCCCTTCGACCACACAACTCGGGTCACTGGACAATTGAAGGATCCGAAACAAGTCAGTTCCAAAATCACCTTCTCGCGGTATCAGCTCAAGAACTTGGATCAGTTGAGACAACAGGCAACTACGCAGTCATGGTGAACATCATTGGTGGCGACGCAGCACCCACCCCAGAACGGGCCGCCGCAATGGAAGACGTTCATGTTCACCATTACGAAAAAGAATGGAAGCCTGACCGCAAACTCGGACACATCACTGTTGTTGGACACTTGCAGATGCAAACACTGATGACAGGATGGGCCGCAGCAACTGCCTACGGCACCAAAGTTGTGGAGGAGCCACTATGAGCCCAGTCGTTGGAATAGTCATGGGCAGTTCCTCAGACCATGAAATCATGTCTGAGGCCGCAACAATCCTTGAGAAGTTCGGTATTGAGTACGAAATCAATGTTGTTTCTGCTCACCGCACCCCTGAAGCAATGGTCGAATACGGCCTCAGCGCTAAAGAACGTGGACTAAAAGTTCTTATCGCTGGCGCTGGAGGTGCTGCTCACCTTCCAGGAATGCTCGCTGCTGTGACAACGCTGCCCGTCATTGGAGTACCAGTAGCGCTCGCGCGCCTTGACGGCATGGACTCACTGCTTTCAATTGTTCAAATGCCTCGTGGGGTACCCGTCGCAACGGTTGCAATCAATGGAGCAACGAACGCTGGAATTTTGGCCGCCAGGATTTTGAGCACGAATGACGAAAAGCTCAGCACTGCGCTCGAAGCGTACCGACAAGAACTCGCCGCTCAAGCTGGCAAACAAGACCGCGACTTACCAAGAAATTAAGTTTCTCCCAGTAATTCAAGGCTTTTAGGGGACGGATTTCTCCAATAACCGTCCTAGGCTGGCTATGTAGCAAAAAGGCTTACGCCGATTATTGGAGGAATACATGGCTGAATCAAACATCCGCCCCGACCACGGGCTCAGTGTTCGCATGATGATCACAATTGTTGGACTTATGTTCTTGTACATCATCATTGCTGTCGTAATGATCCAACTGGGCATCTCAGTTGTCGTGACATCGCTTTTCTGTGGAGGGATGCTCTACGCCCAGTACTTCTTCTCAGGCAAGATCGCCATGTTCTCCATGAGAGCTCACGAAGTAACCCCCGAAGAAGAGCCAGAACTTCACCGAATCGTTGACAACCTCTGCCAGCTCGCAAACATGAAAAAGCCCAAGGTTGGCGTTGCTGAAATGGACCTCCCTAATGCCTTCGCGACCGGAAGAAACCCTAATAACGCCGTTGTTTGCGTGACTCGGGGAATTATGCACCGCCTCAGCACCGACGAGCTCGAGGCAGTCCTTGCCCATGAAATCAGCCACGTTGCCCACCGTGACGTTGCGGTGATGACAATCGCCTCAGGAGTTGGAATGCTCGCTGGAATGGTTTCACGCATGGCCATGTGGGGTGCGATGCTCGGTGGTGGCGGTAATTCTCGGGATAACAACAATGGTGGAAACATTGTCTTGCTCGAAATCGCCACAATGCTCGTTTCAATGGTTGTTGGCTTCGTAGCCTTTCTTCTCACAATGTCGCTCTCTCGGTACCGCGAACTTTCAGCTGACCGAGCGGGAGCAATTCTGATTGGAAAGCCTCAGATGCTCGCCAGTGCGCTCGTGCGCATCACCGGTGACATGGGAAAGATTCCACGCACCGACCTTCGTAAGGCCGAGGGAATGAATGCGTTCTTCTTTGCACCAGCACTTTCTGGTGGTGGCGCTTCTTCTCTCTTCGCTACTCACCCAAGCCTGCAAAAGCGACTCGACCAACTCAACAAGATTGAGCGCGAGCTAAACGGACAGTGAGTCTTCGCACCGCACTCTTTGGTAAAGCAAAGCCAGTAAAACCAAATCTTGAATATTTGCTCGCTGCAGCTAAATCTTTTGACGTCCTACGAGATGAACTCCAATTGGTTTCTTCTGGGATTGCGGGCATTTGCTTTAAGGCATTGACATCCGACTCAGTTGTCCACACTGACGAAGAAATCGTTGAGATGCTAAAGATTCATCCAAGTGCACTCTCAACTGATGAGTTGGGGTTCAAATGGATTGTCGAAGGCAATACTGATCCCAAAGCGCTCGTAACGCAACTGCACAAAAGTGCTTCTGTACTTGACGAAAATGGCATTGGCTCAAACATGCTCTGCGCGGTTTTTGCATTCAAGCCACTGAATCCACCGGGACAAGGAACGCTTCGAATGGTCTATCTCTTTAAGCGTGGAACGTATTACCCGTTCTCGCCTACTGGTGAAGATACTCGCGACAATGAATTTGAGCTTCGAGTTCAGTCGTTCTTGGGTGGAGCACTTCCACTTGAACAGGACTTGTCGAAGTGGATGCCGCTTTGGGGATTGCCTGTTAATTAGCAGCTTGCAATACTTGGAAGCCCTCAGCAATTAAATCTTTTCCAGCGTCCATCCCAGGACGTTGATACATGTGCGCCTCCTATCCTCGGCTGACTAACGCTTTGATCGAACATCACATCACCATTGGCTTGCACTAGATTTTCAAAATGGATGGAACTATAAAGACTTCAGATGGCAGAACAGTTGGATATGCAACATATGGGATCGAGGGTGGCGTCCCTGTAATCAACTGTCATGGTGGCCCTGGTTCGCGGCTGTCAATCTCGGCTGACCATGATGAAGCATTCAAAAATGGTTTCTTCTTGGTGGGAATTGACCGACCTGGATATGGGCTCTCAGATCCAAAGCCCGGTAGATCCATCGCTGACTGGATTACAGATGCAATCGCTGTTGCTAATCATCTACAGCTAGACAAATTTTATGTAACTGGAGTTTCAACTGGAGGCGCGTACGCATTCGCACTTGCATCGCTTGTTCCTGATCGAGTCCTAGGAGTTGTTGCATGTTGTGCCATGACTGACATGCGGTTTGAGCCTGCTCGCATGGCGATGGATAGAAAAACAGTGAATTCACTCTGGAACGCAAAAAATCGTGAAGCCGCATTCGCTCCTGCTCTAAAAATGTCTGGGCCAAATGGAGAGAAGCTTTTAGTTGGACTGAAGATAGGTCGCAAATTGGCTGGGATGCCTTTCAAAAAACTTGTTGCGAAACTCATAAAACTGACCCCCGCAGACCTCAATTACTTGGCAAGTTTCCAAGACTCAAGTGAAATTTGGCAATCATTGATGCTTGAGCCGTATGCAAGAGGTGTCGATGGTTTTGTCGACGACCGAATCGCAGACGGCGTTGGCTGGAACTCATTTGACGTCAATGGTGTCAAATGCCCAGTGCTCATCATCCATGGTGAATCTGACACGATTGTCAATGTTATGAACGCGCATCACACCCATGAGCTGATTCCACAGAGCACATTGCAACTCAGCAAAAACGAAGGTCACCTCAGCATCATCTCAAAACTGATGAATGCTGTAATTGAAATTTCTGGCAAGAAAAGCTAGCCACAACCTCTAAGGGTGAGTCATGTCCTCTGGGACCACTGCCTTGTCGAATTCTTCACCCGTCATGAAGTCGAGTGCCACCACAGCTTCACGTAGTGTGAGGCGCTCCTTGTGAGCCTTCTTGGCCACTTGAGCAGCCTTATCGTAACCAATGATGGGGTTAAGCGCAGTTACGAGCATGAGTGAATTGTTGAGGTGGTTCTTGATCTGCTCATAGTCAGGCTCTAGACCTTCTACGCAGAATTCACGGAAACGGTCACAAGCATCTGTAAGAAGATCAATTGAGTTACAGAAGTTATGAATAATTACTGGCTTGCAAACATTCAATTCAAGATTTCCACGAGCTCCAGCAATGCCAATCGCAGCGTCATTGCCGTAGACCTGAATACTGACCATGATCATTGCTTCAGACTGTGTTGGATTCACCTTTCCAGGCATGATTGAGCTTCCTGGTTCGTTCTCTGGAAGTTGCAACTCACCGAGCCCTGAACGTGGACCTGAGCCGAGCCAGCGAAGGTCGTCAGCAATCTTGGTAAGACTTGCGGCAAGCGTCTTGATCGCCCCGTGAGCAAAGACCAAGGCATCATGAGCTGCGAGTGCTGCGAACTTGTTTGGAGCAGTGATGAACGGCTTGCCGGTCATCTTGGCGATTGCTTTTGCAACTCGGTCACCGAACTCAGGGTGAGTGTTTAGCCCTGTTCCAACAGCAGTTCCACCAGCTGCCAATTCGTAGAGGCCAGGAAGAATGATTTGCAAACGATCGAGGTCAGCGTCGAGCTGTGAAACATAACCAGAGAACTCTTGTCCCAAGGTCAGCGGCGTTGCGTCCATCAAGTGAGTACGGCCAATTTTTGTGACGTTTACGTAAGCTTTCGCCTTCACATCAAGGGCATCACGGAGTCGCTTCACCGATGGGATCAAGCGATCTGTTATTTCTACAACTGCCGCAATGTGCATTGCTGTTGGGAATGTGTCGTTCGATGACTGGGACATGTTTACGTCGTCATTTGGGTGTACTGGCTTCTTTGAACCCATTTCTCCACCAGCCATCTCAATGGCACGGTTAGAAATAACTTCGTTTACGTTCATGTTTGTCTGTGTACCAGAACCGGTCTGCCAGATTCGAAGTGGGAACTCATCCATGAGCGTTCCATCAATTACTTCAGCAGCGGCACGCTGAATAAGAGAAGACTTTTCTTTATCGAGTTTTCCAAGTGCTTCATTCACCTGCGCTGAAGCTGACTTCAAGATGCCAAATGAGCGGATAAGAGCCGGTGGCATTGTCTCGTCACTTATTTCAAAGTGGTGAAGGCTGCGCTCGGTCTGTGCACCCCAGTAGCGGTCGCTACGCACTTCGATTGTTCCCATCGTGTCCGATTCGGTACGAAATTCACTCATGATGTTCCTTCTACTTCTTCTTGGTCGTTTTCTTGACAGCAGCTTTTTTGACTGCTGGTTTCTTTGTTGCAGGCTTCTTTACGGCTGCAGCCTTTTTAGGTGCAGCTTTCTTTGCTGCAGACTTTACTTTTGAACTTGCTGGCTTTGCGCTTACGCTGTACAGCGCGAGTCCTTCGGCGTAGGTCTTCTCAGCTTTTTTAACGTCCACAGCGCGCGGTCCGTCACCATCGCCAGGGACTTCGAGCAGCATTGGGATGTTTCGAATCTTTGGATGACCCATTAGAGCGGCGAGACCTTTCGCGCCAATGGTTCCTTCATCAATGTTTGCGTGACGGTCCTTATTGCCGCCAAGCTCAATCTTTGAGTCATTGAGGTGGAAACACTTGAGTCGGTCCATACCAATTCGCGAATCGACTTCCTTAACTAATTTCTTCGCGCCCTCAAGAGTTGAGAAGTCAAAACCACTCGCCCAGAGGTGCTGGGTGTCGATACAGAGTCCTAGGCGCTCGTCTTTTCCACACGCGTTGATCATTGCTTCAATCTCATCGAAGCTTCTTCCAACCGTGCCTCCAGCACCAGCAGTGTTCTCAATCAAGATCGGACAATCGTCTACGCCATTAGGAGATTTGCCAGCTCCATCAAGAGCTCGCATGAATGCTTCAGCGATCTGAGGCAATGCTTTTTCAAATCCAACGCCCATGTGACTGCCAGTATGCACAACTACACCCTTTGCGCCCATCCCTCTTCCTACGGTGAGATTGGTGGTGAGACAAAGAATTGATTTCTCGTAAAGCTCTTTATCGGGGCTCGCGAGATTGATCAGATACGTAGCGTGACAAAAGGTGTCTTTAATCGTTGGGTGAGCAGCCTGGGCCTCACGAAATTTCTCTAGGACTTTGTCCTCATAGGACGACGGCTTCCACATTCGAGGACTCTGAGTAAAGATTTGAATAGAGGTAGCCCCAATCTCTACTCCAGCGTCCAAAGAAGGCGTTAATTTGCCCCCACCGCGTACATGTGCACCAATGTTCATTACAGTAAAACTAGTAGCCAAATGCATCAAACTCGACAGGAGCAGTAATGACTGACACATTCACACCCGCATCGCACGCAATCTTTGAAAAAAAGGTCCTCGCCCACGTCGCAACCCTGATGCCCGATGGCTCTCCTAACGTCACACCAGTGTGGGTAATGCTCGAAGGAAACGACATAATTATTAACACCGCACTTGGAAGATCGAAGGCTCGAAACCTCGCCACCGATGCTCGCGTTGCGGTTTCACTCACTGACCCTGATGACCCGTACGTCTGCATTGCCGTGATGGGAACAGTCACACAGTTCACGACTGATGGCGCAGACGCCGTGATTGATCAACTCGCCAAGAAATACCTTGGCGTTGATTCCTATCCTTTTCGCAGCGAAACCGAAGTTCGAGTGACTGTTCGTATTCAGCCAGACCGTATTTCGATGCAACCCCAAGTATTAGGCGAACGTATTGCCTAAGGAGTCTGGCGTGAGAACTTCATCGCCACTTCGTAGCGCGCCATCTTCATAACTCCACACCCGAATGGGCTTTGGTGGTGCGGGCCGGTTGTAGGCATGGACTATGTTCGCGACTTTGTTTGAGAACGTTATTTCTTCATCACTCAGCATTGCTCTAACTACATCTGCGTGAGCATCTGCATCATCGCCAGCAATGACAACTTCACGAAGATCTACGAGCCAGCTGAGTGTTGCAATGTCTCTGGCGCAGAGTGCTGCTGGATAGCTCTCGCCTACTTCGAGCCAGATTCCCACCGACGAGTCAAGTTGCTCGCGTAGAGACGATAAGCACATGACACTGTCTGCGTCGCTACATGAAAAGAGCGTGTTGTCAGCGTTAAGAACTCGAGGGGCCTCAGATAAATCAGCTAACGAAAACGTCCGGTGCGTAAGTGTCATTGCTTAGGGCTGTAAGTCTTCCTTGGGAAGACGCTCGATGTTGACATCTCGAAATGTGAGTATTCGAACTGATGGAACGAATCGAGCTGAACGGTACATGTCCCACACCCAAGCATCAGTCAGGTTTACTTCAAGCAATGTGGGATTGCCACTCGACTTAACGTCGACGGCTACATCATTTGCTAAGTAGAAACGACGGTCAGTTTCGATTGCGAAGTCGAACATGCCGACTACCGCTTTGTATTCTTGAACTAGTGCGAGTTCGAGAGTCGACTCGTAGTCATCAAGCTCTTCATCGGCCATGTAGGCAGATTAAGCTTTTTCGGTAACGCGCAATTCCTTGATCTTCGCGGCTTTTCCACGGAGGTCACGGAGGTAGTACAGCTTGGCGCGTCGAATGTCACCGAATGACTCAACTTCAATCTTTGCGATTGTTGGAGCGTGAACTGGGAACGTACGCTCAACACCAACACCAAAGCTCACCTTACGAACGGTGAAAGTTTCCTGAAGGCCAGAACCCTGGCGGCGAATTACGATGCCCTTGAAGAGCTGAATACGCTCACGAGTACCTTCAACAACACGTACGTGCACGATGAGCGTGTCTCCTGGGCGGAATGCTGGAATGTCGTCGCGAAGTGAGTCGCGGTCAATTAGGTCGGTCGGATTCATGAGAGCGGTCCCTTTCGGATCACTGAGGCTTTAAGAGTTTAGCGGGTTTTAGCGCCCTAATCCAAAGGAGGGAATTCAGCCAAGATTTCCTGATCACCGGAGCTGAGCCCACCTCGGCGCTCAATGAGGTCAGGACGGCGATTTATGGTGCGTCTGAGGGCTTGTGCGCGGCGCCATCTAGCTATTTTTGCGTGGTCACCGGAGCGAAGAACTTCAGGAACTTCGAGCCCTCGAAATTCAGCAGGCTTGGTGTAGTGCGGATATTCAAGGAGTCCATCGCCAAATGACTCTTCTACGCTCGATTCATCATTTCCGAGAGCGCCCGGAAGAAGTCGAACAACCGACTCAATCACACACAGAGCCGCGAGTTCTCCCCCAGCAAGTACAAAATCACCCAGCGAGATTTCATCATCAACCACAAGGTCTAATGCTCGTTGGTCGAAACCCTCGTAACGTCCACACAGAAGTGAGAAACCTTCGAGAGAACTCAGTTCACGGGCGATTTCGTGAGTGAATGGTCGACCCGAGGGCGTAAGTGCAATCAACGGCTTCTTGATGGCAGGGTTCTTTTCGATGGTCTGCACAATCGGTTCAGCGCGAAGCACCATGCCAGCGCCTCCACCATATGGCGTGTCATCAACGCTGCGGTGGACGTCAGAAGTTTCATCTCGAAGATCATGAACATGAAGTTCCCAGATCTTTCGCTCACCAGCACGGCCAAGCACCGAGGTAGTTGAGTACTGAGTAATTGCTTCTGGAAAAAGCGTTAGGACATCAATCCTCATCTTCGAAGAGTCCCTTCGGAGCCTCAATGTCGATGCGAGTATTCGCTTCGACTTCTACAACAAACGCGAGCGGAACAAGAAAGCCAGTGTCGAGAATCAGGATGTCACTCGCTGGGTTCTCTTCAACTTCTTTGACTTTGCCTCGCAGAATGCCGTCTTGATCGTATACCTCTGCATTAAATAGCTCATCGATCCAAATTGCGTCGTCATCTTCGAGTCCAGGAGCAGAGAGCACGAGCCCGCGCAATGCTTCGGCTTGCTCGCGAGTGGTTGTGCCCTCAAAAGAAACGATGTAGCGCTGCTGGTGTTTAGCCCCTGCTTTGACAATAAGAACACTACGTTCGGTAGTTAGTTCAGTGCCAGGTGCAATTCGTTCGGAAATGCGATCGGTCCAGAAATCGACAAGAACTTGACCCTTGAGACCTTGGGCCTTGATGATTCGCCCGACTTCGAGCGTAGGGCGCTCTGAAGCGCTCACAATTAGTCGACGATGTCGACGGAAGTCGTAATGCCGTCACGTGCGCCAGCCGCAGCAACGAGTGCGCGAATGGCTTGTGCGGTGCGTCCACGACGACCAATAACGCGGCCCATGTCGTTTGGACCAACGGTGAGTGAAAGAACAACCTTGTCGTTGCGCTCAGCTACAGCAACCGAAACATCGTTTGGGTCCTCAGCGAGAGACTTAGCAATGAAAGTTAGAGCTGCCGTTGCAGTCGCAGCACTTTCGGCGTTGAAGTCGCTACGAGTTTCAGCGACTTCATCGATTGTGTTGATGTCTCCGGCGACGTAGTCGTCGTTGACGTCGCTCACTTGGCGGCCTTTGCAGCCTTTGCAGCCTCAAACTGGTCGAGTGCGCCACTGCCCTTAAGCAGTTTTGCCACACGCTCAGTTGGCTGAGCGCCATTCATCAACCAAGCAACAGCCTTGTCGTTGTCGATGTTGTAAACGAGTTCAGGCTGAGCCTGTGATAGTCCACGTGGTTGGTATGTGCCAACGATTTCGAGGAATGCACCTGAACGGGCACGGCGGCTCTCAGCAGCAACAACACGGTAGGTCGGTTGCTTCTTCTTACCCATTCGTACCAAACGAAGTTTCACAGTCACGTCGTAATTCCCTTCAAACCTTTATTTGTCCTGGTCCACCAGAACTGGGCAAAATACCCGAGGTCCAAGTTTAGCGTTGTTTTGGTGGGGTAACTCTCCCACCCTTTTTCTTCTTGTTTTTGCCACCGCCACCGGGCCGTGAAGCCTGAGCCCCAGACTGCATTCCTGCTCCCAGCGCTTCAAAGCCGGGCGGAAGATCGCCACCGCGTGCGGCGCTCGCCTTCGCTGCCATTTGAGCCATTTTTCCCATTCCTCCGGGCAGGTTGGGCATGCCACCACCACTCATCTGGCGCATCATCTTCTTCATGTCGCCAAACTGCTTTATGAGTTGGTTAACAGCATTGACGCTTGTGCCAGATCCCTTAGCAATTCGAGTTCGACGTGAACTGTCAAGGATGTTTGGGTCCCGACGTTCCTTTGGAGTCATTGACTTGATGATCGCTTCAACGCGGTTGAGTTGTCCGTCGTCAACATTGTCAGCGGCTTGACGCATCTCTTTAGTCATGCCCGGCATCAACTTCATCAGCCCACCCATCGAGCCCATCTTTCGAACCTGATTAAGTTGCGCCATGAAGTCGTCGAGGGTGAATGCACCACTGAGCATTCGACCAGACGACTCAGCGAGAACGTCTTGATCCATTGTGCGCTCTGCTTGTTCAATGAGTGACAACATGTCGCCCATTCCCAAGATTCGTGACGCCATGCGGTCTGGGTGGAACAAATCAAAGTCAGCGATCTTTTCACCAGTCGAGGCAAAGACCACTGGCTTACCAACAACACCACGAGCAGAGAGCACTGCTCCGCCGCGGGCGTCGTAGTCAAGCTTGGTGACAATGATTCCTGATAGTGCCAGAGTCTCATGGAACGAGCGTGCAGTGAGCACAGCGTCTTGACCGGTAACTGCGTCAATCACCAAGAAGGTGTAGTGAGGAGAGGTCGCGTCACTGATAGAGCGAACTTCCTTCATCAGCTCTTTGTCAATTGCGAGTCGACCAGCGGTGTCAATAATGACGACGTCCCTACCAATACGCGTCGCTTCTGCAAGTCCGCGCTTGGCAACTTTCACAGGATTGGATGTGTCGCTAAAAACGTCTACGCCGATCTGAGCACCAAGAACTCTTAGCTGTTCAACCGCAGCGGGACGCTGTAAGTCTGCTGCGATGAGATACGGGTTTCTACCTTGTTGCTTAAACCATGATGCGAGCTTGGCCGCAGTAGTTGTTTTACCCGCACCCTGAAGTCCAGCGAGAAGAATGACTGTTGGTGGCTTCGAGGCGTAGGTGACCTTTAATGGCGCGCCACCAAGTACTTCAATGAGTTGCTCGTGCACTGCCTTGATGACTTGTTGTCCAGGCGAGAGACTTTGACTGAGCGCAGTTCCACTGAGTCGCTCACGAACTGCATCTAGGAATGCCTTAACAACACCGAGCTCAACGTCGGCTTCTAGAAGCGCACTTCGAACTTCCAGTAATGCTTCATCAAGGTCAGCATCAGTAAGTCTTCCCTTGGAGCGAAGTGAAGATCCGAGCCGTTCTAGGCGATCGCTAAGTGCATCAAACATGCTTGAAGGCTACCTTTAGGCGTCGAGGAGCGAATCAACAAAGGCCACAGGCTCAAAAACAATGAGATCTTGAACACCTTCGCCCACTCCAACGAACTTCACCGGAATACCAAGCTCGCGCTCAATGGCAACAACTATGCCTCCACGTGCGGTTCCGTCAAGCTTGGTGAGAACTATCCCAGTCACTGATGCAGCGCCTAAGAATTCGCGTGCTTGTGTCAAGGCATTTTGACCAGTAGTCGCATCAAGCACCATGAAAGTCTCAACCACTTGACCAGGATCACGGTCCGCCACACGGCGTACTTTGCTGAGTTCATCGAGCAAGTTAGAACTGTTCGCACGTCGACCAGCGGTATCGGCCAGAACGATGTCGCTCTTTCTGGCACTCGCGCGACCAATCGCGTCATGAACAACAGAGCTCGGGTCTGCGCCTTCGCCCGCACGCACAATGTCCGCACCAGTTCGCTCAGCCCACATTTGAAGTTGCTCTGAAGCCGCTGCGCGAAATGTGTCTCCTGCAGCGAGGACAACTTTTTTACCGTCTGAAACAAAGCGCTGCGAGAGTTTGCCGATGGTTGTTGTTTTACCAACTCCATTGACGCCAACAAAAAGCCACACTGGCACTCGACCGGCATCGGCGCTTGTCGTTACTGAGCGATCACCGCCAAGGCTGCTCAGAAGGGCTGCACGAACTGTGCTGGCGACACCATTTGGAGCACCATTGGTTTTAAGGTCCTGCAAAATTTCGTTAGTCACCTTGACGCCAACATCGCTTCGAAGCAGCACTTCTTCCACAGTGTCAATCTGCTCAGTGCTTAAAGACCCGGTACTTGCAATAGAACGAACACGTTCGAAAATGCTTCGAGAAGATCCAAGGCGCTGGGACAAGTCAAGCTCTGCCCCGTGTTCAATTGAAGGGCGTGGTGCAACTTCTTTTACAAGAATGTCTGGCATTGCCTTACGGGCTTGCTGGGGTGCAATGACTTTTTGTCTACGTGAACGACGGCGAAGCGAAACCAGTACGAGGAGTACTACGAGAACTGCAACCGCAATGAGTGCAATGCTCACGAGGTCGTGACGCCCTCATTGCGCTTTACGCGCTGACTAACAACCTTGGAAGACGATCCTGGAACCATGGTGACTCCATACAGCGCATCAGCAGATTCCATTGTGCGCTTTTGGTGCGTCACAATGAGCAGCTGCGCTTCATCACGGAATTCATCTACGAGGCCCAAGAAGCGTTGCAGGTTGACGTCGTCAAGAGCTGCTTCAACTTCGTCAAGCATGTAGAAGGGTGAAGGGCGCGAGCGGAAAATCGCGAATAAGAACGCCAGCGCAGCAATTGATCGCTGTCCACCAGAAAGCAGTGACATTCGTCGAACGTTCTGGCCCATCGGTCGAAGTTCGATTTCAACACCAGTGTTGAGAGGGTCTTCTGGGTCAGTTAAAACTAAACGACCGTGGCCGCCAGGAAACAGTGACGAAATCAGCGTAGAGAAGTGCTCATTTACGTCAGCGGCTGCGCTCGAGAAAGTCTCCATGATTTCTTTATCAACCGCGCGGATAACTTCTTGTAGCTCACGACGAGCGTTGCGAACATCGGTGACTTGCGCATCGAGTTCCTTGTAGCGCTCTTCTAAAACTGTGAGCTCTTCGAGTGCCAGTGGGTTAATTGGGCCAAGCGATGTAATACGAGCTTCAAGTTCTCCAACTCGCTGCTCTAGGGAAACACCTTCAGGTAGTTCAATGTGTGTGGGGGTTCCCAGTTCGTGAGGGAAAATTCCAAGATCACGTTGAATAAGTTCGTGCAAGTTTGTTGTCTTAATTGCCAGCTCAGCTTGTTCAATTTCTCGGCTGCGAACTAGTTCTGAGAGTTCACTCAAGCGTCTCTCAGCGTTGCTTCTGGCACGACGAACTTCTTCTAGGCGCTCTGCGCCAGCACGAGATGCTTCAAGTTGTTCACGGTACGTGGAGTCCATTGCTTCTTGGGAAGTGCGGATCTCATTTGAGGCACGAGTAACTAATGCGGCCAGTCGCTCCAGGACCTGAAGGTCAAATTCGAGGGATTCACGACGGCTTGCGGCTTCGGCACGTTCGGTTGAACGACCTTCAAGGCGCTGCTCGATTTCGTTTTGACGCTGCTCAATGAGACGACGGCGTTCAGCAAACTCCACTTCACGAGTAAGCAGTTCAGTTGCAAGGTCACCAACACGATTTCGCTGACCTTCGAGGTTCTCACGAGCTTCGTCAAGTACTGCGCGGTGTTCAGCAGCATTGTTTACAGCTTGTTCAAGAACTGGAAGTTGCGCACGAAGGGCATTTAGTTCTTCATTAATGAGCACAACTTGGCCAGACAGCTCACCACTGTCATTAGTCATTGAGTTGACAACGTTTTCGAGTTCCGCAATCAGTTCACCAAGTCGACTGATCTCGTGGTTGAGAAGTTCTAGGTCGTCGCCCGAGCCAGCACCCCATGCAGTGACAAAGTCATTCTCTGCAGTCTTTAATTCATTTCGGACACTTTCGAGTGCTTCGCGTTGGCCACTCAACATCGCTTCTTCTGCACCGAGGCCCACAAGATCAGATTCAAGTTTCGCAGCATCTGCTTCAAGCGTCGCAATTACGTTTTCGTCAGCTGATGCAATGAGGGCAATCTTTAGAGAGCGCTCACGCTCTTGAATGATTGAAGCAGTTCCTCGAGCACGTTCTGCGAGCCCCTGAAGTGTTCCAAGTGTTGAGGCGAGGGTTTCTTCGCGGCGACTCGTCATTTCAGATGCAGTTGCCGAAGCCCTGGCATCAAGCGTCAGAATTTCATTTCTTACTTCTTGTTCCTTGGAAGAGAACTCAGCAAGTTCTTTTCCAAGTTCAATCTGGCGTGATTCAAAAGATGCCGCGCGAGTTGAGAAAAGTGAATGGCGTGCTGCTCGAAGCTCGGCTTCAACTTCAGCGAAACTGCGTGCTGACTGTGCTTGGCGCTCGAGTGGTCGCATCTGACGACGAACTTCTCGTACGAGGTCACCTAGACGCTCAAGATTTTCTTGTGTCTGAGCAAGACGACGTTCTGAGCGTTCTTTACGGCGCCGATGAATCGAAACTCCGGCGGCCTCTTCAATCACCGAGCGACGATGCTCGGGTGTCGATTGCAAAATCGAGTCAAGTTGTCCCTGTCCAATGATCATGTGCTGGTTTCGTCCAACCCCTGAATCAGAAAGCAGTTCTTGAATGTCGAGCAAGCGACAAGTAGTTCCGTTGATTGCGTATTCGGAGTCACCGTTGCGGAACAATGTTCGAGAAATTGTGACTTCAGCGCCATCAACGCTGAGTCGACCTTCTGAGTTGTCGAGTGTTAGAGAAACTTCAGCGCGACCGAGCGCTGCTTTGTTGGTAGTACCAGCGAAGATGACGTCGTCCATTTTTGCACTGCGAAGAACTTTTGTCCCCTGAGCACCAAGCACCCAAACCACTGCGTCAACAACATTTGACTTTCCTGATCCGTTTGGACCCACGACAGCGGTGACGCCCGGCTCGAACTCAATGGTCGTACTGTCGGCAAAGGACTTAAAGCCCTTCATGGTTAATCGCTTAAGAAACACGCTGAGACGCTAGCAATCTTCTGAGGTTAAAAAGGCGTTTAGCTCTGACACTTGTCACAGTAGAAAGTTGCCTGACTCTTATTTATTGCTTTTTTGATGGGCTGGCGACATTGCATGCAAGGGAGTCCCTCGCGGTCATAGACCTGAAGGTATTGCTGATAATTGCCTTCTTTGCCATCTGGGTCACGGAAAGGATCCTTCTCTAAAGAAGTTCCGCCGTATTTGATTGCTTCTTGAAGAATTTCAGTGATTGCACGGTGCAGACGTCGGATTTCAATTGTTGAAAGTGACTCGGATTCACGGTCGTGGCCAAGACCAGCAGCAAAAAGTGCCTCGTCGGCGTAGATTTCACCGAGGCCAGCCAAGATGTTCTGATCGGTCAAAACGGATTTCAGATCCGTGGTTCGGCTGCGAAGAATCGCCGCGAATCGGTCCCAGCCAATTTGGTCTTCAAAGGGGTCGATACCGAGCATTGTGAGCTCTGGAATTTGCTTACGAAGACCTAGGCCGTCACCGCCAACGCTGAGTCGAGCGAACTTAGATATCTCTACTTCTGAGCCCTCTGGCGGCGGAGTTGAGACGTATAACTCCCCCTTGGACAGTGCATCAACGTAGCGAATCTCTCCACCCTGAGTGAAAGTAAAGACAACGTGCGTGTGTTTTGGCTTCTCGTCCTTGGGCCCTTGCGAACGAAGAATACGTCCGCTTACGTCGAGGTCAATGACGAGGCTTGTTCCGTTGTCGAGTCCAAAGATCAAGTTTTTTCCGAGTCGTTGAGCAGACTTAATAGTGTGCCCTTCAACTGCGGTGCGAAAATCTTTTGCAGTCTTATGACGTCGAACGATCTTCCCGGAGGTCACCGCCGCTCCCTTGATTTTTTTACCAACCAAGTCACGTGACAGTGATGCTCGTATTGTTTCTATTTCTGGTAACTCAGGCATTGCTTCGCCTTTCCAACGCAGCTTTTGCAGCTTGCGATTCTGCGCTCTTTTTTGAACGTCCATGGCCACTAGCTACGAGTGATGTTCCAACTCGAACTGTTGCTTCAAATGTTGTCGCGTGAAGTGGGCCACTTCCCGAAACTTCGTAGGTGGGCGTGCCGTGACCTTGTTGCTCACTCCACTGGCGAAGTTGCGTCTTTGGATCAACTTCGTCTGGTGCAAGCGATGCGTCAGCAACGTCATCAGCCAACATTGCTTGGACGAAATCACATGAAGACTGAAATCCATTTTCAAGATACAGGGCAGCAACGACTGCTTCGAATGCATCTGCGAGGAGTGAGTCACGCTCAGTGCCACCTGATTTGATTTCACCCTTGCCAACTTTTATGCAAGAACCGAGGTCAAGTCGACGCGCAAGTGATGCGAGAGAAGCTTCATTTACAACTCGAGAGCGAACCAACGATCCAGTTCCTTCGTTTAGTTCTGGATACTCGCGTGTGATCAGATCAGCAATAGCGAGGTCCACAACTGCGTCGCCTAAGAATTCGAGCCGCTCGTTAGAGACGCAGTCGTGTTCTGCGGCGTAGCTCGAATGTGTAAGCGCGACACGAAGCAACTCGCTCTCAGGACTCATGCCTAAGTGATTTGCCAGTGCCTCAAGAGTTGAGGTCAAAAGACTCACAGACCTCGTTACGCGCCCTGGAGCTTGGTTGAAACGTAATCAACGGCGTCATTTACGCATCCCAAGTTCTCTAGGTCTTCGTCGTCAATGTGAAAACCTGGAACGTAGGTTGCAAGCTTTTCTTCCAAGGCTTCTACGAGTTCAATTAGGGCAAGAGAATCTGCACCCATGTCGGTGAATGATTGTGTCTCTGAAATTTCACCTGGTGTTTTTTCCAAGATTTCAGCTAATTGCTCTTTAACAATGTTCAATATTGCTGCTCGATCGAGCGGTGTTGAACTTCCAGCGTCAGCGGACATGGCCACTCCTTAAATGTTGCTACTAAAGGATACCGAGATTTCGTACATAGTACGAGAATTATTAGCCTTGATCAGGTCGAATGGTGAGTCGAAGCTTCTCGACGACTCCCGCTTTGTCCATTTCTGAAGCCACACGAAGCGCATTCATGATCGCCGTGGCATTGGATGAACCGTGACTAATGATGCAAATTCCTTCAAGTCCGAGAAGCATCGCTCCTCCCTGCTTGTCAGGAGTTAATTCTCCCGCGATTGGAAGTAAATGCTCGAATAGAACATCGCCGGCAGCCTTAGTTGCATCATTGGTGTTGATAACGCCGAGCACTGCACCAAAGATGTACTTCAGTGCACCTTCAAGTGTCTTAAGTGCAACGTTGCCGGTGAAGCCGTCAGTAACGACAACGTCAACTGGTGATGGGATTAGGTCGCGACCTTCAACGTTTCCGAAGAAGTTGAAATCGCTAAGGGCAGCGAGCAGCTGGTGTGTTTCTTTAACGAGCGGAGTTCCCTTAGTTGACTCTTCGCCAATTGAGAGGAGTCCAACCTTAGGACTTTCAATCGCGTAACGAGCTTTTGCGAATGCTGATCCCATTTGAGCGAACTGAACCAGCATCTCTGGTGTGCATTCCGAGTTCGCACCGGCGTCCACCAAGATGCACGGTGATCCACCAGGATTAGGAATTGGAGTTGCGATACAAGGACGCACTACCCCAGGTAGTCGTCCCATACGAAGTAAAGCTGAAGCCATAGTGGCTCCAGTGTTTCCAGCAGACACCATCGCGCTAGCTTTTCCATCTCGAACAAGTTCAGCAGCGCGAACAAGTGAGGAATCTTTTTTCTTTCGAACACTTCCGCCAGGTTCGTCGTCCATGGCAATGACTTCAGTGCATGCAAATACTTCGAGACCGAGTGGGTCTCCCATGAGTTCAGGAACTCCGACGAGTATGACTTCTAAACCAAGTTCATCGACGGCACGTCGAGCACCAGCAATGATTTCACTGGGTGCAAAGTCACCACCCATCGCATCTAGAGCGATGGGAAGAGTCAAATTAGCTGACCTCGACTGCTACGCGACCCTTGTACCAACCGCAGTTAGGGCACACGATGTGTGGCAACTTAGAAGTTGCACACTGAGGGCATACAGAACGTGAAGGACGGTCTAGGCGCCACGCAGCAGCTTGGCGTGAACGCCCCTTGGCTTTACTGGTCTTCCTCTTTGGAACTGGCATCGATCTTCTCTTTCAACGTTAACGGGCTTAACCGTCAATTTTCTTTGGACTCATCTGACGGAAAGTCAATGAATCGCAGGTTGTCTAGTGTAGCCCAGCGCGGGTCCACCGGGCCTTGACACTCGCAAGTGGCTTCATTTCGGTCAATTCCGCAGTATGGGCAAAGTCCCTTGCAGTCTTCTTTGCAGAGTGGAGCGAGCGGTAAATCAAGGAAAATCGCATCATGAGCCATCGGGGCCAGGTCGACAAAATCGTTCTCAATTAGATAGGCATCGTCGTCTCCAGGGCCACGTTCATCGACGTAGCGCTCGCTGACAACAACCTTCGATACTCCAAGGACTTCAACTGAGCATCGGCGACAGATTCCATGCCACGGAGCTTCAACTGAGCCTCGTGCGTGCAGTCCTCCACTGAAGCTTTGCAGCTTCACATTGATTTTTAGTGGTGCATCGCTTTTTACGTCAGTCTCTGCACGTCCACGTGGGGCGAATTCTTTTTTCTCATCGAATGGGACATCAAGAGAAATGTCAATCGATGATGGAACATCGCGTAAGAGCAACGCCACTGGGACGAGAAACGGTGATGCCACGATCGTTAAAAGGAGTCCTGATCGAAATAGGACTCTTCGTAGGGATCACTGCTTTGCGTCGCAGGTGGCGCTGGAGGTGGCATAAAGAATTCGTCTGGCCCTGGCTCTTCACCTGCAAGCGAAAGTGGCATGCCCTGTGAGGCCATGCGCTCGCGTCCAGACTGCACAGTTCGAAGCAAACGATCCAGCACGATTTCGAATCCACCAAGCTTGCCGTCAATGAAGTCATCAGACTCATTAATCATCTTTCGAGCTGTGGCCTGCGCATCGGCAATGATTTTGTCGGCTTGAATTCTCGATTGGCGAACAATTTCAGTTTTGTCAACCATTCGAGCTGCTTCAGCGCGTACTTGATCCATTAACTGTTGAGCCTTCTGCTGCTCAGTGGCCATAAGTTCTTCGCGGTCACGAAGTGCCCAACGAGCCTGTCGAATTTCTTCAGGCAGATTGTTAAGGGCATCTTGAATGATTGCGAGCACTTCTTCGCGCTGCACCAATGCAGAACTTGAAAGAGGCATTTGCTTAGCGTGAACAATGATCTCTTCGAGGTGGCGAAGATTGTCTTCAATGTTGTGTTGAGAGTTATTCGTCTCGGGTTGCAAAAAATCATCGCCCAAGTTGTAGTCCTCAAATGATGTCATTATGACTCCTTTGGAAACTTAATGTCGAGTTGTTTCTTTACGTTTGCTGGAACAAATGCGGCAACATCTCCACCGTAGCGAGCTACTTCTCGAAGCAGCTTGGAGGCAATGAAGGAATGGCTTGAACTGGTTGGAATGAAAAGTGTTTCTACTCCAGAAAGCGAGCGATTCATCTGAGCCATCTGCAGTTCGCTCTCAAAGTCAGAAACCGCGCGAAGGCCTTTCACGATTGCGGTGGCGTTTACGTCTCGCGCAACATTTACGAGAAGTGTTGAAATTGAAACAACCCTGACATTTTTGATGTGAGCACATGACTCAATGATCATGTCGCGACGTTCGTCGAGGTCGAAAAGAGCTTCAGATTTCTGAGGGTTACGGATTGCGGCGACAACAATTTCATCGAAGATGTGAGAAGCACGCTCCACCACTTCAAGGTGACCGTTATGAAAAGGATCAAATGATCCAGGAATTAGTCCAACTGTGGTCATTCGAGGTCGCCTTCCTGTGTTTCTAACAACGTTACGAGCGTAGTGCCGTATCGCTTGGTTTTCGAAACGACCCATCCCTCTGGTGCATCCATGTGGCGATCGTTCTCAATTACAGCCCTAGTGGCGCTTACGCCCTTTAGAACTCCAGCTAGATCAAAGGGGCCATATGGTGGGTCCGCAAGAACTAGGTCTAGGTCGCTGGGCGGCTGCCACACCGGCAAGGTCGAACGAATGAAAACGGCCTCACCTTCGAGGTTGAGTGGCTCAAGATTAAATTTTGCAGCCGCCAAGCACTCAGGGTCTGAATCAACGAAGTACACCTTCGCAGCCCCGCGAGACAATGCTTCAATGCCCATTGCACCAGTTCCGCAGTAGAGATCGGCAACAACGAGGTCATACAGTCCACCACGGCTTTCGAGCATCGAGAAAATTGCTTCACGAGCGAAGTCGGTTGTGGGACGCACCGTTGGCGGAATCTTTGCTTTAAGTGCTCGTCCTCGAGCTGTTCCACCAATTACGCGCACCCTCTAAGGGTAGGCGTTTTTTGTCACTATGACTTAAATAGGAAGTCTGCTTCTTCTGGGTCAACAAATAATCGAAGTTCATCAACCATTTCAGGTTCTGCGTCAAGTCCGTTTGCGCTCACCATTGAATTCGCCACCTCTTGAGCCGCGAGGAGGAGATCCTCGTCATTTTTTAGCGAAGCTAACTGCAAGTCACTTCGTCCACGTTGGCGAGAACCGAGAATTGTTCCTTCACCTCTGATGTCGAGATCGATTTCAGCAAGTGCGAATCCGTCGTTTGAGCTCACGAGAGCTTCAATTCTCCTTTGGCCGTCTTCACTTGATGGCTCACCAAGTAGGTAGCAATAACTTTGATCGCCGCTTCTTCCTACGCGTCCACGCAGCTGGTGCAGTTGAGCGAGGCCGAATCGCCAAGCGTCTTCAATAACAATCACGCTCGCCTCAGGAACATCAACTCCAACTTCAATGACGACTGTGGCCACGAGCACTTGAATCTCGCCACTTCTGAAGTCCTCCATGATCTGTTCTTTTTCTTGACTCTTCATTTGTCCATGCAGCAAACCAACACTGAGTCCACGAAGTTCTTCCAGCGCTAAGCGATTTCTTTCATCCACCGCACTCGTCGCTTCAATTTTTTCTGAGCCTTCGACGAGTGGACAGATGACGTAGGCGCGTCTGCCGGCTGCAACTTCTTCTCGAACGTGTTGCCAACACCCAGCAACATCGAGATCGTTATTGGCCCACTGTGTTTTTATTGGAAGCCTGCCTCCAGGCATTTCGTCAAGCACCGAACGGTCAAGGTCACCAAAGAGCACCATGGCAGCAGTGCGAGGAATGGGAGTAGCGGTCATAACCAGCAGATCAGGGTCAGCTTGTTCGAGTGAGCGCTCACGACCTTTATCTCTCAGTGTGGCGCGCTGTTGCACTCCGAATCGATGCTGCTCGTCAATGACGACTGCACCAAGCGCTTTAAAGCGCACGTCATCGGTGAGGAGCGCATGCGTTCCTACGACCAAATCAATTGAGCCATCTAAGAGTCCATCTATTACGAATTGGCGTTCTTTGACTCGAAGCTTTCCAGACAGCAGATGAATTGAAAGCGGCCTCACTCCGCCGAGCACCGCATCATCTTTCTTCGTGAGTCCTTCTAGGTCTCTTCTGATGGACGCCACATGCTGTTCAGCAAGAACCTCAGTTGGCGCCATGAGTGCGCCTTGTCTGCCACCATCAATCGCTGCGAGGAGTGATGTGAGCGCTACGACAGTTTTTCCAGATCCAACGTCACCTTGGAGCAAGCGATGCATGGGAAGTGCAGAGGACATGTCGTTTGCGATTTCGTGAAGGACACGACGCTGTGCATTTGTTAAAGCGAAGCGGTGTCCGCCTAAAAATTGTCGAACGAGCGATGACTCAGGGTCGCGAAGCGCACCAGGTGCAACATCGAGATCATGCTCGCCAATCGGATGAGAAATACCAGCTGCGGTCATTTCTAATTTACGACGTCGAAGTGCCAGGAGTAGTTGCAATCGAAGCAACTCATCAAACGCGAGTCGCCGGCGCGCAGGCGCAACGTTGCTCAACTCTGTCGGGAGATGAATCCCCCAGAATGATTGCGTGCGGTCAATCAAATCGAACTGTGTGAGTAATGCACTTGGAACCGGATCAAGAAGTGGCCCCGCTCGACGAAGTGACTCTTCAATGAAGCCACCAATCTCCCAACTCGTTAGTCCAGCTTTTCCTGAAGACGGATAGATGGGAACAACTCGACCAACTCGTGAAGCATCTCGTTCGATTCCTGAAACTCCAACAATCACGTCAACAACCGGATTAGTCATTTGGCGTTGACCTTTGTAGTCAGTTACTTTTCCAAAGAACAGAGCTTGGACTCCAACGGGCATTTGTCTCTCTCGCCACGCTTGATTAAAAAAAACAACTTTGAGAGATTCGCCGTCATCGCTCACGGTTGCTTCAACCATGACTTTTCCCTGCTTGGTGCGGCGGCTACTTATTTTTCGAACTTCACCAAAAACCGCTCCTTCTTCGCCGATCGAAAGTTCGCTGAGGTCAACTCGTTTGGTGCGGTCAATGTAGCGACGTGGATACACCGTTAGAAGGTCAAAGACACTTTCAATGCCGATTGTGCCTAGGGCCGCGGTGCGTTTTTCTCCCACGTGGCGCAGTTGACCTACTTTGACGTCATCTAGCTGACGCAGTCGGCGAAGCGCCGCGTCGCTCACTCGATACCGAAGTAGTACGGATAGAGCGGCTGTCCACCGTGGTGAACTTCGACAGCAATGTTGGGAAACTCTTCTTCGAGGAAGTCTGTGATTCGTCGAGTATTCGCCGCAGTTGCTCCGTCACCTTCAATAATCGTTAGGAGTTCGTGCTTGTTAGTAATGAGCACCGACAACAACTTCGAGCTGGCGTTAGCAATTGAGTCAGCAATGGAGAGAACTCCTTCAGCGCTAAGGCCAATCCAGTCCCCCACGCGAACTTGTCCAGCGTTGGTGGTGGTGTCTCGTACGGCCTGCGTGACTTCTGCTGCGATCACGTTCTGCGCTGAATCAGACATTGACTCTTTGTTCTGCACTGCGCTTGCGTCTGGGTCATAGGAAAGTAGCGCCGCGAATCCTTCAACAATTGAATTTGTCGGGACCACTGTTACGTGTTGATCAACAAGTGCCGCGACCTGTTCTGCAACAGGGCGAATGTTTTTGTTGTTAGGAAGCAGAACCACTTCATTTGACCCCGTAGCGATGACCGCGTTCACGAGGTCTTGCGTTGAAGGGTTCATTGACTGGCCACCCTTTACGAGCACACGCACACCGAGCGAGCGGAAAATTCTTCCGACCCCTTCTCCCGCTACTACTGCAACAACTGATGTCGCGGGTGCTGGAGTTGTTTCTTCAACCTGGCCTTCACTGCCTTCACGAACCCAGCGTTCCTCAATCACTTGCTCGCTGAGATCAGTGACTCGAATTTCACGAGGACGTCCAGCGTCTAAGGCAGCTTCAATAGATGCACCAATGTCATCGGTGTGAATGTGGCAGTTGTAGAGGCCGTCGCCTCCAACAATCACAATCGAGTCACCAATGCCTGACCACACTTCACGAAACGCCGCCATCTTTGAGTCATCAGCGTCGAGCAAATACATCACCTCATAACGAAGGTCAGCAATGTCGCCTTCTTCATGTGAAACAACCTGCTCATGAACGTTCACTTCAATTGATTCAACCGGAGGAGCAATCGGCAGTTCATCGCCCGCAATGACGTGACAGAACGCATCGAACAACAAGAGCAGTCCAGTACCTCCCGAGTCAACGACTCCTGCTTGTTTTAGAACTGGTAGCTGCTCAGGCGTGAATGCAAGTGCAACTTGTCCTTCATCTCTGGCACCCCTGACGACCTCACTGAGTGAGCCAAGTGAACGACGAGCGCCAACGGCGCCGGCACGTGCGATAGAAAGGATCGTTCCTTCGATGGGTCGAACTACTGCTTGGCGTGCGAGTACGTCGGCGTGCTCTAGGGACTCAACCAAAAGTTCTGGGGTGATCTCGCTCGCGCTTGGAAACTTTTCAACGAGCCCACGAAGTAGTTGCGAAAGGATGACGCCAGAGTTTCCGCGTGCGCCCATCAGCGAGCCGTGAGAGATTGCCTTGCAAACTTGCTCAATGGTTGCGTCGTCTTTCAAGAGACCGAGTTCTGCGACCACTGACTCAATCGTTAGGGTCATGTTCGTTCCGGTGTCGCCGTCAGGGACGGGGTAGACATTTAGACGGTTGATGACTTCCTTGTGCGAGCGCAAAAGCTCGCCAAACGTGGCAATAGTGGCTCGAAGGTCTTCAGCGGTCAGCACGGTGGACAAGGTCATTGCTAGCGATGCTACAATGGTCATTCGGTTTATACCGACCTCTGCAAGGGCAGCGGCCGGGAAAAAGGAGAAAGTTCATCATGGCATCAGTCTGCGAAATCTGCGGTAAGAAGCCGTCATTCGGCATGAACGTCTCACACTCCCACCGCCGCACCAAGCGCCGTTGGAATCCAAACATCCAGCGTGTAAAGGCAGTTGTTGGCGGAACACCTAAGCGTGTCAACGTCTGCACCGGTTGCCTACGCTCAGGAAAAATCACTAAGCCAGCTCGTCGCAAGGCCAACGCTTAATTCTCAACTCTTCAGAGTTGATGTTGCCAACCTAGTTTTTCAAAAGGTTGACCCTCTAACGTCCGCGATGCCGGGTTCGACACAACTCTGCCGATAGAAATTGGTTCCCTCAGCCCGCGTTGAAGAAATGTTGATCTCAATTTTTCAGGATCACTAGTGGTGATGAGTAGTTCGTAGTCTTCGCCGCCACTAATTGCTTCTTGCAACGTGGCACCATCTGCAGTTGGTACTTGGTCTAAGGCAAAACCAACATTGGAAGCGCTAGCCAGACGGTGAAGATCAAGTCCTATACCGTCACTTAGATCCATCATTGCGCTGACCCCAGACTCACGAGCTGCGATGCCCTCATTAATTCGCGCAAGTGGTCGTCGCTGTGCTGTTACCAATTCATTATCGAGTGGCGCTCCCCCACGACGAAGGCGAAGTCCCGCGCTGGCACTTCCTAGTGCGCCAGTGACAAATATCTGATCACCGTTCTTTGCACCTGTTCGAAGTACCGCCTCACCTCGTGGCACTTCACCAATAACACTCACTGCGACAGATGTATCTGCTGCGCCAGATAGGTCTCCACCAACAACTGGACAGCCGCCGGCTTCACTCGCGAGTGCAATGCCACGGTGTAGTTCTTCGAGGTCAGTTCCAGGTGGAGCACTCACCGACACCGTGAGACCCCGAGGGTGAGCCCCCATTGCGGCCAGATCTGAGAGTGCCGAGGTGACGGCCTTAAAGCCCAAGTCTTCGAGTGAAAAAAGTTCAGAATCCAAGTGAATTCCGTATACGGCGACATCGGCTGAAACCACTACTTGGCCTAAAAATGGGCCCAGTACGGCGGCGTCGTCACCAATGTGGACTTCGCCGGCAGGGATGTTGCGCTGACCCACGATTTGGGCGATACGCTCCAATACGTTGTCTTCGCGAGCCTGATCGTTTTCGGACGAAAATGAACTCATGAGGGTAAACACCTGGGGGGGTGTCTTGGCTGCAATGTTGCAGTCATGTGGAGAAGGGTTTTAACCGTGACGTACCCAACTAATAACAAAAAGCTCATCGCATGGGTTGAAGAGATCGCTGCACTCACTACACCCGATCGTATCCACTGGTGCGACGGGTCGGCAGAGGAATACGACCAATTGTGTCAACTTCTTGTTGATCAAGGAACGTTCACCAAGCTGTCACCCACCAAGCGACCTAATAGTTACTACGCAACCTCTGACCCGGGCGACGTTGCTCGCGTCGAAGACCGCACCTACATCTGTTCGGAAAAAGAAGTTGATGCCGGTCCAACCAACAACTGGATGGACCCATCTGAAATGCGCTCAAAGCTAAAGGGCTTGTTCGCAGGTTCAATGAAGGGTCGCACCATGTACGTGGTGCCTTTCTCAATGGGACCACTCGGATCAAAGATCTCACACATTGGTGTTGAAATCACTGACTCTGCCTACGTGGCTGTTTCAATGCGCATCATGACTCGCATGGGTCGCGGTGCTCTTGAAGTACTTGGTGAGTCTGGCGAATTTGTGCCTTGCTTGCACTCAGTTGGTGCTCCACTCGAAGCTGGACAAAAAGATGTCAAGTGGCCTTGCAACGCAGACAACAAATACATTGTTCACTTCCCCGAGACTCACGAAATCATGTCCTACGGATCTGGTTACGGTGGAAACGCACTTCTAGGAAAGAAGTGCTTCGCCCTTCGTATTGCATCAGTTCTTGGTCGCAACGATGGATGGCTCGCCGAGCACATGCTCATCTTGAAGCTCACAAGTCCTAAGGGTGAATCACGTTACGTCGCTGCAGCATTCCCGAGTGCCTGCGGAAAGACAAACCTCGCCATGCTTGTTCCAACTCTTCCTGAATGGAAAGTTGAAACAATTGGTGACGACATTTGCTGGATGAAGCCAGGACCAGATGGTCGTCTCTACGCCATTAACCCTGAGGCTGGATTCTTTGGTGTGGCTCCAGGAACAAACATGGAGACCAACCCCAATGCCATGTACTCAGTTGAAGCCAACACCATCTTCACCAATACCGCAATCACTGCTGACGGTGACGTCTGGTGGGAAGGCATGGGAGAACCACCAGCCGGACTTACGGACTGGAAGGGACAAGCATGGTCGAAGGATCTAGGCACCCCAGCTGCTCACCCGAACTCTCGCTTCACCGCTCCTGCGGGTCAAGACCCAGCCATTGCTCCTGAATGGGAAGACCCAGCTGGTGTTCCAATTGACGCAATCCTCTTTGGAGGACGTCGTGCCAGTGTTATCCCACTCGTATTCCAATCACGCAGCTGGGACCACGGAGTATTCCTCGGTTCAATCATGTCTTCAGAAACAACTGCAGCAGCTACTGGCGCAGTTGGAAACCTTCGTCGTGACCCATTTGCGATGTTGCCATTCTGTGGTTACAACATGGCTGACTACTTCGCTCACTGGCTGACATTCTCAGATAAGTACGACGAATCGAAGCTTCCAAAGATCTTCTACGTGAACTGGTTCCGTAAGGGTGATGATGGTCGTTGGCTCTGGCCAGGCTTCGGTGAAAACAGTCGAGTTCTCGAGTGGGTATTTGAGCGCGTTGGTGGACGTGGTGACGCAGTTGAGACATCAATTGGTTACCTTCCAACGAAGGACGCAATCAACACCTCAGGACTCAATGTCAACGCTAAGGACATGGAAGAACTTCTCGCAGTGAACGACGATGAGTGGCGCGCTGAAGTGCCAAGTATTCGTGAGCACTACGCCAGCTTCGCTGGACGAGTTCCACAACGTCTTGAAGACCAGGTGAGCGACCTCGAGGCGAGACTTAAGTAACTAGTCAGCAGTTTCTGCGTCAGCAACAATTAGTCGCGGACCAGAAGGCCAGTCAAAGTAACGCCACGTCCAGTTGATCATCACACGTAGACGGTTACGGAATCCAACCAGATACCAGAGGTGAAGTCCTAACCACGCCAGCCATCCGGCTGTGCCCTTGATGACTTGACCCGTTGGCAACTTCGCAACCGCAGCGTGACGACCAATGGTTGCCATGATGCCCTTGTCGTGGTATTTGAAGGGCTTCGTTGGTTGAGCACTGATGACATTAAGAATCTGCTTTGCGACATGGCGGCCAGACTGAATCGCTACTGGGGCAAGTTGTGCGAGATACGTACTGTCTGTTTCATTAATCGCGGCGGAGTCACCAATTGCCCATATGCAGTCGCTGTCCGCTAAGCGAAGATCGCTGCCAACGCGAAGTCGTCCACTTGGCCCACGACTCTCTTGCACCTCACTGGCGAGTGTTCCGTTAGCTGTTACTCCAGCAGCCCAAATAACCCCAGCAACTTCGAGCTCTTCGCCATCATCAAATCGAATGGAGTCTTTCTGGACTTCAACAACCGAGCGACCGAACTGAATTTCAATTCCCATTTCGCTAAGTTTCTTCGCGGTGTACGTACTCACTTTTTCAGGGAATGCTGTAAGCAGACGTGGCGCCATGTCTACGAGAAGAACGCGGATGTTTGCTGGGTCAATACGGAGGCCGTCACGTCGAACCACAATTCGAATGAGTTCAGCAATTGCACCAGAAGTTTCAACGCCAGTGGGGCCACCACCAACGACTACAAATGTCCGAGTGACCGGCTTTCCTTCTTCAGCTTCCACGTCTGCAGACTCGAGAGTCATCAAGAGTGTGTTTCTAAGTTTTCTTGAGTCAGCCAACGAATAGAGAGGCATTGCAAACTTTGATGCACCAGGAATTCCGAAATATGCAGCAGTTGCTCCGGTTGCAATGATCAGATGATCAAATTCAATAACTGCCCCGTCATTTAGACGAACATGCTTTGCCTCATGGTCAACTTCCATAATTTGGCCGTGACGAAATCCAATGTTTTTTTCTTTCCCGAAGATTGTTCTAATCGGGTATGCAACTTCTGCTGGCTCAAGTGCAGCGGTTGCCACCTGATAGAGAAGTGGCAAGAAGGTGTGAAAGTTATGTTGGTCAATAATCGTGACTTTCACATTTTCCCCAGCGAAACCACGTGCTGCAGCGATACCGGCGAAACCTCCTCCAGCAATAACAACGTGGGGCAAGTGTGAATGATCAGGAAAGACCATGGCGGAGTTAGTTGACGTCGACATATTCCACTAAATCTTAATGGCGCTTAATAGAAATTGTTCATCGGCGGACAAAACGTCTGCCTATTCCATAAATCAGTCCCGACGAGAGCATCAAAATCGAAAGCAAACGGTCTCCGATTTGAAAGTTCATCGTAATGGCGACGGGAATTAACGCTCCGATCACCCAGAGGAGTTGTTGGCGAACAGCAAATCGTGCAAAGGTTCTCCCCTGCGCCCCTGCTGGAACATTGCGCTGAGTGATTGCGTCAAAGCTTGGCTGTGTAATTGACGCGCAAAGACCAATCCACCCTGCGAGTAGCACCTGTGCAAGTAGCTGCGGATGTGACGAAGCAATTCCGGCGCCGATGCCCGTGAGCAATAAAGACCATGTAAGCAATGTTGATTCTTTAAGCGAGTTTCGAACTCGAGTCACAATTGCTAGGCCCAGGAGTGCGCCAACACCGCTAAGCGCGAGGGCACACGCAAACCACGTGAGACTTGCGTGCTCTCTGCGCAGTCCAAATGCCAGCATGAACGTTGTGAAGCCAACACTGAATCGCATTAGCGCCGATGCCGTCAGTCCCCATGCAACTTCAACATCGCCAGTGGGATTAAGGGTATTTAGATCACGTTCTTCTTGGGTGAGTGACACCAATTGATCACGAATAATTTTTGCGGGTCGTTGAAGGCGCAGACTCGCAATGGTTGCCATAGCGAACACAACTGAAGCTGCAATCAAGACACTCGATGCACCGATCCCCTTTAAGAGCGCAGCGCCAATAGACCCAGCAAGTAAACCTGCAAATGTTCCAAGCAGCGTTAGCTGAGCATTGAATCCAGAGAAGCCCTGCTCTTCAACTTCGTCCTGCATGGGCCAACCAGACTCGCCAACATTTGACGCGTGCTCTCGGAACTGGTCTGTGCGAGCCATTTCTGGAACAAGTGCACCGCGAGTAACTACATACAATTTCGATGAAATAAGTACGAGGAATGCTTCAGGAAATAACCACAGTGAATTTAAATGAGTCGCCATTGACCAACACAACAACACGCGAAGCCCGGCAGACATCGCCACCAGAATTCTTCGACCATTTGCAGATCGGTCAATAAGTGGCCCGAGTATTGGAGAGACAATTGCAAAAGGGGCGATTGTTATTAGTAGATAGGCAAGAACCTTGCTCTTTGCTTCAGTGGGTGAAACCGAGAAAAAGAGTGACCCAGCTAACGAAACTGTGACCAGGGTGTCACCCGCCATCATGATTACGTGCACCAGCGCCAAACGCCCAAAGGCCGTGCTCTGATTAAAAAGATCCTGCGCGGAGGCCCGCAAGAATGAGCCAAATCCACGTCTTCGCACGAAACAAGCGTAGGCGAAGTTCTTCTTAATTCAGGGCACATTCTTGTCACAAAAATGCTAAACCGGTTTTATGAATTCACATTTTTTCAGCAACCTTCCTTTCGCCTTGCTCACTGCTTGGGCGTGGGCCTTCTGCGCATTTCTCGTAGGACGTGCCGTTAAGCGCCACGCCACTATTGATATCTTCTGGGGATCTGGGTTTCTATGGATCTTGCTCGAGTCACTTTGGTTCTCTCATTCACAGAGCAACTCATCGGGAGATGACTGGTGGTCTAACACGTCACTTAATGGTCACACCATTCACTGGATTCTCCTTGGTGCGGTAGCGCTGTGGAGTCTTCGACTTTCAATTCACCTTGCAATCAGACAACGAGGCAGCGCAGAAGACTCGAGATACATCGGGATTATGCGCGGTGCGCGTGACAAAAATAAAAATTTCTACGCCCTTCGCATGATTTATGGCCTGCAGGGACTTCTCATGTGGTTTGTGTCAATCCCGTTGCAATGGATGGCATTTGCAAAAGAATTCAATCCACTCGTATGGGTGGGGCTCTTTGTTGTGCTCATTGGAGTGTACTTCGAAGCAGTTGGCGATGAACAACTTCGACGTTTTGTTGCCAATCCTGCCAACAGTGGGACAACCATGAATACAGGGCTATGGCGCTACACCCGCCACCCTAACTATTTCGGTGACGCCTGCGTCTGGGTGGGTTTCTTCATCTGCGCACTTTCAACAAAATATGGATTTGTAACAATTCTGTCGCCAGCGCTCATGGTGTGGCTCTTGACTTCACTTTCAGGAAAGCCAATGCTCGAGAAGAAATTGTCAAAGACTCGCACGGGCTACAACGAATACATTGCAGCTACGAGTTCATTCTTTCCTCGTGCGCCAAAGAAGATTAACTAGCGCTGCGCTTAACTAAAACTTTCGCAATCAGTCGCCAACCGAGCATTCCAAGTAGCAGGAACGAAAACGCTACGACAATGAATGCAGCTGCTGTGCCTTGACCTGCGATCACTCGAAGAATCATTCCAACCGTCGTTGTGACTGAGGCGGCAAGAACACCGGCTTTGTAGGTCCAACCACCGCGCTTAGTTTTGACTAAAAAGAGCCAAGCCAGCAGTAAACCAACAGCGAATGGCCATGTTGTGGTGAGAATTCCACTTGGCGTTTCTCCATCATTGTGCTGAGCTCGCCCAATGGTCACGAATGTCAGAACTACCGCAAAATCTAAGGAACCTCTGAGTGCGCGCATGTCTAAACACTACCTACAAGGGCGCGTACAACAGCCCTTCTAAAGTGACCTAATTTGTCTCCATGACCAATTCAGACCGCGCCAGAAGCTTCGAGAAAACCAACCGAGCAACAATTACATTGCCAGATGGTCGTACCGCACACAAAGACCACATTGCTCACTCTGAGCGCCTGGAAAAGAAGTTTTACAACGTTCGACCTGGCGTTTGGTCCTTTGTTGGTAACGGTCTTTCCAATCAGTCATTCATTGAAGGACCAGAAGGCATCATCGCAATTGACACTGGTGAATCAATCGAAGAAATGGCTCACGCTATTGCCACACTTCGCGAACACAGCGACAAGCCAATCGTTGCTGTTCTCTACACACACTTTCACTACATCACTGGAACAAAAGCTGTTGTAACAGAAAACGCAGGCAAGCCATTTCCAATTTGGGGACACGAGCGCATCAAACACAACCGTGAAGGCGCCACTGCAGAAATAGGACCAACGTATTCGCGCGGTCTGGTTGAACAGTTTGCAATTCTTATGCCAGAGTCTGGGCCTGACGGCAATGTAAACGTTGGACTCGGAAGATTCTGGCGCGATCCCATGCACGCACCATTCACCACTGGGTTCATGGCTCCGACAAATACATTTGGCGACGAACCAAGTACCCACACAATTGCTGGTCTACGAGTTGACGTGATTCCCTCACCATCTGACGCCAATGACTCAGTCACCTACTGGTTCCCAGAACTCGACACCGCTGTCAACAACACTGTTTGGCCTGTTCTCTTTAACGTCTTTGCAATTAGAGGCGAAGAGTACCGTGACCCTCGCATCTTGATCAAGGGTGTCGAGAAACTACTGGCCCTACAACCAGAACACCTCGTTGGTGCACACGGACCACCAATTTCTGGCAAGGACGAGATTCAAACTCGCGTCACCAAGTACCGTGACTCAATCCAGTTCCTATGGGACCAAGCCGTTCGCTCAATGAACAAGGGAATGTTCAGTGCTGACATTGGACAAGCAGTTGAACTTCCAGCTTGGTGCGACGAGGACTACCTCACTTCTGAGTTCTATGGCGTCGCTGAACACCACATGCGCCAAATCAGAACTGGGCTCTTTGGATTCTTCGACGGCAACGAAGCGAACTTGTTCCCCCTCACAACACCTGAGCGCAGTGAACGAATCATTGAAGGCTTCGGTGGTCGAGCCAACGTTGAAAAGCAGTTACGAGATGCCCTTTCGAACGATGACATTCGCTGGGCACTCGAACTCGGCTCTTGGTTGGTCCACTCACCTGGTGCCACACCGGAAGACAAGAAGCTTCTAGCCACTGCTCTTAGAACAATTGCTCAACGGACGACTTCAGCGAACATTCGTAGCTGGTGCATCACCCGGGCACTCACTCTTGACGGTTCTTTTGACTTCTCAAGGTTCAATGATCACCGCTTCAGTTACAAAATCATTGTTGAATCGCCTCACGAAATGTACGTTGCGTTACTGCGAGTCACGCTTGATCCTGATCTCGTTGAAAATGAAAACTTCCACATTGGCTGGGACTTCGGAAACGAAAAAACAGTCGGGCTTCATGTTCGCAACAGTGTCGCATTCGTGAGTGACGGAAAGAATGCTGACGCGACGCTTCACATGACTCTTGAAACATGGGCAGAAGTGCTGACTGGAAAGATCACATTTGCCACGGCCCAAGAAGCTGGCAGAATCACAATCACTGGTGATGACAAGCGAGCTAAAAAAGTATTGGGTGCATTTGAGATTGGTGCGCTTCGAAATGTCTAGCGAGTCATTGCCACTCGCAACACCAGAATTCACTGGTCACATCGAGCGATTCATCACTGATTCGACACCACGAAAGCTCACAACACCGAAAGCCCCTAAAGAGGCACCGAACGTTCTGCTCATTCTTCTTGATGATGTGGGCTTCGGTTCATTTGCGGGTGTTGGTGGACCAGTCCCAACGCCAGGTCTCGACAAAATTATTGAGCAGGGACTTCTTTACAACCAGTTCCACACCACAGCACTTTGCTCGCCGACCAGGGCCTCGCTGCTCACAGGAAGAAATCACCACTCGGTGCACATGGGTGGCATCACAGAAATTGCAAACTCATTTCCTGGTTACGACAGCGCCCTTCCACCAGAAGCTGCAACTGTTGCGCAGGTCCTACAGCAGTCCGGCTACGCCACATCATGTTTTGGAAAATGGCACTTAGCTCCTTCGTGGGAGCAGAGTCCTGCTGGGCCGTTCAATCGCTGGCCAACTGGAATGGGCTTTGACCGCTTCTACGGAATCATTGGCGCTGAGTCGTCTCAGTTCGAACCACCGCTCTATGATCAGACAACGCCCATTGCCCCTTACGTAGGCAAAGAGAACTACCACCTCACAGAAGACCTGGCTGACCAGGCAATTAACTGGATTCAACGACAAAAGGCTTCGCGACCAGACCAGCCATTCTTTTGCTATTTCTCAACTCCAGCGGTGCACGCTCCTCACCATGTTGCACCCGAATGGAGTGACAAGTTCAAAGGAAAGTTCGATCAAGGGTGGGACGAATTACGTAATGAAATCTTTGAGCGCCAACTAAAGCTCGGAACTATTCCTGCAGGCACGGCAAATACAGTTCGGCCAAATGAGATTCCTAGCTGGGAAGAATATCCTGAACGTTATCGCCCTGTGGCTTCACGACTCATGGAAGTGTTCGCAGGTTTCTTGGCTCACACTGACGCGCAGATCAAGCGTGTCATTGATTCTCTCGACGAAATGGGAATTGGTGACGACACTCTGATCATTTACATCACTGGAGATAACGGCGCCTCAGCAGAAGGAACAGTGCATGGTGCATGGAGCGCACCATCATTCCAAAACGGTGTGCACGAAGACCCTGAGTGGTTACTTGAGCACATGGACGACTTTGGAACTGCCAATTGTGAGAATCACTACAACGTTGGCTGGGCCTGGGCTCTTGATGCCCCATTCCAGTGGATGAAACAGGTCGCTTCTCACTTCGGCGGTACACGTAATGCAATGGCTATGTCGTGGCCGAAGCGCATCAGCAATGGAAAGCAAATCCGTTCGCAATTCCACCACGTCACTGACATTGCGCCAACAATTTACGAAGCGACCGGTGTCACACCCCCAGCAACGTTCAATGGTATTGAACAGATGGAATTTCACGGGACATCAATGGTCTATACATTTG
The DNA here is from genome assembly GCA_937975915.1 of uncultured Acidimicrobiaceae bacterium. Taxonomy (GTDB): domain Bacteria; phylum Actinomycetota; class Acidimicrobiia; order Acidimicrobiales; family RAAP-2; genus RAAP-2. Next base: position 258,629 of record CALJTY010000030.1, on the reverse strand, counting down.
ACGACCCTGATGCAGCTTCAACGCACACGTCTCAGTATTTTGAGATTCTTGGCAATCGTGCCATTTACAGTGACGGTTGGATTGCTTCATGCTTCCATGGCCGACTCCCCTGGATTCGATTCGCGGGCTTTGAATTCGATGGCGAGCAAGAGCGGTGGGAGCTTTATGACATTCGCTCGGACTTCTCGCAGTCAATTGACCTATCGCAAGAATTTCCTGAAAAACTTGAAGAGCTCCAGAACATCTTTCACGAACAGGCACTCAAATATGGGGTCTACCCACTGAGGGATCCTGGTTCTCCACGAGGCGGAGACTTCTCAGTTCCACATTCACTAGGCAATGCAACGAAAATGACCTACACGCCTGCTCACGTGCGCATGCCTGAAAGTTCAGTTCTCAACCTAAAGAATTGTTCGTATCAAATCACTGCAGTGATTGAGGTCCAAGACAGCGCTGAAGGTGTCATTGTCTGTCAAGGTGGAAACATGGCCGGTTGGTCGCTCTATCTCTCTGAAGACCGACTCCCAACATTTCATTACAACTGGTTCGGCCACGAACACACCCAGTTCCAGTCGGCAACGCCGCTCGGTGCCGGTGGACACACGATTGAAGTCAACTTTGTCTACGACGGAGGATTCGGCAAGGGCGGTGACCTCGTCCTTAGCGTCGACGGCGCACCAGTAGCAAGCGGGCGCATTGAGAAGACAGTCCCATTGGTGTTCTCAATGAGCGGCGAAACATTCGACGTGGGGATTGATACCGGTTCGCCAGTTGGACCGTATCCTCACCATTTTCCATGCAGTGCAAAAATTCACACTGTGACGCTTGAGCGCTTGGATGAGCCGAGTGACGAGGTGAAGGCACTGATGCGAAAAGGTGAATTCAAAGCTTCACTCAGTACGCAGTAGTTCTATTTGGTTTCCAGCAGTTCGTAAATACGAGTTTTCCAATCAAGCCCTTCAGTAGTTTTGCCCTGCGCGTGGAGAGCATCACGCTCACTTCTAATCTGTTTTGCGACTTCGCCAGTGTTCGTCGGCACGGCCTTAGCAACTTCATCACGTATCACTTGCGCCAGGGCCGGAGCCGATCCTCTACTCGTCACAGCCACAGTGACGTCCCCAGCAGTGTGAAGTGCCATGAAATAGAAATCACATCGCTCTGGAATGTCAACACAGTTAAGCCAGATCCCAAGTTCTGCAGCTTCAGCAACGATCACATCGTTCGTTTCCTCATCAGCAACTGCTGAAATCACCAGCATGTAGCCAGCGAGGTCACCATATTCGTAGGCACGTTGCTGGAAGGAAGCCAGGCCATCAGGAAGCGGAGCGAGGACATCTAGCGAGATCATGTCAACACGTGCACCGGCCTCAATCAGCAGTTGTGCCTTTCCAGTGCCAATCTTTCCAGCCCCGAGAACAAGGACGCGCTTGTTTTCAAGTTTAAAGGTGAGCGGCAGCATGATTAGATGAGCACCACATCACTAAAAGCAAATTCACGAAGATTAAGTGTGGCCACTTCTCCGATAACAATAATTGCGGGATTCGCTACGTCAAGATTCTCAAGCGAAAGCAAATCACCACGAACAGTGCGCTGAGTATTAGTCCAGGCCCTTTCGATGACCGCTACTGGAGTTGTGGCATCAAGTCCACCCGAAATCAGTGTTCTTGCAATTTCACGACGATGTTTTATTCCCATCAAAATAATTAATGTTGTTCCAGTCTTCGCCAGCTGCGTGAAGTCAGTCACTTTGCCGTCGGAGCCCGTTCCAGTCACAACAGTGAAGCCTTGAGAAACTCCTCGGTGCGTTACGGGGATGCCTGCAGCCATTGGTCCGCTGAGAGCAGAAGTGACGCCTGGAACAACGTCGCAGCGAATTCCTGCTTCATGAAGTGCAATCAACTCTTCGCCTCCACGACCAAAGACAAATGGGTCCCCACCTTTTAGTCGGACAATTGTTTCGTGGTTCTGCGAAAGAAGAATGAGTAGTTCATTGATTGACTCTTGGCTTGAAGAGTCTCCTGGCTCTTTACCTGCGTAATACACCTTGGCGTCAGGATTCACGTACGCCATGACTGAGTCATCAATCAGTCGGTCACGAACAATAACGTCGGCTTCACCCAACAATCGCGCTGCCCTAATTGTTAGAAGATCCGCATCGCCGGGACCAGCACCCACCAGGAAAACGGTCATACGAGACCTACTCGCACCACGAAGTCACCGAATGCTTCGTCTTCTTCTCCTTCATCGCCCCACCTATCAAAGAGTGGTCCTAGAAGTTCTGGAAGCTCCTCGAGTTTGACCTTCTCTTTGAACATCGTTGCTAGACGGTCACCACGAGTGCCACCACCGAGGTAAATGTCGTAGCCAGACTTAGTCCTGCCGACAATCCCGACCTCGGCAACTGCTGGACGAGCACATCCGTTCGGGCATCCAGTCATTCGAAGCTGCAATGGACGACGCCCCGATGCGCGACGTCCGAGTTCACCTTCAATGGCGCCAACAACATCTGGAAGTACTCGTTCTGACTCGGCAAGTGCCTGTGGGCAAGTTGGGAGGGCCGGGCACGCCAAAGCAGTTCGCTCTACTGATCCGAGATCGTCGGTGAGGCGCACATTGAAACCTCTGAGGATTGCTTCGACTTCGCTTCGCTGCGTATCGAGAATTCCACTCACCACAATGTCTTGTTGTGCGGTCACAAAGAATGTTGGTTCATACTTGTTTGCAATTTCTCGAAGTGCGCTTCTAATTTGAACGCCACCATCAACATCTTTTACGCGGCCAGCCGCAACTCGAACTCCAATTTGCCATGATCCATCCGGCAAGACGTTCCAGCCCAAGTGGTCATTTGCTTCGAAGTCTTTTGGAGTCTCAAGTGGCGCGCGAACTGAACTACCGAGTCGCTTTTCTACTTCACTTCGGAAATTGTCGAGCCCACCATCAGCGAGCACATACTTAAGTCGAGCTCTGCGTCGATTAGTACGGTCACCCAAGTCCTTGTGAACTGTAATCACGGCAGCGATTACCGCTTCGACTTCGTCGTACGTTGCGAAAGTAATTGGAAGGCCAAGGAATGCAAAGGTGTCTTCTTGTGCATAGCTTCTTCCAAGCCCTCCCCCCACAATTACGTTGAAGCCAGCACCGAGTTCAGGGTGGTGCGCAGGAATAAGCCCAACGTCTTGCGCGAAGACATCAACGCAGTTTTCATGTGGGTGCGAGACCGCAATTTTGAACTTTCGAGGTAAGTACGTGTCACCATAAAAAGCATGTTCTTGCACAACTTCTCGTGAAACAGCTTTGTCACCATTGACGAAGATCTCCCAGTGAGCGTTTGTCGCAGGTCGAAAAGATTTAGCTAGTTGTGCCGAGATATCTTCAAGCTCTTGAAGTCCATTCTCCAAATGGAGGGCTGGACACGTGACAACATTGCGCACGACATCGCCACAGCCGCCAAAGGATGACAAGTAAACAGTGTCAATTTTTCGAGCAAGAGTTTGTAGATCTTCTTTTACGACACCATGAAACTGAACCGCCTGTCGTGTTGTTAAACGAATTGATCCATCAGCAACTTCGTCGGCAACATGATCAAGGGCAAGCCACTGTTTCGTTGTTAGTCGTCCACCTGGGATAACAACACGAATCATAAATATGTAATCAAGGATCTCTTTGGCAAGTGTGCGTTCACGTCGAACGTCTCGATTATCTTGGGCATAGATCCCATGAAACTTCATTACATGTTCAGCTTCTTCGCTGACATTAGGAGAATCAGTGGACAGCTCCGCCGCAATGACTCCGCGTAGGTTGTTACTTTCTCGTTTGTAACCCTCAACTGCGGTTTCAGGTGCGACGTTGGTTTCCACTTTTAATTCCACTTCCCTCTAATAAATGTCTCTAATTCTTACCATATTAGTCAGGTATTGGAAACGCCTTTGTTTTCAGGCATTTAAGGGTATTAGTAGGGCCGGTGGGGATCGAACCCACGACCGAGGGATTATGAGTCCCCTGCTCTAACCACTGAGCTACGGCCCTTCGGATGACATTCATTTAGAAGTTCTCAAACAAAGTAGCAGAACAATGTGTTTCGACGATTTGAAGACTTCTGGTCGCTAGCCTCAATTACGTGAGTCAACCGTCAATCACAGAATCTGATGTTGTAATAATTGGCGCTGGACTCGCCGGTCTTCGCTGCGCCCAAATACTCTCCAATGCTGGACTCAATGTTGTAATTGTTGAGAAGTCTGATCGAGTAGGAGGAAGGCTTTCTTCATTTGCGATTAACGGTTTCATAATTGATGAAGGCTTTCAGTTAATAAATCCCTCCTACCCTGAGCTACTTGCTTCAAAAGTACTGAAAGGTTTTGATCTCCGGTCGTTTGATCCGAGCCTGACATTCGTTTCTAAAATTGAGACTTATCAATTAAGCGATCCTCGACTCCACTTATTCGGAGCGCTCAAAGGACTTCGAAGCAGCCCATTGTCATTTAGCGACTCGGTAGCTTTCGTAAAACTCATGCTGACCAGTTATCTAAAGTCACCTAAGAGCCTCCTGCGAGAGTCAGATTCAACCACCTATGCGGGTTTTGAAGCCACGGGAATGTCTAAAACAGTTATTGACGATGTCGTCCAGCCTTTCTTACGCGGCACGCTCCTAAGTGACGAACTTGAGACCTCATTCAATTACACGAAGCTTCTTCTAAAGAGTTTCGTAAAGGGCAGACCGGGTACCCACCCCGAGGGCATTGCAGCTCTCCCCCAGGCGCTCGCCTCTCTAAGTCCAGATGTGCAGATCGACTTCAATTCGCCAGTGCTTTCAGTTAGTGAGCACACGGTGATAACTGAGAATGATGAATATCGCGCAAAATACGTTGTTGTCGCGACTGATGGCTCTTCTGCTCACATCTTGGCAAGCTCGCCAGAACCCGAATGGTCTCCTCAGACCACATGGTGGTGGTCGCTTCCTAAACTTTCAGATAGCAGTGGGCTCAGGATCGACCTAGAAGATCGACTTCTCTCGAGTGGACTCGACATTTCATCTGTCAGCCCGGAGCGATCACCTGAACATCAGTCATTGGTAGCAACCCCAGCAAACATGGCTGGCCCAACAACAGAATCTGAGTTGAGGGCACTAGCGAGTGTCGCCAGAATGTACGGCGTCGATGAGAAGGATGTTGAACTAATTACGACAACAGTTGTGTCACACGCCCTGCCATTAATAAAACCACCACTTAAACTTGGACAAGTGTGCAGAGTTGAGGGAATGTATCTGGCCGGTGACTACCTTGAGACTGCTTCAATTCAGGGTGCAATGATGAGCGGAAACCGAATTGCATCGGCAATTTTAGCTATCAGCAAATAACGTTTTCTCGTCGTCAGCATCGAGCCAGTTGTCTTGCCACGGCGTTGTAATAAGCCACTGAGCGGTGTCGTCAATACTCTCTTCAAGACTTCTTAGCGTTAGTCCGAGAGAGACTGCGTATTCATTGCTTAAAGCGAGAGAAGTTGGATCAAAGCCGCCCGACCAGAGTGGAAACTTTTCAAACCACTTAGAGTCACTGAGCTTTGAAGGAGAAATTTCCACGAGCTCGGTGTCACTCGGCCCAACTCGCTTTGCGATTCGCTCCATAACTTCGCCAAAACCTGCTCCCAGTGATGGGTTGCAGACATGCACTCCACCAATGAATTTCTTTTCAGCCATCAATACCGTGAACGCTCCTAAGTCTCGAGCATCAATCCACTGCATGGAACTATTCGCTGGACCTGGGAAGGCAACCTTCCCACCTCGTTGAATTCGAGCAACCCAGTATGGAAATCGCATTGTCTTGTCGTGTGAACCAATTACGTATGTTGGGCGAATAATTCCAATGTCTGATCCAAAATGTTCATGTGCAGCTCGCTCACTTGCCGCTTTCAAAGGGCCATACGTGTTTCCATCGACTGGAGCTTCGAGGTCAAGATCACCGAGTTCAATTAATGGAGTTGATTCTGTGGCACCAGTTGCACCTGGATACTTGTACGCAGAGATTGAAGATATCTGAATGTAATGACCACCACGACCGCCGAGTGCGGTTGCGAGCAGTTCGACGTCTTTCGGGCGATAAGCAATTGCATCAATTGTCGCATCAAAGGATTTGCCATCAAGAACTGAAAGGTCACCTTGGCGATCACCAATCAACCGGTGAACTGAATCTGGTAAATCGTTTGGGGACTTTCCACGGTTAAGAACTGAAACTTCATGACCTTTTTCAACGGCCGCATGCGCGATTGCTCTTCCAACGAACGATGTGCCACCAACAATAAGTATTTTCATAATGTCCAACAGTAGGCGCATCGTGACGGAACGCGGGAATTGGCCGTAATGGAGGCAAAACGTAGGTCTATTTTTTAAACAACTTCCTTGGATCTAGCTTTGCTCCTTGATTTCGAACGCGAATCAAGAGAGTTTCAGCCCAGGCAAACTCCAATGCCAAAATAATAAGCCCGAGTATAAGTAACGGCAAAGTAAAAGGTCCAGGGAGGACAATCAGAAGTAGTCCGGCAATAATCAGTGTGAATCCAACAAGAAGAGCGATGGTTTTGCGAAGTGCCTTGGGCAACATCATCCATGCTTGCTTTGTAGTGATCTTCATTTTTTACTTCCGGTCTTGCTTCTAAAAGACAGGTTTTACGTGCACTTCTGGCTCCCAGAGCAGGACTCGAACCTGCAACCTAGCGATTAACAGTCGCTTGCTCTGCCAATTGAGCTATCTGGGATTGCACCCGAAGGTAAATCAACATTAGCACCCACAACTAGGCACTACTGCTGGTCAAACCACCTTTGAAGTCGCTCTGCAACCGGGCTTTCACGCACGGCACGACGACAGCGTTCAATCCGCTTGGTCATCCCCTGGCGACTAATGCCCTCCTTGTTCGCGATCTCTTCAATTGACATCGTGCGAAATGTTGCTTGCCAGAATGCATCGAAGTCTTCCCCACAGAGTTCACGAAGTGCATCAATAACCCATGACGGAGCATCACCCGGATCACTGGCTTGCTTGATCTCACTCATTTCATAAGGCGTCGACTGTTCGTAACGTCGTGCATTGAGATCACGATTCATCTGAAGAACTTCAAGAGCTTTGCTTTGTGAAATTTCTAGTTCTGCAGCGACCTCTTTTTTAGTTAGTCGTTTCGTCGGGTGGAGGCGCTCAAGCTTTTGCAATGCGAGCACTTGTCTCATTTCAGAATCTGTGAGGCCGGCTTGTTGCTGGACAGCCAGATTTACAAGCTTCATAATCCAGTAGTTCGCATACGTTGAGAACCGGTTGCCTTGTTTTGGATCGAAACGGTGCAGCGCGTTCACCAGACCTTCAATGCCAGCCGCTTCCAGTTCCTCGCTACCGAACCTGTAGCCACGTTCCATCACTCGGGTTCGAACAAGGCCGCACGTTGCTTGCAGCAGTCGTGTCTCGGCGTCTTGTCCTGCTTGGCGCTCACGAAGGAGTTTTCTGCGCTTAGCTTGGTCGGTGACTTTCCCCTTGGCCAGCGTTGCTGCAGCTTTTCTTCCCGCTTGAATTATTGGATGAAGTCTGCGCTCTTCTTCCACACTTAGTGGTGGCGTCATGGCTAAACCGCCAATGACTCCTTTTGGTGAGCTGTTCACGAACTAGCGCGCTCTTCTAACCAAGCACGCAGATCCTGCTCAGCCTCTGCGGCCTGAGCTCCACCAAGTAAATCAATGCGAATCTTGACGTCACGAATTGTCGCCATTGCAATATCAGGCGCAATGGTTCCATCGCGAAGTTCACGCTCAACGTTCTTGAGCTCTTCAGTTGTCGCAGCTCTAAGCAACTGGGCGATAACTGCTGAAACTTCACGTTCTGTGTAATCGCGGTCTAGCTCGGAAACGACAATCTCGCTGAGAACTTGCGCGGCTTCTTCTTCGCCCTGTTGACTTAGTTGCTCAATCACGTCACTTATTGCGTGCCCGGATGAAATTCCTTCAAAGATTTCCCTTTGAATTTCATTTATGAAGTAGTGAATGACAAATCGTTCTTTAATCGCTGGCTGAGCATGAACGCAGAGTCGGAGTGCTTCAAGACCAGGTCGAGGCATCGGAGAAAGTGGCGCTCGCTGTTGAGGTTCGTTGTCAGATGGCGGTTCGTTGTCAATGAACTTACGTGTGCCGCTTCGAACCGCTTCTGCCACCTTTGGACGAAGGGCGCTCACTTCTAAGCGAAGGCGGTCAGCAACCTGCAGTACGTACTGGTCACGAACAAGGTCATTCGGGTGCTCAGCGAGAACGGCCAGTGCAGCCTCTGCTCCTCGGGCACGACCCTCTGCGGTTGCCAGGTTTGCAGCTTCTAGAACTCGTTCAAGGCGGAACTGTAGGAACGGAACAGCGTTCGCAATTGCATCTCTCAGGGCTGCTGGGTCCTTTTGTGCGAGTTCAGCCGGGTCAGTGCCCTTTGGAAGTCGCGCAACCGCGACGTCTACTTCGTGTTGCTTTTCCCATTGGTACACAGACGCCGCGGCACTCTGTCCAGCACTGTCAGCGTCGTAGGCCAGCACAATTCGTTTAGCGAAGTTACGCATGGTTCGAAAGTGCTCTTCACCGAGTGCAGTTCCACATGTTGCGACTGCTCGTGGCATGCCCGCCATGAAGAACGCAATGACGTCGGTGTAGCCCTCACAGACAATTATTTCGCCAGACTTGATGATGTCTTCTTTGGCCCAGTTCAGTGCGTAAAGCGTGCGCCTCTTTGAGTAGATCGGCGTCTCAGGACTGTTCTTGTATTTAGGTTCAGTTCTTCCGTCGGGGCGAACAACATCTGCTGCAGCTGGAAGAATTCGTCCTCCAACAGCAATTGCTTTTCCCGTTGGATCAAAAATTGGAAAGATGATTCTTGCGCGAAGAGAATCCTGACGTCGATTACGTTTGTTGACGAAGCCGAGTCCTGTCCCTAGCAAGACTTTTTCATTCAGCGATAGAGCATTGGCTAGTCCATCCCACTCATCAGGAGCCCAGCCGAGTTGAAACTGGCGTGCAATCTCGCCATTGATGCCGCGTGACTTTAGGTACTCACGAGCGTCTCGAGCGTCTTTTCCGGTGAGCAGTCTTTCGTGATACCAAGTGACCGCTTTGTCCATGGCGGACATGAATTCTTGTTTATCTTTTCTGGCCGGCCCTGATTTATCGTCTTCGTGAAGTTCAATGCCAGCTTTGTCGGCGAGGAAGCGAACTGCTTCCATGAAATCCATGTGCAACATTTCGCGCACCCATGTGATCTGGTCACCTGATGCTCGACAACCGAAGCAGTAGTAAATACCTTCTTGCGCATTCACAGAGAACGAAGGCGTCTTTTCACCGTGGAAAGGACAGAGGCCACCCCACCTTGTTCCAGATTTTTTGAGGGCAACTTGCTCGCTAATTAAGGCGACAATGTCAGTTGCTGCGCGCACCTGCGCAATCTCATCGTCCGAAATAGCCATGTAAAGACGGTAGTGCCTTAAGGCACGCCTGGGTGCAAAGGCCCACTCCAGTTGCCTAAACTCGTCCTATGTCTGATTTCGCCGTAGAAGCGCTCAATATCACCCGTTCTTTCAAAGATGGAGAAGTTAAGGCCCTTGGTGGAGTCTCGCTCCAGGTCCCGAGAGGTGAAGTTTTCGGACTCCTCGGACCTAATGGTTCGGGCAAAACCACGATGGTGCGAATCCTTTCGACAATCTTGAAGCCAACCTCGGGGTCTGCAACCGTTAATGGTTTTGACGTCGTCAAACAAGCCGACGCCGTTCGTCGCAGCATCGGCCTCGCTGGTCAGTACGCAACGGTTGATGAAAACCTCACTGGGTTCGAGAACATTCGAATGGTGGGACTACTCAATCACATAGATAAGTCAGTAGCTTCCAAGCGTTCACACGAGCTACTTGAGCAGTTCGGCCTTACCGATGCTGGTAGCCGAATTGCCAAGACCTACTCGGGAGGAATGCGTCGTCGCCTCGACCTAGCGGCTGCCCTCGTTGCTCGACCACCACTTCTGTTTCTTGATGAACCAACAACTGGTCTTGACCCACAGAGTCGTCAAGATCTATGGAGCATCATTGAAACTCTCGTAGAAGGTGGAACGACTGTTCTACTAACAACGCAGTACCTCGAAGAAGCTGACCGTCTCGCGAAGCAACTCGTTGTCCTCGATCACGGACAGATCATTGCCCAGGGAACTTCACAAGAACTAAAAACACAACTCGGCAACACTGTGCTGTCACTCACTTTTGCTTCAACTGACGATGCTCGTCGTGGCGCAGAGTTAGTCAGGGACATTTCAGACAAGCCTGCCAACATCGAAGGCACCGTTGTTGATTTCACCGTTGCTCGCGGCCCAGCATCTGCAGCAGACGCACTGCGCAGGCTCGACGCAGCTGGAATCACAATTGCCGGCCTCGCACTTCGTGAGCCAAGTCTTGATGACGTGTTCTTGAATCTCACCGGACACAAAGCAGAAGAAGTAACAGAGTCTCCAGCTGAACCTGCAAAGAAACAGCGTGGACGAAAGGCAAAAGCATGAGCACCTCAACCATTTCTAAGAAGAGCAGACTTCGCTGGTCAATTAGTGACACCCTCACTATTGCCAAGCGTGACTTAATTGCCTTGGTTCGAATTCCAACAACATTGGTATTCGCAATCATTCAGCCAATCATGTTCGTGGTGCTCTTTCGCTACGTCTTTGGTGGTGCCATCAAGACTCCGGGGAACTCGTACGTCAACTTTCTGATCCCAGGAATTCTCGTACAGACCACAATCTTTGGTGCCGTTGGAACAGCCATTGGACTCGCTGAAGACCTTCAAAAGGGTCTCATTGAGAGATTCCGTGCCCTACCTATGGCGCGAATGGCTGTGATGGGCGGAAGAACAGTTGCAGACCTTGCTCGAAACCTCATGGTGATCGTTGTGATCACCATTGTTGGTTTCCTCGTTGGGTTCCGCCCAACTGGAAGTTTTGTTTCTTACATCCAGGCCTGTCTTTTGATGCTGTTGTTTGCCTACTGTCTCTCTTGGGGTTTTGCCTTTATTGGACTGGCTGCACCGAACTCTGAAGCGGCCCAGGCCATGACTTTCCCACTGATCTTTCCCCTGACATTCGCATCTTCAATCTTTGTGCCAGTGCTGTCAATGCCTAGTTGGCTTCAAGTGTTTGCCCGTAACCAGCCCGTCAGCCAAGCCGCAGAAGCTGTGCGTGGACTAATGAACGGACAGCCGCACGGAAACTCAACATGGGTGACATTGATCTACGCAGTGATTGCTCTTGGACTTCTTGGACCTATCGCTACTGCAAAGTACAAAAAGGTTGCGTAACTAAGTGGCGTTGCTTAACGTAGAACAGCTTCAAGAAATTCTCGTTAACGCTTTCCCAAATGCCGATGTTCCTCGCGTCGAAGAGGTATCTGGTGACACAGTGCTGGTTTGTCTTCCAACCACTGAGCGTCATGGTCGACCTGGCGGGACGATTTCTGGGCCCACAATGATGACGCTCGCCGACACGGCAGCGTGGATGGCCATCCTCGCTCAAATTGGTCCGGTTCTCCTTGCAGTGACAACAAGCTTGCACATTGACTTTCTTCGAAAGCCCGCCATTACCGATCTAATGGCTCGTGGTCGAGTTCTCAAACTCGGTCGCAAGCTTGCAGTAGTTGATGTTGAAATATTCTCACGCGGTGAAACGAAACTTGTTGCAAAGTCACAAGTGACGTACTCAATACCCTCAACTGAAGCCCAGTAACTTGAGCACGCAGAAAGAACATTCGCCTCTTTCTAGCGCATTGATCTTTCTTATGGCGCTTGGCGCCTGCATCATTGTGATGAACCTGTACTACGTGCAACCACTACTTCATCAATTGCGAGGAGACTTTCACGTCAGCACCGCAACCGCTGCAGCATTGATGACGTGCACACAGACTGGCTACGCCCTCGGACTCGCATTTGTTGTTCCACTAGGCGACATCATTCCGCGCCGCAAACTTGTGGTTGGAATTTTTTTGCTAGCGGCACTGATGATCGGTATTGGCTCAGTCATTACGTCGTTTTCGTTGTTCGTAGTGCTCGCAGTACTCATTGGCCTCACCTCAGTGGGCGGACAGGTCATCATCCCCTTTGCTGCAGACCTCGCCCTAGAAGAGCAACGCGGGCGCGTAATTGGCAAAGTTATGACCGGGCTTCTCATGGGAGTCTTGTTGTCTCGAACATTTGCAGGCCTGATTGCAGAGGCCTGGGGATGGCGTGCAGTGTACGTAAGTGCAGCGGTACTTCTCATTGGTATGGCAGCAGTTATGCATTTCGTCTTGCCGCAAGAGCCCGTCCGCTCTCACGTTCGCTACCGAACGCTCGTCATGAGTTCATGGTTACTCATCACAAAGCATCGCCAGCTTCAAAAACGCGCCTACCTCGGATCCTTACTTTTCGCAGCTAACAGCACGCTTTGGACTCCACTCTCGTTCCACCTTGCTGGTGCTCCCTTCAAGTATTCCAATGCCGTAATTGGACTCTTTGGGCTTTTTGGAGTGGCAGGAATTCTCGCTGCCAACACTGCTGGGGCGCAGGCCGACAAGCAGCGAACCAAGGTGATGACAGTAATTGGCGCATCAATTCTGATGGTTTCATTCGCCGTCTTGGGTATTGGACAGCACATGCTTATTGGACTGGCCCTTGGAATCATTGTTATGGACGCAGGAATGCAAACAGTGCAGATAACGAATCAGTCAGTTATTTACTCACTCATGCCAGAAGCACGTAGCCGCATCAATAGCGCCTACATGGTGTGCTGCTTTAGTGGTGCCTCAATTGGCTCATACATTTCTGGAGTCATCTACTCGCAGTACGGTTGGACTGGCGACTGCTGGTTAGGTGGACTCTTTGGTGCCGCAATTGTTATTCCCGCACTGTTGTGGCGAGTCCCTGCAGCAAAGAGCGTTAGTACTTCGTAGAGAGATTCTTGATTACGGCGTGAAATTCGCGCATCGTATTTTCAATAATCTCAGCAACAGGAGCAACCGACTCAATTCGTCCCATCACTTGCCCACTGAGAGCTACTGATGCTTCCATGTCACCGCCGAAGTAAAGATCTTTCATGGTTGCAAATTCAGCCATCGAGACATTGTCTTCACGCTCAAGGCGAGTCGTTCGCTCAGTTCTGATTGCGCGTAGTGCTGGACGTGAGAAACGATTAAGGAACACCGTGTCAGTCTCGGCGCCATTAACAATCATGTTCTTCCAGTTCTCGTGAACCGGTGACTCGAGTGATGAAACCATGCGAGTTCCCATAAGCACACCTTCTGCTCCAAGAGCGAACGCCGCAGCCATTGAAGCACCATCAGTGATGCCACCAGCAGCGATGACAGGGACGCTCACCTTTGAACAGACCAGTGGCAACAACACCATTGTTGAGACGTCACGTGGGTTCTTGAATCCTCCACCTTCACCACCTTCAACGATGAGACCATCAACGCCAGCATCAACTGCCTTTTGTGCTGCGGCCAAAGTTGGCACGACATGAAACACCGTAAGGCCGGCTTCTTTAAACGTCTGGGTGTGCTTCGTCGGGTCACCAGCGGATGTTGTAACGAACTTCACACCCTGGTCGATAACGAATTGCACAATGTCTGGGTCGCGCACAAAAGCCTGAGCAATATTTACGGCAAAAGGATTCTTCGTGAGTTCCTTCATCTTTTGAATCTCAACCTTGATGGCATCAAGCTCTCCAGATGAGGTTTCAATAATGCCCATCGCGCCAGCGTTACTTACGGCACTAGCGAGGGGGCTTCGTGAAATCCATCCCATTGGAGCTTGAAGGATTGGGTAGTCAACACCAAGAAGCTCGGTGACACGATTATTGATTTTCATAGTATTTCCTTACTCTTGATTTGTACGACGACGCAGATCGCTCAGCAGGTCAGTGATCTTCACACGAGTCTGCTCAGTGGTATCACGGTCACGAACGGTGACTGCTTGGTCTTCCAAGGTGTCAAAGTCCACGGTGATACAGAATGGTGTTCCCACTTCGTCTTGGCGGCGATAGCGCTTACCAATTGACTGGGTGACGTCATAGTCACACATAAAGTGTGGCTGCAATTTCGCAAGAATTTCACGTGAAACACCTTCGAGCTCTGGCTTCTTGGACAACGGAAGAATCGCAACTTGATACGGCGCAATTCGCCAGTCAAGGCGAAGGACCGAACGAGTCTCTCCTTCAACAACGTCTTCGTGATATGCCGCTAGCAAGAACGCCATCATTGCCCGTGTAGCTCCAGCTGCTGGCTCAATAACGTACGGCGTGTAGCGCTCGTTAGTTGTTGGGTCAAAGTAGTCAAGCTTGGTGCCCGAATGCGTTGAGTGCTGGGTTAAGTCGTAATCACCACGGTTAGCAATTCCCTCGAGTTCGTCCCAACCCCACGGATAGGCGAACTCCACATCAGTTGTTCCCTTGGAGTAGTGAGACAAGTCTGCGAGTGCGTGCTCGTGAAGGCGAAGGAACGCTGCCGGAATTCCAAGATTGATGTACCAGTTGTAGCGCGCATCAATCCAGTACTGGTGCCACTTGGGTGCATCAGCAGGTGGAACAAAGTATTCCATTTCCATCTGCTCGAACTCACGTGTGCGGAACACAAAGTTCTGAGGGGTGATTTCATTACGAAACGACTTACCAACTTGTGCAATTCCAAATGGTGGCTTCTTTCGAATTGATGCAAGAACGTTTCCAAAGTTTGTGAACATTCCCTGGGCTGTTTCAGGTCGAAGATACGCAGTTGCGCCGTCACCTTCAACTGGACCAGCTTGAGTTTTGAACATCAAGTTGAATGCACGTGGCTCGGTGAATTCCTTCGAACCACACTTAGGACAAATACCGTCGATTTTGTCTTCGCGCCAGCGCTCTTTGCAGTTGCGACAGTCCACGAGAGGGTCTGTGAAAGTTTCGAGGTGGCCTGAAGCGGCCCAGACTGCTGGAGGGCCGAGAATCGCTGCATCAATACCTACAACATCGTCTCGAAGTTGCACCATTGAAAGCCACCACTGGTCCTTCACGTTGCGAAGCATGTTCACACCGAGTGGGCCGTAGTCATAAGTTGACCGGAATCCACCGTAGATCTCTGCTGACTGAAAAATGAATCCACGGCGCTTGGCCAGGTTGGTTACTTTGTCGAGCAGGTCTGGGGCTAATTCGGGCATTGATTCCATCTGACAAGGCTACCGGACTAGTTACTGCTCCTAAGACGCACAATGACCTGATTGGCCAGCAAACGGCCCTCTGGGGCCAGAGTGACCTGGCCCGACTGGACGGTAATTAGGTGAGCTATTTCATCAAGGGATTCGAATGCCTCAACGGCAACGCCGCGCCGGGTTCGAAGTGCGAGCGAGTCACGTTCGAACTCTTTTGTTTCATCGTCGAGGATTTCTTCTCCGCCGAGTGGCTTCTCGCCCGCTTGGACCATGGCAATGTAGCGATCTGGGGTTCGGACATTCCAGAATCTTCGACCAGCTTGATGTGAGTGCGCGCCAGAACCAAAACCGATGTAGTCACCCTGGTCCCAGTAGACGTGATTGTGACGACATTCGTGACCGGGTTTAGCCCAGTTGGAAATTTCTTCCCACTCGTAGCCGTTTGCTTCGAGAGTCTGTCCAACAATGTCGTACGAGTCTGCGGTGTCATCTTCATCAGGGTGTCGGTTCGGATCTTGACCAAGTGGTGTTGCCGGCTCAGGTGTCAGCGCATAACAACTGATGTGTGGTGGTGGGTTATCTAGAGATAACAAATCATTGATCGTGTTTCTAACGTCTTGGGGCGTTTCCGCACGTGAGCCAACAATGAGGTCCATGTTCCAAGTTGCAAAACCTGCTTCGGTGACATTCTTAGAAACCTCCTCGTGCGCCATGATGCCGTGGCGACGACCTAGGTCAGCAAGCACCGCTGGCTGAGTGGACTGAACACCGAAGCTCATGCGGTTCACCCCACCTGCTCGGTAGGCCTTCAGCCGCTCGAGGTCAGCGTCTTCTGGATTGCATTCAACAGTCACTTCACAATCATCAGATTTAGCTATTGCATCAAGTATCTGAAGCAACTGATCAGCGGTGAGTCTCGACGGTGTCCCGCCCCCGAAAAAAACTGAAGTGGCAGTTCTCATGCCTTCACTACGTGCCCATTCGATTTCTTTCACTACGCACGCCACGTAGTCCGCCATCAAATGATCGCGGTCAGAATACGTGGCAAAGGCGCAGTAGTCACATCGGTGCGCACAGAATGGAACGTGCACATAAACGCCGAAGTCACTCACTTATTTGCCTTGGCGAGCTCTTTGGCTTCTGCGTAGCGTGCAAGGGCATCGTCTCGTTCCGTTGCGGCGTCAACCATTGGAGGAAAGTATCCAGGTGCCGCGAGCAGCCCTTCACCTCCGCCTGGCTGTAAGCACTGCGGTGCTGGAATGTCTCTCAGTTCACTCACGTACTTATGAATAAAGAGTCCCTGCGGATCGAATCGTTCTGCCTGAAGAGATGGATTGAAAACTCGGTAGAAAGGAGCAGCGTCAGTGCCAGTTCCAGCAGTCCACTGCCAGCCATTTTGATTCGATGCAATGTCACCATCAATGAGGTGCCACATGAACCACTTCGCTCCCCAACGCCAGTCGAGATGCAGATGCTTCACCAAGAATGAAGCAACCAGCATGCGAACTCGGTTGTGCATCCATCCGTCTTCTAGGAGCTGGCGCATAGCGGCGTCAACCATGGGGTAACCAGTTTCACCCTTCGCCCACATCTGGAATCGCTCTACGGCTTTGTCATCGGTATCGACTCGCAGATAGTCCATTGTGGGTATCAGGTTGCTCTTAACCGCCTGAGGATTATGGAATAAGACGTCGGCGTAGAACTCTCTCCAACAAATTTCTGATCGATACTGCACGCTGCCCGTTGACATTCCGTCAACAGCATTCAAGATCTGGCGAGGATGAATGGTTCCAAAGCGTAAATGTGGGCTCAGGCGACTCACACCGGCGATCGAAGGAATATTTCTTGCTTCGTTATACGCATCAACTGAGGGCAGGAAGTTTTCAAGCAGTTGATGAGCGATTTCTTCACCGGCTGGTGGAAGGGTTTTTGCTTCAACTAGTCCCAAGTCACCAAAGTAGTGAGGACGATTAGTTGCCGAGTGCTTCACAAGTTCATCAAGTGAAACTGAAGTTCCTTTTGTCCATGAAACACCAGTTGGCGCATCAATCGGAGCTTCAAGAGGTTGCAGCTCCCAGCCACGTCGAAATGCCGTGAAGACGCGACAAGGTGTTCCCGTTTGAGTTCTCACCGTTCCAGGGATGACTGAATACGGTGAGTCAATGAAATGCAGCGTTACCCCGGCGCCTGCGAGCGATGCGCGAACCTGTTCGTCGCGTGCTTGCCCCTTTGGTGCATAGTCACCAGTTGCAAAAACTTCAGTAGCTCCGACTTCCTCAGCAAGTGCCAGGAGTTCTTTTGCTGGGTCACCGCTACGAATTGTGAGTTTCTTATTTAGTGAAGCGTCGAGTGACTCGAGTGTCGCTCGAAGAAACTTCACTCGGTTCGGACCAGCCGGAGAAGAGAATGTGGTGTCAACTATCCATACGGGGACAACATCACCATCTCCAGCACGAACTGCGGCGATGAGCGCCGGATTATCAGCTAAACGAAGATCTCGACGGAACCAGAAGATTGATGACACGAAGCGACCCTACCGTGCGTCTTTGGGACCTGCGAGCGGTGGCGTAGAACGCGCAACCTTTAGGCGCTTTCCGAAGTGCTGCTCAATTGACTCTTGTGCAATTCCCATTATTTCGCCAGCACCAGCAGGTGACTGTTCTTTAAGCACGCCCGCAAGGTCACCACCAAGAATGCGGCGAATAAGAGCCAACCCATCAGCACTGATTGAGACGCCAGAGCGACATGTGGCGCAGAGAGTCCCTCCCATTTGGGCATCGAAGGAAACGAGTGGGCCAGTTTT
The DNA here is from genome assembly GCA_937975915.1 of uncultured Acidimicrobiaceae bacterium. GTDB lineage: Bacteria > Actinomycetota > Acidimicrobiia > Acidimicrobiales > RAAP-2 > RAAP-2. The sequence goes on along the minus strand of CALJTY010000030.1, from coordinate 240,645 downwards.
TTCACAGTTCACGCAGTGCTCAACAACCGGTTCTGATCCATCATGGGCCAAGAGCTTGAAATAGAACGATGCAGGAATAAGTGCTGGATAAAAGTCAGGGTTATCCAGACTCAACAGCACTCTCGTCAGTAGTTCAAAAATCCCTTCATCTGCGACGTCATCACTTGGGATGGCATCAATCACCTCAACTACGCCGTAGCCAGCATTGATGCGGTCGTAGTCACCTCGAAGAGTTTTTAACTGGTCGATGAGTTGCACGTTCTTTGCAATATAGAGATCGCCCTTGGACTGTGCCAAGTGGACCTTTACGTAGCTGAGTGGTTCGAGTGAGCCACCAATCTTGCTCGTTGGTTTCCTAATTCCTTTAGCGAAGACACGAATCTTCCCGTGGTTTCTCGTCCAAAGAAGTACAACACGATCTGATTCACCAGACTTATACGTCCGAAGAACTACTGCATCGTCTTTTAGTTCCTTCACTTCTCCGTCTCATCATCTGCGTCATTCCACTTTGGTTTGTGGGGCTTGACTCCAAGGTATCTATCCAGTGCGACACCACCAGCAACCAAGACCGCAAGAATGAGCGGAATGGCGAGTGGCGTCAGCAAACTGGTTACTCCGTTAATTTCCAAAAACCAGAGAAATGCGTAAATGAGAATCAAAAGAACGATTGCAGTCTTTGTGGCTTTCACTTGTCGAGCCCTCCGAAGCGACGCTCGCGCTGCTGGAATTCTTCCACCGCGCTAAAGAGATCTTCACGGCGAAAGTCTGGCCAGAGCACATCAGTAAAGACCATTTCTGTGTACGCCATCTCCCAGAGCAAGAAGTTTGAAGTTCGATATTCCCCTGATGTCCTAATCACGAGATCTGGATCTGCAAGTTCTGGGTGATAGAGACGAGAGCGAATTGCTTTTTCGTCAATTTTGTTCGCGGGGACTTTGTCTCGAACCAGCTGTTGGACAGCATCAACGATTTCTGCTCGACCACCGTAGTTAAAGGCAATGTTGAGAGTCATGGTTTTGTTCTTCTTGGTCAATTCTTCAGCTTCTTCAATGCGTTTGAGAACACCTTTTGGAACACGCCAGTCGCGGCGACCAGAAAAAACAATTCGAACACCTTCGCCATGAAGCTCGTGTTGGCGTCGCTCCATCAAACTTCGATTGAAGTTCATTAAGTAGCGGACTTCGTCAACTGGGCGGCGCCAGTTCTCAGTCGAAAAGGCGTACAGCGTTAAAGCTTTGACACCAATACTGAGTGCTCCATAGACAGTGTCAACGATTGAGGCTTCTCCGGCACCATGACCGTCTGTTCGAGGCAGTCCTTGACGTTGCGCCCAGCGACCATTGCCATCCATCACGACAGCTATGTGCTGGGGCACGCTGGAACGCTCGAGAGAGCGTGGAACCGGGACTGGACGAGGATCAGACACGTATAAAACCTAGTCCTAATCGGTAAAAGAACCGCACCGCACCATCTAAGGTCGTCTCGTGGAATCCTTCGACCCAGATGACGACATGCCCTACGTGGAGCCTTTGGACAATGGTGGAATTCAACTTGGCGAAGATGTCATTGAAATTGACACCGACCGGGCGATTGAGCTTCTGGACCGGATTACTCAAGACTTACCTGGGGGCGGTGAGACCCGCGAAGGTCAACGCAACATGGTTAAAGCTGTTGCCAAGGCTTTCTCAAAGCGCCAACATCTCGTTGTTGAAGCCGGAACCGGCGTTGGAAAATCACTGGCTTACTTAATTCCCGCTGCCATGACCGGGCACCGAGTTGTAATTGCCACGGCTACGAAAAATCTCCAAGATCAATTGTTTTCTAAAGATGCTCCAACAGTTGCCCAGTATTCAAGCAAGACCAAGGTTGCAATCTTGAAGGGTAAGCAGAACTACCTTTGTCGAAACCGTGCTCAGAGTGTGAGTGGCGGGGCACAGATGAGTTTTGATGATGGATCAGATGTGCCTAAGGGCGTCGCTGATCAAATGCGAAGGATTCTCGCTTGGTCTAATGAAACAACTACCGGTGACGTGGATGAAATCCCATTCGAGGTTGATAATCGAGCATGGCGTGGACTCTCAGTAACGGCTCAAGAGTGTCTCGGCCGCGCACAGTGTCCACAAGGCGGAAACTGTTTCGCTGAACTGGCCAAGGACCGTGCTGCTGAAAGCAATGTGTTGATTGTTAACACTCACCTTTACGCAGCCCACCTGGCATCTGGGTCAATGTTGCTTCCAGCACACGAGTTTGTGGTCTTTGATGAAGCCCACGACGTACTGGACATTTTTGCTTCACTGCTCGGCACTTCGTTCACTGCTCAGAGTCTTCGTGCACTCGCAGGAGTAGCTCGACCTTTGCTTGGAAATGATCACCTAGCAAAATGCCTCGAGCTCGTCGCAATTGCTGATCGACTTTCAACATCCTTAGAAATTCAATTCGATTCCAATCAACTCACTGGACTCAGCGAAGACTGTGCACGTGAAATAACTTCAGCGGCGTCACTCGTTACTCAGATAATTGAAGCAATTAGGGCAATGACCATTACTGACCCGAATGAAGAAGCTCGCAGAATTAGAACCCTTGGACCAGCTGTCCACCTTGGTAATGATATTGCGCGAATAAACAGTATTAAAAAGGGAGAGCTTCTTTTTCTCGTTAAACGTGAGCGTGAAATAGGAATTGAAATTTCCCTCGTTGACGTTGGCCCACGCCTGCACGATGATCTTTGGGGCAGCGTGACTGCAGTCCTTACGAGCGCAACAATCCCCGACACTCTGCCAAAGAGCCTCGGACTTGAAGAGTGTGTTGTAGAGCGCTTTGAAAGCCCCTTCGACTATCAAGAAAATTCGCTGCTCTATGTTCCAGAGAACTTTCCAGGTCGTAATGAAGATGGCGCTGAAGCAGCAATCATTGACGAGCTTGTAGACCTCATAACGGCGGCGAAGGGCAGAACACTGGCCCTCTTTACTAATCGCTCCGTGATGAACCGAGTATCTGAAGCCGTTGAAAAACGAATCACTACCCCGGTCCTTGTTCAAGGCACACTTTCACGTCAGCGAATCATTGAGCAGTTCCGAGACATTGATGCAGCCAGTCTTTTCGCGGTTGCCAGTTTCTGGCAGGGAATTGACGTCCCTGGTGACTCACTGAGTTTGGTGACAATTGACCGCCTGCCCTTCAGTGTTCCCGGCGACCCATTGGCTGATGCACGACGCGACCTCTCAACAAATCCTTTTATGGAAGTTGATCTTCCGAGAGCGTCAATGTTGCTCGCTCAAGGAGTTGGGAGGCTCATTCGCTCAAAGACTGATCGTGGCGTAGTGGCAGTGCTGGACATTCGACTCGCTGAAGCAAGGTATCGAAGTGAAATGTTTAAAAAGCTTCCGCCAATGAAGCGAACTCGCGACAAACAAGAAGTCGTTGCGTTTTTAGAAAGTATTTAGTAACCGAAACGATCAAGCATGTCGTCTCGCTTTTGCCATCCTGGCTCGACCGAAACTTTTAGCTCCAAGAAGCAGCCCTCTGGAAGCTGACGTCGTGCGGCGATGCCTACGTCCTTAAGTAACTGGCCACCTTTTCCAATGACCATTCCTTTTTGACTTTCACGCTCAACCAAGATTTCAACGGTGATGTGTGGCCATTCGAATTCTGTGACTCGACAGTGAATCGAGTGAGGCAGCTCTTGCTTTGTCTTTCGAACCAATTGCTCACGAACAAGTTCCGCTACCCAAATTGCTTCAGGAACATCGGATACTTCATCTTCAGGAAATAGAAACGGTGATTCAGGCATTGCAGCCATTACGTACTTCAACAACTCTGCTGTTCCTTCACCAGTTTTTGCTGAAACCGGGAAATACTCAACACGAGGGACAACTGCGGTGAGTGAGCGCTCTTCTGCGATCTCTTGCACCGCGACAGTTGCCGCCATGAGCTGTTTGGCGACCGCTTCGCGACCAGGCTTATCCATCTTGTTCACAATGAGAACTGGTCGTGGACCATTTGGATGGCGAGCAGATTCGAGCATTGCCTGAATTACTGTTCGGTCTCCAGGTCCAATAGAGGCACCAGCCTCAATGACTGCCATCACGACATCGACACCCTCGGCGGCCGTTCGTGCAGTCGCGTTCAGGCGACCACCAAGTGAGGTCTTAGGGCGGTGAATACCAGGGGTGTCCACGAAGATGACTTGGATGTCACCTTCGGTGAAAACACCTCTAATGGCGTTTCGAGTGGTGTTTGGTGTTGACGAAGTAATTGAAATTTTGGTTCCAACCACTTGATTGATGAGCGTTGACTTACCAACGTTCGGGCGACCAAGAATCGCCGCGAATCCAGACTTCGTCACTCTTGCTCCTGTACTGGTTCGATGAGAACCTCTTCAATACGAACACCATCAATGCGAACCACAGTTAAGCGGTAATGCTCGGTGTCAAAAGAGTCTCCCACTTCTGGGACGTCACCAGCGAGGTCGAGTACTAGACCACCTACGGTGTCCCATGGCCCAGTGGGAAGAGCGAGTGAGTATTCATCATTGACGTCATCTATGTTTTCTCGACCACTGACTTCAATTCCAGCTTCAATTGATTGAATTTCTTCTTCAACTTCAACCGGGTCAGACTCGTCCGTAATTTCTCCAACGAGTTCTTCCAAAATGTCTTCGAGGGTCACAAGACCTGCTGTGCCGCCGTGTTCATCAATCACAATGCACATGTGAGTCTTGGCTTGGCGAATCTCGGTGAGAAGAAGGGCAACCTTTTTCGTTTCAGGAACGAACCGTGGCTCACCCATCCCTACGCTGATTGCTTCTTCGCCTCGACCTTCTGCGACGAGGCTCGCGAGATGACGAAGGTTGACAATGCCAACAACGTCATCAATGTCTTCTCCCGTTACTGGGATGCGAGTGCGACCAGTGATGATCGCTAAATCAAGAGCTTCACGAACGGTCGCGTTGGCAGAAAGTTCAACAATGTCAGTTCTAGGAACCATGATTTCTCGAACGATGGTGTCCCCGAATTCAATGACCGAGTGAATAAAGTTTCGTTCCTCAGACGCGATTGCTTCGTCTTCGTGGGCGACGTCAGCCATGGCTAGAACTTCAGACTCTGTCATTCGGTGCGAACTGGTGCTTTCGCCCAAAAGGCCAATGGCCCAGTCAGCAATTGAGAGAAGAAGTCGCGACAGCCACTTAATTGGCCAGAACTTCAGAATGCTCGCAACAATTGGGGCTACTGAAAGTGCAGACTTGTCAGGATGTTGCACTGCGTAGTTCTTAGGGATTGCTTCAAAGATGACAAAGATGACAACAACTTCGCCAATTGTTGCTACTAAAACTCCTGCTGCGCCAAAGAGTCTCTCAGCGAGCACACCAATCATGGTTGCTGAAACGAGTTGGCAAATAAGAACTAGCAGGAGTAGTGGATTTAGAAATTTCTCCGGAGCTTCAGCAAGTTGAACGAGCGCTTTTCCTCCACGACGGCCTTCATCTCGAAGCGAGCGTGCTCTGGACTTATTCATTCGCACCAATGCAGTCTCAGCGGCTGCGAAGAACCCTGACAGGAACAACAAAACAAGAACTGTTACCCCTAAATAGGTGTCACCAGTTGACCATTCAATTGCCATCATGATTCATTCTTTCGGTAGTGACGACTGAGAAGTTCACGTTCGCGAGCTTCCATTCGTTCAGCTTCTTCATCAACCATGTGGTCCCATCCAAGTAAATGAAGGACCCCATGAACAACAAGTAACGCAACTTCATCATCAAATGTGCACTCGTGCTCAACAGCATTACGAGCAGCGACTGATGGGCAGATAACAATGTCTCCGACGAGTTGTGGGATTTCCAATGCCGGTGGCTCACCTGGCCCACTGCCACCAGCGTCTGGCACTCGCCCGCTTGGCCCTGGCTCATTATCAATAGGAAAACTCAGTACATCAGTAGGGCCGTCTTTGCCCATGAATTGTTTGTTGAGCGCAGCAATAGTTGGTTCGTCTGAGAAGATCAACGAAACTTCAGCTAGCCCGCGAACACCTTCATCGCCGAGAGCCCCCTGGGCGAGAGCGACCCATCGCTCCAGGTCAATGTCGAACTCATGCTGCTCATCGGCAGCGTAAATATCAATGGTCATGGCAGGAAGTTGTCGAATGCGGTGACAATGTCCGCAACAATACGGTGGCGCACAACGTCTTTGGCGCCAAGGTGGATGAAGTTTATGCCGTCAACATTCCAGAGAATCTTTTCTATGTTCGCGAGTCCACTTGGCTTTCCATTGAGGTCAACCTGGGTAACGTCACCAGTAACGACGGCTTTTGAGTTGAAGCCAATTCGTGTGAGGAACATCTTCATTTGCTCAGGGGTCGTGTTCTGTGCTTCGTCAAGAATGATGAACGAATCATTTAGCGTTCGCCCGCGCATGAACGCCAGCGGAGCAACTTCAATAGTTCCGTTCGCAATCATTCGCTGCGCTCCCTCAGGACCAACCATGTCATACAGTGCGTCGTACAGCGGTCGAAGGTAAGGGTCGATCTTCGCCATGAGGTCACCGGGCAAGAATCCGAGATGCTCTCCTGCTTCAACAGCTGGGCGGGTGAGAACTATTCGATTCACTTGACGACGGTGCAGTGCCTGCACCGCTTGAGCGACAGCCAAGTAACTCTTTCCAGTTCCTGCAGGTCCGATTCCAAAAGTGATGATTGAAGCGTCAATGGCATCGGTGTAGCGCTTTTGTCCTGCAGTTGAAGGACGAATAGCTTTTCCTTTTGCTCCTCGAACTACTTCGTGCTTTAAGACTTCACTTGGTCGAAGATCGTCAGCCACCATGTCGATGGTGCGTGAAATTTTTACAACGTCGAGTGCTTGTCCGCTTTCGAGAACGAGAACCAGTTCGTCAAAAAGACGAAGAACTTTTGCGGCATCAGAACCAGTGACCGAAATCTGATTTCCCTGAACACGAATCTTGGATGCAGGAAATGAGCGCTCGATAACACGCAGGTGCTCATCTCTAGGTCCGAGCAACCCCGACATGAGGTGCGTGTTAGGTACGAAGGTGGTCGCCGTCATGGCTTCTTCAGCCGTGGCATCAAAGGTCATCCGGGTGGCCAGTCCATTCTGCGTCCACCCATCACGTGCATGTGAAGGTGTGGCACGGTCATTTGAGCGTCTTCACCAACATTGAAAATAAGTCGGTAGCCGCTTTCCTTGATTCCTTCGAGCTCAACGACTTCTTGTGCGAGGAGGAAAAGATCGTCAACAATGCCGCCGTGGTTGTTCGTCACGTGACCAGCAGTCGCAATGTGTTCTTTGGGAATTACGAGAACGTGCACAGGGGCCTGGGGTGCAATGTCATAGAACGCGTACGCAGTGTCGCTCTGTGCGATGGTCTTCGACGGAATCTCTCCCGCAACTATTTTGCAAAACAGGCAATCACTCATGTGTTGTAAACATCATTACCCATTTGGGCGGCTATTTAGGGTAAATCCCCAGTCGCCTGCACCGTAGGCCAGAAGCGAGGCAGCAACTACCCCGGCGGTGTCTCCTCGAAGAACCGTGGGGCCAAGTCCGAGTTTTTTGCGCTCAGGGCCCCATTCTTCAGGTGCCCAGCCACCTTCAGGCCCTACCGCAACACTTCTGACGCCAGACCAGTCACTTATCCCACCGAAATCAGCAACACAAACATTCACAGGAACGTCACTAATTTGTACCGGTTCATCAATGACAATGTCGTAGGTCCTGCGACATTGGCCGCAGGTTTCATCAGCGATGCGTCGCCACCTCGACAAGATTTTGTCTCTGACGTCACCTTTGAACTTCACTGCAATACGACTGCTCAGTAGAGGGACAATTCGACTAACACCAAGTTCAGTTGCTTTAGCAACCACCCATTCACTGCGATCACCCTTTAGCGGAACCAGATACAAAACTGTTTCTTCGGTTACTGGATCAATGGCAACTGGCGTAACGCGGGTGATGCTGGTGTCAGTTACTTCACACAGTGACCACGAGCCTTCACCGTTGGTTACAACAATCTCTTCGCCGCTCTTGGCACGAAGCACTGTTCGAAGGTGATGCTCATCATCCTTAGTGAGTTCTGGTCGCTCAGGGTTCTGCACTCGGAACTGACCTAGTGCATCAATCCTTCGCTGCCAGAGTTCAGCACTCACTTCTTTGATCCACGACGGTGAAAGAGTCCGCCCTTTTCGTTCACGACTTCACCGCGATGCTCGGCGAGCTTTCGAAGAAGTTCTTCAGAGGTTTCATCCAGCTTGGTTGGAACGTCAACGACCAGGTGAACAAAAAGGTCACCGTGTCCGCGACCGTGAAGATGCTGAATGCCTTGGTGGCGAATGCGCTGAACAGTGCCGGTTTGAGTACCAGCTTCAACTTCCACTGTGTGTGTTTCGCGAAGGGTTGGAACTTCAATCGTTGTTCCAAACACGGCCTGCGTATAAGAGATCCGAGCTTCATGATGCAGATCATTGCCATCACGCTCAAAGCGAGGGTCTTCTGCAACGCGCAGATGAACAAACAGTCGACCATTACTGCCACCACGTGCACCCGCGGGACCGCGGTCTTGGAGACGCATGGTGGAACCTTCTTCAACACCTGCAGGAATTTGAACATTCATGGTGACGGTGTCGTTTCGACGACCTTCTCCTCGACAGTCCTTGCATGGTGAATCAATTCGAGATCCCATTCCGTTGCATCTAGAGCACGGCATAGAAGTGACCATCTGGCCCAAGATTGAGTTACGAATGCGCTGGACTACGCCCATGCCCGCGCACTCGACGCAGGCAACCGGTGACGTGCCATCGGCACAGCCATTTCCCTTACAAGTCGCACAGCTAACTGGAAGCGTTACCGTGAGTTCTTTTGTTGCACCAAAGGCTGCTTCATCGAGCGTGATGTCAAGCACTACTTCGGCATCAGGACCAGGTTGTGGCCCACCGCGCTGTTGTTGACGAGCACCCATGCCGCCAAAGAACATGTCAAAGATGTCTTGGACTGAGCCACCACCACCGAATGGATTACCGCCACCACCCACGTCAGATCCGAAACGGTCGTAGTTAGAGCGACGCTCAGGGTCTGAAAGAATTTCGTAGGCCTGCGAAACCTCTTTAAACCTTGCTTCGGCTGCAGCATCACCGGGATTCGCGTCAGGGTGGAGCTGGCGAGCAAGGCGACGATAGGACTTCTTCAGGTCATCTTGTGAAACGTTGCGATCAACTTCCAGGATTTCGTATAAATCTGAACTAGACAATTTCTTCTCCACCAAAGTGTTGTGTGAGGTGCTTTGAAACAGTCTCTGCTGCAATCATCGCTTCGCGGTATTTCATACGTGTTGGACCCAGTAGGCCAACTGCTCCTACTGAATTTCCATCAATGGTGACTGGTGCGACGATCACCGAAGCTGCAGAAAGTGGCTCGTAACCATTTTCGGATCCGATGGAAACTGAAATGTCTTGCTCGAGGATGTCTTGCACCAAAGAGACCACGAGAAGTTCCTGCTCCAAGATGCTCAAGACCTTCTGTACTGTCTCTACCCCATCGAACGATTCAGCAACCTTTGAAGAGCCGCCAATGTAGACCTGCTCGCCATCAGTAGTTGGCTTCTCTTTGTGCAGGACACTGGCAGCGTCTCGTACAAGTACTGCGACGTGGTCCGCGCGTGAAGGGACTTGAATGCTTTCACCGAGTGTGGTGCCAATGAGAAGTGCATTTAGCTGCTTCGAAGCCTCTGCAACTTCTTCATGACTTGCATCAAACGTCGTCATAACGCTGTTCTTTAGAACAAGGCCGTCAGAGAAAACTGTAACGAGCAACTGATGGCGAGCGTCGAGGTTGACGAGCTGCACGTTCAAAATCTTTGCCTGACTGTGACCAGCCCCCATGACAACTGATGTGTAACTTGTCATCTTTGTCAGTAGCGTCGAAGTTTGCTCTAAAACATCTTCAACTTCACCTCGAACATTGGCGAAGAAGTCCTTCACCTGATGTTGCTGCGCTTGGCCGAGTACGCCGGACTGAAGGTGATCAACGAAGTAGCGATATCCCTTATCGGTTGGAATGCGTCCAGCCGAGGTGTGAGGTTGTGTGAGGAATCCCTCTCGCTCTAGTGTGACCATCTCTGAGCGAACGGTGGCCGGAGAAACGCCGAGACCCGGTGCGCCAGCCACAGACGACGAGCCAACTGGCATTGCGGTATCAACGTGCTCAACTACAACTGACTCGAGAATCTTGGCTTTGCGCGCGTCGAGGTCAGCAGGTGTCGAAATAGGTGCTTTTGGTGAGCGACGAGCCATACTTTCCCCTTTGGCACTCAATTCTACTGAGTGCCAGATAGAAAGGGTCAGTCTTCTAACTTCAAGGCAGCAACGAATGCTTCCTGGGGAACTTCAACTCTTCCCAGGTTCTTCATACGTTTCTTACCTTCTTTTTGCTTTTCGAGGAGCTTGCGCTTACGGGTGATGTCTCCTCCGTAACACTTGGCCAAAACGTCCTTGCGGCGAGCCTTTACGGTTTCACGAGAAATGATGCGACCACCAACAGCGGCCTGAATTGGCACATCGAACATCTGGCGTGGAATGAGTTCCTTTAGTCGCTCAGACATACGACGCCCGTAGTAGTCCGCATTTGACTTGTGAACGATTGTCGAGAAGGCATCAACTGGTTCGTGGTTAATGAGAATGTCCACTCGAACAAGTTGTGAGGTGACGTAACCACTCGGCTCGTAGTCAAGACTCGCGTATCCCTTGGTGCGACTCTTTAACGCGTCAAAGAAGTCAATAACAACTTCAGCGAGTGGGATTGAGTACTTCAGCTCAACGCGCTCAGTTGACAGGTAGTCCATTTTGATCATTTCGCCACGTCTGGTCTGGCAGAGATCCATGATTGCCCCGAGATACTCCGTAGGGCTCAAGATTGAAATGTCGAGCATTGGCTCATCAATGTGATCAAGTCGACTCGGGTCTGGAAGCTCCGTTGGATTGTCAACACTTATTTGACTGCCGTCAGTGAGGAATGCTCGGTACACAACCGAAGGGGCCGTTGCGATGATGTCGAGATTGAATTCACGCTCTAAACGCTCACGAACGATTTCCATGTGCAAGAGCCCAAGGAACCCGCAGCGGAATCCAAAGCCCAGTGCGTGTGAAGACTCAGGCTCGAACGTGATTGAGGCGTCGTTTAACTTCAATTTGTCGAGAGCGTCACGCATGTCAGGAAGATCGTCACCGTCAATTGGATAAATACCGCAGAACACCATTGGCTTAGGGTCCATGTAGCCATCGAGTGGTTTTTCTGCAGGTCGCGCTGAGTCAGTGATTGTTTCACCCGACTTGGCACCACCAACGTCTTTGATTCCAGCAACGATGAAACCCACTTCTCCCGGGCCGAGTTGCTTCACGGTGAGAAGTGTTGGCGTGCGAATTCCGATTTCTTCAATTTCGTGATTCGTGCCGTTTTGCATCATGCGAATTCTCATGTTGTCTCGCAAAGTTCCGTCGACAATTCTGATGGAACTGATTACACCGCGGTACTGGTCGTAGTACGAGTCGAAGATAAGCGCACGTAGTTCTGCTTCAGGATCACCTTGTGGAGCAGGAATGCGCTCAATGATTGCGCGAAGTAGTTCTGGTACCCCTTCACCAGTCTTGGCAGAAATCGAGAGCACTTCGTTTGCCGGAAGGCCGAGCACGCGCTCGAGTTCTTCTTTGCAGCGATCTGGGTCTGCAGCGGGAAGGTCAATCTTGTTAAGCACCGCAACAATTTCCAAGTTGTTCTCAATAGCTTGGTAACAGTTCGCGAGAGTTTGAGCTTGAATACCTTGGCTCGCGTCAACGAGAAGCACAGCTCCTTCGCACGCCGCGAGTGAGCGAGAAACCTCGTAACCGAAGTCAACGTGACCCGGTGTGTCGATGAGTTGGATGATGTGGCCTTCGTAACCCACACGAACGTTCTGAGCTTTGATCGTGATGCCGCGCTCACGCTCAATGTCCATTGAGTCGAGATACTGCGCTCGCATGAGTCGTGGATCGACTGCTCCAGTGATTTCTAGGATTCGGTCAGAAAGGGTCGACTTACCGTGGTCAATGTGAGCAATGATGCTCAGATTGCGGATTTTGGTGAAATCAACGGTAGTAATTTGTTCGGCCACGGTGCATCAAGGCTACCCGCCAGACCAGAGAATTCCTCGTTGTTGGCCCTACTTCGCCACTCTGCTAGCCTTATTTAGCCCGCCGGACAGTTTCGGCGCACTGATAACGGAGTTTTTTGTGGCAAATATCAAGAGCCAAATCAAGCGTAACAAGCAGAACGAAGTTGCACGCGAGCGCAACAAGTCGGTCAAGTCTGAGATTCGCACGCGTACCAAGAACGCTCTTAGCGCTGCTGGTACTGAGAACGAAGAGTCAGCTCTTCGCGCTGCAATGAAGCGTATTGACAAGGCTGCTGCCAAGAAGGTCATTCACAAGAACCAGGCCGCAAACAAGAAGTCTGGTCTTATGAAGCGCATCAACGCACTCAAGACCAACGCATAATTCACGGGCTACGCCCGTTTTTTTTCAACAAACTTTTAACGTTAATTCGTGACGTCTTAGCGACGCCCAGCACCCGACATTCGCGCCAGTCGCGCCACGAGTACCTCAATAACTGTTAGGTCAGTTACGTCAATGTCGGTGTTGAGATCTTTTCCACCATAACTAACGCCACCCTTAAGAGAAACATCTGCTTCTCTCACCCAGTGCACAGCTTGAGTGATCTTTTGTTGACCGAGTCGTTGCGCAGTCTTTAGAGCTTTACCCGCTGGGTAAGGGCTCATGGAGAGAATGGAACCTGCTTCTTCTTGGCTAGTGGCGCCACTGCCCTCGAGTCTCGCCATGGCTAAGTAGTGACGTTGCAGCATGTTTACTATTTGAAGTCCCGCACGACCTTTGGAGTCGAGCATTCGACGAGCAACAACAATTGACTTACTGGCATCACCTGAATCAATTGCGTCGGTGAGGTCCCACGCCGGAACGTCACCGGCTTCTCCTATGTACGGCTCAACATCTTTAAATTTGAGCGGAGCTGATCCATAAATGGTCGAAAGCGTTCGAGCAGTTGAATCAATGCGCGCAACGTCGTCTCCCACGAGTTCAGCAATGCGCTGCGAAGCGGTGCGGTCAATGGTGACGTTGTATTCAGCGAACTTGGCGGCAACAAATGCTGCGCGGTCTTGTGCCCTAGAGCCAACATTCGTTTCAACTACTTCGCCAGCAGCTTTTACGAGCTTGTTGGCCTTGGTGCCAACTACTCCGAGAATAAGAGTCACCGCAGGCGCCGGATTTTCAATCCAAGCAATGAGATCTGCAACTTCATCAGTTAAGAGTGACTGTGCATCTCGAACAACGACCACTCGCCTTTCAACGAGAAATGGCGGGGTATTGAGTGCTTCTATAACTCTCGAAAGAATTGAATCTGAGCTGCTTGAGGCAGCATCTTTTGCCGTGAAGTCCTGGAGAGCGAACGACGGGTCGAGGTCTCCGAGGGCACTTTGGAGAACATTGTGAAGCGCGTCATAAACCATGGTGGCATCAGTGCCAACAACGCAGATAGTTGAACTACTCAACTCGCTCCAATCAAGTGCTCCATAACGTCTCTGACTCTCACCGAGCCAGCAACATCATGTACACGAAGAATACGACATCCCCCAGCGATTCCGAGGGCGCTCGCTCCGAGTGAGGGCTCGCGTCGTTCAGTGACGGGAAGATCAAACATCACCCCGAGGAATGTTTTGTTTGAAGCAGAAAGAAGTAGTGGCGAACCGAGTTCTGCGAGCACCGAGGAGTCCCTGAGAAGTTGTAGCGACTGCGCGGCAGTTTTTCCAAGGTCGAGTCCCGCATCAATGATGATGCGGTCATGTTCAATACCTGCATCAAGAGCCCACTGACGTCGTTGCACGAGGAAATCTTTCACTGTCTCTGTGACATTGTCGTACTGGGGAGTCGGGTCAGCGACGCGGGGCTTAAGGCGAATGTGGGTTGCCACAACACTGGCGTTGGCAACAGCCGCAACTTTTAAATACTCCGGATCGCCAAATCCACTGATGTCGTTTCCGACACTCGCCCCTTCAGCGAAACAAGCCTTCGCCACCGATGCTCGCCACGTGTCAATACTTAGTGGCACATCAAAGCGTTTTTTGAGTTCGCCAATGACTGGAACGACACGTTCGAGTTCTTCTGTTTCGGTTACTTCGTCACCTGGCCCAGCCTTCACTCCACCTACGTCGAGAAGATCTGCCCCTTCGTTAACGAGCTGCTCTGCTCGTTCAAAGAATGCATCAAGGTCGTAGGTAGCGGCGGGGCTGAAAAAAGAGTCTTTGGTTCGATTAAGGATGCCCATTACAAGAGCCCTAGAAGTGACGTCAAAGCGGGTCTTTCCGAGGCGAAGGCTGATCGAATGGCCAGGTTTAAATACCTGCATTAGAGGGCCATTTTCGTGAACACGCTGGTCAGCCTAACGGTGTTGGGACCTGATGGAAGGGTGCTCTGACACTGTTATCCTCGGCGTCTATGGGAAATGACGTAATTGGAATCAACGCCGACAACGTCACTACGTGGATGGCAGACAACGTAGGCGCTGTTGGGCCTCTCACTTTTGAACTTATCGCTGGCGGTCGCTCAAACCTGACCTACCGCGTCACTGACGCGACTGGAAAGCAATTCGCGCTTCGACGCCCGCCAACCAGTCACGTGCTGCCAACGGCGCACGACATGGTCAGAGAGCACACCATCATCACGGCTCTTCATCCGCAGGGGATCCCTGTCGCTACACCCCTAGGGCTTTGCACCGATGAAGCAGTTAACGAGCGTCCGTTCTACGTAATGGAGTTCGTTGAAGGCGCGATCCTTCGAGACCGCAAGGATGCGGAAAACGCATTCGATGTTCCAACCAGAGAAGGTATTGGAGAAAATCTCGCCTCAACGCTGGTTCGACTTCACGAAGTGGACATTGAAGAAGCTGGCCTCAGCGGTCTTGCTCGTCACGACGGATACATTGAACGTCAGTTGAAGCGCTGGCGCACACAGTTCGATCAAATGCAAGTTGAGGGTTACGGCCACGGTGGACTCGTCGAAGCAGTCGGAGCACAACTTGCCGCGTCGATTCCTACGCAGCAGCGAGTTTCCATTGTTCACGGTGACTACCGACTCGACAACACGGTGCTCGACGAAAAAGGCCGCGTGAAGGCAATCCTCGACTGGGAGATTTGCACGCTCGGTGACCCAATGGCTGACCTTGGTCTCCTTCTCGTTTACTGGTCGGAGCGATCTGATGCGACAGCTGCACTCTTGGGTGCTGCTCCAACAACCGCCGAAGGTTTTGTGGGCCGTGCAGGAGTTCTCGAGGCGTACGCGAAGCACACGTCACTAGACGTAAGCCATGTTTCTTACTACCAAGCTTTTGGTTACTGGAAGCTTGCGTGCATTTTGCAGGGAGTCTTCGCTCGCTACAGCGCCGGAGCAACTGCAGGTGACACTGGAAGCGTGAGCGAATTCCCAACGCACATCACCATGCTGGCTGAACTTGCGAAGCAGACCTTGGAGCAAGGTTGATGGACGACGAAATCTACGACCGCATAATTTTTCTTGCCGATCCAGAACTAAACGAACCAGTTCTTGTTGTCTGCCTCGACGGATGGATTGACGCAGGAAGTGGAGCCAGCACCGCACTCAGCACCATGCTCGACACCATTCACACTGAGGTATTGGCGACCTTTGACACTGAGTTCTTTATTGACCAGCGTGCACGTCGCCCAGTCGCTCGAATCATTGACGGAATTACTACCGAGCTCACCTGGCCCGAGATCCAGCTGCGCTACGGAAAAGACGGCGACGGCGCAGACATGCTGTTCCTCATTGGACCAGAACCTGACTTTCACTGGAGTGACTTCATTGACGTCGTCACCGATGCAGCTGGACGCTTCGATGTTCGCCTCGTTGTAGGCCTTGGAGCATTCCCAGCTCCAACACCTCACACTCGCCCAGTACGCGTTATTGGTACTGCACCGATTGCGAGTGCTCACCTGTTGCCACTTGTTGGCACAGTTTCTGGAGAACTCGAAGTTCCTGCTGGCATTAGTGCGGCGCTTGAGCTTGGATTCGCCGAAGTAGACATGGACGTCATTACCCTCTGGGCACGTGTTCCTCACTACGTTGCTGGCATGCCCTATCCCCAAGCCGCAGCCGCTCTCATTGAGGGACTTGCGCGCATTGGTGGGCTCACTCTCGATGCCAGTCACCTTCGCGCTTCTGCGGACGAAGCTCGCCAGCGCGTTGATGAGCTTGTAACCAACAACCCTGATCACTCATCAATGGTTGAAGAGTTAGAAGAAGTTGCTGACGAAGTAGAAGGAACATCACTCGGTGAAGAACTACCTAGTGGTGATGAACTTGCTGAAGAGCTTGAGCGCTTCTTGCGCGGCGAAGCGAGCTAAGCAGTTTCTACGTCTGCTTCTTCAATTCGAAGACCCAGACCCAGCGCGTAACCCTCGAGGTAAAGCTCACTGTCATCTTGACGAGGGTGGCGATTAGCAATTTCATAAAATGCTGGAGAGTGGTCGGCCACCTGAAGGTGCGCGAGTTCATGAACCAGCACTGCATCAATGACCCACTCTGGGCATTGTCGAAGTCGACTCGAAACTCGAATTTCTTTGGTGCCAGGTGAACATGATGCCCAGCGTGCTTGCTGATTAGTTACCCAGCGAACTGATACTGGTTCAACCCCGTCGTTGTACTGTGCCGCAAGTAGACGTGCGCGCTCTTCGAGCATTCCGTCACCCGCAGCGACTTGTGGACGCTGCGTCAATAAGCGCTCTACAAGCTCATCAACAAACATTGTCCGGTCTTTTCCACGAACGTTTGCTGGAATCTGAACAATTATGCGACTACCCGACCAGTGAGCAGTTCCCGTTTTCTTCCTGCGCGCAGAAGATTGAATCTCTACCTCAGGACGATCAAAACGTGGTGGCTCAATAAGAACAGTTGTGTCACCGGTCTTTGAATTTTTTGCCATTAGATAATTATGTTCACCAAACGTGGCGGAACACAGACAATTCGCTTTGGCGTAGCGCCACCCAGGGCACTGATTGTTTCTGGGTCACTAAGAGCTGCTGACTGCGCATCGGCTTCGCTGACGCTTGGTGCAACGTTCACTCGTGACTTCACCTTGCCATTGATCTGCACAACCATGACGACCGTTTCTTCAACCGTGAGAGCAGGGTCAGCAACTGGCCAGCTCTGTAGGTGGACTGACTTCTCGCCCGGAAGGCGCTGTTCCCAGAGTTCCGCCGTGATGTGTGGCGCCATAGGAGCCAGCAACTTCAACATGATGTTTAGCGAATCGTCAAGCGTTTCGCGGTGCGCGCCATGATCCGAACGTGCTTGCTTAGAAACTGTGTTGAGCAGTTCCATAAGTGCGGCAACGGCTGTGTTGTAGCTCCAACGCTCGAGGTCTGAAGTGACTCGAACAATTGTGCGGTGTACTGCCTGCTTCACTGCAAGGTCGGTGTCATCAAAGGTGTCGTGGAAGTTAACTTCGTCGTACTGGCTAAGACGCACAATGCGGTCAATAAACCTGGCACAGCCTTCAATAACGTCTTCAGTCTGCTCGGTCCAGTCCACATCATCGGCTGGTGGTCCTACGAAGAGGTGGAACAAACGAAGTCCGTCAGCACCCACACGGTCGTAGTACTTCTCCGGTGCAATCAGGTTGCCCTTGGACTTAGACATCTTTGAGCCGTCGAGTCGAATCATTCCCTGAGTAAAGAGACGCTTAAAGGGTTCGCGCGGAAGACCTGGGGCAATACCTACATCAACTAGAGCTTTTACGTAGAAGCGTGCGTAGAGCAAGTGCAAAATTGCGTGCTCGATGCCGCCAATGTACTGATCAACAGGCATCCACTTCTTAACTTGCTCTGCATCAAAAGGCTTACCTGTAGAGAACGGATCAGCGAAACGAAGGAAGTACCAAGAAGAGTCTGTAAAGGTGTCCATGGTGTCGGCTTCACGTCGTGCGGGGCCACCACAGTTGTGACAGGTGGTGTTTCTAAAGCCTTCGTGTGTGGCGAGTGGCGACTGGCCGCTCTTGTCCATGTTCACGTCGTCTGGAGCCACCACTGGAAGTTGTTCTGCGGGGACGGGCAACATTCCGCACTTGTCACAGTAAATAATTGGAATTGGACATCCCCAGAAGCGCTGGCGAGAAACGAGCCAGTCACGAAGTCGGTAGTTGACCTTTACGAGTCCACTCGCCTTCTCTTCTAAAAACTTCGCAGCAGCCTTCTTCGCGGTTTCTACGTCCATCCCATCCATGAAGCCAGAATTGATGTGAAGGCCGTCTCCGGAATAGGCGCCATCTTCAAAGTCAGCTGGTGTCTCAATAGTTCTGACGATTGGCAGACCGTGGACTTTCGCGAACGCGAAGTCGCGCTCATCTTCTGCAGGAACAGCCATGATTGCGCCAGTGCCATAGGTTCCAAGAACGTAGTCAGCCACGTAGACCGGAACTTGTTCATTATTAAAAGGATTGATTACGTAGCTACCAGTGAAGGCACCACGCTTGTCGAGTCCAGCTCCTGCATCAGATGATGCGGTGCGCTCAAGTTCGCTCGCGGCATTGGCACGCTCCACCAGGGCCTGCACATTGGCACGCTGGTCATCTGTAGTGAGCTCACCAAGAAGTGGGTGCTCTGGCGCAACTACGGCGTAAGTCACACCAAATCCAGTGTCTGGTCGAGTTGTGAAGACACGAAGTCCCTTAGAAGAATTGCTTGCGAGTGCGAGTTCAAACTCAACACCTTCAGATCGTCCAATCCAGTTTCGCTGCATTGTCTTAACTCGCTCTGGCCACTCCAGAGTGTCAATGTCATTAAGAAGTTCTTCGGCGTAGTCAGTGATCTTAAAGAACCACTGTTCAAGATTCTTTCGCTCAACGAGGTCACCGGAGCGGTCACACGTTCCGTCAGCGTTCACTTGCTCGTTAGCGAGCACTGTTGCACAACCTGGACACCAGTTGACTGGTGCATTTGCGCGGTACGCGAGTCCGTTTTTGTAGAACTCAATAAAAATTGTCTGAGCCCACTTCATGTATTCAGGGTTATGACTGAATACTTCACGGCGCCAGTCGTACACTGCTCCCAGGCGGTGAATGGAATTCTTAAGTTCCTTCATGCGCTCGTCGGTGAAGATTCGAGGGTGCGATCCTGCCTTAATGGCAGCGTTTTCTGCGGGAAGTCCGAAAGAGTCGAATCCCAGCGGAGAGAGGACTGCCTTTCCGAGCATGGTTTGGTAGCGAACTAGAAGGTCACCAAAGGTGTAGTTGCGGACGTGGCCCTGGTGAGCAGCTCCCGATGGGTACGGATACATGCACAGCGCATAGAAACGCTCGCGAGGGTCATCGTTATCGACTTGGTACGTGCCCTCTGTAAGCCAGCGTTCTTGCCACTTGGACTCAACTTGGGTTACATCAAAGGGACGGGCCATCAATACATTCTAGGTAAATCCAGCAGTACTTCTGACCGTCGCGATTACTTCTGATTAGTGACTACGTGAGCGCTTTTCCATGTAATCGGCGTAACCAACGAGCTCGGGGTCAGCGGCAAACGCTGCAGCGAACTTCTCTCGAGCCTTCGCGCGCTTTTCTGGGAAGTAGTCAGTTGGCCAGAAGCCTTGGTGAGGCTCATAACCCTTAAGCACATTGCGCGAAACCGTTACCTTGTGGACTTCATCAACGCCGTCCATCACACTCATGGTTGGAGCCCCGGCCCACATGGCTTGCAGTGGGGTGAGATCAGTAACGCCGAGTGATCCGAGCACGTGAATTGCACGGTAGGAAACTTCTCGAAGTACTTTGGCTGCGGTGTATTTGCACATGGCAATTTGTGTGCGAGCTTCTTGCGTGCTCGAGTTGTCGATTGTCCACGCCGTCCACAGCACGAGTAGTCGCAACTGGGCAATTTCTGCGTAGGAGTCAGCGATTGCAGCCTGCACCATTTGGTGCTCGGCAATTACCTTGCCGTGACTTTCGCGGCTAAGTGCGCGCTCACACATCATGTCAAAGGCACGCTGGCACTGTGCAATGGCACGCATGGCGTGGTGAATTCGCCCACCGCCGAGTCGGCGCTGCGCCAAAACCTTGGCCCCATCTTCTGGCCCGAGCAAGTGATCAAGTGGAACACGAACATCTTTGTAAATAATGTGATTGTGAGTGCGTGGGTAGTCCTTGATTTCAACACCAGGAGTCTTTCTTGGAACAATGAATATTCCATTGGTGCACATCACAAACAAAATGTCAGCGTTACGACCATTTGAGGTGTACCACTTCTCACCATTAATGACCCACTCTTCACCGTCGCGAACAGCTTTTGTTGTGAAGAGGTTGGGATCAGATCCACCCTGTGGCTCGGTCATTGAATACGCCGAGAACATTTCTTGATTCATAAGCGGGTAGAGCCAGCGATTCTTCTGCTCTTCAGTTCCATACGCAGCGAGAATTTCCATGTTGCCTGTGTCTGGAGCCTGGCATCCGAATAGTGCTGGGGCCATTGAGTAGCGCCCAAGTACTTCATTTAGTAGTGCGAGCTTTAGTTGTCCATAACCAGGACCACCAAGTTCCTTGTCGAGGAATACAGCCCAGAGGCCTTTGGCCTTAATTTGATCTTGTAGAGGCTTAACGAGAGCGCGCATCTTCTCATCACGTACATATGGTGCATACGGGAACACGAGCTCAAGTGGTTCAACTTCGTTCTTGCAGAAGTCTTTCACCCAGTCGAGTAATTCCTGAAATTCTGGCTCTGTTGAAAAATCCCACGACATAGTCCCCACCTAAACATTGAATTGAATTTTCAAAAGACTACCTATTCCATCTAGCAGTCGTAACCATCAATAAATGGAGGCAGGAACCTGACTGCTAACATCAATAGTTCCTTGGGGGTATAGCTCAGTTGGTAGAGCACTTGCATGGCATGCAAGGGGTCAGGGGTTCGAATCCCCTTACCTCCACCAGGCTTAGGAAAAGTGCAATCCTGTGAACTCGCCAGACTCTCGCCACGCTTTGCTGTAAGCAAAATATCCAATTGAGCCAGTGGGATAATTTCCCATAGTTCGAAGTTGTCGAGCGTCAGGTCCTTTGCCCTCATTGTTGTAATAGCCAGGAGTGCAGTCAGGACTGTTCATCACCGTGCCGGTAGCCATTGCATACTGCGCAACCCAAGCATTCACGGCTTCAGCGTCAGGCTCAACCAAAGTGGCACCGCTGCGCTTCACATGATCGATAACGCTGGCGATGTTTCTTGAGCTTTCGACGTGGTTATGAGTGATGTTTGAAATCAGATTTGCTGCTTGGCTTGGTTGCATGAGAAAAAGGTTGGGGAAATCCACTACATGCATGCCGTGAAGTGTTTCCATTCCTTCAGACCATTTTTCACTCAAGGTCAAGTTATTTCGTCCAACTATCTCGAAACCAGTTCGACGAGAGAGTTCGGTGCCCACTTCAAAGCCTGAAGCAAAAATTAATACATCAAGGTCGTAATGGACTCCCTGGACCCAAACCCCAGTGGCATCAATACGCTCAACTCCTTGTCCATTGGTATCAACCAGATGCACGGAGGATCGATTGTAGGTATCGAGATATTCATCATGAAAACAAGGACGCTTACAAAGCTGTCGATACCACGCCTTTAAACCTTGTGCAGTGTCATGATCTGAAACCACGTCATCTACTCGTGCGCGAATCTCTTCCATCTTCTCGTCATCACAGGTCTCGTAGGCACTGCGCATAATTTCTGGAGTGAAGTTGCCCTTTGCTTCTTCGATCACCCGGTCACGAATTCGCTTGGAGATATCTGTCCAGCCATCTTTTACATAGTCAACGTCAGCGAACCCCATGTTTTGCAGAGTGCAAAAGTTCAGCAACCATTCTTCTTGCCATCCCGGGCTCAGTTCGCCAACATTCTCTTTGCTCAGAGGATGATTGTTTCGAAAGTCCACACTTGACGGCGTGCGCTGAAAGACAAAGAGTTCCTGCGCATCGCGTCCGAGGTGAGGTATGCACTGGATGGCTGTTGCGCCAGTTCCAATGATGCCCACTCGCTTGGTGGCGAGTTTGTTCATCGGCTCCAGTGGGCTTCCGCCAGTTACCGAGTACTCCCAACGACTGGTGTGAAACGATTCACCTTCGAAGTCCTCAATACCGGAGATGCCCGGAAGCTTCGGGCGGTGAAGAGGACCAGTTCCAGCAATGAGAAACCGTGCACGCAGTTCATCACCACGGTTAGTTGTTACGACCCAGCGCTGGTTAGCGTCGTCCCAGCGAACACCTTTCACCTGAGTGGAAAAGAGTGCCTGATCGTAAAGTTCGTATTGGCGCGCAATACGTTGTGCGTGGGCAAAGATCTCTGGGGCCAAAACATACTTTTGTGTCGGCAGATAGTTTGTCTCTTCTAAGAGAGGTAAATAAACCATTGCCGCGGTGTCACACATTGCTCCGGGATAACGATTCCAGTACCACACTCCTCCGACGTCCCCACCGCCTTCAATGATGGTGATGTCTTCTACTCCCACGTCGCGAAGTCGAGCGCCTGCGGTAAGTCCAGCAAAGCCACCACCAATGATTACAACTTCAGCATCGCGATGCACCGGTTCACGTTCAACCAGAGGGGTGTAAGGATCTTCCTGATAGTGACCGAATCCTTCAGTGATTTCGATGTACTGCTCGTTACCGTCACTGCGAATGCGCTTATCGCGCTCTTCTTTGTACTTTCGACGCAGAAACTCGGTGTCAACGGCCATGGCTTATCGTACCGCTCTCGTGCGTTTCTCTTTTTGTGAAATAGTCATGGGATCTGCAAATAAATACTCATTCAAAAGAAAGTTAATTTCTTGGATTGAGAGTGCTTCGGTGTAGGCCGTGTTCAAGAAGAATCGAGAGAAATCAACTGCCTTCAGGGCTTCAAGTGCGCGTGGGTGTTTGAGTTTGAGAAACATTTGTGTCGTGTTGGGCTTTTTCGCGAACTCAGTCTTTACCGTCCCACATCCATAGCCAAATAATGTGAGTGACGCATCAGCATCTTGGTACTTACATCTCTCAATTATGCCCATGTCTTTTACATAGACAAGATCACGAAGCACATCAGACTTTTTCCAGTACTGCACACACGTGCGTAGATACTTATTCTTTGACAGTGGTTCGCCAATGGCATCTACGTAGTCAATGTTTAAATCATCTTCTCTCACGAGAGTGAAACGACGATCAAGCTTGTTCTGAACGGTCCACTTGCGCCACGACCTAGGCACGATGAAAACAATCAAGTCTGAGTATTCAGCAGCCTTATTAAAGAAAGGGATTGATAACGCATTATTTCTTCCAAAGGGTGGATTGCTAACGGTCACACAGTTGCTGTGAGGAATCTTCTTCTCTAGAAAGTTCCCCTTCGACACCAGTGGGTGGTGGGGTTCGATGTCGTAGCTGAGGACTTTTGTGAAGCCGCTCGCTAATGCTTTGTCAATGAATGTTCCAGTTCCTCCAGCAGGTTCTAAGAAAACCTTCTGCTCGAAGTCCTCCACTAGGTCGACAACAACTTTCAAGATGTCTTGTGCAACCTGAGGCGGTGTGTAGTACTGCTCTTTACCCGTGACGCGGGTATTACCTAGTTTCACTGGCTTGATTACATCTGCCATGTGACCTTTCTAGGTGCGTAAGACAATCTGTCATCACCGAGTTACTTTTTCATTATATCCCTAGAAACAACAATGCCCCCCGGAAAAATCCGAGGGGCATTGTTGATGTAAAAACTGTTAGTTCTTGGTGAACAAGACCTGGTGAACATGGCTCACGACTGGTCCAAGGTCAATTCCGTGGTTCTTGTTAACGATTGCCACGATGATTAACGCTCCACCGGCAATTGAAACATTCTTCAGAAATGAGATCATTTCCATTTGCTTCGAAGCAGCGTCAGCGGCCCAGAAGTTGTGAAACATCACGCCTGATAGAAGGCAGAAGCCAGCAATGAGTAGTGCACCGAGGTCAATCCAGAGTCCAAGAATGATCGACGCTGCGCCAGCAAGAACTACGAGTCCTGAAAGTGGCACGAGCAGTCCTGGAAGAGGCAACTTCTTCATCTGTGCGTAGGGAATCATGTCCTTGGCTTTAGTGATGTGGTTAATTCCTGATCCAATAAAAATTAAGCTGAACAAAATTCGTCCAATAAGTAATAAAACACCCATTTTTTTCTACTTTCTTCGGTTGGGCCATAAAGGCCGTAGGTAAATAATTTTACGAGTTAGTACCTAGAAATTTTGGGATGTACCTCTCTATCTACCTACTAATGAGTAACACCAAAGAATAAATGAGATTCTTATTTCTTCTTTTTCGCAGCGTTGCGTTTTGCAGCAGCTTTGATCAAGGCCTTGAATGCTGTTGCTTTAATCTTTTCACCTTCAGAAATGTCAATCGCGCGACGAACATTTCCTTCGAGGCTCGAATTAAAAAGACCAGAAGGATCATCAAGCTCGGCACCATTTGCGAAAGTTAGTTTCACAACGCTCTTATACGTCTCACCAGTACAGATCATTCCGTCGCTGTACCATACCGGTACTCCACGCCACTTCCAGTCTTCGGTGACATCTGGCAGGGCTTGCTTTATGAGTTCACGCACTCGAGCAAGGGTTTCGCCACGCCAATCTCCTAATTCCTTGATCCGACCATCAATCAGTTTTGATGCAGAGATTTCTTTTTTTGGAGTGGCGTTAGACATCTACTAATTCTACAGAACGTGTTGTTCGCTAAGGAATAAGTCTGGGGAATGTATTAACAGGCGTTCCCGCTCCGTCACCATCTCTTTTGAGGCGAATCACTTGGTCAGCTAAGTCAGGCCGTGTCCACATCATGTAACCCTCGTCGTCTAAATATCTAGTTATCTCAATACCCGGAATACCAACTGGGCGAAGAATGAATTTCTTATCTTCGAAGTGCGCAGTGACATGGATTGGAGTCACGTAATCAAAGGCTGAGACATCGTGAACGCCGTTTTCTTCGGTGCCGTCAGCTCTAGCGTCAGCGATAGTGCCGCCACCCATGTCAATAATGCGATTCCCGCATTGCTCAATTCGCTCAACATAGGAATAAAAGCGATCGCTACTGTCTACGAGCTCACCACCGCGCCACACCTGCACAACTCGCCACAGTCCGCGTAGATCTGGAGCGTCATCTGAAAGCGCTCCGCCACATCCACCAAGAACTAACTCAGGGAAGTTTTCGCGAAAGCCACCTTCTGGTGTGTGGGCGACTGGAACTTCTGTGGTGCACATGACTAGTTACTTCCGGGCCACATTGGATCACTTATTTCGAAACCAGAGTCATTTCCCCACTGATTTCGGTATGAAACCTCATGAGCAGGGCGGCGCGACGCAACTCCCCACGTTCCCTTCGGGTATCCCATGGTGATCATTGCGGCCATTTGCCAGTTTTCATCCTTAGGGACGCCAAGAATTTCGTACGTTTCGTCGGGATGAAAGAAATTAAGAGCTGCAGTCGGTGCACTTCCCACACCATGTGCACGTGCCGCCAGTTGTGCGTTCCATAGTGCTGGCCAAATTGAACCGCCAGAAGTATCTCCTCGAATAAAGCCAAAGAGAAGAAGTGGAATACTTTCAAAATTGTCTGCAGCCCACTGCACGGAGCTCACCATCTTCATCATTGTCTTGCTCGCCGGAGCTTCAGGGTCCGCAAGTGCCGCTTGGTAGCGGTCTGCGTAGGCCGTTGCCCAGAGTTGGCGAACACAGTCTTGGTATAACGGCGCAATTTTTTTGATGACTGCTGGATCGTCAACTAATAGAAAACGCCAACCCTGGCCGTTCCCTCCAGATGGTGCGCGCACCGCGGCATCAAGTATTTGAGCTTGAACTTCCATAGGAACTGGTTCCGGCTTAACGCGTCTCATTGCTCGAGTCGTATACAGCGCTTCAAATACATCCATAGACACTTCCTTTAATTGAAAATGCAAAAGCACTCCCGAGCAACAGTTAAGCATGAGAAGATGGATTAATGAGTGCGCTTATTGCAGGATTCTTAACCGGGCTGTCGCTCATTGTCGCCATTGGCGCTCAGAATGCCTACGTGCTTCGCATGGGGCTAAGCAAACACCACGTGGCAGTCGTTGTAGGTATTTGTACCGTCTCTGACATCACGCTCATTCTCTTAGGAATTGGCGGAATTGGCGGCATAGTAAAGAGCGCTCCGAGCTCACTGCAAATTCTTAGATGGGTTGGAGTTGTGTATCTCTCCTACTTTGCAGTTCGATCATTTATGAAGGCAATGAAGCCTGGATCGCTCTCACCATCAGACGCAGATAAGCCATCATTACGAGTTGCGGTAGCAACAACACTCGCATTTACCTTTCTCAATCCTCACGTCTACATCGATACGGTCTTGCTGATTGGCTCACTTGGCAATCAGTATGGTCACTCACGGTGGATTTTTGCGACTGGTGCAGGAATCAGTTCAGTACTGTGGTTTTCGTCGCTCGGCTTTGGTGCACGCTACGCATCACGTTTTATGGCAAAGCCAATTACGTGGCGAATGCTTGACAGCGCAATCGGCGTTGTGATGGTGCTCATTGCGCTGAAGCTGGCAATCACACCAATTGCAAATTAGCTAACGCTGTATGAAGTCATGGAGAGTGATCCCATGACGCATCCCTCAGCGAAAACATTCACATCGCTTCCAGTTGAGCCAGCAATTCCCGCAATGTACGCCAGCGGCAAAAAGTGCTCTGAGGTTGGAACTGCGAGGCGAAAGTCATCGTGATCGTTTAGTTCAGCGAGAGTAAGCGGGTTGCTCTTCATAATTGAACGTGCATCATCATCAAAGCGGTGCGCCCAATCAAACCCCTCGTTGGTCGCTCCCAAGTTCATTGCTCCTAGATTGTGCACCACGTTGCCACTGGCAACAATCAAGATCTCTTCATCCATGAGTGGTGCGAGCTTGGCGCCTAAATCCATGTGATACGAAATTGGCTTGCTCGCATCAATAGAGAGCTGAACTACAGGAACATCGGCTTCTGGGAACATGTGCGCGAGTACTGACCATGTGCCGTGGTCAATCCCCCATGTCTCATCGTCGAGCCCTACCCACGTGGGTTCAGCCAAAGTCGCAAGCTGGCGAGCAACATCAGGAGAACCGGGTGCGTCGTATTGAAAGTCGAAGAGCTCTTGTGGGAAACCGTAGAAGTCATGGATGACTCGTGGCTTCGCCATTGAAGTCACCGCAGAGGCGTTAATGAACCAGTGAGCTGAGACTGCGACTATTGCGCGCGGCTTTGGGATTGAGCTCGCGAACTCAGACCATGCATTAGTGAAACGATTCGTTTCTAGCGTGTTCATTGGACTTCCGTGGCCAATAAATACTGCGGGCATCTTTGCCATACGAATCCTTTATTCCAGAGACTCCAATGTACCTGCTTTACAAATAAAAACGCCCGCTCTCTGGATTCCTCCAGAGAGCGGGCGTTTTAGTTCTGTTAAAGGTTTTGTTCAAACTCCATGAGTACCGCGTGACGGTCCTCTTTTGTGGGAGGTATGAAGTAAGCACTTCCCTTAATCCAGTAGTAGGTCATTGGAATAATTCCGAGCGCAACAGCACCAAGTCCAACAACCTTGGTGGTGGTGTTCAAGTTTGGAAGTGCCTTCGAAAAGATGAAGATCATAAAGCTCGCACCAAGAAGTGGCCACAGACCCATAAAGATGAAGTTACCTACCGACTTAAAGAGTTGACGACGGTAGAGGACAACCACTGAAAGTCCAGCGAGTCCGTAGTAAATACAAATCTGAAGGCCGATTGCGTTGTAACCGTCATACAAGATGTTGGAAATTGATCCGACGTATGTACTTCCTACGAAGAGAAGAATCGACAGGGCCGCTGCTACAAAAGTTGCAACAAGAGGCGTCTTTCGAACTGGGTGGGTGTGACCGAGTGCTGATGGAAGCGTGTGGTCACGACCCATAGTGAAGAATGTCCGAGTTACTTGAATCAATGTTGTTTCGAGCGTTGCAACGGTCGAAAGGAGAACAGCAAGAACTATTAGTTTTCCACCGGTTCCTGGCCATACCGCCTGTCCCAGTACAGAAAGAATGTTCGCAGCGTTGTCAGGGTTGTTCATTTCGCCACTTGTGAGAACCATATTTGAGCCAATTGTGAATAGTTCAAACAACAAGAACACAATCAGTCCACCGAGTAGTCCACCGAGACCCGAGGTCTTTCGTGGATTTTTTGTTTCTTCACCGAGGTTTGCAGTTACATCCCAGCCCCAGTAATAGAAGGTTGCAAGTAGGGCACCAGAAGTGAACGTCTGCATGTCCGGGAAAACTGACGGAGATAACCAGTGCCACGAGAACGGTGTTGCGTGGTGAGCGTGAAAGATTGCGAGAAGTGCAAAGAGGATCAAAATTACGACCTCAATGCACGACATGATGATTTGCACCGTGACTGTAACCGTTACTCCCGCTGCAACAGCTCCAACCATAAGTAGGAAAAAGAAAGAACCAAAAATCGTTACTAACGTTTTATTCGAAGAAGCCGAGTGCGAGAACAAGTCCAGAATTGTTGATCCGGCGGGGAATGTTGCCACAACCATAAAGATCAGCGCAGAGACAATCAATGACCAGCCAGCAAGAAACCCGAAAGCTGGGTGAAGTGCACGGCGAACCCATGAATATGTTGCACCAGCGTGACTATCTGACTTAGAGAGATAGTTGAAGGCGAACATGATGCCGAACATAAAGATTCCGCAGTAGAGAAGTGCGGCGGGACCACCGAAACCAACGGCGGCAAACAAAGCGGTAGTTGTTGCAGCGATTGAATATGCTGGCGCGGAACCTGCGACCGCCATAACGACCGAGTCAAAAAGACCTAGAACTCCTGATCTGAGTTGATTCTCGTCAGAATCTGTTCCAAGCGTTGTTGGGGCGTCGGACATGACTACCTCTTTCTTGTTGTGGTTATCACCTTCAATAGATAAAACTTCAGCAAAAAGCTAACACGGAGAACCCTTCAACGAGGGGGTTTTTCAATGCAAATGTGAAGATGTTGAAAATTGGCTGTGTTGAGCCTAATTACGAGGTGACATAAGTAAAGTTGTTCTATCTTGTTGAGCTAACAAGTCCTTACTGAAAGTCACTGTGTGAACACTCTTAAGCGATTTGATCTCGAAGGGATGAAGCAAATTCCTGATTCAGAGTTGAACAAACGCTGGAAGAATTTCTTTGTCGAGATTCGCTCACACTCCAGCACACCCTTTGGACGTGCGATGCATCGTCTTTTTGGATCGGAAGATACTCTTCGCCACAAAATTGCTCAAGTGCCGGGCAGGCAAGTCCTTAAGTTGGCACGCGCACTACGTGGACCCAAGAATTTAGGAAACGAAGCAATAGTTCTCACCGAGTTTCCTATTGGCTACTCCCCCTCAACAACAAATTTTGATGAAATTGATGTAACAGACACGTTCAGACTGAAAGATGTTGAAGTCTTCGCATTCAATGAGGCTGAAGCTTCAAGCGCTCAGACGATAGAAGCACTCAACGAAAAGATTGCCAAGTCGCAAGCCACATGGCTCTTCATAGTTGATTCATCAATCAATGAAGCCGCAAGGACATTCACGCTTTCTCGACTTTTGAAAAATGCTGAAAGTGTCAGTGACGTTGTCTTTTCAGATGAGACGAACATCAACCCACTTTTTCCAATTCTGAAACCAAATACCGTCGGACCACACACACTTCTCAGCTACAACGTGGTTGGTCGACCAGCCTTGCTTAGCATTGCCAAGCTTCGTATGTTCGGGGGATTTTCCACAACTGCTGGCTGGGCATTCGAACACGATTTTTATTTACGCCTCAGCGAACAGCGCGGAATCTTTCAGCACGTTCCAATTATTTTGCCCGCAGGACGAACGCAGATCAGCCTGAATGCTGAGCATCTGAACAATGACACTTGCGCTGTTGTAAATGCAGCACTCACCAGAAGAAAATGGAGTGGCGAGGTTTCACAAGGCGCATTACCTGGACTTGTGCAGTGGAAGCTATCTCCGCCATCACCTCAACCATCTATTGAGATAGTTATTCCAACCAGGGATCGGCTTGAGCTGGTGCTGCAGTGCATTGGTGCAGTTGAAGAGAAGACCACGTACACCAATTACAGCATCACGATTCTTGACAATGATTCAAAGGACCCCGAGACGCTCGCCTATTTTGAGTCAACCAACCACAAAGTGGTCGCGTGTCCTGGCCCATTCAATTACGCGAAAATCATCAATCGTGGAATCAAGCTGTCGACAGCTGACTTCATCGTCACATTAAATAACGACACAATTCTCCAAACACCCGACTGGTTAGAGCGAATGGTGGGACTTGCCTCTCTGCCCGACGTTGGCATTGTTGGATCAAAGCAGATTGAAAGTAGTGGACACTCCGAGCACGAGAGTGTCGTCATAACGCCATACCCACAACATTTACGTTCTGATGGCAATTATCCCTACCGCGACCATTTCATTCTGGCCACAAAAGATGTCGCCGCGGTCACTGGAGCCGTACAGATGTTCCGCCGTAATTTCTGGGAATCAATTGGCGGGATGGATGAAGAACTCACTGTTGTAATGAACGACATCGACGTATGTCTTCGAGCGCAGTTAGAGGGGCGCAACGTGGTCTACACACCTGACGTGGTTCACACGCACAACGCTGGGTCTTCTCGTGGAAAACTCGATCCAAAGACTGACCGGAACCGTTTCTTGCGCCGCTGGGACATTTTTGGATCATTCCAAGATCCTTACTTTCCACCACAACTCAAATTGTTTGGTGAGACCTTTTATTACATAGCCCCACAAGACTCTTCAACTAATTGATGACTTGTAGCCTTGGGGTTGTGAATTCACAGCTCCGTCTGGCATTGAAATGGGTTGCTGGATTTTCTCTGCTCCTTTCAGTTGCAATCGTTTCGCCCACCAGCACTGGGGCAGCTACAAATGATTCGAAGCCTTCAATTGGAGCCGCATTTACAACTCAAATGAATGATGTTTGGAATGCCATCTCCGCAAATTCACAAGAGCAAGCACTCAAGAATTTCTTTCCTGGTTCTGCATACGTTCAGATGAAGCAAGGAGTTCTTGCAAATCCTTCGGCTGATTTCTCATCAAGACTTCTGGCTTTTTTTAAACTCGATTTGGCTGCCTACCACCAGCTCATCGTGAGCGGTGGTCCGAGCAAATTCACTGGAGTTCGAGTGAATCCTGCGCAGATCTCATGGATCTCAGTGGGCGTTTGTGAGAACAAGATTGGTTACTGGCATCTCGGACCAGTGAGGGTCGTCTACGAGCAGGCTGGCGTAGTGAAATCATTCGCAATTGCTTCTTTGATCTCATGGAATGGTGTTTGGAAAATCATTCATCTTGGACCAAATCCCAGAGCGAAGAACATCGGCACTGTTGCTTCTCCAGCGCTAGGACCAGGAATACCCGGCCCAGGTAGCGGTTGCTAGTTAAGCAACGAAGACTTAATTTCGCCGTTCGGGCTAATCACTACTGCTCTGTCACCAAAATCTTGAGCTGAAAGATTGTTCACAAACGTTGCTGCTCTGTGAGACGGGTCAATGCTTGGCGTTCCTGCTGCATCAAGGAGCACTGAATGGAATGTTCCATTTACAAATGAACCGGAAGCGTTTAACGTAACTTTCAAAATTGCAGTGAGAGCAAGGTTTCCACTCGTCGCAAAATTATGAAAGTTTGCAAAATCACCAAGACTGTAATTAATTAAATGCCCGTGATACGCCTCCATCCCACGAAGTACGTGAGGACCACTGGCAATAACCAGGTCAGCACCATTGTCAATTGCGGCGTGAGCGAAGAGGTAAGGGTTCCCACGATTTTCTCCGAAGAATGACTCACTCGCCTTTGTCACGTGCGATGCGGCGCTCCCCTCTGCGCCGGCGTGCATGTAGACCACCACAATGTTTGCTTGACGTTTTGCCTTTGTAATTAATTGCTTCGCTGCAGGCAGGTTAAGAAGACTATTGGTGTTGTAATACGGTGCGAATGCCACAAAGGCCACCGAAATGCCATCCTGCTTAACGACTGCAATTTGCCCAGGTAGACCCGCTTGAGCAATTCCAGCATCCGCCAATGCCTTTGAAGTATCAATCCGGCCCTGGGACCCGAAGTCATTGCTGTGATTATTAGCGCTATTTAAAACATTGAAGCCGGCAGTTGCGAAGGCGTTAGCGAACGATGGCGGATTTCTAAACGCGTAGCAATTAGTAGAACTAGCACCACATTTTGACATTGTCTGTGTGGTTAATGTTCCCTCAAGATTTCCAAATTCAATCTGAGCTTTTAGTGCAGATAAAACGTTTGAAAAAATTGAATCTGGATTACTTGGAAGTTGTGGTGTGGATCCAAGCTCCATGTCACCAGTGGCAGAAATAGTTACCGTGGACGTCGCCACCGTTGTTGGAACGGTAGTTGTCGTGGGTGCAACATGATTTTTAGTTAAGACAAATGTTGTCCCAGCAACAGCCAACACAATCAGAGCGCCGAAAAACGAAATCAATAACTTCTTGCTTCGCTTTTTCTTATGACGTCCCTTTACCACGGCTGTGGCTCACCGGCACTCTTTGATGCAAACACTGCGAAGAAATCTTTCGTACTCGAGTAGAGAAATCTGGTTGAAATTTGATTTGAGTTCGGGACAAATAGTGACGGCCCTTTCGCGCCACGATCCGCGTACGTTACAAATATTGGCCATGCAGGATTTATGTCGAGTTGCATCGCTCTAACCACATGTAACTTGCTCATCAGCAATGCCAAGCTATGAGCAGTCTGAGAAGAAGCTGCTGCGTAAATAAGGTTGCCTTGCGCATCAATTCCTAATGCAGTTCTCCAAACGGCTGGCACACCATGAAGCGTGAGTCCCCACTGTGCATTGTCGGAGCTGCTCTGCGTTGGTACTGAATTATTTACCAGTAGCGGAAGATTTTGTCGTGCCATAAGAACATTTGCGCCTGGGCTTTTGCCGCCATCCCACGCCTTGATGTCAACTGATCCATCTTTGTACTGAATAAGAGTCGCGGAACCTTTCACCATTGGAAAGTAGAGAGTGTGATGAGTGAAAAAACCAGCGGCGGCATCAGACTCATAGAAGCCTGAATTGAAGGTGGCAAGCAGTCGAGACCTTGCGGTGAGAGGAACCATTTGTGGCCCCCGTGGAAGTGTCGATGGCCCTGGTCCCTTATATCCGGGATAGAGCGCAACGTTGGTAGTTGACGTATTGATCCAGGCTGCGTAGGCAGTCACAGTTGGCTCTGCACTATTTGGTGTGAATACTGTTGTCATCACTGAAGGTGTTTTGCCCGTCCATGGTTCTGGGTTTTTCCAAGTACTACACGCAGTTGCTGAGCAGACAGACGCAGGACTTGGCAAGGTCGTAGTCGTGGCCACATCAGCTTTTGGATTCTCAGAAGCGGAGGAATGGCGAGGTAGAGCGACGTAGCCCCCAGCAGCTAGTGCGGCTAAGGCAATCAAAATCAACAGAATTTTACGCACACGCCTCAATTAACGATTTATCTAATCTTAAGGACTAACTCGTGAATTTACGGGAATTCTGACAGGTTGCTGTTCGGCGCTCGTTTTTCTGAAACACTGTCAAGATGACACAACGCTACGGAGTAACAATCCCATTTGACGGCGTCACTCTTCCTGAACACAAAGAGTGGTTCCACATGCTCGCAGACATTGGTTACACCGATGTCTGGACTGCAGAAGTTGACGGCACCGACGGTTTCACACCACTCACCCTCGCGGCAGCGTGGGAGTCACGACTCAACCTCGGAGTAGCTGTGCTTCCGGCCTATACGCGTGGTGCTGGACTACTCGCAATGAGTATTGCGTCACTCGCTGAAGCTTCTGGTGGTCGCTTCACGGTAGGACTCGGATCTTCGTCAATGCCTGTAGTGCAGCGATGGAACGGCATTGAGTTCGACAAGCCGTATTCACGTACTCGTGATGTGCTTGATTTCTTAAAGCGCGCCCTTGACGGTGAAAAAATTGACCACGTGTATGACACATTCGAAATTCATGGTTTCAAGATTGCCCGTCCAATTTCTCACCGCCCACCAATTCTTTTAGGTGCACTTCGTCCACGTATGTTGAAGCTTGCTGGCAGTGAAGCAGACGGTGCAATTCTTAACTGGCTGTCTGCAGAAGACGTGAAGAAGTGTGTCGCCGAAGTTGGTCCTGGAAAAACTATCGCCGCACGACTCTTTGTTATTCCTACAGAGGACACCGACACTGCTCGTTTCATTGCTCGCCGAATGATCTCTTCGTATCTCACCGTTTCCACGTACGCAGAATTTCACAAATGGCTTGGTCGTGAAGAAATCTTGAAACCAATGTGGGATGCCTGGGCTGCAGGCGACCGCAAACTAGCGAACGAACTAATTCCTGACTCAGTATGTGACGAGCTGATTATCCATGGCTCGTACGACAAGTGTCGTGAACACATTCAACAGTTCATTGACAATGGCATCCAGATTCCTACCTTGGCAATAGTTCCTGTTGGCGTCGATGTTAAAGACGCCGTCAAGGGACTAGCTCCTCGTTAAGACGCAGCAACGCCTAACTGCTTAAGCAAGTCTGCGTACTTCACTTGAGCTGCAGCAGCTCTCGTCGGTACGTGATCTGTCGGAATCTCAGAAGCGGTGTATTCCTTTAGAACGTGACGAGCAACAGTCTGCTTGTGCACTTCGTCTGGGCCGTCATAAATTCGTGCAGCACGTGCAGCACGGTACATACCTTCAATAGGCATGTCTGATGAGTAGCCGAGTGAACCATAAGTCTGAAGTGCTCGGTCAACAACATTGTGTAGAACCGTTGCGCCGTAGTACTTGATCATCGCAATTTCGTCACGTGACTGAGACGCTCCAACTTGGTCCATCTTCCAAGCTGCGTGAAGTGTCATTAGTCGAGCAGCGTGCATTTCAGCCTTCGAATCAGCAATCCAGTTCTGGACTGTTTGCTTGTCAGCAAGAAGTGAGCCGTGGGTGAAGCGACTTAGCGCGCGCTCACACATCATGTCGAATGCGCGCTGTGACTGTCCGAGCCAGCGCATGCAGTGGTGAATGCGACCTGGCCCAAGGCGAGTCTGTGCGAGCAAGAATCCAGATCCTTCTGGACCGACAAGGTGATCAGCAGGAATGCGAACATCCTCATAAAGGATTTCTGCGTGGTTGCCGAATCGTCCGTAGGTAACTTCAGGATCGTCCATTGATCCAACGTCGCGAAGAATTGTTAGACCTGGTGTGTCAACCGGAACAACAAACATTGAAGATCCTTGGTATGGGTGAACGTCAGGGTTTGTGACGGCCATAAGAATCAGAATGTTGGCAACAGAACCATTCGTGGTGTACCACTTGCGACCATTGATGACCCACTCTTCGCCGTCTTTCTCAGCGCGAGTAACAAGTAGTCGTGGGTCAGAGCCTGCAGTGTTTGGCTCGGTCATTGAAAAGCCCGAACGAATTTCACCATTGAGGAGTGGGTTTAACCAACGCTCACGAATGTCTTCGCGACCAGTCATCTCCATTGCCGCAGCAAGTAGTTCAGCGTTTCCACTGTCTGGAGCATTGTTTCCAAATACGACAGGACCGTATGGCGACTGTCCAAGAATTTCGTGCATGAGTCCGAGCTCTAATTGACCGAATCCCATTCCCCCGAGTGCTGGTGGAAGGTGTGCTGCCCATAGGCCACGCTTCTTAACTTCGTCCTGCAGAGGCTTGATGACGTGCATCAACTGCTCGCGATTTATTTTTAGCGTCTCAATCGGAAAAATTTCTTCCTTTACAAACGTGCGCATCCACGCAAGCTTTTCCTCGAACGCTGGATCTGTCTGAAAGTCCCAAGCCATTGGGGCTCCTTTCCTCAATGGCCACTCTAGAGGCCAGCAAAACCCCCTGGGTTGTCGGGTCGAATCTTTCTCTAGACTGAAGACAAGAACGGAGTGTCGTGGCTAAAAAGAACAAGAAATCAAAGGTTGTAAAAATCGGCGTTGTGGACACCATGTTCGCCAGATACAACATGGGTGGCGCTGCTATTGCTGAGCTCAGCGAGTGCCCTGGGTACAACGAGACGTTCAAAATCATTGCCAAAACTGTCCCTGGATTCAAGGACTTGGCCGTTGCCGCGAAGAACTTGATCGAACAAGAAGGTTGCTCAATCGTTGTCGCGCTTGGAATGCCTGGCAGCGCAGCTATTGACAAGCAATGTGCTCACGAAGCAGCTCTCGGGATCATGCAGGCACAATTACTTACGTCTACTCCGATTCTCGAAGTATTCGTCCACGAAGATGAGGCCAGTGACCCAGCGATTCTGGCTTCAGTATTTGAGAACCGTTCTCGCAGCCACGCACGCAACGCCTACTGGATGCTCTTTGATCCAGAACAGCTCCGCCAGCGCGCTGGTCAGGGTATTCGCCAAGGTTTTGAAGACGCTGGCCCCCTCAAACTTTCGTAGCCACACCCACCCCTTCGCATTAAGTATGCTCCTACGAGTTACCAATTAGTAACTCTGTAGGAGGAGCCCCCATGCCAGAAGCCGTAATCGTCGCCACCGGTCGTACCCCAATTGGTCGAGCCTTTAAAGGTTCACTCGTTGACATGCGTCCAGATGACCTCACCGCACTTGTTGTGCGTGAAGTACTAAAGAAAGTTCCACAACTCGACCCCAATACTGTTGAAGACCTCATCCTTGGTTGCGGTCAGCCAGCTGGTGAAGCAGGCTTCAACATTGCGCGTGTTTCTGCCATTCTCGCCGGACTCGACAACGTTCCTGGAGTAACTGTTAACCGTTACTGCTCTTCATCACTACAGACCATTCGTATGGCTGCACACGCAATTCGCTCTGGCGAAGGTGACGTATTCATCGCTGCCGGTGTCGAAACTGTTTCACGTTTCGGCTCAGGCACATCTGACAGCGGCAAGGCAATGAACCCAGTGTTCGCAGACGCCCTTGCTCGCACCGAAACTCGTTCGGCAAAATTTACTGAGCCTTGGAAGCCTGCCGCTGGTCTTCCTGACATTTACATTGCCATGGGACAAACTGCAGAAAACGTTGTTGAGCAAGAAGGTGTTTCTCGTCTAGAGATGGACGAGTTCGCAGTTCGAAGCCAAGAACTCGCCGTTCAACACCAGGACAACGGATTCTTTAGTCGTGAAATCATTCCAGTCACGCTTCCTGACGGAACTGTTATGTCAAAGGATGACGGCCCACGTGCAGGAACCACACTCGAGAAGCTTTCTTCACTCGCTCCAGTATTCCGCGAAGGTGGAAGCGTTACAGCTGGTAACGCTTGTCCACTTAACGATGGTGCCGCAGCAGTAGTTGTAATGAGCGACACTCGCGCCAAGGAACTTGGACTTAAGCCACTTGCTCGCATTGTTGCTTCAGGTGTTTCTGGCCTCAACCCAGAAATAATGGGACTCGGTCCAATCGAAGCTTGCCGTCAGGCACTTAAGCGTGCGGGCATGACAATTGACCAGATCGACCTCGTTGAAATTAACGAAGCGTTCGCTGCTCAAGTTCTTCCAAGTGCCAAGCACCTCGGAATCCCTATGGAGAAGCTAAACATCCGCGGTGGTGGAATTGCTCTTGGTCACCCATTTGGA
The DNA here is from genome assembly GCA_937975915.1 of uncultured Acidimicrobiaceae bacterium. Taxonomy (GTDB): domain Bacteria; phylum Actinomycetota; class Acidimicrobiia; order Acidimicrobiales; family RAAP-2; genus RAAP-2. The sequence goes on along the minus strand of CALJTY010000030.1, from coordinate 202,919 downwards.
ATGACTGGTGCACGCATCATGACAACACTCATCAACTCCCTTGAAGACTCAGGCAAGCGTTTCGGAATGGAAACAATGTGCGTCGGTGGTGGCCAAGGAATGGCAATGATCGTTGAGCGCCTGAACTAATGGCAACGCGGGTCGAGGATTTAGCCCTAGCTGAAGCCAAAGACTTAAGCGACAACCCTTCACGCGAGGAATACCTCGAAGAAGTTGCACGGCAACGTAGCCAAAACTGGATTGGAAAAACCAGTTTTGGCTACAGCGTCGTAACGCACGATGATTCAATTTCATTACTGCGTGAACGTCGCCTTCACCAAGCATCACAACTCGTTGGAAAGCTGATTGCTGGAACGGGCACGGCCCTAGACCAGCTCGATGACAGCAATGGAATTTTGAGCGCTGAGGGCGAAGATCACAATCGCCTTCGCAGACTCGTTGCTCGCCCGTTCTCCGCAAAAGCTATTGATGAGCTCCGTCCATTCATGCGTGACTACGTGCAAAACGTCCTCGGAAAAGTTCACGAATCTGGAGACTCGACATCATTTGAGTTTCAAGCAGCCTTTAATGAGTACCCAATTGCTGTTATTTGTCACCAAGTTGGTGTCGCAGAAAAAGACTGGGACCTCTTTAGCTACTGGGCAGATCTGCTCTTCATTAGATGGTCTCCCCTCATCATTGGACGTGAACAGGAATTCGTTGACGCCATGGGTGACTTTCGTACCTACTGTCTCAACCTCATCGAAGAGCGCAGAGCCAATCTCGGTAACGATCTCCTCAGTGCCCTGATCCAAGTTGAAGAAGAGGGCGACCGACTCTCAACTGACGAGCTCGTCGGCCTGGTGCAAGGAATGATTGCTGCAGGAACTGACACCACAAGGAACCAGCTCGGCATCATGATTTCACTTCTGGCGGAGCGTCCAGAAACCTGGAGTCAACTTCGAAACGATAACGAGTTGATTGCTAACACTGTTGAAGAATCTCTTCGTTACGTGAATCCAATTCGCACCGTTATTCGCCAAGTCGCTGAAGAGTTCGAATACCGTGATGTCATTTTCTCACCCGGTCAATTAATTACGTTCTCTCTTTCGTCAGCGAATCGTGACGCTAGTGAATTTGACACTGCTGATGACTTTGACGTCACCAGGTCTGATGCGCGGAACCACTTGACCTTCTCGAGCGGCATTCACCACTGTCTGGGTGCAGCTCTTGCTCGCGCAGAACTTCAAGAGGCTTTGCAGGTTTTTGTAGAAACGTGGTCAGAAGTTGCACCGGATGCTTCACCAACATGGAAGCACGGACGTCTGGCTATTTGGGGCCCGAAGACGGTCCCACTAAAGGTAACGAAGAACTAACGACCAGTTGTAACGCCAGTGGCGTCGCTGGTCCACGCGTTGTCCTCTGCATCAGTTGCTGGGCGAGATTCGTCAGGAAGCAGCACTGGAATCGCTCCGCGCACTTCATAAGCAATCTTTTTGCGTGGGTTGTAAAGAACACTGGCGCTCTCAATGTAAAGAAGTGTTCCGTGGTCAGTTGGGTCTTCAAGTACTTCAAGAAGGAAACTATCTAGTGCCATTGGTCAAACCTCTTTAATCATTTGTAGAACTTCGTCAACACGCTGTTGACATTCTTTTTCATTCGGTGCTTCAACATTAAGGCGTAGCAGGGGCTCAGTATTTGATGGACGTAAATTGAACCACCATGTTCCGTAATCTGCAGTCATTCCGTCAAGCATGTCAACGTTAACGCCCTGTTCCTTTAGCTTCTGCGCAATTACTGCCACGCTGTTAGCTGGGCTGGCAACCACGGTGTTGATTTCCCCAGAAGCGGCGAAGCGGTTGAAGGGGGCGACTAACTCAGAGAGCGCGAGGTCGGACTCACTGAGTAGTTGCAACACAACCATTGCCGTGATGATGCCTGAATCTGCACGGTAATTGTCGCGGTAGTAATAGTGACCCGAGTGTTCCCCTCCGAATACTGCACCAGTTTCAGCCATTTGTTGCTTGATGTAACTGTGACCCACGCGAGTCCTCACAGCTTTTCCACCACCTTCAGCGATAACGGCTGGAACCGACTTTGAACAGATCAAGTTATAGAGGATTGTGGCGCCTGGATTCTTCCTCAGCATCGCTGCAGCAACCATTGCTGTGGTTGTTGAACCAGAGATTGGTTGCGCCTTTTCATCGATCAAGAAAACGCGGTCTGCGTCACCATCAAAAGCGAGTCCAATGTCTGCGCCCACTTCGAGCACGCGCTTTTGTAAGTCAACGAGGTTTTTTGCGTCAAGTGGATCAGCCGGGTGATTAGGGAAGGTTCCATCAAGCTCTTCGTAGATGATTTCGACATCAAATGGCAGGCCGGCAAAAATCTTTGGAGCAATAAAACCACCCATTCCGTTTGCGGTATCAGCCACAATTTTGAGTGGGCGGAATTTTGAACTATCGGCGAATGAAAGAACGTGCTTCACCCACTCACCCATCAAATCGAGTTCGCTATATGAAGCAAGTGCGCCCGTAGCTGGAGTCTCGTAGAACTCATTAGCCCAAGCCTCAATCTCAACGAGCCCACTCTCAACGCCAATTGGCTTAGCGCCAGCTAGACACATTTTGATGCCGTTGTACTGGGCTGGGTTGTGCGAAGCAGTGAACATGGCGCCTGGGGCGTCCAAGTGGCCAGCTGCGAAATATAGAAAGTCCGTCGAAGCAAGTCCAAGGTCAATCACTTCGACCCCCATGCTTCTCGCCCCTTCAGCAAAGGCAGCGCACATGGTCACACCAGATGGGCGCATGTCGCGTGCAATAACAATGCGTGGTGAATTAACGAACTTCGCGAATGCTGAGCCAATGGCTCGAGCCAAGCGGTCGTTTAATTGGTCCGGGTAAGTTCCTCGAACGTCATACGCCTTGAAGATTTTCGTCGTGTCCACGACTTAACACTCTACTTGGATGACTTACGACGCCATCTTGAACGAATAAATGCACTCGCCAGTCCAGTAAAAATCGTTATGCCCGTGAGCACTGCACCAAGTTCGGTTCGTTGACCATAGACGAGCGAAACATCATGTGATGTTGGTATCACAACCATCTCATTGGGGCTTACTCGGAACGGCCCCGTGGCTCCAGTTGCATGCCAACGCGGGAAGTATGAAATCTTCACGAGTACCGGTGTACCAATCTTGCTCACGTGGAATGAAATTGACTGTGACGTTTGCACGACATTGCTAACGGTCGTAGGCGTCACTGACTTACCATTCGAAATTGCCGGCAGTGAACTCATGGATTTCACTCGCGGCCAGTTACTTGGACCGCTGCTAGCAATTAGTTGCCCCCAAAGCAGTGGTGTGTTGTACCACTGTTGACTGGCGTCCAGCCACTGCGTACGACCTGCAATGTTTTCAACAACTACGGGTGAGGTTACAAGCGACTGCACAACCGGACTGTCCTTGATGAGATAAATGCTCCACTTCACACCTGGTGATGGCCAGGACTTAGTAGTCGCGATCAACTTCAGAGAAGGATTAACGCTCGCCTGCGCAATGATGGTTGGTGAAAAGGCCATGTAGTACTTCACACCAAGCATTTGTAAGTGCTGCACACCGAGAGCAACATTCACGGATCCGTAGTTAAGTCCAACCTGAGCGTTGCTTGGTGCAACGCTCAGCTCTGATTGGTTAATGAAGTGATACGGCGTTGTTGCGGAGGTTTCAAAGAACAGACCTTCCATTGAACCAACACAGTTATCTGTCCAATACGGCAAGAGCATGAGTGCCTCAGGTGTTCCGAAGCGATCTTCTCCCGATGCGTATTCCCACATTGCATTACCGCATCCATACTCAGCAGAAACTGACTTCATTGTTGTCATGATGTCCTGGTATTCATTCCAGCCAGACTTCGCTTGGTACCCCGAATAGTTCCACTGGGCCCATACGCCAACTTGATTACCCGAAACATTGAGATGAAGTGCAGAAGCAACAGGCGCAATTAGTCCTGGAAGCGTTGTGCCAAGTCCGAGCAGAGCAACCAGCAACGTAGCGTTAAGCGTCCTTCTGATGGTTCGCTCTTGACCATCATCGAAATGATCAATTTCTAGTTCTTCAATCTCTTCTTCGCTAATGTCGCTGGAGATGCGTAGTTTCGGCTTTCGTTCAATCCACTTAGAAAGCAGATAACCAAAAAGCCAGCCGGCACTTAAGTGAATCGTTAGAAACCAGAACGGAACAATTCGTTCATTCCAGATGACACTCTGTGGATCAAAGATAAATCCAAGAAGTGAAACGCCAGCAAGTGTTGAAAGGATCATTCCGAGTCGGTCTCTGACAATAAATGCAACAACGAATGCAACTGCGGCGATAATGATCACCCACCGGTCGCCTGCTGGCGCACCGGTGGACGTAAACCAACCCAGGTGGCTAAAGATTTCATGAAGAGAGCTGACGTTGTCATTCACGTAGCCCATTGAATTCGCGTAGGCCTGCGAAGTTAAAAATGGCACTAACCACCAAGCAGAAATCAGCAGTGAAAGTAGTCCCGCCCAGAATGAGAATCGAACTGGCCTAGCGAAGTCGCCGGGCACAATGGCATCTTCTTCTTTTGCGCCTAACCCTCTTCGAGCAAGTAATTCAAAAATAACAAGGACTGCAATGGCTGCAACACAGAAGAACCAGGGCAATACGTGAGAAGCCATAGTGGCACTCAGGGCAGTGGCTGCTTTCCAGTACCCTCGGCCAGTCCTGACTCCTTTGGCAAAGAAACCAATTGTTAGTAGTGACAGAGCGAGGGACAAAGAAAACGCGTACTCACCGGCCATTGTTGAAAAGAGGTTTCCCCCATCAATGGTGAACGAAGCATCAAATAAGAAGGGCAGCGTCGCGACCGCGAGTGCGGCAGGCACTGGTCGTGGAGCCCTAAATAACTTGGCCATGATGAATGCAGCAATAGGCATTAACACTGAGCCAAGAATCGTTACAAGCTTGAAGGCAATTGCAAAATTAATTACGTAACTTGCAAGCACGGCGAAGTAATCAGGCAAGACAAAGTAATAGGTGTAGGCCGGCATTCCATTAAACCAACCTGGATACCAAGGTGTTAGATGCAGCAAGCTCCCCTGTGACTTCAAAAAAGCTGGTAACGCCAAGTGCGCTCCAGTGTCGCCACCAGTAACTGTTGAAGTAGAAAAGATGAGTGATGGATGCATTGTCCAAACGGTGACAAAAATAACCATGAGCACGACAACACTTTCAAGCACTCGCACCGGTGTAAAGAAATCACGTAGCTGTTTCACCACTAGTGACCTGACCTCTGAAGGAGCAAGCCCACTAAAGCAACGGCGTTAAAAGACATGTGCGTCAAAATACTTGGAGTGAGTCGGCTGGTTTTTTTGACAATGTATGAAAGCACCATTCCAAGTGCAAAGAGACCAGCGAATTGAAGCAGCTCGGCGTGAGCAATTGCAAAAATAAACGCACTAATCGCCATTGCGGCGTAGGAGCCAAACTTCTGAGACACATTTGAGAATGTGGCGTCGAGTGATCGAAACACCACACCTCGAAAAAGAAGTTCTTCAACCAATGGCGCCGCGAATGTCGTCATAAGAGCAAGAAGTACAAACATCGAACCATGAACAGATCCAAAGATGTGTTCAACAGGTTTATTCATGTTTTTAAAATGAAATGGCCAATACGCAGCATCAATTAGTAACTGGCTCGCAATACCTAGTACTACGTAGATTCCATCTGATGCTTTTAAAACAAACAAACTCCTTGGAAGTGAGAGCCCTGCAGAGAACTTTGCGTAGAGCACTGTTGCCCCAAATCCGCACCAGAGCCCCACCAGACCACACAAAGTGAACCAGTACGGCGGTTTCGGAGACTTCACCAGAGCGCTAAAACCGCCTGGAAAGTGAAGAGTCGCGTTGAGGATGCTGGCAAACAATGTCACAAGCAACTGGCCAGCGACGAAGCCAACGAGACAGGCCAGCAAAATCGTAATAACGCGGGGATTAGCGTTATTTTCCTTTGTTGGCCCAGTAGTCATATCTCACAACGCTAACAAGTCTGGAGTTATGCACAGGGCCAAATCGAATGTCACAAATGACCTCTAGATTGGAAGGCGTGACCACACCTGAAAAAGAAAAAACTGGACTATCAAAGCTCATGCCTAAGGGCAAGAAGCCAATGACGCCTGATTCACGTAGGCGATTCATCACCATTGCAATGGTGATCTTCATCCTGGGCATCTTGATTATCCCTTCATTCTTTTCGAACAAGCAAGTAAAGACAATTGACTATTCAAAGTTGCTTCAAAGTGCAAGTCGCTCTGAAGTGGTTTCCGCAAATGTAAATAACACCAATGGAGTTATTACTGGGCAACTCACTAATGGCACCAATTACAGGACGAATGGACCAATTCCAGTTCTGTCAACTGAAATTGAAACACTACGTACAAACAACGTGGCCGTTGTATTCGTTAACTCCAATGGTTTCCTCGCAACGTTCGCGCCCTACCTCATTTGGATAATCATTTTCGGTGGCTTTATGTTCTTCGCAAGCCGCCAAGCCAAAGGACAAATGAACGGAATGATGTCCGTTGGTAAGTCCAAGGCAAAGCAGTTCAACAAGGACCGCCCTGCAACGACGTTCGCCGACGTGGCTGGCTACCTTGGCGTGAAGCAAGAAATCAGTGAAGTCGTCGAATTTTTGAAGTTCCCAGATCGCTATAAGGCAATTGGTGCATTGATCCCAAAGGGAATTTTGCTCGTTGGCCCTCCCGGAACCGGGAAGACCATGCTCGCTCGCGCTGTTGCCGGAGAAGCAGGAGTTCCATTCTTCTCAGTTTCAGGTTCTGACTTCATGGAGATGTTTGTCGGTGTAGGAGCATCACGTGTTCGCGACCTCTTCGCAACAGCACGCAAGGCAGCTCCAGCAATTATTTTCGTTGACGAAATCGACTCCATCGGCCGCAAGCGTGGCGCTGGCGTTGGTGGTGGGCACGATGAGCGCGAACAAACGCTTAATCAAATGCTGAGCGAGATGGATGGATTCGATCCAACTGTCGGCATCGTTGTTATGGCGGCAACAAACCGTCCAGACGTTCTAGACCCAGCACTTCTTCGTCCAGGTAGATTCGACCGTCAGATCGTCGTTCCTCTCCCCGACCTTGATGAACGTCTTCCTATTCTTCAAGTGCACTCAAAGGACAAGCCACTGGACGGATCAGTTGACCTTTCTATGGTGGCTCGTGGAACTCCAGGAATGAGTGGTGCTGACCTGGCAAACCTCGTAAATGAATCAGCGCTTCACGCCGTTCGACGAGACTCAAAAACAATCAACATGCAGGACTTTGAATCCGCACGTGACCGTGTTCTCATGGGAGCCCAGCGCGATTCAATGGTTCTACAAGATGATGAGCGCGAGCGTATTGCGTTTCACGAAAGTGGCCACGCACTGCTTGCTTATGTTCTCGAAAAGACTGACCCACTGCACAAGATCACGATTATTCCTCGTGGAATGGCTCTCGGAGTAACGATGACCCTTCCTGAAGAAGACCGCCACATCATGGGACGCAACCACCTCGAAGACTCTCTCTGCATGCGCATGGGTGGAAGAGTGGCCGAGCTTTTGGTCTACGGCGACCTTTCAACAGGTGCTGCAGATGACCTACAGCGCAACACTGAGCTCGCGCGACGCATGGTTACCGAATGGGGAATGTCTAAGGAAATTGGGCCAATGGCCTGGGGTGGACACCAGCAGGTTTTCCTCGGTGACGGACTTATGTCGACCAAAGACTACTCAGAGCACACTGCAGAAATCGTTGACGATGAAGTTGAACGGATCTTGCGTGAACAAGAGGCCCGAGCAATCGAGGTATTGACACTTCACCGCAGAGGCCTCGAAGCTCTTACACGCTCACTTCTAGAACACGAAACAATTGACGGTGATACTGCCGCAAAATTGATCGATGAAGCTCACGGTGAGCCAGTGTGGCCAAGTGGAACTAAAACTGTAAGTGCACTCAGTGGCATCGGAACGACAAAGGTTACGACTGAAGCCAAGGAAGTTGCACCGTCCCCTAACTGGGACCCACCAACGTTACCTACTGTTTAAGTTTGAGAGCAACGCGGTTCCCGCAGGCGTCGTTGTAAAGGCGGCTGTTACCAGCAGCACGTTTCTCTCTGTGCTGAAGATCTGACCGGACTGCTCATTGAGCAAATTCACCTGAACCGTTTCGCCGGCCTTCAACGAAATCTTTGAAGTTCTCGAAGTTGACTGTGATCCAGGTAGCGGGGACGAATTTACAACCACATTTTGCTTAGAAACATTCGTGATTACAACTCGTGAAACTGGCGAGGCATTGAAGTTCGCCATCAGAAGTGACGACGCTGGTGATGCAGGTGCGTTCAGCATTATTCCTTTTGAAGTTCCAAGAGCGAGTGTTGTCAGCAAAGGCGAACTCGATGAAGAGCTAACAAAGGCAAAACCATTCGCCGGAATGGCCGTGTTAGGGGTAATTGTTATTGACTCAACATTGAATGGGGCCACGATAACGGTTTGTGGCTGTACGGAATATGGTGGCAAGCTTATTTTTACAGTGACAGAAATAGGATTTGCACTTGGATTTGCGAAGCGAAGTTGTGCCGCAGCTTTATTCTCTGTTGTGACAAGTGGGAACCAGTTCTGCACATTTGGTTGATTCTGTCCAGGGAAGTACGAAATAATGCTTCCTGATTTTTGAATTCCAACAATCTCAAGCGATCCACGAAGTACTTTGACGTGAACACCAATGTTCGTAGTGTTTACCAAACGAGTTCCAAGGTCAACTACTAAGAGTTTGTGCGCACCTACTGATAGTCCCTGGAATGAAGCTGGGGCATTGAAGCCTTTTGCTGTGAAGGTAGAGACATTGAAGACTGCAGCGGTTGCCGTTGGATTGTAAATACTCAGCTCACCAGTAGAACCAACCTTGGTGTCAAAACCAGCTCCGTACCACGAGGTGGTTCCAACTGAACTGCATGTACTCTGCAGACCGTTAGCTCCATCGACGCTGGCGACAACTCCTCCACCGTTTATTTCTGCCTCAACTGCAAAAACACTGCCCTTTCCAAATTCGGAAATTCTCCAGTGTGCGTGGGCAGCCAATTTTGAAGTCGAGCTTCCACCGCTTCCACTGCTTGTTATCCAGGTAATTGAAATTTTGTGTGCTTCTGATGTTGTATTAAAAAATGTGACTGAACTAGATGTGAGTCCTGAACAGTGCAGCGCAGTTGACTCTGCATTGGAAGCCTCTAGGGCGCCTGATGCGAACTGTGAAGGATTAGATCCCGTAAAAGTCATGCTCACGATTGCAGTGAGGACGAGAGCTGCGCCAAGAGCTGCAGCGAGCGGCAGACGACGAAGATTATTCATTTTCCACCGATTCGTTAACAGCTACAACAACTCGACGATGCCTTCGATTAAAAAGCCACTCGACTCGGTGGATCCATCCAAAACCAAGCCACACAATGGCCCATAGACCTAGTGTGAATAGCGCAAGGAGACCATTGAGCGGAAATTGGTGAAGAACTAGTTCAACATTTTCATTACCCTGCACTGAGCCCACTTGGTACTTTGGCGTCCATCCTTCAGCAGTTGATCTTGGGACCGTTTTGCCATTGACGGTGAGTGCAAATGCTCCAGCTGGCGCAAGTCCCGCAACTACGTGCACGTTGGTCGATGCAGGCATTTTCAAGTGACCTTGAATTCCAATGTTCGCCACGACGGGAACCGGACTTGAGCCATTGCTCGTTGCGCTAATTAGTCCTGTGAACTTGGTGTTTCCATACACTTCAACTGAAGCAGTTTTTAATTCAAGCGCTAAGTCAGACTGAAGGCGAAGCGAAGTGCTCAAAGTGTTTGGAACAGGGCGAAGTGGGACCGTCTGGACTCCAGCAAGCTCCGGTGATGATGCGTTCATGACAACAATGGTCGAAATGCCCATGTTCGCTAAGAGTGAGCCAAGTCGAACAGTGCGACCTTGCAGCGCGAGCTTCACATCAGCTAACAGAACATCGCTGGTGCTCGAATCTGGAGGAGTAAAAAGTGTCGACCCAGATGGCAGACCATTCATAGTTGTTGCTGCTGCAAGTCCTGGGGCCACTGACCAACCCGCTACTGGAAGAACTGTCGGGTCTCCTAGCCAGAGCACGCGGTATGAACCACTATTGCTCGGGGCAAGTGAACTCAGTGACTGAGCGACACTGTTGGCCGGAAGATCAAAGCGGCCACTAGCTGAGCTCAACAGAAATGGTGCTGTACTTATGACCAACATCGAAACCAGAAAGCCCGCGAAGATTTGACGCCAACCAAAACCTGCTTGTCGCAAGTCATTCTCCAGTGCGCTAACCCCAAGTCCAATCAACAATGCAATCATTGCCATGTACAGCGCTAGCAATACATCCACGTCGGGCGTGAATGGTCCCATCCAGTGATGCAACGAAAGGGTCGCAAGTATTAGCGAGAGTGTCGCAGTAGCAGCGACTTTGCTAGCTATGTTTCGGCGAATTCCTTGGCAGACGAAGAAGCTGAGCATTCCAACCAGTGGCAACAACCAAGCAGCCCATGAGTGACCGATGTTCCCGTCGGCACCTCGGATAAGTGAACCCAAGGATGGTGATGCCCATGTTCCTCGCGCAGCTCCGAATGTTTCTAAAGCACGACGACCCGCAAAAACAACATTAATGGTGAGTGGGAGTAGGAAAATTGAAACAGATCCGAGTATCGAAAGGAGTGTTCTCCACGGGCGCACGCGTGAAGCGTTCTCATCTGATTCAAAGAATCTTGCGACACTAACTCCAAGAAAAATCACAATGACCGCAATTAATGTTGCTGGTGCCATTGCGCTTACCAGCGCAATGATCATCACAAGTATTGTGCGCTGGCCAGCCTCAGTCCCTCTCCAACCTTGCAGACCAAACTGAACAGGAGCTGGATATGCTGCATCTCTGAAACTTGGAATTGCAAGTAATTCGAAAAGGCGTCGAACAATAAATGGTGCTGCGGCAACGAAAAGAAGTACATCGATGCGACCTTGGCTAATCATGTTCAGTCCAAGAGGCATTGCTAGGTAGGCAATTGATGCAATCACTCGGGCACGATTAGAAACACGGTTCTTTAAAAGGCGAGCAATTCCGATAGAGCCAGCGGGGATGGCAAAAATTAGTGCGAGACGCGGGAGAATTCCCATACGACCGAAGACGAAAGTTCCAGCGAAACCCAGCACGCCGTAGCCCGGCATCCCCGGAGAGCCCGTTCCCACGCCATTTGGAGACCACGAAGCAAAGAAGTGTCTCCATGTTGACCACCAAGAGTCAAGTGGTGCCAATCGTCCAACCAGTGGGAGTGGCATAACTGCAAGGTTCCTCGTTGCGATCAACCAGAACACTCCCACAGCAATAATTGCTGTGGCTTGCGCTCGAAATGAAGTCAGGATTCGACCGGCCCTACGCCTAAGAGAAATCTCGTCACTTTCTCCAATCTCATCGAACTCTTCACTTTCAGAGAACGCTGCAGCAAATCCAACTCCAGAATCTTCTCCAGAACTGATCGACTCCTGAAGGTTTTCAGCTTCTGGCAAAACACCACGGGCTCTATCTAGACCTTCACGAACCAGAGTCGTAGCAAAACGCTTGAGTCGACTAGCGCCGCCAACTTGTAGGCGTCGAAGTTCGCTGTCTGAAAGCACCTGTACTTGACCACGCAATCGTCGACGTTCGCGAATTCTTTTTCGATTGTTGAATAGCCATAACCAAGAACTGAGAATTGCTCCAGCTCGGTCTGTGTCTCTACTGAAAATTGCAATAAGAAATTCGAACAAGTCCATGGCCGCCAGTAATGGCAATGTCAAGAGTGTCGTAACCCTTCCCCAGCCAGTTGCCACGACCATTAATTGGTGACGACGCTGGAGGTCTTGGCGACTGCGCCTTCTTGTTCCTACTGCGCTGACAGTGCGCTCTCCCGTTGCAATTGTTTGTCGGTGAGCAACCTTTGCACTTGGCGCTACAACAACACGAGCTCCAGCGACCTGTGCTCGCCAGCAGAGATCAAGATCTTCTCCGAGTACTGGGATGAGTGGATCAAACCCGCGAAGGGTCGTAAAGAGGTCGTAACGAACCAGCGTTACTCCACCAGGAGCTACGAACACGTCTCGCTCTAGGTCTTGCTGACCGTGGTCAATTTCTCCTGGATCAACGCGTTCTTGAACCACGCCGAAGCGATCAGAGGTCTGACCCACGTGAACCAGCACCATGGGGTCTTCGTACTGAACAACCTTGGGGGTAACAATCCCCGCATTCGTCCTAAATGCAGCTTCCACCATCATCTGGACAACATTCGTCTCGAGACGTACATCGTCATGGCAGAACAAGAAGAAGGCGGCGCCATCAACCATGAGGGCTGCTTCATTACAGGCTGCACCAAATCCCTTGTTCTCGTCAAGGGTGCGCACGAATGCTTTTGGAGCTATCGCAGCAACTCTTTCAGTGACGTTGTCATGCTCCCCGTTCGCTATGACGAGCAGGCTTAATTCCTCGTAGTCCTGAGCGGCCAGTGAAGCCAAAGTGACTTCAAGACCAGGCCCTGGGCCAGTGGTAACAACGACGGCAACAACGGCCGGAGCGCGGGATTCCATCAGATAACAAGGCTAGTTCTATTGTGCGAAAAATTCAGTCGCTTAAATACTGAAAAAACAGTGTTCTAAAGAAATAATTAAAGATTTTTAGGAGAAATGCTGCGAAGTTCGCTTATTGCATCACCCAATGAAGTTTCCAAACTAATAGATGGTTTCCAATTTGTCGCTGCGTGAATTTTTTTGTAACTTCCGCGCATCACCGGAATCTCAATTGGACGAAGCAATGATTCATCAACAACGAGTTCTACATTTGGTGCGAGCAGTGCAACAAGTTGCTGAGCGATGTCTTCAATCGCCACATCTTTTCCAGAAGCAATGTTGTACACCTCGCCGCTCTTGCCGTGCTCAAAGAGTGATCTGTAGGCCTTAACAACATCACGAACATCACAGAAGTCACGACGAGTCGACAAATCCCCTACTGGGATTTCAGTAGTTTGCGCTGCAGCGGCATTAAGAAGTCGAGAAATCAGCGCAGGAATTACGAACTGGGGTGACTGACCTGGACCAATGTGATTAAACGGTCGAGCAATGACGACTTCTTGTGAATCAGCTGCTGCTTTGCAAAGCATCTCCGCCGCAAGCTTGCTCTTGGAATATGGATTTGCAGGAGTAGCGACTCGATCTTCATCAAGTGGAAGATCTGACTCGGACACCACCCCGTACACGTCAGCTGTGCTGACAAATAAAACTTTCGCAGGTCGTGCAAGCATCGCTGCACTCGTAAGAATGTTTCTGGTGCCCTCGACGTTCACTCTATTGAATTCCTCTGGATGGTCCCAAGAATCACCAACGTGGGTGAGTGCTGCGAGGTGATAAATAGCGTCTGGTTCGAAACTAGAAATGACTGTAGAAATACTTTGCAAGTCAGTAACGTCACATTCAAGGTCAATTCCAAATACTTCATCTCCGTGCAGTTCAAGATGTGACCGTAGGTGTCTTCCTACAAATCCATTAGCTCCGGTAATTACAGCGCGCACTTATTTAGCCTGCTCGTATGCGGCTAAGTGTTGGCGAAGTGAGCGTTCCCACGTAAAGGTTTGTGCACGTTCTCTCGCTTCATGCGAACGTTGTGCACGCAGTGAATCACTGCTCGCAACAACCTCGCTGAGAACTGCGGTGAGCGCGGCGCTATCTCCGATCGGAATCAACTGTGCCGTCGGTCCCGCAATTTCTTCCATGACCGTGCCCCGACTTGTGACCACTGATGCGCCACAAGCCAAAGCCTCAAGTACTGGCAGTCCGAAGCCCTCACCACGAGATGGGTAGGCCACGCAGCGGGCTTGGCGAAGCAACGCTGGAAGTACCGCTTCATCAACAAATCCAAGTTGCTTGATACGTGCCGATGCCGGATGCGCTGCAATTTGTGCTTCTAGATCTTTCAGTCCCCAACCAGACTGACCAGCTAGCCAAAGCTCGACTTCTGGGTCCAGTGCAGCTAGTTCAGCGAACGAGCGAAGGAGAACGTCGAGACCTTTTCGTGGCTCCATAGTCCCGAGAAAGAAAACATAAGGCACGTCACTTCGAAGAGCATGTTGTTCAAACAGCAAACGATCATTAGAAGCATCAGTTGTAAAGCGAGTTAGATCAACGCCAAGCGGTGCAACAACAACTGGTGCATGCCCAGGTAAAAATTCATCGATTTGTCGAGCCGTAAAGTCGCTGATGCTCACTAAAACTTTGGCGTGCTTTGCCGAGTATGAAATTGCACGACGAAAGAACGCCACTTTGGACTTTTCATGCCACTCAGGATTGGTAAAAAACATCAGGTCGTGAATTGTTACGACACAAGGAGTTTTTGAACCATGAGGCATCGTGTAGTGGGGACCGTGCCAGACATCTGAATTCTTGGCAGCGCCACTTGATCCAAGAAGTAATGCTTCGTAGGCGAGACGCTGAACGCGATTATCAGGAACAACTGGCGACAGCTTGGCACTTGATGTATTCGACCAGCGCTGGGCATCATTCTTTCTAGTAACAAGAGTGGTGTCAACACCTGCCTCGGGCAGGCGTCTGGCGATTTCGGCAATGTAACGCCCCGCTCCCGCAATTTTTTGCGGCACTGCAGAAACGTCAAGAGCTACTCTCATGCCCATCCCGCCAGATGATCAAGGGCACAGTTTTTCCAAGTGAACTCAGAGACCGATTGCTTTCTTTTTTCATCGTGCTCGTCTAGGGCGAGTGCTCGAATGAGCCCATCGGCAATGGAGTCCTCACTAAGTGGATCGACGAGCACAACGTTCGTATTTTTATTAACGCTTGGTGTTGTAGTGCTGGCAACTACTCGTGCGCCAGCATTAAGCGCCTCGATGGGTGATAGCCCCCAGCCCTCCGCACGAGGAACATAGGCAAACACTGTGCAGTCTCGGTAGAGACCTTTCAGCATGTTCCAGTCAACGAGTCCAACAACGACTGCGTCTTCAGTAGAAACTTCTCCCCACCCCTTTGATCCAGAGATGACGAGGGGCCCTAGTTCTGGAGCTGTGGCGCGAGCTCGTCGATGCGCTGCAATGAGTGCCGCAAGGTTCTTTCTGGGTTCACGCGTACCTGCGTAAAAAGTGAATGGGCCAGTAACGCCCAGATTGGCGAGCATTTCACGCACCTCTGTACTGCTCGCCGGCGCAACAGATTCATCATCAACGCCAAGACGGATCGGAACAATGCGTGAAGCCTCAAATCCTTCAACAACGAGTCGTTCTTTCAGTCCAGGTGATGAAGTAAAAATTCGGATGTTTTTCTTTCGTGCGAGTAGTTCTAGTCGTTGCTCATGAAAGGCAATCCCTGCGCTGGTTGTTGCACTTGGTTCATCACGCCATAGCAAGTCGTGCATCGCAACTGAATGGACTGCGTTCATTGCGCCATCGAAAGGTCCCGCCATTGAAGTTGCGTGCACCACGCTGGCATTCTTTGGAACTCCCAATGAGAAATTGGGCCACGTTCTTGTTAAAAGTTTCACTCCTAAAGGAGCTTTTGATACTGAACTCAGTTCGAGACCACTTGGAACTTTGCCGCGTGGAGCGATTCCTATGATTTCGTCACCCCCCACTTGGCTGAGGCCATGCAACAGTCCGCGAACGTACGTGCCAATCCCACCTGGTTGATCACGGTAGAGCTGGTCAATTGAAATTGCGATAGTTCGCTTCATGCTTTGTTGGCTCACGAGCCAAGTGCTCGCTTGCGCATTTCGCTAGTCCACTGTGGCCATAGCTCCACGGCCCAAGGACCGAAGTCTTCAGTGCTCGTTGCTACAACAGCAATCTTTTCTCGCACATTCATCAACATGAGTGCACCACTTTTGCCAAAGTGACCGAAACTATCTTCTGGCCAGTCACCCATCCAGTGTTCTTTCGTTCCTCGAACTTCTGGACCAAGCCCCCACGGACATGGAGAGAAGCTGCCAAAACCTGGAACGATGCCATCGAGTTGTGGAGCGTAAGGAGTTATGAGTCGATTACGTGATGCTTCAGAGATACCTTGTGCGAGCAGCCAAGCTTTTGCGAAGGTGACTAAGTCTTCGGTCGAACCAGTGACACCGTCTGATGGGCGACCCTGCAGACTTGTGCTGTTCATTCCTAGGCCTTCAAAAACTCTTATTCGAAGCCAGTTCGCCGGATCGTGATCTTCAATAACTTCTTTGACGACTTTATTTATTGCAACATTTGAATAGATTCTTTTTTTACCAACCTGGGCAACAGGGTCACCTTCTTCGAGGCCAAGTCCACTTGAGTGCGAGAGCATGTTTGCAATGAATGACCCAACTGGGCCAGCGTGCGTTGATGGCTTGCAAGATTCCCAGTCAAACTCCGCACCGAAGGCATACGAGACTGCCAGCTTTGAAACTGAAGCCCAGGGGCGCACTTCGCTCAGGTCACCAATTTCGACCACACGGGTTATTGCTGCGCCATCTAGGCGAAAAGCCACGGCGGCTGGGGCCCCTGGCCACCCTGAAACTAACGAATTATTGCTCACAACACTCAATCCTACCCAAGCGCCCCTAAGGTTTCGAGAGTGATATCTGTTCTTAGCGGTGGCGTAGGCGCCGCACGACTCCTGCGAGCTTTACGTGGCACCCTCGATGCCAAGGATTTAACTGCCATTGTCAATGTCGGTGACGACCTTGTTCTGCACGGACTCAGCATCTGTCCAGATCTTGACACCATTAGTTACACGCTCAGCGGACTCAACAACGAAGAACTCGGCTGGGGGCTTAACGGCGAGACGTGGCGAGTTATGAAAGAGCTCGGCGAGCTCGGTGGAGAATCTTGGTTTGGTCTCGGTGACCGTGACCTTGCAACACACCTCTACCGCACGCAACGATTTAGCGAAGGCGCAACGAAGACGGAAGTTGCAGCAGAATTATGTGCGAAGTTTGGCGTTGACATTCGACTACTGCCCGTAACAAATGATGTTCTCTCGACAGTTTTTAGTACAGAAATTGGAACACTTAGTTTCCAGGAATACTTTGTCCGCCACCACCACGGTGTCGCAGTCAGTTCCATTTCATTTAGTGGCGCAGCCGAATCAAAGCCAACGTCAGAAACTATTGACGCCCTAAAAACTGCGACTCGAATTGTTATCGCTCCCTCAAATCCGCTCATTTCAATTGAACCAATTCTTCAGGTTCCAGGAATTCGTGAGATCTTGCGCGAGCGACGCAGCGACGTGGTCGCTGTTTCACCAATCATCAACGGAGCCGCACTTAAGGGACCTGCTGACCGCCTGCTAAATGAGCTCGGACACGACGTCTCATGCGTGGGAGTTGCGAAGTACTACCAAGACCTTGTTGGAACATTCATCATTGATGAACAAGACGCCAAGCACGCAGATGAGATCAAAGCACTCGGAATGAAAGTCATTGTCACCACAACGATCATGGCCAACCCTGATCACGCTAAACAGCTCGCCGCAGCGGTGCTTTCATGAACGAACTGCGCATTTTCCCAATTCTTGGTGTCGGACAAGTAAACGAAGGTGACGATTTAGTCACTCTCTTTCTTGATGCACTCACATCGGGTGGCCACACGCTTCAGCATCACGACTTAGTGACCGTGACGAGCAAAATCGTTTCCAAGTCCGAAGGTCAGGTTGTCGCTTTTGACGGAACTGACGAACACAAGGATCGGCTCATCAGCGGAGAATCAAAACGCGTTATCCGCCGTCGCGGACCCATGCGAATCACTGAAACGCACCATGGTTTCGTCAATGCCAATGCTGGCATCGACCTCTCAAATACAGCCGAGGGTACGGCAGTGCTGCTTCCGAAAGACTCTGACCGTTCAGCCAGGCGCTTTCGCGCCGAACTGTCGCGTCGCACCGGAGTGGAAGTTGGCGTGGTGGTGACGGATACCTTTGGCCGTGTGTGGCGAACTGGCGTTACCGATGTGGCACTTGGTTCAGCAGGATTAAAGCCCATCCTCGATCTTCGAGGCACCCTTGACGCTGAAGGCAGAGTCTTAGAAGTGACTGAAGTTGCAATCATTGACGAGATTGCAGGAGCAGCGAACTTGGTGCTCGGCAAAAGTGAAGGAACGCCGTTTGCAATACTTCGCGGCCTTGACGAGTCTTACTTTGGTGAGGGCTCAGTCAAAGAAGACGTCGTCCGCCCTGCTTCAAACGACTTGTTCAGGTAGTTACACGCCGCCCAGGCGCACATCACCCGAAAGTGACGAACCTGGTGCCACGTGTTCCTTGGCACCAACAACACACGTCGCGCCAAGAGTTGAGAAGCTTCCAATTACTGCTTCGGGACCAATGATCGACCACTTAATTACAGAGCCTTCTTCAATCACGGCACCAGGAAGCAAGACTGAGTTTTCAATAACAACGTTTGCGCCCACGTAACAGTCTTTGTCGATAACGCAGTTAACAAATTTCGCTGTTGCATCAACTCGGCTTTGCGGGTGAATCCAGGTTCCATCAACAATGCCGCTAAAAGAAGTTATTTTGTCGCGTCCGGTAAGGACATCAATGTTTGATTGCAGATATGTCTGAGGCGTACCAGTGTCAATCCAGTAGGCATTATCTGGCATGGCATAGAGAACCCCGTCTTTTGCGAGTGCTGGGAACGTGTCACGCTCAACGCTTACTCGCCCAGTTGGTGCAATACGAGAGAGCACGCTTAGCTCAAAGACATACGTACCAGCGTTAATCAGATTCGTTGGGGCATCTTCACGAGCAGGCTTCTCTACGAACTCAATTACGCGACCATCGGGTGTTGTTGGCACAACGCCATACCTTGAAGGATCACCAACTGGGTGCAGAGCAATTGTGCCCTCTCCCCCGTGAGCTCTGTGAAAGCTAATAAGTCTCGTAACGTCAAGATCAGTTAACACGTCTCCATTGACAACCAGAAAAGTGTCATCAATGCCAGCATGTGCGGCGGCAAAGCGAATTGCTCCAGCAGTGTCAAGAGGTTCTGGCTCAACTGCATACGTAACTCGAACCCCGGCGATAATGCCGTCTGGATAGCTTTCAATAAATCGGTCTGGCAGGTATCCGAGTGAAAGAACTGCATCAGTAACACCATGTTTTGCCAGTGATTCGAAAACGCATTCAATCATTGGACGTCCAATGAGCGGCAGCATCTGCTTAGGGGTTTCGTAGGTAAGAGGTCGGAGCCTCGTTCCTTTACCGCCGACCAGAATGATCGACTTCAAAATCAGCCTGCAGGTGTCGTCGGTGTAGGAAGAACTGTCGAGCCAACTGGAATGGTGCTTAGTGAGCCACCTGGAGTTGTCGTCGTAGTTGTCGATGCAGCAGCCTGAATGCTCTTTGACATTGCAACAATTGTTTCTGCAGTTGGCTTCGATGGCGTTACACCACTTGGAAGGAAGGCCATAGTTACGTACATTTGGTTCGCCGAGAATGGAACCTTTGCAGGGTCAGTTACAACTGTTGGCTTGACTTGGCCAAACATCCAATAAGCATACGAAACCGTTCCGGTCTTGCCTGCGTACTTGGTCTTTGGACCACAGACGTCACCGTTCTTCCACGTTGTTGCCTTGTTCGCAATTCCAGTTGGTGTTGGTAGCGCCAAGCTTGAAGACGTAGCGACGATGCCACGGTGTTCACTAACAAAGAGCGCGAGTGTTGCCTTGCTGCCAGTTTCAGACTCTGAAACTGGAGCGACATGAAGGACGTTGTTGGCTCCAAGAGTGAATCCAAGTTGCGTCGTTGTGTCAGGAGTGAGTGGGTAGTTGACACCACATGCATCAACGTTCATTGCTTCGTACCAGCTGGTACCGATCACAGGTGGAACGCCAGCGGCAGTGGTCGTTGCAACTGATGGGTTCTGGTATTCGTAGCGTGAATAAACAGTCATTGCGAGTCCAAGGATGACAATGATGGCGAGCACGCCGTAGTAATTACCTGGTCGAGTCTTCTTGTAGGCCTTTCCGCCTCCAGATGCTCCAACCTTGCTTACCCATTTACCTGTTGAACTCTTAGCCACGGAGCAACGATACTAAAGAATTAGACGACCGAATACCGCGTAGGGGCGGTGGGACTCGAACCCACACTGGAGGCGGTTTAAGCGCCTTGCCTCTGCCATTGGGCTACGCCCCCACGCAATATTGGTGCGCTGTAACCGTAACTCATAGCCAAACCCCATCCAAAACTCGCTATTTTCTTAAGTTCACTAACTAGGCTGTTTTCATGATTCGCGTGCATCGTAGGGGCACGATTCGGTCAATCCCCGCACTAGTACTGGCTGGCACAATGCTGGTCACGGTTCTGGCACCGCTAACTTCAGCTCAAGCAGGAACCGTTACGGACGCCCTAGCGCAAATTAAAACTCTTTCAGCAACACTTTCACGTCAATCACAGATAAGTGAATCTTCTGCAAATGCGTATGGCGGAGCAATGGAAAAACTCCAACACATTAAATACAACATTTACAGTTTGAATAAGCAGGTCGCAGCGAAAAAAGCAGCGATTCTCGTCACCGAACACGCGCTGGCAAGCGCGGTGGTCAATGCATACGTCTATGGAGCAGCAGATGCACAGATTCTTTCGCTCTTCAATCAGAACGTTACGTCAAGCGATGCAAGAAAAGTATTCCAGGATCAAGTGATTGGCAACCTTGATGAAATCAAATCAACGTACGAAGCTCAGAAAAAGGCTCTGAATGCCGCGATCAAAGAAGTAACAATCCAAGAGGCAGCTGCACAAGAGCAAACAAACAGAATGAAAGCTTTGATGCAACAGAACATCGCTAACGAAAATGCAACGCGTGCGACTCTCAACAGCATTAAGGGTGCCTTCAAAACTCAAATTATAAATTATGAAATCCAGCAAGGAATTGCCGCTGCTAAGGCACACAACTACGCAGGCCAGCAACAAGCCGTTGCAGTAGCTCAGTCCGTTGGTGGCACCGCTGCAGGCAACGCGGTGCTTTCAGCAATCGCTAAGGCAGTTCCGACCTCAGTCTCACAAGTTGCAGGTACTAAAGAGGGCGCCGCCGCAGTTGCTGCGGCACTCTCTCAGATTGGCCTCCCCTACATCTGGGGTGGAACATTCCCAGGACGAGGTTTCGACTGCTCAGGGCTAGTGCAGTGGGCGTGGGGTCAAGCCGGATTCAAAATCCCTAGAACCACCCAGACCCAGTGGCCAGCAATGCGCCACGTTGCCTTGAGTGCACTTCAACCCGGTGACTTGTTGTTCTATTACAACCTCGACGGTGACCACCAAGTTGACCACGTAGTGATGTACATCGGAAGTGGGCCATACGGAACCAGCACTATTTTTGCTGCAGCAAAATCAGGAACGAAAATTGGCTACCAACCTCTCTTCACCTTTGGGCTCATTGGAGCTGCTCGCCCATAAGCACTATGGCTATAACAACGTCAATCATCATCCCTGCCTATAACGAAGAGGCACGCCTGGCTCGAGGTTTCAGCCGGCTGGCTCCTGTGCTCGATGAGCTCGGAGCAACTACTACGGAAGTGATTTTTATTGATGACGGCTCCACCGATAAAACTCTGAATGTTGCTCATCAGTACTACGGCGAACTGCCTGAAAAACTACTCATGAAGCAGCCTAAAAATCTCGGAAAAGGCGCTGCAGTTCGACTCGGCATTGCAGTTGCCCAAGGCGACAACATCATTGTGGCTGACGCAGACATGGCCATCAACCCAGCGCAGATGCCCCAAATGATTGAGATGCTGAGAACTCATGCATTAGTTCCAGGTTCTCGCACAGTCAATGGAAAAATCGAATACGACTCAACTCTTCGCTCGATTGCCGGATCTACCTTCAGCAAAATGGTCAAGTATTACACCGGCACCACGCTGCGTGACACTCAGTGTGGCTTCAAGGGATTCCAGCGAGGTGCTGCGCGAGTACTTGGCGCATTGGGAATGATTGATGGGTTTGCATACGATGCTGAGTTCTTCTACTTAGCTCAATTACTTGAAATTGCCGTTGAGCCACTCGCGGTCACGTGGGACGACGTTCGGGGATCTTCCGTGAAACTTGGAAGTGATTCAAGAAAAATGCTCCATGACCTTCGATATCTTTCGAAAACGAAATACGAGATCCCCGTTGTCGAGCTATCTAAAAACATTGAGTTAGCAGCCGTTAGCGACGCAGCTCGCAAGGCACGTGTGCAGGGGCTCGCACTGGCACATGGCGAAACCAACACCCTCGTAGTGTTGCCACGAGATGGTTCACTCGGTGGGCTCGGAATTGCTGCAACGTTAAATGGAACGTTGCGCACTGCACAACTTGAAGAACTTAAGAACAGAAATTACGAAGCGGTCTAGCTAAGACTTAGCAGCCAGTTTGCAACGAGCTCTGGTGCTCGATCGTTCCATTCTTCCGATGTGATGGCATAGCGAGCGTGATCTTCCCATGCACCATCGATTTCTAAATAACGTTCCGCGATTCCTTCGAATCGAATCCCTAATTTTTCAATAACACGACGAGACGGTGCATTTCTAGGGATGATGTTTATTTCAACTCGGTGAAGTCGTAATGATTCAAACGCGTATTGCAAAACAAGTACCACTGACTCAGGCATGAGCCCCTGGCCCGCAACCGCTTCATCTATCCAGTAGCCAACGAAAGCGGACTGGAGTGGACCACGTTGGATTGCAGAGATTGTTATTTCACCGACAAAACGTCCTTCGAAGAAAATACCGAATCCAAATCCGGTGCCCATTTGGCGTTCACGTTCGCGGATTGCACAACGACTTATGAAACTTCGACTGTCTTCAGGAAGGTGAGTTGCGTGAGCCGATCTTGGCTCCCACTTAAGCAGCCAATCGCGGCACCGAGTTCGCACGTCAAGCCAACCTTCGTAGTCAGCTTCGCCCAGAGTCCTAAGAACAACACGCTTTCCATGAAGCGTGATTGGAGAGAAGATTGCGCTGCGTGTCGTTACCATGCTGTAATCCTCATCCCACCATCGTTACAGGTATGAGCGCTCCGCGCACGTTACGCACCCAGTAGTGAAGCAACAACCCCGTCAAGAATGTCATTTTCACTACTCACCAACTGATTCACCCCGAGGCGGTCCATTACTGCTCCGAGGATGAGGAGTCCAGAGGCCATAACATCCTCGCGACCAGGGACCATACCCGCAAGCGATAGCCGTTCTTCGGGTGCGAGAACCTTTAGAGTCTCGTACCATTTCTCGACAACTTCCCTGCTCAGCGTTCGAAGATGCACCGCATCTCGGTCGTATGTCGAAAGGCCCGCGTCAAGTTGCGCCAAAGTCGCCACCGTGCCCGCGAGTCCCATTAACTGGACGTTCCCAACAAGTTTTTCAAAACTTGGAACTGCGCTAAAAGCCTTTTCAACTTCACTCTGAATCATTTCTTTCGCAGCAGCCTCATTTTCGCTACTTACAATTCCACGCCCTAGCGTGCGCTCAGTGACTCGCACACAGCCAAGTTGCATTGAGTAACTCTCGAGCGATCCATCAATAATTGCAGCGAGTTCAGTAGAACCACCACCAATGTCAAGAATTGCGATCGGTGCTTTGCCCAGTGCAACACCTGCCGTGGCTCCGCTAAAGGAGAAATGTGCCTCTTCATTGCCCGTCAAGATACGCGCATTTACTCCCGTGATTTCTTTTGAGCGCGAAATAAATTCATCGCCATTGCTCGCATCACGAACTGCAGATGTAGCAACTAGAAGTCCGGAGCTTACGTTGAATGAGTCCATCAACTTTCGGTACTCACTCAGAACGTCAAAACTTCGCTGCAGCGCATCCTTCTGCAATGTTCTGTTTGCATCAACGCCTTGGCTTAGTCGAGTGATACGCATTTCACGACAAAGTGTTTGACCGTTTGAGTCGCTAATTAACAAACGAGTGGAATTACTTCCACAATCAATTGCGCAGACGACTTCAGTCACGAACGTTTTGGAGTACTAACTCAGGGAGTCCAATTGTTTCTGCCACTAGTTCGCCGACGGGATCATCTGCGCCAACAAGAAAATTTGCAAGATGGGCGTGAAGACACTTGATTCCGATTCGAGTTCCTCCAACTCCACCACTTGGTTGAGCACCATCAAGTCGAACCGTTGCTTCTTTGCGACGCTTTTCATAGGTTGCGTGAGTTCTAACTAGTTGATCAGGGTCCACAAGGTCTTCGAATCTGTGAACGCCACCGTTTCCTTCAATGCGACTAACTTCATCGTGAATCTCGGGATCGATTAGCCAAAACAGTGTGGGCATTGGAGTGCCATCGCGCATGTGAGGTTCGTTCTCAATAACTACGGGTCGACCATCAATTCGCCTCACCACTACCGCGCAGCGACCTGAGAGTGTTCGACCGAGAAGCTCTTCTACAACTTCAACATCTTGAGGTGAAGCGTCACGAAATGTGCTCAACGCCAGAACTCAAGGGTGTGGAGAAAACGGTTAAAGAAGTTGCTCGATGAGTGCATTGTGCTGGTGGTCTGTGCAGTTGTCGACGTGCTCGATGAAACTGAAGATGGTGAAACAATCGGTGCAAATCCTGGGTCACCTGCATGTTCGGCAACGACGCCAGTTGCGAGCCCTGGGAGAACCTGAATAAGACTTTGTCCGGGCTGGACTAGTTGATACTGCTCGCGAGCCTGAACTAGTGCTTGTGACTGAGTTGAAGACGCATTCGCTTGCTGGGTGAGCGACCTTTGCTGTTCCTTAATCGAAGCGATTTGAGCTTTTGTCGCGTTGATCTGACTTTGTTGACCCCAAATTGAAGTTAAAGGGAACCACCCAACGAGCATGGCGAGAGCAGTCACAACGGCGAGAGGAAACATCCATTGATTGCTCTTCTGCGATGATGCGTTATGAGTTGTTGCCACTATTCGCCCCCGACAAAGACGCTGCTCCTAGAAAACGAGCCTGATCTCCGAGGAGTTCTTCCAGTCTCAGTAGTTGATTGTACTTCGCCACACGGTCAGAACGTGCTGGAGCACCAGTTTTAATCTGTCCGGCATTGGTAGCAACTGCAAGGTCGGCAATCGTGGTGTCCTCGGTTTCGCCTGAACGGTGCGAAATTACAGCGCTATAACTATTTTTGCGAGCAAGTTCAACCGTTTCTAGCGTCTCACTAAGGGTTCCAATCTGATTCAGCTTGATGAGAATCGAGTTTGCAACTCCTCGCTCAATTCCCTTTTGAAGCAACACTTTGTTAGTTACGAAAAGGTCATCACCAACTAGTTGAATACGGTTGCCTAGTTTTTCGGTGAGTGCTTTCCAGCCGTCCCAGTCTTCTTCGTGGAGTCCGTCTTCAATTGAAACAATCGGATAGCGATCACAGAGGTCTGCCCAGTAGTCAACCATCTCGAGGCTTGAGAGAACACGTCCTTCACCATCAAGGTGATACGCCCCGTCACGGTAGACCTCACTGGCGGCTGGGTCGAGGGCAATTGAAATGTCCTTGCCTGGAGTGCGTCCGGTTGATTCAATCGCTTCCATCAAAACTTTCACTGCAGTTTCATTATCAGGAAGGTCAGGAGCAAAACCACCTTCATCTCCAACACTGGTAGCAAGGTTGCGCTTTACAAGGACGTTCTTAAGTGCGTGATACGTCTCAGTGCCCCACTGCAGAGCTTCAGAAAATGATGATGCGCCAATTGGCATGACCATGAACTCTTGAAAATCAATTGAGTTCTTCGCGTGCACGCCACCATTAACAACATTCATCATGGGAACTGGCAGCACGTGTGCGTTTGCGCCACCAATGTATGAAAAGAGAGGAATTTCAAGTTCGGCTGCTGATGCTTTTGCCGCTGCGAGTGAAACAGCAAGGATTGCATTAGCCCCAAGACGGCCCTTGTTGTCGGTGCCATCGAGTTCAATCATTGCTTGGTCGATTTCACGCTGATTGGTTGAGTCAGCGCCACTCAGTTTATTGTTTATTTCAGTATTTACGAAATTGACAGCGTTTTGAACTCCCTTGCCGCCCCATGCAGCTCCGCCGTCACGCAACTCAACGGCTTCGTGCGATCCAGTTGATGCTCCTGAAGGAGAAGTTGCGCGACCAGAGGCACCTGACTCGAGGTAGACCTCTGCCTCAACGGTTGGGTTGCCGCGAGAGTCCAAGATTTGACGTCCAATAATTCGTACGATTGCGCTCACAATTACTCCTCCTAGTTACGATAAGTCTATAAGACGAGAGGAATTATTTCGTCTTTGAAGACTCAAAGCGTTGGATGTCACTCTTCAGTTGCAGCGCTCTATCACGCAATACACCCTCGAGATCTATCCCCGACCACTGAGCACACTTTGCAATTGCGCTTAAGGCATCGCCCCACGCACTTTCAGTGTCTGAAGTTGATTCAGAATCACTTGCACCACTCGAATTAAATTTCAACGATTGCAGGGCATTTATCGCTTGCGTGCGAGCACCTTCTGCGTTCTCAGAGCCAAGATCGATTTGTTGTGCTTTGCGTAAGAGTTTTGCGTAGAGCGTGAGGGCAGGTAATTGCCATGCAATGCCGTCGGTGACGCTCTCTCTGCCCTTCTCTTTCTTTTTCAAATCTTCCCAGCGTGATGCCACTTCATCTGATCCACTCACCACCACATCGCCAAACACATGAGGGTGTCGCCCAGTAAGTTTGTCTCTCACACCATCGGCAATGGTCGCAAAGTTGAAGTGTCCTTCTTCGTCACCCAGTTCAGCGTGGAAAACAATTTGAAATAACAAGTCGCCGAGCTCTTCTTCAACGTGCGCAACTGCAGTGGCGTGGTCGCCACCTTCTGATTCAACTCGAACAAAAGCTTCTAACGCGTCCAGCGTTTCGTACGCTTCTTCAAGTAGGTGGCGTGTGAGCGAGGCATGAGTCTGCTCCTGGTCCCATGGACATTCAGCGCGAAGCCGCCTCATAAAGTCAACGAGGTCGTCCATGGATTCTCCGGCGGTGCGAAGCCCTTCAACCCATAGTGAGGTGAGATGATCAGCGCTATCAAAGCTGACCAGCTCAAAAGCGGGCAACTCTTTAATCACTTCATCATGCAAACCCACGTGATGCAACACAGTCACCACTGTCTCTCTCGGAAGACGGTCTGCAACACTGGCGAGAATTTCTGGAGCGTAGGTCTGGAGAATCAGCAACGGGCCCGGACCACGAAACGGTTCAACTGAGCCGAGTGCATCCACTACTCGTAGCCCTAACGCCATCGGGTCTTTGCCGAGACGAGCACACGAGACATCGATCACCGAAATAGCTGGTTCACAAATAACTTCCACCTCGCTCCGGAGCCTAAGAAGTTCAACAGTGTGCTCAGCAACCATTGGTGAACCTGGAACTGCGTAGACAACTTCCCCGTTTGGAGATGTTGAGGCGAGTTGAACTAAATCATCAACGATCTTTGGATACAAGATTTCAAATGAGTCTGCGGAGTCGTAGTAATCGTCATAGCTGACAACTGTGCTGAATGCATCAGCTGCCGGATGAATTCGTGTTCGCAGTCTCACAACAGGTGATGAAGTGAGAAGTTCGGTCGTGCGAGCTGTCAGATGCTCCGCGCTGCTTGGACCAAGTCCTACTACTCGAACAACGGGTTTGCTCACTGATACTTCTGCGTATTCGCAGTGCTTAGTGTTCCTGGAGAAACGACTGAGGTAGTTGCCGGTAGCGCAGGAGCGAATACCCCGGGCCCGGTGGTCTGGTTGAGGCCCCACCTTCCAAATGCTGGATCAACAGAAACCGCTGCTGCGTAGAGAATGTTTTCTTTAATAGTTGAAGCAGATGTTGCATTTACATTCTGAACATCGCTGACAACCGCGTTTGCTGCTTTGGCAAATGGAGTCGGGGTTCTCTTTGTGGCTGCGACGTAGAGTGCGTACGTCTGGCCCCCGTAGTTGATTCCTTGTGGGGCTGAATACTTATTTAGTGGAAGTTTTACTGTGTCAGAGCGAACTGATGAGTAGTTCGACGACGTAGGTGAATAACAGCCGTAGGACCCACCACTTGCTGCTGACTTGTCAACAGAAAACTTCTTGGCTAATTCGCCAACCGATGCTCCGCTTGACTGAGCTGCAGTGAACGCAGACACTTGAGACGGCGCAACAACCGCAACGCTTACACAGATTGTGTCGTAGTCAGAAATGTGTTGCGCGTAATACGCCTTAATGTTCGCAACTGTCATTGGGATTGTGGTGTCTAGTTTGTTCAGCAAGAACAATGAAGCTGCTTGCGCCTCAATCAATGATGCTCTCATTTCGCTCGGCATAGCGTTGATTGCATCAGCTGACGTTCCCGGGCAAGAGAGCGAATTACTTGCGGCGGCTTGTGCCATCTCAGCTTCTAATGAAGATTTTGCTCGCGCCTTTTGTTCTGTCGAAGAAAAGTTCACATGAAAATGTGACGTCACGTACTGATCAATAGTTGTTCCTTCAATCAGAATGTTCGCCCACGCTGAGGTAGCGGCGCTCGGCACGGTTGCATTTCCAGCACCAGCTGAGAAGTTTCTTGCAGAAAGTGCCGATATGTAGCACTGAAGATTTGTATTAGTTGTAATTGCAGTCATCTCTGCGCGAAAGGCTTTGGATGAAACTTTTGTTCCATTGGCAGAAATGCCTGAAGACAAATTGCTGAACCCAAAGAATCCTGCCCCTAATAGGGCAATTATGAAGAGGACGGTTATACGACGCACAGAGCCATGCTACCGATTAGTTAGTGGCAGAAACCTCAGTTACCTCTTGAAGGAGCTGCAAAATGTCTGCTGGTGATGCCCCATTTGCAGCAACTTCTAATCGAAGTTCCTTGGAATCTTCTGAGTAAGCGTTCGATCCGTACTTTCGACGAAAGCGCATTTGCTGGCTGAGCGACAGAAGCAGTGGCGTAACTTTTACGACTGGCTTTGAGCGGACGCCAACTTTTGCTGGCAACACCGTCACATTTGTTATTCCTTCAGCAATGCAGAGCAGTCGAAGTTCAGTCAGCTCTAGCAAGCCAATTGCAGGCTTGGGTAGTGCGCCGTAGCGGTCTTGCCATTCTTCACGAAGATCACTGAGTTCTTCAAGCGTGCTGATTGTTGCGAGACGTCGGTACGCTTCGAGACGAGCGTCATCTGCTTGCACGTATTCCTTCGGTAGGTGCGCTTCACCAGGAACATCCAAGTTGATTGGCACGACGTCTGGAACAATGAATCCCTTGGCGTCGGCAACTGCCTCTGCAACCAGTTGAACGTAGAGGTCGTAGCCAACCGCAGCAACCGGCCCAGACTGATCGTGTCCAAGCAAGTTTCCGGCTCCTCTGATTTCGAGGTCTCGCATGGCAATCTTGAATCCACTACCTAGTGCGGTGTTATCTCCAATGGTTCGAAGTCTCTCGTAGGCAGTTTCAGAAATAACTTGATCAGCTGGGTGGAAAAGATACGCGTACGCACGTTGACCGCTTCTTCCCACTCGCCCTCGAAGTTGGTGCATTTGTCCAAGTCCGAGCCGCTCAGCTCGGTCAACAATGAGTGTGTTCACTGAAGGAAGATCAATGCCAGATTCAACAATCGTGGTGCACACCAAAACATCAAATTTGCGTTCCCAGAAATCAACCATCACACGCTCAAGGGTGCCTTCATCCATTTGTCCGTGCGCAATTGCAATTCGTGCATCTGGAACAAGTTGGCCAATTCGCCTGGCTACTTGATCAATATCTGAAACACGGTTGTGAACAAAGAACACTTGTCCTTCACGCAACAATTCTCTACGTATCGCCTCCACAACAGCGGGCTCAGAATATTCGCCTACGTGCGTGAGGATTGGTCGTCGATCAGCTGGTGGCGTAGTGACCATAGAAAGGTCGCGAATTCCCGCGAAAGCCATCTCTAGTGTTCGAGGAATCGGACTAGCGCTAAGCGTCAATACATCAACATTTACTGAACGTGTTTTGATCGCCTCTTTATGGGTGACACCAAAGCGCTGCTCTTCGTCAACGACCAAGAGTCCGAGATCTTTAAATTGAACATTCTCCGAAAGAAGTCGGTGAGTTCCAACGACAACGTCAATGGTTCCTTCTTTTAGGCCCTGCGTCGTTGCCTTCATTTCTGCCTCATCAACAAACCTGCTCATGAGCGCAACCTTGACGGGAAATCCTGCGAAACGGTCCACCATTGTTGCGAAGTGCTGGCTCGCGAGCAATGTTGTTGGCACCAAGACCGCGGCCTGCTTATTGTCCTGCACTGCTTTAAACACAGCTCTAATTGCAATTTCCGTTTTTCCAAATCCAACGTCGGCACAAACCAGGCGGTCCATGGGTCGAAGCATTTCCATATCAGCCTTCACATCAGCAATCGCTTGTGCTTGATCTGCGGTAAGCGTGTACGGAAACAGTTCTTCCATCTCTCGCTGCCACGTGGTGTCCGGGCTAAAGGCATGGCCTACTGCGATGTTTCGCTGACGATAGAGGTCAACTAGTTCTTGTGCCACCAAGAATGCCGCTGCGCGAGCTTTGGCGCGAGTCTTTTGCCACTCGGCTCCACCCATTCTCGACAACGCTGGACCGTCGCCTCCGGTGTAGGGAGTGAGTGCGTCAATTTGCTCAGTTGGCCAGTAACTTCGGCCATCTTTGAACTCAAGAATTAAGTAATCACGAACTACGCCATTGATGGCTCTCGTGGTGGTGCCAGAGAATTTGGCAACTCCGTGCTGGCGGTGAACAACATAACTTCCTATGGCCAGGTCATCAAAGAATCCATCAACATTTCGAGCACGCGTGCGAGCGGCACGGTGCACGGAGCGTCGCCCAGTGAGGTCGCTTTCACTCCACACCACAATTTCTGGATCATCAATACTGAACCCAGCTGGCAGTGAGCTCATAAGCACTGTTATGCGGACATCTAAAACTTTTTCTGGGTCTGTGGTGACTTCAATTCCCTCACCACGAAGTTGGTCCGCCATGCGCTCAACAGCAGCAGGGTTTGAGGTCAGAACTACACCGCGTCGTTTCGGGCTCCAGTTTCTGACGTGACTAGCAATTCTTGGTGCATCACCTTGAACAACTGGAGGCGAAATGAGTCCCATAGAACTCTCACCAGTTCCCCCGGAGCTAAGCACTGTGTCAATGCGTGTTGCCAGTGACAGCTCCCAGGTTGCGTGCAGTAGTCCTATCTCTTCTGTGGCCTTCCAGGTCTGGGCGACTGCATTGGCCAGCTCTCGCTCCTCATCAAGCAGATCATTGAGGCGAGTCTCCACTCGAGCAGGCTCGACAACGACACACTGAAAGTCTTGTAGTTCGTCGAGAATTGTTTTCGGAGAATCAATGAAGAGCGGCATCCAACCTTCCATGCCGTCAAAGAGTTGTCCGGTCGCAATTCGATCAAATGTTTCACGCCCCCATGGCGCCGACTTCAGCAGCGCTTCAGCACGCTCTCTTGTTTTTTGTGTTGGGATCCACTCACGAGCAGGCGCGATGTAGGCCTGTTCAATGTCGTGCAGTGAACGTTGATTGGCAATGTCAAACGTCGTTAGTCGCTCAATGTCATCACCAAAGAAGTCGAGGCGAATTGGATCATTTCCCTGTGCGGGCCAAACGTCAACAATGCCACCTCGCACCGCAAACTCAGCACGGTGTTCAACTAGGTTTTCGCGTCGATATCCCATTAAGGAAAGCGAGGAGATGAAACTGTCACGCTCAAGTGATGCCCCTCGCAGAACATGCAATGGTGCGACAAGTTCTTCTGGAGAAAGCAACTGTGCAACCGACCTCGCCGACGCTACGAGAATGCGAGGTCGATCGTTGCTCTGCAGTCTCCAACGAAGAAGTGAGCGCGCGGCCATTACTGAACTATCGGGACTCACTCGCTCTAAGGGGTGCGTGTCCCAACCTGGCCATAAGGCAACACAGTCATCATCATTGAGCAGTGCGCCAAGCGCATCACGCAGAACATCAGCTTCAGTGGAGGTCGCAGTCACCACCAAGGTGAGCTGATCATGCGGCGCGTAACTGGCTACCGCTAGAGGTGTGGCATAGCTGCTCGGAATAAATGAACCCGATGCGACCGAGGCTCGAATCGAGGGTGCGACGTGTTCTAAGACACGCGCGAGTCCTGATGTATTAGCCACGAGCACCATTCACTCGAGCTTGGGCATCAATAAAGTCATAATCAAGAAGCATCTCGATCGCGTCAGCCGCACTCACCACGTCGCGTTGCAAGGCTTCTTTACGCGCACCAGTTGGCTTTCGAAGAACGTGGTCAGCACCCTGCTCTTTGGTGATTGGTTTTCCAATACCAATGCGAAGTCGCGCAAAATCTTGCGTCCCCAGTGCGCTCGCAATAGAACGAAGGCCGTTGTGTCCTGCGAGCCCACCACCTTGTTTGAACTGCAGGCGCCCTGGTTCAAGGTCAAGCTCGTCGTGGGCAATTACTAAGTGTTCGAGGTCATTGAGCGATGTGCGCTTTAGAAGTGGTGGTAGTGCTGCGCCTGATTCATTCATGTAGGTAGTCGGAACCGCAAGTGTGACGACGCCCCGTGGAGTCGTCACTGATGCAGTCATTGCACGTTGGCGACGTTCAAGAGTTAATTTCACACCGCGTCGCTCACATACGAGTCGAACTGCATCGCCACCTACGTTGTGGCGTGTTCCTTCGTATTCTGGTCCTGGATTGGCGAGACCGACAATAAGAAGTGACGATGCACTTCCTCTTCGTTCTTCATCCTTAGAGCGCCGAAGCGCCACGGCGAACTACGCCGAAGGGGTAGCTGCTGGAGCTGCGGCAGCATCTGATGCTGCAGCGGCTGCGTCTTGGCCACCACCAACGAGTGCAACACGTCCTTGACGTGTTGAGACAACAGCTGCGTTCTTGTCGCCAGCTGGCTCAACGCCCGCAGGAAGAACTAGGTCTCCAACGTGCAATGTCGCGCCTGGTGTCAAGTGAGAAATGTCAGCGTCAACGTGCGTTGGAACGTCTGCAGGACGAGCCTTGAGTTCAACACTGAACAACTGCTGGTCAATTTCCCAGTCAGCGTGACGAACTTCTACAGCGTCACCAATCATGTGAACTGGAACAGTCGCAATAACTGGCTTGTTAGGGTCAACGACCTGGAAGTCAATGTGCGCAACAGTCCCACGAACCTTGTGGCGTTGTAGCTCACGTGCGAGCACTGTGTAGCTCTTGCCATCAGCGGTAAGGGTGATCAGTGAGTTAAGTCCCTGGTCGCCAGAAACTGATGTACGGAACTCTTTCGCATCAACAGATACAACGAGTGGAGCAACGCCTTCACCGTATACAACGGCAGGAATTGAGCCTGCAGCGCGTAGGCGGCGTGAGTTACGTGAACCCTTGTCTCGAGTGGTCAGCGCGTTCAACGTTGCCTGTGTCATGAAAACTCCTCTTACGAATGGTTTGCCGCCCAAAATTGGGCTGGGCACCGGGAAATAAGTCTAGCCGGTAGGCCAGATAGGCGTTTTTGGCTACAGGAGGTTCTCGCCGCCGAAGATGTCAGAAACTGATGCATCCTCGAAAATGGCGGAAATTGCGTTGGCAATGATGGATGAAACTGAAAGAATCTCCAACTTTTCAAACCTACGCTCGGGGCCGAGTGGCAAGGTGTCGGTCACGATCACGCGACTTACCGGAGCGTTAAAGAGGCGGTCCACAGCCGGTGGTGAGAAGACTGCGTGAGTGGCCATCACCCAGATTTCAGATGCGCCCCTCTCTTTTAGAAGGTCGCAACTCGCAACAATTGTTCCGGCGGTGTCAATCATGTCGTCAATAAGCACGCAGTGTCGCCCGTCAACATCACCAATGATGTGACGGGCTTCAACAGTATTCATTGTTCCTGTTGGACGTGTTTTGTGAACAAGTGCAAGGTCACATCCGAGGTGTTGGGCGTAACGCTCAGCAACTTTTACGCGCCCTGCATCAGGAGCAACAACAACAAGTGATCGAGGATCCGCATTCGCCTTTAGATAATCCTCAAGAACTGGAGCCGCAACCAAGTGGTCAACTGGGATGTCGAAGAATCCCTGAATCTGGCCAGAGTGGAAGTCCACTGAAAGAACTCTTGTGGCGCCAGCGGTTTGGAGCATGTCGGCAATCAGCTTCGCCGTGATTGGTTCGCGACCAGCTGACTTTCGGTCTTGACGTGCGTATCCGTAGTTTGGAATTACCGCAGTAATACTTTTTGCAGATGCGCGCTTGGCTGCATCAATCATGATGAGTTGTTCCATCACTGCGTCATTTACCGGCGAGCTGTGCGTCTGCACAATGAAGACGTGTGCGCCACGAATTGATTCATCGAAGCGACAGTGAATTTCTCCATTGGCAAATTCTCGAAGGTTGGCTTCGGTTAAATCAACACCTAATTTGCCAGCAATGTCTTTTGCCAGGGCGGGGTGACAGCGACCCGAGACGATGACAAGGCGACGCTTAGCGAGTGACTCCACGTAGCCAGCGTAGTTCTTTTATTACCTGCGCACTAGCGGTTCCGGTGCTGAAAGGGAGCCACAAACTCGCCCGAAAGAATTTCTGCACCAGAGCCAAGAACTACATACGAACTCACTGTGGCGTCAGCGCCAATTTTTGCATCCTGCGCATCGACGGTTCCAACGTGGGCATTTTCACCCACCATCACATTGGTCAGACTCGCGTGTGGGCCTATTTGTGCGCCCCTGGCAATAACGCACTTGCCCTTTAGGACAGTTCCCGGTAGCAGTGACACTTCTTGTGCAAGTTCAACGTCGGCGTCAATGTACGTCTGGGCGGGGTCCCACATCGTTACCCCACGTTTCATCCATCGCTCATTGATTCGCTCTCGCATGGCAACTTCTGCAGTTGCCAGCTGCATGCGGTCGTTTACTCCCTGGGCTTCAGTGGCGTCACTCAGCACAAACGACTGCGTGACGTGGCCAGTTTCAAACAGCAGAGAAATTAGATCTGTTAGGTAGTACTCGTTCTGAGCATTTTGCCGATCAACACGTCGAAGCGCCGGACCGAGGAGACTTTCCTTCACCACCATGATTGAAGTATTTATTTCAGTGATGGCACGCTCTTCAACGCTGGCGTCTTTCTCTTCAACAATCCGAGAGATCGAGCCATTTTTGGCGTGGACAATCCGGCCGTACCCAGAAGGATCGTCAACTATTGCAGTGAGGACTGTTATCGCGGCATCTTTTTCACGGTGTTGCTCGAGCAGTCTTGCAATGGTGCTTTGTCGAAGCAGTGGCGTATCTCCTGGCATGATGAGCACGTCACCATCGGCACCATTCATTGCATCGCTAATGCTTGGCAGTGCCACACTCACAGCGTGACCAGTTCCTAGTTGTTCATGCTGCTCAACGAAAGTTATTCGTACATCTTCACGTGCACGCTCACTTACTGACTTCTCAACCCACGTGGCCCCGTGTCCAACTACGACCACTGTCGCCATGACGTTTTCCTGGGCGGCGGCATCTAGAACGTACAGAACCATTGGTCGACCGCAAATGTGGTGCAAGGGCTTAGGTCTCGAGGACCTCATCCTGGTTCCCTCACCGGCGGCGAGCACCACTACACAAGTTGGTCGAATCACTCCACCATCTCTAGCATTCATCTTCTACGATTCGGTGGTGGGTGAAATTAACTATGACGAGTTTTCCTTCTTTCAGGAAAACCTTGCAGAATGGGACCTCGATGTCACGGTCCCATCGGTGCGACGCTTCTTTGTCGAAGTAGACGCTGGACGCAAACTAAGCGGACTGCAGTGGCAAGAAGAAGTGCCCTCGATGGTGTTGCTCCACGGCGGAGCACAGAACGCTCACACCTACGACACTGTTGCTCTCGCACTCCAGCAACCGCTCATTGCCCTAGATCTTCCTAATCATGGACACTCTGACGCCAGCCCCTACGGTTCGTCGGCGATCCGTGCGCACGCAAGTGATGTTTCGAACGCGCTTGCTCAACTCGTAATGAAACCAACGCCCCTCGTCGGCATGTCCATGGGTGGCCTCACTTCAATCCTGATTGCATCAGCACATCCCGAGCTAGTTAGTTCGTTGACACTCATTGACATAACGCCCGGAGTCAATGCTGAAAAAGCAAAACACATCACTGCATTCGTGAACGGTCCAACGTCGTTTGATGATTTCGACGATTTGCTTGCTCGAACGATCGAGCACAACCCGACTCGAAAAGTTTCGGCGCTGCGTCGAGGCATTCTTCACAATGCGTTGCAGCGAAGTGACGGCTCATGGGTGTGGCGCCATCAGCAACATCCAAAGTCAGAACTGCAAGCTCCAGAAGTAGGAAACCTATGGGACAAGCTCGGCGAACTCACAATGCCAGTCACACTCATAAGAGGAATGGCCGCTGGCTCAGTTGTGGATGATGATGATGAAAGTGAACTGATGCGTCGTGTTCCCCACGCTGAGATTGTTCATATCCAAGAAGCCGGACACTCAGTCCAGGGGGACCAGCCCCTGAAACTGGCGGCTTTACTTGGTCGATTTGCAAAATAACTATGTGGCTGGCGGACTAGGGGTCGAACCTAGATTCACAGATTCAAAGTCTGTTGTCCTGCCATTGGACGATCCGCCATTGTTAGGTACATTTAATCTTCAGAAATTCTTATTGAATACCTGAAGTCGCTTAATACCCACCTACAACAATAGAGGGAAACGAAGCACCCAAATGAAAGCCCCATTATGAGCGCAGCAAGTCCCAACAACTACATCGCAATTATTGACGATGATGGTGCTATTCGCACTGCCCTGGGGCGCGCGCTTCGTATGGAAAATTACGAGGTTGAACTCTTTGAAGATGGACTGAGCGCACTCAAAGCCATTCAGCTCCGTGCACCAAACGCAATCATTTTGGATCTGCAGCTTCCTGACATCGATGGGCTTGAAGTGTGTAGACGCATTCGAAAAGCCGGAGACGTGACACCAATTTTGATGCTCACCGCTCGAGATGCCGTGAATGACCGCGTTGAAGGACTTGACGCAGGAGCTGATGATTACCTCGTAAAGCCATTTGACTTGGCTGAACTACTCGCACGCCTCCGAGCACTACTTCGCCGCCAAGGAGCCGGCGATGGGCTCGCAGACGTCATGCGCTTCGAAGACCTCACGCTTAATCCACAGACGCGTGAAGTGTTTCGTGGTGATCGTGCAGTTGATTTGACCAAAATTGAATTTGACCTTCTAGAACTCTTTTTGCAACACCCTCGTCAAGTCCTCACCCGCGAACAAATACTCGACCTCGTTTGGGGCTACAACTTTGATTCGGGAACAAACTCTCTTGCTGTCTACATTGGCTATTTACGCCGCAAACTTGAAGGTGACGACGAAACAAAGCGTCTCATCCAAACTGTTCGTGGCGTTGGATACGCACTTCGCTCCTCGTGACATTTCGTAATCGAGTCATTTTCTCAACCGTTGGTGTTGCCACTGTTGCAGTTCTACTCGCCTGCTTCGCATCGTTCTTGACCGCAAAGAATTCACTGATCGCCTCAGTTGATACTTCACTACATAACGCTGCGCTCGTAGCCCGGCCTCATGCATCTGGCGAAGAATTTAAGTTAAGTGGTGCATTCACCGAATTAATCCTCGCCAATGGCACCACCACACCAAAGTCCACGGTGCCGATTGACTCAGTAATTCTGAAAGTCGCCAGAGGCCAACTTGGAGAACAGCTGAGAACAGTTGAGATCAACGAATCACCCTTTAGAGAACTTATTGTTCCAATCCCCAGCGGCACACAAGTCAACTGTGGTGACGAAATCTGCAAAGTTGCTTCAACTTCAGCGCAACTTTTTGTCATCAACATTTCAGGAGAAACGAACCAGCTGCGTCACCTGATTGGAACGTTGTTGTTGGTAGCACTCGGCGGAGTTTTCCTCGCCTTCATACTTGGTACTTTCATTGCCCGCACCGCACTTCGACCACTTGAATCGGTAACGAATGAAATTGAAACTGTGGCGAGTACACAGGATCTCAGCTACAGAATTGCAGAAGGCAGTGATGACGAACTCGGGCGCTTGAGAAGCGTATTCAATAAGTTGTTGAACTCAGTGGAAGATAGCCAACTCCTCCAGAGACAGCTGGTCCTGGATGCAAGTCACGAGCTACGAACTCCCCTCACTTCGCTTCGCACCAATGCCCAAGTTATGTCCAGAGCCTCTGAGCTATCTGACGAAGACTTACAACAGTTGAAAGCCGACATCATCACTCAAGTGGATGAGTTGTCAGTTCTCGTAACTGATCTAGGCGAGCTTTCAAGAGGTGAGCGAAGTGAAGGCGAAGTAGTCGTACTTCACCTCGAAGACTGCGTCCAAGAAGCAGTTGACACTGCAAAAACCTACGCACGAATTAAGCACATCACCATTGATTCAGAACTCGAAGCTTCTTCAATTTCTGGTCGTCGTGACCGACTCGAACGCGCTGTCAGCAATTTGCTGACGAACGCAGTCAAGTTCACCCCCGAAAATGGTCGAATCCTCGTAAAGACTTCCAATGGTTCAATAACCGTGAGCGACAGCGGTCCGGGTGTTAACGAAGAAGATCGACCTTTTGTTTTTGACCGCTTTTGGAGAGCACCATCATCTCGCTCACTTCCGGGTTCAGGACTTGGCCTTTCAATCGTTGCCCAGGTCGTGCGTGAATTCAATGGTGTGGTGGTCGTTGACAAAGACCCAGAACTCGGTGGAGCCAGATTCACCATCAATTTTCCTGTAATAAAAGGCGTCTGAGGATAATTCAGAGGAATTTCTTATGAAAACGAATACGTTTTCATACATTGACGTAGCAGTATTAACAACATGAGAACAGCAAGGACTCCCCAGCAGCGTGACCGTCAGTTCATACGGGTACGACGACTCACCCAGGCAGTGTTCCTTGCTGCCAGCACACTTTCAGTGCTCTTCGTTGGCTACGCCTCAGCAAAGGCAAAGCCCGTAACAACTTTCCCAGTAGTTACAACACCTACTGGCGTCACACCAATTCCTACAACAACAGTTTCAAACCCCTTGACACCAACCACACGTCCACGTCCTGGCACACCGACGACCCAGCCACAAACACCTACGACTGTTGCGCCAACTCCAACAACTGTTTACACACCGCCCAAGAGGCCCGTCACAACCACCACGGTTTGCTACTCGACTCCGTCTGGGCACGTGACGTGTCACTAACAGCCGCAAAGTTTGAAATTTGGGGACTTACTGGCTCGCTTGCAACTGAGAGTGCCGAGCACTTCGAATTTGCAAACGAACGCTTGTGGTACTGGATTGGTGAAATTGACCGCGCGTGCAACCGTTTCAAAGATGAATCTGAAATTCAACGTTTAAATAATTCAAACGGTCAAGCGTTCGAAGTCTCACCAACCTTTGAAGTTGCTTTAGATGCAGCAATTCGCTCGAGTGAGATAACCGGCGGGCTTTGTGACCCGACAGTTCTCAGTGCGCTACTTCAGCTTGGTTACAACCGTGATTTCGATGAACTTGTAGGTCAAACATACATAGATCACGACCAATCAGTTCCGTCACCTGGAATTAGTGCAATCAATTTTGATAAGAGCAGCCACAAGATTTCGCTGAACAATTGCATGATTGATTTTGGCGCAAGTGCAAAAGCACTCACTGCTGATCTAGTAGCGAATGATGTAATGAAGTTTGGTGGGGTTGCAGTTGAAATAGGAGGCGATGTTGCGCTTCGTGGCATTGATCCACGTAATCCTTGGAACATTGGAATCTCTGACTCACTCTCGATCAACTCGACAGTACCCAGCGTTTCGATGAGCAGTGGTGGGATCGCCACTTCTTCACTTCGTGCAAGAAGCTGGAAGGTAAATGGCGAGACGGCCAACCACATCATTGACCCACGAACTGGAAGTTACGCCCGAGGACCCTATTCAACAGCGTCCGTAAGTGCCCCAGACTGTGTGACAGCTAACGCCTTTGCCACCGCGGCGCTGTTATGGGGAGAAGACGCTGGGTATCACATCGCACAATCAGGGTGGTCGGCACGTTTAGTGCGCAACAATGGAGCCGTGGAGTTCATTGGTGGTTGGCCCGAGGATGGCGAATGATTGCGTTTACTAATACTTATCTTTGGTACACCACTAGAGCAACGGGCATTGTTGCACTGCTACTGCTCACACTTGTTGTAGTACTCGGAGCCCTTGTGTCAAATCGCATTGGTGGAACTTTTGTCGGTCGCTTCGAACTCAACGAACTTCATCGTTCAGTTTCAATGGTCGCAATGTTGTTTCTCTTCATGCACATTCTCACTACCGTCGTAGATAGTTACGTTTCAACCGGAATAATTTCCGCGTTTGTTCCCATGACGTCTGCTTATAAAACAATTCCAATTGCAATCGGTGCAGTCGGCTTTGACTTGTTGCTCAGTGTGTGGATTTCAAGTTTGCTAAAGGTTCGAATTAAAAATGAGTCGTGGCGATTCATTCACTGGTTCAGCTGGCTGGCCTACACCTCAGCAATTGTCCACGCTTACATGGCAGGTACCGATACCCATGATGAAGCCGGGCTGTTAGTGGTCGCAGGATGTGCGGGACTAGTCCTTATTGTTGCTTTGTGGCGCTACTTCGCACGTCCCGAGCGTGCAGCCGGTCGAACTGCACTTTCACCACTACCTCGCGCAAAGACCATTCCACAGCGGATTGATTCGCCTCCTCGCTCAGCACCAACCGTGAAACCTCGCCGCCGCTAATGATTAGTGCTGGCTCACTGCCTCGAGTACTTCACGGCTCTGAAGGGCGCCCTCTTTCGCTCGAGCGACATGAAGAAGTATTCATTGCTGAAACACCTTTTAATGTCATGCACGAGCTCGAAAACTCGGGGCTAACTGGTCGCGGTGGCGCTGCTTTTCCAACTTTTAGAAAAGTTGATCTCCTGCGCTTGCAGCGAGGTAACAATAAATCTGTAGTGGTGAACCTCATGGAAGGTGAGCCGGCTGCGCACAAAGAATTCGCCCTCGCGGGTGCGAACCCTCATTTGATTCTTGAAGGAGCCCAAGTCCTGGCGGGTCTTATTGGGGCCAAGCGGATTCTCGTCTGCGTCGCTAGAGACAATCCAACTGTTGTTAATCATTTAAATCGTGCCATCCACGAATTAGAGCGTCGAAGCCTGCGAGGAGCGACAATCGAACTTCACACTCCACCTTGGCGCTACGTGGCAGGTGAAGAATCAGCTCTTGTGCACTGGCTTAACGATAATGAATCACTCCCCCAGTACCGCCCGGAACGTCCAAGTATTTTGCGTGTTGGTCGCAACCCCGCTCTTGTTGATAATGCTGAGACGTGCGCCAACGTTGCACTGATCGCACGATTTGGTGCTGAGTGGTTTAGAAAACTCGGAACTGAGAAAAGCCCGGGGTCGACACTTGTGTCTCTTTCTGGTGCCGTTGAGAGATCGACCGTGCTTGAAGTTTCTCTTGGCACGCCAATCAGAGACATCTTGGCTGCGGGTCACGCCGACATGGCACCTCAAGCGCTTCTCCTTGGTGGCTTCGGTGGAACATGGTTGCACGGAAAACACATTGATACCCCCTACGCCAACGAATACTTGAGCGTGCCTGGGGCGGGTGTTGGCGCTGGTGTGATGGCGGTGCTTCCACGTGAAGCGTGTGGTGTCTATGAGACACTTCGAATTGTGAGGTGGATGGCCAATGAAAGTGCTCGCCAGTGCGGACCATGTGCCTTTGGTCTTCCTGCACTTGCTGAAGATCTCATGAGCATTACGCATTCATCAAAAGATCCGAGGGCCGCATACGAGCGCCTACAAAGCCGCTGCGATTCAATCGAAGGTCGCGGTGCCTGTCGCCACCCAGACGGTGTAATTCGACTGGTGAGATCTGCGCTCGTTGTTTTTGAAGATGACATTTCACAACACATTGTTGGACGTCCATGCACCGGGACTCAGCGCCCGAAGCACACAATTACTATTCCAACGATCGAGCATGAGGACGAACTTATATGGGAGTAGTGCGCAGGCGTTCTGGATCATTTGTTTTGAAGGTAAATCCGATTCTTTGTGACGGATTTGGACACTGCCACGAATTAGCGCCTGAACTTGTAGACGTGGACGAGTGGGGTTATCCCATTGTTGTAAGCGAACCCGTCCCCTTGAGCAATTCTGGGCTGCTCCAGTCAGCTCGTTATGCAGTTCGCGGATGTCCACGCCAAGCCCTCAGTATCGAGCGAAGTAACGACACAGTTAAACCTCAATAAAACGTTTATTTGAGGGGCGCTTCGAAAACCTAGTAGTGTCGTACAAGCCATGGGATCATTAATTAAGAAGCGCCGTAAGCGCATGCGTAAGAAGAAGCACAAGAAGATGCTGAAGCGA
This sequence comes from uncultured Acidimicrobiaceae bacterium, assembly GCA_937975915.1. Classification (GTDB taxonomy): domain Bacteria; phylum Actinomycetota; class Acidimicrobiia; order Acidimicrobiales; family RAAP-2; genus RAAP-2. The sequence goes on along the minus strand of CALJTY010000030.1, from coordinate 160,543 downwards.
ACACGCTTCCAGCGTCGCGCCGCCGGTAAATAACTAGTTTCTACGCCTCTTGTGGCGTAGTGCTTGTCTGGCGGAACCGAATAGTGCCTTCGGGACCCTGCACATCCCATACTGACTGGCCTGGTTCCAAGTGACCTTCAACAAACATCGTTGAACCCGATCCTGCAAGATGGACTTCTTTTCCTAACTCTGTGCTCAGCCAATTCATTGTCTTATTTAGTCGTGGTTCAACTATTCGAGCAGCCCGTTCGAGGTGATTTCTTCCCTCACCAACTTCTCCCAGTTCATCAAATGCTTGGTAGCAAGCTTTCGTATCAACTGAGAAGTTCGGAATGATGAGCGTGACGTCACGCTTCTCGAACTGAAGTGGCGTCAATACTTCGCCAATACCTTCCACTAATGCGCGTCCACCAAGTTGGCAAAACGGAACATCACCTCCGAGCGTTGCTGCGAGCTCTGCACTTATGCCCCCTACCCACCTGAGGATCGCACCGGCGTCACTGCTTCCGCCGCCGAGTCCGCCGCCGGCTGGAATGACTTTGTCAATCGTGACGCCAGCTTTTCTGCCCACGAGTTTGAGTGCTTTAGAAACTAAATTCGTTTCATCAAGTGGAACACGAATGCTGGCCGGAGTGAGTCGTAAATAATCTTCTGATTCTTCAATAATCAGTCGGTCACTGAAGTCCAGTGAAACCATCTCACTTCGAAGAGTGTGGTAACCGTCTTCGCGCACGCCAGTGACTTCTAAGAACCAGGTCAGCTTGGCGGGGGCGAGGAGTTCTTTCATCGAGCTGCTACCAACTTAGCGAACTCTTCGATTGTGAGCTCTTCTGGACGCTTGGTTTCAGCCACTCCAGAGCGTTCAAAGACTCCTTCACTCGCCCACCCGTTAAGGGAGCGTCGAAGCATTTTGCGGCGTTGCGCAAAGGACATACGAATGACTTCAAAGAGGTCAGCTTCACTGACTTCGCTTGGATCGATGCGAACACTGTCGCGTCTAACAATTGAAACAAGTGCTGAGTCAACATTGGGCTTCGGATAGAAGACTGAAGGGCCAATCTTGCCTACAACTTTCGCATCAGCAAAATATTGAACACGAAGTGACGCCGCGCCATATGCCTCATCGCCCGCTTGGGCCGCAAAGCGCTCTCCCACTTCTTTTTGCACCATAACGAGCATGCGCTTAATGAGAGGCTGTGACTCGAGCAGATGAAGGACGAGCGGCGTTGCAACGTTGTACGGGAGATTGGCAATAATTGCGGCTTCACGTCCACCAAGAATTTCGCTGTAGTTCGCATTCAGTGCGTCAGCGTGATGGACCGTTACCCCGTGAGGCTCTACTACCGAGCGAAGTGGATCTAACAAATAGCGGTCTACTTCCATTGCCTGCACTTCGGCACCTGTTTCAATAAGCGCGAGGGTCAGAGAACCAAGTCCTGCTCCAATCTCTAAGACGAGGTCTCCCGGTCCGACTTCGGCGAGCCTGGCAATGCGTCGAACAGTGTTTGGATCAACTACAAAGTTTTGCCCGAGAGCTCGCGATGGTTTTAATCCATGCGCTTCAAGAAGCGCAACGAGGTCAGTTCTAGTGTGGGTCACCAGGACACTCTGACACGAATTACGCCCTTTGACAGTGGTGACAGTTGAGCGAACTGTGTCATAGACAAGTCAATAACGCGTGGGTACGATGCATTTTCACGGTCAGTAACAACGCACGCAATAGTTTTTCCTGTCGCTATGTTCTGCACACGAACGTGAGTTCCAAACGGCAAGGTTGGTGATGCACAGCGTCCAGGAACATACGAGTACCACGTGGCAATTCCAATGACGTAACGCTTCGGAGCTGGCTTAAGCGTTGTTGTCGTCACTGGAACAGTTGTTGTTTCACCCGTGATGGTGGTTGTGGTTTCGCCTGGAGTTGTTGTTGTAGTTGTCGTTGTTGAAGGAGTAGTTGGCTTCTTTGGGACAACTGGAAGTCCCACGTGTACAAGTACAACGGACTCGAATTTGACAACCGTTCCAGCAGCTGGATTTTGCCCAACGGCCCTGGTCCAGGTTCCACTGAAGGCACCCGGCCCAGTGGTGTCAAAGAAGAGACCGGCATTGTGCATTGCCTTATACACAGCGGCTTTTGAAAGACCAATGAGCTTTGGGACCCTTCTGGGACCGACAAATGGCTTCATTGAAGTCACAATTTTCGCCTGACTGTGCCACGCGATCACAACGCCAGGAGCTGGGCTCTGTGCAGCAACCGTCACCCATGTTCCATTCGATGATCCCGGGCCGCTGGTGGTGAAATAGAGACCCTTTGACGACATGACTGCATAGACATTGGCGCGCGAGGTGCCGATGAGGTTTGGCATGTGAACTGGAGCGTGCGAAGTAGACGCCTCCGCGTTGAGAGACGTAGAAAGAACCAGTGAAGCAGCGAACATGCTGCTCACGGCCGTAAGCGTCAACAAGTACCGTGGTACTCGCTGGAATAATGCCCTCAGATCTCCACCCTCCGTCGGGACAACGATCGTTTACGCAACAACTCGCCCTATAACGCTAGGCAAGTACCACTAAGAAGGCAATACGAAATTTGTATATCTCTAAAGTTCCTGATTAATGGCTATTTATTTAACAGGAAGATTGAACAAACGAGCAGAATTTGCAGCAGTTGCATCACGAACGACTGCTACCTCTTCGCCGCGAAGGTTTGCGACAAATTCACCAACTATCGACACGTACGCCGGTTCATTTGGCCGACCGCGGTGTGGGACTGGTGCGAGAAATGGACTATCTGTTTCAACATGTAGTCGATCAAGTGGAACAATCTTTACCGCTTCGCGAAGTGACTCGGCATTTTTGAATGTTGCTATTCCAGAAACCGAAATGTCACAGCCCCACTCCAGACAACCTTCTGCATCAGCTTGATTACCAGTGAAGCAGTGAATGACTGTGCGAGGTGGCACACCTTCAGTCTTAAAAACCTGGAACAAGTCATCAAATGCATCTCTCGCGTGGATCACCAGCGCCAGGTTTAACTCATGGGCCAAACCAATCTGGGTGGCAAAGGATTTAAACTGCTCTGACCTGGGAGAATGTTCGTAGAAGTAGTCGAGACCACACTCGCCAATTCCCACCAACTTGGGGTGGCCAGAACGTGCCATTTCAATAATCGGCTGGATGTCGCTGAGTGAATCGTGAGGATGAAGCCCGACAGTTGCGTAGAGCTCGACGGGACCTTCAATCTCAGCAACTGCGAGTGCGTCACGTGAAGTCTCTGCACCTGTGCCAATCACCACGAGACGATCAACACCAGCCGCGACTGCATTACTCATTACTTGTTGAATATTGAGTGCAACTTTTTCATCAGTTAAAAAACTGTCTTGAATGTGACAGTGCGCGTCAGTCCAGTTACTCATTACTCACTCTTGATTCTCGGGAAAAGAGGATCGCCCTTCTCCACTTTCACGCCCTTGGGAAATAGTCCCCATTTGGTGTTGTCGTTGAAGTTGCCATCTGTTGGCAGTCCATCAAGTCCAAGGCGCTTCCAGATTTCAGCCGACACTGTTGGCATTGCTGGTGTTGCAAGAATTGAAACAATGCGAATTGCTTCGAGCGCGTCACCCATCACTGCTTCTACTTCAGGACCCGGTTCCATTTTCCATGGAGCGTTCTGCTCGAGGAATGAATTTGTTGCACCAATGAGTCGCCACGTTGCTTCGAGCGCGGCTTGTGGTGCGAAGCGGTTCCACGCAGCGCTGGTTTCACTTACTGCAGTCTCTGCATCACTTCTTAGAACTGAGTCACTTCTCGCACCCGGCGAAGTTCCATCGCACTTTGACTGCACCACAGTTGCCACACGTGCCACGAGGTTTCCGAGGTTGTTTGCAAGGTCAGTGTTGTAGCGAGCAGTGATTGCTTCTAGTGAGAAATCGCCATCATTTCCAAGGACTGCCTCGCGAAGAAGGTAGTAACGAATTGGGTCAACGCCGTATTCGTTGGTAAGGACAACTGGGGCAATATCAGTGAGTTTTACGCCACCTTCTTGGGCCATGGTCTTTGAAAGCTTCTGCCCTCCAACAAGTAGCCAGCCGTGAACTTGTACGTGTGAAGGTGGTTCAAGTCCTGCCGCCATGCACATTGCTGGCCACCAGACACAGTGGAAACGAATGATCTCTTTACCAATGAGGTGGTGAGAGTTTGGCCACCACTTGGCGACTTCATCATCTTCTCTTCCGTAGCCAATTGCGGTGAGGTAGTTAATCAGTGCATCGTACCAAACGTAAAAGACGTGCTTTTCGTCCCACGGAACTGGAACACCCCACGAAATAGAAGTTCGCGTAATTGAGATGTCACGAAGACCACCCTTAATAAACGCGTACGCTTCATTGCTCTTTGTTCCAGGGGTTACGAACTCTGGATTCTTTGCGTAGTACTCAAGCAATTTGTCTTCAAAGGCACTGAGCTTAAAGAACCAGTTTTCTTCTTCCATCTGCGTAAGTGGTTTCGCGTGAACCGGACACTTTCCATTGTCACTTGCTTCATCGGTGAAGTAGTCCTCACAGCTAACGCAGTAGAGACCTGAGTAGGTGTCTTTATAGATAAAACCGTTGTCGTAAATCGCAGTGAGGAACTTCTGCACACTTTCGTAGTGGCGAGGCTCGGTAGTTCGAATGAAGTCGTCGTAACTGATTCCGAGTGCATCCCAGGCTTCACGGAAGCGTGCTGATGTGGTGTCAGCCCAGGCTTGTGGTGATACGCCGTTCTTTTCTGCAGCGTCAGCAACCTTTTGGCCGTGCTCGTCTGTTCCGGTGAGGAACTTTGTCTCGTCACCAATGAGTCGGTGCCACCGAGCCAAGGCGTCTGCATTCACTGTGCAGTAGGCGTGGCCGACGTGAGGTGCGTCATTGACGTAGTAAATCGGCGTAGTGATATAGAAGCGAGACATTAACTAAAGGTTACTAAGTTATGAATCCTGCTCGGCTCGAACATCGAGACCGAGTTGATACGCAACTCGGTGAGCAACCCCGAGCGTTTCAGATACGTACGAAACTGCATCTCGCAAGCTGGCCCCGCTACTCAGCTGCTCAATGATGGCCTTTTTGGCCGTTTCATCATCAACCACAGGTGCCGGTTCTGCGCCGTCTAGAACAACAACAATTTCACCGAGAACTTCTCTTGATGAATAGCGATCATGCACTTCTTTCAGAGTTCCACGAATTACTTCTTCATGGAGCTTGGTGATTTCTCTACAAACAGCCACCCTGCGCTCAGGGTAGTGAACTGCAAGTTCGCTAAGCGTCGTTACCAGTCGTTGCGGCGATTCATAAAAGACAACTGTGCGTTGTTCTTTTGCCCACTGTGTGTAGAGCGCTTCACGCTCACCAGCTTTTCTAGGAACGAACCCTTCCATAATGAAACGTTCAGTTGGAAGACCACTAATTGTGAGAGCGGCAATAACCGCCGCTGGTCCAGGAGCCGTGGTCACAAAAAGTCCAGCTTCTGCAACTGCAGCTACAACACGTGCGCCCGGGTCACTGATGCCCGGAGTACCAGCATCGCTAATAAGAACGACAACTTGGCCTTCGCTGACTCGCTTAATGACTTCTTCGCACTGAGAAGCTTCATTGTGCTCATGCAGGGCTTTCAGTCGACCGTTGACGGGAATGTTGTTCGCACTAAAGAGAGTGCTCGAGTGGCGGGTGTCTTCGCAGTAGACAACGTCGGCTTTTTCCAGTAATTCCAGGGCCCGGCGGGAGATGTCCCCGAGATTGCCAAGAGGGGTTGCTACCACTACAAGTTGTCCTTGCATCTGCACGTAATTCCCTTCGTTTGGCTTAGTAGGCCATTTACCTACTAACATTGTCACCTATGTCAAAGCGGACTAACAAGCGCAAGCTACGAGCCAAGAAAAAGGCTAACCACGGCAAGAAGCCGAACTGCGGTCGCGGCTAAAGCCGTACCCTTACAGTTTCCCGTCCCACCCACAGTTTCGCTCTTTTAGGAGGGCACTAAGTGGCGTAGGCGTGTCGGTTATCACGCCATCTACCCCGAGGTCCACCAATCTGGACATCGACTCGACATCATTAATTGTCCATACGTGCACGGCCACACCTGATTTGTGAGCTGACTCAACAAATTGCTCATTTACAACCGTGATGTCTCCGAATGATTCTGGAACCTGGAATGAGCACACCGGCGGGACTTTAAGTTCACCGCCTTCGAGCATCGAGAAGAAGAACGCTGAGGTCTCATTTGTCGCCGCAGAAGTAGCAACTTCGGGGGCCAGCGAGCGAAACTTCTGAATCGCATCGTCATGAAATGATGCAACAATCACTGAGCTTGTTCGCTCAAGTCGTTGCAGTTCTTTGTAGAGCAGCTCTTCGTAAGGCTCAACATCAGGAGTTGTTTGCTTGATGTCCATGTTGAGTAGAACTCCTGGGAACGCTTCGCTCACTTCTTCTAGCGTTGCGATTCCAAAATTACGGTCTTTAGGTGCTTTGCCTCGGTGCACGTATTCGCTGTCACTGTGACCTGGAGAAACTGCTTCTCCCACAATCCACCAATACGCATTATCCATTTCTTGGATCTCGGCCAAGGTGAAATTGGCAATGCTCCCCTGGTGATTTGTGGTGCGGTCAACGGTTTCATCGTGACAGACCACTATCTTTCGGTCTTTTGTTGCGTGAACGTCAAGTTCAACTGCAGTGGCGCCATTCTTTAGTGCATTCGAAATTGCTGAGATTGTTGATGATGGCCCTTCGAAGGACCCGCCTTGGTGAGCAAATGAAATTACTCTGCGCTCGAGCCAAGGACTACTCACGCGTTAGTTCGACCTTGCGGGAACAACTTCTTCTCCATTCGACTCTCCATGTAGAAAGCGAGACCTGGAACAAATCCTGAAAGAAGCATGAGAGCGATGTAGCCCACGTGAAGTTTTGCCTTCAGAGCCAAGTTGAATGATGCAATGAGATAAATCGGGTACAAGACAATCCCGTGTCCGACACCAACGAGGCTTACGAACCACTTGATGTGGTGCCACGCGGTCGCGTCAACTTTGTGAAGAATCAATGTTGCACAAAGCATCAGCAAAGTAGTTCCAGTAATGAAAGACATAATTCGGTATCGATTAAAGGCTTTTAACATTTAGTGTCCAAACAGTTTCTTTTTAGGTTTTGTAGCAATGCTTTCTAGGTGATCGTTGTACGCGGCCATTTGTGGATCTTCTGACATTGACTCGGCAGCTCGAGCGGCCTGTGCCAATGCGCGCTGCTTATCTTCAAAATCACGGCGCGCTTTTTCTTGGTGCTCAGTGACTTTTTCTTGATTGAGCAGTGCCCACCATCCGAAGAATCCAAGAACTGCGAAACAAGGCCACTCAATTGAGTAGAGGAAGCTAAGTGAGTTGCCCTGAATAGCACGACCAACTTGCCAATACGCGGCTGAAGCACACATAGATAGCCAGGCGATCAAACAAACGTGCAGAATTAGTGCCTGCTTGGTTAGATACTTAGACTTCACGTTGCCATCCTACCTAGTGGACTTCATTTTCTAAGCCCAGCCCTAGGATGAACTGGTGTCAAACATGCAAATGAATGAGTTCTCGTGGGGCCATTTAAACCTCTGGCATCTAGGCATAGTGCCAATCGTTCTTCTCCTTAGTGCTGGCTGTTTGTACGCAGTTGGAGCTCGAAGGGCAAAGAACTGGCCGCTAGCGCCTTCGTTGTTCTTTTACCTCGGCCTCGTTGTCACCTTTATGGCCACCCAGAGCGTCATTGGTTACTTCGATATGGAGTACTTCAGCGCCCACATGGTCCAGCACCTGCTTCTGATTATGGCTGCGGCTCCATTATTCGCTTGTGCTCGCCCACTCGATCTCATCAGCAAGGTCGGGCCGCCTTGGGCAAAAAACTTCATTGACGGCCGCTTTATGCGTGTTGTGTTGCACCCACTCTTTGGTTTTGCCGCGTACGTAGTGTTCATCCCGGTCACGCACCTCACGGGGCTCTTTGATCTCATGATGAAGTATTCCCTTGTTCATCATGCAGAGCAGATTGCTTTTCTCGTCATTGGATACTTATTTTTCAGAGTGGCTTTTGGACTCGAGCGAGGCATGAAGCTGCACCCCGGACTTCGACTGGTCTACGTGATGGCCGCAGTTCCTGTTGATACGTTCACTGGACTCGCGCTAATTATGTCGGTGAAGAACCCATTCCCTGGTTACGCCACAATGGCACCAATGGGATCAACTCCCACTTCAATTCTTGACAACGTCAAACTTGGTGGATCCATCATGTGGATTGGCGGCGACGGTCTGATGCTTCTTGCGTGCATTCCACTCGTAGTGATGTGGGTGAAATGGGAAACGATTCGTACCAGAGAGATCGATTCTGAACTCGACGAGCTCGGACTCTAAGAACTAGAGCAGTCCTGCTTCGATAGCGAGTTCTTCCAGATCAACTTCTGGTCGAGCTCCGAGGTGCTTAATAACTTCACCAGCGCAGAGTGATCCGAGTTGCGCCGCTTCAACAGGGTCACAGCCAAGGGCCATGCCGTAAAGAAATCCTGCAGCGAACATGTCGCCCGCACCATTTTGATCAACCACATGCTCAACTTCAGCTGCTGGAACATTGACCACTTCAGAGAATGAAAGAACGTCTGCCCCCTCTGGTCCACGGGTGACCACCGCAAGGATTCCGAGTTCATCAATAAGGTCATAAGCCTCAGGCAGTGTCTCAACTTGAAAGAGCGAAAGTATTTCATCCTTGTTGCAAAGCAGTAGGTCAACATCGTTGGTGATGAGCTCAAGGAAGTCTCGACGGTGGCGGTCTACGCAAAAACTGTCAGAAAGAGAAAGGGCAACCATTGAGTCATGTTCGTGTGCGAAGTTGACAACTTTTTTGATTGCTTCCTTCGCTGGCGGAAGGTCAAACAAGTAGCCCTCAACGTACGTGATTTCTGAACGTGAAATGAGGTCTTCGCGAATGTCATCTGGACGAAGTTGATTACCAGCACCTAAGTACGTGGCCATAGTGCGCTGCGCATCATCAGTAATAAAAACGTGACAACGACCAGTTGCTCCTTCATCAGGTGCGGCAATTGCAACATCGAGTTCTGCACCAAGTGATTTCAAGTCGTGCTGGAATCGTTCGCCGAATTCATCGTTGGCGACTTTTCCAATGAAGCCACACGTTCCACCAAGATTGGCAACACCAGAGATTGAGTTTGCAACTGAGCCACCGCTCATCTGTGTTGTTGGTCCCATTGCGTTATAAATCGTTTCGAGTCTGTCAACGTCAACGAGGCTCATCGAGGCTTTGATGAAACCAAGATCTGCGTACACCTCATCTGAGTCGCGAGAAATAATGTCGAGCATCGCGTTGCCAATACCAGTAACCGCAAGGCGATTTGGGCCGGGCTTTTTACGAAGGGAAACTGGCGTCTGAGAATTTGTCACTTAGCGAGCGTAGAAGATTTTCCCCTAGGGTGGATGCCTATGAGCACTGCAAAGAATCCATACCGCCTCGACCGTTCGATTGTCCCATCGGCCTATCGAATTTTCATCACTCCAGACCTCGACGCCGCCACCTTTTCGGGCCGCGTAGAGATCGACATTGACGTAAAAGAGTCAAATACCTCCTTCACGTTGAACGCCAAGGCGCTCGAGATGGGTGACGCAACCATCACCTCAGGCTCCACGTCGCTTCGCTCAACGAGCTTGACCCTTAACGACAAATACGAGACTGCAACCTTTAGCTTCGAGAGTGCTTTGCCAACGGGCGCTGGCGTTCTAGAGATTGCCTTTACCGGAGTTCTTAACGACCACCTGCAAGGTTTCTACCTTTCAAAGTACACCGACGCCAGCGGCACTGAGCACCGAATTGCGACTACGCAGTTTGAGCACTCCTATGCTCGCCAAGCTTTCCCTTGCTGGGACGAGCCATCTTTCAAGGCGACCTACCAGGTGAACCTCACGGTTCCTTCACACTTGGCGGTGTATTCAAATAACCCTGAGACTTCAAACGTTGATCTTGGTAATGGTCAAAAGACTGTTGCTTACTCACCAACCATGATCATGTCAACGTATCTCGTTGCATTCTGCGTGGGACCTTTCGAATCAACTGAGGCAGTTGATGTTGATGGTGTGCCACTTCGAGTGATCTACCCACTTGGAAAGGGCCACCTAACGGACCTCGCCATGGAAGCTGGTACGCACGCACTTCGTTTCTTCTCTTCATACTTCGACATTCCCTACCCAGGCGAAAAACTCGACATGATTGCGATCCCCGACTTTGCTGCTGGTGCGATGGAGAACTTAGGTCTCGTGACATACCGCGAAACTGCACTGCTCGTTGACCCAGAAGTTGCCGGACTCGCAGCTGTGCAACGTGTGGCTGAAGTTGTTGCTCACGAAATTGCTCACATGTGGTTTGGTGACCTTGTAACCATGGAATGGTGGGAAGGAATTTGGCTCAACGAAGCATTCGCCACATTCTGCGCCACACTCGCAATGGAAGACTTCCGACCTGAATGGGACATCTGGACTTGGTTCGCAGTTATTGACCGTGAAATGGCAATGAAGGTTGACGGACTTCACTCGACTCGACCAATTGAATACGAAGTCATTTCGCCAGACGACACACAAGGAATGTTCGATGTTCTCACCTACGAAAAGGGTGGTGGAGTTCTACGAATGCTTCAGCAATTCCTCGGTGAAGAGACATACCGAAACGGAATTCGCCGTTACTTGAAGAAGCACAGTTACAAGAACACCGTAACTACCGACCTATGGGACGCGCTCGAAGAAGAATCTGGCAAGCCAGTTCGAGACATCATGAACACCTTCATTTTGCAGGGTGGCCACCCAATGGTCACACTGGAAAACGGTCAGATCTCTCAGCAACCTTTCGCTTACGGAAGTCTTGTAGCTACCCCTACATCGCCTTCTAGTGAGATCGGAAAGAAGTGGTTAGTGCCAGTACTCACGAAGTCACTGGATTCAAAAACTGTTACTCGTAACTTATTGAGCGATACGCCAATCACGGTCAGTGATGCTGCACCCGTGCTCGTAAATGTTGGTGCATCTGGAGTATTTCGTACCCGCTACGGCGCCGCAGAATCATCAGCCATCGCAGCTCGATTCGGTGAACTTGAAAAAGTTGACCGCGCAAACATCTTGCTCGATGCATGGGCAGCGCTCTTTGCTGGACAGATCACATGGGCCAGCTTTGAAGAGCTCGCACGAAGCGCTGCACCATTTAGAGAAGTCGCTTCTTTAGAAACTGTGGCCGCAGCAATTGAAATGCTGAATCGCGTTTTAACTCCTGAGCAGACTCCAAAGATTGCCGCTTTCGCTAATGACATCTTCGCTCCTGTTCTTGATGCATTCGGTTGGGACCCTAAGGCCAATGAAGACACCTTTGATGGCAAGGCCCGTGGTCTCGCAATTGGAACACTGGGAAGTGTTGCCAAGAACCCAGCGGTGATTGCAGAAGCTCGTAAGCGTTTTGATGCCGGCAACATTCACGGTGACATTTTGATCCCTGTACTTCGCGTCATTGGAGAGCAAGGTCAAGCTGCAGACTTCGATGAGTTCTGGAAGCGTTGTCAGAATGCTGCCACTCCACAGGATGAAAACAATTACCGCATGGCACTTGGATTCTTTACTGATGAAGCATTGCTACTTCGCGCCACCGAAATGTGTTACTCAACATTCCGTAACCAAGACGGTGGAATGATGCTTGGTTTCTACAGTCGTAATCGTGTCTCAGGTCCAGCAGTGTGGAAGGTCATCGCAAAGCGTTGGGACGAAGCAATGGACCGCTTCCCTTCGAGCGCACACGCGCGCCTCGCTGTTGGAGTATCGACGTACGTTACTGATGAAGCATTCTCACGTGAAGTTGAGAAATTCCACAATGAGCACGCACTTGCTGGTCGCCAAAAGACTGTCGACCAGGAAATTGAGCGCATGCACGTTGGAATTGCATTCACCAAAGCAATGCGTTCGCAGTTCTAGGCTTAGTAAATGAGCATCGGATATTTCTTATTCATTATTGGACTGTTTTTTATAATTGAACTACCCGATAAATCATTTATTGCAACAATTGTTATGGCCACAAAGGCTCGGCCAATACCCGTACTTTTTGGAGCATGCCTCGCGCTTGTGATTCACATGGGGATTGCCTGTGCTGCAGGTCAACTCATTGCAACGTTTCCCACAACGATCAAAGAGATAGTCATCGCTATTTTGTTTTTAGGTGGTGCCGCTTACTTGCTTTTTGTTCCAGAAAAAGTGGAACTGGAAAAAGGTGAAGAAGAGGCATCGGCTGAAAAATCAGCGACGTGGTGGAAAGAATTCACTGTGGCTTTCAGTGTTATTTTCGTCGGCGAATTCGGTGACATCACACAAATCCAGGCCGCCAACTTGACCGCCAAGACTCACCTACCAATCGCAGTATTCTTTGCTTCTTCAATTGGTCTAATTCTTGTTGAAATTGTCGGTGTATACGGTGGGCAGTTTCTTGTCAAAAAGTTCTCACTTCAAAAAATTCGTTATGCCGGAGGACTCATCTTTGCGGGTCTGGGAATTTATTCAGTATTCCAACTAATCGCTGAATGAGTCGTCGATCAGAACTGCTTAATTTCGCTGAAGGCGTAAAGGGATTTATGCCGACCAACGAAGGTCTCGCTCTGCATGAATACACCCGTTCTCATGGAGAACGTAATTCTGGTGGAACGTGGCTCGAGGTTGGGGCCTGGTGCGGAAAATCAGCTGTCTACATCGGAAGCGCCGCCGAAGAAACTGGTGCAGTCCTTTATTCACTTGACCACCACCACGGCAGCGAAGAGAACCAGGCGGGATGGGAACACTTTGACCCATTGCTCGTCGACCCAGTCGATGGCAGGCTCAATACTCTTCCTACCTGGCAGCGAACAATTGCTGACGCCAAACTCGAATCAACAGTGATTGGACTAGTTGGACCATCACTAGTTGTTGCAGAACATTTTGCCCAGCCACTTGACGTCCTTTTTATTGACGGAGGTCACGGCAAAGAAGTTGCGTGGGCAGATTACGAAGCGTGGACTCCAAAGGTCGCTGCTGGAGGACTACTGCTCATTCACGATGTCTTTCCAAATCCTGCAGATGGCGGACGTCCGCCATACGAGATTTATCTTGCCGCTCTAGAGAGTGGAAAATTCGAAGAGATCGGTGACGAAGGATCGCTTCGCGTACTTCGCCGAGTTAGTTAATTCGACAACCTGGTTCAGGAAGATCAAGCGGCTCGCCCAGTACTTCGTGGCGAAATAGTCCAGCGGCAGGCGACGAAGAGGTCAGGGCATCCGCAGCCAAAATAATTGCAGCCGATGTGTAACTCGAAGTTTCTGCGTGTGGGAACGTAACTGCCTCAGGGTACGCAATGCCTGTCCAGTACGCACCATCTTCGCGACGGTGACGAGTTGTGCAAGAAAAGAGATCCAGCGCCTGAGTGGTAAGTCCGAGTGCGTCCAGTGAAAGTACACATTCTGCAGTCTCTGCTGCAGTAACCCAGTCGTTTGTAGAAACGCAGCGAACTCCGAAGTCAGCCATTACGTGGCGCTCCCAGCCATCGTTAATGCGCTTCTCCCCCGCGCTTCCGTGAAGGGCGCCACTAAAAATTGGGTAGTACCAGTCCATGGCGAATTCGTTCTTTGGAGCAAATGCTCCAGGGTGATGAGCAACCACGTGGCCCAGGCGCCCAGCAGCAAGTTCCCACGCTGGCTTAGCGTGACCGAGACGCTCACCAAGTGCCACAGCGCATCGCAGTGAGTGAAAAATTGACGATGAGCCCGTTAGCAATGCGTACGTTTCTGGGTGACCGAGTGAATCGAGCGACCAGCGAATAGTGCCGTCACCTAATTGCCAGCGCAGAACGAAATCAATCGCTGCTTCAACGGTCGGCCACATTTGTGCACAGAAGTCAACATCTTCAGTCACGAGTAAGTAGTGATAAATCCCAGCAGCGATGTAGGCACAGACATTTGTGTCTAGTCGTGCATCTTTGACGTGAGCACCTACGTAGTAGTTGAACCAGCTTCCATCTTTCAGCTGCATGTCCGCTAGCCACTTGTACGCAGCGCGCGCTTCATCTTGGTACCCAGTAATAGTGAGTGCCATGGCTGCTTCAACGTGGTTCCACGGGTCACAGTGACCGCCAGGGAACCAAGGGATCTGTCCGCTCTTCACTTGCAAGGTGCTGAGCTGCTTCGCAGTTTGAGCAATTTGCTCCGAGGTAAGAATTCCCGGAACTCCCGACATGTGCTGAGACGTAAGTGACATGGCTACAGAGGCTTCACTAGGTAAATGATGATGGACTTACCCATAATTGGAGCAAGGACTTTTTCCAAGATGCGAGTTGTTCGAGGACCCTTCACGATGTCCCACACGAGAAGCTTGTGATACTGGCGAACAAACCAGTTCTGGTCATTCTTAGTTCCGACCAAGCACTTCAACCACCAGTAGGGGCTGTGAAGCCCGTGCGCGTAGTGGTGACTCGTGACTTTCATTCCGACTGAAGTGAGACGCTTCTTAATCTGCGACTTTCTAAAGATTCGAATGTGTCCGCCAGGAACGTTGTGATATGCATCAGATAGTGCCCAGTTAATGAGCTCTGGTCCAAAACGAGGAACAGTAATGGCCATAGTGCCGCCGGGTCGAAGTACACGAGCGAGTTCGCGCATTGCGCCAATGTCGTCAGGAATGTGCTCTAGAACTTCAGAGCAAATGACACGATCGAATGTTCCATCGGGGAATGGAATGGCGAGTGCGTCACCTTGCACAGCTGCAACATGCAAGTTCTCAAGTGAAAGCTCGCCTGCTTCAACCATGGCTGCAAATGTTGCGGCTACACCTTCAACTTCGTCGCGACCTGCATCGAGGGCGACCACGTTGGCTCCTCTGCGAGCAGCTTCAAAGGCGTGACGACCAAAGCCGCATCCAAGGTCAAGAATCTTGTCACCGGACTTCAGTCCGAGAATGTCGTAATTAGCTGTAAGCATCAGTCAAAGTCCATCGAGTCTGGTAGTGGTTTGTTGTTGAGAATTGCGTCGTAGCAAGCTGCAGTTCCGCGTGCTGTTACTTCCCACGTGAAGCGCTCAGTAACGCGCACTCGACCAGCGTCACCGAGCTTCTTGCGAAGTGGAGCGTCGTCGAGCAGGTTGCGAATTGCTGTTACTAGAGCTTCTGGGTTGTTTGGCTCAACGAGAATTCCTGTTTCACCGCTTACACCAACGACTTCAGGAAGTGCTCCACCAGTCGTTGCAATTACTGGAACTGCACAGCTCATTGCTTCAATGGCTGGAAGTGAGAAACCTTCGTAGAGACTCGGAACCACTGCAACTTCAGCTTCGCCATACAGGCGAGCCAGTTCTTCGTCAGTTACTCCTGAAATAGTTGTCACGATGTCATTTAGTCCGAGGCGGTCCATAGTTTCTTGAACACGGCCCTTCGCCTTGGGCTTTCCAATAACAATGAGGTCAATGTCTCGTTCGGTGCGAAGTTTGGCGACTGCTTCAAGAAGTGGAACAAGTCCCTTCATTGGAACGTCACTACTTGTCGTCACCATGAGGCGACCCTTCTTCTTCACCACATCGGCGTATGGCTTAAAGACTGTGTGATCAACACCTACAGGAACGACAGTTAGTCGCTCGAGAGGGACTTTCATCTGAGCGTTGATGTCTTTCTTCGAGTTATGTGAAACAGTGAGCACTGCTGGAAGTCGCTTAACAGTGCGCACCTGCATGCGAAGGAAGCCGAACCAACGTCTTGTGGTGTAGCGCTTCCACATTCCTTCGGCGTGGTCCAGGGCAATAGAGCGGTCAACAGTAATTGGGTGGTGCAACGTTTCAAGAAGTGGCCATCCATCATTGTGCAGGCTCATGATGCCAGTGCCAATGCACTGGTTGTCATGAATAATGTCAAAGTCTGCGCGACGCTTCTTCAAAATTTTCTTAATGCGAAGTGAATACGCAAGCGGTTCACCAAATCCACCTGTGCACATCACCGCAAACTCTGCGAGGTCAGCAAACGAAGTGAACTCACTCAACGCTGGAAGGCGGAATGGATCTGGATTGCGATAGAGATCGAGTCCACGCACTGGCGTGAAGCCCACACCTTCATCAAGTTCTGGCCATGGTGGACCTGAGAAGACTTCTACGCTGTGTCCGAGTCGAACAAGTTCACGAGTTAGGTGACGTGTGTATACACCCTGACCACCGCATTGAGGATTGCCACGGTAAATAAGGAAAGCAATGCGGTGCTTGCCGGGCTGAGCTGGACGTGGCACGATGCGACCCGGGACCGTGATGGTCTTGGAGAGCGCCCAAGAAGCTTTGGTTTCGGCGATTATCTGTTTGAGCGGACGGGGCAAGAAAGGCTGCTTTCGGTTCGGCGAAGTTATCTATTCTCCCCTAATTTTCAGGCAAGCGCCAACTCGTGAGTAACCCCAATAAAACATGGCTATTATGCCCTGTATGGATCTCACATACCCCCAAGAATCAGAAGCATTCCGCGCCGAAGTTAGGACGTGGCTGGAAACGAATCTCCCGAAGGGATGGTTCGAACCCGGATTCAAAATGACACCAGAAGAGCGAGCAGCATTCAACGCAGGTTGGACCGCAAAGCTTTTCGAAGGTGGATGGATCTGCGCAGGTTGGCCAAAGGAATACGGTGGCAAAGGCCTCTCACTCATCGAACAAGTTGTACTCAACGAAGAGTTCGCTCGTGCAGAAGCACCAATGCGCGCTGACTTCTTTGGTGACACACTTGTTGGTCCAACAATCCTTCAATGGGGTACCGAAGAGCAGAAGCAAGAATTCATTCCTGGCATCTTGGGTGGAAAAATTTCTTGGTGCCAAGGTTTCTCTGAGCCGAACTCTGGATCAGACCTCGCAAGCCTTAAGACCACTGCGGTACTTGACGGTGACGAGTGGGTAATTAACGGACAAAAAGTATGGACGACACTTGCTCAGCACGCTGACTACGTCTTCCTCATGGTTCGCACCGACCCAACTGCTCCACAGCACGCAGGTATCAGCTACCTCCTCGTTCCTATGCACCAGCCTGGCGTTGAAGTACGACCAATTATTCAGGTAGACGGATCAGCTGAATTTAATGAAGTGTTCTTCACTGACGCACGTTGCCCTAAGAACAACGTTGTTGGTGGCGTGAACAACGGTTGGAAGGTTGCAATGACCACTCTCGGATTCGAGCGTGGAGCATCTTCAACAACTGGTTACCGCCGTTTCTTGAAGGAATGGGAACACATTGTTAAAGAGACAAAGCGCGTAAAGAAGAACGAAGACAAGATGGTTCGTGACAACCTTGTTAAGGCATGGCAGAGCGTCAAGATCATGCAGATCAATGGTTACCGATCACTCACTGACGGACTTCAAGGAACACACAACTCAGCGTTGCTCGGTGCGTGTAACAAGATGTTCTGGTCAGAAATGCACCGTTCGACAATGAACCTCGCTGTTGACATTCTTGGAATGGAAGGTCAGATCCTCACCGGTAACGGTGGATCTGAAGGCGGAGCGCTCACCGGAGTGCGTCGTGGTCGTGAGGACTACCCAGTTTCAGAATTACAAGCAGGATTCTTCTTCTCACGTTCAGAGACAATCTGGGGTGGAACTGCAGAAATCCAGCGCAACATTATTGGTGAACGAGCACTTGGACTTCCAAAGGAACCTAAGCCACAAAACGCTTAAGCCGTAGTTGGCGTCACTTTATTTCGAAGCGACAAAGCAAGCCACACACCAGTTGAAATAGCTAATAACGAACCCACGAGAATTCCAACTCGTGGGTTCGTTAGCGAAATAATCCATCCGATAAGCGGCGCACCAATTGGTGTCGTTCCTAAAAATCCCGTCACGTAAAGGCTCATCACTCGCCCACGCATTTCTTGGCTGGAATTCAGCTGCAGTGTGGCGTTCGAAGTCGAGATAAAGGCAATCGAAAAGAAGCCAGTTGGAATAAGCAGCAACGTGGCAAACACTGCGTTCGGCGACAGTGCAACGAATGTCATTGAAAATCCGAATCCAAGTGCAACCACCGCAATCAGCTTCGGGGTCGGACGTGACCTGCGCGCAATGTAGAGACCGCCAAGCACTGCTCCAACACCCATCGCCGTCAGAAACAGTCCGTATTCCGATGCGGTTTTTTGATGAAACGAATCGTGCGCCAAGAGTGGCAACGTGACCGTGAAGTTGTAAGCGAACGTTCCAACAATCGCCACTGAGATCAAGACGCCGCGAAGCACCGGTGTGGTGAATGCATACTTAAGCCCGAGACGGAGTTGTCCTTTTTCACGACTGACAGTTTTTAGTGGTGAAAACTCTTCAGCATTCATCATGTAGAGCGCGACAATAACGCCGAGATAGGAAAACGCATTGACGTAGAAGCACTGTGCAATTCCCACGAACGCAATCAGTACCGCAGCAATGCCAGGGCCAATAAGTCGCCCAATGTTCATCAGCACACTGTTAAGGCTGATCGCGTTTGCGATGTGTTCTCTTCCGACCATCTCTTGAACGAAAGACTGGCGAGCAGGGTTGTCAAAGAGATTGGATACTCCAAGCAACGTGGCGAGGACATAAACACCCATCAGCGTCACGTGATGCGTGCTCACTAGGACTCCGAGCGCTAAAGCCAGCAATCCTGCGGCGGTCTGAGTGCAGTAAAGAATTGTCCGCTTGTTGTTACGGTCAGCAATAAGTCCACCGTATGAAGCGAACAACAACATCGGAACGTACTGAAGCGCAATAGCAATTCCAAGATCAACAGAAGACCCAGTCAGTTGCAAGACCAACCAACTCTGGGCCACGGTCTGCATCCACGTACCAGAGATTGAGATCATCTGGCCAGCAAAAAAGAGACGGAAGTTGCGAACCTCAAGTGCGGCAAAGGTCTTTGAAGACCGCTTCTCAGCGCTCACTATTCTCCTCGTGGTTTTAGAACTTAGAGCTGGCGGTAACGAGGAACGTAACCACCAACACCCAGCGACATTGAGTCTTCTGGGTCGACACTTTCATCAACGCCACCAATAACTTCAGTTACCCAGTCGAGGCGCTCAGTGAGAATTCGAGTCACGCCACCTTCAAGGGTTGAAGATGAAATTGCACAACTCGAACATGCTCCACCTAATTGAACTTCTACAACGCCTGTTTCTACGTCGGCGCGCACAAGCATTAGGTCACCACCATCAGCCTGAACAGCTGGACGCATTAGGTCGAGAAGTGCGTTCAGTGCCTTCAGGCGCTTGGCGCGTTCTTCATCGGTGATTGTTGACATACCTCTATTCTGCCGTATAAAGAGTCCGCCGTGACCGACCCATACATTCACTACGCTGTCACCCAGGGGGTTCTCATGAACTGGACATTAGAAGACATTGATCTCTCGGACATGGCGTTTTGGCGCCGTCCATGGGCAGAGCGTGAAGAAGCTTTCAAACTGCTTCGCCGCGATGCTCCAATCAGGCACTACGAAGAGCCCTTGATTGAACGATCTTCTATTGAACTACCAAGAGGAGCTGGTTACTACGCACTAACCAAGTACCGAGACGTCGCAGAAGCTTCCAGAAATCCGGGTGTTTTTCTTTCTGGTCCCGGTGCAGTGTCACAGATGGACTTGCCACCAGAAATGGTTGAGTACTTCTCAGGAATGATCTCAACGGATGATCCTAAGCACGCTCGACTTCGTCGAATTGTTTCGAATGCGTTCAATCCAAGAAATGTTCGCTCGATTGAAGACTCAATTGAAAAGACCGCCGCAGAAGTTGTTGACCGCGCCATGAAGTCTGGAACTGGTGACTTCATTACTGACATTGCCGCACCGTTCCCACTCGAGATCATCTGTCAGATGATGGGTGTGCCACCAAGTGAGTACGAGACAGTTCTCAACTGCTCGAACGTCATCCTTTCTTCAGGTGACCCTGACTTCGTGAAGGAAGGCACTGATCCCATCGTCGCATTCTTAGAAGCTGGCGCAACACTTACTGGAATCATGGAAGAAATTGGTAAGCACCGTATTGACAATCCAATCGATGACATCACCAGCGCGCTCGTAAATGCAGAGATTGAATCCGAGAAATTGACACACCAAGAGCTCGCTTCATTCTTTGTACTCCTCGTTACAGCTGGAAACGAAACAACACGCACCGCTATTGCGCATGGACTTCGTGCACTGAGTGAGCACCCAGACCAGAAGGCACGTCTTGTTGCTGACTACGAAGGACTCGCTAAGACTTCGACAGATGAAATTGTCCGTTGGGCTTCACCAGTTATCTGGATGCGTCGCACCCTCGCAACTGACTACACGCTTTCGGGCAAGGACCTAAAGGCTGGCGACAAAGTGTTGTTGTACTACAGCTCAGCCAACCGTGACGAAGACGTATTCGTTGATCCCTACACATTTGATGTGGGACGTACCCCGAATGATCACTACGGCTTCGGTGCTCCTGGCCCACACTTCTGCCTAGGTGCTCACCTAGCTCGTCGTGAGATAACCGTTATGTGGCGCGATCTTATTGCGCGAACACCAAACATTCAGATGACCGGCGCTCCATCACAATTGGAGTCAACATTTGTAAACGGAATTAAAAAGCTTCCCTACAGTTTCTAAGACGCGCCAGAAGCTTCATCGTATGCGCGAAGCGCACGTGGGCCCCAAACAGTTCCGGGACCGCCGTTCATCAAAATAGCAACGCCCATCGCTTCAGCAACCTGTTGGCGGGTAATGCCATTTCGAACACATCCACGTGCGTGGGCCACAATGCATCCATCGCACTCACGAGTAACTGCAATGCTCAGCGCTAGCAGTTCCTTCATTCCAACTTCCAGTTCACCAGGTGACATTGCTGCATTCGATAGTGAAGCAAACCCTTTCATGACGTCAGGAATGAGCCCTCGAAGATCTAAGGCAGGTTGTCGTAACTCTTCACGGATTTCTTCATTGCTGTTCATAAGGCCCTCCAGTTATGAGCGTAGCCACATCGGGGATTGTTTCTATGATGTACCCCATGACTGCAATTGATGACCTTCTTGCTCACAACAACAGCTACGTTCCAAAGCACGGACACAACGAGCTTCCTACAGAGCCACAACTGCACCTAGCGGTCCTTACCTGCATGGACTCGCGTCTCGACCTCTTTGGCGCCTTAGGGCTAAAACTCGGACAGGCTCACCTCATCCGTAATGCCGGTGGTCTAGCAACTGATGACGCCATTCGTTCGCTATTGCTCAGCCAGCGACTCTTGCAGACGAGAGCAATCATGGTCATTCATCACACCCGGTGTGGACTTGAAACGTTTGAAGAAGCGACATTGCAGGAAGAGCTAGAAAAAGAATACGGGCAGCGTCCTCCTTTCAAGCTTGGTGCCTACAAAAACGTCGACGAAGATGTAAAGCAGACCGTTGCAACACTACGAAGTAGCCCGTTCGTTATTGGAACAGAAATTCGTGGCTTTGTCTTCAATGTTGACGATGGAGACCTGCGAGAAATCACAATCGCGTAACAGAATTCCTTGCACTAGCCAAGGGTACGATTGGTCATGCTTTCAAATGTTCTGACCTTCATTTTCTTTGTTCTGATTGGTCTAGAAATTCGCGAAGGCCTCCAACATCCAAGAGAAGCCATCCTTCCCGGACTATGTGCGCTCACTGGAATGCTCATTCCAGCATGCATATTCATTTCACTTCACACTGGATCAAACGCATGGGCAGTAGCAATGCCCACCGATGTTGCCCTAGCCATTGGTGCACTCAGCTTGCTTGGCAAACGAGTGAATCCCAAAGTACGACTATTCCTCTTAACACTGGCAGTAGCTGACGACTTTTTTTCCCTCTTAGTTATTGGAATATTCTTTAGAAGTCACCTGCATGTTGCAAGTGCTGTCTACACGCTCGGGGCAGCAGCACTTGGATTTTTATTACCTCTACGGAGAAAGCTCATTCAACTGCTCTCACCACTTGCAACATTCGTAGTGATCCCTATTTACATTTGGATCAATTTGCTCGCACACTTAAATTTCTCTCTGGCGTTTGAGAAAATTAGTGTCGCGTTGGTTATCGCAAGAGTCATTGGCAAAGTTCTAGGCATCTTCTTGGCGGCGTGGCTTCTCACACGCTTCTCTCGTTTAAAACTTCCTGAAAGTTTGGATTTGCGAGAAGTGTTTGGCATTGGCCTGCTCGCTGGAATGGGACTTACGGTATCGCTAGTTATCGCAGAGATTACGTTGACCAGTGCTTCTCAGCTCGGCCAAGCGCGCATAGGTCTATTTTTTGCAGCGATAATTTCTGGTCTACTCGGACTCTTGTGGTTAGCCCTGAATTCTAAAATCGATTCGTAAGCTTTAACTAAAGCTCAGTCACAGCAGCTGTCACGCCATCCACACGCCGTGCAACGGTAGTGAGCGTGTTCGGCCGATAATTTTCCACCGCAGTTTTGGCATTCGGAAAAGATTCCGAATCGGTTCATGCAGTCAATACCTTGGCCAACATTTGTTTCTTGTTCAATAGACATGCACCCATTTTGACGTTCAGAAGTCAATCTTGGGTGGATACAGGGCGACTTTAAATAGGGCCCAATTTGCCAGTGCGATAGTGCGTGCGACACAGCACTTGGTAGTGAACCTCGCCGTGGTGGACATCTCCAATAACAAACTGGTCACCATCTCTGACAATCAAGCCGTCAACCACTCGAGCATTGCAGCGTCCTTTGTTTCCACACCAGCACGTTGAAGTGAGAGGTAGTTCACGAGCAACGTCGGCGATCGAAAAAAGTCGGGCAGAACCTGGAAAAAGATTTAGCTGAAAGTCAGCCGAGAGACCGAAGGCGTGAACATCGACGTCGTCGTCGTCAACGAGTTGACCGAGCTGGTCGATTTGTTCTTTACTCGCGAACTGTGCTTCATCAATTACAAGAATTTTTACTCCTTCAGCGAGGAGTTTCTTAATCCGAGGAGTGAGATCCTCACCATTTTCAATGGCGTCAGCATCAGCCTCAATACCAATTCGACTCGTAATTTTGCCGTTATTGCTGCGCTGTCCAAATGTCCAAAGCGCAATGTCGCTTCGGTTTTCACGTAATTGCCAGCAGAGCTGGAGGGCCAGAGTGGACTTTCCAGCTGCCATAGTTCCGTATGTAAAAGTCAGTTCTGCCATAGTTCTTTCAAGTTGCTCCTAGGAAAGTACACGATACCCCCAGAGCTCGATCGCTTCACTAGATTAGGTGCATGGAACACATTGTTAGACCAATCGCTTATATCCGCAACGACCGCAGCGAGGCGTTAGACGACAATTGGGATGACATCGAAAGCACCATTGAGTTGGCCCAGGACGTCCCCTCAGAGGCTTTGAAGGGGCTCTCAGAGTTCTCACACATCGAAGTCGTGTTCTTTGCTGACTGGGCTGAAGATGTCCCACCAGGGCCTTGGCACCGTCACCCACGCGGCAACACTGACTGGCCTGACGTAGGAATCTTTGCGCAGCGCAACAAAGATCGCCCGAACCGCATTCTTCTAACGACCGTGGCCATTAACTCTGTTAATGAACGCTCAATTCAGGTGCGTGGTCTTGACGGCATTGATGGCACACCAGTACTTGACATCAAACCAGTGTTTCGCTGGAGCGTTCCAAGGGGCGAGCTTAAAGTCGCCCCTTGGAGTGAAGCTCTCGGAGAGAACTACTTCTAGTTCTTGGCAATAAAGGCGAGCATCAAGTTCGCTATTTCTTCGCCCTTGTCTTCTTGCAAGAAGTGACCGCCATCTTTAATAGTCACGTGGTCTTGGCCCTTGGTTCCAGGAACAAGTGACGCAAACGCCTTGTCGCCTCCCGCCATTACTGGGTCGCTGTCTGAGAAGCAAAGCAGGAACGGCTTGGTGAACTGCTTTAGCCCTTCCCAAGCTCGAACATTCGTGTCATGTGTCGGATCTTCAGGCGTTGATGGAACAAGCAGTGGAAACTGACGTGCCCCTTCTTTGAATGTGTCATCTGGAAATGGTGCGTCGTACGCAGCGATTAGTTCTTCTGAAAGTGGGAACTTGCAACCGCCAGAAACAATGTTGCCAACCTTTAGCTCAGGTGTTGTTTGGCTGTAGGTCTGCCACGCAAAGAATGCATCGCTGAGCTTGTGATCACCAGTTGGAAGCCCACCATTACCAATTACAACCCTTGCGTAGCGCTCTGGGTAAAGACCTACGAGCTGTAGACCTAGGAGACTTCCCCAGTCTTGACCGAAGTACGTGATGTTGTGCAGGCCGAGTTTGTCGAAAAGCAATTCACGCACCCACTCGACGTGGCGTAGGTAGGTGTAGTCGGAGCGTTGTGCAGGCTTATCGGAACGACCAAAACCAATGAGGTCAGGTGCAATGACTCGGTGCCCTGCGCCAACGAGAATCGGAATCATTTTTCTGTAGAGAAATGACCAGCTCGGCTCACCGTGAAGAAGCAACATGACCTGTCCGTCACGAGGACCTTCATCAATGAAGGCCATGCGAAGCGGGTCTCCACCGGTTGGATCTTTAACTTCTGCATAGTGCGGTGTGTAGGAAAAATCAGGAAGATTTAAAAATCGCTCATCCGGTGTACGTACTCTGTTCATGATGCTCCTTTGTAGTTACAACGTTTATTGACGCGCCATACCTTCTCGTGCTGCTGCTTCTTGTTCCTTATTGTCGCTTTGGGTGATGAGCTGAATATCTACTCGTCGAAGTGTTCCTTGAAACTTAAAAGGAGCCTTGTATTCCAGAGACACTGGTGAGCCAACGTCTGCACCAAGGCTCATTCCAATACTTGAGATAATTCGCATCAGGATTGGAAGGTGAACTGAACCAACCTCTTCGTTGTTGATCACCAAGGTCGCGTCAGCATCATTTTTTCCGCGTCTGAAGTTAATCCCTACAACTGATTCACCTTCTGGAACCTTCTTCGAAGACTTCACCACGTAGTGATCATTGAAACAGTTGTAGTCAAAGTACAGAAGGTCGTCTTTTATGAAGACACTGATACCTGAGTTCTCAGTTCCCGTCGCCAGGATGACCCCATTTTCACCAGCACTACGAATAACTTTTGCTTCCATGTCCCAACTACGTCCACCGAGTCCGGCTCCAGCTTGCGCTGGAATTGGATTGAGTGGTGGCAGGTAGGTGTAGTGCTTTGAAACTGGGTGCGCTGAATTGTCGCGGTAACGAGTTCCAAATAGTTCAATGCCTCGGTCGTCCAGTGGAAGTACGCCGTACTCTTCAGCTTCTTCCCACCACATGGCAATCAGCTCGTTTAACTTCTCAGGCATTTCCTCTGCCAAGTTGTTTGTTTCCGATGCATCATTTGCAATGTTGTAGAGCTCCCACACATCATTTTCGAATGCGTCTGGGTTTGCGCCGGGTTGGAATACTGACCACGGATCATGACGGGTAACGGCCTTCCAGCCTTCGTGGTACATCGCACGGTGTCCACCCATTTCGAAGTACTGCTTCGTCTTTTGACTAGGCGCAGTTGGATTGTCAAACGTGTAAGCAATTGAAGCACCAGTAACTGGCATCTGCTCGTAGCCATTGATTATTGATGGATTTGTTACGCCAGTTGCTTCAAAGACAGTTGGAGCAATGTCAGTGACGTAGTGCCACTGGTTACGAATACCACCCTTGTCTTTGATGCCGCTCGGCCAATGTGCAATTAGCGGCACGTGAACGCCACCTTCGTGCGTGTTCTGCTTGTACCACTTGAATGGCGTATTCCCAGCCTGTGCCCAGCCCCACGGATAGTTCGAGTGACTGTGTGGTCCACCAATATCGTCGAGACGCTCTACTGCTTCGTCCGGAGTTTCAATAAGACCGTTGAAGTACTTCATTTCGTGCAAGATGCCGAATGCTCCGCCTTCTTGGGACGCTCCGTTATCACTCATGAGCAAGATCAGTGTGTTGTCAAGTTGACCAATGGCCTCGAGGTCATCGACGAGACGACCAATCTGCGCATCTGTGTGCTCTAAGAATGCGGCGTATGCCTCTTGAAGTCGACTCGCCAGCTTCTTCTGGTTTTCAGGCAGCGTGTCCCATGCATCGACTCCTGGGTTTCGCGGAGCTAGTTGAGTGTCTGGCGGAATGATGCCCATTTCGAGTTGACGTGCAAACCAGCGCTCTCTGGCTACGTCCCAACCTTCGTCATACTTTCCACGGTGCTTTGCCATGTATGAAGCAGGTGCTTGGTGAGGGGCGTGCTGTGCACCGAATGCAAAGTACAAAAAGAATGGACGGTCGGGGCGAATTGATTTGGTGTCATGAACGAATTCAATTGCATGATCTACGAGATCTTCACTCAGGTGGTATCCCTCTTCAGGAGTCTTCGATGGCTCAACGCGGTGATTGTCGTAGACGAGGTCTGGTGAGAACTGGTCAGTCTCACCTTCTAAGAATCCAAAGTAACGATCAAACCCACGAGCGAGTGGCCACTGATCGAATGGGCCTGCTGAAGATGCGTTCTCCATGGAAGTTAAGTGCCACTTACCAATCCCGAGTGTGGTGTATCCGGCTTCACGCATAACTTCTGCCATGGTGCCAGCGTGCTTAGAAACTTCACCTCGCATACTTGGAAAACCAGAACTCCAGTTAGAAATTCCGCGCATACCTACAGTGTGGTGATTGCGTCCGGTCAGCAGCGCTGAACGAGTTGGAGAACAAAGAGGCGTTACGTGAAAGTTCGTGTAGCGAAGTCCACCTTCGGCCAGCTTGTTGATGTTGGGAGTAACGAGGTCTGAACCGAAGCAATTGAAGTGTGAAAAACCGAGGTCATCAATTAGAAATACGACGACGTTTGGTGCGTCTGTTCCTGGGTGCTTCGGAGTTGGCCACCATGGGGTCGACTCAGAAAGTGTGCGTCCGATTTTTCCTTCAAATGGTTCGTACTGCTTCATGGTGCCCCCTGATTCGTCTTTCCTAAAGATAGGTGAAATACGTAACTCACAAAAGCCCGTGTATGTAACTGAATGCTTACGTTTCAACATCTGATTAGAGGCCCTAAACAACAGGTCAAGCACGTAAGAACGGGCCAAATAGGGCTAAATAGTGGCCTTTTGGTCGTGAACACCAATAACTGATAAAAATGAGAACCAAACGTCAACAATGGCGGGGAAAGTTGGGAGCTTAAATGCTACGTAATTCACTAGTTCGCAAGGCACTCGTTGCTAGCGGCATCGCAACACTCATGTTGTCTTCAACACTTGTCGCAGGTGCTGCAACAACAACCGGAAAATACAACGCGGCAAACGCCAAGTTAGTTCCAACATCATTAGCTGGAAAGACATTGCAGATTGCAACTGACCCTTCCTACGCGCCAGACGAATCAATGAGCGGATCAAGAATTATTGGTTTCGACATTGACCTCATGAACGCAATCGGCGTAACACTCGGATTAAAGGTAAACCACAACAAGGTGACATTCGACAACATCATTGCCGGACTCATTGCGAAGAAGTACCAAGTTGGTAACTCGTCATTCACTGACAACAAGACTCGTGAGAAGCAAGTTAACTTCGTTGACTACTTCCAGGCTGGTGAAGGTGTTTACGCCAAGTCATCGTCAAAGGTTTCGTTCACAGGTTTCTCAAGCTTCTGTGGTCTTAAGATCGCGGTTGAAAAGGGAACTGTTGAAGAGACTGACGCTGCTGCTGCACTAAAGGCATGCAAGACAGACAAGACCGGAAAAATCCTTTCATTCGCAACTCAGACTGAAGCCAACACTGCAGTTTCTTCAGGACAGGCAACAGTTGGATTCCTCGACAGCCAGATTGCTGGCTACGTGGTGTCAACCTCAAAGGGTGCATTCAAGCTTCTTGGTAGCGCGGTAAACGTCGCACCATACGGTTTTGCAACTCAGAAGACACCTGAAGGAAAGGCACTTGCCCTTGCTATTCAGGCAGCACTCAAGACCCTCGCCGCAAACGGAACCTATGGAGCAATTCTTGCTAAGTGGGGTGTGAGCTCAGGTGCGCTAACTCCAGCACAAATGGTTATCAACGGAGCAAAGTCCTAAGAGTTTTAGAAAACTGAAATGACCACGAACGGGGACACCGCTGTACAGGTTGTCCCCGTTCGTCATTTTGGTAGGTGGGTTGCGAGTTTCTTTGCCGTCATTGTGGTGGCGATGCTCATCCACACTCTCCTATCGAAAATTCCAAACGGGCAAGTTGCTTGTCAAACCATCGACGCAGTTCGAACCTGTCACAACGTTGTCAATTGGCGCTTCAGCTGGAACGTTGTCTTTCAGTACTTCACCGTTACTGAAATCATCCAAGGGCTCGGACGCACACTTCTCCTAACGGTGATTTCAATGACAATTGGAATCACCCTCGGCGTCACAATCGCCATTATGCGCATCTCTGAAAGTCGCTTGCTTTCTTCAACCGCATGGAGCTACACCTGGTTCTTCCGTGGAACACCGGTGTACGTTCAGCTAATTTTCTGGTTCAACATCGCCGCAATTTTCCCGTTGATCACACTCGGTGTTCCATTCACCCACATCACGTTCTTCCACCTCGACACGGTTACGTTCTTTACCCCCTTCACCGCCGGAGTTATTGGCCTCGGGCTCAACGAGGGCGCCTACATGTCAGAAATCGCCAGAGCTGGTCTCATTGCGGTTGAAGAAGGTCAGATCGAAGCCGCGAGCTCAATCGGAATGACTAAGTCACAGACTCTTCGTCTTGTAGTCCTCCCACAAGCAATGCGAGTAATCATTCCGCCAACCGGCAATGAAGTTATTTCAATGTTGAAGACAACTTCGCTCGTTAGCTCAATTGGAGTGATTGATCTTCTTGGTGCGGCACAGAACATTTACTCTGCGACCTACCAAGTTGTGCCAATGCTTATTGTTGCCAGCCTTTGGTATCTAGCAGTTACAACAATTCTCTCTATTGGACAGTTTTATCTAGAGCGCTACTACGCCAAGGGTGCGCTTCGCACACCACCGCCAACACCAATCCAGCGAATTCGCAGCGACGTGCGAGGCATTGCCGCTAAGTTCCGCACTCCTCGTCCAGCAAAGGAGTCACGATGACAACTCCTATGGTGAGCGCCAAGGGCGTAACAAAGTCGTACGGCGCCGTTGATGTACTTCGCGGTGTTGACCTTGAAGTTGCGCGTGGTGAGGTGACGTGTCTTATCGGGCCCTCTGGTTCAGGAAAGAGCACCCTGCTTCGCTGCATCAATCACTTAGAAAAACACGATGCTGGTGAATTACGAGTAGACGGCGAGCTCGTTGGCTACGAAGCTCGTGGAGGAAAGCTCTACGAAAGAAACGACAAGCAGATTTGCTCTGAGCGTGCCCAAATTGGAATGGTCTTTCAGCGATTTAATCTTTTTGCCCACATGAACGTTCTTGACAACATCACGGTGGGGCAAATAAAGGTGAAGGGCCTCTCTGAAGACGTCGCCGTTGAAAAGGCTCGTGCTCTTCTCGAGCGTGTTGGCCTCAGCGGAAAAGAATCGAACTACCCAAGTCAGCTCTCAGGTGGACAGCAGCAGCGTGTGGCGATTGCGCGTGCACTTGCGATGGAACCAAAACTCATGTTGTTCGATGAGCCAACTTCAGCGCTCGACCCTGAGCTCGTTGGCGAAGTGCTTGACGTTATGAAAGACCTCGCTAGATCAGGGATGACCATGGTGGTTGTTACCCACGAAATGAACTTTGCTCGTGAAGTTGCTAACTCTGTCTATTTCTTAGACCAGGGAGTGATTGAAGAGTCTGGCGATCCTGGACAAGTACTCAGTTCTCCTTCTTCAGATCGCCTAAAGCTTTTTCTTTCGAAAGTGCTCTAGTTCTTCGATAAGAAGGCAGTTACTTCTTCAGAACTTGGTGCTGTCGCTGGTCCTAGTTTTCCAATTGCAATCGCACATGCTGCGTTCGCACGTGTTAATGCTTCGGCGACAACAGTTCCTTTGGCGAGTTCTGCAATAAACACACCACCGTGGGTATCGCCCGCTCCAGTGGTGTCAACGACATTTGCACTAAACCCTGGAATAACTTCAGGCTCCTTGCCTGCCTGGAGCAGAATGCAACCGCGTTCAGCGACTCGGACAATCACGCCAGCTTGAACGTTGAGCTTGGAAAGCTGTTCGACAGCAGCATCGAGTGAATTCGTTTTCGTAAGCGACATTGCTTCAGGCTCATTGCACACCAGCCAGTTACATCTGGCCAGCAACGCACTGAGTACATCACTTGGAATGTCTGAGCCACGAGGACCTGGATCAAAGATGACAACAGCATCTTTAGTGATTCCCTGGAGCCATGCTGCGGACGTTGCACAAATGTCGGGATAGACAAAGTTGTAGCCCGAAACAAAGACGTAGTCCCCTGGTTTCACATCAATCACCGAGAGGTCTTGAAGTGAAAGCGTGCCCTCAGCACCAGGTGACGTCACGAACGTTCGCTCCCCACCTTTTTCTACAAGCACGAAGCAAAGTCCAAGATCAACAGAATCATTTGTTGGAACAGAAAGTTGGATTCCTTCAGCGATGAGTGCTTTCTTTGCGATGTCGGCGAATGGGCCACTGCCGAGTTGGCCGGCGTAGGTCACTTCCATGCCCTGGCGCCTAGCTGCAGACATCACATTGAATCCACCGCCTGGGGTGACGAGTCGCTCCAGAACTTCAGCATCATTGCCGCGTGTGGGAAGCGCGTCAATCATCGCCACAACGTCGAGCATCACTGTGTCGAGGTCAAAGAGTCGTGGGGCTGTTGTCATTTCGTACTTACCTTAGTGACGAAGTGACAGTAGATCCTCTGCGACACCTCGAAGGTTAAGTGCGTTGAGCGTTTCTACGGTATTTATTGCACTTGCGGGAAAGCTGTCTGGTCCACACGCCGCTCCGAGCATCGAACCAGTGATGGCCGCAATGGTGTCGGTGTCATCTCCAATTGAGGCAGCGACGCAGCACCCTTCCCACGGATCACTCTTGTGGATTACAAAAAGGCCAATCGCGCATGGAACTGATTCATTTGCTTTTACTGACGTCCCAATTTCTTTTCGAAGTTGCTCGACATCGCCAGTCTCGGCAATTTCGACAGCTCTCTTGATGCGCTTAACAATTTCTCCGCCATCTTGGGCGCCGTGAATGCTCGCCTGCTCGGCTGCTTCAATTCCCAATGTCACTGCATCCCTGGGTGAGAGACCATCAATTGAGCCACTAATGACACCAGCTACGCCAGCCGCAGCCCCGAGTGCACTCGAGGTGTTGTGGGTGAGCATGCTCACTTCTATGACCTTTCGAACAAGGCCGTCGAGATTGCTGCTCGAGCAAAGTATCCCCACGGGTGAGATTCGCATCGCAGCGCCATTAGTTGTTCCCTCTCGCCCAGTGAGCGACACATCCATTCCGGCTTGCAATTTTGCTAACGCCGCTTTTGTTGATGGCCCCAGTAAATCAAGCAGCCCGCGTTCTCGAATTGAGTCTTCCCATGAAAGAAGTTGACGGGCGAACTCAATTTGATCGAACTCACCGTTGCGTGTTGTGAGCAGTGACGCAACTAGTAACGACTGTTCGGTGTCGTCAGTAATCATTCCAGCCTTGAGCCCAGCCGCGTAGGGATGATGAGCAGATGGCTCGTTAAATGTATTTACCTTGTGAAATTGTTCTCGAATTTCCTCGAAGCTGAGCGACTGAGTAGGCATTCCAAGCGCGTCGCCAATGGCGAGGCCAAGCAACGTGCCATAAGAACGGGATTTTTGCATACTTGTACTCACAAGTTCAAAACTTACTAGCGACATAACTTCTCGAATGAATGCGAGAAATTTCCTACTCATCGTGCCAAACTAGTGAAGTCTCAAAAGCAGTTCATTCAGAACCTTTAAAGGAGCGCCATGAGTAACGAAATCCTTGGAACAGAATCTTCCAGCCTTCGAATTGAAGAGAACGGAATCAACATCATCAGTGAAGCTGAACGCAAGGGTCAGCCCCGCGAACTCTTCTGGCCATGGTTTGGTGCCAACATTTCTGTACTTGGTCTTAGTTACGGATCATGGGTGCTCGGATTTGGAATTTCATTCTGGCAAGCAATCGTTATTGGCCTCGTTGGCGTTCTCTTCAGCTTCTGGCTATGTGGAGTAATCGCCACCGCCGGAAAGAGGGGCTCTGCTCCAACAATGGTGCTCAGCCGTGCGGCCTACGGCGTTAGAGGCAACCGCCTTCCTTCAGCAATCTCATGGTTGCTCTGTGTTGGTTGGGAAACTTCGCTCAGCGTTGTTGCGGTACTTGCAACATCAACAGTGTTTACTCGCATTGGCTGGGGTGGAGGAACTGGCGTAAAAGTAATTGCCATGCTCGTAATTGGAGCGCTCATCATTGGAGGCGGAGTGATGGGCTTTGACCTCATTATGAAGATGCAGGCAATCATCACTGTCATCACTGGAGTTCTCACCGTTGTCTTTATTGCTCTTACCTTCAAGCACATCAGCTGGCACACCGTTTCGAACATTCACAGTGGCTCAATGCAGGCTCTTATTGGTGGACTCACATTCGTGATGACTGGATTCGGACTCGGATGGGTAAACACTGCTGCTGATTACTCTCGCTACCTTCCTCGCAAGGCTTCAACACGAGGCGTCGTTGGTTGGACAACATTCGGTGCCTCAATTGCTCCACTTATTCTTTTGTTCTTCGGTCTTTTACTCGCTGGATCATCAAGTGACCTAAGTTCAGCAATTGGCTCAGACCCAGTTGGTGCCCTGTCGAACTTGCTTCCAACATGGTTCTTGGTTCCGTTCGCAATCGTCGCAATCCTCGGACTCGTAGGTGGAGCAGTTCTTGACATTTACTCTTCCGGCCTTTCAATGCTTGCAGCTGGAATAAAGATTCCTCGCTTTGCTGCAGCCGGTGTTGATGGTGCAATCATGATTGCTGGAACTATTTACATTGTCTTTGTTTCTGGAAACTTCCTTTATCAGTTCCAAGGCTTCTTGATCACCGTTGGTGTACTTATCGCTGCTTGGTGCGGAGTGTTTCTAGCCGACATGTCACTTCGAAAGAAGAACTACGAAGACGCTGAGCTGTTCAGCACAACTGGCCGTTACGGAGACATTCGTATTACGCCGCTAGTGACGACAATTGTTTCCAGTGTTATTGGCTGGGGACTCGTCACGAACTCAGCTGCTTCATGGCTCACCTGGCAGGGCTACTTGCTAAAGCCACTCGGCCTTGGTGGAAAATCTGGCGCTTGGGCATACGCAAACCTTGGTGTACTTGCAGCATTAACGCTGAGTTTCGCAGCAACATATGTTCTTCACCGCAAGGACGTAGAAAAGCAAGAAGGCTAGAGCTACTTCTTCATATAGCCAGAAGGGCAGACCGGCTTAACAGCCGTTACCCTTTTGATTAGTTTTCCTCGCACACAAGTAATTGTTTGTTTTATTTGTAGTGCCTGGAACGCAAAATTTTTTGCTTGCATAGCTGCTGTGAACAATTGTTTCACTGCACTTGAACTTTCGCTCGAAGTTTTGTAAACGTTAATTGTTAGCGACGATGTGCTCCAGTTGCTGATTACCACAGAAAAATCAGTACCAGACAATTTCGAACCTATGACTGAATAATTAGAAATTCTGACTCCATCATGATGTCCATCAATTGTTTCTTGAAACAAATTAATCGGAGGATGAGCCGTGAGGTTGAGACTAAAGAATGCAAAATAATTATTTCCATACAATTCAGACGTTTCTGCAATGTATGGAATTCCATTAGACGGTTGTATCACTGCCAATTTGTCACCTTTGCTGTAGTCAAAAGTGACCTTTGATATTGAATTATCTAACGATGGCGTAATGCAAGTCACCGATTCATCGGGCAGCCAGCCCAGAATCCATTTCTCGTAAGCAAGAAGTTTTATATTTTGGCCATCCATCAAGGAAAGTTGCCCCGGACCAGAGTTGCCACCGTAAAGATCTGTCAAGCCGTAAAGATGCAAAAGCTCATGAGTGATAACGGAAGTTGGAGGATGACGATCCAACAAGACTGTATTGCTGATTGTCCCTTCTGAAGTTTTAATCGACTCATGCCAAAGGTCCATTGTGTTCTTAGAGAACATCATTGCTTCGCCTATGTAATCGAAGCCTTTGTTTGAAGAACCTTCAAGTACCACTGCATCAATTCCAGTGAAGTTAATGCTTGCATCTTGTTCGGCAATTACTCTTCGCACAAAACCCCAAGTGGATTTTGAAAGGTCATTATGAAACGAGGTCTTTTGATTTCGTGCCAACTGAATCATGTCGTCAGTCGAAAAGTTCATGTCTATCGGCTGATTGAAAACGAACTCAACAGTGCTCTTGCCGCCTGAGAGCACCGAGATGTTTTCTGCAACTTGTCTGTAATCGTCTTTATAGCTCTGAGCGAAAGCATAATTTGGTTGATCGCTCAGACGAATTGGAATTACAAGAACCTTTGGATGTGCGATGTGGGCAAGTCTTTCTGCAGCAACCGGAAATCCAAGAGAAACAGTGTCATTTGCTAACGCTTTGATTCGACAGGACTCCACTGAAGTGGCACCTGCCGAAGGAATCGCTAAGACACTGGTTAGAAGCACAGCACAAAGCACCGTAGACAAAGTGGATCGAGACATGCACAAAATCTATCCCTCCAAACAATGGCAGCCCAACTAAATCTTTGGTGCCCCCGGCAGGATTCGAACCTGCGCTCACGGTTTAGGAAACCGATGCTCTATCCCCTGAGCTACGGGAGCCAATCATGATGCAACAACTACTAAAGGCTACTGGAGAGCATTCCAGGTGAAAAACGTCACGCGCACAATTCGTGACTTTGTTGATGCCTGCTTGTGTTTCCAATTCTACGAAAACAAATAAACTCAACGTTTATGGCAAAAAGCACTATTCGCGTCGGCCTCCTTGCATATGGTGCAATCGGACATGAGCACAACCAAGCAGTCCAGAACACTGTCGGCCTCGAACTTATGGCCGTCTGTGACACCAATCCAGAACGCGTCGAGGCAGCACTGCAACTTGCCCCACAGGCAACAACTTTTAGCGATGCAACGGAAATGCTGGATTCGGGACTTCTCGATCTAGTCGTAATCTCCACTCCCCCAAACAGTCATTATCAATGGGCTAAAGAGGCATTGCTTCGCGGCATCCATGTTGTGCTTGAAAAGCCAATGGCACTCACGGCCGATCAATGCGACGAACTCATCTCGCTTGCTTCAGAAAAGAACCTCATGCTTGTCGTATATCAGAACCGCAGATTTGATGACGACTTTGTCACCATGCGCCAAATAATTCGCTCGGGTGAAATTGGTGACGTCTATCACTACGACAGTTTTGTTGGTGGGTATTCACGTCCATGCGATTACTGGCACTCGAACGCTGAAGTTTCTGGTGGAGCAATCTTTGACTGGGGTAGTCACCTCATCGATCAAATTCTTAACATCATGCCCGACGACGTGGCGCACGTCAGCGGCCAGAACCATAAGCGCGTATGGGATCACATCACTAACGCGGACCACGCTCACGTCACCATGACGTTCACATCTGGAAAGCAGGCAACATTTGTCCATTCAGATCTCGCCGCAGCGCGTAAGCCAAAGTTTTATGTGCTTGGCACTGAGGGCGCGATCATTGGGGACTGGGACCCTGCTGGTGAGCCAGCTGTCGCCGACTTACCAGCGATTTTGACCGTTCATCGTGCAGACGGAAGTTCACGCACCGCACCGCTTCAGCCACTAGAGCCACACGAATTTCACCGCTCTATTGTCGAGTACTTAAACAATCGAACTCCAATGGAAGTCAATGCGCTGCAATCACGCAACGTTGTTGCAATTATGCAAGCCGCCGAAGAATCAGCCTTGCAAAATGCACTTCCTGTAAAACCAGTACTTCGTAGGTCATAGCGAGTGACTGTTAACTGGGGCTTCTTAGGTGCTGGCTTTGTTGCCAGTCGTGGACTCGCCCCTGCTGTTCATACAGCGCGCGGAGCAACTCTTTACGCCGTTGCAAGTCGCGACGAGCAGCGTTCTGCAACTCTTCAACCAGAGCGAGTGCACGCAACTTATGACGACCTCTTAGCGGACGACCACGTTGATGCTGTGTACATCAGTTTGTCTAACAGTCAACACATGGAATGGGTAACGAAGTCGCTTGAGGCCGGAAAGCATGTTCTCTGCGAGAAACCTCTGGGGCTTAATGCCACTGAAACAGCGGCCATGTTCGATACTGCAGCAAACAATGATCGCTTGCTGATTGAAGCTGTGTGGGGTCGATGGCACCCACGTTTCGCTCGCATAGTTGACCTTGTGACGAGTGGGGCAATCGGAGACGTCCAGCATATCGAGACGGCTTTTACATTCACTTCTGAAATGACTGACAATTATCGACTCAGCCCATCAATGGGCGGAGGAGCATTGCTTGACGTGGGCTGTTATCAAGCACACGCTTGGGTTGCGCTCACCAAGGGTGCCTCTGATCTCACCATCACTGAACTCGAGCGCGCCATCGGGCCAACGGGTATTGACCTGACTACTGATGTGCACGTGCGCATCAACAACAATGTCACTGCGCACGCAGTGAGCTCATTCGCACTTCCTAGTAATCAACAGTTCACTGTTAAAGGCACCGATGGCCAGGTCAGCACTGGCGCTGGGGAATCTTTCACCACATGGAATGAAGCCAGTTCCCTGCTCGTTAATGGCGTGGCTGAAGAATTCGCTAGTGCTAATGCTTTTGTTGAAATGGTCGAAAATGTCAGTCGAGTGATTAAAGGTGAGAGCGGATGGACTGTGTCCAGTGCTGACTCAATCCGCGTTGCCAGCATTCTTGACTCCATCGCTACACACCCGTAACTCAAACGGTTTTCTGGTGTGTAGCCTGTAAGTCCCGTGGCAATCCTCATCGACATCCAAAAAGTAACTCTCGAAGGTTTTGACCGGACCATTCTTGAAGACCTTTCACTCACCATTTCGACGGGCGACCGTATTGGTGTTGTTGGCATAAATGGTGCGGGAAAATCAACACTTCTAAAGATTGTTGCTGGTCTTCAAAAGCCCGACTCTGGAAACATCCGCCTCGGACAGGGCGCGCTCGTTGGTTACCTTGACCAGATTCCAGACCTCCCCAAGGGAACGGTTCGTGAAGTTCTCGGCAGTGGCTGGGAAGTGGACGCTGCAATTGACCGCCTTGGCATGACCAAAGCAATCGATACTCAGATTGACCACCTTTCTGGTGGTCAGTTAAAGCGTGTGGCGCTCGCAAAGATCTTTGCTGAGCACAACGATGTCCTTATTCTCGACGAACCTACAAACCACCTTGACCTCAGTGCCATTGAATGGTTGGAGCAAAAGATCACCAGCTTTCCTGGAGCTGTAGTCCTGGTGAGTCACGACCGCTTCCTCCTCGATCAAGTCACGACACGAATGATTGAAATTGACCGTGGAAAGACCTTCGTCCACGGTGGTGGGTACTCGGCACTTCTTGAGGCACAAGCTGAGCGTGAAGTGCAAGCCCAGAACGCAGAGCAAATCCGAAAAAACATGGCCCGCCACGAACTTGCGTGGTTGCGTCGTGGTGTGAAGGCCCGCTCCACAAAGCCTCAAGCACGCATTGATGCAGCGAATCGACTCCTCGCTGGCGGCAAAGAGGCGGCTGCTCGTGAAGGAACGATTGACTTCAACGTTGAAACTCCGCGTCTAGGTCAGACCGTTATTAAGGCCCACAACGTTTCCTTCTCGTATCCAAACGGTCGACAAATTCTTAATGGCATCAATCTTGAGCTCGGTCCCGGGGACCGCATTGGAATTGTTGGACCAAACGGTGCTGGAAAATCAACCTTCGTCGACTTGCTTGCTCTTCGAAATGAACCATCCGTCGGCACCGTTAAGCATGGGCCGACTGTCGTGACCTCCTACTTCGAGCAGGGATCTGACAACTTCAATCTTGAGGCAACAGTGCAAGAACTCGTTGCTGGCCCACGTGGAATTCCTGGATCGCCTGAAGACATTGCCATCATGAAGAGTTTCTGGTTCACGGGCGCACTCTGTAAAACGAAAGCACGTGATCTTTCAGGTGGAGAGCGCCGTCGATTGCAACTACTTCTGGCACTGACGCTCAGTCCTAACGTTCTCTTCCTCGACGAACCTACGAACGATCTTGATCTTGAGACAATTCGTTTAATAGAAGAATTCCTGGCACAGTGGCCAGGAACACTCATTGTTGTGTCGCACGACCGAACATTCTTGAGTCGAACTACGGATCGATTACTTGAAGTTCATGAAGATGGTTCAATTGCAGACATTCCCGGAGGTATTGACGCCTGGATAGCAAGGGCCGCGGGTGTCATCACCAGCACGAATCTCGGTGACGCTGATGAACCAGAGAAAGTGCCCACCAATGGCCGTGTGCTTCGCGACGCAGAAAAACAAGTCACCAAACTTGAACGTCGTCGCACATCACTTAACGAAAAGATAATGGCCAGTGCCGACGTTGAAGAACAGAAGAAGCTAAGCGCTGAACTCTCACAAGTAATCAAAGACCTGGCGACAGCCGAGGACTACTACTTGTCACTTCTTAATTAGATTCGCACTTTTCTAAGAACGCAACAATCGTCTCAATGTAGAGCTCGGGCTCTTCAAAAAATGGCATGTGACTCGAATTAGCGAGGATTACTTGCTCAGCATGTGAGATGTTGTCCGTGAACTCTTTTTGCACTAGTGGCGTTGCCTCATCGTGGCGACCTGAAACAACCAATGTTGGAGCAATAATTTTGTGGAGTCGATCAACAATGCTCCAGTTAACAAGTGACCCTGTTGGGGCAAACTCACTTGGTCCCCACATGGTTGAGTAGACCGTGGCATCTGCGTCCATGAACTCAGTTGTTGCTTCGTACTCTCTGGGTCTCGGGGTCAAACGACAGACGTGCTCGTCGTAGTAGGCACCCTCAGCTTCTTTAAATGCATCACCACTCAAGTCACCTGTTTCAATAGCCTTCTCGAGAGTCACTCGATACTTTTCAGGCATCTCGCTTACCAATCGCTTGGCCTCACTCGCCCACGTTGCAGCTGAAGCTAAACCATTAGACAAGATGAGTCCCTTAAGACCACTTGGGCGAAGGACTGCGTGCTCTGCACCAAGCATTGCGCCCCAGGACTGGCCTAGTAAGAAATAATCATCTTCAATTCCAAAGTGGATGAGCAGATTATTAAGTTCTGCGAGATAGAGCTCCACGCTGAAGAAGTCGGCTCCCTTTTCAGGAAGGAGTGTCGATCTACCCGAGCCAAGTTGGTCGTAGTGAAATACCGCACGGCCGCTGCTCGAAACATTGGCGATTGGAAGTACATAATCGTGAGAACACCCCGGACCACCGTGCAGAACTACGAGAGGAGTTGCCCCAGAGGTGAGATCACCAGTTATTCGGTACCAAGTTTTATAGTCACCAAATGGAACGGTGCCCGTTACTGCTGGCTCAGGAATCATTTAAAAACTATAGGAGCAATACCGACCGAACGGTGTTAATCGCGTTCGCCTGAACCTTCATGGCCCCCTGAAGTCGTGCCTGTCTTCACCGTAGTTGTGGTGCCTTTTTTGACGGTGGTGGTGGTCACTGCGTGTTCGTTTCCTTCATTGCCTTCTCGACCTTCACTGGCCTCATGACTAGTGGGAGCGGGAACGATAACTGCTCCAGCAGGGATTGTTGTGAGCAGACCTGAAGATGAATTGACAGTTGAGGTATTTACTGAGCTGTCAGCGGAAGCAGTTCGAGTACTTGCGTTGTTTGCAGAACCCTGAGGAGCCGGTGCCGCACCAGCAATACCTGAGCTGCTAGTTGCCTGGGTCACGCCAATAGTTGCGTTGGGTGAAGACTTCAATGTCAATGCTCCAATTGCGGCGACGATCATCAATGACAACAACCCTGTAACCGACCAAGAAAAAATTGCTTTAGACCTTTGCACAGGATCTCCTTACTTAATGAAAGTGTACGGCCCTTAATTAAGAGGGATTTAAGAAGAATCTATGTTTTGCACTAGCCTTGAAATTCTTATGGCACTCTCAATCGGCATCGTCGGTCTCCCAAATGTCGGAAAATCCACACTTTTTAATGCCCTTACGAACAACAACGTTTTGGCTGCCAATTATCCCTTCGCAACAATTGAACCAAACACCGGAATTGTCTCGGTTCCAGATAACCGTCTCCCAAAGCTTGCTGAGGTCTTCGGGTCGGAGAAAATTCTCCCTGCCGCAGTGACTTTTGTTGACATTGCCGGAATTGTTAAGGGCGCATCTGAAGGCGAAGGACTTGGTAATCAGTTCTTGGCATCAATTCGTGAATCTGACGCCATCTGCGAAGTTGTTCGAGCATTCATTGACGACGACGTTGTCCACGTTGACGGAAAAATCGATCCAGCAAGCGATGTCGCCACAATTGAGACTGAACTAATCCTCGCTGACCTCCAGACTCTCGAAAAAGTAATGAACCGTGTAGAAAAAGACGCGAAGAAAAATACTGGTGACTCCGTTGCAAAGCTCGCTGAACTCGAAAAGGCACGTGCGGCACTCAACGATGGAAAAGTAATTTCCAAAGTCGAAAAGCTCGATCGTTCATTCCTTAGCGATGTTCACCTGCTCACCGATAAGCCATTCATCTATGTCTTCAACGTTGACGAAGAAACTATGGGCAACGAAGCCAGACGCAATGAACTCGTTGCCTCCGTAGCGCCAGCTCCAGCAATTGTTCTTTGCGCAAAACTCGAAGCTGAGCTCGCAGGACTTGACGAAGCTGAGGCTTTAGAGCTTCTCGAATCATTCGGACAAACTGAGTCGGGTCTCTCACAGCTAAGTCGCGTGGGTTTCACCACCCTCGGTCTTCAGACCTTCTTAACGGCGGGACCGAAAGAGACCAGAGCCTGGACCATTCCTATTGGTGCCACAGCGCCTGAAGCCGCCGGAGTTATCCACACTGACTTTCAAAAGCATTTCATTAAGGCCGAAGTTGTGGCCTTCAGCGACCTCATGGAGGCCGGTTCAATGGTTGCCGTCAGGGCCGCTGGAAAAGCACGTATTGAAGGTAAGGAATACGTCATGCGTGATGGTGACGTCGTGGAGTTCCGAGTTAACGCTTAGCCGCTAACATTTATGCAGGCGTATCGGCAGAGGTCGGCGCCTAGTAGTTCAATCCAAAATCTCTAGGAGAAAAAATGACCTCTAGCACCCTTGACTTCAAAGTTGCTGACCTTTCACTCGCCGACTACGGTCGCGCCGAAATCACTCTTGCTGAACACGAAATGCCGGGCCTCATGGCCATGCGTGCAGAGTTCGGTGCATCCAAGCCATTGAAGGGCGCTCGCATTGCGGGATCACTTCACATGACAATCCAGACCGCAGTACTTATTGAGACACTCGTGGCTCTTGGTGCTGACGTTCGCTGGGTAAGTTGCAACATCTTCTCAACCCAAGACCACGCTGCTGCTGCAGTTGTTGTTGGACCTAACGGCACACCAGAAAACCCACAGGGTGTTTCTGTTTATGCCTGGAAGGGCGAAACACTCGAGGAATACTGGTGGTGCACAGAAAT
The DNA here is from genome assembly GCA_937975915.1 of uncultured Acidimicrobiaceae bacterium. Lineage (GTDB taxonomy): Bacteria > Actinomycetota > Acidimicrobiia > Acidimicrobiales > RAAP-2 > RAAP-2. Next base: position 118,970 of record CALJTY010000030.1, on the reverse strand, counting down.
GATGCTTCGCTGGCCGGGACACGCTGGACCAAACATGATTCTTGACGACGGTGGAGACGCAACTTTGCTCATCCACAAGGGTCGTGAGTTCGAACTTGCTGGCGGAGTTCCTTCACCAGAAACAGCCGACTCTGAGGAATACCGCATTATCTTGCAGCTCCTCAACAAGATTGTTTCATCTGGCGAGAAACTCTTTACTCCAATGGCACAAGACATCATTGGTGTTTCAGAAGAAACAACCACTGGTGTAATGCGCCTTTACGAAATGGAGCGCGCAGAAACATTGCTGTTCCCAGCAATTAACGTAAACGACGCCGTAACGAAGTCAAAGTTCGACAACAAGTACGGATGCCGCCACTCACTTATTGACGGAATCAACCGTGCAACCGACACACTCATTGGTGGAAAAGTTGCGGTCGTTTGTGGTTATGGAGACGTTGGTAAGGGTTCTGCTGAATCACTCCGCGGACAGGGTGCACGAGTAATCGTTACTGAGATTGACCCAATCTGTGCGCTGCAAGCAGCCATGGACGGCTTCCAGGTAACAACTCTTGAAGAAGCACTTCCTTACGCTGACATCATCATCACCGCAACCGGTAACAAGGACATCGTTACTGTTGACCACATTTTGGCAATGAAGCACCAGGCAATCCTTGGAAACATTGGTCACTTCGACAATGAAATCGACATTGCTGGACTTACAAACCTTGATGGCGTTAAGCGCGAGACCATTAAGCCTCAGGTTGATAAGTGGATCCTTCCAAACGGACGAGCAATCATTCTTCTTTCTGAAGGACGACTTCTTAACCTTGGAAACGCAACTGGTCACCCTTCGTTCGTAATGAGTAACTCATTCACGAACCAGGTAATGGCTCAGATGGAACTCTTCATGAACAACAAGAACTACGAGAAGAAGGTCTACGTACTTCCTAAGCACCTCGACGAAAAGGTTGCACGACTTCACCTTGACGCTCTTGGTGTGAAGCTCACAGAGCTTTCAAAGCAGCAGGCTGAGTACATTGGCGTTGCAGTTGAAGGTCCTTACAAGTCAGACACGTACCGTTACTAAGAACATTTAAAAAAGCCCCCAGGGATTTCCCTGGGGGCTTTTTTATTGACTGAGTTATTTAACGATAACCAGCGAAGATGTCGTCAACGCAGCCATCAAGATTCTTTGGATTTGTAACACGAAAGAACCATTCATTAACCATTACTTCCATGAACTGTTCCTTACCCATCTTCATCCAGAAGGAGTCAGCGATTTGTGACGCGTGTGCAGCGAGGGCATCAAACTTACGGGAGTTTGAGCTTGAAACGTCAACTCTCGCACCGATCTTGTCGTCCGGAGTTCCCATGTTAAGCGGCTCTTCAGGCTCAGGTTCTGGGGCACGAACAATCCCCTTCTTCTCGTCTTCTTCACGCTTCAGACGATCTTCTTCCTCCCAGCGCGCGCGATAGATTGCCATCACCGAGTCTGGAATTGCGTTGTAATACAACGTTGGTTCGTAATCAATCAGCTCTAATGCTGCCAGTGTGATGCGGTTCGCTTGAATGTGATCAGGGTGCCCGTAGAAACCAATTTCGTTGTACGTAACAATTACCTGTGGGCGCTCTTCCATGATGATGGCTGCGAGTAGCTTCGCTGCATCATTCACGTCAGCTGCCCAGAAACTGTCTGGATCGGAATTTTGGGGCCAACCCATCATCCCTGAGTCGCGGTATCCAAGTCGCACGAGTCGGTCAATGCCAAGAATTTTTACCGCGTTGTCGAGCTCAACTCTACGAATCTCTGCGACCGCATCACCATCGTGGTGATCAGCGTCTGGCTTAGCGCCATCGAGTGCGTCTCCACACTCACCATTGGTACAGGTAACGAGAACTGTCCTAACCCCTTGGTCGTGCAACAGCGGGTAGACACCACCAGTCGAACTGGCTTCATCATCTGGATGCGCGTGCACCGCAAGAAAGGTCAAATTATTCAACGGGCATTCCTCCAAAAAGGTCTGTGGCGTCCTCGATCGTCGGGATTCGACTCCACGCACGGTGGTAATACTCAGTGCCAAACAGCATCATGAATAATTCTTCATCCATGTTTGCAATGTCACTGTTGTCAATCTGTGATGCGTGAGTCAAAATCGCCTGCTGCTTAATTTTTGCGAATTTACGAACATCCATTGTGGAGTCCACGAAATCATCTGGAGTGTCAGTCACTGCACGAAGAATCCACTCAGGTAGTTCAATCCCCTTCGCCTTTGCTGCGGGAATGAACTCTTGCATTATGCGCTGTGGCATAACTGGGTAGTAAATACGCTGTGGGCACATGGCAATGTACGCAGCTCGCCCAGTGACTCGATTAGCCATGATGTGGTCTGGGTGTCCGTAGAAGCCGTTTTCGTCATAGGTAATGAGAACCATGGCCTGGACTTCATTAATGATCGCGCCCATCTTCTGGGAAGCTTCTTCAAAGTCAGCGTTGACAAAAGCTTTGGGGTTCTTGAATTGATCCCACTCAGGAAGTCCTGAGTCGTCGTAGCCAAGGTTGAACACGCGATTAAAGCCCACTAATTTTGCAGACTTTTCCAGCTCAGCGGCTCTCGTAGCGATTGTCCACTCAGTGTTGTGCTCTGGGTGATTGCCTTCACGGCCCTGGTCGTCACGACCAAGCGATCCGTTCGTGCACGTAATGAGAGTTAGGTCAAATCCAAGCTCTGCAAAGTGAGATGAAACTCCAGAGGTGAAAATTGCCTCATCGTCGGGATGTGCGTGGATTATTGCGATTGATTTTGCGTACGCCATAGGACAATGTTAGGCCGTTGCGAGTTGCACAATTCGCACCACCAGCAGCACACCAGCCACTAAGAGGTAACTCCCTACACAACGGAGCAAGATTTTGCGGGCTCTAGTTTTTGGCACTGGTGCCAGCAATGTAAGTCGAGGAGTACGCCAGTCGCGCTTATTGACGTCGTACTTGATCTTGGGTGGGGAACGGAGAAGTCCGATAGGCAGTCCAATTACTAGCCCCACCCCAGCGATCACTGACAAGACGCTAAGAAGCTTGATTACGTTGATACCGGTAAAGAGTGTTGAGACCATCATGGTCACCGACAGAACCACGAGCGCAGTAACAATCGTTGCCGCAAGCGCGTTCAACCATTTCGAGTTAACCCACGGACCAAGAATCTCGCGGTCGTTACAAAGCAGGAGAACAAAGATTGTCGTGCTCGGCAACATCAGTCCACACATTGCCTGAACCGCGAGAGTGATGATTCCAAGAGGCGCCCCTGGAATCAATGTCACAATTCCAGCGAAAGTGAGCAGCCCAGCAAAGGCACCGAAGAATCCCTTGGCGTCACGTAGTCGTGCATTGAGTGACTGGCGTGAACCAGAGAGATCCGACAGAGCGTAGGAACTAGCGAGCGTCACTGCTGCTGCGCCAATTACCGAGGCGTTAAGAAGCAGAATCGCAAAGAGCGCTCCCGTTCCATGTCCCACGTGTTGCGAGAATCCCTTAGCGACGCCGAGGGCATTGGTAAATGAGTTAACTCCACCGTGGTGAGATAAGCCAGCTGCGCTAGCGGCCATTAGTGCGGAAGCACCAATAACCACAATGAAAGATCCAAGCACCGTGTCAACACGCTCGTAGTTAAGCCAACGCGGCGTGATCTTCTTGTCAACAATGTTTGACTGCTGAAAGTACAACTGCCAAGGGGCAACAGTGGTTCCAATAATGGAAATAATGAGCAGCACTGCACTCGACGTAGCTCCACCACGAATTCCTGGAACAACGGCGTGATGGAGTGCCACTGCGTAATGAGGCTTAGAAAGAAGTACCAGAGGAACAACGATGAGGTTGACCGCTACAAAGAGCATCATGAAGCGTTCCCAGCGTGCAAATGAACCAGATGCGGTGACCAAGAACAAAAGAATCACCGCGATCGGAACAGAAATGTAGGGCTTTACGCCGAAGTAGTCCATGGAAAGTGAAACTCCAATGAACTCAGTAATGATGATCAAGAAGTTGAGGAGAAGAATTGAGCCAATTGAAATGTTGCCCCAGTTGCGTCCAATGCGTTCACGAATGAGACGACCATGGCCAACACCAGTTACCGCGCCGAGGCGTGCAACCATTTCTTGGTTGATGATGAGAACAGGGATGAGTAGCGGTAGTACCCACAAGAGTGTGTACCCGAAGTTCTGACCCGCTTGGGCGTAGGTCGAGACGCCACCGGCGTCGTTATCTCCGACCATCACAATCAGGCCGGGACCAATAATGGCCAGCAACGTAAGGAAGCGCGCGCGTAGTCCCTTGCGGCTTGTTACGTCATTTTCTGAAATAGTGCCAAAGGCACCGCTGATCTTCTGTTCCTTGTGCTGCTCGCTCACGCTCCACCTCCTCTCGTCTCTGTGTGGTTTGCGAACAACCACGCAGAAACCAGGACAGGGCTAGAGCGCTGTCAGTGGAATTGTGCGAAGTTGCGTAGTAATTGAGGTGACCTGACGGTCACAACTGGGGGGTTTCAGAAAGGCCCCCTTTGAACGAGACGAAAAATAACGCGGTTCATTATTCCTCCACCGCAGTCATTCCAAACTCACGGCGCCACCCCTGAGGGAGGAGCTCTTCGAGCAGGTCGTCAACTGTTACTACACCAATCATCTTTCCGTGCTCAGCATCGAGCACCGGCAAGACAGTCAGATTGAAGTCACTCATTTTGCGAGCGACGCGGTGCATGTCCCATTCGGGGTGCACGTGCGTTAATTGAGTGCGAGCAACACTGAGCGCGAGGTCAGTGTCACGAGCACGAACAAGTGGAGCTAGTGATGAAGCACCGATTGGTTGTCCGTTTTCATCCAAAACAAACACCACGTGCAGCGACTCACCAGGGACGTTTGAACTGCGAACCGCTTCCAGAGCTTGCGCCACGGTGGCGGTTGCTGGCACCGAAACAAAGTCGGGGTTCATTAATCCACCCGCGGTATCAGCGTTATACGAAAGTAGGTGTCTGACCTTGGTCTGCTGATCAGCCGGTAGTGATTCGAGAATAGTGAGACGACGATCCTGGTCGATTTCGTTAATGAGGTCAGCAGCATTGTCTGGCTCCATGCGAGAAAGCAATCGAGCCGCATCAACATCAGAGCGGTCCTCCAGGAACTCCAACTGGTGCTCGGTGTCGAGCTCTTCAAAGACGTCGGCTTCAAGTTCACGGTCGAGTCCGACCGCTTCAATGATCTCTTCACCTTCTTCGTGACTTGCTTGTTCCACGAGGTCAGCAATCTGTGCGGGGTGAAGTTTCGCGAGCTTGCGGTAAGGAATACGGAGTCGAGCTGAAGGAACGTGACCTACGAAAGGCTCAATGGACGCGAAGTCAACAATGGCGTCTGCGTCAATGCGCTGACCGAGGTTTGCGCCAAGAATGCGTCGAAAGAATGGGCGGCGTCCTGGGTCAACACCAACTACTTCCCACTTCCCTTCCATTTCTGCAATTTCAATTTCGTTCGCGATGATGAGTCGACCGCGAACCAAGTTAATGAGGTGTCGAGAAAGTAAGTCTTCAGCAAGAAGAAGTTCTCCGGGGCGACGTTCAAACCTACGCAGGTCGAGTCGCTTCCCTTCGAAAGTCATTTTTCCTTCGCGGAGTCCACCGATTTTCTTTATCGGAACAAAAAGGTCTCGCCCTTCAATGCGAATAACTGCACCAACGATTGGCGGGTGTGCGTCATTGCCAAGTCGCGCGACCAGGTCTTGGACGCGTCCGATTCGGTCACCGTTCGAGTCATAGATAGCTCGGCGCAGAAACGTTGAGAGGTGGAGAATTTCAGTCATAGAAAGGCCTTAAGAGACCCTCCAAGGCTACCCGTTTATCCTGATGAGCACCAGTGCGCCAAGATGAACTTGTCGTGAACCCTTTTACAACAAGGGATTCGCTACGAAGGCTTGAAATTCTTCAGCACTTCAGCAACGAAAGTGACGTCATCGTCACTGATGCCAGCGTGAGTAACAAAACGTGCACGGCGAGGCCCGATGGTGCCACCAACAACTCCCAGCTGTTCTAATTCACCAATAATTTGGCGAGCTTGGGGGTGGTTAAAAGCAACAATGTTCGTCTGACACGACGTGGGGTCGTAGTTCGATTCTGGAAAAGCTTGCGCGAACAGTGTCGCTAGTTGCTTCGCGCGCACGTGGTCTTCGCTGAGGCGATCAATCATTGCGTCAAGTGCCACGAGTCCCGCCGCCGCCAAAATTCCTGCTTGTCGCATCGCACCACCAAGTCGCTTTCGCTCAATGCGCGCAGTCTCCATGTCAGCCTTGCTTCCAGCCAACAGAGAGCCAACTGGTGCGCAGAGCCCCTTAGACATACAAGTCATCACCGTATTAGCTGGTGCCGCAAACTCAGCTGCAGAAGTTCCAGTTGCTACAACTGCATTAAAGAGACGAGCACCGTCGAGGTGAAGTGGCAGATTTCCGATCGCTGTTTTCAGAGCAACGAGGTCTCGCACTTTCCATGGCGTTCCACCAGACGGCATGTGAGTGTTCTCGGCTGACACCATTGCGATGTGAGGTTGGTGGTCAATTTCGGCGTCAATGATTGCAAGTACTTCGTCGACGTTTAGTTGCCCCGTTCTGTCGTCAACAGTTGCAAACTGAACACCAGAGTTTCGTGCCGCAGCTCCGAGCTCGAAGCTAACTACGTGCTGATCGCGTCCAGCGATGATTACGTCTCCGGGCTTGGTGTTAACCCGTATCGCAATTTGATTCGCCATCACACCTGAAGGAACAAAGACCGCGGCTTCTTTTCCGACAATCTTCGCGTAGCGAGTTTCTAGCTCGTTGATGGTGGGGTCTTCACCTGAACCGTCGTCGCCAACAATCGCACTGGCCATGGCGTCACGCATTTCCTGGGTGGGTTGGGTGACGGTATCGCTTCTCAGATCTACGCGTTTGCTCATCTAACGAGGCTACAGGCCAACTTCTAGACTGTGTAGATGACTGATCACATCCCTACAGAAATGAACGTGCACGACCAATTGGGGATTGAGATCATCCTTGCCACTCCGGAAAAGGTTGTCTGTCAGGTAGAAGTCGGACCACGTGTTCACCAGCCCTACGGCATTCTTCACGGCGGCGTATCGGCACTCATGGCAGAAAGTGCCGGCTCAATTGGAGGAGCAACAACCGTTGGCCCTGAGTTCATTGTTGTAGGGACCGAGCTCAACATTTCTCACCTTCGCTCTATGACAAAGGGCACGCTCACCGCAACTGCGACTCCTATTCGCACCGGTCGAAGTGTCCACGTCTGGAACATTGATCTCACCGACGAAAGAGACCGCAGAATTGCCATTGCCCGCCTGACATTGCAGGTGTTGAAGGCTCCCAATTCTTCACAGCCGGAGGCCTAGACTTTCATCTAGGAAAAGAGGACTCACATGGGCGTTCGTTTTACTGGCTGGGGAATTGGTCTCCCAGAAAACATTGTTACCAATGACGACCTTTCCAAAACCCTCGATACTTCTGACGAGTGGATTACGGAGCGAACTGGAATTCGTGAGCGCCGTATCGGTAGCTCAACTCGTGAACTCGGTGTCCTGGCCGCCATGGAGGCCATGAAGAGCGCTGGCGTTAGCCCTAGCGACATCGACGTGCTGATTCTTGCCACCACGACCCCCGAGCGCATGGCTCCAGCCACTGCACCAATGATCGCTAACGACCTTGGAATGACCTGCATGGCCATGGACCTCAATGCCGCCTGCAGTGGTTTCATGTACGGCGTTCGCACTGCTCAAGGGCTCCTGGAAACTGGTGCCAAGCGAATCCTTCTGATCGGCGCAGAACACCTTTCTGGATGGGTTGACTGGAGTGACCGCAATACTGCAGTTCTTCTCGGAGACGGTGGTGGCGCGGCGGTACTTGAGTACGACGAGAACGTAAATGAAATTCTTTCCTTCGTTCTCGGATCAGACGGTGCGTCTGCTGACATTCTCACTGCACCACACGAAGGATTCTTTTACATGGACGGACCAGAAGTATTTCGACGTGCCGTTCGCGTTGTGGTTGACTCCGCCGAAAAAGCAATGGCCCTCGCCGGGGTAAGCGCTGAACAGATCAGTCTCGTTGTCCCCCACCAAGCAAACATTCGCATCATCCAAGCTGTATGCCAGCGCCTCGGTATTGACATGGAACGCGCTGTAATCACTCTTGACCGCTACGGCAATACTTCAAGCGCATCAATCCCACTCGCCTACTACGACGCACTAAAGAATGGTCGTGTGAAGTCTGGCGAATACGCACTCATGACTGGCTTTGGTGCCGGAATGACCTGGGCCTCAGCAGTTATGAAGTGGGCCTAATGAATAGCCCAGCACTCGTTATTTTGGCAGCGGGAAGAGCCCGACGCTACGGCGGCACCAAGCAATTGGCTCCTATTGGCATGCACGGAGAAGCCGTTATTGACCTCATTGGATCAGACGCTTTCGCTGCGGGCTTTGACGACATTGTCTTTGTTGTCAACGCAGAAACCGGCCCTTCAATCATGGACCACGTTGCCAAGTTCTGGCCTAAGGGACACAAGATTTCGTTCGTCATTCAAAAAGAAATTCGCGGCACCGTTGACGCAGTACTCAGCGCACGCTCAGTGATTGACGAAACGAAGCCATTCGGTGTTTCAAATGCTGACGACGTTTATGGTCGTGAATCATTCGCAACGCTCGGTAAGCACCTCCAAGAGTCAACAAACAACTGCCTCGTTGGTTTTCAGCTCGACCGTGCACTCGTTGGTGACCTTCCGGTTTCTCGCGGAACTTGCAACGTAGTTAATGGACACCTGACTGACATTCACGAACGCAGAAATGTGCAAGCAACCCTCGACGGATTTATTGCAGACGACAACACTGAGCCTCGTGTCCTTCACCCACAGTCAACGGTTTCAATGAACCTCTGGGGCTTCAGGCCACAAATGTGGGACTTAATGGCCGAGGCAGTAGCGAAGCATGACTTTGCCGCTGAGCCAGAAATTCAGCTCTCGACTTTTGTGGGGAGTATTTTGCACCGAACCCCACTTCGCTTCGATGTGCTTCCAACATCGTCTCGCTGCATTGGTGTTACGCACGCTGACGATCTTCCACTGGCGCAGTTGCTTGTGCGTGAAGAGATCGCCGCGGGACAGCGCCCGGAGTTCGCGTTTAGTTAATTTGGCTTAAAAAGCCGAAAAACCCGAGTGACCAGTGAGCGAACTCGCCAGCCCCTCGGGTTTCCCGAAGGCACATCAACGTATCCCGTGTCGGACAGGCCTACATCAATGGCGTGTATTTCACGTCATCTGTCTCTGCACTCATGGACCGAACTCCATTTTGTGCCTCGAAGGCTCTGTCCCTCTTGCGAGGTCCCTCACCTTCTCAATCTTTCCTCTCCTTGCGGATTAGTCCAATCAAGACTGGTACTACGTGAACTACTGAGTGCACTTTGCCAGAGCTTTTGGATCAATGTAAGGGGTAAAGGCGAAATCAGAAGGTTATGCCCAAGGTGAAGTCCCTTTTCCACCGATGTTTTCCAGCTTGGCAAGGTAATCAACTACTAAACCGCACGTTTTCCACAGCTCAGAAATGAGTGAATGTCTGAAAAATTGCCTTTTGCATCATGGGGCTAAGGTAACTGAAAATCACCTTTTCTCATGACTACTTCTAACTACCCGCGCGCACGATTTGACGATGCTCGCCAGCGGCTCACTCGCCAGTTGAGTAAACCAGTTCGAACTCTTGTCGCGACCACACTCGATGAAGTCCATAGCGTGCTTGATGAAGTTGAACAGGCCAGCAGAAATGGCCTCTACTGCGCGGGCTACGTCAGCTTTGAAGCAGCACACGCCTTCAGCGATGGAACCCACTTTGTATCGAGCACGGATGCATCGCCACTTGCTCAGTTCGCTCTCTTCGAACACTGCGAAACTTCTCCGTGGAGCGAAGAGTCAATTACTGATTCGACACAATCGAACTGGACGTGTCGCACCGACGAAATCTCATACCAAGAAAAGGTCCAGTCAATTCTCGATTCAATTGCTAAGGGTGACGCCTACCAGGTCAATCTGACCGCAATGCACCATGCAAAAGTGATCAACGTGAACGAACTCTACGCACAACTACTCACTGCACAGCAGCCAACGTATGGTGCATTGCTTGAGTTCAATGACGTGACAATCGTTAGTGGGTCTCCTGAGTTGTTCTTTCAGTGGAGCGAAAGTGCACTTCGAACTCGTCCAATGAAGGGGACAAAGAGCCGAGGTCGCTTTCCACGAGAAGACGAGGAAAATGCCCTCGCACTTCGCCAGAGCAGCAAAGACCAAGCCGAGAACATCATGATTGTCGATCTTCTTAGAAATGATCTTGGTCGCGTCGCTACAACAGGCTCAGTTGTTGTCACCGAGCTTTGTGCCATCGAGAGCTACCCCACTGTGTGGCAGATGGTCTCTGAAATTTCGTGTACGACAAGAGACGGCGTAACACTTGACGCGATATTTGATGCACTCTTTCCTTGTGGGTCTGTAACTGGAGCACCAAAGTCCAGTGCTCTTCGAATTATTAGTGAGCTGGAAGACCAGCCTCGTGGTGTGTACTGCGGTGCCATTGGCCTTGTGGAGCCTCACATGGGTGACATTCGCGCCACCTTTAGTGTCGCTATCAGAACCGCTGAAGTTCTTCCAGGTGGTGGTGCCCAGTATGGAAGTGGCGGAGGTGTCGTAAGTGATTCCACACCTAAGTCCGAGTACGACGAAATGATTCTGAAATCACGCGTACTTACAATGAGAACACCAGCTGACCTTCTAGAGACGTTTCGTTACCTACCGGGTGAAACCAATGATCATGTTGCACTTCATCTTGAGCGTATGAAACGTTCAGCTGCCCAGTTGGGTCACCGAGTACCGACGGACTTAGAATATCAGCTGAAGAAAGCGTTAGAAAAACTGTCCTTTGATGCTCGGGTGCGACTTACGTTGTCAATTAGCGGCTCCGTGAAAGTTGAAAGTCAGCCAGCACCGCAAAAGCGAGACCTCGTCACTCTTGATTTCAGCACTGCTCCAGTTGACAGTGAAGATCAAAGGCTGTTTCACAAAACTACGAACCGAGAGATCTATGACTGTCGTCGCATGAGTGGCGTTGATGACGTAATCCTTGTTAACGAACGTGGTGAATGCACTGAAACGACAATCGGAAATTTTGCAATCAAACTCGGTACAAAGTGGTTAACGCCACCGCTCAGTTCAGGTTGTCTTCCGGGAATTGAGCGTACATCGCTTCTGCACAAAGGCGTTATTGAAGAGCGGACATTGCTAGTTGAAGAAGTGCGTGGAGCAGAACAGATAATTGTCTTTAACTCGCTACGAGGAACTGAGCCAGCTCAAATACGCTGAGCGACTGGTGGTTCCCATGTTCCGTCGTACGCCTCTGGTCGCGGGTCATAGAGACGCAGGGACGGATTGCTCCCGCCTTCACAAGTTGGAAGCCAATTAGACAATGGACACTCACTTGGAAGTGTTGGTCCTAAGTAAATGTCTAGAGATCCATCGTGGTTGTATTCCAGCTGATTACTGCTTCCAATGCAGTGACGATTGAGTTCGTTCTCAATAAGGAAACCGTCTGCGTCGTACGCAGTAACAGACCAAAATGAGTCAGCAGGAGGCAGGTTGCCCGGCTCAAAATGCAATTTGTAACTTAAGCCGCCATCTATTCGATTGCCCTCAGCATCATTGATGAGTCCTGGGTAGAGCGCATCTTCAACAGGATTTGCAGCAAGCCCTACTAGAGCAACGACAGCTCGTAGGTGGTATGAATTTGCCCAAACACCTATTTGGCTTCTATTAATGTGCCAACCATTAACCATGGAAAAGGGGTCTCTTCTTGGTCTTTTCAGAAGAGGTAACACTCTCTCTGGTGCATTTCGAAGAGCTTCTTGAACTTCTTTGCTTTGCTTAGAAAACTCAAAAGCCCTTCCTGGAATGAAGCCGAGTCGAGCTAGGCGCAGTAGCTGTGATCCATCTGTTCCGTGTGGAGATTCACGTGCCATCAGCGATGCACCTAGAGTGAAGAACTCTTCTGCACTCATTGCTCCGACCTGGGCGACTGGAGGCATAGTGACAGGGGGAAACTGCTCTTTTGTGATCGCCTCAATTGAACCCTGGGTCTGGATGAGTTCAACTGCATTTTGAAAAGCCAATGCAGCACTCAGATCGTCATCTCCAGCTACATACACTCGGCCAATTATCCAGAGAGTTCTGGTCGGCGCAGTCACTACGAACACGTCTTCAGGTAGGTCACCCTTCCAACCAGCTGGCACGAAGGCCACCGAGGATGGTCCTTCGCCAACAGTGCGAGAACCAACAACACCAATTGTGTCGGACCAAGCATCAAGAACTTGATACATGTAATAACGACCAAGTGACTCTGGCGTTTTTAGAATGACTGGACCATTATTTAAATCGAGCCAAACACTTGAGAACAGCGTGTCCGCATTTGGTCGAGCAACGGTGCGCTCTCTATGAGTTGAGCGCTTCCTTTGATGAAATAGTTTTCCCATTTCGGAACCAACCGCCATGTGCGTTTGGCGTGTTTTTTCCATTATTACAAGAGGATAGAAATATGCGTATGCCTCTTCAGCAATTGAGCGAGTCGAGGAATTGCTAAGTGACATGGAATCCTAAATTTGTTGGCTGTCTCAATCTATAACAGCGCAAAACCTTTCTACTTGCGACAATTGGGTAGCAACGGAGATACGTAGGGGGATTTAATGAAAATAGCAGATTTGTACTATTATGAAGACATGATCAGTGGAGACCTAATCAAAGAAGCTCGACTGCGCGCGGGAATGACGCAAGTTGAATTGGGGCTACTCACAGGAAATGCCCAATCAGTTATTGCGCGCTGGGAGCGTGATGAAGTTTCTCCAAGTTTAGAAACCGTTCGAGAGGTTATTCGCGCTTGCGGATTAGAACTGACATTCTTCATCTCAAAATTCGATGATTCGAATACAGCACTGATTGACGACAACCTTCGATTGAGTACAGCCGAAAGATTTGAATCAATGATGGAGCGAGTGAGATTTCAAGAGCGACGTGAGCAACTGAACTCGAACACACGTGTCTAATTTCGTTCCCTACAGACCTGACGAGATTCTTGAAGTACTCGAACGACACAAGGTCAAATACATTGTGATTGGTGGGCTCGCTGCTGAGCTTCGTGGCTCACCTTATGCAACTCGCGATGTTGATGTCACCCCGGAGCGTACTCAGGAAAACTTCAAAAAACTTGCTAACGCGCTGCGTGAACTTGAAGCAAAACTTCGAGTCGTGGACATGCCAGAGCCATTGGAAATAAAACTCGACGAAAAGTCATTTGAGCAAGGGACTACTTGGACATTTGTGACAAAACATGGTCACATCGACATAGCGTTGCTGCCCGATGGGACTAAGGGATACGAAGATTTGCGCCGCTCAGCAACGAGAGAAAAAATTACTGAAAAGGTAACAATTAATGTTGCTGCACTCGCAGATGTAATCCGTTCAAAAGAAGCAGCTGGGCGCGAAAAAGATCGAGCAGTCCTTCCAATTCTTCGACAAGTCCTTGAGCGCTCAAAAAAGAAAGAACGAGAAGACCGAGGCTACGAGCGTTGATGAATCCCCGTTAGAGGTTTGAATCAGCCGTGAGCGCGGCGAGGTGCTTCGTGGCGCCAGTCGTCAGCTTCTGGCTCATAGAACTCAGAATCAAACTGCTCTGGTGCTTCATCGTAAAGGGTTTCGACAGTTGCTAGAGGACGGAACTGAGGCAACTGTGGCATCTTTGGCAGGCGAATTGGCAGTGATTCCTCGCTCAAGTAGCCCTGTGAAACAGAGTAGAGCGCTAGTGCAACGAATCCAACAACGCCTAGCCAAGAAAGGATTGCGAAGTCTTGGAACAACGAGAATCCAACCATGAAATTAAGTGCACTGAATGCAACAGCACTGATAAGTAGTCGCGAGAAAATTTTCTTGCGGCGTAGTTGCATGGCATTGCGAGTTTGTGGAGCTTGGTAGCGATCGTACGAAGACGGAGCATCGTAGGAAGCTTCGCGTGGTGTTGAAGAGTACGCAGATGCGTAACGATTGCGAACTGGTGTTTCAAATTCTTGATCGAGATTTTCATCCCATTCGTTCCACTCTTGGCGGATGTCCGCACGCATTGAATCATCAGCGTGAACAACAGTCAAACGTGGGCGGTTCATGAAACCGCGTAATTTTGAGGAAATTGAGTCTTCTTGGTCCAGACGGTGGGCTGGTTCTACGGCGTAGTTCTGGCGAGCAAGAACTTCGTGCTCAGCATGGAAAGAATTGATTGACTTTTCGGTTCCGCTGTCGCGAAAGTGCTTGACAGCAATGGGGGCCAAGATGGCTACCCAGAAGAGCGCAATTATTATTAGAAGCATCCGACCTACCCCTGTACATTCACCGTGAACATTCATACAAATGTAATGTAAAAAGATTTAAATATGGTGGATGTTATGCCTCGTGAAGACCACATTCCTCTTTGTCGGCACCAACCCATCGACCTGAGCGTCGGTCACCCTCGACGAGAGGCTTGACGGTCATCTTCTCGCAACCAATCGATGCGTAACCCTCGGCCCAGAGTGGGTGCTCTGGAAGATTGTTCGATGAGATGTAATACGCCACGTCGTCGTCACTCCACATAGCGAATGGATTGACCTTTACAAGTCCAAATTTATCGTCCCACATCAGGGTTTTCATACCTGCGCGGCTTGGTGCGTCGACGCGCTTCACTGAGGTAATCCACGCCGACTTTGACTCCACCGCTCGCTTCAGAGGCTCCACTTTTCGAAGCTCGCAGCATCGATCTGTGCCACATTCGAACGCATCGGCATCGGGTCCAGGTGAAGTCCTCGTGAGATTCAGTGACCAATCCTTTTCGATCTGATCGACGAATGAAAGTGTCTTCGAGAAGTGACCCAAGGTGTCGAGGAAGACAATTTCTGTGCGCGGGCGAAGCTGAGTCACCATGTGTAAGAGCGCCAGATCTTCGAACGAGCAGGCCATCGCCACGTCGTCACCGAATCGCTCAAAGGTCCACTTCAAGATCTCCAAGGGGCTCGAGGTCTCGAACGTTTCATCCATGGCGTCGAGCTCTCGAAGCAGGTCCGGCGTAGGGATAGTCATAGAAATAGCCTAATGCCTAACATTTCCTAGTGAATTGGTAGACTATTTACCTCATGGCCCCAACCCCTCTGCAAAGCCCGAAAACGGCGAGTCACCTTGACCTTCTCGAGTCACACGCCATCTTCATTCTGCGTGAAGTCGCTGCTGAATGTGAGCGACCAGTGCTGTTGTTCTCGGGTGGAAAAGATTCTGCGGTTTTGTTGCACCTCGCTAAAAAAGCATTCGCGCCTCAGCAACTCCCCTTCCCGGTGATGCACATCGATACTGGTCAAAACTTTCAAGAAGTGCTCGACTTCCGTGACGCTGCTGCAGCCAAGGCGGGAGCACGACTGATTGTCGCGAAAGTTCAAGATTCAATTGATCAAGGAAAGGTCTCCGACCCTGGTCCCATGGGAGTGCGAAATCGACTCCAAAGCGTGACGCTGCTCGATGCGATCAACGACAATAAGTTTGATGCTGCTTTTGGTGGTGCACGCCGCGACGAAGATAAAGCTCGCGCTAAAGAGCGCATCTTGTCATTCAGAGATGCCTTCGGACAGTGGGATCCACGTGCGCAGCGACCTGAACTTTGGCAGCTTTATCAGGGAAAAGTCAACGCTGGAGAACACCTTCGCGCCTTCCCACTATCAGACTGGACCGAGCTCGACGTGTGGGAATACATTGCTCGCGAAAACATGGAACTGCCGTCAATTTATTTTGCCCACGAACGACACGTGGTGCTTCGAGACAACATGTGGCTCGGCGTTGGTGAATGGGTAGTTCCAAGTAGCGACGAAAAAATCGAAGTACGCACCGTTCGCTTTCGCACTGTAGGAGACGCCAACCTCACGGGTGCTGTTGACTCTGATGCTGACACTATTGAAAAAATTATTGACGAGATTTCTATTGCCAACTTGTCTGAACGCGGCGCCACTAGAGCTGATGACCGCTTCAGTGAAACAGCCATGGAAGACCGCAAGCGTGAGGGCTACTTCTAAATGAACACCGTAACGAAAGACCTCCTTCGCCTTGCCACCGTTGGCTCAGTAGATGACGGGAAATCAACGCTTATTGGACGCCTTCTGGTGGACACCCGCCAGCTCTTTGACGACCAGTTAGACGCTGTCCAGGCCGCATCTGAAAAGCGCGGTGTTGGTGACCTCGACCTCAGTTTCGTTACTGACGGTCTTCGAGCAGAGCGCGAGCAGGGCATCACTATTGACGTTGCCTATCGCTACGCAACTACCCCTAATCGCAAATTCATCATTGCTGACTGCCCGGGTCACGTCCAGTACACGCGCAACATGGCAACTGGTGCATCAACCGCCGACCTCGCCCTCGTTGTGCTTGACGTGGCGAGCGGACTCAAAGAACAAACTCGTCGTCATCTCTGCATCGCAGCTCTCCTTGGCGTGCGTTCAATCATTGTTGCTGCAAACAAGATGGACGCTGTCAACTGGAACGAGTCTGCGTACAACAAGGTTGTTGAACAGATCAGCACCATCGCAGCAGAACTCGACATTGCTTCAGTAAAGGTGATCCCAGTTTCAGCACTTGTTGGTGACAACGTGGTGGAGCGTTCTGCGAATTCGCCTTGGTATAACGGCCAGACCGTCATTGAAGCCTTAGAAACAAGTGATGCTGGCGCATGGGCTGGAACTGCTGACGGGGCACGCCTGCCTATCCAATGGGTGCTTCGCCAAAACGGTGGCGGCAGGACGTACGCCGGAATGTTGTGCGGACACTCAATCAAAGTCGGCGACAAAGTGACACTCTTGCCCCAGGGTGTTGAAACAACTGTGAAGGCAATCAAAAATGGTGCTGGAGAGACGAGTGAAGCTGGCGTTGGACTCTCGATTGACATTGACCTAGAAGCAGAAACTGACGCCGGGCGTGGCGACATGATCGCCACCGCTCCGCTGCCGACAGTGACAAAGGAAATCACTGCAACAATTTGCTGGTTCGGAGAAAAGCCACTCGTAAACGGTCAGCGACTTCGCCTGAAGCACACATCAAAAGTGACCCCAGTTCGCATCGCTGCAATCAATGGCGTTGTTGACATTGAGACGCTGAAGATTGAAGACTCAGATTCACTAACGACAAACCAGATTGGTCTCGCCACGTTGCAGACCGCTGATCCGATTGTCGTCGATGATTACCGTGAAGGTCGAGTTACTGGAAGCTTCGTGCTAATTGATGAAGTGACCAACGCCACAGTTGCTGCGGGAATGGTCGGAAGAGCTTCGTTCTTCTAGATCTGAACAAGCATTACAACAAAGCCCACTGCAACCAGTGCGAGCAATGTGTCAACTGAGATCATGAATTTGCGCCCAGCCGCAGGTGAAGCAACGCCGTTTTCTTTGATCGTCTTCGCCAGTGCGCGCTCACTTGGCAATAGTCGTGCCTCGAGGTGGCCTGCAGCGAGGATGTAAATAAGAAGTCCGGCACTCACCCATGGTTGGCGGAATGAAACCTTGTCTGTTCCAACGCTGCTCATGATGATGCCCGTTATTGGCAAGAGGTGCAAAATGCGTGCAGCCCAATTTCGTCCACCAGGGAACTTCGCTTGCTGCACTGCACTGTCGGCGCCACGTGCGACTTTCTGCGCTGAGAAGTGCATGGTAATGAAAACCACGAGTGCGCTCACACCTGCCAGTAGGTGAATCAAAAAGACAATGTCGTATCCAACTGAAGTAGCAATCATGCTTCTGAGAGTAGTGCCTCGGCGGCCTTATAGGGGTCTGTCGTGCCAGCAATAAGTGCGGCAACTTGCTCCTCATAACGAGATCCGTTGCTAATTCCTGAAACTCTGGCGCGAAGCATCGCCGCTAAAACCTTCTCGAGTTCGGCCTTAGTGCGCTTTTCAATGTGAGCATTTTGAGGCGAAGATTCAAGGTGACGTCGGTGCTCACAAATTGCTTCAAAGAGCGCGTCAACTCCGGTGCCATTGCTCGCCACGGTTTCAAGAATTGTTGGCCGCCAATCGTGCATGCCGCCGAGGTCGAGCATCTGTTCTAGGTCTCGCCTGGTTTCACGAACGCCAGCGCGGTCAGCTTTGTTAATGACAAAGATGTCCGCTACTTCTAAAAGTCCTGCCTTGTTTGCTTGCATGGCGTCACCCCATCCAGGGTTCGTAACAACAATGGTTGTGTCCGCAGCTGAGGCAATGTCAACTTCCATTTGTCCAACACCAACTGTTTCGACGAGCGCGAGTGAAAAACTTGCTGCGCCAAGTACGCGCACCGCATCTGGAACAGCGAGCGAGAGTCCACCAAGGTGACCACGTGTTGCCATGGATCGAATGAACACGTGCTCGTTGGTGGCGTGGTCTTGCATGCGAATTCGATCGCCCAAGATGGCCCCACCAGTGAAGGGCGAACTCGGGTCAATGCAGAGGATGCCCACCTGGCTAAAAGGGTGCGCTCCGTCGAAAGATCCACGTTCCAGGGCAGTTGTAATCAGCTGGTCCGTCAGGGTCGATTTTCCGGCCCCAGGAGGGCCTGTAATGCCCACTACGTATGGCGAAGGGGCTTGGTAAGCCAAGGAGACGGTCTGGCGATGCTGGGCCCCTCCAGACTCCACATAGGTGATGAGCCTGGCGAGCGCGGTACGTGATCCACCCTTTGCTTGTTCCACCAACACAGCGGGGTCACGCGCAATCATGCAGTCCTCTCAACCTTTGCTCCGAGACTTGAAAGTCTGCCTATGAAATCATCGTACCCACGTTCAGCGTGTTCGAGACCTTCAATGGTTGTTTCACCATTCGCCACTAGTCCCGCCAAGGTGAGCGCTGCGCACGCACGAATGTCGCTAGCGCGAACGGTTGTTCCAGTTAAGTGATCAACTCCGCGAATCATGGCGTGGTGACCTTCAGTAGTGATTGTTGCTCCTAGGCGAACTAGTTCATCAACGTAACGAAAGCGACCCGCAAAAAGATTCTCAGTCACCACTGATACGCCGTCAGCAACGCTAAGCATGGTGGTGATGAGCGGCTTGTAGTCAGTAGCGACTCCTGGATAAGGCAACGTTGCGACGTCACACGCCTTCAGTCGCTGCGGTCCGCGAACTGAGATTCCTGGGCCAGAAATGTCGACAACGCCACCGATGGTTTCAATCTTTCGAAGCAGCATTTCCATGTGACGTGGGTTTGCATCAACAACGCGAACTTCTCCCCCGGTAATGAGTCCAGAAGCCAAGTAGGTCGCAGCCACAACGCGGTCTGGAATTACTTCGTGGTGGGCTGGCTCAAGTTTTTCAACACCGTCAATGGTGAGACGTGACGTGCCGAGTCCTTCAATCTTCGCGCCCATGGCTTGTAGCTGGTGGCCAAGGTCTTCAACTTCAGGTTCACGCGCCGCGTTGTCAATGACTGATCGCCCTTCAGCCAGTACGCAGGCCATTAGCAAGTTGTCTGTTGCCGTGTGGCTCGGATACTCAAGGGTGATTCGAGTTGCTTTTAGACGCGGGCGAGAAAGTGTCGCGCGAATTGAATTTCGATCATTATGAAATTCAGCACCCATGGCACTTAGACCATCGGTGTGAAAGTTGATTGGGCGCTGACCAAAGTCGTCACCACCAGGAAGTGCCATGTTCGCTTCGCCACATCGCGCAAGTAGTGGACCGAGCACAACAATTGAAGCTCGCATTGCTTCAAAGAGATGTGCGGGAGCTACCGGGTGAATGTCTTTCGCTTCAGGAACCACAATGCAAAGTTCGTGTTTGTTTGGTCGCTTCACCGTGCAACCGAGCGCCACGAGAAGTTCCACCATCATGGTGACGTCGGTGATGTCTGGAACGTTAGTAAGGCAGTGCTCGCCACTGGCCAGGAGGCAGGCCGCCATCTGCTTCAAAACGGCGTTCTTGGCTCCATGGGCCTGGACCTCTCCCGAGAGGGGTCCAGATGGCTTCACTACAAGAGAACTCACCCCTCAAGTATTGCCGCAAAAACCCCGGGATATGGACCCGTTGTTTAGGTGGAATCTGAGGGCTCGGAGTACCATCTGTATGTGCAGCCACCTCAGACTCCAGACCGCAACATTGCCCTAGAAATGATTCGTGTCACCGAAGCAGCGGCCATTGCCGCAGCTCGCTGGGCGGGACGTGGCGACAAGCTCTCCGCCGACGGCGCAGCAGTTGACGCCATGCGTTTCGTACTCGGTGGAATCCCAATGGACGGCATTGTTGTCATTGGTGAAGGCGAAAAAGACGAAGCACCGATGCTTTATAACGGTGAGCGAATTGGTGACGGCACGGCTCCTCAAGTTGACGTGGCGGTTGACCCAGTTGACGGCACCACACTTACGGCCATGGGTCGAAATGGTGCTCTGTCAGTGATTGCCCTTTCTGAAAAAGGGACCATGTTCAATCCTGGTCCAACGTTCTACATGAACAAGATTGCCGTTGGCCCACGTGGACGTGGCGCCATTGACATCAATGCCTCACCTACTGACAACCTGAAAGAACTCTCCAAGCGCCTAAAGAAGAGCGTCCAAGAACTCGGAGTGGTCATACTTGACCGCCCACGCCACGACGACCTCGTTGCAGAAGTTCGTGAGGCTGGAGCTCGCGTGCTTTCAATTTCTGACGGCGACGTCGCTGGTGCAATTGCAACCGGATGGCCAAACTCTGGTGTCGACATTTTGCTCGGCGTTGGTGGAACACCTGAAGGGGTTATCGCAGCTGCGGCGCTTAAGGGACTCGGTGGAGAAATTCAAGGTGTGCTCTATGCACGAAACGACGAAGAAAAGAAGATCGCCGAAGACCTTGGTTATTCCTTCACCAAGGTCTTAACAACTGATGACCTCGTTGCGAGTGACAACTGCTACTTCTCAGCAACTGCCATTACTGATGGTGACATCCTTCGTGGTGTTCGCTTCCACGACTTTGGAGCAACCACACAGTCACTCGTTGTTCGCTCGAAGTCGGGAACGGTTCGCACCATTGAAACCTTCCACCGTCACGACAAGCTCCAGGAATTCACCACTGCAGGCTTCTAAAGGCCTTTAATCCCAGGCTTTGTCCACTTGTTCACAATGTGACCTTTTCGCTGGCTAGCAACTACAAATAGTCCTATGGTCAGTTCTAGGACCAGATTGATCCGCTTGGAGGTTCGTTATGAACGTCTCGTTTTTATTACAGGCAAAGGGTGGCGACGTCGCCACTATTTCTGAAAACCGTTCGGTATCTGACGCACTACACATTCTTCAAGAGCGAAGAATCGGCGCATTGATTGTGACTGGTCTTGACGCACCACTCGTGGGGATATTTTCAGAGCGTGATGCCGTGAGAGCTATTGCAGGACACGGTGCTGATGCGCTCTCAATGAAAGTTCATGACTTAATGTCAAGTCCCGTTACGCGTTGCACGCCAGAAACTTCAGTCAACGAATTAATGGGCATGATGACCGCCGAAAGAATTCGCCATGTACCAGTTGTTGAGCACGGTGCACTCATTGGCGTAGTGTCAATTGGCGACATCGTGAAAGCTCGTTTTGAAGAACTCGAGCACGACAAAAAAGAACTACTCGACTACGTAAACGCTAGGTAGGCCTTAGTTCGCTGAAGCGAGTTCGGCTGCTTGGCTAGCTGCGAGCTCAAGTGCTTCTGTGCGGTTCGTTGCAAGCTTTGCAACACCAGCAAGAACAGTGGCGAGTGTTACGCCCTCTTCGTCACTAGCGCCAACTTGGAAGTACCCACCGTCAACAACGAAGGCGAGTTCGCCGTTTGCTGTCTGCACGTAGACAACTCCTGGAACAATGTCACCAACAGTTGACGTGTGCTGGGGCAGGATTGTGAAATCACCGTCCGAGGAGCGTGCAGTGAGTGACGTAGCGTCACCTGTCCACAACGCCGCCTCGGGCGATACGATTTCTACCTTCAAAGTTGCCATTAGTTCTTTGACAACTCCGCGGCCTTGCGCTCAACGTCTGATGCTCCACCGACGTTAAGGAATGCCTGCTCTGGGTACTGGTCAAGGTCACCCTTAACGAGGTGTTCGAATGACTCAATGGTCTCTTGCACTGGAACGTTGATTCCGTCAATTCCTGTGAAAATCTTTGACACAAACATTGGCTGTGACAAGAAGCGCTGAATCTTACGAGCACGTGAAACAGTGACTCGGTCGTCTTCAGAAAGTTCGTCAAGACCAAGGATCGCAATGATGTCCTGGAGTTCCTTGTAGCGCTGGAGAATCTGCTGCACCTGACGAGCAACTGCGTAGTGACGGTCACCAACAATTTCTGGAGCCAAGATGTTTGAAGTCGATGTCAGTGGGTCCACTGCAGGGTAAATACCCAGAGCAGCGATCTGACGGCTGAGTTCAGTCGTGGCGTCAAGGTGGGTGAATGTCGTAAACGGAGCTGGGTCGGTGTAGTCGTCCGCAGGAACGTACACAGCTTGTAGTGAGGTAATTGAACGTCCACGAGTTGAAGTAATGCGCTCTTGGAGTTCACCCATTTCGTCAGCAAGCGTTGGCTGGTATCCCACAGCTGAAGGCATACGACCAAGAAGGGTTGATACTTCAGATCCGGCCTGTACGAAACGGAAGATGTTGTCAACGAACAACAACACGTCCTGGTTCTTAACGTCACGGAAGTATTCCGCCATGGTGAGTGCCGCTAGAGCAACGCGAAGGCGCACCCCAGGTGGTTCGTCCATCTGGCCGTAGACCAGTGCAGTTTTCTCAATAACGCCAGATTCGCGCATTTCAAGAAGAAGGTCAGTTCCTTCACGGGTGCGCTCGCCTACTCCAGCGAATACAGATACACCGTCGTGCTGCTCAGCAACTCGACGAATCATTTCCATGATGAGAACTGTCTTACCTACACCAGCACCACCGAAGAGTCCGATCTTTCCACCCTGTACGTACGGGGCAAGAAGGTCAATAACTTTGATTCCGGTTTCGAACATTGTGGCGCGTGGCTCGAGCTGGTCGAAGGCTGGTGGATTGCGGTGAATGTCCCAGCGGTCTTCAACTTTTCCGATGTCATTTGTGTCAAGTGGCTGGCCGAGCACGTTGAACACGTGTCCGAGCACTGCGTCACCTACAGGAACTGAGATACCACGTCCGGTGTTGCGCACGACCGTGCCACGAACAAGACCCTCAGTTGGCTTCATACACACGCAACGAACGCGGCCTTCACCGATCTGCTGTGCAACTTCACCTGTAACCGTGACGGTCACTCCGTCGAGCTCGATGTCCATCTCAACGGCGAAGTTGATCTCGGGCAACGAGTGCGGTGGGAACTCTACGTCGACTACCGGACCGGCGATCGCAACTACGCGCCCAGTCTCGAGTGTTGTCTTGTCAGGAGCCATTGTCATTTGTTTCTCACTTTCCCGAGCGGAGCGCTTCGGCACCACTCACGATTTCCATAATTTCGGTTGTAATCGAGTCCTGGCGGGCTCGGTTCATAATGCGACTTAGTGTCTGACCAAGTTCGTCAGCGTTATCTGTTGCTGCAGCCATGGCGCGTTGCTGGCTGGAGTGGAATGATGCAGCGCCTTCAAGCAGTGCTGTGAAAATTTCACTTTCAATTGCACGAGGAGCCAAGAACGTTAGAAGTTGTTCGACTTCAGGTTCGAATTCGGTGTAGCCCTTCAACTTCTTAGGTGCGTCATCAATAACAGTCTCTGGCATTGAGAGCGGGAGTAATTGTTCGATTGAAACGCTCTGGCTTCCAGCAGAAAGGAACTTTGTTGATACGAGGTGTACTTGCTGAGCTTCACCAGATGTGAATGGCGCAGCCACCGCACGAGCAACTTCGCGAGCGTTCGAGAAGGCTGGACGGTCGGCAAATCCTACGAAGCTCTGCTCAACTTCCATGCCGCGGAAGCGGAAGAACCCTGGAGCCTTCTTACCTACGACAAAGAGGCGAACCTGAGCGCCTTCACTGCGAAGTTGCTTCACGAGGCGCTCACCGGCACGCATAACTGAAGAGTTGTACGCACCAGAAAGACCGCGGTCTCCACTGATGACGAGCACAACTGCTTGGCTCACGTTCTCAGGTGCGACCAACATCTTCTTGGCAACCGCAGGGTCACCAAGTGCTGCTTCCACAATGATGCGCTTCATACCGTCACGGTACGGACGGTTCTGAGCAATACGAGCTTGACTCTTAGCGATCTGAGAGGCAGCAATTAGTTCCATTGCCTTAGTGATTTTGCGTGTGGCTGCAACCGACTTAATACGTCGACGCAGAATTCGTTCCTGTCCACCGGCCATTGCTCCTCCTCTCTTCTCTCTCTAAAATTTCTAACTAGTTGCTTGTTGCGAAGCTGTCAACGAATGTACGAAGCGCAGCGTCGAGAACGTCTGACTCTGGCATTGTTCCCTTGTCACGGATCTGAGCCAACATGTCAGCGTGCTTGGCACGGAAAGTTGTTAGAAGCTCTGATTCGAATCGGCGAACGTCAGCAACTGGAATGGTGTCTAGCCATCCCTTAGTTCCTGCGTAAATAACAATGCACTGCTCTTCAACTGGCACTGGAGCGTTAAGTCCCTGCTTCAGTAGTTCAGTGAGACGGTATCCACGGTCGAGCTGCTGCTGTGAAGACTTGTCGAGTTCAGAACCGAAGGTTGCGAATGACTCGAGGTCACGGAACTGAGCAAGGTCAATCTTTAGCGTTCCAGCTACAGACTTCATAGCCTTAATTTGCGCAGCACCACCCACTCGAGAAACCGAGTTACCTACGTTGATCGCTGGGCGAACACCCGAGTAGAACAAGTCTGATTCCAAGAAGACCTGACCGTCGGTGATTGAAATCACGTTGGTAGGGATGTAGGCAGAAATGTCACCGGCCTTGGTTTCGATAATTGGAAGTGCAGTAAGTGATCCACCACCGAGGTCGTCGCTCAACTTCGCAGCACGCTCAAGAAGACGGCTGTGAAGGTAGAAAACGTCTCCAGGGTACGCTTCGCGGCCTGGTGGGCGACGAAGAAGAAGTGAAATCTGTCGGTACGCTTCAGCCTGCTTTGAAAGGTCGTCGTACACAACAAGTGCGTGCTCACCAGTGTCCATCCACTCCTGGCCAATTGCGCAACCAGCGTAAGGAGCAAGGAACTTGAACGGTGCTGGGTCTCCAGCAGAAGCCACAACAACAACGGTGTACTCAAGTGCACCGAAGTCTTCAAGAGTCTTTACGGTCTGTGCAACTGAAGAGTTCTTCTGACCAATGGCAACGTAGATGCACTTAACACCCTGTCCCTTTTGGTTCAAGATTGTGTCAATGGCAACAGTGGTCTTACCGGTCTTGCGGTCACCAATGATGAGCTCGCGCTGTCCACGTCCAATAGGTGTCATGGCGTCAATGGCCTTGATTCCAGTTTGTAGTGGCTCTCCTACGGGCTGGCGTCCAGTGATACCAGGGGCCTGGATCTCCATACGACGCTGCTTAGGGTTAACGAGTGGTCCCTTTCCGTCGATTGGCTCACCGAGTGCGTTCACCACGCGACCAAGTAGAGCGTCACCAACTGGCATTGAAAGGATGCGACCAGTGGCACGAACGATCTGCTCTTCTTCGATGCCGTCAACGGTTCCAAGAACTACGGCACCGATGGTCTCTTCATCGAGGTTCATTGCGAGTCCGAGTGTTCCGTCTTGGAACTCAAGCAGCTCGTTAACCATTGCTGAAGGTAGACCCGATACACGTGCAATACCGTCACCAACTTCTACGACACGACCAACCTGCTCCGCACCAACAGCTGGTGTGAATTCGGTGACGTGCTTTCGCAGCGCTTCGGTTATTTCATTGGCACTAATGGTGAGCTCAGTCATCACAGTTTCCTTTTCCTAGTTATTTCCAGATAGAGAAGATTCATACAGACGTCCCGACGCCACGGCGTCGTGCAGTACACCAAGACGGCCACGAGTGGTGGCGTCGAGGTGAAGGTCGCCTACGTCAACGACAACACCACCAAGTAGCGATGCGTCTTCAGCGATTTGCAGTTCAACACTCTTGCCGGTGAGGGCGCTGAGTGATGCAACAAGTTGACTCTGGCTCTGGGCATCGAGTGCACGAGCGGTGTACACACGTGCCACACGCCAGTCACGAGCCTTAGCTACGTAGTCAACTAAATAGTCGAGTGTTCCAACAACGTCACGCGGGCGACCACCTTCAATGACGTAGCGAGTAAGGCTCAAGGTCACTGCGTGAACCTTTGAACCAAGTAGTTGTTCAACAGTGCCAACGCGTGATGCCACGTGAGCATCACGGTCGAGCAAAACGCGACGAAGTGCCAAGTTGCCCTCAATGGTGCGAGCCCATGTGAAGAGTTCAGCTTCAATTGTTGCGAACTGTGAAGTTTCGAGGTTTTCTAGCAGCGCATCTGCGAATCCACCAACGCGCTTACGTGCGTTCATGAGTCCGAGGTTTGCTGGTGTGAAGACACCCATTTCTTTGAAGCTAAGTGCCACCGCAACAAGTTCGCTGAATGCGTGGGGAACTTCTTGGGCGGGAACAGAAGAAGCGGCAAAGACGCTGAGGCGAAGGGTTGAAGCGTTCACCTTGTTAGTGAGGAGGTCACGAACAATTTGACCGCGAACAGTGCCGGTGATTGAAGTGTCAGTAAGGACACCGCGAAGATCAGCTCGAGAAAGAATTGTTTGCTCAACCGACGTGAGGTCACTAACAACCGTGGCGAGCACGCTTGCTTCTAGTGAACCCAAGAGGGCGGCAGTGAATCCTTCGAGCTTTGGCAACATAACTAGTTCTTGGCCTTCGCTGATTCGGCGTTAAGAGCACTCACGGCTTCGCGAACGAGGTCTTGGTGAGCGTTCTGGTCAACTTCGCGTCCGACAATCTTGGCGACAAGGTCAAAGACGATTTCACCAATCTTGGCTGATGCTTCGTCAATTGCTCGCTGGCGAGCAGTGTCAACTTCACCCTGCGCTGCAGCAATGATGCGGTCGTATTCAGCTTGTCCACGAGCACCAGACTCAGCCTTCACTGAATCAGATGTTGCTTGTGCTGCGGCCACGATCTCTCGGGCTTGGTCACGAGCAGCGGCGAGCACTTTGGCACGCTCATCACCTGCAGCAGCAGCTTCAGCGCGAGCCTTGTCTGCAGCATCAAGTGCGCCACGAATCTGTTCTTGACGATTTTCCATGGCCTTGTTAAGGGGCGGCAGGATGTACTTCGTGACGAGAAACAAAATCACCGCCACAACGGCTAGTTCAACAATGAACGTTCCATTGGGGATGAGGAATATTGACTCGGCGATCATGAAGACCTTCTTTTGCTAGTGGACGAACCACGTTGATGGGCCCTTAGGCCCATCAACGAGAGAATTACTGTGCGCTGAATACGTAGACGAATACAACCATGAACAGAAGGTTGATGAAGTACATAGCTTCAACAAGTCCCACTGTCAGGAAGAAGTACTGACGTGCTTTGTTTTCAATTTCGGGCTGACGGGCAATAGCTGCGATGGTCTGGCTACCGGCCAAACCGTCACCAATTGCTGCTCCGATAGCACCACCACCGAGGGCGAGACCGCCACCGATGAGTGCACCAGCGATGCGTACCGCAGATCCGATGTCTGTATTTGCCATTTTTTATTCCTCCTGGTTGATTTAGTGTGAGGCTGCTACTGCGACATCGTCGTGTTCTTCTTCATGACTGGTTGCCATGCCGAAGTAGAGAACCGCAAGCAACATAAAGATGTATGCCTGGATTACTCCGATGCCGAGATCAAAAGGCTTCCAAATAATCTCGCCGAATGGAACGGCGTAGATGGGAAGCAAGGTGGTCATAACTGCGATCATGAGTCCACCAGAGAAAAGGTTTCCGAAAAGACGGAAGGTCATCGTGATTGGCTTGGTAATTTCTTCCACCACGTTGATAGGAGCTAGCGCCGTATAGGGCTGGGCGTAGTGCTTGAAGTAACCACGAACACCGCGTGCTTTGAATGACTCAATGTGCACCCAAACAATGACGAGAAGAGCCATGGCGAGAGGGAGGTTTACATCACCAGTCGGTGCAGGAAGAATTTCTCCAGAGGCGCCAGGGTGCATTGCTGACGGGATGAAACCGATCCAGTTGCAAATAAGAATGAAGAGGAAAAGAGTTACTCCGATTGGAACAAACTTTTTTCCGCGAGGACCCATTGCTGAAACTGCAAGGTCGGTTACTTGCTCGGTAAGAACTTCCCAGAAAAGTTGCAGCTTGCCAGGAACACCGTCAGTAATTTTTCCGCGCATGCGAAATGCCAGAAACAAGAAAATCGTCATTGCGAAAAGAGTTGACGCAACAATGTCAAGGTTGATGGTTTGACCGAAGACGCTAATCGTTGGGTGGACCCCAACTTCTATCGACTTAGCTGCGTACAGCGTCTTCACTCAAATCCTCCTTGATTTGCTACAACCCGCATTACGTTAATCACAAAAACTATTTGGTAAAGCACAAGCCCTGAAACAATACCTATTCCTAGGGGGGCGTATAGCCAAACCACCCCGAGAATCACCAAAGTCATCAGGGCCAAACGTCCGGTCGTTTTTCCACCCAGCTGCCTGCGGATTGCCTTAGAGCTCTGTTCACCCTTTAATTCCACGTTTGCCGCCTGGCGGTCAAGGAACCTGAGGTTGAGAATTGCTAGTCCCACGCCAATAACGACGCCAACGGCGGCGAAAGGGGCATGGGGCGCGATCAGGAGAGTTACTACGAACCCCACCATTGCCACGACAATTGCCGACAAGATTGTGCGTCGTAGTAGTCGGGGAAGGGTATTTGGGGGAAGGTTTTCTAGCACGATGTAAGTATTTAAAGGTAACGGCGAACTTGCTTTACAACGCTCATTACGGCCGTCACGGTTCCCAACACTAGCCCGATAATTAAAAAGGTGGGGCCGGTGCCAAATGAGTGATCTGCCCACAGCCCAAGAAGGACGCCCACCGTTTCGCAAAGTGCAATTGTCGTGCCCATGGTGGCAAATGCAGCGAGACCAGGGAGTTCAGACATGACCGACTTCTCGGCTTTTTCCCCTCTCCCCTCACTCATCAGGTAATACTCTCCTCAGCCTTTTTGGCTTCGTGCTTGCCGGGCTTGCGATTAAGGAGCGGACTAAACCAGGTGAAGAGTCCAATCAGCAAGGCAGCGACGCCAAGGGGAATAAACACGTTGGTTCTTGGCTGGAAAAGTGGGAACAGAACGAAGCTGCAAAGAACCGCAGTCCAGAGCCACAAAATGATCACGGTTCTGCGGTGACCATGGCCAAGTCGCATCAGGCGGTGGTGAATGTGATTCTTGTCAGGAGTTTGAAAGCCCTGTCCCGTGACAGTTCGCCTCACAAATGCCCACAGGGCATCGAGCAGTGGAATGCCGAGAATGAAAACCGGAATAAGTAGTGGCGCAAAGAAGAAGAAGGTCACGCCACTCGCTGGTGGCGTTCTTCCACCAATGACCATTGTTGAAGCACTCATGAGCAGACCCAGCATCAGAGCACCGGCGTCTCCCATAAACAATTTCGCGGGATGAAAATTATCTCGAAGGAACCCAATACAGATTCCACACGTAAGTGCCGCAATCAGCGGACCAATGTTTGTTGTCGGAAGCAGGCCAAGCGTTTCGAGACGAAGCCCGTACACGCAGAGCGTTCCTGACGCAATGGCAACGATTCCTCCTGCGAGTCCGTCGAGTCCATCAATGAGGTTCACTGCGTTAGTGAGTGCGAAGACCCAAATCGCGGTGATGATTGGAAGGATTGATGGTCCAAGGACAATGAATCCAGCGAGTGGCAACTTGAGTTGATACATCGTGCAGCCACTGAAGTAGAGAATTGACGCTGCAAGAATTTGCCCAGCAACTTTCGCCGGAGCACTCATGTCTCTGAAGTCGTCGACGACACCGACAATAAAAATGACACCGACGGCCAGCAGTACTCCCATCATTTCGTGCGACGAGGTGATCACGCTTCGAAGAGATGGAATTGTTGTCGCCACCAACAGCGCCACGCAGAGTCCTACGAGCATCGCCGCCCCTCCGCCGTAGGGAGTTACTTCAACGTGAACTTTTCGTTCGTCGGGTTGAGCGGTGTAGCCAATGTTGATTGAAATTGTTCTGGCAGGTCTGTTCGCAAGTAACGTCACCACTGCTCCGACGAGGAACACTGCAACGTATGAGGCGATGTTGCCCATGCAGACCTATTTCGTAAAGTTCGCGTAGGGGTTGAAGTTGCTGCATAGCGCAGCTACTTCTTCGCGCACCGAGCCAACAACTGCGTCACTGTCGCGTCCACGAAGAACTTTGTCCATGAGGTCAGCAATTTGTGCGAACTCTGCTTCTTTCATGCCTGCAGTAGTTTGCGCTGCGGTTCCAACACGAATACCCGATGTAATGAATGGACTACGTGGGTCGTCTGGAATTTGATTACGGTTCGTTGTGATTCCAGCACGGTCAAGAACTTCTTGCGCCACTTTTCCAGTGAGTTCTGCGTCGTATTCACGTAGGTCAAGCAGCACCATGTGATTTTCTGTGCCACCAGAAACCATGCGAAAGCCCTTGCCTTCGAGCGCTGCTCCAAAAGCCTTGGCGTTAGTAACAATTTGCTGGGTGTACGTTGCGAACTCTGGTTGCGCTGCTTCTTTGAAGGCAACTGCACGTGCCGCAATTGCGTGTTCGAGTGGACCACCTTGCATACCTGGAAATACGGCACTGTCAATTTTCTTCGCGTGCTCTTCACGACAAAGAATTGCAGCTCCACGTGGACCACGCAGCGTCTTGTGGGTGGTGAATGTAACAACGTCAGCGTAGGGAACCGGACTCGGGTGTGACCCACCAGCGATCAAGCCAGCTACGTGAGCTGAGTCAAACATCAAGAGAGCGCCTACTTCGTCAGCAATTTCTCTAAAGGGAACTGGATCGATAGCGCGCGCGTAGGCGGTGGCTCCACCAATGATGAGTTTCGGGCGGTGCTTCAGTGCCAGTTCACGAAGGTTGTCAAAGTCAATTAGTTCACCAGGGTTTGCTGGGTCATCTGACCTAGGTGTAAGTCCGTAGGAAACAAAGTTCCAGAACGTTGAAGTGAGCGACGCTGGTGAACCGTGCGTCAAGTGACCACCCTGGTCGAGTCGAAGACCCAGAATTGTGTCACCAGGATTTAGAAGTCCGGTGTAAACAGCTACGTTCGCGCTCGCTCCAGCGTGTGGCTGAACGTTCGCGTGGTCGGCACCAAAAAGTGCAGTGAGCCTGCGACGTGCGAGGTCTTCGATTTCGTCAACAACTTGGTTTCCACCGTAAAAGCGACGACCCGGGTAACCCTCTGAGTACTTGTTCGTAAGAATTGAACCAGTTGCGGCCATAACGGCTGGTGAGGTGAAGTTCTCACTCGCAATGAGCTGCAGCGTGGTGGTTTCACGCTCCCACTCTTGTGCGAGCAGTGACGTAACTTCACTGTCGTTAGTAATCCAGGCATCAAATGGTGAAGAAACCACAGTTGTGGGCTCGCTTTCTTATTCGCCTGCGCGCTCATCAAGAGCGTGCAGTTTTTCAATACGACCGATGTGTCGACCTTCACCGGGGGTGGCTCCTAGCCACGCCGCAACGGCGTCGATTGCTACGGGCTCACCAATGAGGCGAGCTCCTAGGCAGAGAACATTTGCGTGATTGTGCTCACGACTGAGACGAGCTGATGTTGCGTCATGAACAAGAGCGGCTCGAACACCAGGAACCTTGTTCGCAGCAATTGAGATTCCTATTCCAGATCCACAAATTGCAACGCCGAAGTCTGCGCGACCTTCAACGACACTTCTTCCCACCGCTTCACCAAAGTCGGGGTAGTCCACAGAATCGGAGGCGTTTTTTGTGCCCAGGTCAATGACCTCGTGACCCCACTCGGCAAGGGTCGAAACGAGTACTGCTTTGAGGTCGAAACCAGCGTGATCGGAGCCAAGAGCAATGCGCATCCCTATAACCCTACTGGTCATTCGCTGAACTTCTGTGGTGCGGTAATACTTCATGGCGTGGAAATAAACCCTCGTACCCCGGTCCTTATTGGCGTGGGCCAAATTACAGAACGCCCTTCTTCTGGCGCCACGTTCGCCAGTCGCTCAACCCCACTTTCTCTCATGGTCCAAGCGCTCGAAAAAGCCGCCGGGGACAGTGGCGCTCCAGGAGCACTCGAAGCGATTGATGAGATTGTCGCCATTGGTTCGTTCACTTGGCACACCAATGATCCCGCACGACTCGTGGTCGAGCAATTGGGATTAAATGATGTTGTTACTCGCCTCACACCAACTGGTGGCAACCTTCCCCAGATGCTGGTGCACGAATCAGCCCGCAGAATTTTGAACGGTGAAGTAACAACTGTCTGCGTGGTTGGCTCTGAAGCAAACTACGCACGTGGACTCGCTAGAAAAGAAGGCGTTGACCCGGAGTGGATTAAACAGGGTGACGAAGTTGCGAAGCCTCCATTTGTTGAAGACAACCGAATCCCGTTCACCAAAGATGAATACGAGCAGGGCCTCACGCTTCCAGTTGAGGTGTATCCAGTATTTGAAAATGCGAGACGAGCTCGCATGGGTTGGAGCATGGATGACCAGGCCAAGCAACTCGGAAAACTCTGGGCCAATTTTGCCAAAGTTGCAAAAGACAATCCCTACGCGTGGATAACTGAACCACCAGCTCCAGCCGCGATCACCACTGCGACAAAGAACAATCGAATGGTTTCGTTTCCTTACACAAAGTTTTTAGTGGCGAACTTGCCAGTCGACATGGGAGCGGCATTCATAATGACCAGTTATGAAAAAGCAGTTTCACTTGGTGTCGCCAAAGACAAGATGATCTTTCCTCAGTGTGGCGCAGATGCCAACGACCACTGGTTTGTTTCAGAGCGTCCAGTCTTTGACGACTCGCCCGCGATGCGCGCCCTTTGGTCGTCACTTCAGAACTTCGGAGTAACGAGCGATGAAATTGCTCACATAGATCTCTACAGCTGCTTTCCTACCGTCGTGCAAACAGCTTGTGAAATGATGGGCATTGATCCACTGGATGAACAGCGAATTCCAACCCTCACCGGCGGCCTCACATTTGGAGGTGGACCAGGAAATAACTACGTCACCCACAGCATCTGTTCAATGGTCGACAGATTAAGAAGCAATCCAAGTAGTCACGGACTCGTAACTGGGCTTGGGTGGTTCTCAACAAAGCACGCGTGGGGAACGTACTCTTCCACTCCGCCGAAGATTGACTTCCAGTGGCGATCCGCACAGCCTGATGTTGATGCACAAGAGAAGTGTGTATTCGAGCAGAGAAGTGGCGATGTAACAATTGAGAGCTACACCGTGGTGCACGCCAAAGACGGTGCACCATCGAAACTCGTTGTTGCCGCCAGAAGTAGCGATGGTGTTCGCAGTTGGAGCCACAGCACCGACGAAGCACTAATGGAGTTGAGCGAAACTCAAGAAATCATTGGTTGCAGTGCAATCGTTGAAGAAGACGTTATTTCACTTAGCTAAGACGTGAGCAATTTCTTGTTCGCTTAGCGCACCGCTTCGAAGAATCTTCCAATACTCGCCTGAGACATCAACAACTGTTGAAACTTCCCCACTGCACGCCCCACCATCTAGAACACCAGCGAAAGCCTGACGACCGTTAAATGTCTCTAGAACTTGCTGTGGCGTTTCACACGGAGTCTCTCCGTGATTGTTCGCGCTCGACACACAGAGCGGGCCGTTCTTTAGTAATCCAAGTAGGACTTCGTTGTTTGGCATACGTAGACCCACGCTTTGTGTGGTGCTTCCAATAGTTTCTGCAAGGTCGCTTGGACCACTAACAACGATTGTTAGAGGACCCGGCCAGAACGCATCACTGAGCAACTGCGCACTTTCATTCCACAAAACACCAAGTTCCAGCGCCTGTTCGACACAGCACACCAGTACCGGGAGAGCGACGTCTTGGGGTCTCTGCTTCAATTCAAAGACTTTTGCAACTGAAGCTTTGTTGATTGCAGCGCCTACGCCATAGACAGTGTCCGTCGGTAGAGCAATAACTTCACCGCTCGCTAACGCAGCAACAGCTTCTTCTAAGGAAAGAATTTTACTCATGAACGTCTCGCAACCAAGATGCGTGGGTGCCCAGCAAGATCGTCATAGTCATAGACATCGCTGAATCCAGCGTCGTACGCATTCTTAAGCGCAACTTCACGGTGCATGTTCCCATGCTCGCAGATCAGCACTCCAGTTGCAGACAACCACTCTGGCGCTTCAGCGATTACTTCTTCGAGGTCACTAAATCCTTCAACGCCCTGAGCACTTGGAGCCACTAGGGCGCCGAGTGGCTCGTGGCGAAGCACTGCGTCAAGTGTTTCAAACTCAACTTCACCTACGTACGGTGGGTTCGAAACAATAAGGTCAATGTGCCCACGTAGTGAGCGGTCCACATTGTTGAACCACGAAGACTCCACAAACGAGACCGCAACAAGTTGATGTTTAATTGCATTTCGCTTCGCCACGCTCAGAGCATCTTGAGACTCATCAACACATACGAGCGTTGCAGCGATGCCACGTTCACGAAGTTCGAACAGCAGTGAAAGGCCAATAGCGCCTGATCCACATCCCAGATCGAGAATTACAGGGGCGATAGCTCCAACTCGTGCAAGCTCTTGCAGTGCGTAGTCAACAAGCTCTTCTGTTTCAGGACGTGGGATGAGCACACGCGAGTCAACGTCAAGGTCGAGTGAGCGAAAGGGCCAGTGACCAATGATGTATTGCAGCGGTTCACCATTCAGTCGACGCTGTGCTGCAAGTCGAAGTGCTGGGACGGCGTCTAGGTCGGCTCCTGGCACGAACTCCTCGACGAGCCAGCGTGCTTCATGGCGCTCAAGTCCGAGACCGATTAACTCGGTCACTAGCTCGGAATTAACGTCCGTCACTCTCGGCCAATTGGCGAGCACGCTTTTCAGCGAGCAACGCATCAACGTATGGATCGAGGTTTCCAGCCAGTACGTCATCGAGAGCGTAGGTGGTGAGGTTGATTCGGTGGTCAGTTACTCGGTTTTCTTTGAAGTTATAGGTGCGGATCTTCTCGCCTCTAGAACCGGTTCCAATTTGGCCACGCTTTAACAAGCTGAGTTCGTCGGCCTGTGCATCTTGGGCGGCCTTAAGAAGTCTCGAGCGAAGAACAATGAGCGCCTTGGCGCGGTTTTGAATCTGACTCTTCTCGTCCTGCATCGCTACAACGATTCCGGTAGGAAGGTGAGTAATACGAACAGCAGAGTCAGTGGTGTTAACGCTCTGTCCACCAGGACCAGATGAGCGATACACGTCAATCTTTAGTTCCGCTGGATTTAGCGCAACATCAACTTCTTCGGCTTCAGGGAGAATTGAAACTGTCGCAGAGGACGTGTGAACGCGACCCTTCGCTTCAGTAACGGGCACGCGCTGCACGCGGTGAACTCCAGCTTCATGCTCGAGTCTGGCCCATGCGTCGTCACCCTTAACGAGGAACGTCGCTTCGTCAAGTCCACCCTGTTCAGATTCGCGAAGTTCGATTACGTCGAGCTTCCATCCGCGAAGTGCCACGTAACGGCGGTACATGTCAGCAAGGTCGCCAGCAAAAAGGTTGGCCTCTTCCCCACCTTCGGCGCCACGGATTTCAATAATTACGTTTCGACCTTCGTTAGGGTCACGTGGAAGCAGCAAAGTTTCAAGGGTTGATTCCAGAAGTGGAATTTTTCCTTCAGCGTTATTCATTTCCTCACGCCATTGTTCACGGTCATCACCAGATGATTCATTAAACATTTCTTTGGCGGTGGCGTAGTCCTCTTGAACAGCTTTTAATTCGTTCCAAGCGACATTGATTTCGCTGAGTTCCTTGTGGCGTCGTGAAAGATCACGAAGTCGAGTTAGATCACTTGCAACGTCAGGTTCAGCAAGTGAGGCTTCGACGATGCGAAGTTCGTCCTGAAGGGCGTTAAGTGTGTCGTCTACAGAGCGCACGAAGGTTGCGAGCTCTAGGCCTTAAGCCTTAGGAGCGCGCGCCTTGGTGGTCTTTTGCGCGTAGCGGCGCTCGAAGCGCTCAACACGTCCACCTGTGTCAACAAGCTTCTGCTTACCGGTGAAGAACGGGTGGCACTCGTTGCAGAGTTCAACCGTCATCACAGACTTAGTCGACTGTGTCACGAACGTGTTTCCACACGAGCAGGTAACAGTCGCTTCTGCGTAATTTGGGTGAATATCTGGCTTCATTAGTGCTCCTTGTTGCGAAGTACGAGTTTACAGGAAATTACGAGGTGGGTGCCGGGCCCTTGGCAATTTCGGCCAAGAACTCGTCATTACTACGGGTTGACTTCAATTTGTCAATCAGGAGCTCGAGTCCAGCCGCGTCGCGGCCCTCGGCGGCAAGCCCATTCAGCACACGGCGCAGCTTCCACACCTGAGGCAGAACATCGCGGTCAAAGAGGAGCTCTTCGTGACGTGTCGAAGATCCATTGACGTCAATAGCTGGGAACAGTCGACGCTCAGCGAGACGACGGTCAAGGCGAAGTTCCATGTTTCCAGTTCCCTTGAATTCTTCGAAGATAACTTCGTCCATCTTGGAACCAGTTTCAACAAGAGCACTAGCGAGGATGGTGAGCGACCCACCTTCTTCAATGTTTCGTGCTGAACCGAAGAACTTCTTAGGTGGGTAGAGCGCACCTGAGTCAACTCCACCAGACATGATTCGCCCAGTTGCCGGAGCTGCAAGGTTGTACGCACGAGCAAGACGAGTAATACCGTCGAGGATGATGACAACGTCGCGGCCAATTTCTACGAGACGCTTCGCACGCTCAATGCAGAGTTCTGCAATGTGCGTGTGCTCATCAGCTGGTCGGTCGAATGTTGAAGCAATAACTTCACCCTTAACACTGCGGCGCATGTCAGTAACTTCTTCAGGTCGCTCATCAACGAGAAGAACCATGAGGTGAACGTCTGGGTTGTTCTCTTCGATTGAGTGAGCAATCTGCTTCATGATTGTTGTCTTACCGGCCTTTGGCGGTGAAACAATAAGTCCACGCTGACCCTTACCAATTGGTGCAAGCAGGTCAACAATGCGTGGTGTGAGGTCACTCTTTCCTTCAGACGTTTCAAGCTTGAGTTTTTCGTCTGGGAACAGTGGCGTTAGATCTTCGAACTTTGGACGAAGGCGTGCGACTTCTGGGTCGAGTCCTTGAACGAGGTCAACGCGAAGAAGTGCTGGGTACTTTTCATTTGATGCAGCAGGTCGGTAGCCACCAACAATGGTGTCTCCCTTTCGCAAGTGGAAACGACGAACCTGATTAATTGAGACGTACACGTCATTTGGTGATGGGTGAAAACCCTTCACACGCAAGAAGCCGTATCCGTCGTCGCGTAGGTCTAGAAGTCCCTGGACTTCTACTAGCTCACCGTCGTAGGGCTGATCAGCATTTGGCATTGCTTCGCCGCCGAAACGCTCGCGTCCACCGTTGCTGTTGCCGCGATCACCACGGTCATTGCGGTTACGTCGGTTGCGACGGTTATTGCGACCACCCTGCTCGTTTCCAAAATCACGAGGTTGGCGTTCGCGCTGCTGGTTGTTGTTCTGGCGAGGTGGGTTGTTCTGGCGTTCTGGTGCAGGCGCGGTGGTTGACTCCGCAGCTGGAGCAGAGGCTGGCTTTTCAGTCTTGGCATCGGCAACAAATTCTCCGAGGAGGTCATCAAAATCGTCAACTGGGGTTGCGACAGTGCGACGTGAGCGAACTGCACGGCTTGATGACTCAGAAGCTGCCGGGGCGCCGGCGTTCATGATGGCGTCAACAATGGCTGCCTTTGAGCGACCAGCAGGCTTCGCTCCAGTTACTTCAGCGATTTTTTGTAGATCAGCGACGCTCTTAGATTCGAGGTCTGAACGATCTGGTGTGGGCTTTGCAGCCATAAGTGTTTCCTTCCTCGCTATCCGTGAAAGAGAATCCTGGACAGAGAAAAAATAAAGAAGTGCCGTCTTGGAAGATTTTCCGCACGCTGGCAAAAGGCCGGTCGCGGACGACAAGTAAAAGTGTAGCCGGACTTAGCCCAGCTGCAAATGCCTAGGAAATCTTGGAAAGAAGCGCCTTAATGGTGGCGTCAACGATGTCTGGCTCAGCGGTGCCCATGGTTGCAGTATCTGGGTCCTTTAGACCGTTCCCAGTAAGCACACAGACAACAGTCGAACCCTTAGGAACACCGAACTTGATGATTCCAGCCACTGATGCAGCTGATGCTGGCTCAGTGAAGATTGATTCGTAGCGAGCGAGGTAACGGTATGCGTCAAGAATCTCTTCATCAGTTACCGCGCGGATGTCACCGTGTGATTCCGCAATTACCTCAAGAGCTGGAACCCAACTCGCTGGGTTACCAATACGAATTGCTGTAGCAATAGTTTCTGGATTTTCTACTGGGTGCCCAAGAACAATTGGTGCAGCGCCCGCAGCTTGAAAGCCCCACATCTTTGGCAGCGTCGTGATCTTTTTAGCGAAGTGATATTGAGTAAAACCACGCCAGTAAGCAGTGATGTTTCCAGCATTCCCTACTGGAATGGAAAGAATGTCTGGTGCCTTTCCAAGCACATCGACAACCTCAAATGCTCCAGTCTTTTGTCCTTCAATGCGGTCTGAATTAATGGAGTTAACAATGGTGATTGGGATGTGCTGGGTTAATTCACGCGCCAAGTTAAGTGCTTGGTCAAAGTTGCCACGAATCTGTAAAACCTGGGCACCATACACAATTGCTTGTGCGAGTTTTCCACGAGAGATCTTTCCTTCAGGAACTAGAACAACGCAGTCCATGCCGGCTTTTGCGGCGTATGCAGCAGCTGCAGCCGAGGTGTTTCCGGTAGATCCACAGATAACAGTCTTCGCGCCTTTGGCCTTGGCCTGGGTTACAGCGTTAGTCATTCCACGGTCCTTAAAAGAACCAGATGGGTTTAATCCTTCAAACTTCAGCCAAACGTCTGCTTCGAGTCGTTCTGAGAGACGATCGGCACGAATGAGCGGTGTGTTGCCTTCTTGGAGGGTGACAACTTCTTTCACACCTTCAAGGTTGAACCACTCTGAGTACTCGTTAAGGAGTCCGTTCCAACCTGGCATTATTTAACTCCTTCGATGACGCGAATGCAATTTCCAATTGAGTCAACTGAACTCAATTTTGCTAGGTCACTAATAGTTGCTTGTACGTTTTTTCCAAGTGCTTCGTGTGTCATGAATGAAATGCGAGCTTCATTGCTGACGCCGTGCTGCTCCATGGAACGAATTGAAACATTGTTCTTTCCGAAAACTCCTGCAACCGCAGCAAGTACTCCAGGTTCGTCTTTCACATCGACACTTATGTAGAAAATGCTTGAAGTGTCTCCCGCGTCGATGTCCTTGATCTCTGGATCAACACTGAATGGGACCTGGTGACGCTTGTCAACTCGATTGCGTGCAGCGTCTAGAACATCTCCGAGGACCGCAGTTGCTGTTGGACCACCACCGGCGCCTTGTCCGAGCCACATAAGTGGACCACTGTTCACACCTTCAACAAATACTGCATTCATTGCACCATTCACTGAAGCGAGTGGGTGACTCTTTTCAATAAGGGCCGGGTGAACGCGACGAGAAAGTCCGTGTGCCCCGTGACGCTCAGCAACACCTACGAGCTTGATGACGTATCCAGCGTTCGTGGCAAAGTCGACGTCTACCGAACGAATGCCCGAGATTCCTTCACGAGAAATTTCCGTGCTCTTCATCTCGGTGCCAAAAGCGAGTGAAGAAAGAACTTGTACTTTTGCCGCTGCGTCGAATCCTTCAACGTCAGCAGTCGGATCGGCTTCGGCGTAACCAAGAGCCTGTGCTTCTTTCAGCACAACGCCGTAGTCACTTCCCTCACTGGTCATCTTCGAGAGAATGAAGTTTGTAGTTCCATTCACAATTCCCATGACGCGATTGATTCGCTCTCCAGCGAGTGACGTGCGAAGAGCACGAATGATTGGAACGGCCCCACCTACAGCGGCTTCATAGAAGAGGTCACAGTTATTTGCACTGGCGAGACGTGCGAGTTCAGTTCCACATTCGGCCATGAGCGCTTTGTTTGCAGTAACAACCGAAACACCATTCTTTAGAGCTGCTTCAACGTAGCTTCGAGCTGGCTCAATGCCACCAGCAAGTTCAACCAAAATATCAAGATCTTTGCGACTGGCTAGTCCCGCAGCGTCAGTAGTTAAAAGGTCCTTCGAGATAGATCCGCGAGCCTTGGAGGTGTCGCGGACGGCGACTCCCACAACTTCAATAGTTGCCGTGGCGGCGTCGAGCAATGCGTCGTTACGTGAACGATCATTGAGTAGCTCTACCAGGGCGCTTCCTACAAAGCCAGCCCCGATTACGCCAACGCGAATTACGGGTGAAGTCATTGGCTAAGTCTAGGGGAAGGGGGCTCAGACTTCGAGACGAGCTAAGTCGTCAAACGTCTCACGACGCAGTACTTCACGGGCTTTTCCATCTTTTACAAAGATCACCGCTGGTCGTGGAACTCGGTTGTAATTAGAAGCCATTGAATAGCTGTACGCCCCAGTTACTGGGGTAGCAATTAGTGACTCAACGCCAGTAGTTGCTGGAAGCCATGCTTCGTCAATCAAAATGTCGCCACTTTCACAGTGTTTTCCAACAAGGCGGACACTTTGTGTTCGCGGTGCCTTGGGATTTGAAACATCAAATGCTTCATAACCAGATCCATAGAGAACTGGACGTGGGTTGTCACTCATACCGCCATCTACGGCCATGTAGGTGCGCTCGGCCACCGGCTTAACTGCTCCTACGCGGTACAACGTAAGTCCAGCTTGGGCGACGATTGCGCGACCTGGTTCAGCGAGAATACGAATCTTTGGATCTAGCCCAATGCGCTTTGCCGCTTCACGAATTGCACTACCCCACTCAGTAATAGATGGTGCCGATTCGCCTTCAACGTAGGCAACGCCAATTCCTCCACCGATGCAGAGTTCATCGAAGTCATCATCCTTGGTGAACGTTGCGAGAATCTGCATTGTTTCATCAAAGCCATCAGTTTCAAAAATCTGCGAGCCAATGTGTGCGTGCACGCCGTGCAGTGTTACTCCGGGAAGTGCGGCGACTGCATCAATTGCCTTTCTGGCATCACCAGAAGTAATTGAAAAACCGAACTTTGTGTCTTCGGTGCCCGTCTTAATAAATTCGTGCGTGTGCGCTTCAACGCCGGGAGTCACACGGATAAGACAGTGAACATCTGACGAGCTCGACGTGAGGGACCTGATGCGCTCAATTTCTGAAAAGTTGTCAACAATTATTCGGTGCACACCGACTTCAAGGGCACGCTGTAGTTCGTCTAATGATTTGTTGTTCCCGTGGAGAATGATTCGACTTGGGTTAATTCCGGCACGAAGCACGATGTCGAGTTCCCCGCCAGTTGAAACATCAATGCAGAGACCTTCTTCACTGGCGAGCTTGGCCATTGCCCCACAGAGGAATGACTTGGAGGCGAAGGCCACCCCATCGTCAAAAATCTTGGCTGCTTCGCCACAACGTGAGCGAAGTGTCTGCTCGTCGTAGACAAAGAGGGGTGTGCCGTATGTGGCTGCGAGTTCGTTAAGTGAGACCCCACCAATGGTGACATCGTGATCACCAACAACGGCAGTATCTGCCAGCAGCGATGTTGGTAGCGCTTTGGAACTCATAGAAGAACTTTAGAGGAGTCCGGTAGCCTTACTTACGACGCTCCCGTAGCTCAGTGGATAGAGCATTGGCCTCCGAAGCCATGTGCGCAGGTTCGACTCCTGCCGGGGGCACCAAATTCATCGCATCAGAGCCGAAATGCTTGGCTCAGTCAGTTAAAGGAACTGAAGAAGCCTTACGTCGTTTCACTTCGAAACCCCATGCTCCAGCGAGGTAGAGCAGCGCTGCAAGACCAACAAGTAGTGCGTAGCGCTGGTGCGGTGGCGTGAAGTTGAACTCGACGTGAGACACTCCCTCGGCCAGCGCAATTTCTTGGTAGACCCCATCAACCGTGGTGATTGGTACTTCAGTGCCATTCACCACTGCGTGCCAGCCAGGCATTGAAAGTTCAGTTCGAAGCAACGTCGTAGCTGAAGGACAAACAACAGTTGCCGTAGAAGGCGCAGAACTCATTATCTGACAGACGGAAGACTTTGTTGAGTAGAACGGTCTCGGATTAGGTAACTCGTAAATAGTTGTGAGCTCATCGTGAAAGACCTCTTTGACGCCAAGTGAAAGTAGCGCTGGCGAAATGTGGATCGGCGT
Source organism: uncultured Acidimicrobiaceae bacterium (assembly GCA_937975915.1). Classification (GTDB taxonomy): domain Bacteria; phylum Actinomycetota; class Acidimicrobiia; order Acidimicrobiales; family RAAP-2; genus RAAP-2. The sequence goes on along the minus strand of CALJTY010000030.1, from coordinate 76,575 downwards.
AGTTTTCTTGCCTGCAAGATGCGCGAAGTTGGGGTACAAAAGATATTTAACTGAAGCTTTTTCATAATTCGCGAAGTGCGCAACAAGCTCTTTCTCTTGTGCCGGGATACCAACAAGGAGCCCGCCTTGAATCGTGAAGTGATGCACAGGATCTAGACCTGGATAGAGACTGCTCAGGATGTGATTAGCGAATGCCTTGGGGAACGGCATCTCAACTTGATTGAGTTCATAAAGTCCGTATTGCGAGCCCCAGTTTGGCCAGAGCACGCCCATGTCGAAGAAGCGCTGCTCACCTTGATGTTGCTGGAGAAAATGAATTGGTGCCATGTCAACATCAACTCTCGTTGGTGACTCTGCCGTTGGGACAAGAAACATCGCGAGAGATTCAATAACGAGCACGCCGCAGATAAGCAGCATGGCGTAACGCTTGGGCGTGAACCAGCTCAAAAGCACTAGCAGTCCCGCAGCAATGAATGGCAGAACATCGAGAACGATGAAGATCAATCGAGCGCTGTGACTAATCACCACACCCTGATTAAGTGCTCGCGCCTCTAGAGCACACCACACCAAAAACGCCAGAGCGACAACAGAGGTGATCTTGAAACGCTTCACTGAACGTGGATCACTCAAGAGATCGCTGAGCGCGAATACAGCCAAAATGATCATGGCAATTTCAGCTGAAGGGTTGATGTAGCGCATCAAGGCCGTTGACTTTACAAATGGCAGCAAGTTCCAAAGTGACCTGGTGTGCAAGAAGTCAAAAATCGCCATTGTGCCGAGCAGAATCCACCCACCGAGATACAACCTCAGCGAGCGCCAGCGGCTTCCAAAAAGACCAAGCAGCGCTAGTGAAGTGACACTGATGGTGAAGTACCCACCAATGTTGCCCCAGAAGTTTGCAACATTGAGATTCGAAAACAATGTGCCATACGCGTAGGGGTGAAACAGCATCGGAAGTGCCTGCACCGGTAGGTGTGCCGTGGCGTCAACTGAACTGTGACCGCCGAGGTGTGCCACCTTCATGTAATCGTAAAAAGGAACAATTACCGGCAATGAAGCGAGGAGTCCTACTGTTCCGCCTACGCCAAGTGATCGAGCCACGAACCACCTTTGGCTGCGTTCAAGTGAAGACATTCGCACAGCTGTCCAACCGAGTGCGAAGAGTCCATCAAGATACGCAATCTCAGGAAAGCCTGAGTAGAGCGAAAGTGCCAGCGCCAGCGCAACTAAGAACCACGCACGCTTATTCGACTTTGCTCCGTCCAACACCATTTCTATGCCGAGTAGCAATAGCGGTAGGAACGCAATTGGATTTAAGACTGCGTTTCCTATCCATGCGAATGTGCCATTTAATGCAAAGAGGATTCCAGCGGTTGTTGCCAGCATTGGTGAAAGCGAGAATCGGCGAATCAAGAAATACGTAGCAAGACCGGCAATAATTTCCAAGGTGATGTGAAACCACAAAAGTCCGGCCGGCATGAGAAACAAGAGCGTCAAAGGAAATAGTGACGCAGCCTGCATCTCTCCAAGAAGCGGAGTGCCTAAGCCTTCAAAATAATTCCAGTACGGCATGTGTCCATGCAGCAAATTGTTGGCTGAAAGATGTCCGAGCGCTTGAGTGATGTAGCCAACATTGGGATCAGTCATTGGCCGACCACAAGTGACTAAACAAGAAGTGTGAGAAATCTGTGAGGTCCAAGAGATTGGATTGTCATTCATTAGGCCCGAAACAAAAACAATGTTCCCAAGCAAAATAAAACCAATGATGACCAAGACGCTGGTCGTTGATTGAGGGAGGCGCCGGTATGTTGCCCAGACCTTCTCCGAGAAGCGGTTCACCTGACCACGTTACCTGAGTAACTCATCAATGAATTACACCCTCAGGTAAATGAGCAGACTTCGGAACTACTGTAACGATATGCGCACATCGAAACTTTTGAAGTTCTCGATAATCATTGGCCAACTACTTCTAGTAGTTGCGTCGGCCTATTACGCATCACACATCACTGGCGAATCAATTGGTAATCACCGGGACCTTCTCGGTCGGGTTGCGAATCTTGAAAATCTAAGACACACCGGGAACATTTACATTCCATTTGGCGCACAAGCATTCACGTATCCTCCGGGTGCCATTCTTTTGCTTTGGCCACTGCTGTGGATACCTATTCATCACTTGGCATTTGTGTCGACCCTCGGATCACTCATTGCATTAATTGCAACTGTGTTTATTGCCCAGCGCTATGTATTGAAGCAAAATTGGATGACTGCTTCTCTGAGTGCTTGCGCACTAGGTGTTGGATCTATCTTTCTTTTTCCCGCAGTTCGAGAGTGTCTGGGCTGGGGACAAACAAGTATTTTCATAATGTTTGCGGTTCTCTTGGACTGGTTGATTATCCGAGGCAAAACACAAGGAGTCCTAATTGGACTCATGGCCGCACTGAAGTTATACCCAGCAATTTTCATACTTGTCTGGTTACTGCGCCGTCAGTGGCAGGCGGCAATCACGGCAATGGCAACATTTACAGTCATCACCCTGAGTGCGGTCATCGTGTGGCCAGCCAGTGCAAGTTCATACGTTTCCAAAGTTCTGTTTGGCGGAAATGAGCTGAAGCATTTTCTAACTAACCGAGCACCGATTTCCAGTTCGAGCTTTTCGTCAATGCTGAACCGTGCTCCATTTCACCTCGGTGAGTTTGGCAGCATCGGAGCGTTGGTAGGTTCACTTTTTGTAGTAATCCTTGGATTGTACGCAGCTCAGAATCTGTGGAAGCGCTCATGTGAATTCAGCTCAGCAGTAGTACTACTTATGACATCAATAATTGGAGCACCAGTCGCGTGGGACCATTACTTCACCTACGCACCAATTTTGATTTTCGTAGCTCTCGAGGTCGGCATGAAGTCCTGGACTGCACGAACTGCACTACTCAACATTGCAGTACTTATCGTGCCGTGGAATCACTGGCGATTAGCAACTTCTACATCATGGCTAGCAGGTTGTGGAACCTACTTTTCGAGGAATTCAATAACGCTTGCCTCTTTGGCACTACTCACAGCTGCGTTAGTAGAACGCAGTACCCATTCGCTTGCGGATTAGCTAGCAACAATCATTCGAACGGTGTCAGTAACTGAAGCACCACCCTTTGAAGAGCCAGCCATTACAACAATGCGGTCCCCTGTTTTTGCAATGCCAGCCAGTTTTAACTGCTGCATTGCGAATTCACAAAGATCATCAATTGCCGTTGCTTGGGAAATAAAGGTTTCTTGCACACCCCATGAGCTTCGAAGTTGGCGAGCGGTATTTTCGCTCGGCGTGATGGCAATAATTGGCATTGGTGGGCGAAACCGCGAAATAGCACGAGCTGTCATTCCAGATCGCGTGCACGCAACAATCGCCACTGCTTTCTCTTCCATGGCAGCGCGCCACGCAGATCCTGTAATTGCTGCAGTGATGCGTGCTGGGTCGTGGGGGTCAGTAATACCTTGTTGTAGACCAAGACCCGCTCCCCACTTCTGGTAATCAAATGAAGTTTCAGCGCGGCTAACAATGCGGTCCATAGTTACAACAGTGCCAATTGGGTCATCACCAATTGCGGTTTCACCCGAAAGCATTACCGCACTAGCACCGTCGAGAACTGCATTAGCAACGTCAGTTACTTCAGCACGAGTTGGAACTTGAGCGTGGGTCATTGATTCGAGCATTTGTGTCGCGACAACTACTGGTCGCGCAAACTTGACACCTTCGTGAACAATGGTCTTTTGCAGGTGCGGCACATCTTCAATAGGCATGCGCACACCAAGGTCACCTCTGGCCACCATGATCGAATCTGAAACTTCAATAATCTCAGAAAGATTTTCAATGCCTTCAGCGGTTTCAATCTTCGCCATCATCATCACATCGCTTCGTCCAAGAACTGTACGAACTGAAACCATGTCAAATGCAGTTCTGACAAATGAAACAGCAAGAATTTCAAATTTTTCACTTCGAAGCGCTTCAAGTCGTTCGCGGTCATCAGCAGTTGGAAGTTGGTCCGCAATTATTGAAGTCGGAAGCGAGAGCCCAGGCTTACCCATTACGCCGCCGCCAGAAATAACAACCGTCATTAATGCTTTTCCAGTTGCCGTGACTTCTAGTGATGTTCCACCATCTCCGAGGTGAACGCGGTCACCAGTCTTTAGCATTCGAAGAACGTCTTCACGTTCAACAGCTATGCGTGAATTTGTAGACGTCTCACCGAAGGCTTCATAGAGCTCAACTTGGTCACCTACGTTTAAGTACACAGGCGTAGATCCAAATGATCCTGCACGAATCTTTGGGCCAGGAATGTCAACCATGATTGCGGCGTCTGGCGCTAAGTCTCGAAGGCGACGAAGTCTCTCAATGTTTGACGGGATATCACCGTGCGCGAATGAAAGGCGGAAAACGTCAACGCCCGCGAGGACGAGACCCTTGATGACATCGTCACTTTCAGATGACGGTCCAATAGTTGCCACTATTCGCGTACGGCGCAAGGTAATTCCCTTCGTTGTATCACTGAGTCTAGGTGCTAACTAGGAACGTACCGGGACAACAACGTCTGAACCATCAACATCGACAACTCGAAGTTGCATGCCATACCTACTGGCGAGTTCCGCGTCTCGAATTACATCATGCGCAGCACCATCAAGAACTACTTGCGATTTGTCGAGCAAAACAAGTCGGTCAGCAAACTGTCCGGCGAGAGTGAGATCGTGCAAGGTTGCGAGCACCGTGAGGCCACAATCTGCGACTTCCTTCTTAAGAAGCTCCAGTAGATCCATTTGATGGCGAAGATCAAGACCCGTGATTGGCTCATCTAGAACTACCACCATGGTTGACTGTGCAAGGGTGCGAGCAAGCACCATGCGCTGGCGTTCGCCACCTGAGAGTGTTGCAACATTGCGATTAGTAAATTCATGTAGCGATAGTCGCTCAATGACTGAATCAACAATCGCTCGGTCACCTGCCGATGGAGCACGCATCATGCCGTGATAGGCCGTGCGACCGAGTGAAACATAATCACGAACACTCATGCCGCTAGGCACGAAGGGGTTCTGTGGAACAAGGGCCACGAGACGTGCACGCTCTCGCTCACTCAGCCCTCCAATGTTTTGACCAGTAATTGCAATGGAGCCTGCATCAATTTTTCTTATTCCCGCAACGGTTTCAACTAGTGACGTCTTGCCCGCGCCATTTGGACCAATTATCGTGAGCCATGTCCCCGCCTCGACGCTCAGCGTCACGTCATTTATCAGTGTCTTCGCCCCAGCTCTTACCGTGAGATTCTTTATTTCGATAGCACTCATTGCTGAGTCCCTCGAAGGCTGAGTACTAAAACAAAAACTGGTGCACCAACGAGTGCGGTAATTACTCCGAGTGGAAGTTCTGACGGGGATACTGCGGTGCGCGCAATTGTGTCAGCAAAAACCAAGAACGCAGCACCTACGACAACAGAAATTGGAAGGATGCGTCGGTACGAAGTACCGACGACGAGTCGAACAATGTGCGGAACAATAATTCCGACGAAGCCAATGAGTCCTACAACTGAAACGATTGCAGCAGTCCCGAGTGAAGATGCAACAATTACCAGTGTGCGCACGCGTCGAACAGGAAGTCCGAGCGAGCGAGCCTCATCTTCGCCCACACTCATGACGTCAAGGGCCTGCCCACAGAGAACACAGATTGTTATGCAGACAAGTACGTATGGAAGAGCAAGATTCACTGAGCTCCAGCTCGCACTAGCGAGTGACCCCAGCAACCAGATGTACACCCGGGCGATTGAATTCGCCGAAGCCTGTTGTTGCAAGAACGTCTGAGCACTAGTGAGTAAAGCTGCAACAGCGACTCCCGCCAGCACCAAAGTGCTGGCGTTAGAGGACAATCCCCTTCCACCAATAAGCCAGGTGCATCCAACTGCGAGCATCGCACCAACAAATGCAATGAGCGGTGTCCAAGTTGGGGTGCTGATTGCGTGACCTACGTCCATAATGGCGAACGTTGCTCCAAGTCCGGCGCCAGCAGCAACGCCAAGCAAATACGGATCCGCGAGTGGATTACGAAAGACGCCTTGGTACGTTCCACCCGCAACTGCGAGCATCGCTCCAGCAAGTAGTCCAAGCACCAACCTAGGAGCACGAAGTTGCCAGACAACTGTTGTCTGCATTGTGTCTAAGGTGCTGTGGCCAATACCTAGATGAGCAAACAGTGATCCGAAGATTCTCGAGGTGCCAATTGACGTTGGTCCAACAACAAGCCCACAGAACACCGCAAGCAACAGACAAATGAATGTCACGATGCTTACTATCGCCACGCGGCGAGTGGTCTGTGGGCTTGGTGTCAAGGCCTACCTACTTCCAGAGGGTGTTGTTTGCGAGTGCAGCTTTAACCGCTGCAGTAATGGCGTGAACAAGTTGCGGTAACTGTGGACCCCACTCAGACGCCAAGTTTGGGTTAAGCGCAACTATGGTTTTGGCCTTCACTGCACTTAGATTTTTGAAACCAGAGCGAGCACTCACGTCCGATGCTGACTGCGCATCAGCGGTGATAATCATCTTCGGGTTAGAGCTCAACACATACTCAGGAGTTAATGATGGGTACCCGGCGTCAGCTGACGTTGCAACCGCATCGGCAATGTTCACAAGTCCGAGTGACTTCAAAATCGAACCGACAAATGTTGTGCTCGTAAGTGAGTAGTACGGCTTAGTTCCGATTTCGTAGAACACCGTCAATTTCTTAGTTGGGTGCTTTGCAATAGAAGCAACATCGTCGTTAATAGCCTTCGTCATTGATGCAGTGAGCTTTGAGGCCTGCGCCACGTGACCAGTCAGAGAACCAAGTTGCGTGATTTGTGCAAGTGCTCCTGACAATGACGATGGAGCTAGTTGAGTCACAACCTTGACGCCAAGCGCTGTGAGCTTTTGCTCAATGCTGTTGGCATTGTAGGAAATTACAACTAGCGATGGCTTGGTCTTTCCAGCACAAATAGTTGCAATTCCCTCAGCGCTAGGACTTAGAGGATTGATCTTGCTTTTTGTTGCGAGCGACGCTGCAGCCGCTGGGTACGTTGAGTTTTGATCAACGGCACCAACTTGCGCACCTGCACCAATTGCATACAGCGTGGCTGTTGCAGTTGGTGAGAGCGACACAATGCACGATGGCGACTGTGTCACAGCGCCAGCTGTTGTGATGCTTGCTAGGGGAAACGTCAAAGCACTAAGAGTTAGTGCAACGACGAACCGAGGGAAATGTTTCATGGATATCTCCTTTTGTTCGTCGAGTCAGGTGGACGACGGAGAAGTATCCGAACGACCGCTCCTTACCTCGAGAGCTGTCTTCACATCTCCTCGCGGTAGGCGACCTGGCTTATGGGCTTCTCACGAAGGCCACTTACAGTTGCGGGACAGCGTAGGAATTACACCTACTTCGCTGCCACGAGGCTCCTTGACCTTATCCCACGAACGTGGAGAGAATTAGCTCTTGCGGAAACGAGCGAGGATGCCGCCCTTTTTGACTTTGGCAACCTCTCGTGAACAGGAACAACGCTCATTCATAGGGACACCTTCGAGAGCTTGCTCGATGTGTTCGCCGCAACCCTTCCAGGTTGGCTTATTGCAATTTTCGCAAGTGATTCGCTGACACATGGTTTCTCCTAAAAACGTTTACGCAACCAGTTAAGCATTCACGGCTTGAATTAAACAGTCATGCCGCCATCAGCCGCAATGTCGGCTCCGGTGACTGAAGATGACTCAGGAGAGCAGAGCCACAAAACAACTTCTGCGATCTCACTTGGCTCCAGCAATCGCCCAACTGGCTGCTGCTTGCCAAACTCTTCAACGCTCTTGAGGCCATAGACCTTTGCTGATGCTTCCAAGATGTCGGTGCGAGTTGATCCAGGGCTCACGGCATTTGCGGTGACGCCGTGCTCTGCGAGGTCCATAGCGGCACTTCTGATCAGTCCAACAACTGCGTGCTTTGATGCGGTGTAGGCAGCCAGGTTGTAAAGCCCTGTGCTTCCAGCTGAAGAAGCAATCGCCACAATGCGACTGTTAGCTTCAGGTCCATTAGCAATGAGTGTTGGAGCAGCAGCTTCAATCAGACGCCTCACACCAAGAACATTCACCGAAACAACAGCGTCCCACTGTTCATCGCTCACTGTCCAAAACGGTCCACCGCCGCCCATTACCCCGGCGCATGCGACAACAACGTCAAGGCGCCCGAAGTGACGTACTGCAGTTTCCACGGCGAGTTGCATGTCGGTGGCACTTCTAACGTCACCAACGAGTCCGAGTACGGCGTCACCGTGTCGATTCACGACTGCGTCGAGATCTGCAGGTGTTGCGAGCGGGTACGAAATTTCAGGAATGTCACGACAACGATCCACTGCAACTACGTGGTATCCACTGTTTACAAGTGCGTCAACTGTGGCGGCACCAATACCGCGAGCGGCACCGGTAACAATCGCAACTCGACTCATGAACCAAGCTTCCTAAAGAATCCCTCAGGAGCAACGACGTCTTCGCGTGTCAGCTCATTGATGTTTGACTTACCGAGTCCGAGCAATGTTGAGTCAATGCCACCGCGGAGTACATCGAGCACATTTTCAACACCGGCTTGTCCGCCAGCCGAGAGTCCCCAGAGATAAGCGCGACCAATCATGACTCCCTTGGCACCAAGTGCCAAGGCCTTCACGACGTCGCTTCCACGGCGAACTCCACCGTCAAGGAATACTTCAATCTGTGAACCAACTGCGTCCACCACTGCAGGAAGAGACCTAATTGGCGCTGGAGTTCCGTCCAAGTTGTTTCCACCGTGATTAGAAACTGAAAGAGCAGTAGCACCGAGGTCAACAACGCGCTTGGCGTCATCAATGCGGCTTACGCCCTTCACCATGAATGGTCCGTCCCACTGCGCGCGAAGCCAAGCAATGTCATCCCAGCTTGGAAGAGGGCTTTGCATCCACTCGTAGTACGCACCGAAGAATGTTGGTGGCTTTGTTCCTACTGGTGACATGTTTGGTGCCCCGAGGTCTGGGAAGCGACCAGTTAATGCAAACTTTGTTAGCCAGCGTGGTCGCACAATAACTTCAGGTGCGAGCTTCACCATTGCCTTCAGATTGATCTTCTCTGGAATCCAAGGACTACCCCAGTCACGTCCGTTAGAGAACGACCAGTCGAGGGTCAAGATAATTCCCTTGGCGCCAGCAGCTTTCGCGCGAATGAGGCGCTGCACCATGGTGTCGCGGTCTCCCGACCAGTACATCTGGAAAAGAACTTGGCTGTTTACTGCGCAAACATCTTCGACTGACTTGCTGGCAAATGAACTAAGCCCCATGAGAACGCCGCGATTCGCTGCAGCGCGTGCAACGGCAACTTCGCCGTCTGGGTGAACTGCTTGCACACCGGTTGGAGAAATGATGACGGGCATGGATGTTGACTCGCCCATGAGTGTTGTCTGCATTTGGCGTTCGTTAGAAAGCCCCGCGATATGAGGCGCGAATCCAAGTTGGTCGAATGACTCGAGGTTGTCCTTCGACGAAAGACCTTTTTCAGATCCTGCAATGAGGGCACCATAGACAGACTTTGGTAGGTACTTCTCTGCTCGACGTTGCGCAACGGCAACTGTTTCAAACCACTTATAAGCCACTGGCCCTCCGATTAGGTATCAGATTGAGATTACCTGAGAGTTGCGATAGTGGTTACTTTTCGATCCTGAGACCAGTACTTCGAGCGATTGCATCAAAGTCTGAATCTGCATGAAGCACCGAAAAGTCAGACCTAATCGCAATCGCTGCGATAAGACAATCCAGCAGTTTCCTTGGAGTATTTCCATTACGCCTGCACGCTCGATAAATTGCGGAAGCCTCTTCGTAATCACTGGGTTCAGTTGTTACGAGTGTTGCTCTCGCAAGCAAACCTCGAAGTTCAAAAAGCTGCTGCTCGTCACGAGCACCGGCCAGAATTTCCAATCTGACAGACTCGCATGTAGCGATTTCTGTGCCAAGGAGAAGGTCTACGCGCTGGCAGATGGGGCTACCTGTGTCTCGGAGAAATTCAATCCAAGCGGAAGAGTCAATAAGGATCACGAAAAGCGATTCGCACGCAGTGAGTCGAGGTCTTCATCCCAACCGGTCCCACGGAGCTTTCTCGCTTCGTCAATTGACAAGGCCTCTCTCGCGAGGAGTCGAAGAGCCATGTTGACTGCATCTTTCTTTGTGGAAAGGTTGTAGCGACGCATCACCACTTCGCAGGACTTTTCGTCTATGTCCACATTGGTGCGTGCCATACACCAAGCATACACCAAATCTGTAGATAACCTTATTTCGAGTTAATTGAGACCGGCACTCGCTTCGAGTGGTCAGGTGATGGCTTGGGGATAAGCATTACCTTCTTTGCTGCAAGTGCCGTCTCTCCGTGGCCAAATACACACTCAGGGTCTGGGTCAGTCATTTCGAGTCCAGTAAAGAACTTCGCAGCCATGCAGCCACCACGACATGCGTCGTATGAACCACATGACCCACATGCTCCTGGGTTGCCCGGTTCACGAAGCGAGGTAAAGAGGTCGCTCTCGGTCCACACTGCATTGAATCCAGCGTCTCGAACGTTGCCAGCTTTGAATTCGTCATGGATTACAAACGGACAGGCGTAGACCTCACCTATTGGGTCGATTAGACAAACCACTCGCCCAGCGCCACAAAGGTTAAGACCGTCGAGTGGATCGCCCAGTGCTGAGAGGTGAAAGAAAGAGTCTCCGGTAAGAACGTTTGGACGCTCCATCAGCCACTTGTAGAGACGACGGTTTTGTTCCTGTGTCGGGTGCAGTTCGTCCCACACATCAACACCACGTCCTGATGGGCGAAGACGAGTGAGTCGAAGTTGCGCGCCGTAGTGCTTGGCGATTGCTTCAAATTCATCAAGTTGTTCAATGCTGTCTCTGGTCATAACAACTGAGATCTTGAATTCTCCGAAGTTGGCATCACGAAGGTGGTCCATGGCAAGTCGCGCAGCCGCGTAACTTCCTTCACCGCGAATCTTGTCGCACGTTTCTGCATCAGCGCCATCAATGGAAATCTGAATGTCGAGGTAATCAATCGCGGCGAGCTTCTTGGCGGCTTCAGCGTCAATTCGTGTTCCGTTAGTTGAAAATTTCACACCGACTTTTTGATTGACAGCGTGTTCAATGATTTCGAAGAAGTCGCGGCGAATCATTGGTTCACCGCCACCAATGTTGATGTAGAAGATTTGCATCGCGGCAATCTCATCAATGAGTGCTTTGGCTTCGTCGGTGTTCAGTTCCTTAGGGTCTCTGCGACCTGACGATGACAGACAGTGCGTGCAAGCAAGGTTGCAGGCGTAGGTCAACTCCCACGTCAGACAGATTGGAGCCGCGAGGCCACGTTCAAACTTGTCGCGAAGACTGGAGTTAGCGCCCACAGATAATGTCCGATTTCACTAATGCGCCAACCGCTTCTACGTAGCGGTCGTGCTCGTTTGGAACTACAGCATCAATTGCTTCATTCACTGAATTGAAGTTTTCGAGACTACGAAGAATCGCAACAAGTTCGCGAGACTTTAAAAAGACCAGTCGGCGGTTGCCGTGGTGATATGCGAGAGCACCGAATGCTTCATCGCGAAGAGAAACCTGCGAGCTGAGCGACCACGGTGCCGACGCGTCAAAGATGACGCTGGTCGACAATGACACGGTTTAGTAAACCCCGCAAAGTCCGTCGATAGATACTTCTTCAACGAGTAGCTCAGTATCGCCAATAATTTCTACAACTTCGTCTGCGATCAATGTGTCTGGTGACATGCTGTTCTCCTTAAGTGGTTCCATTATTGCCTATGGCGCGCCACTCTGTTTAGCATTCATGGCAAACTGCTTGAATGAGTCAGCTAATCGCCCAGGCCCCGAGCCCCGTTGACGCACCAATTGCTGTGGGAACCCTGGTTCGCATTGACTCAGAATCGAAGTTCTTAGACCGTGATTATCTGACGGGTGGCGCACCATGGAAACTTCTCCGTCTTCCTGGCGGTTCAAAAACCGTGGCCCAGAGTTGGATCGATGGCGCCAGAATTCAGCCCGGACAAGAGCGTTTTGCCCGCACGCTGATTAACCAAGGAATGCTGCATCCTATTTATGAGTCGCGCGTTGACGTCGAGCAAATAGATGTTGTCATTCCTGTTTACAACGACATCTCACGTGTTTCACGACTTCTCACTCTGCTCGGCGATTTTCACGTGACGATTGTTGATGACGCGTCGAGTAATCCAGCACTTCTCGCAGAAATTGTTTCTACGTTTGGACAGTCTCTGGTTCGACTCGAAGAAAACGTGGGTCCGGGCGGAGCCAGAAACGCTGGGCTCAGGTCAACAAGTCGCCAGTTTGTCTGGTTCATTGACGACGACGTAACTGTTAGCGATGCTCTCAACGTTGCTGCACGCCTGTTTTGTCAGTTCAATGACCCAATGGTTAGCTGCGTGGCCCCACGTGTGCGTGGCAGCGGTGGTGATTCACTACGTGACAAGTTTGAACTTCGCTTCAGTCCCCTCGACATGGGTGCTCGCCCACAGATAGTTGTTCCCGGTGGTCCAGTTGGTTATCTCCCGAGTGCTTGCATGATGGTGCGACGTAGCGCTGTGGGAGCAGGATTTGATCCAACACTTCGCATTGGAGAAGACGTAGACCTCGTGTGGCGACTCCACGATCAGGGCTGGCTCGTTCGTTACCTCGCAGATGTTGTCGTCACGCACCGAGCTCGGACAAGTTGGAGTGCTTGGTGGCATCAACGCGTGCAGTACGGCGTCTCTTCTGGCGAACTGGCGAAACGTCACCCAGGCAGACTTGCTCCCCTGCGTGTTGATCTTTGGACTCTGGTTGCTTGGGGAACTGTGTTTATTGGCAGGCCCTCATTAGGGGCTCGAATCATCAGTGTGAACAGCGAAGCCTTAATAGAACGACTCGAAGACTCAGCAGACGAACCAGAGCACGTCGCGAGAGAAGTTGTGGCGAAAGGAATGGTCAAATCCGGAGGCCCACTTGCTCGCGCCGCAGTTAGGACCTTTGGGCCACTGCTTCTTTTATTTGCACTGCACCCGAAACTTCGTCGACGAGTACTTGCACTATTGGCAGTTGGCACGGCGTGGAGATGGCGAAAGACGCAACTTCACCCGCTCGATGTCCCAGTCGCGATCGCCGACGACGTTGCCTACAGCCTTGGCGTCGCCAAGGGAGCAATAAAAAGTCGCTCACTCGCAACAATGACGCCCGACATAACCAAGTCGAGCGTCACGTTGCGAAAAGTTTTAGGTATTTCAGTTCAAAAGAACTAGAACTTAACTACGCCTCGAACGTTGAGTCCTGCTTCGAGGTCAAGGTAACCCTGGTTGACTTCGTCAATTGAGTATTCCTTGGTAACAAGTTCGTTAACTTGAATCTTGCCTTCGTGGTGTAGACGAAGAAGAAGTGGAATCTGAACTCGTGGTGCAGTTGATCCAAACACTGAACCCAGAATCTGCTGGTTCCAGAGGGTCAACATAGCCATGTTCACAGTTACTTCAGTCTGGTCGAACGGCGCAATGCCAGTTGCCACGATTGTTCCATTCTTGGCAAGGATGGAACGAGCTTCTTCAATGAGCTCACCAGTAAGACGTCCCGGCGTTAGAACAATTACGTCACAGTTCTGTCCACTTGTGAGTTCACCAAGGAAACTGAATGCAGCTTCAAGTGCAGAACTTGCACCGTGGGTTGCTCCGAGCTTCATGGCGCGCTCAACCTTGGTTGGGTTGGTGTCAATTGCAATGACGGCGCGAGCACCAGCGTGCAGTGCACCCTGTACTGCTGCAGAACCAAGTCCACCAACACCGATTACTGCAACAACGTCTCCAGGCTTTACGCCACCTCGGTTAACAGCTGAACCCCAACCTGATGCGAAACCACATGAGATAAGTGCTGCAGCCTTGAGGTCATACCAAGGGTCGATCTTCACAACTGAAGCCTCGTGCACAACAATTTGCTCTGAGAATGTTCCGAGCTGGCACATACGGTTCAAGTTCTGGTCTTCCCAGTGGTGACGCCAGGTGTTGTCAGACATCATTGGACCAGCAAGTGTGTTTGCACCAAGGTCACATACATACGGAGCACCTGATGCACATGACTTGCAGCGACCACATGCCGGGATGAATGAAACAGCAACGTGGTCACCAACAGCAAGACCTGAAACGCTTGGACCCACTGCTTCAATAACGCCAGATCCTTCGTGTCCACCAATTACTGGGAACATTGAGTCGGTTCCGAAGAAGTTAAGAACTTCGAGAGGTGCAGTGATGTCACCGGTGCGAGTGTGTTCGTCAGAGTGACACATTCCGGCGTACGCCATCTTCACTCGAACTTCGAAGGCCTTTGGCTCATCGATTTCGATTTCCTCTGTATGCCAAGGACCGTTCTTCTCAGTAACGATTGCGGCTTTTACTTTCATGTCATCCCCCAAAAATCAAGAAGGGCAATTCGCCCTACAGGGACTCTACATCTGCTGCGGCGCAGCGATGCCCAGTAATGAAAGTCCAAGTTCCAGGGTTCTGGCGGTCAATTCACACAAGGCAAGTCGCTCGGCGCGAAGAGCCCCTTCTGAACTGAGGACTGGGCAGGCCTCATAAAAAGTTGTAAATCGCTGGGCTAGATCGAACAGGTAGGTGCAGAGCTTGTGGGGCTGCAATGTTTGAAAAGCCACGTCAAAAGCTTCAGGAAGAGCCAAGAGTCCGAGGGCCAGCTGGCGCTCTTGGGGGCTTTCCAGTGCGAACGTTGCTTCACCAGGAACATACGGCGCATCGAGGCGGCGAAAGATTGAACGAAGTCGAGCGTGCGCGTACTGAAGATACGGACCAGTATCACCTTCGAAGGCGAGCATGCGGTCCAGATCAAAAATGTAGTCACGCTGGCGTTCTGTAGAGAGGTCGGTGTATTTAATTGCAGCGCGAGCAATGTCTGTGGCGAGTGCAGTTCGATCAGCGTCACTCAGTTCGCTGCCACGTGCAACGAGTGCCGCGTCAGCGCGCTCAATCGCTTCATCCAGTAGTCCTACGAGCTTTACGGTGCCGCCACTTCGCGACTTAAACATCTTGCGGTCTGGACCGAGGACGTGACCGAACGAAACATGTTCGCAGCGAACATTCTCTGGCAACCATCCAGCCATGCGCGCAACTGCATAGAGCATGTCGAAGTGTTGTGCCTGAGGAGTTCCCACGACGTAAAGAATTTCGTCTGCCTTCAGACCACTCACACGATTACGAATTGCAGCGAGGTCAGTTGCTGCGTATCCGAATCCTTCATCACGCTTTTGCACAATCATTGGTAGTGGTTCATCGTCGCGGTTTACAAATCCCGGCGGGAACACGCAGAGCGCTCCATCACTGTCAGTGATGAGACCCTTGGCGCTGAGGTCTTTCACAACGTCATCGAGCATGTCGTTATAGAACGACTCACCCACGTTGTCATCAGGGGTCAGCGTGACGTCGAGTTTTTGATACACCTCAGCGAAATACGCAACTGACTGATCAACGAGAATCTTCCAGAGTCGAAGAGTTTCTTTGTCGCCACCTTGAAGAGCCACAACACGAAGTCGACTGCGCTGTTTGAAGGCGTCATCGGCTTCAAACTTCTCTCTCGCTCCCTTGTAGAAAGTGTCAAGGTCACCAATAGATAGTTCTGCGACAGCTTGGTCTTCACCGAGATCGAGCAAGTGCTCAATCAGCATTCCAAAAGGTGTGCCCCAGTCGCCAATGTGATTTCTCGCAATGACGCTGTTACCAACAAAGCGGTTCATTCGAGCGAGCGCGTCACCAATCACCGTGGAGCGAAGGTGACCAACGTGCATCTCTTTTGCAACGTTTGGCGCTGAGTAGTCAATGACCACAGTCTTGGGTGCGCTGGACTTCTCAAGTCCGAGGCGTGGGTCATTGCTGAGCTCTCGAAGTTGTGTATTGAAGACCTGCGTGGTGAGGTTGAGGTTCAAGAACCCGGGACCAGCAATTTCAACTGTTGCGATGTCGGCGACGTCAAGTGCTGCAACGACAAGTTCAGCCACCTCACGTGGCGGCTTTCCAACTTGCTTGGCTAGGGCCATGACTCCATTCGCCTGGTAATCGCTGCGATCTGAAGGGCGAAGTACCGGGTCAGCACTAGGAACGACGCTGTCGAACGCTTTTTGCAGGCGCGAAGCGAGAAGGTCATACGTGCTGGTCATAACGTCCAGTCTCCCACTTTTTAGCCACTTCACCGTGCCAGTGTCCAGAAATACTGACCTCATCTCGGTCGTAGAATGGAGACATGACATCCCCCTCACTCAACAGCTTCCAGTCGAAGAGCACGCTAAATGTTGGCGGCCGCTCACTTACCTATTACTCGCTTCAAGCAGATGCGCTTAAGAAGTTAGGTGTCGACAAACTGCCGTATTCAATCAAGGTGCTTCTAGAGAACTTGCTACGTCACGAAGACGGCGCGAAGGTCACAGCATCAGACATTGAAGCACTCGCTAAATGGGCTGATACCCCAAGCAGACACGGTGAAGCAGCCGGAGACGATGCGAAGGAAATCGCCTTCACCCCTGAGCGCGTTCTGATGCAAGACCTCACCGGAGTTCCTGCAGTTGTTGACCTCGCTTCAATGCGTGACGCAATCATTGCCCTCGGCGGCGACCCAGCCAAGATCAACCCACTTGTTCCAGTCGAACTCGTCATTGACCACTCAGTAATTCTTGAGCGCACTGGAACACCAGAAAGCTACGAACAAAACGTTGCCATTGAATACGACCGCAACGTCGAGCGCTACACCTTTCTCAAGTGGGCCCAGAGTTCGTTTAAGCAGTTCCGCGTGGTGCCACCAGGAATGGGAATCTGTCACCAAGTAAACCTCGAACACCTCGCCCGCGTTGTTTTTGAAAATGACGGCGTTGCTTATCTCGACACCGTTGTTGGAACTGACTCACACACCACCATGGTGAACGGTCTTGGAGTTCTTGGATGGGGCGTTGGAGGAATTGAAGCAGAAGCAGGAATGCTCGGTCAACCAACATCAATGTTGATTCCACCAGTAGTTGGACTTCGACTCAGCGGATCACCTAAAGAAGGTGTTACTGCAACTGACGTGGTGCTCACCATTACTGAACTACTTCGCAAACAAGGCGTGGTTGGAAAGTTTGTTGAAGCCTTCGGTCCTGGCGTGACGTCACTTTCGCTTGAAACTCGCGCAACAATTGGAAACATGGCTCCTGAATACGGAGCAACATGTGCAATCTTCCCGATTGACCAGATCACCATTGACTACCTCGCATTCACTGGACGTCCAAAGACGCAACTCGAACTCGTTGAGGCGTACGCCAAGGCCCAGGGAATCTGGCACGAAGCTGGAGCAGCTGAGCCGGTGTATTCAGAGTACGTAGAGCTTGACCTGGCAACTGTCGAGCCATCGCTCGCAGGACCAAAGCGTCCACAAGACCGCGTGTCGCTTAGCGGTGTTCGTGGTGCATTTAAAACTGCACTCGGACGTGACGTAAAGACAGTCGCTGGTAAGGATTATGCGCAAAGCATTAGCGACGGAGCCGTAACAGTTGCTGCGATTACTTCTTGCACCAATACTTCTAACCCTTCAGTACTTGTTGCTGCTGGACTAGTTGCCAAGAAGGCCGTAGAACTCGGACTGAGCGCTAAGCCGTGGGTAAAGACTTCACTTGCTCCTGGAAGCCGCGTGGTTATGGACTATCTCGAGAAGGCCAACCTTGTTGAGCCACTCGACAAGCTTGGTTTCTACCTCGCTGGATACGGTTGCACCACCTGCATTGGAAACACTGGCCCACTACTTGACGGTGTGTCCGACGCAGTTAATGAACATGACCTTTCAGTGGTTTCAGTGCTGTCGGGAAACCGTAACTTTGAAGGTCGCATTCACCCAGACGTGAAGCAGAACTTCCTTGCGTCTCCTCCACTAGTCGTGGCCTACTCACTCGCTGGAACAGTTGACATTGACCTCAATACAGAACCGCTCGGCACCGGATCAAACGGTCAGCCAGTATTTCTAAAAGACGTCTGGCCAACTGACGCAGATGTTGCCGCAGCAGTTCGTGCATCACTGACTCCCCAGATGTTCGAAGAGCGTTACGCCAGTGCCTTCAGTGGTGACGAGCGTTGGCAGGGTGTTCCTGCAACGAACGCTGTGACCTACGCATGGGACAGTTCATCAACCTACGTGAAGCTTTCGCCATTCTTTGATGGACTCTCAATGCAGCCTGGTGTTGTTTCAGACTTCACTGGCATTCGCGTTCTAGCAAAACTCGGTGACTCAGTAACCACTGACCACATCTCGCCTGCTGGAAACATTCGCGCCAATGTGCCTGGTGGTCTCTACCTCACCGAGAAGGGCGTAAAGGCTCAGGACTTCAACAGTTATGGAACGCGACGTGGAAACCACGAAGTGATGATGCGCGGAACGTTCGCGAACATTCGTCTTCGCAACCAAGTCGCACCCGGTACTGAAGGTGGCATCACTATCAAGTTCCCAGAGAACGAAGAGATGTTCATCTACGACGCTTCGATGCTTTACCAAGAAGAGGGCACTCCCCTGATGATTATTGGTGGCAAAGAATACGGAAGCGGATCAAGCCGTGACTGGGCCGCGAAGGGAACCAAGCTCCTCGGAGTGAAGGCAGTTCTCGTTGAGAGCTTCGAGCGCATTCACCGTTCAAACCTTGTAGGAATGGGAATTCTTCCACTTCAGTTCAAGGCCGGAGAAACTGCGGAGACCTACAAGCTTGATGGCACCGAAGTATTTGAAATTTCGGGACTCGACCCACTTAACCGTGGCGAGACTGTTCCGACTGTTCAAGTAACTGCGAAGCGTGCAAACGGTGAAGAGCTGAAGTTTGAAGTGCGACTACGCATTGATACGCCAACTGAAGCTGAGTACTACCGCCACGGTGGAGTACTTAACTTCGTACTTCGCCAACTCGCTGCTAACTAGCCAGTTATAACAACACGAAACGCTTCAGCGAAGCGCTTCTTTTTCATCCCGTTTGCTTTTGCGGTGGTGGCCGCCCATTCACGAATCATCGTGTCTAGGTTTTCATTTCCACCAACTTGGCTTTCGTGACACTTCAACGCTTCGATCTTTGTGTTAATCGTCTTAGTGATGTCCACCACCATTGTTGGATTAGGTGATGAGAACCAGAGTTGCTTTACGGCGTGAGGCTGATGGCCCTCATCTAGAAGCTCTGGCTTGAAGTGAGGATTACGTGCATCTGGGTAGATTGCGCGAACTGTTGCCTCACCAGCCGCCATGTGGTCGGGGTGACTTGCGAACATGCGGTCCCAGTTGCGTTCTGGATTCTGAGTAATAACGAGGTCTGGCTGATGGACGCGAATGGCTCTCGAGATATCTTTTCTGAGCTGCAGCGTTACTTCAACTTCACCGTCGGCGTAGCCAAGGAATGTGAGATCAGTGACGCCGACAACTTTCGCGGCTGCGGTCTGCTCGGCTTCGCGGTATGCCGCGCGCTCAGCCTTGGTGTGCGTTGAAGCATCACCACCAGCGTCACCTGAAGTTACGAGACAGTAGGCAACCTCAACACCGTGCTTGGTGAGAGCTGCCACTGTTCCAGCGACTCCAAAGTCAATGTCATCAGGGTGCGCAACAATGACGAGCGCTTTTTTAATACTGTCATCGTGTTTGTAGACAGGTGTTGCAGATTTCTTCTTGGCCATTGTTATTCCTCTGAAGTCGGATCCCAGTTAGCGAGATCTTTAAGTCGTTTGTCGTTAGAGAACACTTCCACAACTGGGCGCTTAAGCGCAATGCGGCGCATGATTACCTCAGCTTCAATGATCTGGTTATAGAGCAGCATGGAAACAACAACGCCAGTCGATCCAGCACGAGCTGTGCGGCCCGAGCGGTGCAGGTATGCCTTGTGGTCTTCTGGAGGATCGAAGTGAATGACACAGTCAACACCGTCAATGTGAATTCCACGAGCTGCAACGTCAGTTGCTACAAGGACTGAGAGCTTGTCAGCGGTGAAGTCCGCAAGCGCTTTTTCGCGCTGACTTTGCTTTAGATCTCCGTGAATCGCTGCAGCGTCAACGCCTTCTTTTTGCAGTTGCTCTACGAGGCGATCTGCGCCACGCTTGGTGCGACAGAAGATAATGGTCTTATCCATTGACTTACAGATGTTGGCAACAACCTTCACACGGTCCATTTGGTGAACATTGAGGAAGTGATGCACCATGTTTGAAACTGTTTGTGAGTCACTGGCGACTTCGTGAAAAACAGGATCAGTGAGGTAACGCTTAACGAGACGGTCAATAGCGCCGTCGAGAGTTGCTGAGAACAACAGCGTCTGGTGTGGGTGTTCTGCAATACGGCGAAGGACCCATTCAACCTGTGGCATAAAGCCCATGTCAGCCATGCGGTCGGCTTCGTCAAGGACGAGAACGTCGAGGTTTTCTACATTGAGCTCTCCACGGTCACCGAGGTCAATGAGACGACCCGGGGTTGCAATGATGACATCGCAACCCTTCTTCAGCGACTTCACTTGCTTTTCAATGTCAGCGCCACCATAGACAGCGTTGACGTGAAGTCCGAGTGCTTTACCGAGTGGTTCAAGAACTTCGTGAACCTGCACTGCAAGTTCACGTGTTGGCAGAAGCACGAGTCCACGAGGACGAGCTGGCCCGCCTTCAGGAATGATTTCTTTTTCACTTCGTGCCACACGCTGCAGCATTGGAAGTCCAAAACCCAGTGTCTTTCCAGAACCGGTCTTCGCCTTTCCACAAACGTCACATCCCGCCAGAGCGTCATGAATTGTCATGGCCTGGATAGGAAAGGCAACAGTGATGCCTTGGGCGCTCAGTGTTTCACAGAGCTTGGGATCAACGCCTAATTCAGCGAAGGTTTTATTGGTGTCATACGAGTCTTGTGACGACGTCACAAGCTCCGGGGATTCACTACTCACGGAACTACGGTCTTTTCTCGGTCGGACCCGGAACCGTCGTTCGAAAGTGTGGGCCCAAGCTCACTTCTAGAGCTTCGTGTCCTAGTCTACGTGACGGTTCTTTGTTTTAATCGAAAACTTTTAGGAGCATGATGGCGAGACTAGAGATTGGTGCAAAAGCACCAGCATTCACCCTTACTAACCAGAGTGGCAAGAAGGTATCTTCCAAAGATCTACTCGGTCAGCGTTACGTTCTCTACTTTTACCCTGAAGATGACACTCCGGGCTGCACGAGAGAAGCGTGTCAGTTCAATGACGAACTGAGTGGATACAAGAAACTAAAAGTCACTGTTCTAGGAGTATCGCCCGATGACGCTGCATCTCACGTTGCGTTTCGAAAGAAGTATGGGCTCAGCTTCGATCTCTTAAGTGATCCAGACAAAAAGGTCATGGAGAAGTTCGGTGCCTACGGCGAAAAGATGATGTACGGCAAGAAAACAATCGGCATCATTCGCTCAACCTTCGTCATTGGACCAACTGGAAAAGTTGAGCAAGCAATGTATGGCGTCAAGACTGATGGACACGCTGCACGCGTGCTGAAATCACTTTCGAACTAGTTCGAAGAGTTGTGGCGACGAACAGTTTTAATTCGGTGCCAAAATCCAAGTGCCATTAGCAACACGATGAGAATAATCATCGGTGTTTGTGCCATGTGAAAGTTCTTGCTGACTCGCTCCCAGTTAGCGCCAGCGGCGTAACCGAGTGCAGCAAGTAACGACACCCAAGCTGCAGCTCCAACGGCGGTCAGTGCCATAAAGCGTCCACGCTTCATTTCAGCAATTCCAGCTGGAACAGAAATAACAGTGCGAACCACAGGAACTACTCGTCCAATCAGAACTGAGACGGGACCAAACTTTTCAAACCAACGCTCCATGGCGTCCAGGTCTTTGTGCGTTAACAGAATCCATTTGCCCCAGCGATCGACGATTGAGCGTCCGGCGGTGCGACCAACTTCATACGCAATGACTGATCCAATTACTGAACCAACAGTTCCGACAACAATCACAGCCCACATTGAGAACTGAGCATGGCCCGTGACCGCAGCGGTGCAGAGTGCCCCCGCAAAACCGAAGGTGACCTCAGATGGAATTGGAAGGCACATCGATTCGACGATTGCAAGAAGCAGAAGTGCCCAGTACCCATAACTTTGAACGAAAGATGACATTTCTCAATTCTGGTCTACCGATAGGAGAAATGTAGCCATTCTTGGCAACTTCTTAGAAAGGAGTTTTAGGGCAAACTGTTCTGGGGGGCAGTATGGAATCAATTCCAAGCATCGAGCAAATAGATGTGAGCTGGCTCAGTTCACATTTTGAAAGCTCACTTGAATCAAAAATCGAAACGCAACGTGTTGGCAATGGTCAGGTCGCTCTTTGTGTCCGTTTCTCGCTTACGTCTAACGAAGGAAATTTTTCCTTCGTTGCCAAGGCTCCATCCCAAGACGAAACCAGTC
This sequence comes from uncultured Acidimicrobiaceae bacterium, assembly GCA_937975915.1. GTDB lineage: Bacteria > Actinomycetota > Acidimicrobiia > Acidimicrobiales > RAAP-2 > RAAP-2. The sequence goes on along the minus strand of CALJTY010000030.1, from coordinate 54,081 downwards.
GCGCAACTGCAAAGATGCAACAGCTCTATCTACGTGAAACTTCCTTCTACAAGTATCTAGCCCCAACACTCGAGACCAGAACACCTGAGTGTTTTTACGTCGAGCGTGACGACGAAGACAACTTCCTGATCCTTTTAGAAGACATGGCACCCGCCAACGTTGCTGACCAATTTGAAGGCATCACAAAAGAGATGGCCATGACTGGCCTTAAAGAACTCGCTGGGCTTCACGCTCCAACAATGAATGACACTGAGCTGCACGGTGCTGACTGGCTGGGTGGAGTCTCTGAGTCACTTGCGCCACTCATGGAAGCAATTCTTCCCGCATTATTCACACAGTTCATCGAGCGATACGCGGACTCAGTTGATCCGAGCCTGATTACTTTCGTGAAGAGGCTGTCATTGAGTCTCGATAAATTCCGTGGCTACAAGCCTTACGCCCCGTGCGTGACCCACGGCGACTTTCGAACTGACAATCTTCTCTTTGACGCGAAGGGCGGCACAGTGCCACTCTGCGTTGTTGACTGGCAGACCGTGAGTGTTGGCAGCCCCATGCTCGATGTTGCGTACTTTTTAACCACCAGCCTCACGGAACAAGATCGCAACACCTACGAAGACGAATTAATTAACTACTACCTCACAGAACTTTCACGACTAGGTGGTTCACTTCCTCTAGACATTGCCAGGAAAGAGTTCTCTCGCTACACATTGCAGCCAGTGGTGATGCTGGTGTGTGCCGCGGTGCTGGTTGAGCAGACTGAACGTGGAGACCGGATGTTCATGACAATGATTGAGCGTGGTATTAATGCTGCAACGAAGTGGAACGCCCTAGACGAATTGGAAAAACATGCTGCTTCCTGAAGATGACTTCCCTATTCACCAAACTGCGCAACCTCTCGCGCACGTTATGGATGGACACCCAAACGCCTATGACCGCTTCTGGTTCAATGGCTACACCAGTGTCTTCTACTTCGCAGTTGCACTCGGTCTCTATCCAAATCGTGGCGTCATTGACGGAGCCTTTTCCGTAGTTCTTGGCGACAAGCAATACAGCGTGTTCGCAAGTGACGCACTGGTTGGAAGGCCAACAGCCGTGGGTCCAATCTCCATTGAGATCATCGAGCCAATGCGCGTGAACCGCATTCGTGTCAATGCACCCGAGCAGGGACTCAGTTGTGACCTCACCTACACAACACGCACCGCTGTCTACGAAGAGCCTCGCCAAACAATGCACGACGGACCTCGCATCTTCATGGACGTCACCAGGGCTACTCAGCTTGGAACCTGGTCTGGGTGGATTGAAACTCCAGAGGGTCGAATGGACTTACCAGCTACGGTCTATGGAACCAAGGACCGCTCATGGGGTGTTCGCCCAGTCGGTGAACCACTACCCGGTGCTCCATCAACTCGTGTGCCACAGCTCTGCTTCTTGTGGTCACCACTTAACTTCGAGGACCGTGGTGTGCACTTCATGACCTTTGACGACAGCATCGGAACTCCCATCAGCAGATCCGCAGCTCAACTTCCAACAGAAGGTGGCGTAATTACTCACGAGACTGCGAGCATGGACATTGTCATGGCACCGAAGACTCGCTGGATGCAGAGTGCGACATTGTTCTTCGGAAACGAGACAATTGAACTAACTCCACTATTTCGTTTCCAGATGCGTGGAGCTGGTTATTCACACCCGCAGTATGGACACGGAAAATGGCACGGCGGTCCAGTTATTGACGGCGAAGTCCTAGAGCTCTCTTCGCTCAATCCACTGGAGCATCCGAACATTCATATTCAACACATTGTGAAAGCTTCATCGGCGCGTGGAACTGGCATTGGAGTCCTTGAGCAACTCATCATTGGCCCTTACGAGCCAGCACACCTAGAAGGTCTTCTAAACGGCGCTTAGCGCTGGTGCTTTGAGCACCAGTACGTTGTTCGCCCGCCAATGGTGTCAATGCGCATTGCACCACCATCTTTTGGACACATGCCACCAGGATTTCGACCCTCCATGTGATCACCTAAGTGAGAACCACCGCGTTTCTTTAGTGTCTTCATGGTCTGGGTAAATGCTTTAAAGAGACGATTCTTCTCATCAGCGCTCAACGTGCCAGACGGTGTTCGAGGATCAATTCCTGCTCGAAACAAAATTTCGTCGCCAAGTAAATTCCCTACTCCTGCAACGACCGACTGATCCAGAAGTCGAGCTTTAAGCGCTGGCCCTTCACCTCTGTTGATTGTCACAATTTGCTCAAACTCTTTTTTGGTGAGCGTCAACGCATCAGGGCCAAGCTCACTGAGGTCAGGCTCAATTTCAAAGCGACCAAGTCTTCTTGGATCATGCAGCAACAACTTTCTGCCATCATCAAATTCCATGCCGCCACGAATCCACTCTTTCTTAAACCGGTGAGGTCCGTAGAAGAGTCCGTCAATGCCAGCGTCACCATCAATCAACAAGACGCCAGTCATTCCAAAACGCATGCCGAGCATTGGTCCAGATGTTTCCATCAGCATCAATTTTCCACGGCGCGATGTTCCAGTGATCCTGAGGCCCTTTACGACACGGGCCCACTGCTGCACTGAAGAGAGCTTCTTGGCGGAATAAGGATCAGCCCAACCACGCACAACCGTCGCACCAACCACGCGGTCTGCAAGTTCACGGTACGACTCAACTTCGAGTATTTCAGGCACGCGCCGAGCGTACCTGCAAGTCATACCTACGTGTCTTAGTAAGGTATTTGCATGGCAATCGAGAAGCCCCAATGGAAAGAACTATTCAGCGAGGTCGTAACTTCGGGGCTCTGCACCGGTTGTGCCGCCTGCGTGGTGGCGTGCCCGCACGACGTTCTTGATTACGAGTCGCAAAACGGTGTTTACAAACCTTGGCACCTCGATATTGATGGCGGGCGAGACAATTGCACCCACGGTGAAACAGGTTGCACCCTTTGCACCCGAGCTTGCCCACGTTTTAGAAACTGGGAAAGCGAAATTGACACGCACAAATTCGCTCGTGAACGCACCGACGACGAGGTCTACGGCATTGGAGATGTTCTCCTCGCCAAGTCAACTGATGCTTCAATTCTCGACAATGGTCAAGATGGTGGCGTCGTTTCTACTCTGCTGATCTACGCCCTTGAGAACGACGTAATTGACGCAGCCCTGGTAAGTGGCCTCGAAGGTGACGGAACTACGTGGCGCGCAGAGCCTCGCGTTGCTACAACTCGCCAAGATGTCCTCGACACTGCAAAGTCTCGCTACACCTATTCTCCAAACCTTCTCGCCTATCCAAAGGCCGTCGAAGGTGGCGCAGAGCGAATTGCTCTTGTTGGAATGGGCTGCATGGCCTCAGCACCAGGTGCAATGCAGTCACGTAAAGCAGGAAAGATTGCACGCCGTCTTGGATTCACAATTGGACTTCTCTGCTCCAAGACTTTTGACGACGCAATTTTCGAAGAACTCTTTGAAGCGAAGTACAACATCAAGCGCGCCGATATCAAGAAGATGAACATTAAGGGTGTCTTTCAGATCTGGACCAACGACGGTGAATTCCACGAAGTCCCACTAAAAGAAGCACACGCCTTTACACGCGAAGGTTGCACGCACTGCCCGGACTTCGCTGCAGAACACGCTGACATCTCAACTGGAGGAATCGGTGCCTTTGGTGACTGGACCCTCGTGATTGTTAGAACTGACAAAGGACGCGAATTAATGAGTGCCCTGAAGGAAAAGGGTCTTATTGAAACACGCCCTGGTGACGATGATCCAGGAGCTGTTGCACTGCTGCACAAGCTCGCACAACTTTCCAGGAAGCGCTGGCCAGTGGAAGCTAATCCTGGTCCACGACGCATCCCGGTTACTTCTAACTAAGCACTGATTAAAGTCGTTCTATGGCTAGTTCATTCACCACCATTCTTTTGGTTCGACACGGCAACACTGCAACCACTGGAACCGTTCTCCCGGGACGAGCTCCCGGACTTCACCTTTCTGAGACTGGCAAACGCCAAGCTGAAGCTGTTGCTGAACGTATTAGCGAACTCGGCCACAAACCGGCTGCCATCTACGTCTCACCCTTAGAGCGAGCCAAAGAAACTGCTGCTCCAATTGCTAAGGCTCTAAAGATTCGCCCCATCATTGAGCGGGGACTTCTTGAATGTGACTTTGGAACATGGACTGGAAAGAAGCTGGCCGTTCTTCGCGTAAAGAAGGAATGGCGCGCAGTACAGAATGCACCAAGCACTTTTCGTTTCCCAGAAGGCGAATCTTTTACCGAAATGCAACTTCGCATGTGGACAACACTCGAGCGTCTAGCTAAGAAGCATCGTGGCAAGACAATTGTTGTTGTAAGTCACGCGGACCCTATTAAGGCCGCCGTCACCTACGCACAGGGTGTCCCACTCGATCTTTTCCAACGCACAGTAATTTCTACGTGCTCCGTGAGTGCAATCACCTTCAGTGACACCACGCCAATCGTGCTCACCGTCAACAACACCGGTTCACTAAAGGACCTCGCTCCCTCATGAACTACGTCTTTGATGAACCAGACAAGGTAATGGTGGGAGTACGCGGTGAAGTTGGTAACCGTTTATTTCTCTTGCAAGCGCGCCAAGGTCGCAGACTTGTAATTGTCAAATGCGAGAAAATGCAACTCGCCGCTCTCGCTGAATGGCTTGGTCAAGTACTCAACGACTTTGCTCGTGGACCGGGTCACCTGCCAGACGACTTTGCATTAGAGCCAGAATACGAATTCGACTTTGCCGTTGGAGACATCTCTATTGCGGTTGATGAAGACGAGCAGTACATCGAAGTTACGTTTGAATCAATGGACGACGAAGACGATCTTGAATTAACTCTTTCCAAAGAATGGGCCGGAGGTCTGGCCATTGCGATCAGACTTCTCGTTGAACAAGGTCGCCCACCTTGTCCGCTCTGTGAGGGACCACTTGACCCCAAGGGTCATGACTGTCCTCGAACTAACGGTCACCGCCCACCAATCAGGTAACTGTGGACCTCGAACAGCAACGAACTCTTCTTTCCAAGGGAGCAGTCGAAGTTGAAGGACGTGTGGCTGGATCGTCCAATCAAGCGCTGCTGGTAACAATCACTCTGGACGGCTTATCGGCCCAAGCTTGTTACAAGGCAGAAGCCGGTGAGCGACCGCTATGGGATTTTCCTGATGGTCTGTGGCGCCGTGAAGTTGCGACCTATGAACTCGATCAGCTGCTCGGTTTTGACACCGTGCCTCTTACCATTGCCCGCGAGGACCTCCCCTATGGAATTGGTTCACTTCAGTACTGGGTCAACGACAACCACGAAGACCACTACTTCACCCTTCGAGAGATGCCCCAGTTTGATGACTACTTTCACAGACTCTGTGCCCTTGACGTTGTGGCCAACAATGCAGACCGCAAAGCTGGTCACGTCATTTATGACGGCGAGCGCTGCTGGGCCATTGACAACGGATTGACGTTCCACGAGGAAGACAAACTTCGAACAGTTCTTTGGGACTACGCCGGAGAACCAATTCCCGATTCAGTACTTGAAGCAGTGAATGAATTCGCAAATGGGAAGACTGGCGAACTGGGGCTCTATCTTTCACCCAGCGAACTAGCGTTTGCCCAGGTTCGAGCTCAAGACCTCGTTACATTCGCTTCGTATCCACTACCTGATGAAGACAGTGACTGGCCGCCATATCCATGGCCACTTATCTAGTGCAGGGCTTCGCCTTCTAGTTCAGGAACTCCTGAATCAAGAATCAACAGCGTGAGCAAAGCTCCGACTCCAAAGAATCCAGCACCCCACCAAAACGCGACGGTGTAACCATGAAGCGTTGCACCAACTAATTGCGAAGGATGCTCAACGGTTGCAATGGCACGGAGTGTTACTGAGACCGCAATCGTATTTAGAAGTGCCGTTCCCACTGATCCACCAATTTGCTGGACTGTATTTACGAAAGCCGACGACGCTCCAGCATCCTCTTCTTTAATTCCAGCGGTGGCGCTTGCGGTGGCTGGTGCGAAGATCATTCCGAGACCGAGTCCCGCGACAATGAGCCCAGGAAGAATGTGGCCAAGATAATCAGCTTCTGGTGTGAGCCTCGTAAAGAGAATCATGCCAAGCATTGAAAGCAACATTCCACTCGGTACTAATGGACGTGGCCCAACCATTGGCAGCAGTCGTGCACTCGCGAGTGCCGAGGACACCAAGATGGCAATCACCATAGGCAAGAATGCGAAACCTGTTCGAAGTGGTGAGTAGTTGAGCGTTCCCTCCAAGTAATACGAAAGAAATAAGAACACCCCAAAGATGCCAACGCTGGTAATAAAAATTGCCACCAGCGATCCTCCACGAGTCCTGCTCGTAAGGATTCGAAGTGGCAGCAGTGGGTTCTTGGCTTTCTCTTGCCAGAATGTGAAAAGAACAAGAAGGAAGAGTCCAATAACAAGGCTGCCCCACGTTGCTGAATTACTCCAACTGGTCGTTACCGCATGACCGAGTCCGTAAACCACGAAAAAGAGCCCCAGACTTCCGAGCAGGGTTCCTAGGTAGTCGAGTCGGTCATTGTTCTCTCTCTTGGAGCCTTCGACAAAAAGAGCAACGCCAATAACTGCAAATACTGCAAAGAAGAGATTGATGTAGAGACACCAACGCCATGACTGCCATTCAGTGAGCGCACCGCCAAGCAGAAGTCCAATCGCTGCTCCAGACCCACCTATGGCTCCAAAGATTGCAAACGCTTTCGCGCGCTCCTTTGAATCCGTGAATGTTGAGGTCACAGATGCGAGTGCCGCCGGTGCGAGCAGTGCACCAAAGACTCCCTGCACCGCACGAGCGCTAACGAGAACGCTAAAACTGTTCGCCGCTCCACCAACCGCTGAAGCAGCAGCGAATCCGATGAGGCCAAGGTAGAGGACCTTTTTGCGCCCCCAGTGGTCGCTCAGTCGCCCCCCGAGCAAGAGCAGTGATCCAAAGGCCAGGGCGTAAGCCGTAATAAGCCACTGGCGGTTCGCAGATGAGAAGTGCAGCTCGGCCTGGGCTCTAGGCAGAGCGATGTTTATAACTGTCGAATCGAGAGCGACCATCAACTGGGTGATGCTCATAACTATGAGTACCCACCAACGGCGTGAACTCGTATGCAAGAGTGAATCGCTCATAAGTGGTACCAAGCCTAAAGAGTTAAACGGGCAAAATACGTCATTAAGCAAAAAATCCCCGGCCAAAAGGCCGGGGATTCTTTGAAAAGTAAATTAACCGCGCGCTTTTAGCGCAGTAATTAGTTCTGGAAGAACCTTTAGAACGTCACCAACAATTCCAAAGTCTGCCACCTGGAAGATAGGAGCTTCTGGGTCCTTGTTAATAGCAACAATGTTCTTCGAGCCCTTCATACCTACCATGTGCTGTGTTGCGCCTGAGATTCCACACGCAATGTACACAGTTGGCTTAACGGTCTTACCGGTCTGTCCCACCTGAGCTGAGTAAGGGACCCATCCGGCGTCAACGATTGCACGGCTCGCTCCAGCGGCGCCATTCAGAAGCTTCGCAGCATCTGAAATAAGTACATAGTTAGCAGCTTCACCTAGTCCGCGGCCACCAGAAACAACAACTGATGCTTCTTCAAGCTGAGGACCAGTGCGCTCTTCAACGTGTGTGGTCACAATCTTCGCTGCACCGGTTGCACCAGTGTCTCCAGCCGGAGCACTCACAACGTTTGCAGCAGCTCCTCCGCCAGATTCAGCAGCGAATGACTTAGCGCGAACGACGATGATTCCAGGGCCTTCGCCTGTGAACTTTGCCTTGACGATTTGTGTTCCACCGAAGGCTGGGTGCTCGGTTACGAGTCCACCATCGTCACTAAGACCAGTTACGTTCGTAAGAACTGGACGGTCGAGGCGAGCTGAAAGACGGCCCGCAATGTCACGTCCGTCGTAGCTCGTTGGAATAAGAATCGCGTCAGGTGCACCCTGGCTTGCAACAAGTGCTGCAATGGCAGATGCCACTGGAGCTCCTGGAAGTGCGCCACCAAGTGATCCAACGTCGAACAATGTCGTGGCACCGTATTCGCCAGCCTGCGCTGCGAACGATGAACCGTTTTCCCATGTGATTGCAGAAACTGTTGCACCGTAGGTGCGAGCATTCGTTAGAAGCTCAAGTGATGTGGTGGTGAGTCCTGATGTTCCTGGCTCTACTACTACCCAAATGTTTGAAATAGCCATGATGTTCTCCTACAAGACCTTGATTGATTCGAGGAACGTAATAATTTCTTGTGCAGCGTTTCCTTCGTCAACGTGCTTTTCACCAGCTGCGCGTGATTCTGCTGCGACAACTGAGATGATTTGCTGACGTGCGCCGGCTGGTCCAGTTACTGCTGCGAGTCCGAGGTCGCCAATGCTGAGGATCTCAACTGGCTTCGACTTTGCAGCCATAATTCCCTTGAACGATGCGTAACGTGGCTCAACTACTCCAGCAGTCACGGTCAGAACGCATGGAAGTGGTGACGTAACTTCGTCGTATCCAGCTTCAGTCTGACGGTCAACCTTCACAGTTGATCCATCAACAGTTACTGACTTAGCGAATGTGATTGAAGGAAGACCAAGGAGCTCTGCAACCTGTACTGGAGTTGTTCCGGTGTAACCATCTGAAGATTCAGTGGCACACAGTACGAGGTCTGGGTTGACGCGCTTGATCGCTTCAGCGAGCACTTTGGCGGTTCCGAGAGCATCGGTTCCACGCAGTGCATCGTCGCTCACCATGATTGCCTTAGCGGCTCCCATAGCAAGTGCATTACGAACACCAGCAAGATCGGCGGCTGAACCCATTGAGACAACAGTCACTTCACCGCTACCAGCTTTATCAACTAGTTGAAGTGCCATCTCGACACCGTAGGTGTCGGCCTCATCAAGGATTAACTTTCCAGAACGGTCCAGGTTGTGCGATCCATCGAGGGATTGCGGCGCTGCCGGATCTGGAATCTGTTTTACGCAAACGACAATATTCATAGGGAATAATCTAGTGCCTACTGGCGAGTAACAAACAATCGCCTATTGCCTGGTCAGCGACATTGCCGATTCTGGATCGTCAGTAATAATCGTATTTACCCCGAGCTCGGCCATGGTCGTGATGTCCTCAGGTTTATTTACCGTCCAAGTATTGACTTTTATGCCCAGTTCATTGGCCTTTTGCATAACGCCTGCGTTCACTTGACTGAAGTGAGGGTTGATTGCGTTGAATCCGAGAACGTGGCACTGGGTAATTGCATCGCTTAGCTCCTCTTTCCAGAGCAACCACGCAACGTCAATCATTGAGTCAAACGAGCGCACGACCGCACAGGTTTCTTTATCGAAACTCGAAATGATGACATTTGATTCCCAGTTGTTCTCGTGCAGACAGTTGAGAACACTGCGGGCAAAGTCACCCGTTTTGTCGTAGCCGGGCTCTGTAGAAATGTTTTTAATTTCAACATTTACCGTGACGCCATCACAAACCTTCATGACTTCTTCAAGTGTTGGAACATAATCAGGTAATTCACTCGCCAGAGAGTCAACGATGATCAAGTCGCCAATGTGGGCATCGTGGTGCACCACCAACACGCCGTCACGGGTGTGGCGGGCATCGAGTTCAACGCCGTCAACTCCTAGGGCAACGGCCGCCTTGAATGCACCAATGGTGTTTTCGCGCTCGCTTATGTGGAGGCCACGGTGGGCAAAAATCTCAGGCATTCAAAGAGTTTGCCAGGTCGCAGAGGGTGTTTTCTAATAAATCCAAATCACCCCTTGTTTTTAGACCAGAGGGAAAGTAAAATTTAAATCCCTTCGCTTGAGCACTTTGCAAAAAAGCTAAGCAATTCAAGCAAAACAAAGGATTACTCATGTCTTTGATCTGGAACCGCACACACGCCTGGGACGACGCCGACTGGCGCAGTGACGCTGCATGCCGTGACACAGAGCCTGAGCTCTTCTTCCCTGTAGGCACTACTGGAATGGCGACTGACCAGATCGAATCAGCGAAGCGCGTTTGTGACAACTGTGACGCACAGAAGGCCTGTCTTGAGTTTGCTCTTGCAACGAACCAGGAATCTGGCGTTTGGGGCGGAACTACAGAAGATGAGCGCCGCAAGCTTCGAAAGCAATGGCTCGCCGCTCGCCGTCGTCAAGCCCAGCTTTAATCTCGCTCGGTCGTAGGGACCGTAACTCGAACGAACGTTCCACCACCCTGATCTTGGGGAACAGTCGTCATCTCAATTGAACCGTGCAACTGTGCACGTACTAAATCGCGCACAATTGACAACCCGAGACTCGTTGGCACATCCAAAGTGAAGTCGTCACCAAGTCCTCGACCATTGTCACGAATTTCTGCCACCGCATTCTCGCCATCAAGGAAGAGATGCAGTGTCACAATTCCTGCGACATTTTCATTCGGGCCAAATTCAGTGAACGCGTGCTCAACCGCATTGGTGAGTAACTCTGCCAGTGCCACCGCGAGTGGCGTTGCCAGGTCAGTAGGCAGCGTTCCGAGTTCACCGTTAACAACAATTTCAACGGGGTGAAAAGCCAAGGCAGTATCTTCCACCAGCAGAACAATCGAGCGAACAATTTCGTCGAAAACAACTTCTTCACCTGGTTCACGAGAAAGCACTTCGTGCACTACGGCAATTGAGCGAACACGACGCTCAGCTTCGTGAAGAGCCACTCTGGTTTCGTCGCTTTCAGTGCGCCGAGCCTGGAGTCGAAGTAGCGATGAGATGGTCTGCAAGTTGTTCTTAACACGGTGGTGGACTTCTCTCACTGCAGCTTCTTTGTTAAGCACCACGCGGTTCAGTTGGCGAAGGTCTGATACGTCTCGAACCAGCGTCATAACGCCAGTCACCGTTCCGTGATCTAGGAGCGGAATACTGTGCAACACAATTGCGATGTCGTGACCACGATCAATTTCTTCGAGTGCCGGGATTCCGTGTTCGAGTGAGCGCTCTAAGGCTCTGGCCTTAAGGCCGAGTTCTCGAAGGGTGCGCCCTTCTACTGATGCGTAGACCCCGAGTCGGTGAAGCGCATTGGTGGCATTAGGTGTTGCGAACTCTAAACGTCCTTCACCGTCAACCAAGATGATTCCGTCTCCAATACGGGGCATGCCTGCACCGGCGACGTCTTCTTCTCTAAATGGGAACGCACCATTTGCCACCATGTCACAAAGTCGTTCGAAAATTGAAAGATACGCCTGCTCATAGAGCGACGCCGGTCCGCGAAGTGGGCCCTGGAGACGTTGCAATACACCCACGACTTGTCCGCCGTGGCGAACAGGAATACACCAGACGGGAATCTGGTCGTCAAAGCCATCAAGCGACACTTCTCCTACCACTCGTGTGCCACTTTCAAAAGCCAGCTTTACGAGTGGCACGTCGTCTGCGGCGCGCTTTCGCCCAAGGAGGTCATCACCAATAAGCGTTGAGCGATTATTTGGCCGCATCTGGCCAAGCACTACGTATTCATCAGCACTGGACTTTGGATCAACAACTCTTGTGAAGAGCAACATGTCAGAAAACGAAAGGTCAGAAAGCAGTGACCACGAAGCTGTGAGGCGAAGCAGATGGTCAACCGTTACTTCTGGAAGAGTTGTGTGGAGCCCAGCGAGTTCAGCGAGTGTTGCCATTACATAGACCTGAGAGGAACCATTGTGCGGCTACGAGCTTCGTAACTTGCGAGTTCGTGGATGCCACGAGCTTCAAGCAATGTCGCAAGGTCTCCAGCTCGTGCACTCACTTTTTCCAAGCGGTGTGCATCACTAGCTGTCGTAAAGGTGACGCCCTGGGCGACGAGACGGTCAAGCAGTCCCTCGGCTGGGTACTGCTCTCCCACTGGCTTAAACCATCCCGCTGAAGACAGCTCAACTGAAATGTCAGCTTTGCCAGCGGCGTTAGCCATCATGTCCCAGTAGGGCGCGGGGTTGGGAGCGTAGAAACCTGCAACCTTTACGAGGTCAATGTGTGCGAGTACGTCAACTGCTTTGGTGGCGCTCAACTCTTCGATCGCACGTGAGTACTCAAGCCAGCACGCGTCAATGTCTCGCACGTCCCACTCGTGCATGTTGACGGGGTTATCAATATCGTCAAACTCCCACGTCCCCATCCAGTGCACTGAACCTATGAGTACGTCGAATGGATACTGCGACAAGAGACTTGTTACTTCGTCCATCTTTCCGCGGTAGTAATCAACTTCAAGTCCGATTTTTACCGGTAGCCCTTCGTCCTTAGCTTTCTGTGCGAGCTCGACGTATTGCTCAAGAGAGTTGCGTGAGTGCCAGTCGAAATACTTCGCCATTTCTTTTGACGTGGGCTCATGCCCAGATTTTTCCCAGAACGGACCCACGACGTTCATTACGTCGACGAAGCGATTGGAGTGTTCAGTTAATGCGAGTTCGTTTACGCCTTCGCTAGCTGCCTGCTCGCAGTAGTCAGCAATCTGGTCGAGTTGATACGAGACCGATGACTCTGAGTGTGGCCAGAGGTGAAGGTGATAGTCGAGCACGTGTCGCTAGATCAGGCCGTGCCGAAACCAACAACGCGCTCAGTGGCACCGCTACCGATTTCTACGTAGGCAATTCGTTCTGCGGGCACACCAACGCGGCGTCCCTTTTTGTCAGTAAGCCACAACACCTTGTCGGTGCCAATGATGGCTTCGACCTCTTTAATGACGTCTTTTTGCTTCATGTCTTCTGGAAGTGAGAGTTCAAGTTCCTTCATGGACTGAACAATGCCAATACGAATATCCATTACTGCTCCTAAGCAAATAGCCGACTTTCACCATGTTACGGCTCTGGGGCAAGATAGAGGTCGTGAGTATCGAAAATGCCAGTGAGCGCAACAAGCGGTGGGCCGCAACCATGGAGGGCTACGAGGGCACGAGAGACGACGTAACCGTTGCTCACCAGGACTCAAAAGCAACTATCGACATCTCCAGTGCTGGGATCGGTGCCACTCGAAGTGAGCGTGAAGAACGTCTCGACGCATTGCTCGTTACTGGCGCTACTCGAGGTTATGGAGCGGGCAACCGGGTCCGAGAAGAAGAGCCCGATGAATTTAGAACGCCGTTCGAACGTGACCGTGACCGCATCTTGCATTCCGCAGCATTTCGTCGCCTCGCCGGAAAAACGCAAGTCTTCGTGTTCCCTGACGACCACATGCGCACTCGCCTCACCCACGCGCTCGAAGTTGCCCAGGTTGCAACTGGCGTTGCTCGTGCAGTTGGACTAAACGTTGCACTCGCTGAAGCGATTGCCATTGGACACGACTGTGGACATGGTCCCGGTGGTCACGCCAGTGAAGAAGCACTTGATCCTTACGTAGAAGGTGGGTTCGATCACGCAACGTGGGGTGCGAATGTTTCTCTGTTGCCACTCAATCTCTGCATTGAAACCTTGGACGGAATTAGAAACCACTCGTGGTCGAGGCCAGCTCCCATGACTCCTGAAGGTGAAGTTGTTAGCTGGGCTGATCGCATTGCCTACGTGTGTCACGACTTTGAGGACGCGGTGTCGGCTGGAATCATTACCCGACACGAACTCCCGAAGATTGTAAGAGAGCGCTGTGGCGATAATCGACACAATCAACTCGGCAGCTTCATTAACGCCATGATTAAGACAATCAGAGAAACTGGCGTCATTGGAATGGACGGCCCTAACGCCGAGGCACTCGCCGCCTTTAGAACTTTTAACTACGAGACCATTTATCTTCGTGGTCCATCGCGTGAACAAGCCCAAGCTGTTGTTTCAATGCTTCGCGCACTAGTAGAGAACTACGTGAAGAATCCACTTCTTATTCCAAGCATCGCTGAGAAAAAGGGTGAAGCCAGTGAAGTTGAGATTCTGCACGAAGCAGTTTCTTACGTTGCGGGAATGACCGACCGCTTTGCTTGTCGCAGTGCGGTGGCGTTACTTGATTGGCCAGAGAGCAAGCTCCCAAGCGGTATTGATCGCTAGTTCTTAGCGGCCTTCATAAGGTCGATACCTGGTGTGTCGCCACCTTGCATCCACTGAAGACGTTGCTCAGTTGTGCGAACGGCTGAGCGCATGTGAGGCAAGATCCAGAACTTGTTGTTGACAATTGCGTCTTCTACGAGTTCACCAATGATGCTTGGGTCAATGCCACTGTTCACCGCTTCAGCAGCAATACCCTGGACGGCTTTGGCCACTGGGTTCTCAGCGAAGCTAGCGAGTTCCTTTGGAAGGTTGCGACCAGATTCGTGAATACGAGTCTTTACGAACCCTGGACAGAGAAGTGATGCGTGCACGTCTTTTCCGGTGTAGGCGAGCTCGTGGAAAAGCACTTCAGTCATTCCGACAACGGCGAACTTACTTGCGCAGTAGGAACCCATTCCTGGAACGCCACCGAGGCCAGCGAGTGATCCAGTGTTAATCACGTGACCTTCATTTTGGTCCAGGAACATAGGAACGAATGTATTGATGCCGTTAACAACACCATCAACGTTGATGTCCATAACCCAGTCCCACATCTTCTTGTCGGTTCCAAGAAGTGGACCGCCACCAACACCAGCGTTGTTAAAGATGATGTGTGCAGTGCCGAAGGCTTTTACCGATTCGTCACGAAGACGATTTACGTCATCAGCACTTCGTACGTCGATGTTTACGCCAATGACGTTCACGCCGTTGCCCTTGAACTCTGCAACAACTTCGTCGAGTGGTCCTTGTTCGATGTCACCTAGTACGAGGTTTACTCCCGCCTTAGCTAACTGCTTTGCAGTTGCGAGTCCGAGGCCGCTTGCGCCTCCAGTAATGACCGCAGTCTTTCCCTGTAGTTCCATGATTCCCCCTAGTTACTTAAACAAGTTTCAATTCTTGACGATAGACCCTGGCTGGACCCTGCTTCGCTACCGTCTGCGCCAAAGCAGTAAATGCCTTGGCAACTTCACTATCTGGGTCGCTAATCATCACCGGAAGTCCCGTGTCGCCACCGTTACGTAGCTTCGTCTCGAGTGGAATCTGGCCAAGCAGAGCAATACCCAGTTCGTCAGCAAGTTGCTTTCCGCCACCAGAACCGAAGATCTCGTAGCGCTTATTGTCATCGCCAGTGAAGTAACTCATGTTCTCAATGACGCCTCGAACTGCGAGTTTGAGCTTTCGAGCGGCGTAGGCAGAACGCTGCGCCACGCGCTGTGCTGCAGCTTGAGGAGTGGTGACCACATACATCTCAATGCGTGGAAGTACTTCAGAAAGAGTCAGTGCAACGTCACCAGTTCCTGGTGGCATGTCAATGAGAAGAAAGTCTGGCTCGTCCCACCATGCTTCAGTGACGAGTTGTTCGATTGCTTTGTGCAACATTGGTCCACGCCAAATAACTGGCTGCTCGTCTGGAACGAAGTAACCCATTGAAACGCAGCGAACACCGTGCACCAATGTTGGAATAACAGTGTCACCCAGGATGATTGGGTCATTTGTTGCCCCGAGCATCTTTGGTAGCGAGAAGCCGTACACGTCAGCATCAAGAACACCTACGTGGAATCCGGCCTGCGCAAGTGCGATTGCCAAGTTGACGGTGACCGAAGATTTTCCAACCCCACCCTTACCTGAAGAAATACCAAGTACGCGTGTGCGTGAAAGCTTGTCCAAGAACTTTGGCTTCGCATCAGCGCCGTGGTCGTGAAGACCGGGACCAGCTGGTGCCTGCATGGCACCACGAAGGAAGTTGCGAAGTGCGAATCGCTCTTCATCGTTCATGGAGCGAACAACAATGCTCGCTCCAGGGCTAATGCTTCTGATGCGATCTTCTAGAACATCGAGGTTTGGCCACTGTGTGACTGGGAGAACTAGTTCGACACGAACTGCACCGTTTACTTCACCAATTGCTCCAAGAAAGCCAAGTTCTTCGAGGGTACGAACGAGTTGCGGTTCAACAAGTGCACCGATTTCACTGCGGAGTTGGGGGCTGAGCGTCAAGGGAGTCCTTTAGTAGTTCTCAGAGGTTACCGTCGGAGTTCGCTTCAGCGCACCTAGACTTTTAAACGTGACTAATTCGCCCCTAGATAACGAACTTTTCACCGCTACGGTAACGAGCCTCACCCACTCCTTCGGCGATAACACCCGTCGAAAGATCTACCTTTTTCTGCGTGATAATCCAGGCGCCACTGCAACTGACCTGGCCCTTCACTGTGACGTTCACGCCAACGTTGTTCGCCACCACCTCGAGCGCTTAAGCGAAGCTGGCTACGTCACCTTTGACAATGTTCGTAAAACCACCGTAGGACGACCATCTAAGGGATACCGCGTTGTTGACGAGAACTTCGTGATGGACGGCTCAGTTCGACGTGACGCACTCTTGGTGGCTCTTCTAGAAATGGCCCTTGAGCGCCTCGGCCCAGACGCCGCAGAACAAATGGCCCACGACGTAGGCGTGCAGTACGGACGAACTCTCGGATCTTCAGTGGCGCCTATTGAATCAACGCGCACCGTTAAAGACGCAATGGAATCAATCGCAGGGATTCTCACCGCGCACGGCTTTGATGCTCACACTGAAGCCAAGGGATCGTCACAGTCCGTTGTTTCAGACAACTGCCCCTTCGGTGCAGCAGCAACGCAGCACCCAGTGCTCTGTGCTGTTGACCGTGGACTCATTTCTGGAATGCTCGAAGGCCTAGGAGCCAAGTCAACTCGGGTCACTCTCACGTCACGCGCACGCGGTGACGATACCTGTCGAGTTACGGCGTAGACAACAACTTCAGTCGCCATGAATACTTCGACTGAGAAAGTTTCACTGGGCGTTATTGCAAAAGAATGGCTCCGACTCGGCGTCACCGGATTTGGTGGTCCCCCAGCGCATATTGCCCTACTTCGCAAACTATGTGTTGAGAAAAATAACTGGATTGATTCATCCGAGTTTGAAGACAGCATTGCCACAACAAATCTTCTTCCTGGGCCAGCTTCGACGCAATTAGCAATATTTTGCGCTTGGAAACTTCGTGGTGTTCGAGGCGCTCTGCTTGGAGGAGTGTGTTTCATTCTTCCGGGGCTCGCTCTCATCATTGGTTTAAGTGTTTTGTTCCTCGCCAAGCATCCAATGAACTGGATTCTTGGAGCAGCAGGTGGTGCTGGTGCCGGAGTTGCAGTAGTTGCCCTCAACGCTGCGTACCAATTACTCCCTGGCAGTTGGCAACGCTTTAATGGACCATCACAGCGCTCACGATGGTTCCTTTATGCAGTGCTCGGCGCACTGAGTTCAATTTTCTTCACACCGTTTGTTGTGGTGACGCTTATTACTTGTGGCCTCGTAGAAGTCCTGCTTCGCTCATCAGATCAGCGACTGGGGCTACTAGGTCCTTTGGCACTTGGTCATGGAGCGGTTCTGTCTGGGGTGGGTGCGTTGTGCTGGGTCGCGCTAAAAGTGGGGGCGCTTTCATACGGTGGTGGTTTTGTCATCATCCCGCTGATGCAACATGACGTTGTCTCTACCTATCACTGGATGAGTAGTTCTCAATTTCTTAATGCAGTAGCGCTTGGACAAATAACTCCAGGGCCAGTTGTCCAGACTGTGGCTGTTGTTGGCTACAGCGCTCGTGGACTCACAGGAGCTCTACTCGCAGCATCTGTTGCCTTCGCTCCATCGTTTATCTTTGTCCTGATTGGTGCACCACGATTCGAAAGAATCAGAACAAACAAGAATGTTGCTTCTTTCTTCGCTGGAGCAGGAACTGGTGTGCTCGGAGCAATTGCTGGTGCTTCAGTGCCACTCACTCGTGCACTTCACCACGGCTGGCAGTGGCCATTACTGCTGTTTATGTTTATCTGGCTGTTCTTGCTTCGAAAGGGAGTCGTCAGTGGACTGCTGATCTGTGGAGCAGTAGGAATTGTGCTGAGCCTTTTTGGTGTCAGCGTCTAATTACGGTGTAATACCAAGTTTGTTTAAGAACGGTGTAGCCACCGCCAACTGAGCGTCTGATGGCTTCACTGCCAAGAACTGTCTGAAGAGTTGCTTGGCGATCTTTGATTCACCGTAGGAATAAGCAACGATGGCTGAATAGAGGACGGTTGCTGGATTGTTTGGAGCAAGTGCGTAAGCATCAGAAATTAGTCGTGATCCTTTTGTAACGAGTTCTGCGTTCTTTGAAGAACTTCCGGCGCTGAAGTCGAGCCACCCAGCCTGTGTAAGTGCCGTGACATTCTTGGCATCGATTGCGAGGACCTGGTTGTAGGCATCGAGAGCGGTCGCAATTTTTCCGTTAGCAATGTCTGCTTCTGCTTCCAGTAGTAGCTGTTTTACCTGAGCGCTATTGCCAAGTTGCACTGAGCCAGTAATTGAAGTTCCTTGCTGGCGAGGAGAAAGTGCCGACCACATGATGGTTCCGATAGCGAGACTGAAGGCAATAATCGCTACAACTAGTAGTCGCTTCTTTCTGACACGGCGAACCGCAACCTTCGGCACCGCGTTTGTAAGAGCACTGATCTTTTCGAGTGCTGTAGCAATTGCCTTTTCTTCGCGAGCGCAAATTTGCTCATAATCGCTATGCGATAATTCCCCAGCATCGAGCTCACGCTTGGCGTCTTGGAGCGATGCTTCACGAAGCGTAATTTCGTCTCTCAGGACCTGTTCTTCACGGTTCACTTCGTCCTGCCTCTAAGTCGAAGACCGATAAAAACTATGGCCAACACAACAAGTAGTGGACCAAGCCAAAGAATGGTGCCGATTCCAGACGTTGAAGGACTGAGGAGAATCTGAGTGCCGTATCTATTTTCAAGTGACGTCAAGATCTCGGTATCAGTCTTTCCGCTCTTCACTGAAGCAGCAATTTCGTGGCGAACTGCAATTGCCGACGTGGAATTACTCACTGCAACTGAAATGTCGTCACACGATGGGCACTTCACCAGTGTTTCAAGTTTCGCTATTCGTGAATCAATGCTGGAAGTACTTGGAGCAGTAATGAATGCAGCACTGATCACCAGCACACAGGCCGCTAGCCACGTCCAGAAAGATGTAATCAACTTCATCCGCGCACTCGATTCACAACTTCATTTAGTTGCTTGGTGGAAACCGGCCCAATAAGCGTTGCCGCAACTTCGCCTTTGGTATTGAGCACGAACGTTGTTGGAGGTGAAGTCACGCCGTAACTATTTGCGATCAATCCGCCCGTGTCAATGATGGATGGAAAAAGATCGCCGTACTTCTTTGAGAATTCTGTTGCCGAGCTAACTGAGTCATTAAAGACAACGCCAATAACTTGGACGTGATTATTTTTCTGCTCCCAAGCGAATGTAGAGATGTTCGGAGATTCGACTTGGCAGGGAACGCACCACGATGCCCAGAAATTTATGACGACGATGTCTCCGCGGTACTTCGAAAGAGTGAGTGTCCCACCAGGACCATTTGTTTTCAACTCTTCACCAGAGAAATTTGGTGCCATTTTTCCGAGCAGTGGACTCTTAATGCCGGTCGCATCATTAACTGCGTGGCGAGTTCCAAGGAATACTGAAAAAACAACTACGACTAGGAGAAGCACTGTGCTCGAAATTGCAACACTGCGTCTCAACTTGCCACCTCATCGTTGTGCCTGCGTCGCAGGAACGAAAGGACACTTCCGAGTCCAATGATGAGACCACCAATCCAGAGCCACGCAATAAGAGGCTCGACGGTGACACCAAGTACCACTGAGCCAGCAGGAAGGTCGTTTTGCACCTGTGCTCCAGAGGTTTGTCCGTTGCCACCAACGGCGTCAAAGGTCACGTACACATCTCGTAGAAGATTTGAATCAATGGCTGGGGTTCCAACTGCTTGGCTGGACCGTCCATTAAAAGTAGTGATGGCTGGTCTCAGTTCATTGCGTCCGACCATCACAATGAGCTGTGTCGAAGTTCTGAGTGAATCCTTTACCTCGTGCATACCGAAGTACTTGACGTACTGACCACTGACCACTGTGCTCTGGCCTGGTGCCAGCGACACTTCTTCTCTCGTGGTGTATGAAGTTGAGGTCACGATGCCAAGTGCCAGGATCACCACGCCAAGGTGAGCCACCATGCCACCGAGGGTTGGTGCACGAAGGAAAGACCAGGTTTTACCGCGTCGCTTCGCTGCAACAATAATTGAGCTAATCATGCGAAGCGCCGATCCGGCTGCAGCGGTGCCTAGGAAGTATGCAAGCAGCACTGCGGGCTTTCGAACATTGAATGCAATAAGGAGAATTGTGACGAGTACTGCGCTCCATGCACTGAAGCGAATTCGAGTCCAGAGAACTGCCTTATCAACTGTGCGCCAGCTCACCAGTGGGGCAAGAGACATGAGGAAAAGAAGAAGGATGCTCATTGGAGCCGCGATTGTTGCGAAGTACGGAGTTCCTACTGTTACTTGCCCGCCGTTAACTGCTTGATAGAGAAGTGGGAATACGGTGCCAAGTAGCACCACAATCGCGAAGCCAACGAACAAAACATTGTTCGCGACAAAGAGTCCTTCTCGAGATAGCGGGTGGTCAACGCCAACTGGTGAGCGGAGTCTGTCCCCTCGCCACGCAATGAGACCGAGCCCCAGCGCAAGACTGAAAAGGAAGAATCCAATGAGCAGTGGCCCGAGTGTGCTTGCAGAGAATGCGTGCACACTGACGAGTACACCAGATCTGGTGAAGAACGTTCCGAGCACTGTTAGCGAGAACGTTGCAACAGCGAGTGAAAGATTCCACACGCGAAAAAGCCCTCGGCGGTCTTGGACAATGACTGAGTGAATGTAGGCAGTCGCCGTCAACCACGGCAGTAGCGCTGCATTTTCAACTGGGTCCCAGCCCCAGAATCCTCCCCAGCCAAGTACTTGATAACTCCACCACGCACCGAGAACAATTCCCACGCTGAGCAGTCCCCACGCGAGCACCGTCCAACGACGCTGCTCTAGTGGCCAGCGCTCTTGCACCCGGCCCGTAATAAGCATGGCAATCGCGAAGGCGAATGGAATGGTGAAACCAACAAAGCCTGAGTAGAGAAGCGGTGGGTGGATTGCTACGAGTGGGTTGTTCTGCAGCAGTGCATTCGGACCAGCTCCTTGTAAGACCTTCGCAGTGTTTTGAAGGAACGGATCAGCGGGTCCCGCCATGATGAGCAAAAAGAATCCGCCGACCACGAACAGAACAATCGTGGCCCACGAAACAACTTCGTCATCAGCCTCACGGCGGTAGTAATAGATAACTGCAACAGTGAGAATGCTTAGGATTAAAGACCAGAGAAGTAGCGAACCTTCGAGTGCTGACCACATTCCAGTAATCGAGTAAATCAACGGCGTGAAAGTTGCGTTGTTCTCCGCCACGTACGCCAGCGTGAAATTGTGAGTGATGAGAGCTGTCTGCATGTCACCAACTGCGACAGAAATACCCAAGAGAAGCAGTAGTGACCACTTCAGCGAATTGCTTGGCTTCTTAGATCTAAGCGCTAACGCCTGATTAGTAACGCCACCAACAGCTGCGAAGAAGGCTACGTAGAGCGCAATACGACCTACCCATGAAATCATCGAACAGATCCATTCGGTGCCTTCACGCGATCAGGATTTTTTTCAATGTACGAAGCTGTGTGCTTCACCATGATCTGCGTGCCAGCAAATTTCATTGAAGACTTTGTCGTGAAGCTGCCAACAACCACTACTGGAATGTTGTCTTGGAACAACTGTGGAGGTGTGCCCTTGGACGTAACAAATACCTCACCCTTAGAGCCAGTCACGTAAAACGAAGCTCCTGAAGAAGTTCTGATAATTGATCCGGGCTTTACAACACCTTCGAGGCGCATTGTTTCAGTTCCAAATGATGCTCGTTTAGCAAGAACTTGGTCAACTGTTTCGAAGTAATTAAGCGAGTGAAGGATGCCCTGGCTGAGTAGTGCAACGATTGCCAGCACTAAGACAACAATTACTCCAATAGACCTTGTGCGATTTCGATTTTTTGTTGCAGGGGGTGCAACTGGGCTTAGGCCATTCGTTGCGTCAGCGTCCGACACGTCGTCCTCGCCACCAGATTGAAAAGACATAGAGCCCAAGTCCTACGAATGTGAATCCATATCCCCAGTAGACGTAGTTCATTACTGTGTTCCTTCTCGTCTACGTGAAGCGAGAGCTTCTTCGAGTGAAGCACCAGCAAGATTTTCGCGCTGAACTTCAAGACGGTAGCGGTAACGAAGCAACCAGAAGAACAACATCGTGAAGGCAATAAAACTAATGAGCAGCGTCCACGCTTGACTACCGTGAATCAGCAGCGTGCGGTTTGAAGTAAAAACAGTTGCGCCTTGGTGCAACGTCTTCCACCACTGCACTGAGAAGTGAATAATTGGAACATTGATAGCAACGAGTACTGCGAACACTGCACTACGGCGTGCACGAAGTTGTACGTCATCGTTTGCACGTCGAAGCGCTAGGTAACCGAGGGCCAGGACTCCGAGGATTGCACTTGAAGTAAGTCTCGCGTCCCACACCCACCACACTCCCCACGCTGGACGACCCCAGATGGATCCAGTAATAAGGGTGAGCGCAATAAATACAACGCTTACTTCCATTGCACAGTTGGCAACTCTGTCCATAACTTCAGAACGAGTGCGCTTCCATAGATAGAGCGCACTAGCAATTGCTGCCGTGCCAAAAGAAACGTAGAGCGCTACCCACGCAACTGATGGGTGAACGTAAACAAGTCGAGCAAGTTCGCCCTGGACTTGGTCAGGTGGAACGACCCAGAGGCCGAGGACAAGCGTCGCACCCATGGCAATGAGTGTGAGCGGTCCGAAAAGTCGTTGGGAGAGCTGTTTCATCATGATTCCTCCAATACACCGTAAAGGAGAATTCCAATTGCGGTGTACACGGAAAGTGCGACGCTGAGAATTAGCCACCATCGCCAGATTCCACCGTGGTTTAGCGCAGCGCTAAATGAGCGTTCCCCGGCAATAAGCAATGGAGCAAATGCTGGAAGAGCAAGGACCGGGAGCAGGGTCGCTGCCCCGTCACCGCCCGAAGTGAGGGCCCCGTACAAAGTCCCCGCTACCGCCAGAGCGGCCAGTGTGACAACCACACTTGGCAAGGCCAGAATCGCCCCGTGCAGGCTCGTGTGAAGGATCACCACAGATCCTCCGAGCAAGATAATTCCCGTTGCCCAGAGTTCAATTGCTAGGGCCAGTGACTTTCCGAGAAACACTCCCGCTGGGTCGAGCCCCAATGTGGCCACCGATGCCTTCGTGCCAGGTGTCTTATCAACAGACTGACTGCGATTGATCATGAGCAGTGCCACAAGAAGTGTCACTAAATAAAACAGTCCAGGACCAGCTGATGAGTTTCCAGCGCGCGATGGCCCGAGTGCAATACCGCAAAGAAGCAATGCCATAACTCCAAATGGCAGCACTTGCCACAAGAGAACGCGACTGCGCATCTCAATACGAAGATCTTTTTTGAAAACAAGTAGCGCAGTGCGAATCATGACTCGCTCACAATTCGTCCGCCGCCTAAAACGATTGTGCGTGGTTGCAGCGCTTCACTTTTCAGTTTGTCGTGCGCACTGATTACAACTGTGGCACCACTTCTTAGAATGTCAGTGATAAGTGCGTCAAAGAATGTTCGTGCCTCGTCGTCAAGTGATGCGTAGGGTTCGTCTAGTAGCCAGATTTCAGGACGTCGAATAAGAAGCCAACTAAGTCCGAGTCTGCGACGCTGACCGGCGCTTAGTTTTTTAGTTACCGTGTCAATTCGATTACTTAGTCCTACGCGCTGTAGTGCACGCTCAATTTCAATGAGAGGTCGCTCGAGAGCTTTGGCGGCGAAGGTTAAGTTTTCTCGCACCGTTAAATCGTCGTAGAACGACCCCTCGTGTCCGAGCCAGCCAACGCGTCGGCGCAGTTCACGAAGGTCACCGTTAGCCAAATCAACTCCAGCAACAGTTCCACTCCCCTCGCTGAGTGGAACTAGACCAGCGAGGAGGCGAAGAAGACTTGTCTTACCTGCCCCATTGGCGCCAGTGATAACAGTTAGAGAACTTGGAAGCAGTTGAAGATCAACACCACTTAAGAGTGGGAAGCCACCAGAAAGCACGACCGCGTTATGTAGGTCAACAGTGGGGGTAACTGCGTTAGTCATTAGGTGAGACTAACGCTGCAGTTCTTTCATGTCTGCAGCAACCATCATTTCAACTAGGCCGTAGAAATCAACCTCTGGCTCCCAGTTGAGTTCGTTCTTGGCCTTGGACGGGTCACCAACGAGCAGGTCAACTTCGGCCGGGCGAATAAACGCTGGGTCAATAACTACGTGCTTTTGCCAGTCAAGTCCTACGGCGTTAAAGGCAACTTCTACGAGTTCCTTCACTGAATGCGTTTCTCCAGTTGCAACGACGTAGTCCTCTGGGGTGTCGCGCTGCAACATTGCGTACATTGCCTTGACGTAGTCAGCCGCGTAACCCCAGTCGCGCTTTGCGTCCAGGTTGCCGAGGCGAATTTCGCTCGCTAGTCCGAGCTTGATCTTTGCGGCACCGTTGGTGACTTTGCGTGTTACGAACTCGAGACCACGACGTGGTGACTCGTGATTGAAAAGAATTCCCGATGAAGCGTGAAGGTCGTAACTCTCGCGGTAGTTAACAGTGATCCAGTGTCCGTAGACCTTCGCCACACCGTATGGACTGCGTGGGTAAAACGGCGTGTCTTCGCTTTGTGGAACTTCACGAACACGACCAAACATTTCAGATGAACTTGCTTGGTAGAAACGAATCTCTGGATTGACAATGCGAATCGCATCAAGCATGCGGGTAACGCCGAGCGCAGTTGTTTCACCAGTCAGTACTGGCTGCACCCAAGAGGCCTGAACGAAGCTCTGCGCTGCGAGGTTGTAGACCTCAGTTGGCTTGAAATCTTGCAAGATGTGAATAAGAGACACTTCGTCCATGAGGTCACCCGACATCAACGTCAGCTGGTCTTGAATGTGGCTAATGCGCTCAATGTTCACTGTTGAGGTGCGACGCATCAGTCCAGCGACTTCGTATCCCTTGTCGAGGAGGAGTTCAGCAAGGTAGGAGCCGTCTTGGCCAGTGATGCCAGTAATCAGCGCACGCTTTGCCACCGAGAATCCTCCAAAAATGGGTGTAACTGAGTGTTCAGTTCCGCTAACAACTCTACTACCGGCAGTGAAAAGTCCTTAGTTCTGCGCATAGCCTTGGATTGTGGCCCGTATCTGTGTAGTGAGCTTTCGCCTAGGTGGCACTGATGGCGTTTCTATTGAAGCTGCCAAGTGGATCAATGCGCTCTCCTCACTCGGGCACAGCATTACGACTGTGGCTGGCGAAGGAGATGCTGATGTCATCCTCCCTGGTCTCGCAATAAACGCTGACTCACCTCCGACTTCAAGTGAACTCAAAAGTGTTTTCGCAGACGCTGATCTAGTCATCGTCGAAAACCTTTGCTCGCTGCCACTCAACATCCCAGCCCGTGATGCACTGTACGAAGCGCTCACTAACAAGAAGGCTCTCTTTCATCACCACGATCTCCCCTGGCAACGTGCACACCTTGCACATCTAAATGGCCCACTTGACGCACCCGACTGGCACCACGTCACTATTAACGATTTGTCGAGGCGCGAACTTCAGAGTCGTGGCATCACAGCCACCACAATCATGAACAGTTTTGACTGCAATCCTCCACTTGGCGAACGAGAGAAAGCACGAACTGCAATCAACATTGCATCAGAGACACTGGTGCTTCTTCCCACGCGTGCGATTCCTAGAAAGAACATCGAAGGGGCGTTGCAACTCTGCGAGTCACTCAACGCGGTGCTCTGGATACTGGGACCAACTGAAGATGGATACGACAATGAACTGGCAGGCCTCCTTGCTGCAAGCAATGTAGAAATTCGCCGCGGCGTTCCAGCTGGTGTATCGATCCACGATGCCTACGCAGCCTGTGACGTAGTTGTTATGCCTTCCACCTGGGAAGGGTTCGGTAATCCAGTCATTGAATCAGTCACCCACCGTCGACCCCTCTGCGTCTATCCATACCCAGTACTTAGCGAAATCGAGTCGCATGGATTTGAGTTCTTCGATCTCGATGAAGTGAATGAACTTAGGGAATTTCTTGGTGATCCCGACGAAGATTTTTACGAAAGAAATCTCAACGTCGCTGGTCAGTACTTCAACCTGAGCGATTTGGCTAATAGGCTCGCCAAACTCTTAAGTGGTGTGGAAATTACCTAGTTCGCACTAGTCTTTATACGTGGCAATTATCGAAGAACGACCGCAGCATTTAGAGCGTCGAGAACAGCTTCTCGCTGTTGCTAAGAAAATCTTCGCCGAACGAGGCTTTCAGCCAACGACGATGGATGACATTGCCAAAGAAGCAGGCTTTACCAAGCCAATTCTTTACCAGTTCTTCCAGTCAAAGACTGAGCTCTATAAAGAAATTGTTGAAGACATCGCGACGAGCATGATTAACTCACTTTCAAAGGCCGTCAGTAATGCAGATGCGCCAAGGGCCAAGATTGAGGTTGCTTTCCGCGTTTACTTCGACATGGTCGTGAGTGACACTGACGCATTTCGAATTCTCTTCATTCACGCCCACGACGGCGAAACATCAGGAGAGCTGCGCAAACTAGAAACTGGACTCATTTCTTTCATGGTTCCCTACATTGATCTCTCAATTAGCGACGAGCACCGTCGCCAGCTCGCGGCCGGTGTGCTCGGTATTGCTGAAGGCGCAGCGGTTGTCTGGCTCGTGCAGCAAGAAGCTAAAGGATGGCCAGCAGTTGCAGCTGACGAAGCAGAGCGTTTGGCATCACGCAGTGCCACCCTTGCATGGGGTGGACTACGTGCAGTGCAGCAGGACTAATTCAAGTCGTCGCTAGACGATTGATTAACTCTTTCCACGTTTCAAGAGTCTCACTTAACGCAGCATCGAATTTTGAGTCTCGCACTGAATCAACTAAAAATTCTTTGTTCTCTTCAGTCACTGAACTCCTGATAATTGCGATTGTCGCTACTACGACTATCGCACACGCAACTACTGGATGCGAATGCCAGAAATGGCGCGTGCAATAACGAGACGCTGAATTTCTGAAGTTCCTTCGAAGATGGTGTAAATCTTCGAGTCACGGTGCCAGCGTTCTACTGGGTACTCGCGAACGTATCCGTAACCACCGAGGATCTGAATTGCTTCTTCAGTTACCTTCACAGCCGTTTCACCAGCGAACAACTTAGACATTGAGCCTTCGCCGTTTAGGAATGGTTTGCGAGTAGCGGCCATCCATGAAGCGCGCCATACAAGTAGACGTGCTGCATCGATCTGAGTCTTCATGTCAGCAAGCTTGAACGCAATTGCCTGGTTCTCAATGATTGCGCGGCCGAACTGCTTGCGCTCTTTGGCGTAGTCCAGTGAGTATTCGTATGCAGCGCGAGCAATACCAAGTGCCTGTGCTCCTACCGCTGGGCGTGTGGCTTCAAATGTCGCCATTGCCGCTTGAACGTTAGAAGACTTTCCTTCACGAGCACGAGCGAGACGCTCATCGAGCTTCTCTTTGCCACCCAAGAGACAGCTTCCAGGAATACGGCAATCTTCGAGCACAACTTCTGCGGTGTGCGATGCACGAATACCCATCTTCTTGAACTTCTGGCCTTGACGGATTCCCTTGGTTCCTTCTGGAATAACAAACGAAGCTTGTCCGCGACCCTTGAGCTCTGGTTCCACTGAGGCAACGATGATGTGGATGTTTGCAATTCCACCGTTAGAGATCCAGGTCTTGGTTCCGTTAAGAACCCACTCGTCAGTCTTTTCGTCATAGACCGCACGCGTGCGAAGTGATGACACGTCTGATCCAGCGTCAGGCTCAGAAACTCCAAAGGCCGCTAGCTTCACGTCGCCCGGTGTTCCGTAACACTGTGGAAGGTATTCACCAATTTGCTCAGGTGTTCCGTTTCCAAATAGTGCAGCAACTCCTAGTGAAGTTCCAAGCAATGCCATTCCAAGTCCGGCGTCACCCCATGCGAGTTCTTCCAATGCGATCATCATCTTGATACCAGTCGGGTCACCGAAGCAGTCAGCAATAAAGTCCACTGAGTAAATACCAAGTTCAGCAGCGCGGTTAATGAAGTCCCAAGGAGTTTCTTCGCGCTCGTCCCACTCAGATGCAATAGGGCGCATTTCGTTAACAGCAAAACCGTGCAACCATTCCTGGAGGGTCTTTTGCTCTTCGTTCAGTTCAAGTGAAAATTCAGCCATGGCTTATCTTTCTTTTAAAGGATTACTCGTGAGTAAGTACATTAGCAATGCCGGCGTAAAAGCAGAACCGCCGCCCGTAGGCGGCGGTTCTTTACTACTAATTCGGTTGGTTAGTTCAGGACTACGCGCTTAGCGAGTGGACCGCGGTCGCCAGGTTCGATATCGAACTCAACTTGCTGTCCTTCAACTAGGGTCTTGCGACCTTCGCCCTGAATCTCCGAGTAGTGAACAAAAACGTCAGGCTGGCCATCGCAAGCGATAAAGCCCCAACCCTTTTCGTCATTGAACCACTTAACGGTTCCTACAGCCACTGTGGGCCTCCTTGTTTCTTTTAGCTCAGCTTTCGCCTCACCGGAGGGAACCACAACGGCAACCTCGAGTACAAGGCTACTTGGTAAATGGGCGTTCTATAAATGTTTTTATTATTTGTGAATCTGGGTGCCCGACGGGCTGTCCTCAACCACCCAGCCCAAATTCACCAGTTCGTCACGAAGGCGGTCCGCTTCGGCCCAATTCTTCTCAGATCTAGCCGTATCTCTGGCTGAAACAAGGGCTTTAGAGGTTTCATCCACCTCGTCGCTACTCGCCAGTAACGAGAGGCCCATTGATCCAAAGAGAGCGTTAACAGAACTAGCCAGTGCCAGAGCGCTGAACTCATCACCAGAGTCCGCGAGCGAGTTCGCTTCACTTAGCGCGTCAAAGAGTGCTGCAACTGCAAGTGGCGTGTTGAGATCGTCATCAAGTTGAGCGCACACTTGCGCCAGCAAATCAGCTGACAGTCCTTCGAATGTGAAGTTGCTCTTCACTTCAAGTGAGTCACCTGCGAGGTAGGGAAGGTTGAAGCGACGAGCGAAGCTGTCGAGTCGTTCTAGCCCACGTTCGGCGTCAGCGATTGTTGCAGGTGAAACTTCAATTGGTGATCGGTAGTGAGACCTCAGAACCAGCAAACGGTACGCACGCGCATCAGTCTTTTCTAACAGGTCAGTCAACGAAGTGAAGTTACCGAGTGACTTAGACATCTTCTCTTCGCCCACCATTACCCAGCCATTGTGCGACCAGTGTTTAGCGAAAGCACGTCCAGATGCGACGGCCTGGGCTCGTTCGTTTTCGTGGTGAGGAAACTTGAGATCAAATCCTCCACAGTGAAGATCGAATCCATCACCGAGAAGTCCGAGTGACATGACAACACACTCGGTGTGCCATCCGGGTCGCCCGTCACCGAATGGTGCTGGCCACGATGGCTCACCGGATTTTGCGTTCTTCCAAAGTGCGAAGTCGAGTGGCGAACGTTTTTCGTCGTTCGCTTCTATTCGTGCGCCAGCACGAAGTGAGTCGAGTGGTTGTCCAGCGAGCAGGCCGTAGTCAGGAACTCGTGACACGTCGAAGTAAATGCCATCACTGCACGAATACGCAATGTCTTTTTCTAAGAACTCAGAGATCAACGTCACCATGCCATCGACATACTGCGTGGCGTGGGGCACTTCGTTAGGTCGCGCAACACCAATGGAGCGCATTGCGTCCCACCAGTGGTTTTCGTACGTGTTGGCTACATCTTCTTCAGTGGTTCCTTCGCGATTAGCGCGGTTAATGATGTTGTCGTCAATGTCAGTGATGTTGGAGACGAAGGTGACGTCAAGTCCCTGGAAAGTGAACCAGCGACGAGCCACGTCCCAGACCAGCGTGAATCGGCCGTGGCCGAGGTGAGGAAGGTCATAGACCGTAGGGCCACAGACGTACATTGACACCTTCGCGGCGTCACGAAGCTGTAGTTCCCTTACTTCTCCGTGGATGGTGTCAAACAGACGAATCACAGTTCAAGGCTACGTGAATTTTCACGCCGATATTTGCCGTTTTCATAGTCAACAATCCACGCTCTACTGGTCTGCCACTGGCCACTGGCATCCTTAAATGCCTGTAGCCGCCCACGCTGAATAGCGGTGCGCATAGCAGTCACTTTGAAATCATCTGATTCAAAATTTTCGAGTGGTTGCACTTCGAGTGGATCGAGCACCTTGGGATTAACCAGACGGTAGAGGCTGTTCGTAACTTCACGCGCCACGAGTGTTGCAATTGGCACGAAGTCATTGCGATAAGCACTACCAAGTGAATCAATATATTTGTCTCGGTCACGAACACGAATCACGCAAGGCGGATAGCCAGTTCGAACGAGTTGCAAATTGAGCAGTGCTCTGCCCGTTCTGCCGTTGCCATCAATGAATGGATGAATTTGCTCAAACCTGGCGTGCATGCGAGCTGCGTGCATGATTGGATGCTCACCTTCACGTGGTGTTTTTAACTCATCAATCCACGTGCGAATGTCCGCATCAACCTGCGTCCATGGCGGCGGCGTCATGCCATCAGAAAAAGCTCGGATCTGATGACGGCGAAAATTGCCCGGAGACTCTTCTTCGCTCGCACCCTTGACTGGTTCAACGTCCCACACGGGTGAAAGAACCATGTGGTGAAGACTTCTCAGTTCAGCGAGTGTGATGACATCTCCGACGTGCGAAGCCTTTAGTGGTTTTTGATCGTAGACCCAGTTCGCGCCGGCGGCATAACCACGCACTTCCATGTACTCAACGAGTTTCTTGTTTCCCAGAGCTTTTCCGTCCTCTAGTAACACGCCAACTTCGTAAAGGCTCAAAGTGTTTTGTTCAATCGCGGTCGAATTATGAGTTTCTTCGAACAGCAACTGCTGCCATGAATCATCGCTGCGCGGAAGTGCGGCCCACGAATTGCCCTTGTTTACTTGGCCAATAACTTCATCAAGCTTTTTCAGCACGCCCTGCAACTCTTTAGGATCTGTGCCTAATTTGTTGTGTAAAAGCATAATTAACTCTAACACAACACTTTCAAAATCATTATTTGGATTCACAGCAACACAACGGTCGCCAAGTCCCTTGGTTTCCATTATTTTTCTGGGCTCGCCTAAACTTGGCTAACCATGTCAGACGCCCTACAGCCTTCAATGAAGGCAACCCCCGAAAAACCATCGATCGATGGCATTGAAGCCGTCTGGCTAAAGAACTGGGACGCTGAACAGACCTACGCCTTTGACCGCAGCGCAACTCGCGAGAACGTCTATTCCATTGACACGCCGCCACCAACGGTGTCTGGATCACTACACATCGGACACGTATTTAGTTACACCCACGCTGACGTCATAGCTCGCTACCAGCGCATGACCGGAAAGCAAGTCTTTTATCCAATGGGCTGGGACGACAATGGACTTCCAACCGAGCGACGCGTTGAGAACTACTTCGGCGTTCGCTGTGACCCGTCACTTCCCTACGACCCGAGTTTTTCTCCACCTGAAAAAGCACCAGAACAGAAGATCTCAATTTCCAGAAAGAACTTCGTTGAGCTCTGTCACCAGTTGACCCAAGCCGACGAAGTTGTTTTCAAGGATCTATGGCGCAACCTTGGTGTGTCAATTGACTGGACGCTCGAGTACTCAACTATCTCTGCTCATGCGCAGGCCATTTCCCAGCGCGGCTTCTTAGAGATGCTTAAGCGCGGAGAAGTGTATTCAAGTGTTGCGCCTACGCTCTGGGACGTTGACTTTAGAACTGCTGTTTCACAGGCCGAACTCGAAGACCGTGAACGTCCAGGTAACTACCACCGTGTTGCTTTTAAGAAAGCTGACGGCAGTGGCTCAATTGAAATTGAAACCACTCGACCAGAGTTACTACCGAGCTGTGTCGCCCTTGTTGCCCACCCCGACGACGAACGCTTTAAGCCGCTCTTTGGAACAAACGTCATCACACCACTCTTCTCAGTTGAAGTGCCAATCCTCGCGCACGAACTCGCGGACCCAGAAAAGGGTGCCGGTATTGCCATGATCTGTACATTCGGTGACACCACTGACGTCACCTGGTGGAGAGAGTTATCTCTGCCTACACGTGCACTCATTGGAAGAGACGGACGCTTCCTTCCAGCAGAATTCGGCTCTGAGCAGTTCCCTTCCACCGATGCTCCATCAGCGAATGCTTTCTACGCGGGCCTCGAAGGAAAGACCGTCAACCAGGTGCGTGCATCCATTGTTGAAGGGCTCACGCAGTCAGGCGCGCTCATTGGTGAGCTAAAGCCAATCACGCACCCCGTTAAGTTCTACGAAAAAGGTGAGCGCCCTCTCGAGATCGTTACTTCTCGCCAGTGGTTCGTTGCAACGCTTAAGCACCGCGAAGCGTTGCTGAAGCGCGGCGAAGAACTCTCGTGGCACCCAGACTTCATGAAGCACCGTTACAAGTCATGGGTTGAAGGACTCAACGTTGACTGGAACATTTCACGCCAGCGCTTCTTTGGAGTTCCCTTCCCTGCTTGGTATCCAACGGACGCCAATGGCACAATCGACTTTGATGCGCCGATTCTCCCTGAGCTTTCAGAACTTCCTATTGACCCTTCGAGTGATGTGCCTAAGGGTTTCAGCGAAGCGCAGCGCAACCAGCCAAATGGTTTCGTCGGTGACCCTGACGTCATGGACACGTGGGCCACGTCTTCACTGACTCCACAGATTGCTGGTCACTGGGGAACAGAACTGTTCGAGAAGATCTTCCCGATGGACCTGCGACCACAGGCGCACGAAATTATTCGCACCTGGTTGTTCTCAACTGTTGTGCGCAGCCACTTCCAAGAGAACAGTCTTCCTTTCAAGAACGCACTGATTTCTGGATGGGTACTTGACCCAGATCGAAAGAAGATGTCTAAGTCGGTAGGAAACGTTGTTACTCCTATGCCTCTTATTGAGACTCACGGCGCCGACGCTCTTCGCTACTGGGCAGCATCTGGTCGCCCAGGAACTGACACGGCTATTGACGAAGCACAGATGAAGATTGGTCGTCGCCTTGCCATCAAGACTCTCAACGCTTCAAAGTTCGTGCTCGGTCGCCTAGAAGGAATCACTATTCCTTCTCCGGCAGAGATCACTGAACCTATTGACCGTGACTTTATTGCACTGCTCGCAAATGTTGTCAATGAGGCGACCGCTGCGTTCAATACGTATGACTACGCACGTGCGCTAGAGCGCACCGAAGCATTCTTCTGGACTTTCTGTGACAACTACGTCGAACTTGTTAAGACCCGTGCATACGGTGAAGGCGAGAACGCCAGCGAAGCTGGAACAAACTCAGCTCGTGCAACGCTCGCCATTACCTTGTCAGTTCTGCAACGTCTCTTGGCTCCTTTTATTCCATTCGTAACCGAAGAAGTGTGGCGCTGGTGGCACGACGGATCAGTTCACGTCGCTCCATGGCCAGTTATTGCTGAACTTGGAAACGTAACGCCTTCACGAGACAGTGCTGTGTATGAGCAGGTCTGTGAAGTACTTGAAGCAGTTCGACGAGAAAAGTCAACTCAGAAGGTTTCTCAGAAGAACGAAGTAGAACTTCTGAAGATTGATGGACCAGCTGAGCTGCTTAGTGCGATTCGCAACGGTGAAACAGATCTTAAGAATGCTGGTGGTGTGAAGGCATTCGAATTAAACGAATCAGCAACACTCAGTATTAGCGTGACACTCACACCACAGAGTTAGCAAACGCCACTACAGCCCTCGTAACCGCTGAAGTTCTAGGACTCGCCGTTAGATCAAAGGTGTGTTGCGCAAAAGGCATCTCTACGTAATAAATAGGTGCAGTTGCAACATCTGCGAAGTGTTTCACAAAACCTCTTGCCACATTTACATCTACGAGCGTGTCGTTGCCACCTTGAATTACGAGGAATGGTGGCGAGTCAGTGGTGACGCGGTGAATTGGTGAAAGCGATTCATAGAGTGCAACATTTTCTTTGTACTTCTTTTTCACGACACGATTTTCTAACAAGTAGATCAGTCCCCGGCCGTGTCCATTCCAGTGCGTCTCGTCACCAGTCATCTCTAAGACTCCGTAATAAGGAATACATCCGCGAACTGACCAGTCAGTTACTCCCGTTACGTCCTTGGGTCTCCAAGTTTCATCGTTTGTTGTGAGAGACAACAGAGCGGCTAAGTGGCCACCAGCTGATCCTCCTGAAACAACAACGCGCTGTGGATCGCCGCCATACGAGGCAATGTTTTTCTTCACCCAGCTAAGCACTCGGGTGGCGTCTTCAATCTGTGCTGGCATTGGGCTACCTGGAGCTAAGCGGTAGTTCGCTGTCACTACTACCCATCCACGCTTCACCATTTCGTGCAGCATTGGACGACCTTGATCCTTCTTGTCACCAAAGAGCCAGGACCCACCGTGGAAGTAGAGCATCACTGGTGCATTAGAAGGTGTTTTAGATGTGCGCCATACGTCCACTACGTTTCGTTCGTGTTCACCATAAGAAATGTTCTTGGTGATCTGAATGTCACGTGCGTGATAGGGAACCTGTAACGCAGTTCGCCACCATGCGCCGTAGGCATCGTCGCGTGGTTTTCCTATTTCGAGAGGAACAGGCGCAGATTGCATTGCACGTCTCACTATGCGCCTCGAATAGAACAGAGTGCCTAGGAGAACTACGTTCGCCGAGATCGAAATGATTGCAGTAATTCGAACAAGGTCA
This sequence comes from uncultured Acidimicrobiaceae bacterium, assembly GCA_937975915.1. Classification (GTDB taxonomy): domain Bacteria; phylum Actinomycetota; class Acidimicrobiia; order Acidimicrobiales; family RAAP-2; genus RAAP-2. The sequence goes on along the minus strand of CALJTY010000030.1, from coordinate 19,390 downwards.
CTTAGCCAGAGAGTGTGAGGCCAACCCCACCACCAGAGCAGGCCCAGAAGTCCCAGCTGGGCGAGTAGTGACTGAAAGGGAAGTTCCCCTGCCGCCCAGCCGACGGGCCACGCAATGGCAGCAAAGATGCCTTTCCTGCCTGGGCGAAGCGCCGTGGCGGCACTGATGATTAACCAGATGCTGAGTGCGCCAACGAAGTAAGCCATGACAAGACCCTACCGGCAAGATTCAGCGGCTTTTCGCTAGATTTCATCTATGGCTCTTCCATCCTCACTCGAAAAACTAAAAGGCACCGTCGGTATATGGACTGTTACTCACGAGAGTCTCCCACCCCAGCGAAGTGGCGAGATTGCCCATGAACTTGAAGAGCTCGGTTACGCCGCCATGTGGATTCCAGAGGCCTACAGCCGTGAAGCCTTCACCAGTTCTCACTTTCTGCTTCAAGCAACTTCCAAGATTGCAGTCGCAACCGGCATTGCCAACATTTGGGCCCGTGACGCAGTAACAGCAGCCAGTGCTGCCCGGTCACTGAACGCTGCCTTCAATGACCGATTTGTCTTAGGACTCGGAGTTAGTCACCAACCAATTGTGCAAGGACTCAGAAAGCACGACTACGCATCTCCCCTCGCCCAGATGAAGTCATTCCTTGAAGGCCTCAACGATGCTCCAATGTTTGCCATTGAAGGAAAACAAGAGTTTGCCCGCGTAATTGCTGCCCTTGGCCCAAAGATGCTCGAACTCGGCAAAAACCACGCTCACGGTGTTCACCCCTACCTCGTAACTCCTGAACACACGGCTATGGCTAGAGCTGCAGTCGGAGACCAGTTCATAGGAGTTGAACAAGCAGTAGTGCTCGGACAGTCTCGTGAAGAGTTCTTAAAGCGAGCACACGAATACCTCGAGATGTACACCGGTCTTCCTAATTACCGAAACAACTGGCTGCGACTCGGTTTCAGCGAAGAAGACTTCGTCAGAGGTGGATCAGAGAGACTCTGTGACGCACTGGTAGTTCACGGAGACGAACAAAAGATTCTCGACAACATCAACGAACACCGCAGTGCCGGAGCAGACCACATCTGTCTCCAAGTGCTCGGTAACGACGTCATCACTCCGCCGCTCGATGACTGGCGTGCAATCGCCAAGGCTGTTAACTAAGAAGGTTGGCTCCAAAAGCCACCATAGTTACTTCTTCTTATAGCCCGCTGGGCACACTGGGCTAAGCGCAGTCACCTTTTTGCTGCTTGCACCCTTGACGCAAGTAATCGTTTTCTTTGCTGGCGGCACAGTTGTGGTTGTTGTCGTGGTTGTTGGCATAGCAAAGCTTGGTGAGGCGTAGCTCACAGAGTTTGAAAGAGCTGACGCAGCGCTCCCCTTGGAGTTAATGGCTGTCACCGTGAAACTGAAAGAAACATCTGGACCGAGATTAGAAATTGGACAAAAACTAGCTCCCGTCACATTGCAGACATTGCCAAAAAGCTGACCATTTATAAACATGTCAATCTGGTTATACGTCGGAAGATTTCCTGAGCTTCCAGGACTAAAGGAAACGAGTGCTGTCCCACTGCTCATTGATGCTGAAACACTAGAAGGTGCGGTTGGCTTTGAAAAAACAGTTTGAAGACTGCAAGAAATAACCGTGATGCTTACGGCTCCGTTGCCTGACGGTACTTGTGAAGGAGCACTAACTGTTTGGGCTGTTCCTGATGCAGAGATGTAACTGCTTCCACCACCTCCACCAGCGCCACCTGAATTTATTTGCGCGACTGCGCTTCCAGTGGCACCGCCGCCGCCGCCGCCAAAATATCCACCGCCGCCACCGCCGCCGGAAGCAGTGTCACCAGATCCGCCTACGCCACCAGACGTTGCGCTTCCATTTGCACCGGCACTTACTGTGTTGGCAAGGGGTCCATAATGTTGTGTAACCCCTGCGCCACCAGTACCTGGTGCACTTGCAGTGCCACCAAAACCTCCATTGACGCCCTGACCACTTGAGCTCGTAATTCCGTTTTCTCCGAGCAGCGAAGAAGTGCTATTTCCACCACTTCCACCGTTACTGACGAATCCAGCCGCACTACCGAGCACTGAAGCACTTCCACCGCCGCCGCCGCCACCAGCTACAAGCGCTTGGGATCCATTAATTGAAATGGTTGTCGCTCCGCCGCCGCCGCCTGCTGTTGTAGACCAAAATGATGTAGTACCACCATTGGCTCCACCGTTATACCCACCAGCGCCAACTGATCCGTATTGCCCTTGTGTGCCACCGCCGCCAACATTGATTGAGAATGTTGAGTTTGCCGCTACTGAAAATTGCGCAGAAACGTATCCCCCGAGTCCACCGTCACCACCGAGTCCACCGTTATAGGATCCACTTCCACCCGCACCACCAACTGCTGTGATTTGATAAATGCAAGTCCCATTTGGAGACGTGTATGAGGTGACTGGCGCACCAGAGTAAGGAATTGTTATCACTCCAGAAGATGGCAATACCGTTGCCGAAGAGATTGCAGGAGTAGAGAGGAGCAAACCTGAGCTAAGTAGTGCTGATGAAGCTGCGATTTGAAGAAGCTTTTTCATAGAATCCTTTATAATTAACATTTAGTTAAATTTAACATTTTTTACTATAGGGGAACTGCAGTGTCATTGCAATTACTAAAGAACTGTCCAGCAAACTAAAGGCTAAGCGCCACCAAGCAAAGTATTCATTCTTCTGGGCACCGTAGCTAAATACGGGTCATCTCATGCGAGCTGACCGGCACTCGACTATTTCTTGAGTGTGTAACCCGCTGGACACAATGGGTTAAGTGCAGTCACCTTTTTGCTGCTTGCACCCTTGACGCAAGTAATCGTTTTCTTTGCTGGCGGCACAGTTGTGGTTGTTGTCGTGGTTGTTGGCATAGCAAAGCTTGGTGAGGCGTAGCTCACAGAGTTTGAAAGAGCTGACGCAGCGCTCCCCTTGGAGTTAATGGCTGTCACCGTGAAACTGAAAGAAACATCTGGACCGAGATTAGAAATTGGACAAAAACTAGCTCCCGTCACATTGCAGACATTGCCAAAAAGCTGACCATTTATAAACATGTCAATCTGGTTGTACGTAGCGAGATTGCCAGAACTTCCAGGACTAAAGGAAACAATTGCCGTTCCGTTGGTGATACTTGCTGTCACATTTGCTGGCGCAGATGGTTTGGAATAGACGATTGGTGTGCTGATGGGAGTCCAATGCGCGTAAAGCGTCACCGATCCAGTCAACGTGTAGGGCGAACTTAAGGCACTCCCATTTGTCGGTGATACGAACCAGCCATTAAACGTGTAGCCAGTTTGAGAAGTGGATGGAAGTGAGATTGTAGAGCCGTCGTTGCCACTTACTGGTGAAACAGCAGTTCCGCCTTGACTGTCAAAAGTAATTGTGTCAGTGGTCCCAACAACCCACTGTGCACTCAAGGTCACGTTCCCTGATCCCCCCATTGTGTACGTGGCGCCAGGCTGGTAGGTGGTGGTGCCATCATTCCATCCAACGAATGTGTGTCCGGCGTAGGTCAGAGGGTTTGCCGGTAGGACAAAAGTTGAGCCTGTTGCTACAGCAGACTGAGTTGCGGGAGGTGTTCCAGAGTTGCCTGAGCAGTTGCTGAAACAGTAGTAACCAGAACTGTAATTCACAGCAAATGTAGGCGGTCCAGCAGTCACTATGACTTTTTGGATCTTTAGACCACAGACATCAGAAATCCAAAGATTTCCACTCAAACCCACTGTCAGCCCAGCGGGGCAACCGGTATTCGTCGCTTGGCCAGCCGTAACGAACGTAGACGATCCAGGAGTCAGTTCCGAAATGTACATGGCTCGCCCACCATTGATACTGGCAACCCAAACATTGCCAGATTGGTCAACCGCGATAGCTTCAGGGAGTGTCGCCAGGGTAAAAGTATGGAGGAGTGCTCCTGTGCTCGAGTATTGCCAGAGTTGGTTGGTTCGGTCTAAAGATGTCACCCAAATGTTTCCACTTGAATCAACTGCTATTCCAGAGGTTGCATTCGATCCGCCCGAACCTAGATTCGCATGAAAAAGTGGAGTGCTACTAACCGTGCCGGTAGTGGACGCTGAGAAAACATTTCCGTTGTCGAACAACTCATAAATTTTGTTCCCTGCAGGGCTTAGTGCAAGACCTGCAGAACCAGCTGGGTAACCACCACTAGTGTCCTGGAGCGCAATGGATTGTAGAAAAGCTCCTCCTGAAGTGAACTCAGAAATACTTGTATTCTGATAACTGTTGTAGCTAGAAACCCAGATATTGCCGCTGGCGTCAATCGCGAGACCCAGAATCGGTTGATTAGAAGCACGGAATGAAGTGATTGGCGAACCATCCACTCCGCTGTTAACGAACACATAGCCTGAGTAATCGGCGATGTAGAGGTTTCCGTCTGGTCCAATGACATCTTGGAAATTACCTTGTGCCCCAGAAAGTGCAACAGGCGTGCGAAAAGTCAACGTAGCGTCGGCACTTCCTGCTGTAAAAACTGTCAAATAACCAAGGAAAAGACTTAGGGCGACGACTAGGCGATTAATTTTTTTCATCAGATGAGTATAAGGTCCAAAGATGTCCTCGTAACCTGACCTCTATGGCAACTATTCAGATCTCTACTTACATCAACGTTCCACCAGAAATCCTCTGGGAAGAGCTGCGCCACATAGATAGACACGTCAACTGGATGCATGACGCCGCCTCGATTACTTTCCTCTCCTCCACTACTGAAGGCATAGGAACAAAGTTCAATTGCCTCACCAAGGTTGGTCCCTTTAAAACCACCGACGTAATGACCATTACCCAGTGGGAAGAAGCACGAACTATGGGAGTTGAGCACATTGGTCTCGTCAAGGGGACGGGGACCTTTCAGATAGCTCTTCAAAGTGAAGGATCAACCATCACCTGGAAAGAGTCGCTCACCTTTCCATGGTGGATGCTCGGGTCCATTGGTTCGCTTTTTGCTTCACCAATTCTTCGACTCATTTGGAAAAAGAATTTGAAGAATCTAAAAGCCATTGTCGAGAAATAATTAATGCCCGGTGCACTTCGCACCGGGCATTAACTCCGAACTACTTATTTAGTAACAACTCTCGCAAGTGCAGACTTCGCGCTAAATCCAATAGCGTTCAGCGCACGAACACACACGGTGTAGGTCAATCGATGATTCAGGCCAACAACTTTGCTGGTAACAGATAGCGAAGACCACGTGCGACCACTGTTGAGTGAGTACTGATACTTAGTAATTGCTGCTCCACCACTTGAAACAGGTGCAGTAATTATCAAGTTGAATCCACCACTGGTTGCAGTAATCCTGGCGATCCTTGGAGCACTCGGAACTGTTGCTGGAGTGCCAGAGACTGCCAACGAGGAGAGCGAATCTCCCGTTGAGTTAATGGCAATCACGCTGACCGTGTACGGTGTCCCGTTTGTAAGGCCAATAGCCATGCAGCTGAGAGTGGCGGTCATGGCACATGATGACGACACTGTGCCCGCACCAACAACGTTCGTAACGCTAACTCGGTATGAAGTCACAGGACCGCCCGCACTGATTGCTGCATTCCACGAAACGCTCAGTGTGCGATTTCCAACAACCGCAACAACTCCCGTTGGGGCGTTTGAAACAGGAAGTCTCGGAGTGACCGCATTGGAAGTAACTGAACTTGCACTGGTGCCCACTGCGTTCGTTGCAGTGACGCTAAAGGTGTAGGCAGTTCCATTGACCAGTGAAGAAACTGTGCACGAAGTAACCGCTGACGTGCATGATCCCCCAGCTGGTGATGAAGTAACCGTGTAAAGCGTCACTAGTGCACCGTTGGCAACTGCTGGCTCCCAAGTGAGCGTCGCGCTGCCAGGCTGTGCGACGGCACTAATAGATGCAGGTGCAGCTGGAATAGCTGAAGTTGGAACCACTAGGTATGAAGCACTTGAAGCAACACCTGAGCCATAGGAGTTAGAAGCAATCACGCTAAAGGTATAAGAAATACCAGCGCTTAGTCCTCTAACGACACACGATGTCGTCACTGAAGTGCAGCTGAACCCCGCAGGAACAGATGACACTGCATAATTAGTAACCGCAGCACCCGTGGTTGGCGCGTACCAAGTAACCGTTGCAGAACCAATACCCGAAGTGGCATAGATGTATGCAGATGCACCGGGAATGTTGGTGGCAACTAGCTGCGTGGAGTTAGCTACTGCAGTTGCGCTCGTTGTAGAACTGGTAACTGACTGGAGCACTGTGACGTAGTAGCCAACAATGCCAGCAGTTGGTGAATAGGAAGACCCAGTGGCTCCCGCAATCACGTAGCAACCAAACGGAACTGATGTCCCAGCGCTGACAGCGTAGATGCAGTTGTACCACTGAAAAGTAGTCGAGTACGAACTAACTCCTGAAACACTTGACGACGCACTAAGGGTCCCACCAACTATTGATGAACCACTAATGACAAGTCCCGTGATGGAAAGAGTTGATACCAGCGGTGTCAGAGTGGAAGCTGAGTACACCGTCACATTGGTGGTCGCTCCGCCAGAAGTAACACCATTTGATCCAGTAACTCCAATAACGAAGTAGTCCCCCGCATACGAACCCGAAGACAAGTAGCTAATGCTGGTGGCACCAGAAATTGAGGTGCACGTTGCTGGCACCGTGGTGCCAGCACTCGCGGCACTCGAAGTGCAGTAGAACCACTGGTAGCTAAGCGTTGGCACTGGTGCCCCCAGCCAGTTTCCTGGAGTCGCCGTAATTGAAGCGATCGTGGTGGCACTGGCAGGCACACTTGGCGCAGACGCCGCAACTGGTCGAGATGATGTGAGCACCTCAGTAGCACCAGAGAACTGGACTGCAACACCTGCAGAGTTTGTAGCGGTGACTGATACCACTACGTAATCTGCGGAGCTGTTTAGCCCCACTTCAGTAACTGTTGGCACGTAGGTCGAAGCCGTTGCTCCAGAGATTGGAGTACAACCTGCTGGTAGTGAAGCGGCCGTTGCCACGTGTGAAGTGCAGTCATACCACTGGTACGTGTACGTAGGAGCTGGCAGTGCAGTCCATCCACCATTAACTGCGCTGAGGGTTGAGCCAGCGAGTGGCGACCCCGTAATTGAAACGCCAGCACCAGTTAATGAAGCAATCGTTGCTGCGAGGGCTGATGTTGCAGAGTACGCAACAAGCCCACCAGCGCTGTTGGCTCCAGTTTCAGCCACGAGCAGCTTGCCTGCTGTTACGTCAGCCAAGACTGCACTGTAGGTCTGTGACGTGGCACCTGAGATAGCAACACAGGTGCTGTTAAGCGAAGAAAGCACCGTGAGAACGTACGTTGCATCAGACGCTGCTGTGCAGCGATACCACTGGTATGAAATTCCGGGAGTGGGTTGACCCGACCATCCAGTAGTAGTGACGCTGAACACGCCACCAGCAGAAGAAACAATCACTGCCCCACTGCGTGAAGGAACCGCCGCGATGGTAACTGGGGTAACTGCTGAGTATGAGTAGTAAGCACCGTTTCCATTATTCGCAATTACTTCAGCGACAATGAATGTCTGGGTCGTAATAGCCAGAGTTGCAGTGGCGTTTGAAAGTGTGGTGCAAACGTCAAAGCCAACGCCAAGTGACGCTGGAAGTGTTACCGATGAAGAGCCCTGTGCTGCAACTGATCCACCATTGTTAGTGCAGGAGTACCACGCGTAGGTATAGCTCGTAGGGAGTGGGAACCCAGCCCATGTTCCAGTTGAGACGCTTACTGTTTGACCAGAGCCAACGCTTCCCGCAGGTGAAATAGTTGGATATGTAACAACGACAGGTAGCCCACCAGTTATTTGAGAGCTGCTTGCGCTGTAGTAAACAACTGGAGTTGTAAATACCCCGTTTGAGGCCGAAACTCCTGAGATCAGATATTTATTGAGGTCGCCAGCGACGAATGAATACGATGACGCTGTTGCGCCTGAAATAACGGTGCAGTTAGTCAGCACAACAACTCCTGAAGTCTGTGAGGCTGCGCACCTAAACCACGAATAGCTATAGGTAAATGAACTCGGGACACCAGTCCACGTTCCAGCACTTGTTGCAATGTTGTAAGAAGTTTGACCAGAAAGTACCGGGACGCCAGTATTCACGGGAGCAGACGCACTCACAGAACTTGCAGCAGTTCCTGAATACTGAACCTGCGGTGATCCAACAGTTCCAGTTGCAGTTACTGAGTACATAACAAAGTATGTGGCGTCACTACCAGAGAGGATGTAACTACTTGACGTGGCCCCTGAAATGGACGTGCAACCAGAAGTAAGGCTCAGTGAACCAGCGTTCGTAGCGCTGCAGCGATACCACTGGTAACTAAGAGATGCTCCATTTTGTGTGAACGAAGCAGCTGCGCTCGATGCGTATGCAGTAGTGCCAGCATCAAAGGTCGCCAGTAGCGATCCAGTTAGTCCTTGCGATGCAGATGCATTCACGACGGGGAAAGATGCATTAGTGATAGTTGGTGCAAGTTGCACACCCACACCAATTGATGCTGCGTAGTATGGGCCACCGGTGCTAACACCAGTTACACGTACCGTTACGTAGTAGCCATAGTCACTCGAAGCAACTACGTACGTGGCGCTTGTGGCTGCAGTAATCGCTGTAGCACAACCAGACGTGCTGACGTCAGTTCCAGCGCTGACTGGCGAAGTGCAGTCAAACCACGCATACGTTGGAGCTCCAGCTCCAGCCAAGGCGCTCGTGAGCGTTGAGCCAACACTTCCCACTCCGGTGATCGATACACCGGTAAAAGTGTCTGTGGCACCAGCGGTGCTAGCTAAACCGAGAATGGAAACACTGAAAATAGCAATCAGTGCGATGATTTTTTGGCCCAACTCTTTTACGAACCGTTGCTTCATGACGACTGCCTTTCATTGACTAGTCGTAGCCTCCCATTGATGTTGGGTAATTAATCTTCAGGGTCTGTGATTTGACTGTGAATTGAAGTAATTGTGACTAAGGCCACAATTGAAAAAAGAATTTTACTTTATGAATTTAAAAATTAGTTTTCAAAACTATTCGGTGGAAAAATAACTACCTCTGACTCGGTGTAGTTACGCTTTCCACGAATAAGACGCACAGTTGTTGATGCAACGAGCAGCACAATGAACTGCGCCCCACCAATGATGATCCAGCCAAAGGTGATGAGGAAGAGTCCTTTAATCAGACCCTTTATGAATCCTTCATGAATCATTGTGGCGAGCCATAAAGGGGGCCACGCAAAGAACCAGCTAGCAATTGGAGCAAAGAACACGGTCCCGCTCCTTCGCATCCATCCCAAATAGAAACCAAGCAGCACCGTTACGAGTAAGGCGGTATCGAGGAATATGGCTCTATTACCTATGTTTGCTTCAAAGCAGAAGAGGCAAATTGCCATCACCATGGCCCAAAGGGCCACGGGCCGGGTGACCCTTCCTCGTGGATTTATACGAATAAGTAGATTGCTCACCCACCCAATCTATATTCCAGCTTGTTGCAAAGGAATTACCCCCCCCCCCCCGATTTTTCTCTTAATCAAATAAGCACAAAGGTCACAACTGGGTGTTATCTTTCGACTGATGACCAAGCAGACCCGATCAAATGAAACAAGGGAAATTGTTCTTGCTGAAGCAATTGACTTGCTCAAAATAAAACAGGAACACGAATTTCGCATTGCTGACATTTACGCAAATACGGGAGTGAGTTCGAGTGTTATTTATAGTTATTTCAGATCGCGTGAAGGTTTGATCGATGCTGCTTACCTGAAAATGTATGAAATCTTGTGTGTGATTTCACAAGAAACGTTGATTGGATACTTCCAAGTACCTACAGCTGAAGATTCCCCAACTATTTATAGCGTCTCAATTGATCATTTAGAAAGTCAGATGTACGAATCACGAATGCAAAATAGAAGGTTACGTTTGAAAATTACGTCAAGAATTGTGACTTCCTCAAAATTTGCCAATTCTTGCCGGGAAATTCATTCGAACCACATTTCAAAATTAGTGAACACCTTCGATGAATTGAAGCGCGGTGACAAAATAAGCAATGGGCTGTCGTCAACTCAACTTGCAATGGTTTATGAATCATTTAGTTATTCTTGGCCGCTATTTGAAGTGATTTATCAAGATGACCAAACAATGACGTTCGCTAAAATGTTTGAAATGATCGTCATAAAAATGTCGTAAGGCGAAATAGCCTAGAAATTAATTATTTTTTAAAAAGCGAGATAATTGCACTACTTGGATCGGGAGAAACCGCCCCTACGAATCAGCAGATTGCTCACTTTAATATTGTGCGTCTCTAAAAGCTCCATAAAGTTGCCCCCCCCCCCCGGAATTGGAATAATATTCTTTTTTACACTGTCCTGTATAAAAAGTCACAAGGGGGGTGTTAGTTTTCTTAACCAATGCTTAAGCAACCACGATCCATTGATAATAAACAGATAGTTCTCGATCAGTCTGTGGACCTCCTCATTGCTAGACAAGACAATGACTTTCGCATTGCGGACGTCTGTGAAGTAAGCGGCTTGAGTTCTAGCGTTGTCTATAGTTACTTTCGATCACGAGAGGGCCTTATTGATTCCACGTATGCGGAAATTTTTAAAATGGTTGCATCAAGAGCTGAAGGAACGCTTCAAAATCTCTTCGCTTCTGTCACAAAGCCTGATCAAGTTACTGGACATTTTGTTGAGACTGCTTCAAAAGTTGAAGTTAGAAACAATTGGGCGTCCAATCGAAACCTCAGACTTCGAGTTTCCGCTCACGCAGTGAGTTGCCCTAGTTTTATGAGGCAATTCACACCTCTCGCGCTCGCGCATTTTCACAGGGTCACCGAACTCTTTGAAGTGCTGATAAGCAAAGGGATAATCCTTTCGCACCACACCGCTGAAGAGTGTGCCAGAACATATGAAGGATTACAGCTTTCGTGGGCTCTACACGAAGGAATTACTGGTACTGATTTAACAAATGAATGGGTACATATTTTCAGGCGAACCTACGGGGCCAAATAGGCCTTCAAGAATCCCTAAGTACCTGAAGTTTTCTGGGCACGGTACTCTTATGTAGTGAACAAAGGGATAATTGCGCTGCTCGGATCGGGAGAAACCGCTCCGGGGATGACCCGTATTCACCGCGATCTGCTCAGTCGATTGGAACCAAAACTCGGCGCCACAATCGACACCAGCTACGGCTTTCAGGAAAACGTTCCTGAAATGACTCAGAAGCTTGTCGATTACTTCCAAACCTCGCTCAGCGTTGCCATGAAGCCCCTGAGTTTTACTTCTTTTGACTCAGCGACGTCTCTAGAGAGAGAACTCTTCAAACAACAGGTTCGAGAATCGAATTATGTCTTTGCCGGACCCGGTAGTCCTAGTTACGCAGTTGCGCAGTGGTCACGCCTAGGTCTTGGTGATGACTTAGAAGCAGTGCTTAGAAACAACGGAACCGTCATCTTCTCCTCTGCAGCTGCTCTCAGTCTCGGAAAGTTTGCGGCACCTATTTATGAAATTTATAAAGCAGGCGCTGAGCCTTACTGGATTGATGCACTCAACCTTCTTGGCGTCGCTGGACTCAACTGTGTGGTGATTCCTCACTTTGATAACAAAGAAGGCGAAAGTTACGACACCAGTTGTTGCTACTTGGGCCTTAGGCGCCTGGAACTACTCGAGAGTCAACTCCCAGCTGGCACCGCCACCTTGGGAATTGACGAGCACACTGCTGTCATCATTGACCTCGAGCAAGGAACGCTCAGCGTCCAGGGCAGGGCTAACGCGCACTGGCGCATGAATGGTGCAGAGATGTTGCTCGAGAACGAGAGCGTTACGCCTCTATCGCAGCTTCATGGTTTCAGTCCAACAGTGGCGTCAAAGGACATCGAAGTGCAATCGACCGAGCCACAGAGCCCTGCGGAACTTGCTGAAGCAATTTCGTCGGGTTCAGACAGTGCGCCAAGCTACCTCGCCAAATTGGTCCTCATGGCTGAAACAGGAGGCGAAGGCTTCATTGATCCAAGTTCAATTGTTGAAGGCATCCTTGCTGCACGAGTGCAGGCACGAGGTGACGGCAACTACCAACTCGGCGACGACCTTCGTGACATTCTCACGCGTGCCGGTATTGAGATCAAAGATGGAGCCAACGGCTCTTCTTGGTCAATCACTAAAATTAATTAACTAACTGGCACTTCTAACGTTTTTCTGTAAGCCTTTCCGCGGCTTGAGTTAAAGACACTCTGTACACTTCCCACCTGCCAAAACTCAGCCTCACGCGCTGTTGGTATGCCATCGGCGTCAAGCCCGTCACAGATCCCCATCCAGGTAGTCCCAGAAAGCCTTTCATTCACAACTCTTTCCACGATTTCCTGGGGAATCTTGGAGGTAACGCCACAGTGCACTCCTCGGTCTTTGGCTGCCTTCATGGCTTCTTTGGTGCGCTGGCTAATGAGACGCCTCTCATACTCAGCAAATGCCGCAATCACCTGGGCTTGGACACGTCCTGCCGGGGTTGTGGTGTCGATCCCTAGGTCAAGTAGGACCAGTGACCAACCTTCTTTCTCAGACTGCTCGAGGAGTGAACAGAGGTCAATGACGCTACGGCTCAACCTGTCGAGCTTCGCCACAATCAGCACGTTCGCCTCACCTGATTTCAGCTTCGCCAGACAGTCGAGCAGCATGGGCCTCTTGGTCATGTTCTTGCCCGACTGAACCTCACGCATCACTCCGATGACCTTGGCGTGAATGCGGGCCGCGTAGCCCTCACAGCGTGCCACCTGGACGTCAAGGCCCAAGCCACTCTCTCCTTGCTCGGATGTGCTCACCCTCGTGTAGATCAATGCTGACATTGTGATTGCGTTTCCTAGGTCGAAAGTCACATTTCTGTTTTTGCTGAAACTCGAAACATCTTTATTTCGAACACACAGTCTATGGACAGAATAAGAAACTTATTTTACGGAAAGGCGACCCTTAGTTCTTCAAATCGCAAAGACATAGGAGAGAAAATGTCAAAGTCATTATCAACCATCACTCGTGGGATCGCCGCATTGGCGCTCAGCATCGCGGGATTAGCAGTGTTTGCGGGTGCCGCAAATGCAGTGGCGGATTCACCTACCTTGCCAACTGTTACAACTGCAACCTCAGCTGCTGATGGTTCCGTAACTGTTAGCTGGACTACACCTACACAACCTGTTGCGTCCCAGACAATCAGTGGTTACCAAATTGTCCTTGCGTCAGCACCAACAACGGTTCTTTGCACCGTGGCATCTGCTGGAGCGACCTCCTGCACATGGACACCTCCGACGGCACTTGGTGGCGCATCCTTGTCTGTAGAAGCTCTCACTAACAATGGCCCAACCGGTGATGCGAATCAAACTACGATCGTGGCACCCACAACAGCTGCACCAGTAATTCTTGGTGGCAGTTATGGTGCCGTCGTTTCAAATGGTGCAGTAACAGTCTCTTGGACTCCAGTAACTCAGCCTTCAGGCGTTACTCTCTCTGGATACAAGGTTTACACCGATGCCGGTACTTTGGTCGGTACTGCTGCCGCAACTGCGTCAAGCTTGACCGTTGCTAACAGCGCAACTGGACTTTCAAGTGGTAGCACACCAACATTTACTGTTAAGGCAATCAGTGGTTGGGGCGCATCAAATGCATCCTCTGCTTCAAACTCAGCTCGACTCGGTACTACTCCAACTGCGCCAACAGGCCTAGTTGTGGCTCGTACAGCAACTGGAAACGTCAAGCTCACATTTACAGCATCAACTGACAATGGCGGCTCAACTGTTGCCTACACAGTTCTAGCCAATGGACTTCCAAACTCACTAGCTGGTGTTCCAGCAGCAACAGGTACCGGATCATCAATCACGCCGGCTTCTTGCTTGCCTACTGGCTGTACTCTCACAGTCGGAACTTCAAACGGAAACATTGCTCCAGGATCTAACTACGTTTACACAGTTGTAGCGACAAACCTCTCTGGTCTCTACTCAACTGTTGTGTCAGGCAATAACTTCGCAAATGCTTTATTAGCTGCACCAGCTTCACCAGCAACAACTGTCACTGGAACATCTGCTCAATTGACTTGGACCGCAGTAGGTGGTGCGAGTGCATACAAGGTTCAGCTTTACGCAGCAGATGGCATAACAGCAGTTGGATCACCAGCTGTAGTTGCAACTTCTCGAGCTGGTGTCAGCACTCCTGCTGCAGCAACTGACGGCTACACATGGATTAGCTTGACTCGTGGAACAACTTATGTTGCTTCTGTACAAGCAATTGACGGAAGTGGGGCCCTCGGGCTTGCTGCAACAGCAACTGCATCAATTGCAGCTGCTGCAAACGCTAGCGCTCCTTCTGTAAGCATTATTAGTACAACAAACAGTTCGGTCACTGCTTCATGGACACCGCCTACAAACCTTGGTGGTGGATCAGTACTTGCTTACCACGTACGCTTAGTTACTTGCACGGGTGGAACAGACACAACACCAACTGGATGTTCGCTGGGAACTGATTCAGCAACAACAGCAACAACCAAAACGTACACGGGTCTAATTCCTGGACAGGTCTATGCAGTAGTTGTAGTAATTGAGAACCAAGCTGGAACCCCTGCGGTTTCAATTGCTGATGCGACTGCGCTAATTGCTCAGGAAGCTACGCCTGCCACTGGAAACGGACTTTCGGTTACAACAACTGTTGGTGCGGCTCCGAGCATTAAGTCAATTGTTACTTCCGGTGCAAACACTACGATTACATGGCTACCTGGATCAAACACGCCTTTGACCCCGGGTGCGACAACCGAGCCAGGATACGCAGTTGCCGGATGGTCATTGATTGATTCCAGCACGTTGCTTCCAACGTCTGGAAAGACAATCTGCTCAGCAGCTCAGTCAGTAACTTCCTGCACAGTGCCTACAACTGCACTTTCTAATGGTTCAGTTCTTAAGATCACAACAATCGATGCTTCTGGCTACACGGTTACTCAGTCAGCTGCGGCAACAACTGTTACAGGAGCTGCAGCCCCAACACTCGTTACTTCACACCAGGATGCAGTAAGTGGTGTAACAACAGTTTGGTGGACATACTCATATGATGCCCAAGCAGCCCTTAACGGATACACCAAGTACTACTCAAACAAAATGCCTGTTAACAGTTTCTTGGCTACTGCGCTTTTGAGCAATGGAACCACGATTACTGCAACAGCGACTAATGCGTCTCCATTCGTGACGTTCCCTTACCAGGGAACGAGCGTTAGCATTGTCTCAATTACAGTCCAGGCAGTCGGCGCGCTTGCATCTTCTGCTGTAGCTACTGCCGCAAATGCTTCAGCTGCTTCAGTTCCTGCATCGGGACCTGGATCTGTTGTTGCTCCGACGAACCCAACTACTTTGACATCATCAAGTCAGACGTACTCTTGGGCCGCGGCTACTACTGGTTACGCCGGAACAGGATCAACTACAGCGCTTCCAACAATCTATGTAGCTACGTTGACATCTGCTGCTGGTCAAGTTCAGACTTGCACTACAGCCACAACATCTTGCACATTTGCAGGATTAGTGGTTTCAGTTAAGTACACATTCAGTGTTACTGCAACGAACTACCTCGGTGCGAATACAACAGCTGTGACTTCATCTGCAACAACCGCAGGTGTACCGGCTGCTCCAACCATCGGTTCAATCACTGGCCTTACCGCCACTACATTGACTGTTGCAATTGGTGCTCCTGCAGATACAGGTGGGTTGCCTCTCACTGGTTACACAGTCTTTAAGGGTGCGACTATGGCCGCCCTGCTGACCGCAATCGCTACCCCTTCTGCAGATTCTTGCTCAGGTGCAACAATTAACGGAACTTCGACAACTTGCACAATCAGCGGTTTGACCGCAGGAACTAGCTACTACGTAGCGGTTTATGCGACAAACTCTGCTGGTACATCGGCAACTTATGCGATCAGTTCTGGAACAACACTCGGAGTGCCTAGCGCTCCAACTGCTGTTACAGCTACTGCAACTAAGGGATATGTGACGGTTTCTTGGACAGCACCAGCTTCAACAGGTGGATCACCGATTACTTCCTACACCGTGTACACCAACAATGGAGTAGGTGAGTCCGGGACTTCAGCTCGTCTTTGCGCAGCTCCATCGGGTGTGAGCTCACCAACAACATGTACTTTTGCTGTTACCGCAAGCGGTGCTGCGAATACATTGATTCAGGGTGTCTCTTACAAATTCAAGGTTAAGGCAACAAATGCGCTCGGCGATAGCCTTTACTCTTCATACACCTCATACGTTGCTGCAGCTAATGCACCAGCAGCCCCAACTGCAGTTGTTTACGGACCTACGACAGGTGGCCTCCAAGTTTCTTGGACACCTGCTTACGATTCAGTAACCAACACAGGTGACGCAACAACAACTAGTGGATCAAAGACAATCGCTCTTGGTGCGATTGCGTGCGCTGCATTGCTTGCTCCTTACAATTCACCAATTGTTGGAACTCCAATTACGTCAGCAAGTTTCCCAGCTGGAACTTACATAACTGACTTCTCTGCAGCAGCAAGCTGTGCAAGTGGTTCAATTACAGTTTCTAACGCTGCAACCGCATCTGGAACCGCAGCTCTAACGATTGGCCTTCCGGGCTATTCAAACGGTGCTCCAGTTACTGGATACAAGGTGACAGCTGTTGGTAGTGATGGAAAAACGCTTACTGCTACAACATCAGTTGTTAAAAACAATGCAGGACTTATCACTACATCTGGAACTAACGCAGTTGTAGCTGGCACAAGTTCAACTGCTACATACACTGTCTATGTTTCTGCGATCAACGCCGTTGGTTCGACACAGTCAGCTGCTGGAAGTGCTGGAAATGCACCTAATGCTCCAGGCACCGTATGGGTAAATAAGACAACAACCGGTGTAACTGTTGCCTGGACTTCAGGCACACCAGTTGACTCATTGCCAGTTTCATACCTTGTAGTTGGGACCGGTACTAATGGAACCACCACAAGTGCCGCTGCCGCTGGAACTTCAACAACATTGACTGGTTTTGGTTTGACTCCTGGTGTTACGTACACCTACAGCGTCTACGCAACTAACGCTGCTGGATCATCATCAGCTACTACACAAACAGCTGCAAATACTGTTGCCTCAACACTTGCGACAACTGCACCGACTGTTTCTGTAATTAATGCTGCTGGATTCGGAACCGAGCAACTGACTATCCAGTTCAGCGGTCCAGTACAAAAGACAACTATTGCTCTTGCAAATGCTGCAGCAGCAGTATTTAGTGCATCAGCAACTTCGGTTGTTGTTACTGACACCACACTTGCGGACTACACCTACATGGCAATTGGTGATGCAGTTTCATGCCACACGGCTGGGTCAACCTGTCACTTGACTGCTGGTAGTTACATCTCTGCATTCACACCCGGTGTTTCATTCACTATTACCAATGCAGCGGCAGTAGTGACTACTGCGAACCAAGCAGCAGGTGACATTGACTTGACATACATTGCACGTCTACCAATCACCAGCTTTACTGCCAGCGCAGTTGGTTCTGATGGTTCAATGGGATCATGCACCACTTATGTAGTTACAAATGGTGCTTCAAATGACACAACTTCTGCGCCGTCGGCAATGTGCGTTATTGCAGATCTTGGAGACAACGTTGCTTACACAATCACTGGTACTTACACAACTTCAACGGGAGTATCAAAGACTTCTGCAGCAGTTGTTGCAAGCACAAGTGTCTATACCCTTGCAATCGATTACCCAGTGGTCACATCAATGACTTCAACGACAGTTATGTCGGCGGTCACAGGTGGTCTTTCAGACACAATTACTATTAATTGGGCTCCTGCGAAAAGCACAGGTGGAGACGTTCAACTCGGTTACTTTGTGACCTTGACCGACGTAACCTCATCAACAACCTACGTTTGCCCAACAGTATTGACTACAACTTCAACGACATGTGCTTTCACTGGACTTTCGTCTGCTGGCCACACATTTACTGCTGAAGTTGATGCAACTTACCTTACTTCTGGTCCAATTGGATCAGTCTCAGTTGCAGGTGTAGCAAGTAGTTACTTCGTAAATGTAAATGCTGTGACAAACCCAACTGGTGTTTTCACTTCAACTGCATTGCCAAGTGCGCCGTCAATCACGAGTAAGACTGCAGTTGCCAATAACACAATCGCGGTTTCTTGGCTTGCCAGCACAGATGTCGGATCATCAACAACAAGCAATGGAACAACAATCACTGGCTACACCGCCTATGCAATTTCTGCTGCTGGTTCAGTACTCAGCTGCACAGCTGCAGTTACTGCATCTACTTGCAACATCGCAGGAATTCTTGACCAGGCTGAATACTCAGTGTTCGTTGTTGCGAACAGTGCTGTTGGAGATACTCGTAACGCATTCCTAGTTGCTTATGCAATTAGTGCTGCTTACTTGGTTCCGAACTCAAGCTGGACTTCAATTAGTGCAGCTAGTACCTTCAACTCAGGTGGTTCGACAACTGTTTGGTCAGTACCAAGTGGTGTGACGATTTCATCCACTACTTCAGCTGCACCCGGTTCATTGACAATTGTTTGGAGTGCGCCATCGAAGGCATCGAACATGCCAGTTTCGAGTTACACCGTTACCGCTACCAACTCAATTACTGGTGCAGTTAGTTCATGTCCTTCAGTTGCCGGCACAGCATTAACTTGCACAGTAACTGGACTTGCAAACGCAACCAGCTACTCGGTCAGCGTTACTGCAACCAACGCTCTCGGCGATGGGCCAGCGACTGTTCTGACAGGTATCAAGACAATGTCAGTTTCGCTTGCTGGTGCTCCAACTATCACTGGTGTAGTTTCAACTGCTACTGGACTTGCAATCACATGGACTGCCCCTGCAACAACAGGTGGTTACCCAGTGCTTGGATACGTTGTTACTGCTACTGATGCGCTGTCAACGCAGCAGTACACATGCCCTGTGAACTCAACTTACGGAATTGTTTTGGCACCTGCAGTAAGTTGCCCTATCAATGGTCTTGTAGTTGGAAACACCTACAACATCTCAGTACAGGCGGCGACCGCTGCTGGTACAGGTGCCAAGGCTACTCAGACAGCAACATTTAGAGGAGTTAACCCAGAACCAGTAATGGCTACATTCCTTGCAGTGACTGCAAAGCAGAAGTCTGTATCTGCTCTGTCACCAGCTGCAAAGACTGCGCTATCTGGTTTGATCAGCTCAACTAACGATGGTGCTCAGATCACAATCGCAGGTTACGGAACAACAAAGGCAATTGCACTAGCTCGCGCTAATGCTGCTGCTAACTACTTGTTCAATAACGGTGCAGCTGTACACGTAACTATCAAGTCTGTTATCTCAAAGACAATTAAGACTGCACTAGTTACTGT
>CALJTY010000029.1 GCA_937975915.1 uncultured Acidimicrobiaceae bacterium | reverse complement strand
AAATTCTTGGTACCGGGAGCAGTGAAAGTAATTTCACCGCCGAATTGTGAGAATTTGGATGCAACGCAGTTAACCCCAGAGCAGTAAATACCTAAATTTGCCTTGATGCCATTGATCGAAATTGTTCCGAGCGACTTTGGATGATCTACTCCTGCGCAGTTATAAGCAGCTGATGATTCAACAAGTGCAATGCCTTGGTCCATTCCACCATAACCAGCAAGCAGGTAGGAATCTTTGCCTGGGAACAATCGACATGGACGAACTTCGAAGTTGAGTGGTTTCAGATTCAGAGTATTCGACGGTTTGTACACCGCATAGGTCACTCCAGTTTGAAGATCTGAGAACTTATCGCCACTTCCCATTGCACTAGCTAAAGATGATGGGAGAACAAGGCTGACAGCGAGGAATGGAATAAGCAGGAGGTTTTTCATAATTGAAATAGTAATGAGGAAACAGAAAAAGTGTTACTCAGTGTTTCAGGTATCAAATACTCGAGTGCTGGTAGACGCGAAACTTCCAATTTGTAGTTGTCTGAGACGCCTGGGAAGTGACTGTAATTCCAACAATCCAGTAGAAACTGTCAAGACCACTCTTTTGAAAGAGATACTGCGGCGAACCATTTGTTGCACCACTGGAGAAGAGATTCCATCCGAGTGCAGCCAGATGTGATTTGTAGAAAGCAAGAACTTCATCAGAAGATGCAGTCGTTTTTAACGGCTTAATGCAGTCGTAGTCACCAGCACCAGCATTTGGAATTCTGTTGTCACCAGCTGACGTTGTGCCAACAGGAACTATGAGAGCTGGAATGATGTTCGAGGGCATAGTCCCATACTGAGTGCAGTTGTTGAGCAGAGTGCTCGTCTCGTCAGTTGCTAATCCTCCGACAATGATCGGAACGGTCGTGGTTGCTGTCGAAACTGATTTGTTTGTTGCGGCGTTGAGGATCAGAAACACAGCAAGCATTCCTACAGCTACGAGTATCACCGAAGCGGCTGGCCACATACTGGTAGTCGTGGTTAACGGCGGCTTGATTTCTTCATTCATTGATTCCACCCTAAGTGGTCAATTGGTCCGCGACCACGCCCGAGTTTCCATTCAGCTCCGCCCTTCAGCGCACTGAGGACAAAAGACTTAGCGTCACGTACTGAATCGTCCACTGAACGCCCCAGTGCAAGGCCCGCAGCGATTGCCGCAGAGAGCGAACATCCAGTGCCATGATCATTGGTTGTGTCGACTCGCTCGGCACTTAAGACTTGAACCTGACCTGCGCCAACCAAGACGTCGGGAGAGTGGCCCTCATCACCGAGGAAGTGACCACCTTTTACCAGTACGTATTTAACACCTGAGCTGAGGATCTGATTCGCAAGATTCAACATGTCGTCATGAGTGACTACGTCTTTTACGTCTACACCGCAAAGCACTGCGGCTTCACGAAGGTTTGGCGTCACGATATCTGCGTAAGGGAGAAGAGCTTCTAGGTAAGCACTCACACCGTCACCTTGCATAAGTGCGTGTCCCGATGTTGAAACAAGAACAGGGTCAACGACCAGATTCGTGAACGCACCACATCTTGCTAATTCGCCAACCGCTTCAACAATTTGTGGTGAAGCAAGCATGCCGGTCTTTGTGGCCTTGACTTCGAAGTCAGACAAAACAGAGTTGATCTGTTGAAGAATGAATTCTTTGCTGACGGGTGAGACTCCCTGCACACCTTGCGTGTTCTGGGCGGTCAGTGCAGTGATGGCTGTAGTGCCATGGACAGAGAAAGCACTGAACGTGCGAAGATCGGCCTGGATTCCAGCCCCACCACCAGAATCGGACCCAGCAATAGATAATGCAGTTATGGGTTCCACGTAACCAAGCCTACTGACAGGCGTCTACCTGGCATTACGCTTAGTGACGTGGGAGACCTCTTTCAAGTTTTATCATTGAGCTCATCGTCGAGACTCGTGCTCGGCACGGGCGGCTTTCGAAGCATGGACGTCCTTGAGAAGACCCTTCAAGCGTCTGAGTCAACAATCGCAACTGTCGCACTTCGCCGAGTAGATCCAAATGTTGACGGATCGATTTACGACCTACTCGCCAAACTGAACTTTTCATTGCTGCCAAACACCGCTGGTTGCTACAGCGCCGATGAAGCGGTCAAGCTCGCCGAACTTGCTCGCGAGGCATTTGAAACAAATGCCATCAAACTAGAAGTAATAGGTGATGACGTCACTTTGCTTCCTGACACCACAGAAACCCTAAAAGCTGCAGAGCAGTTGGTCAAGAAGGGTTTCGAAGTTTGGGCCTATACATCTGATGACCTCATTGTCGCGCAACGCCTCGAACAACTTGGCTGCGCTGCTGTGATGCCGCTTGGTTCTCCAATCGGCAGCGGGGCGGGAATTCTCAACCCACACGCCATTGCACTAATTGCTGAACGACTTGAGGTTCCAGTGCTACTGGACGCAGGGGTCGGAACCGCATCTGATGCTGCACTGGCTATGGAACTGGGATGTGACGGAGTTCTCGCCGCATCAGCCATTAATAGGGCACTCGACCCAGTTCTTATGGCTGAAGCGATTCGCGATGGTGTGAGGGCTGGACACCAGGCATTTCAGGCTGGTCGAATCCCGCCAAGGCTTCATGCTGAGGCTTCTTCAGCCAAGATTGGCCTGCCAAATTTATTTGGGAAATAGCCATTTTTGAAACTACACTTGTGTAGTCCGCAAGTTAATCTTAAAGAGCTCGGTCGGGAGACTCATTTATGACTGAAATACTTTCAACTTACTTTAGTGGCCCCATGGTCTGTCGCCTGACGGGTGTCACGTACCGCCAGCTTGATTACTGGGCTCGCACCGGGTTGGTAACACCTTCTATTACACCTGCCATGGGCAGTGGATCCAAGCGTAAGTATGCCTACCTTGACGTTCTAGAAGTAAAGGTCATCAAGTCTCTTCTCACATCTGGAGTTTCGTTAGCTCGTGCTCGCCAGGCTGTTGAGTGCCTTCGTAATTCTCTTGGCGCAGACCTTGCGTCGAGCAGCCTCGTCATGAGCGACTCCGGATCAGTCCTTGCTCACAGCGACGGTGACCTCGTTGACCTTCTACGTGGTGGTCAGGGAGTATTCAACATTTTCAATCTTGCAGGCGTGGTTGCCGAACTTACAACCACAATTCGTGAGTCAAACATCTCGACGTCGGAGAAGGTAGCAATCTCGGCGTGACGTCCCCTTTGTCGAGCGACAATCGTCGCCGACACCCCAGTTCAATCACAACGCAATCATCAAATTTTGCGCACCCCAGTGAGAAAACGTTCGCATCATTTTTAAGCCTCTATGGACACAAGTGGGAATACGAACCAATTGAGTTCGCCCTTGCGTGGAATGAGAATGGCCAACCGACTCGTGGGTTCCGTCCTGACTTCTATCTGCCCAAATTAAACATCTTCATCGAGCTCACTGTTCTAGAGCAGCGTCTCGTGACAAAGAAGAACGCCAAGATTCGAGCGTTCAGGGCCTTGTATCCAGAGGTCGAATTGGTCGTTGTGTATCAAAAAGACTTCAATGACATAGTTCTGAAACATTCGAACGTCACAAGCGAAGTTCGTGCGGCCTAGGGTGAATGCATGAGTGACCGCCGACCTTATTTATACGACACTCATGTAGAACTTGGGGCGAAAATTGTGCCCTTCGGTGGCTGGGAAATGCCACTGCAATACACCACGGGAACCGTTGTTGAACACATGGCTTGTCGCAATGACGCCGTTGTTTTTGACGTAAGTCACCTTGGCACAGTGCGCTGTGACGGAGAAGGAATGTTCGACATTCTCCAAAGCACACTTACAAATGATCTCAACAAGATTGCACCGGGCAGAGCTCAGTACACACACCTACTTAACGACGAAGGCTTTGTTGTAGACGACATCATTGTTTGGTGGATGGGTGAGAACGAATTCGATGTTATGCCTAACGCTTCCAATACAAGCGGCGTAACGTCAGCACTTCCAGGCGTTGACGTGACTTCAACGCGCTGCGTTCTGGCAATCCAGGGTCCTAAAGCCCGAGAAAAAGCAGCAAGCATTGACCCACGTTTTGGTGCCATTGGAAGATTCTGTGTTGCGAAGTATGACTACAAGGGTGTTGAGGTTCGCGTTGCGGGAACTGGCTACACCGGTGAAGACGGTATTGAGATTGCTGTTCCTAACGAAGTCGCTAAGGAGCTCTTGCTCGAAATAGTTGCAGCAGGTGTAACTCCAGCGGGCCTTGGTGCTCGCGACACACTTCGCCTTGAAGCAGCGCTTCCTCTCTATGGACATGAGCTCAGTCTCGAATCAACAACTCTGGAAGCCAAACTCGGATGGGTACTTGGCTGGGACAAGGAAACGTTCCGAGGAATCTCCGCAGTTAAAGCCGAAATGGAACGCGGACTAAAGCGCCAGCTCACCGGTGTCATTGCTGACGGACGTCAACCACTTCGCGACGGTGGCGAAGTGTTGCTAGACGGTGTCTCTATCGGAACACTTTGCTCTGGCAACTTTTCACCAACGCTTGAACGTGGTATCGGAACTGGACTTCTCAGCGGAAACCTAGAACCCGGAACAAAGGTTGTTGTTTCACTTCGTGGTCGAGAAATTCCGGCATCAATTACAAGACTCCCATTTGTTAGAAAGGCAAAGTGACGTGGCTGATTATTTACCTCACACACCAGCTGAAGTAGAAGAAATGCTCAACTTCTTGGGTATGGACTCAATGGAGCAACTCTTCGATCACATCCCAGCAGCAGTTCGTCTCTCGCAGGGGCTCGATCTTCCGGCGGGACTAAGCGAGCCCGACGTTGCGGCAATTTTTGAGGGACTTACTCAGAAAAACAAAGCCAAGGCGTCAGACATGGTGTGCTTCGCTGGCGGGGGAGCGTACGACCACGAAATTCCACCCGTTGTTAAGACGCTTGGTGGACGCGGTGAGTTTGTAACGGCCTACACACCGTATCAACCTGAAGTTGCCCAAGGTGTGCTCCAAGCAATCTTCGAATACCAAACTCTTGTCTCAAGACTCAGTGGACTACCAATTCCGAACGCCTCTCTCTACGACGCAGCAACTGGAATGGTTGAAGCGGTCAACATGGCTGTTGGTGCCACAGGTCGAAACAAGATTGTCATGTCCGCTGGCGTGCATCCTCACTGGCGTGCAACAGTAAAAACCTTTGCGCAGGGAACTGGCCACGAAATCGTGGAAGTGCCTCTCGTCGATGGCGTGACGAACTGGTCAGCAGTTGATGCAACGGGGGCCGCTGCGATTGTTGCCTCGTACCCGAACTACCTCGGAGTCATTGAAGACATGACGCCAGCCAAACAACTCGCCACTGCTAACGAAGCCCTCTTTGTTATGGGTATTGACCCAGTTGCCGCAGCAGTCCTAAAGACTGCTGGCCAGTGGGGTGCTGACGTAATGGTGGGAGAGGGACAGCCCTTTGGAACGGGACTTAACTTCGGTGGTCCATACCTCGGACTCTTTGCCTGTACCGAAGCTCAGATTCGACGACTTCCTGGTCGCATTGTGGGAGAAACTGTCGACTCAAATAACCGACGATCATTCGTAACAACGCTGCGTGCTCGTGAACAAGACATTCGACGCGAAAAAGCCACATCAAACATCTGCTCGAACCAAACGCTGATGGCTGTTACTGCAGCTATCCAGCTTGGTTACCTAGGAACATATGGACTTCGTGAAGTTGCCACGCGCTGTGCGCAGGGCGCTCACTACCTCCACGACGAAGTTATGAAGATCAGCGGAGTAGAGCCACTTAATTCACAACCTTTCTTCCGTGAGTTTGCCTTCAAGGTTCCAGGAAATGCCAGTGAAGTTCTTTCACACATGGCAACGAATGGAGTTCTCGGAGGACTCTCAGTTAAGGCGCTTCATGACGAGGTGACTGGTGAAGATGACAACGTGATTCTTGTCGCGGTCACTGAGAAGCGAACCAAGGATCAGATAGACAACTACGTCGAATTACTTCGAAAGGCGGTGGCGTAATGTCAAAAATTGCCCCAGGAGGAAAAGCATCGTCAGCACCGCTCCTTGGAAATGACATTGAACCAACATTGTTCGAGATGTCAGTGCCCGGTCGGTCCGCATATCAACTTCGCACAACTGGTGTTCCAGCAACGCCTCTAGAAGACATGGTGCCATTTGCACATCTCAATCCAGAAGTTATTCCACTCGCCGAAGTCTCTGAGCGCGACTTGGTTGCTCACTTCATGAGACTCTCGCACCGTCAGTTCTCTGTTGACCTCGGAATGTACCCACTGGGCTCATGCACCATGAAGTACAACCCGAAGTTCTGTGACGCAGTTGCTGGTGACCCAGGCCTCAATACTGTTCACCCAGGAACTCCTGCAGAGCTCACACAAGGATGGCTAGAACTTCTTGTCAGCCTTGAAGAAAAGCTTTCTGTGATTACGGGTATGCAAGCAGCAACTCTGCAACCCGCTGCCGGTGCTGCAGGTGAGCTCACTGGCCTTCTCCTCATGCGCGCGTATCACACCGCAAATGGTGATCCTCGTAAGCGTGTCCTTATTCCAGACGCAGCACACGGAACTAACCCAGCGTCAGTCACCCTCGGTGGTTACGAGGTGACAACTATTCCTTCGAACGAACGAGGACTTGTTGACCTCGAAGCTTTGAAGGCACAACTGGGACCTGACGTTGCTGGAATCATGCTCACAAACCCGAACACGGTGGGGCTCTTCGAAGAAGAGATTGTTGAGATCGCTGAGGCTGTTCACGACGTAGGTGGACTGCTGTATTACGACGGTGCGAACCTCAATGCGATTCTCGGACAGGTTCGCCCTGGAGATATGGGATTTGACATTGTGCACATGAATCTTCACAAGACATTTGCTACGCCACATGGTGGGGGAGGACCAGGAGCTGGCCCAGTTGCTGTTTCTAAGCGTTTGGTGGAGTTCTTGCCCGGACCTAAGCCAACTCGCATGGCTGACGGAACTTTCGCTTGGGTGAAGCCACCAAGGTCAATTGGTCGCGTTCACGGATGGCACGGAAACGCAATGGTCCTAGCTCGTGCTCTCGCGTACATCACAGTTCATGGGGGAGACGGTCTTAAGCGCGTTTCTGAGCACGCAGTGCTTAATGCGAACTGGTTGCGAGTTCGTCTCGCTAAGTCACTTCCTGCGGCCTATGACCGTGTCTGCATGCACGAGTGCACTCTGACAGCAACTCCTTTAAAGCAAAAGTACGGCATCAAGGGTCTTGACGTTGCGAAGGGACTGCTTGAAGAAGGCTTCCATTCACCAACGGTGTACTTCCCACTTATTGTCGACGAAGCATTGATGTTTGAACCGACTGAAACTGAAAGCCTGCAAACTCTCGAAGCACTCGCTGAAGCCGTGGAGCGCATTGTTGCTCGCGCTGAAACTGATCCTGAGTCGCTTCGCATTGCGCCTCAGACGACTCCGGTCTCTCGCGTTGATGAAGCACGTGCGGCGAGACAACTAGTCCCTACTGAAGATGCGGCGGCGCGTTAATGGGGTTCACAACACCATTCAAGATTTACGGAATTGAGCGAAGTTTTTTCACGAGAAAAGTCTGGTCAATCTTTCGTGCAATGGGTGTCAATCATGAATTCAAGTTCAAGACACTTACAAACACAGAATGGTTGGAGGCTCGTGCGGGAACGCACCTCATACCCGTTGTCCTAACGCCAGAAGATTGGATGATCTGGGATTCAACTCCGATCGCTTTTTTCCTCGACGAGCGATTCCCAGAGAATTCAATCATTCCGAGCACTCCAGTGCAGAAGATGGCGTGCCTGCTAATCGAAGACTGGGTTGATGAGTGGTTAGTTCGTGTAGCGGTGCAGAGTCGCTGGCGTTACCCAGAGAATGCCTACCAAGTTTCAAATGAATTTGGCATCAACTCAGTGGGCAAATGGATCGGTGAAGAGTTAACTCCAGAAGAAGTTGCGAGTGCACGAATGGTCGGCGACTTCGCAACTGAATCTTTCGGCCCCTATGCACTTCGAGGTCTCGGTGCTGTTGACCAAGACGAACCGATTGAAGCTGGCTTCTTTCATCAGCTCGACATTTACAACAAGATCTTTTCGAAGCAGAAGTTCTTCTTCGGAGATCGAATCAGCCTTGCTGACTGCGCACTGATTGGTTCTTTCATGTCACACATGATTGGCGACCCAGAACCTCGCAAGTGGGTCATGGAACGCCAACCCAGTGTGGCTAAGTGGGCCCAGGATGGCTGGGACACCACAGTTGGAACTGAGAAGTGGACATCAAATGACGAGCTCGCTCCTGAGTTGTTCGAGCTCTTTGCTGAGATGAACCGGGAAAACACGAAGGTTATGTACGCAACGTATGAGGCAATGCTGAAGGGGGAGAAGAACTTCGAAGTTGACCTCGGGACTGGGCCAGTCACATTTGCTACCAATCCATACCGTGAAGCAGCTCGTCTCTACATCCGAGACGAATTTTTTAAGCTCAGCTCGTCAGATCAAGACAAGGTGAAGTCAGTACTTGGCCCTACGGGGGTTCTCGATCCATACCTTCTGGATCCGATTCCGAACTTCACACATCAGTCCAAAAAGGGTTCAAGGCACCCCGACTGATTGATGCCGCTCGAATTCGCCAAATGCGGTTCGGACCAGTAATTGTTTTATTTTGATCGAGTTTCAATTTGGATCCGGCAATATAACGGCTGAGTGAAAAGGTCATTGATTAGCCGAATTTCATGGTTATAGTTCAATTGTGTTGCTGAATACTGAATTACAACAGGGGGATCGAATGTCACTGATTTGGTCTAAAAATCTATGGCGCTTCTCACTTCTGCTTGCAATGCTTACAGTTCTCGCAGGGCTTCAATTCATACCAGGAGCCAATGGAGCTACTTTTGTTGGAGTGCCTGGGGCAACACCAGTCCCTGGAGATCCTCTAACTGGAAGTGGGCAAGTTAATAGGACTCTGCTTACCTACTCCGAATTGACTACTGTTCAGACTCCTTCTGCTCCAGTAAACAACAGCGCATTCTCAATACCTGCCAACGCAGCAATGCCAACATCCACGTTCGAGGGAACGCTCACACTAAATGACGTCGGCAGTAATGGTGGCTTCCAGAATATTCCCGCTTCCAATGCGTACAAAATTGACTGTGCAACTAAATGTGGCCAGCACCTTCCACCGTTCACTATGGACTTTGTTCAAAACGGTAGTTATTTGATTCCGTCCAATCAGGGTTTAGTGATCACTCATGATCTTCAGGGGCGATCACCAAATCCTGGACTTTACGGACCGGCATTAGGTGTTTACTATCAAGGAACATGGAACCTACTGATTGAACCAGGACGTTGTTGGAGTGAGGAATCTGACACTGGAATTGCTGGAACCTTCTCAAGATGCTCGGTTCCATTTACATTGGCAGGATTTGATGATTTTGGACACACAAGTTATGGGCTGATCACGTTTCTGTTTAACTCGTCAGCAATTTCGAATGTTCGGTATCAAGTTGTAAATGAAACAGACATTTCTAATCAGTTCAACATGTGGGGTCAGCTCTCGGCGACTTACACTAAGCACACGGTAACTAATGCATTAGCGATTGCGAATCTTGAGTCCTCAACAATTAAGAATCGAATGCCCGTCAAGCCAATAACGGCTCTTGCTACTGATTATCCGAATTCGGGAATTGACCCCTCTGTTTTCTCCAACGGGAAAACACCCTTTCAAACAACTATTCCACCATCATCTATTACTGCCTATGGTGTTGTTTATCAAGGTGTTAATTATGTAGGTGGTTGTGACACTCGGTTTGGTCAGTATCCCTACTGCAACGAAATGAGAATGACACCTAATTCTGCAACAAAGTCTATTTTTCCTGGATTGGCGTTGGCGCTACTGGTGAAGTTGTATGGAAAAAGTGTACTGAGTGCAAAATTGAGTAGTTACATTCCTGAAATGGCATCAAACGATGTTTGGAGAAATTCGAATGTCACTTTCAGAGATGCAGCAAACATGGCGTCCGGTGTATATCTGAATGATCCAGTTACTGGAGCTCCAGCCGGTGATGAAGTTGCCGGAATTTGTTGGAATTGTTTTGTTGACTATTCAGGGAAATTACAAGCTGTATTAGCCACTGGAATTGCACATCCTGATGAGGTAGGAACAACTTTTTCATATATGAACACATTGATGTTCTTGCTAACACAGGCCGAGACTGGATTTCTTCAGTCGAAAATGGGTATAAATGCAGACCTCTTCAATGTGATGGTCCAGGATGTTTATGGACCTGCAGGTTTAGGACCAGGAATTGATACTTCCCGCACTGATAATGCATCAATTCAAACTTCTGTACCGATAGTGTCTGGCAGACCAATGGGACCGGGAATTGTTTACGTAAACATTGACGACATTGCAAAACTGGTAACTCTTTTCCAAAATAATGGCGCCGTCAATGGGGTCCAGCTAGTGGATAGGAGTTCGATGCTCTCTGCGATGCAAAGACTTTCAAGCGACACGGGCGTGAATGCTGTCACGCAAAACTATGGTGGCCCAACTGTCAGCTCGTACCAGCCAAATGGTATTGGAAACAACACTGTTAGTGGCGGTGGTGTCAGATACAGTCGCGCGGTTTGGACTTATCCGGATGCATTTGACATTCCTAATTGTGCTTTTCAAGTGACGTCCTTTAGGGGGCATGGTGGTGTTTTGGTCCAAATGTTGCCAAATGGATCTTCGTATTACATGTTTAATGACTCTGACAGTGTTATTTGGGGACCAGCTTTCATTGAACTGAACAAACTGAGCCCGATGTGTGCGCCAACCAACACAACGGTTTCGAGTTCGTACGAAATAATTGGACAAGGACAGTCAGTCGCTTTGCGAGCCTCAGTGAATGCTCCAACCCGTGATTGGTCACCTACCGGCACAGTTCAGTTCTTTTTAAATGCATCACCAATAAGCCCGAACATTCCACTTGATGAAAATGGAAAAGCATCGTTTTCAACTTCAGCATTGCCAATTGGAAATCAAAGAATTTCAGCAACATTCAGTCCAGATGTCACATACTTCGAAGGCTATTCCTCTTCGCCTGTGATTACTTCTCTTAAGGGTGATTGCTCTGCGACTGCAACGACATGTTCACTCCTCAGCACTTCCGGAATGAAGGTAGGCGACAACATTGTGATGTGCTCAAAGAATGGTGTCTGCGACGTTCATGTAATCAGTACCATGACTACTTCAAGTATCTCTTGGATTGGAGCATTCCAATCAGCTTCTCATCTGAGCGGCGAGCCGGTCTGGATACAAAATACTGCTGGGGGAGGTTTTAGTTCCAGTGCGAGTGGTGTTTTCACACAAATTGTTCAAGCAGAAGCAGTGACCACAACTACTTCTACGACAACAACAACTATCCCTACTCCAACAACCACCACAACCCTAAAAAAACAACCTTTGTCAACGATCACCTGTGTAAAGGGGAAGCTTGTCAAGAGGGTCACAGCCATTAAACCAGTCTGTCCCCCTGGTTACAAGAGGAAATAGTCATTCAATTCAACTGACTTGACATACGAGCCGATGTGATAAAAATCAAAACTTGGAGCATGAGTCAGAACTAATTATTACTATTAAGGCGAAAAAGTCACAAGATAGTTGAGATTTTGAATCTCCAATTAATCTTCGAGGACTTAAATATGACTGTTACTGAGACCTTTGAGGACTTCGGTGGCTCGTTTCCTCACTTCCGGCAAATCAGAGAGTCGATTGAGTCCGAAAACCTGCTGACTCATTCTGTGGTTTTTGACGAACGTTTCCCTGTGGCGGTCTAAAAAGTCCCAGTACAGAGTTGTGAATGGACAAGCCGTGTCACCGGTTCGAAGCTTCGGGTTGTAAGCGCAGCCTTTGCAGTAGTTAGACATTCGTGAAATGTACGCTCCACCCGCTGCGTACGGCTTCGTCATCATCTGACCTCCGTCAGCGTGAACACCCATGCCAATGACGTTTGGAACCATTACCCACTCGGTTGCGTCAATGAAGACTTCTCTCATCCAGTCCAAGAACTCTTGAGGATTTGTCCCAGTGATGAGCGCAAGATTAGAAAGCACCATCAAGCGTGGGATGTGATGAACCCATGACCTGTTCTGGATGTCCATGACAGTTTCCTTTAGACACTTCATCTTCGTCGCTTCGGGATCGTTGAAAAGCGGCAAGAGTTTGCGATTTGCGTTTAGTTGATTGTTGTCTCGATAGTCAGGACCGAGAAACCAGTACATTCCATTTACATATTCGCGCCAGCCAATTATTTGACGGATAAATCCTTCGGCGGATGCGATCGGAACTTTCCCCTTCTTGAATGCTTTAACAGCTGCGTCGATGACTTCACTCGGATGTAGGAGTCCATTGTTTAGGTAAGGCGAGAGAAGTGAGTGATGCAGTGCCCAGTTGTCAGTGGTCATTGCATCTTCTAGTGGACCAAATTCAGCGAAGTGATTGTCTATGAAGTTCTTCAATTGACTTTTCGCTCCAGCGCGAGTTGTGGCCCAGGTTGTTGTTGGCGTGTAGGAGAGTTCCTTCGCGACCTGCGCATCAATTTCATCTCGTCGATGCTCTAGATACTTCGGTCCTTCGTACATCTTTGGAGGTGGCAGGCGATTCTCTTTGTCAAAGTTCCACTGACCACCAACTGGTCCATCGCCGTCCATCAGAACATTGAGTCGCTGGCGTTGCTTGCGATAAAAGCTTTCCATGACAAACGTCTTTTGCTTCTCAGCCCACTTCGTGAATTGGGATCTCGACGTTAAGAAGAAATCGTTTTCTACAAAACTCACACCGAAGGCCTGCAACGTCTGCGTAGGTTTAAAGGCAGAGGGCTCAGCACAGATGATTGGAAGTCCGGGGTGCTTCTTTTGTGTTCGAGATAGACCAGCGGTAATTGACTCGGCCTTCTCGTACTCAACAGTGAATCCTTCTTCGGTGAGTGATTGAGCAAAATGGCGAGCACTAGAAATGATGAAGAACAGGCGCTCTTTGTGCCAATTTCTTCCTGAGATCATTCCGGTGCTCTCAACGAACACAATTACATCGTTCTGGATGTCGGCGCTTTTAAGGCCCCCGTAGTGGCGGTGGAGTTGATCAAAAGGAACGTAGATAATCCGCTTCATTTGCTCTTCCGACAGCGCTCGCTACAGAACTTCACTTGATCCCAGTTCTTGGCCCACTTCTTTCGCCATTCAAATTCGAGCTGACAATTGACACAGATTTTGGGGTCAAACCCGTTTTTTGTCTTGGCTGAACGAGTCATGGGGCGGCAGGGGAGTGGTCTATCCCTGTAATTTTGGGGTAGTGAAGTTCTCCAAGTAGCGGTTTCGACCCATCATCTTTCGCTGGGTTGACTGGTGGGTCAGAATCCAGAACTGATTTGCGTTAATCGCATACACAATTCGTCCAGCAACGTCGGCTGGGTTCATGGCGTAGGAATTGAGCATCTTGGCGATGTCCTTCATGTCGGTGCCGGCTGGCGGTGGCATCTCTGCAACGGCAGGAGCATTACGCGTTGAGTTGAAAATCTGGGTGTCTACAAACTCAGGGCAGAGGCAAGTGACGTTCACATTGGTGCCCTCTAATTCCATTGAAAGTGACTCAGAGAGACCGACCATTGCGTACTTAGACACGTGGTAGCTACCAAGCATTGGAGAAGAGGTGAGTCCGGCTTCAGAAGCAGTGACGACAACGTGACCTTCATCTTGGTCAATGAGGTTTTGAATGAATGCGGAGATGGTGTAGCCAACGCCGAGGACGTTCACTCCAATGACCCAGTCCCAACCAGTAGGACGTTCAGCCTTGATTGGCTTTCCTGATGCGACACCCGCGTTAGCGAAGATGACGTGTACTGTCCCGTACTTGGCAAGAACTTCGTCACGCATCTTGAATACTGCTGAAGCGTCAGCTACGTCACAAACAATTGCAGTCACTTTTTCGCCAGCGGTGATGAGTTCGTTTGCTTCACGCATAAGTACTGGCTCTTCGATGTCAACCATGACAACGCTCATGCCCTCAGCGAGAAAACGCTTCGTGGTGGCAAGTCCGATTCCAGATGCTGCACCGGTGATGACGGCTACCTTGTCTTTTAATTCCATCTTCTTCTCCTTAATGGGCGAGTGACATACCTATGACAAAACAAATTGATCCCACCACGGGGGTAGTGATGAGTAGCGCCATTGAATACTTCCAATGGTGCGTACGAGCGAGGATAACCGGAATTGCGAACGCTGACGAGGCAGTCGTCAACCCCCCACAAAATCCCGAAACAATGACTTGGTGAATGTGAGCATCTGAGGTTCCAGTCAGCTTGTAGCTTGCCCAACCAGCAATTCCGGTTCCGATGACATTCGCCGCTACCGTTCCAATTGGACGCTGCGTCGGATGACGTAGGCGAACTGCGAACTCCATTAGGAAGCGAACCACGCATCCGAGGGCTCCAAAAACTCCGACGAGAAGAAGAATCATTCCCTCGCCCCCTTAAGTCCGAGCCACCCAGAAAAAAGGCTCAAAACGAACAGGCAGGAGAAGGTTAAAAATGCGGCTGGCACACTCAGGTGCCAGATTCCTGACAAAGTGACGAAAATCGCCGAATAGGACGTGTACCCACCCAGTAGCCCAGTGATTAGTAGTAATCGCATGGGATTATCAAAATGGTTGTCTCTAAGTGGTCCAACGAGCAGTCTGGTGGCCAGGTAGATCCCAGAGAGATTGATGGCGGCTAGAACCCAGGGGATATGTGAGACCCACGTTGACTGGTTGGCAGCCGGCTGGAGCTTCATTAAAACGTCTCGAATAATTGTTCCGACGAAGCCGCCAAGAGCCACGACAGAAATCGAAGCCAAAAACATCTTCGGTGTAACTGCGCGTCGAGTATTCATTGCGTTCTAAAACTACTTGGAGACAAGTCAGGGAAGCGTTATGTAAAAAGGTCTGAATGTCCTATTGTTTCAGCGCATTCACAACTTTACATAACGTACATTATCGGCTTTAAACCCAAACACGTCAGATACTGTTGTTACGTGTCTAGTGCTGAACGAGTCCTCTTTCGAGTCATCTGGGGTGACTTCTACAAAGGAATGTTTCAAGAGCTCGTTATGGCGTTTGATCCAGATGAAGCCCTCGTGATTGCCAGTGAACTTCGACCTGAACTTCCTAGACCTCGAGTGGCAATTTTGGCCTCAGTTACATCCATGGATGCACAGTAATTGTTGCTGTGCCCATAGGAGCCATTGGCGGCATGCTCGTTCCCTTGGTGCCACGGGCGCTGATGTTGGCTATGTAGGTTCCGATAGCTACGTGAGTGACCGTATACGTCAGTACGTTTCCAACCTGAATCGGAGCGAGTGACTGCCCCTTCTTTTGGAAGAAGATTTGATAGCCGCTGATACCGGAATACCACTTCGGCGCTGACCAGGTCAACTTGACATTGAAATAGAGACACTTGTTCGCTGGTGTCGGTTTACCCGTTGCTGGGTCAATTTTGGTGATGCAGATTTGCGTCGCGGTGACGTTGCTTGCTGGTGGGTTGTACATTGCCGCCTCTACCCCAGTTCCGATAACTGAAACTAGAAGTGGTGCCAGTGCCACACTCGCCATGACCGCTTTTAGAGATTTCTTCATGATTCAGAGCCTACCAATCGTTCTCAAAAGTAGGTGGTCACTCCCCTCTACACTGAGCCTATGGAAAATCTTTTTGATGTCTCAGGCAAGGTTGT
>CALJTY010000028.1 GCA_937975915.1 uncultured Acidimicrobiaceae bacterium | reverse complement strand
ATGGGTGAAACGGCACAAGGCAATTTCACCGGGGGAAAGCAGGACAAAATGTCACTAGAGATGGACCGCAGGTCTTTTCTAACAAACTCAGCTGCCACTATTGGTGGAGTTGCAATGGCCGGAACTGTCGTTGACAGTCTTCTTGCAGGCGCAGCGAGTGCCGCAACTGTTGGTATCAACATAGGCACACCAAAGCGAGGCGGAACACTTACTGTTTCTCTGGAAGGTGACATCCTTTCATTGACAGCGTTCAACGGACAAAAGGGTTCATGGGGTGCTTCACAGTACCCACGTGGAGCAGCTCTCTACGACCCATTATTCAACGTTGCAACTGACGGAGTAACAATTCTTCCAGGACTCGGTCTTTCAATTACTCCAAACGCAAACTTCACTTCATGGACAATTCAACTTCGCCAAGGCGTGAAGTTCCACAACGGAACTCCATTTAATGCTGACGTTGTTGTTAAGAACTACCAGGCAACTGGCCTTGACGCCAGCCCAGTAGGTCCAGCTATTGCACCGATCATTAAGAACGTTGTTAAGGGTGCAAACGACTACGAAGTTATTTACAACTGCGTAATTCCATTCTCAGGAATGCCTTCACAGCTTGCTGCATCACAGATCACGTACATGGCTGAGCCTTCGACTCTTGTTAAGGGCTACAACGGCATCGCCATTGGAACTGGTCCATTCATGATGAAGTCTGCTTCTGA
Organism: uncultured Acidimicrobiaceae bacterium; assembly: GCA_937975915.1. Classification (GTDB taxonomy): domain Bacteria; phylum Actinomycetota; class Acidimicrobiia; order Acidimicrobiales; family RAAP-2; genus RAAP-2. The sequence continues at coordinate 2,565 of CALJTY010000028.1, read as the reverse complement.
CTGGCAGTACAACGACCACTGCATCTTGTACGCAAACCCGAACTACTGGCGCAAGGATGCCAAGGGCAATGACCTTCCTTACGTTGATGCAATCAACTTCAAGGTGATCTTGGATGCAGGCTCTGCTTACTCAGCCCTCCAGGCTGGATCGATTGACGTTGCATACACAACTGACGAGCTCGTTGGGAACAAGATGTTGGCTAACACAAAGTTTGCTGTTCGCAACGACAAGAACGACAAGCGTGAACCAGCTACTAACTACATCCTTATGAACACAACTGGAACTATGAACCAATACGGTGTGTGGGCAGCGGCAGCGCTTCCTTACATCTTGAAGGGTGCAGCAGTTCCAACTGCAGTTCAACTAGCGCTTGCTGGTAACCGTACATACAGTGCCGCTGTTGGTGCTGGAACAGGAACATACGTTGTTGGTGCAGTTAACCCAACAACATTGGCTTGGGACCCTAAGTACGTAAACCACTTGACTGACGCAACAATCCGAAGGGCTGTGGCTCAGTCAATTAACCCAACAACATTTGTGAAGACAATCACAGATGGCAAGGGAACATTTGCTAACGGTGTTTTCAAGAAGACTTCTTCTTACTACCAAGACCCGCAATACGCGAGCTTCAACCCTTCAGCTGCAAAGAAGGCTGTTGACGCTTACAAGAAGGAAAAGAACATCACCGATGTGACAATTGTTATTGACTATGCAACTGGTAGCGCTTCAACTTTGAAGGCATTCCAGTTCATTCAGAATGGTTGCAAGGCTGCTGGCATCAACGTTGTTGGTCGCCCACTCGAAAGTGGAGTTGAAATTGCGAACTTCATTAACGGTGTGAACACAGCTTCACTAACATTCCAATTCGGTGGAATTGACCAGTCACTGAACTACGTATGGTGGAACTCAGTTCCAGCTGCAGGAACCAACATCCCACTGGGACTTGGTCTTAACGCTTGGCCATACACTTCATACGCTGGAAACGGTGACTACACAACATCACCAAACGTTGCTGGTGCGGTTAACTTCTCTCACCAGAACAACCCAGCAATCCAGAAGGCCATGGGTCAAGCTCTTGCGAGCCCAGGTGGATCTTCACAGCACGTAACTAACTGGCGCACAGTGAACAACTTGTTTGCTAAGGAACAGACATACGTATTCCTAACCACAGTTGTTACAACTTTGGCTGCGAACAAGAAGGTTCAGAACTTTGTTGGTGCGCAGTTCGCTGGAAAGACTGTTTTGCAGCAGGCTGGAACACTTCGTTTCGACCAGGCTTGGAAAGCATAAGTAACAAATTTTTAAAAGCAAAATGCGGCGCTTCGGCGCCGCATTTTTGCTTTATTGAGAGACTTTCTTAGTCGAGATGTTCCCCTTGACATTGCGCCACCACCAAATTGTGCTGAGAGCGAGGGCTCCAGAAACTATGGCACCAATCGTAAAGGGGAAAGACTCGTTGATGCTGAAAAAATAGCCCGATACCGCTGCGCTCAATGCCAGCGCACCAGTGTTGGCAGTGGCATTGAGTCCTTGACGTCGACTCATTTCACGATGCTCTGAACCTTCAGACATCAGCGAAGAGATTGACGGCACTGAAAGTGAAGCACCAATTGATTCAAATGAACCAAGTATCACCATCAGGTGAGGATTATGAATGTGTGGATAGAGAGCAAGGAAAACTGCACCATTAATTAGACCAAGTGTTCCAACAACTCGCCGGTTGGCGTTGTCGGCCAGCCATCCACCGAACCCGCTGAGTAGAACCCACGGTAAGCAGAAAAAAGTCCAGCTAAGTCGAATGTCAAGTGTGGTGGCGTGATGAGTCTTCATGAGCAGAGACCAGCAGGTTTCATAAACACCAATGAGAACACCAGTTCCCGCTGCGGCAATGAATGCTCCAATAAGTTGTTGGCTCCAACGCAGCTTCGGCAGTGGCGAAGGATCGTAAGCCTTGTCGCCAAGGTTTGTGCGAAATGTCTGTGTTGCGGCGAGTAGCGAAACAACACCTGATGCAAAGAATGCCCAGCCGAGAGCTTGTACGGAAACCAGAGCACCAGCCACCGGACCAAAGGCCATTCCACCGAGCTGTGCAGCAATAATTCGAGATACTGCACTGCCTCTTTCAGTTTCATCAAAGAGAGCCGAAACTGCAGACATGGAGGCGACTTCAATCGCTCCTGCTGATACACCTTGAAAGATTCGAGTGATTATGAACCAGGGAGCATTTACTGGGAATAGATAGGTCATGCTGGCTAGGCCATAGACCACTAAGCCAATGATCATGATTGGTCGGCGCCCATGCTTATCCGCGAAGCGCCCGGTCAGGAACTGACTCGCTAGGCCCGCAATAGAAAAAGCCGCCATGATGTAGCCAACAATTGTTGGTGTGCCTCCACGGTTCTCTAAGAAGAGAGGTAAGAGAGGAAGTCCTAACGTCGCACCCATCCACTGCACTGCAACAATGAACGTTAAGCGGTTCAGTGTTTGCTTAGGGGTAGTAGAGGACATACCTCTACGTTACTGGGGAAGACTCAAGTTTTACTTGAAGAAATTGTCACATTACA
>CALJTY010000027.1 GCA_937975915.1 uncultured Acidimicrobiaceae bacterium | reverse complement strand
ACTGAAAATCCATATTGCTGCTGGAGAGAAGGTGTGAGAGATTCCATCTCGATGCCCATGTAGGCGCCGTGATTGATTACTGTCTGTCCGGCAATCAAGGACTTCAACAGCGACTGAATGGTTGCTGCTGGAATTGCAAAACCAATATTCTGGGCTGATGAACCGTCAGCAAGAGTTCCAGCAACTGCTGTGTTCATTCCGATGACGTTCCCATAGGAATCAAGTAGTGGCCCCCCTGAATTTCCTGGATTGATTGCCGCGTCTGTTTGAATCATGTCATTGAGCGTTTCAGTTGACATTGATGATGAAGCAGTAACAGTGCGACCGAGTGCAGAGACGATTCCAGTTGTAACGGTTGGCGTGCCCTCAGCTAGTCCCAGCGCATTTCCAATCGCAACAACTGCGTCGCCGACACTCAACTTCTTTGAGTTTCCGAACGTGACAGCAGGCAACCCAGAAATGTTGTTAATTCGAATCAACGCAACATCATTAATTGGATTGGTTCCAATGAGTGTTGCCGGAAGTTTCTTTGTAGATCCCGAACGAGTCACTGTGATGGATCCGCCAAAAGTTGCAGCAGCAATAACGTGATTATTGGTAATGACGAGTCCGTTTGACGAGATGATCATCCCAGTTCCTTGATCTTCGCCACCATTGCCCTGAACATCGATTGAAACAACACTTGGAAGAAGTCGTTGAACGAGATTTGGGATGCTTTGTCCGTTTGGAAGAATCGCCGCGCCCGGAGAGTTAGTAACGGACTGAATAGTGAAACCGTTTCCAGAAGATGAACTACCTGATGCGTAGTAACCAGCCAGTCCACCAATCAGCCCAGCAACTAAGAGCAGACCGATTCGACTCGACAAGATTGACTTCGGACCAGCTTTTTGTGAAGCGAGAGGGACCTCATCGACAATGACCTTTGCTTCGACCGGTGCAGGTGCTGGAGTAGTCGGTGGTTGGCCAAGGACTGGCTCAGTTGCTGACTTCTCAACAACATCTCTCAGAATCTCAGCGAGGGTGCGCTCGTCTGGCTGCTGGCTTGGAGTGTCGTCGCTCATGGGTTCCACCTTAGGACGAAAGATTAAAAAATGAATAAATCCAGGCTGAAAATTCAATCCCCTTGGAGCGACTAAGATTTATCTCTGTGTCAAGACGTATAGAGATCGAAATTACGAGCCTTAATGGTGACGTAGCAACATGGCGTGCTGCTGGGGCAAAACTCCCTAAGGGCACGCTCAGCTCGGCTTTGGTTCAAGGCGGAGCCATTGTTGGAAACGTTTACCGTGCCGACGTAGAAAACTACATGGACGGTATCGAAGTTATCTCCGTTCTCCCACCAAAAACCGCTTCCCCACTCGACCCTCGTAAAGAGCGTCTAGAGATAATCGTCAAAGAGAACACTGGACCAGACGTTGTTGTTACCTACGCACCGAAGGGTCGTGGAGGACGTCGTGATGGTGAACGTCGCGAAGGTGACCGCAAGGATTCGAAGCGCTCATCAAGTCGTCCTGGTTCAAAAGATCGCGGTGGCGCACCAACTGGTGAAAAGTCTGAGCGCGGACCGCGTACAGAGCGTCCAGCTCGCACTGATCGTCCTGCTCGCCCATCTGGTGCTCGCACCGGTGGACCTGTTGTTGCTCCGATAGCAACCATCTTTCGAAACGCCCTCCTAGCGACTCTTTCACCTGAGCAACTTCCAGTAGCGGAGCAGTTGCTTCGCGGTGGAATGCCTGCTGTAAGAACAGCTGTTGCAGAACAGAACAAGAACGCCACAGCTCAGGGACGACCAACAATTGACCCAGAGACCATTGACCGTATTGCAGAAGAACTTCTCGGCAAGACAAACTTGGCTCTTTGGAAGGACAAAGCAGCTGGGGCTATTGGAGCAGGACGTGAACTGCGCCTTCGTGACCTTCGTGCCGTTGTTACTTCTGCAAAGACTGTTTCACTTGACGACGAAGGTCGCCAGCAATTGAAGGAGCTTCAGACTGCTCTCACTTCAAAGGTCGATCACCTGCGCACTGTTTGGAACGAAAAGCTCGAAGCTGCTCTTAACTCTAAGAATGTTGCTGAGACTCTACGCTTGGTGGCTCGCCCACCAGACATGTCAACTCGCGTATCTGCTGAAATGGCAGCAAAGGTTGTCACAATGACTTCTGAAACTCTTACTGCTGAACTTGAGCCAGCTGCATGGAATGAAATCGTGACGCTTGCCGTTGACACTTCAATTCGTCGCAACATCAAGCCAGTCGGAATTCCAGCCAACGAAGTGAGCAAGGCTCTAGCGATTAAGAACGCTGGCGCTATTCCTGAGCTCGCGAAGCTTCTTGGCATGCCTGTTCCACCACCACCACCGCCATCACGCGCGCCACGACGTCCGACTAATCGCCGCGCATCGTAAGTAGTCGAGCTTTCCAGCCAATCGATTCATAGAGCGACTTTGTTGCTCTATCTCCTGGCAGTGCAAAGCCATCCACAGCTCCAGCGTGACTGATCATCTCAGTAATCATCTGCTTTGCTATCCCGTGCCTGCGATTAGATGGTCGAACGTAGATCCCAAGAATCACTGAGTCACGACAAACCGCAAAACCAGCTCCAGATTCTTCGAGCCAGAGTTCACCATTAGCAACGCTTAGCTTGAGTAGTTCGGAACTACTGAGACCATTGCTAACTTGAGCCAAGAACTCAACAGCGCCTCTGGCGTCTTCGATTCCATCGAGAGATTCGCTCCAGAGGGCTTCAATCTCTGGAGTCACCGTTGAACTCAGAGCGACCGACATGCAATCTCGATCAGACGCAGTCGCGGCAAAGGGTCTTCTGCTTGTCAGCCAACTGGGACATCTTCTTTAGAAGTCGACAGGACTTGCAGCGGAATTCGTCATCTTGCTTAGGGAGCAGGATTTCACTTGGGTCAAGCGTTGGGTCAACCTCAGCGGTTGGTGCCTCGTCGTCGTCTTCAGGCGTGGTGTCTCGGCGAATGGTTTCAGCGAGCACTTCGTCAAGAGCTAGTTCGACATCTGCTTCGTCAGCGACATCTTCAATCTCCTCGGGGACAGCCGGAACCGCACTCTCCTCTTCGATTGCTACTTCGTCTTCTTCGTCTGATTCTTCGTCGACTGCGAGGACATCGCCGTCCTCGAGCTCAGCGCCTTCTTCGATGATCTCTTCTTCGAAACCGTCGGCTAGTTCGCCTTCGTCGAATACTTCATCTTCTCCGTCACTGGACATAAATTCCCTTTATTACTCTTTATTTGTAGCGTTGGCAGTGTAGGTCGTAAAAGTGCTGATTACATGTCAATTCGCTTAAAAATCCCTAATACTTGGATTTTTTAGGTATTTGAGCGTTTTCTTTCCGCATTTCGCTCAGCTTCAAGTCGTTCTAGGTCAGTATCTGAGAAATCTACGTAACTCATTGAGTCAGCAATTGCAGCGTGTCCGGCCTCATCACGAATGAGTCTTGCCATCTCGTGAGCGACCCTGCGGTAGCT
>CALJTY010000026.1 GCA_937975915.1 uncultured Acidimicrobiaceae bacterium | reverse complement strand
CCACTCACCATCACTAACGAGCAACTTGCTGATGGCCTCAGCGTGCTGGCAACAGCTGTTCGCGCTGCTGGTTAAGAAAAACTATGCGTTCTGTTCGCGTGCTTATTGTGGCGTCCATCGCCTCAGTACTGCTCGCAAGTTGTGCCACAACAACACAGTCTTTGTCGAGTGGACCAACAATTACTGCTATTCCAACATTGAGTATTAATGATGCGCTAACGAGTGCATCATGCACCGCAACTTCGTGCATTGCGATAAGCACCTCGCAGTACGGTTCAGGTGAGCAATACTCAGAGTCTTCAAAGACGTGGTCATCTCTTCGCCTTCCAGCTACTGCAATCCAGATTTCAGCTTCATCGTGTTGGCCAACTGGTTGTTTGATCGCGGGCAACACTGCGACTTCACAGTTTCTGTGGAAATACAGTTCTGGTTTTGTGTCCACAGTGCAGATGCCAGCAACGTTTCAAACAATTCGCTCCATCGATTGCTTTGCCGACAACACGTGCGCAGCGATTGGCTTTAACCCGGACACTTCCTCACTAGACCTGCTTTTTAGCCAAGATGCAGGCGCAACGTGGGGGTCGACCACGACACTCCCTGCTGCGCTATCAGTAAGTGGAACGATTTCTTTGTCCTGTGACGAAGCGAGTAATTGCCTCGTAAGTGGACCAAGTCGCTCCGGACCATCGGCTCTTCTTTACGCCACGCATGATGCTGGCGTCACCTGGTTGCAACGATCTCTGAACCCTTCATGGACAACAGTCCATTCACTCTCTTGTAGTGCACTTAAATGCATAAGCGCCATGACCGATTCAACTGGAAATAGTTTCATACTCCGAACCAAGACATTTGGTCGAATCTGGAAAAAAGTAAGTTCCTCAAATAATGCAATAACCGCAATGTCGTGTGCCAACGTCAGTACGTGTGTCGTGGTTGGCACAAATAAGAAGAGTGGTCCGTGGCTCGAAACATTGCAAAATGGTGTTCTCGTAGTCAACAAACTGAACTACGTCACAACTCCATTTAACGACGTTGCTTGCCTGCCTACAAAATGTGTGGTTGTTGGCAACACGAATGTCGCCACAGTGCCATTTAACTCTTAAGCGCTGCTTTCAGTAGCCCCGGAAGTTTTGCCCACGAAGGCTTAACTTCAAAGTTAAGGAGCTTGCGCATAACTACAGCGGCATTGCCATTCGTTGAGAACCACGCTGGTGCTGGTGATGCCACAAACGGTCCACGAACCACAGACTTCTGTGGTCGAGCAAACATGAAGCCGTTGCCCACGAATCCGCTACCTGACTGGATGTCTGTGATCAGGTGACCAGGGTAGGCACCCCACACAGTTGTCGAGAACGCGAAGCTCATTGCGTGCCAGAGGTTGAGCCCAATTGACCCGTAACGAAGATCAGCAATTGCCTGCTCAATGGCAGGGCCAGTTTCTGCGTCTTTCAAAGCACGAGGGTCCGCGATCATTGTCATTGAGAGCGTTCCCCAAACAACGTCGTTACAGAAGTCAGTTGCTTTTCGAACAAAGTCTGCTGGCGAAGAAGCATCGAGGCCCGTTTCGCTAGTGAGCGCACAGAATGCTTCAACGTTAAGACTCATGTCAGCTTTGTTGTTTGGATCAACATTGCGAATAATTGTCCAGGGCATCTTGTCGCCGCTGCCGTCACCGATTTGATGTGCGTCTGGGTGCACACTCAAGAATGAATCACGGCGTGCCAGCGCACCTGGGTAGTACGCACGGCGCGTTGGGATACTGGCGAACACTTTTTCAAGTTCGCTCATGAACTCTTCACGTTGTTCCCACTGTGCGTGAGTGATGATGATGCGCGGTGAAAGACAGTTAAACCCAGCGTTGTTCGCAAGCATGGTTGCAACGTGCTTCGCCTGGTACGCAATCTCTTTTGCTGACCACTTACCCGGGACAATCACCACTGGTGAGACATTTCCAAGTTCGCAAGAAACCGGCTTAGTAATAAGTGGTTCATTCGCGGCCTTACGACGCTCGCCTTCCGGTCCAACACCGAAAACAATTGCATCATGTGTTTTGTCTGAACCAGTTACGTGAATGTCGTCAATGCCGGCGTGAGTAGTTAGGTACGCACCAACTTGTGCACCACCGCTCACGATGCGAAGGAAGCCAGCATCAATCAATGACTTCAGCGACTTGTTCCAGTACGGGACTAAGTAGTCATTGACTGGGTTTGCCTTTAGAACTACAACCTTGCCTTCAGCAAACATTTTGGTGAGTACGTCTCGTGGCCCTAGTGATGCAACATTGCCTGCACCTAGAACAAGCGAAACACCAGCGTGAGCTTGTGGTTCTTGGTATGCCATTGCCTGAGTTGATTTAACTTCAGCTTCGCTGACACCAGGCTCCATCCAAACTTCACCGGTCATGCCGCTGTAAAGAATTTTGTCAAAGATGTTTCCTGGAATTACTTGAATTGCAATTCGGTTGCCTGGCTTGTGACGAACTGGTCCTGGGTACTGGGGGCGACCCTTGGAGTTGATGTCGAGCATCGACTGGCGAAATGCTTGTGCCATGCGAATGTATGTTCCAATACCACTAAACAGTTCTTCCCCGGCTTCTGGGCTCTTTGGATCAAGTCCCTTGGCGAAACAAGCCGCTGCATTCCATTCTTCTGAAACTGCGTAGGTGTCAGCAACTACGCGAGCAAGGAATTCAGCGCGCTGTACTGGTGATGTTGCCGCCCAGGCTTGGGCATTTTTTGCAACATCGTTAATAGCTTGATCTAGTTCTTGAGTATTTAACTCAACGTGATCTTGAAGTCCTGAAGTAGGCGCTGCGGCCCCTCGTGTCTGGCTCATTTTTATACCCCCCGTTTTATGCGAGGCTAGTCCCATGAGTTTGCCTTCGTCGAGTACTACGCCACCGGGGTGGTATCCCGACCCGAGTGGTGAGAGAAAATGGCGTGTCTGGACTGGAACTTCCTGGTCGGAAATGACTCGAGCATATGGAGAGCCCGCCAGCAAGGATTCAGTCCTTTCTTCACTCGGCCTTATCCAAGCTCTTTCTCGTCTTACTAAATACGGTGTTCTCGCTGTCTTTGCTGGACTTGGGCTAATCGTCAACTTGCTCCAACACTGGCCTAAAACAAGTCACCCAGTGCCAATGTGGTTCGCTGTTACAGCATCGAACATGGCTATTGCGATGTTGTTAATTGGAACGCTCTGCTTTGCAGTTGCGCTTAAAGAGCTCGAAGGCAAATGGACCGTCACTTCCTTCATTCCACTCGTAAATGTAATGGTGGCGAGTTCACTAATTGCAGAACGCCTGGGGGCTAAAGGACTTCGAAGAGCTTTCTCCGAAACCCTGCTCGTGGCTCTTTTCATTGTTCAGAGCAAAACCCAACCCTGGATCATTGTGGCTCTTATCATTGCCACCTACGACAATTTGCGCTGGACGTATGGGCTTTACGACCAGTTAATGGATAGTCGCCCTAGCGCATAACATCATCACGGTTTAATAAATACAGGAGAGTCATGTACGACTGGTCAGAAGAACACCAAGCAATTATCCAAGTAATGCGTCGCTTCGTCGACGAAGAAATTCGTCCACACCTCGACGACCTCGAACACAACGGAATGCCACCATTCGACATCATCCGAAAGCTTTACTCAACCTTCGGTCTGAAAGAAATGGCGCAGGAAAACTTCAAGCGTCAACTCGAACGAAAGATTTCTGGCGAAGAAGCGCCGCGCACTTCACGTGGCTCAGACCCAGCAGCACAACTAATCTCCACAATCGAGCTGTGTCGCGTTAGCCCAGGACTCGTAACTTCAATGGGTGTTTCAACTGGTCTTGCTGGTGGAACAATCAACAAGCTCGGTACTCCTGCACAAATGGAGCGATGGGGCCTTGACCTCGTGACATTCGACAAGGTCGGATCATGGGCAATCAGCGAACCGGACTCTGGTTCTGATGCACTCGGTGGAATGCGCACATCAGCCAAGCGTGATGGTGATGGTTACATCTTGAATGGATCAAAGACATGGATTACTAACGGGCCTTACGCAGACACAATTGTTCTTTACGCGAAGCTCGATGACGGCAGTGGCGAAGACATCCGTAACCGCAAGGTGCTGACCTTCGTGCTTGACAAGGGAATGCCGGGACTCGTCCAGGCAAAGCCAATGAACAAAATGGGACAGCACGGTTCACCAACTGGTGAAGTATTCCTCAGCGATGTTTATGTTGGAAAAGACCGACTGCTCGGAGAAACTGAAGATCCAAAGGGTGGCGGACGATCAAGCGCTAAGGACAACTTTGTTTCTGAGCGCGCTGGAACCGCAGCGATGGCTCTTGGAATAATTGAAGAGTGTTGCAAGCTCGCAGTTGAGTACGCCAAGACTCGTAAGCAATGGGGAACACCAATTGGTGAATACCAACTCGTTCAGCAAAAGCTCGCGAACATGGAAGTTGCTCGTGTCAACGTTCGCAACATGGTGTTCATGCACATTGAGCGTTCTTCTGCCGGTGTAGTACCAAGTTTCGCAGAAGCTTCAGCAATGAAGCTCTACGCCGCACAAGCAGCGTGCCAAGTTGCTGATGACGCAATTCAAATCTTCGGTGGTAACGGCTACATTGCTGAATACCGCGTTGAGCAGCTGTGCCGTGACGCGCGAGTACTCCGTATTTACGCTGGAACTGACGAGCTGCAAATTATTGCAATTGCCAAAGACTTAATTCGTAACTAGCGAAGCCCATCTCGGAGTTTGTCAGCAACACCCACCCAGCCTTTATAGCCCTGCATTGCTTCAGGCGCTGTATCGAGTGCCAAAAGAAGATTCGTCCCAAATTCAGGATCGAGCTCTTGCAACATTTTTGCTGAGGCAACGTAATTACGAATTGTGAAGACGATTGCTTTGGTCATTGGAAGCTGGCGAAGCGTTTGTCGTTCTACGCGAAAATACCAGTCACCAAGCTCACCACTTGGACTTCGTCGAATGCTGAATGGTTGGTGCAACGTTGGGTCGTCAAGGAGCGTCCAGTTGAGCCGCCAAAATGAACGGTCCGGTTTTAGACGATCAAAGAAAGCATTTGTAGGACTACTTAGTTCAACGTCGTAACCAGGAACCGGACCATGAATAGAGTCAAGTGTTGTTCCAATTTTTGTTGAGAGATCCCACCTAGATGGGAAACAGACTGATGCGGCTTGTAAGCGCCAGTCATCAGATTTAACCAGCACGCAGAGATCTTCTTGCACCAATCTGCTGGCGCTGACAATCGGGTGCTCATTTGGATCAATCTTGTATGAAATCTCCGGATGAAATTCCTTGAGTGATTCTTCTATGCAACTGAGTAATTCTGTACTTGCTTCAAAACCCTCTGAAGTAGTCGCAACAACCGTTTCAAATCTTTCAGCAAGAAGTTCTTGTTTCAATTCAAGTTCCGCGCTTCGGTTGTGATCAATTTCTAACCAGTTAGAAAGATCGAGTGGGCGCAACCCCATCGCCATACGCCATCCCTTGTTTTCGAGAGGGATATATGGAAAGTCTTGGTTACTCACTTACCTCGGCGAGTCAGAGTCCACCAAACTCCTGTAATCAAAACGGTTGGAACTCCAATAGCGATTATTCGTCCCGCCCAAAGAACAACTCCTTGGTGGACGGACTTATTTTCATGGAGCCCAAGAGCTACTAAGTGGATTGCCGACATCATTTACTACCTTCTGGAAGTTTGGTCATTATTGCTTCAATTCTTTCAAGAATTTCTGAAATGGCTTTATCTTGAGCTAGGAGATGATTCTGAATTTCTGATGCCTCTTTCAACACCGCTTCTGCATCTTTGAACGTATCTTCTGCACGCTTGTCTGCAGCGGCAGCCTGAATGTTTTGTCCCACGATAATTATTGGCAGTAGGACTAATTGCAAGAAGCTGCTTGAAAGCCAAACCACAACAAAATACGTTCCTTGTCTGATTGCTGAAGGCAGCGCAAAAAGTGCGATGGTTGTAAAGAGATACGCAGTCCACATTGTTCCAACGGCCAGCGTAATTTTCAACCCAAATTTAGAATTAAATCTGACAAAGGGATTCGAATGTTTTGCGTTCCTAAAGTCTGTTGTTTTAGATGGTCGTCCAGTACGTAACTCCTCGGCACGAGGGTGTCGAACATAGTCGTAGATTTTGGACATGTTTGAATTCTCGCACGTCAGTTACTGACGCGCATAACTCCGTTAATTACTTAACGAGGTCTGGGGCAGTTTCCATACCTTGACGCCATACTGAACGAGCAATGATCTTTGTCGTGTCTGCACGGTCGCGGTACTTCGTCGCAATGTCACGAGACTCTTCAAGCAAACCTTCAGAGAGGAGTGTTGGGTTGAGTCCTAGTGCTTGAAACTTTTCACGGTCCACATTGAGTTCGTTTTCTGCCGCCTCGACGCGTGGGTTTGGAAGGTTCGCAATTTCCACCCCAGTGAGCTTTGAAATTAATTCAGCAAGGTCACGCACACGGTAGGTCTCTGTAACTTGGTTAAACACCTTCACTTGGTCGCCACGCTTTGGTGGGTTCTCAAGAGCAATTTGAATACAACGCACAGTGTCACGAATGTGGATGAATGCACGTGTCTGTCCGCCAGTTCCGTGAACAGTAAGTGGGTGACCAATTGCTGCTTGCATCAAGAAACGATTAAGCACTGTTCCGTAGTCACCGTCGTAGTCAAAGCGGTTAATGAGTCGCTCGTCACGTGCAGTTTGTGGAGTTTGTGTTCCCCAAACAATGCCTTGGTGCAAGTCAGTGACACGCAGTTGGTCATTCTTTGCGTAGAAGGCAAAGAGAAGTTGATCAAGTGTCTTGGTGAGGTGATACACCGATCCAGGGTTAGCTGGGTGAAGAATTTCGCGGTCAAGATCTCCGTCTGGAGTTGGAACCTTAACTGTGAGGTACCCCTCTGGAATTGGAGCTGTGCCTGACCAGCCATAGCCGTACACACCCATTGTTCCGAGGTGAACAAGCGCTATGTCGAGACCAGATTCAACAATCGCCACAAGAACATTGTGCGTTCCTGTCACGTTGTTATCAACGGTGTAGCGCTTAGCAACTTCGTTGCGCATTGAATAAGGGGCGGCGCGCTGCTCACCAAAGTGAACAATTGCGTCAGGGCGCTCTGACTTCAGTAGTGCAGCAAAACGGTCGTACTCTTTGGCGAGATCGAGATTGACGAAGCCAATAGTCTTGCCAGAAATTTCTTTCCAAACCTTGACACGCTCTTCCATTGAAGTAATAGGTGTGAGTGAGTCGACTCCGAGCTCAACATCGATTGCTCGACGACTGAGGTTGTCAACAACGATTACATCGTGACCAATGTCAGATAGGTGAAGCGAGGTTGGCCAACCACAGAATCCATCACCACCGAGAACAAGAACTTTCACGAATACTCCTTCGACACACAATGTGCGCTGTATCTAAGTAAGAAAGCCTACCAAATCAAAGAATTTTTTCGGTTCTATTGATTTTCAAATTTTTCATTCGCATTGTTACCAAAGTCACTTTGTGGCCCAAAAGGGCATTTTCACTTAGTTTTCGCAAAATGCACTAATAGCCTTACTCGTAGAAAATTACTTAACTGATGGAGCTCCATTGAACTATTTTTTCTTCGCTTCACTCGTCAACTTGGATCATCCTGGTCACTACATTCACTGGCACTTTGTCTACCTGAGTGTCAGCAACTTCATTGTGATTGTTTTGATGATTGCCACATTTGTCGCGGCACTTCTGTTGCCATTCCCTGGTCGCAACCGTAATAGGAGTGAGAAATGAGTTCAGTAGAAATCGATCGTCAGTGGACCACGCGTCTGCGCAGACGTGTTGAAAGAAAGCTTCCACCAGAAAAGGTTCTTCCTGATACGCAGCCAAGCTACGTCTCTTCTTGGATTTATGTCTTTGGAGTAGCAACACTCACCTCTTTTACCCTTGTGCTCTTAACTGGCTGCGTGCTTGCCCTTCGTGGCCCTCAGTGGTGGCACGAATCAAACTACGGTCACTTCGTCAATTCACTCCACCTTTGGAGTGTTGAAATCTTCTTCTTCTCAATGGTTATTCACCTTTGGGGAAAATATTTCATGGCCGCATGGAGAGGTGGGCGCCAACTCACTTGGATGACTGGTGGCATCACATTCCTAGTTTCAATCGCCGCTGGATTCACTGGCTACGTATCTCAAAGCAACTTTGATTCACAGTGGATTTCCACTCAGGCAAAAGATGGAATTAATGCAACTGGCGCCGGTGCGTACTTCAACGTTCTCAACTTGGGCCAAATGTTGATGTGGCACATTGTGCT
>CALJTY010000025.1 GCA_937975915.1 uncultured Acidimicrobiaceae bacterium | reverse complement strand
ATGAAAATCGGAACAATGCTCACGTACTCGGGCAACATCAAGGAAATTGAAAAAGATGTTGTGGACATGGAAAGTGCTGGTCTCGACATCATATGGTTCGCTGAGGCCTACAGCTTCGACAGTGTTTCACAGATGGGTTACCTCGCAGCCGTAACGAAGACGGTTGAAATCGGAGCAGAAATTCTTCCGATCTACTCACGAACACCTTCACTTCTTGGAATGACTGCAGCTGGGCTCGACTTTGTGTCGGGTGGGCGTTTCCACTTAGGTATTGGCGCCTCTGGTCCTCAGGTGATTGAAGGATTCCACGGAGTGCCTTACACCGCTCCACTAGGACGCACACGAGAGATCATCGACATTTGTCGCATGATGTGGCGCCGCGAAAAACTCGTTTACGACGGTAAGTACTACAAGCTTCCACTCCCAGCAGGAGAGGGCACCGGACTTGGCAAGCCGCTCAAGCTCATCAACCACCCAGTGCGAGAGAACATTCCAATTTGGGTTGCTTCAATTGGTATGAAGAATGTGGAACTAACTGCAGAAATTGCTAACGGTTGGATGCCTATCTTTTTCATTCCAGAAAAAGCCAATGACATCTGGGGCGAGTCTCTGAAGGCCGGTAAGGCTAAGCGTGACCCTGCACTCGGAGAATTGATGATCAGTGCTGGATCACTCGTTGCAATTGGTGAAGGTGAAGAAGCAATCAAGGTTCGCCAGTACGCACGCTCAATGGCTGCTCTCTACATTGGTGGCATGGGTGCAGTTGGCCAAAACTTTTACACCGAACTGGCAACTCGTTACGGTTACGGCGATGACGCCAAGATTATTCAAGAGCTCTACCTGAGTGGCAAGAAGGCTGAAGCCGAAGCTGCTGTCCCTGAAGAATTCTTGGAGCTCACAACCATCTGTGGATCAAAGGGTTACGTGAAAGAACGTCTCGCTGCTTACAAAGAAGCTGGAATTACTCACTTGCAGATTCACCCAGTCACACTGGGCGACCAGACAAAGCCTCAGATGATCGAGATGCTTAAGGACATGGTTTAAACATCACTACGAGTGGCGTCGCGTCCTCCGGACTCGAGCCAAGCGTTGTACATACCTGCGTAGGCACCGCCCTTAGCGAGGAGCTCCTTGGGAGTTCCCATCTCAACAATGCCACCGTGATCAATAACGACAATTCGGTTCGCACGCTGAGCTGTTGTTAGACGGTGAGCAATAAGAATTGCTGATCTTCCTTCGAGGATGCGATCGAGCGCACGTTCAATGATTGTTTCACTTCGAAGGTCAAGTGACGATGTTGCTTCATCCAAGATGAGCACACGCGGGCGAGCAAGGAACGCGCGCGCCAGAGCCAGCAACTGACGTTCACCAGCGGCGAGTGTTTGTCCACGCTCATGAACAATGGTGTCAATGCCTTGGGGGAGCCGTTCAATCAAGTCTCTTAGCCCCACTACATCAATTGCATCTTCGATCTCTTCGTCAGTGATCCCTTGCCGGCCAAAGCTCAAGTTCGTTTTAATTGAACCTGCAAACAAGAATGCTTCCTGTGGAACAACACCTAGTTGTGAGCGGAGCGATTGAAGAGTAACGGTTTTAATGTCAACGCCGTCAAGCAAAACGCGTCCTGCGGTTGGATCATAAAAACGGTTGGCCAGTTTTGCCATGGTTGATTTACCTGCACCAGTTGGTCCAACGAACGCTACAGATTCTCCTGGAGCGATTTCGAGGTTGATGTTCTCGAGAACAGGTCGACCTTCGAGGTAACCGAAGCTCACATTTTCGAAGGTCATTCTTCCTTCGATGGTCGGTAGGTCTGGGGCGTTTACTTCTTCATCAACACTCGGAGGAGTTTGGAGTAGTTCACGAAGTCGAATGATTGATGAGCGACCTTGCTGCAGTGCGTTGTACTGCTGGACCAGCAACTGAATCGGGTTGAAGAATCGGTTGAGGTATAAGAAGAAGGCAATGAGAGCACCGATGCTGAGTTTGTGATCGAGCACCATGTTGCCGCCAATACTGAGCAGAATGCCTTGGCCAAGGATTCCAATCATTGATGTTGACGGACCATAAATTGCGTTGACACGACCGGTGTACATGTTGGCGTCACGGTAAGCACCAACTACGTGTTGGTGATTCAATACGTTTCGCTTCTGGCGATTGTTTGCAGTTACAACTCGAATTCCATACAGCGACTCTGAAAGGTCGGCTAGAACATTCGCAATGCGGTCGCGGCTAAGCAGGTATCCCTTTTCTGAAGCCACGTGGAACCAGATGGAAAATACAAACAGAAGCGGAACAATTAAAAGAATCGTCCACGTCGCGAGTACGACATTGGTGGAGAAGAGAATAATTGTGATCGTGACCATGGTGAGCCCTTGGAGTGCAAAGGAGCTAATGCCGTCTTGGATCAACTGCTGCAAGTTTTCAATGTCGCTCGTCATGCGACTCATCAAAACTCCAGCTTTTTCTTCAGTAAAAAAGTCGAGGCTCAGTCGCTGGAAATGTGTAAAGACACGAACACGCAACTCGTGCATGACTCGTGCAGCAAGTCGACCGGTCACATTGATTTGAAGTCGCTGAAAGATAGCGCTGCCAACTGCGAGCACGAGATAGAGAGCGCCACAGACAGTTATGACCGTCAAAGAACGATGACCCTTGGTCATTCCATTATTGATTGCGTACTCAGTAAGTTTTGGTCCCGCCTGCATCGCAAGGCTTATAACAATGGTGAGGAGCGATCCCCAAAGGACATAACCAGGAAATGCCTTAACCATTCGATACAGCGTGAGAGGTAATTTCTCAGAGTCATTAGGAAGCTGGCTAAAAGCAATCGATGATGGTTCGCGCTTTGGTTCGGTAGAGACAATTTTCGTCGCCTCTTCCATGAGCTCACTCGGGATACCCCCAAAAGGAAGGCCCGTGTTGGAACTGGCTTGGAACATTCCACCACCACCAGGCCCACCCCAACCGCCTCCGCCGCCACCCCAACCCATTACGCACCGTCCGATGTCGTTTGGGCAAGAACTTCTGCGTAGAGAGGCGATGTAGCGAGGAGATGTTCGTGGGTCCCTGTTGCAATAACGCGACCTTCGTCCAAGAGAATTACTCGACTCGCGAGCGCAATGGTTGAGATTCGGTGAGCAATCACGATGGTGGTTCGCTTGGTTAACAGCTTGGTGAGTTCCGAGTAGATGCCAGCTTCGACGTGAACGTCAATGGCGCTCGTTGCATCATCGAGAATGAGGATTGGTGGGTTAACTAGCAGTGTTCGAGCAATCGAAATACGTTGACGTTGTCCGCCAGAAAGCGTGTAGCCGCGCTCTCCGACAACCGTGTCATAACCCTCGGGGAGCTTCACAATGAACTCATGAGCGTTCGCTGCTTTGGCAGCTGCAGTGATGTCCTCTATTGAGGCATCGGGCAGACCGTAGGCGATGTTGTCTCTGATGGAAATTGAAAAGAGGAATGGATCATCGAGAACCACTCCAACGGTGTCACGCAGAGTCTGGAGTGTGACGTCTCTAACGTCATGCCCATCAATCTGCACCGACCCATCGCTGACGTCATAGAAACGCGTCAGCATTCGAGCAACCGTTGATTTACCTGAACCAGTGCGCCCCACGATTGCAACTGTTTCTCCAGCTTCAATGTGTGCATCAAAATCATGCAAGATTTCTGCACCATTGGCGTAAGCAAATCTGACGTGATTGAAATCAATTTTTCCCGAAACATCCAAGAGATCGAACACGCCAGGTCGCTCCACGATTTCTGGTGATTCGTCGAGTACTTCAAAAATTCGCTCGGCACTCGCTTTGGCGCGTTGGCCCATCATGACGAGTTGACCCAGCATCATGAATGGTGCCTGGAGCAT
>CALJTY010000024.1 GCA_937975915.1 uncultured Acidimicrobiaceae bacterium | reverse complement strand
AGAATTTGTGCCCTAGACTTGGAAACCTTGATCCCTCCTGCCACGGAAAGACCGTGGCCGATTAGTCCATAGGAGGTGGGAATCAGTATGCGCCACTACGAAGTAGTAGTAATCCTCGATCCCGAGCTCGAAGAGCGAACGGTTGCTCCATCCCTTGATACGTTTCTGAACGTAGTCAAGAATGATGGTGGAACTGTTGGCAAAGTCGATATCTGGGGTCGCCGCCGTTTGGCTTACGAAATTGATAAAAAGGGTGATGGCATTTATGCACTCTTGGACATCAATTGCTCGTCAGCAGCAGTAGCCGAACTTGACCGTCAGCTTGGTCTGAATGAGTCAGTGCTCCGTACTAAAGTCATGCGTCTCGACAATAAGTAGGAGTTGTAATGGCACAAGGTGATGTTGTTGTCACAGTAGTAGGAAACCTCACAGGGGATCCTGAACTACGTTTTACCCCCAACGGGCTCGCAGTTGCGTCTTTCACGGTTGCTTCAACAACTCGTGTACTTGACCGCAATTCAAATGACTGGAAAGACGGAGACACTCTGTTCCTTCGTTGCAGCATTTGGCGTCAATATGCTGAGAACGTGGCCGAGTCTCTGACTAAGGGAACTCGCGTCATTGTTACCGGTCGTTTGAAGCAGCGTTCATACGAAACCAAAGAAGGCGAAAAGCGCACTGTTGTAGAGATGGAAGTTGACGATGTCGGCCCAGCTCTCAAAAATGCGACTGCCAAGGTTTCACGTGTAGCTCGTGCTGAAGGTAACGGTAATGGCTTCTCTGGCGGAGGCGCTGGCGCCCCTGTCGATGATCCTTGGGCTGCACCTGCAATCTCTGGCGACGAACCTCCGTTCTAAGCCAACCTCAATTATTCGAATTAACTACCATTCCGGTTCACACCGGGCTCGTTAAGGAGCACCACAATGGCTAAGCCACCAGTAAAGAAATTCAAGAAGAAGGTATGCGGCTTCTGTCGTGAAGACGTACCTGCGATCGATTACAAGGACATCGCTACCCTGCGTAAGTTCATTTCTGATCGTGGAAAGATCCGTGCCCGTCGTGTCACTGGTAACTGCACTCAGCACCAGCGTGACATCGCCAACGCTGTAAAGAATGCTCGCGAAATCGCGTTGCTTCCTTACACATCGACTGCCCGATAAGGAGACTGACAATGAAGCTCATTTTGACTCAGGAAGTCACCGGTTT
>CALJTY010000023.1 GCA_937975915.1 uncultured Acidimicrobiaceae bacterium | reverse complement strand
ATGTCGTAATCGTCGGTGGTGGCCCAAGTGGGTCATCGTGTGCATACTGGCTCGCTGAAGCTGGCTGGTCAGTATGTCTCATTGAGAAGAAGAACTTCCCCCGTGAAAAGACATGTGGGGACGGTCTCACACCAAGATCAGTGCATCAACTTATCGAAATGGGCCTTGAACCTGAAGTAGCAAAGAACGGTCACAAATACAACGGACTTCGTGCTTTCGGGTTTGGCGCTTCACTCGAGATGAACTGGCCAACGCATCCAGTGTTCCCAAACTACGGCTACACAATTACTAGGTTCAACCTTGATGGGTTAGTCGCAGAGCAAGCACAACAGCATGGAGCAGTTCTTCTAAATGGTGTTGAAGCACTTTCGCTACTTGAACCATCTGAATCAACAACCGGTGGTCTTCGCGGTGCAAAGGGTGTTGTTGTAAAAGACAAGGACTCTGGAACTACTGCAGAAATTCGAGGTCAATACGTAGTTGTAGGTGACGGGCAGAACTCACGCATTGGTCGTGAACTTGGGACGATTCGTAACAAAGAGTGGCCAATGGGTATGGCGCTACGTGGTTATTACACCAGTGACCGACACGACGAGCCATGGATTGATTCGCACCTAGACATTCGAGACCCCAATGGGAATGTTGTTCCTGGATACGGTTGGATTTTCCCACTTGGGGACGGACGAGTAAATGTTGGAGTTGGACTTCTTTCCACCGGTGGTGCTTGGAAGGGTGTTAACACCACCAAGTTGCAGGAATACTTTGTTGCCCAAACTGCAGACGCGTGGGGACTTAATGATGAATCATGTTGCGGCCCCGCTACTGGTGGTCGACTCCCAATGGGTCTCGCAATTGGGCCACACTTTGGTAGCAACACTCTGACCATTGGTGACGCTGCAGGAACTGTGAACCCATTCAACGGTGAAGGCATTGCCTACGGATACGAAACCGGACGTCTCGCTGCTGGTGTTGTTGGCGAAGCTCTTAGCTCGAACGATGCATCAGCGCTGCGTCTCTATGACGAGCGACTCGACGCTGCGTACGCTGACTATTACAAGGTTGCTCGAGCATTTGTTCGCATTATTTCTGAGCCACGAATACTTAGTGCTTGTGTCGGACTTGGCCTACGAGTCGAACCACTCATGACACAGCTGCTCGACATCATGGCCAACTTGATGCGCAACGACCAGAAGGGTCCAAGCGAACTTGGCTACCGCGCTCTTGTGCGACTAGCCGATGCAATTCCGGAAAGGGCCTATGAGCTCTTGCTCGGCGATTTGAAATCGGAGACACAGCCAGCATGATTCCTACATTTGTAATTTTTCTTCGAGAAGGCATCGAAGCCTCAATGATTGTGGCAATCCTGTTGTCATATCTGAATCAGATCAATAAGCGTGAGCACTTCCGAGATGTGTTTCTTGGTGTCGGTGCAGCTTTCGCACTGATTCTCGGTGGCGGAATTGCTGCGTACATCGCAATCAGCAACTACGAGAACTCAAACTTCAAGACATACTTTGAAACAATTACGTATCTTCTTGCTGCTGGGTTCTTGACTGCAATGACTTTTTGGATGCACAAGCACGCTCGCACTATGTCTAAGGAGCTCCAGGCTCGTAGCGAGGTTGCACTCTCAAAGAGCCATCGATGGGGACTTGGAATTCTTTCGTTTCAATCTGTTGGTCGAGAAGGACTTGAATCAATGGTGTTCACGCTCGCAATAGTTTTTGCGAGCACTACCCAGGCACCAAGCTCACTTCATGGAAGCAACTTGCAGGGCAAGCAACTCCTCTTGGGTGCAGTTCTTGGCATCCTGACTTCGCTGGCCATCGCCTTTGGAATTTACAAATTAGGAATAAAGCTAAATCTAAAACGCTTCTTCCAAGTAGTTGGAATAATTCTGATGTTCTTCGCAGCCGCACTACTCGCCGCCGCAGTTCAAAACCTACAGTCGCTTAACTGGCTACCTTTTGGTACTCAAGTCCTATGGAACAGTAGTAGCACCCTTAGCGAAAGCTCAACCGTCGGAAACATTTTGCACGCGTTCATTGGTTACGCTGACAAGCCTTCTGTTCTACAGGCAATTGTTTGGGCTAGTTACCTTGCAATCAGCATTACTGCCTTCATCCGTTATGGGAAAAAAGGCAGTAAAGCTACACAGCCTTCGAAGTAGATGAAGTTGCTCTAGCGAGCAACGTATTTACTAGGTTTGCAAAAAACGGCTCTGCGGCTGGCCAATCTTTAACAATTCCGCCAAGTGTGACTTCATAGTGGCCACTGGTTACTACCGCAACGACAAGAGTGAGTTTTGTGCTGATCGTCGGGATGGCAATTGTCTCGATTCCACCACGAGACCAACCTTTTACAAAGGTGAGGGGCTTCCAGGTAATTCCAGCCGGGACGGTTACTTTTCCACCAAGCAGCGACGAGAGAAGTATGGCTTCATTGGCTGCCACAAAACAGCTGCCAAACTTTGGTGAAGACATCTCTTTAGTGTCACGACGGACCATTGAAGTTTTCTCGTAGAACTGCGAAGTAGATATAACTTCTAATCCACCGTATGAAGAGTTCCCATACGCCTTTGAAGTCACTTGGTATTTAGGCAACTGCCCAGCCAGGCCAAAGATGCGATCATTCTCATGAGAGACACCCATGCAACTTTGAAATTTCGATTGAATTGCGAACCACGCTGAATTCTTCGGAGCCTGAGTAGTAGTAGTCGTTGACGGAGTGACAACCGAGCTTGTACCAAAGAGATACGAGAGCAGTGACGAAGCCGCAAGTGACGAACCACTGGGAAGATCTTTGAGCGTCAGGTTGATTGCTTTCGTGTTTGCAATTTCAGATGCCCTCGATGAGCCACTGTTGAAGAATGAACCAATCGTTCCTGCAAATGAAGCCAGGACGACAATTAACACAGTGGCGATAGTACCGAAGTGTCGTTTTCGTCGAATGACTCGCCCACCGTGCTCATTAATAATTAAACGGAGTGAATCAACATCGTTTAGTGATGAGGTTCTCCAGCAGTAACGGACAGAACTTATTGTCGCGAACAGCGCCGCTTTACGGCGGAAGCGAACCAATTGGATGTTGGTCATTTCAGACCATGGTGTCTGCCACGCAACAAGTGGATCACCTGCGAGCTGAGTTACTCCGGCTTCATCAAATAAAAGTGTTACTGGCTCAGTTGGTCCGTTCGGAACAAAACTCGGGCGAACTACCCAACCTTCACTGCGCAGAGTTGTCGTCATAATTCGATTGTCACCGAATTATCGGTTGAGCTCTTCAGAAATCTCACGTGCAAAATACGTCAAAATAAAATCGGCTCCAGCACGTCTAATCGCAGTCAATTGTTCGATCGCAACAGCGGTTCCATCGATCCAACCATTTGCTGCAGCGGCTTTAATCATTGCGTATTCGCCACTTACGTGATACGCGCAGAGTGGAACATCTAGTTCACGACGTAGATCACTTAAGACGTCGAGATACGTCATGGCAGGCTTCACCATCACGATGTCTGCGCCTTGCTCTACGTCTTGGCGTGCTTCGCGCAATGATTCGCGACGATTGCGATAGTCCTGTTGGTACGTGCGTCGGTTTCCTCCGCCAGCGATTTCAACACCAACTGCTTCACGGAATGGTCCGTAGAGACCACTGGCGTATTTGGCAGAGTACGCGAGAATGACAGTGTCATTAAATCCAGCGTCATCGAGTGCCGATCTGATTGCTCTAACTTGTCCGTCCATCATTCCGCTCGGGGCAACCACATGTGCGCCAGCACTCGCTTGCGCTACAGCGACTTTTCCATAGAGTTCAAGTGTCTTGTCATTATCAACTGTTCCATCAGCATTTAGTACGCCACAGTGACCATGCGTTGTGTACTCATCAAGACAAAGGTCAGCCATAATCACAATGTCATCGTCAAATTCAGCACGAAGCGACCTAAGCGCAACCTGGCAAATTCCATTCGGATCAAATGCACCACTACCCTGCTCGTCCTTTGTTGACGGCACACCAAACAAGATGATGCTCGCTACACCAGCACGCTGAAGTGCTCTTACTTCTTCGTGCAGCGACTCAAGAGTGTGTTGGAACTGACCAGGTAAAGAAAGAATTGGCTTAGGGGCGCTCAGTCCCTCAGCGACAAAGAGTGGCGCGACGAAGTCCTTAGGGCTCAGTGTTGTCTCAGAGACAAGCTCACGGAGTGCGGCTGTTGCGCGGAGGCGACGTGGACGTTCGGTAGGAAACACCCCTCCAGCCTATTAGTCCTAGCGAACTCGCCTTTTTGAGCGTAATTAGCGCAGAATTTCCAGCATTGGTGTGAGCGACTTACCCCAGCCAATTTTTACTCGGTTGTGATCTGCGCGAATCTCTGAAGCAGTAATTTCGCCAGAAGCAATAACCCAAGCGTCTTCACGAACGTGTGCTTTGGCAACCTTCCATGCAGAAGGGGCACCAATAATTACAACGTCTGCACTTGAAAGTTCATCACACTGCTCTTGGTTAAGCTCAGCGCCAACAGTTTCGTAACACCAAACTCGATCAGCCTCTACCAACTTTGAACTCAGTTCGTCACTTAGTTCGTGTCGCATTTCCTTTGCGCCAATAATCAGCACTGGTCCGGTTGTTATGTAGCTCGCAAGTTCTGAGGACATTGCTGATGCTTCAACATCAACTTCATGGCCAGTCTTAGTGATTGCGCGAGAAGTGGAAGAGCCAACGCTAAATATTTTTACATCACCGACACAGTTAGCAACAGCCTCAGTGACGAAACGTGCACTTCGAGCACTCGTCACAACAAGTCCGGTGAATAAGCCGCACGATTCAAGACCTTCTACTTCTGCTTTGAATGCACTCTCTTCGCGGTAACGAGTGGTCGTGAGTGGAACCTCAACAACTGTGACCCGCTTAGGTATCCATTTACGAAGCTCGTCATTCATTCCAGCTTCACGCGTAAGAGCAACCTTCATGATCTACTTTTCCCAACCTGGAAGCGACGCACCATTTTCTTTATCACGAAGTTGGATCGCCATTCGCTTGCCAAGTTCTTCTGGGTTTGAATCCGTCATCGTTGCACGCACGCTTTTCGTTCCATCGATTGCAATCATTACTGCACTCAATGAAATTTGTCCGTTACTCATTTGCGCGTACGCACCAGCTGGAATTGAACATCCAGTTCCTAGCTCCGCTAGAAAAGCTCGTTCTGCACGTACGCAGTCAAAAGCGGAGAGGTCATTCAACGATGCAAGCGCTTCTAATGCTTCATCATCATTCTCTCGAGCCTCAAGAGCAAGTGCACCCTGACCCACCTGAGGGATAAACCACTGCGTATCGAGTCTTTCGGCACTCAGCTGTTCTTGTCCTAAGCGTTCTAGAGCTGCAGCTGCAGCAACAACAGCGTCGATGCCTTCACTTCCTGGCTTGGCGAGTCGAGTTGCCATGTTGCCACGCAACTCAACGATTCGAAGATCAGGGCGTCGCTCGAGAAGCAATGCTGCTCTTCGAGGTGAGCCTGTGGCGACAGTGGCCCCGGGACCGAGTCCAGCGAGTGATTTACCCACCAGGACGTCAGCTGCGTCTCTACGTTCTGGCACACATGCGAGCGATAGACCTTCTGGGCTGATACTTGGAAGATCTTTGGCACTGTGAACCGCAATGTCTGCGTCACCACGAAGTAGCGCGAGCTGAATTTCTACTGCGAAGACTCCCCTGCCACCCAGTGAAGCAAGCGAAGCGGTTGTGTCCTTGTCGCCTGTTGTTTCAACAAGTACAAGTTCACTCTGTATTCCAAGGGCAAGGAGTTTCTTTTGAACTAGTTCCGCTTGAATAAGTGCAAGAGGCGAACGTCGAGTCGCCAATCGAAAAGTCTTCACCCTATGAACTCCGTGGCGTTGTGACTGAAGCAATGCCAAGCGAGTGAAGTAGTCCACCACCTAGCGGCCCTGTTCCGTTGTTGAGGTGATACATCAAAATCTGAAGTTCAATCGAGAAATCAACGTAGTGAACTGCACAACCAATTGGAACGGTGATTACTTGTGGCGCAAAGTTGAGGATGGCATGAATACCGGCTTTAACAAATCTGTCAGCCACATCTTGCGCAGCAGAGCCTGGAGTCGTGATTACTCCCACGGTCGCACTAACCATTGGTTCATTCATTGACTTAACTTGCTGGCCCGCAACGTATGTTCCGATCATCTCTGGAGATGAGTCGTAGATGGCGACCAAACGTGCACCACGAGTAAGGAAGTTTGATGAGTTCACCAATGCGTGACCGAGGTTTCCCATCCCGACAACAACGACGTCATAACCAATGTGGTGA
>CALJTY010000022.1 GCA_937975915.1 uncultured Acidimicrobiaceae bacterium | reverse complement strand
TTTCCTCTCGAGCCACAATGCGGCACTTCATCGGCAATTTGTGCATTGCGCGAGTAAGGGCTTCATGAGCGACCTTTTCGTTAGGGAACGCGATTTCAAACATCACGCGACCTGGCTTAACGTTGGCGACCCACCATTCCGGTGAACCTTTACCAGAACCCATTCGAGTTTCTGCTGGCTTCTTTGTAAGTGGACGGTCTGGATAAATGTTGATCCAAACTTTTCCACCACGACGAATGTGACGAGTCATAGCAATACGAGCAGATTCAATCTGACGGTTGGTTACGTATGCAGGCTCAAGTGCTTGCAAACCCCATTGACCGAAAGTTACTGCGTTACCGCCCTTTGATGCGCCGGAGCGATCTGGGTGGTGCTGCTTACGGTGCTTTACACGACGTGGAATTAACATCCTTATGCCCCTTCCGTCACTGCGGCTACTGCTGGTTCAGCAGCAACTGGTGCAGCATTTTCTGTACGAGGTGCGCGAGGTGTACGTGGAGCCTTACCCGCACGTGCTGCAGCAGCTGCCTGCTCACGCTCTGCACGAGAACCAAGAGCATCGCCCTTGTAGATCCAGACCTTCACACCGATGCGACCGAATGTGGTGCGTGCTTCGTAGAAGCCGTAGTCGATGTCTGCGCGAAGTGTGTGCAATGGCACGCGACCTTCACGGTAGAACTCACGACGGCTCATTTCAGCACCACCAAGACGGCCAGAAACCTGAATACGAATACCCTTAGCGCCTGACTTAAGTGCACTCTGCATGCCCTTTTTCATTGCGCGACGGAATGAAACACGGCTTGACAGCTGTTCGGCAACACCCTGGGCAACAAGCTGAGCATCAGTTTCTGGGTTCTTAACTTCAAGAACGTTTAGCTGAACCTGCTTGCCGGTTAATTTTTCCAAACGGCCACGTAGAACATCTGCTGCTTCACCACGGCGACCGATAACGATGCCTGGACGTGCGGTGTGAATGTCAACGCGGACACGATCGCGAGTGCGCTCGATTTCAACACGAGCAATACCTGCGCGCTCCATGCCTTCAGACATAAGTGCACGAATCTTCACATCTTCAGCCACATAGTCGCGGTAACGCTCACCCTTTTTCTGGGAATCTGCGAACCACTTGGAGCGGTAATCAGTTGTAATACCTAGGCGGAAACCATAGGGGTTAATTTTTTGACCCACGATTAACCCTTCTTCTGAGAATCAGCGTCAACTGATTCGACTACGACGGTGATATGACTTGTGCGCTTAAGGATCTGTCCAGCACGACCTTGAGCGCGAGGACGGAAACGCTTCATGGTTGGGCCTTCATCAACGTAAGCCTCTGAGATCACCAAGGTGCGGGGATCCAGGTTGAAGTTGTTTGTGGCGTTAGCAACAGCACTATCAAGTACCTTGCCAATCGGTTCGCTTGCTGTCTGCGGCGCGAATCGCAACAATGTCTGTGCCTCAGCTGCAGACATGCCTCGAATCAGGTTGATAACGCGGCGTGCCTTTTGTGGCGTAACGCGTACGAACCGTGCCGATGCACGCGCCGAGTTAATTGCGGCGGCTTCCATCAGTGTCCCCTTGCTCTCTCTACTTCAAAAACTTCTCTAGGCAAATAGTGCGTGTGCACTACTTGCGCTTGGCCTTACGATCGTCCTTCACGTGACCCTTGAAAGTACGTGTAGGTGCGAACTCACCAAGCTTGTGGCCAACCATGTCTTCAGTTACGAAAACTGGAACATGCTTGCGACCGTCATGCACTGCCAAGGTATGGCCGAGCATGGCAGGTGAGATAACCGAGCGACGTGACCAGGTCTTGATCACATTCTTGGTTCCCTTGTCGTTCTGATCGTCAACCTTCTTCTGAAGGTGACCATCAATGAACGGACCTTTTTTCAAACTACGTGGCACTGCAAATACTCCTAGCGCTTCTTACCGGTCTTGCGACGGCGAACGATCATCTTGTCACTTGCCTTATTGGCCGCGCGGGTGCGACCTTCTGGCTTACCGGCAGGGTTCACTGGGTGACGACCACCAGAGGTCTTACCTTCACCACCACCATGTGGGTGATCAACTGGGTTCATAGCTACACCACGAACGGTTGGGCGCTTGCCCTTCCAACGCATACGGCCAGCTTTACCCCAGTTGATGTTGCTCTGCTCAGCGTTGCCAACTTCACCAACGGTTGCGCGGCAACGAGCATCAACATTGCGGATTTCACCAGATGGCATACGCAACTGTGCGTATGGTCCGTCTTTAGCAACAAGCTGAACGCTAGTACCTGCACTACGAGCGATCTTTGCTCCGCCACCTGGGCGAAGTTCGATTGCGTGAATGACGGTACCGACTGGAATGTTGCGAAGTGGCAGGTTGTTGCCTGGCTTGATATCGGCGGCTGGGCCGGTCTCGATACGATCGCCTTGCTTCAACTTGTTTGGCGCAATGATGTAACGCTTTTCACCATCTGCATAGTGCAGTAGAGCGATGCGAGCGGTACGGTTTGGGTCGTATTCAATGTGCGCAACTTTCGCTGGCACGCCGTCCTTGTCGTAGCGACGGAAGTCAATGATGCGGTAAGCACGCTTGTGACCGCCACCTTGGTGACGAACGGTTACGCGACCTGAGCTATTGCGACCACCCTTGCTGTGCAGCGGGCGTACGAGTGACTTCTCCGGTGTTGACCGGGTGATCTCGACGAAGTCGGCAACACTTGAGCCACGACGGCCCGGTGTAGTCGGCTTGTACTTACGGATTCCCATGAAAGTGTCCTTTTTCTGTCCTGGTCCAGTTAGCTAACTGGACCACCAAAGATGTCGATACGGTCGCCAGCAGCCACAGTTACGATTGCTCGCTTTGTGTCTGGACGCTTACCAAAACCGGTGCGGGTGCGCAGGCGCTTACCCTGACGGTTGATGATGTTCACACCAGTTACCTTGACGCCGAAAACTTCAGCTACAGCTAACTTGATCTGAGTCTTGTTAGCATCAGGGCGCACAATGAATGTGTACTTGTTTTCGTCCAAAAGCGCGTAGCTCTTTTCTGAAATGACTGGTGCTAAAAGAATGTCGCGCGGGTCTGCAATCTTCATGACTTACGCCTCCACTTCTGCTGAGGTAGCAACTGCGGTGACTGATTTGCCACGGGCCGGACCTGCAATGAATGTTTCGAGTGCTGCCTTTGTGAAAACAACATCGTCACTGATTAGTACGTCGTAAGTATTGAGCTGATCAACAACTAGAACATGAATGTTCTGTGCGTTGCGCAAACTCACTGCTGAGACAACTTCGCTGCGATCTAGGACCACAAGAATGTTCTTGGCAGTTGAGATGTTCGCCAATGCTGCTAATGCAACCTTGGTAGATGGAGCATCGCCTTCAACAATTGTTGAAACCACGTGAATCTGACCATTGCGCGCACGATCTGAAAGTGCACCACGAAGCGCCGCAACCTTCATTTTCTTAGGCGTGCGCTGTGAGTAATCACGAGGTGTTGGACCATGGACTACGCCACCGCCACGGTACTGAGGTGCGCGAATCGAACCCTGACGAGCGCGACCGGTTCCCTTCTGCTTGAAAGGCTTCTTACCTGAACCACTTACTTCACCGCGATCTTTGGTGTCGTGGTTACCACTGCGGGCAGCAGCAAGCTGGGCTACAACAACCTGATGAATCAAAGCAATGTTTGCCTGAACATCGAAAAGTTCTGCAGGTAATTCAACCTTGCCAGCTTTTGTACCCTCTGGGGTTTTTACGTCTAATGAAGTCATAACGTTATGCTCCCTTCGCTGCGGTGCGAAGCAATACAACGCTGCCGGTTGGACCAGGGATAGCACCCTTGATCAAGATGATGCCCTTTTCAGCGTCAACTGCCTGTACATGCAAATTCTGTGTGGTTTGCTTTACGCCACCCATACGACCTGACATCCGGACACCCTTGAAAACGCGGCCTGGGGTTGCACATGCACCAATTGAACCCGGCTTACGGTGGTTCTTGTGCGCACCGTGAGATGCGCTAACACCGTGGAAGCCGTGGCGCTTCATGGTTCCAGCGAAACCTTTACCCTTGGTCACGCCAGTGACGTCAATGGCTGTGCCAGCTTCAAAAGTATCTGCGCCAAGTTCCTGGCCGAGTGTGTACTCGGAGGCGTTATCAAAACGAAGTTCGATTAAGTGACGGCGCGGAGTAACTCCAGCCTTTGCAAAATGTCCTAGTTGTGGCTGGGTCACCTTACGTGGATCTACTTGGCCGAATGCAATCTGCACAGCGCTGTAGCCATCAACCTCAGGTGTACGCACCTGGGTCACGACGCAAGGTCCTGCCTTAATTACGGTAACCGGAACAATGCGATTGTTCTCGTCCCATACCTGAGTCATGCCCAGCTTTTCGCCAAGCAGACCCTTCTTATCGGTAGCCATGTCTCGTTAGTCCCGTCAGAGCTTAATCTCGATATCAACACCGGCAGGCAAGTCAAGACGCATTAGCGAGTCAACTGTCTTTGGTGTTGGGTCAATAATGTCGATGAGACGCTTGTGTGTACGCATCTCGAAGTGTTCGCGAGAATCCTTGTACTTGTGCGGTGAACGAATCACGCAGTACACATTCTTCTCAGTAGGCAGCGGCACAGGCCCGGCAACCTTCGCGCCAGTAGGAGTTACTGTCTCGACAATTTTGCGTGCCGATGAATCAATAACTTCGTGATCGTAGGCCTTTAGCCTGATACGAATTTTCTGTCCAGCCATCTTGGCTTGACCGTCCTTTTCTGTAGATACTGCCTTGTTTGTCTTACGTTGTCTTACTTATGGTGTGCTGTGGTGACACCGTTAAGTGCCACCACAGCTGCCAAATTTGTTACTTGATAACTTTCACAACACGGCCAGCGCCAACGGTGCGGCCACCTTCGCGGATAGCGAAGCGTAGACCCTCATCCATAGCGATTGGCTGGATTAGAGTTACCGACATTTCGGTGTTGTCGCCAGGCATAACCATTTCGGTTCCTGATGGCAACTTCACAACGCCAGTTACGTCCGTGGTACGGAAGTAGAACTGTGGACGGTAGTTATCGAAGAATGGTGTGTGACGACCGCCTTCATCCTTGCTCAGGATGTAAACGTTCGCATCGAACTCGGTGTGAGGAGTAACTGAGCCTGGCTTGCAAAGTACCTGGCCGCGCTCAACATCTTCACGCTTGGTTCCACGAAGCAAAAGACCTACGTTCTCGCCAGCCTGACCTTCGTCAAGAAGCTTGCGGAACATTTCAACACCGGTAACGGTGGTCTTCTGTACATCTGGGCGGATACCAACGATTTCGATTTCTTCGTTGACCTTGATGATGCCCTGCTCGATACGACCAGTAACAACGGTTCCACGACCAGTGATCGTGAATACATCTTCAACTGGCATCAAGAATGGCTTGTCGGTTTCACGAGCTGGTGTTGGGATGTAATCGTCAACAGCCTTCATCAATTCAAGAATTGATTCTGCCCACTTTGCGTCACCCTGCAATGCTGGGAATGCTGCAACGCGAACAACTGGAACGTCATCGCCTGGGAATTCGTATGAAGAAAGAAGTTCACGAACTTCCATTTCAACCAATTCGATTAGCTCTTCGTCATCAACCATGTCGCACTTGTTCAGCGCAACAACGAGTGCAGGAACACCAACCTGGCGAGCAAGTAGAACGTGCTCTTTGGTCTGTGGCATTGGGCCATCGGTAGCTGCAACCACAAGGATTGCGCCGTCCATCTGAGCCGCGCCGGTGATCATGTTCTTGATGTAGTCAGCGTGACCTGGGCAGTCAACGTGCGCGTAGTGACGAACCTCGGTCTGGTACTCAACGTGAGCGATCGAGATCGTAATACCGCGTTGACGTTCTTCAGGAGCCTTGTCGATCTGATCGAAAGGCGTGAAAGGGTTCACGTCTGGGTATGCGTCGTGCAGCACCTTGGTGATGGCAGCAGTCAGCGTGGTCTTGCCGTGGTCAATGTGACCAATTGTGCCGATGTTTACGTGCGGTTTCGTCCGCTCGAACTTCGCCTTTGCCACTGTGGGTCCTCCTGGATCCTTGTGCCGATGGTTTTATGCCGATGTGACCTTCACTTCGACCATCATTTGGTTTTTTGGCCTGTGGGCCGTTACTCGCCCCGCGCCTTTGAGACGATTTCCGTCTGTACGTTCGCAGGAACTTGAGCGTATGAACTGAACTCCATGGAGTAGCTCGCACGCCCTTGAGTACGACTACGAAGATCTCCCACATAGCCGAACATTTCAGACAACGGCACAAGAGCGCGGACCACGCGAGCGCCGTGGCGCTCGTCCATGGCCTGAATCTGGCCGCGTCGAGAATTGAGGTCGCCAATAACATCGCCCATGAAATCTTCTGGGGTTGTTACTTCGACTGACATCATCGGTTCAAGGATCACTGGGCCCGCTTGACGCGCACCTTCTTTGAATGCCATTGAGCCGGCGAGCTTGAATGCAAGTTCTGAAGAGTCAACGTCGTGGTAAGCACCGTCAAGAAGGGTTACCTGAACATCAACCATTGGGTAGCCAGCAAGAACGCCATTTTCCATAGACTCTTGGCAGCCTGCATCAACTGATGGAATGTATTCACGAGGGATACGACCACCGGTGATTTTGTTTACGAATTCGTAGCCAGTCTTTGAACCTTCAGCATCAGCTTCTGGCTTGAACGGTGCGATAGCGATCTGAACCTTAGCGAACTGACCTGAACCACCAGTCTGCTTTTTGTGGGTGTAAT
>CALJTY010000021.1 GCA_937975915.1 uncultured Acidimicrobiaceae bacterium | reverse complement strand
GGTTGGCAAGGCCAGAGTGCAGCAACACGAAGTGAAGGCGAGCCGTCTGGTGGTTCTGGCGGGCTGCCTGTTCGAAGCGCGTGCGCCAGGTGGGATTTCCAAGGAAGAGGATTGCTCCCAGTAGCGCAACGAGCAGCGGACCACCTGGAAGAAGTGCGCGCGAAACGGCCATGAGAACGACCGTTGTGAGACCAAGCAGGAGTTCCAGCCGCCACCCCCAGACCGTGGTGGCGGTCCAGGGGTGACGAACTGACGTCGAGGTGGCGTTAACCATTGCGACGCTCCTTGATGAAGCTCCAAATTCCCCAGCTGGCAGCGCCGAGCACCATGATCAAGAAGTGGGTTAAAACCCAGACGACGAGCACGTTGAGGACTGTTGCGCCTAGTCCAAAGATCAGGAGCTTCTTCATTAGCCCTGAGCCTTCAGGATCTCGACACGGTCAGCCCGGAAGCTGACGCCGTGGTTGGCACCGACTTCCCAGGTGGTGGCGATGAGGTTCGTGATCTTGACGAGGGTGAACTCGCTCAGACCCTTCACTTCACCGGACACCTTGATCGTGATGGAGTCCTTGACTCCGGTTCCAGCTGCGAAGACCGGGATGTTGAACATCGGCACGCCGTGTTCATCGGTCTTCGGTTGACGCGTCTCGAAATCGAGAACGGGTTCAGCCGGTCCCGCCGCGGCAAACTTCACCGCAGTGGTGTCAATGGGCAAGCGCATAGTGGCTCCTTTGCGGGGTGACGTATCTCGTCCCCCACTAGGTAGCCAGCAAAAATGGCCTCAATGGCAAAATATTCTCGAAAATTCTCTGTTGCGTGTGATCGTTCGTGATGTCAGCCTTGGCCGTTACGGCACCCAGCCGGGCCGCTGCGCGCCCGTCTGGGGCCACGGCGGAGCCAGAAACCTACGATGGTTGTCGCAGGGAAGTTCTATCCTTCTTATTCATTACTCAAGAAGGGGCTAGCCTCAAGCGTGCATGAAATCCACACAAAGTGCTACGTCGAGGTTTGGGTGAGTCGTGGATCCGTCAATTTTGCCGGGGGGATCGCATGCGCTACATAGGTTCGAAGTCCAACTTGCTTGCTCAGATTCGAGAACTTGTAGACACGCAAGCTCCTAATGCGAATTCATTCTGCGACATCTTCGCTGGCACCGGTGTGGTTGGTCGGGAGTTCAAGAGAACACATCGAATCGTTTCGAACGACATTTTGTACTTCTCTTACGTACTGAACCAGGCGTACAACGGCTTGGCGGCTGTGCCCCAGTTTAGAAAACTGAAACTGACTCTAAAATCTGACCCACTTACATTTTTGAATAGTAATGCTCTGGACCTTAGTAATCCCTCGGAGTCCGACTTCTTTTATTGTGCATTCAGCCCTGCCGGCTCAGCTGGGCGGCAGTACCTCACGCCAGAAAATGCGCTCAGGGTGGACCGGGTACGTCAAAAGATTGAGCAGTGGTACCAGGAAGCACTGATCAATGAAGGCGAACGTTTCTATCTGCTGGCAAGTCTGATCGAGCAGGTCCCCTCAGTCTCAAACACGACCGGCACTTATGGGGCTTATTTGAAGCATTGGGACAAGAGATCGCTCAAGCAGTTGGAATTGAGCGAACTGGAAATCTGCCCTTCGGTGCATGTGAATGAGATTTACAACAAGGATGCCAACGATTTGATTCACGAGATATC
>CALJTY010000020.1 GCA_937975915.1 uncultured Acidimicrobiaceae bacterium | reverse complement strand
CACAGGCAATACCACCACTAATGACTGAGAACTCGGTCGAAACTAGCCCCGCAACAACACCTGATTCCATGTCGCCTATGCGTGGACCGCCAGTGACAACTGCAATCTGAATGGATGCAATTCGACTTCGATACTCATTGGGCAATGCGCTTTGCAAAATTGTGTTTCTAAATATCGCCGATAGTGCATCTGCGCCACCTGCAATTGCAAGGAAGACAACTCCCAGCCAGAGCACGTGAACGGCACCGAAGAGAGCGATTGCAACACCCCACGCAATTACTGAAAGAACTACAAACCTTCCTTGTCGCTGAATGTTGTTAACCCATCCACTAATCAGCGAAATTAGAACACCACCAATCGCAGGTGCAGAAAATAAAAGCCCAAGAGCTCGTGGACCAGCGTGATAGACGCTGAGAGCAAATGCCGGAAAGAGTGCACGCGGCATTCCAAAGATCATTGCGTTGAGGTCTACGAGATAGACGCCTTGAATAACTTTTGATTTTCGAACATAGCTAAAGCCATCGCGAATCGATTTAAGTATTGCGCGCTCTCCGGGTGACGAAACCGGTGGAAGTGGTGAAAGAAAGTATGCAGATAGCGAAAGCATCGCAAACGTACATGCGTCAATCAAATAACAAGACGGCACACCAACTGCGGCGATAAGCACGCCAGCTATTGCTGGTCCGACAAGAAAGCCTGTCTGGAATGTCAACTGGAAAAGTGAGTTTGCTGCGAGAAGTTGATCGGGTGGAACAATTGTTGGAATTACCGCGCCGCGCAGTGGTCCTAAAAATCCAGCCAGTCCGGCACTAAGTGCTGCAAGGATAATCAGCACTGCAATGTTTTTGCTGTGCGACTGTGCATTAATGCCAAGTAGAACACTCAGCATTCCAAGGCCAAGTGAAGTGAGCGTGAGAAGCAAGCGACGATTAACTCGGTCACCAACTGCTCCTCCCCAGAGAGAACCAATGATGAGCAGGGGGAGTTGAATCAAGCTGGTAATTCCGACCCAAAGGCTTGAGTGGGTATCTAAATAAATCTGATACGGAATTGCAACAGTTGTGAGATTGCTGCCGAGCAATGAAACAAACTGTCCAACAAAGAGCAACGTAAAGTCTTTGTTCCCTCGAAAGGGCCGAAAGTCAATTAGTAGCCCGGACACTTAGACAGCGTAGAGGCTGGGACTAATTAGTAACAGTGAAGCCTTGGTAAGCACCGGAGCTTGTTTGGTAACTACCAAGTGCAGTGCAACTAGTTCCACGACAAATAACTCCGTACACACCACCAGCGGGACTTACGGTTGTCGCGCCATTAGGCAAGGTAATTTTTGACACTGCTTGCCACGTGCCATTTACTTGATTAGCAATTCCTGCTTGGTAACTACCTGAGCTGTCGAGGTAGGCAGAGGCAGCAGCGCAGTTACCAACGCTTGAACAAGTGAATGCAACAACTCCACCATTCTTTCCAGCTTGTTGCGCCCCGCCTGGAAGCGCCAATGTCTTGGCGGCCTTCCAGCTTCCGTTCACTTGGTTGACTAAGAATCCTTGATACTGACCAGTCGATGTGTAGTACTGGCCACCGGTGACGCAGTCGTTAGCGGTGGGACATGTAATGCCAGAGAAACCGTAAAGAAGCACACGCGGATTAGAAGCTGCGTCACTTGGCAGCACTAGTGCAGTTGCTCTTTTCCAGACACCATTAACTTCTGAAACAACAAATGGTGTTTTTGCACCAGTACGAGTTGCGTATGTTCCAATTGCGGTGCAGTTCTGGGCCGAGGCGCAGGTGAGTGCATTGAGTGAGATGTTGGCATACGCACTTGTGTTTGAAGGCGTGGAAACGTTTTGTGCTGTTTGCCACGTGCCATTAACTTCATTCAACAAGAAACCCTGACTTACGTTGTTGCTGTCAATGTAATTACCAATTGCGCTACAGTTTCCAGTACTCCAGCAAGAAATTTGTGCAACTGAAACGTAAGGGTTGGCGTTAGTGGTTGTTGGAAGCACGATCTTTGAAGCTTGGCGCCACGTTCCTGAAACTTGGCTGGCTACAAATCCCTGTGTCTTTTGCACGGGGGTTCCAGCTTCAACGTATGTTCCAAGAACAACACAGTTGCCAGCAGATGAACATGACGCTCCATGCACTTGTGCATTTTGCGCTGTTGCAGCAGCACCAGTTGGCAAAGTAACGGCACTGGCTCTAGCCCACGTTCCACTGGACTGAGTTGCAACGAAAGCGTCAACATTTGAGCTGGTATCGCTGTACTGGCCTCCGGCGACGCAGTTGCCTTCACTCGCGCATCCAAGTGCGTAGACCATGACACCAGGTGATCGTGCTGCATTAGATGGCAAACCCATAACTGATGATTGCCATACTCCCTTGGTTTCACTGAGCAACAAACCTTGCACTGCGTTCGATGAATCGCTCACACTTCCAGCACCACTGCAGTTGTTGGCTGTTGGACACGACAAGTACGGCAGCCACCCTTGGTAGATGCTTGACGTTCCACTAGGCAGGCTGACGTTTTCTGCAGCCTTCCATGTCGGGCCAGCGGCGCTTGCGGGCACGACGCTCATCATGGTGAGCGCGAGTGTGGCAATCACAAATGTTGAACGAACGAGCTTCATGCATCTACTTTCTAAAACTACGAGCAATCTTCAGTATAAATAGGTACGAGGTAGCCGCTGAGTGCGAATCGCTTGTGAATCTTGTGCTTTAGCAACTTCTTAATTCTCTTTGAGGTTTTAAAGAACAAATCCCCGGCTCAGCGAGCCGGGGATTTGAACTGAATCGTTACTTATTTACGCAAGATCAAAACGGTCGAGGTTCATTACCTTGACCCACGCTGCAACGAAGTCCTTCTCGAACTTCTTCTTTGCGTCGTTGGTTGCGTACACTTCTGCGATTGCTCGTAGTTGTGAGTTTGAACCAAAGATGAGGTCAGCTCGCGTGGCTGTCCACTTTGTCTTGCCTGACTTTCGGTCAGTTCCAACAAGTGATCCGTCCTTCGCTGGCTTCCACTCAGTATCAAGGTCGAGCAGGTTCACAAAGAAGTCGTTGCTAAGAGCACCTGGGTTCTTGGTGAATACTCCGTGACTCGAGCCGTCAACATTTGTTCCAAGTACTCGTAGTCCACCTACAAGTGCTGTCATCTCTGGAGCGCTGAGTGTAAGGAGGTGTGCGCGGTCAAGAAGAAGGTCTTCTTCACTACGACGTTGTCCCTTAGCTACATAGTTACGGAAACCGTCGTACGTTGGCTCAAGTACTGCGAACGATGCAACATCGGTGTCCTTCTGCGTTGCGTCATTACGACCCGGAGTGAATGGAACGGTGACTTTGCGTCCAGCGTTCTTTGCCGCCATTTCGATTCCAACGCAACCACCGAGCACGATGATGTCAGCAAGTGAAATCTTCTTGGTCTTGGTGTTAAAGCCCTTGCGAATTGATTCGAGTTCTTTAAGAACTTTCTTCAACTGCGCAGGGTTGTTAACGTCCCATGCGTTTTGTGGGCTTAGTGCAATGCGCGCACCGTTCGCTCCACCGCGCTTGTCGGTGCCACGGAACGTTGCAGCAGATGCCCACGCTGTTGAAACAAGTTGTGAAACTCTGAGGCCAGAGTTCGCAATTTTCTTCTTAAGCGCAACGATGTCCTTGTCGGTTGGAAGCTTGAAGTCAACTACTGGAATTGGATCCTGCCAGAGCTGAGGCTTCTTTGGAACATATGAACCAAGTCCTCGTACGTATGGACCCATGTCACGGTGTGTCAACTTGAACCACGCACGAGCAAATGCATCTGCGAAATCTTTTGGATTCTCTTGGAAGCGCTTTGAGATCTTCTTGTACGCAGGGTCAACAATGAGAGCAAGGTCAGTTGTCAACATTGTTGGCGCGTGAGTCTTGTTCTTGTCGTGTGCGTCTGGAACTGTTGTCGATCCAGCACCACCCTTTGGTCGCCACTGTTGTGCGCCAGCAGGGCTCTTGAAGAGTTCCCACTCGTACATAAAGAGGTGATTGAAGTAGTCGTTGCTCCACTGTGTTGGCTTGGTTGTCCAGATACCTTCGAGTCCACTTGTGATGGTGTCACCAGCGTTTCCAGTTCCCATTGTGTTAATCCAACCAAGGCCCTGTGCTTCAATTGGCGCAGCTTCTGGTTCTGGTCCAACGTACTTACCTGGGTCACCGGCACCGTGAGTCTTTCCAAAGGTGTGACCACCAGCAATAAGAGCGACAGTTTCTTCGTCGTTCATCGCCATGCGTGCAAACGTTTCACGAATGTCAACCGCGGCCTTAAGTGGGTCGGGGTTTCCGTTTGGACCTTCTGGGTTTACGTAAATAAGTCCCATCTGAACCGCACCAAGTGGATTCTCTAGGTCGCGCTCACCGCTGTAACGCTTGTCGTCGAGCCAGGTGTCTTCAGGTCCCCAGTAGATGTCGTCTTCCGGTTCCCAAATGTCAACACGTCCACCAGCGAAACCAAAGGTCTTAAAGCCCATTGAGTCAAGTGCACAGTTACCAGCAAAGATCATGAGGTCAGCCCATGAAATCTTCTGACCATACTTCTTCTTGATTTCCCAGAGAAGACGGCGAGCCTTGTCGAGGTTTCCGTTGTCCGGCCAGCTGTTGAGTGGTGCGAAACGTTGCGCACCTGATCCAGCGCCTCCACGACCATCACTGATTCGATACGTTCCAGCACTGTGCCACGCCATGCGAATGAAGAAAGGACCGTAGTGTCCCCAGTCGGCTGGCCACCACTCTTGTGAGTTGGTCATCAACTTCTCGATGTCCTTCTTTAAGACATCAAGATCGAGCTTCGCGAATTCTTTCGCGTAATTGAAGTTCTTGTCCATTGGACTCGCTGCAGGATTTGCCTGGTGCAACAACTTGATGTTGAGCTGATTAGGCCACCACTGCGCGTTGTTCTGATTGCCGGTCACTCGAGTGCTTGCGCCTCCAACAACTGGACACTTGTTTTCTTCTGTCATGTTTCTCCTTTATAGATTGCGGTACTGCGTTACTTCGAACTTTTTTGACAACTTGGACAGAGGCCCCAGTAGGCGACCTCTGCTTCGTCAATTTCAAAACCCATGGAGTCTGCTGCAGTAAGACATGGTGTTTGCCCTACCGCACAATCAACGTCAACAACCATTGCGCAACTTCTACAGATTAAATGGTGATGATTGTCACTAATCCTGTCTTCGTAAAGAGCAGGTGATCCAACTGGTTGAATCTTTCGAATGATTCCCTTTTCTGCAAGCAGACCAAGTGTGTCGTACACAGCTTGACGAGAAATTGTTCCAATTTCATCAGTGGCAATTGCGACAACGCCATCTGCTGTGATGTGTGGTTGTGCTGACACCGCGCGAAGTACTGCAAGGCGCTGCGCAGTTGCCTGCACTCCGTTTTCTTTCAGTACGTCACTTGCGCCAATTGTCACGAGGGCAACTATAGCAATTATTTGGACATTGTCCAGTACTGGACTTAGTACAGAAACTAAGCGGGTTCCCCGTCAACAGAAGGCTTTTCAGCTGTCGAATCCTTGTCTTTCCAAGAAATGAGCGGCAAAACACTCAGGCCCACCAAGAATGAGATCTGCAGCGCGATTGCGAACGGGTTTCCCCAGTACTTGCTCCAAAGGCTGTGAAACTCATGACCAATCGCTGAAGCCGTCGCGTCATAGATCGCGTATGAAATAAGTCTGCCCACCGCGAAGGTGATGAGAATTTTTGTGAGAGGCATTTCGAGTAACCCAACTGCACAAAAAAGCTGAGCAGAGGGAACTGGGGTAAATAGAAAAACTATGTACCAAGCAAACTCACCAGTCGGGTGCTCATCAATTTTTTTATGTGCCCGGTTGAGGTTATTTACATAGCGCTTTGGAAAGAAGTCTCTCAAACGCCCGAAGGCAACAGCCAGAAGACCACGTCCCGCTACCGCACCAATCACTCCCAGTAGCACCACCGCAACGGGATTCAAATGCCAACGCCACTGCGCAATGACGAGCGCCAACCACGTGGGGGGCCCAAAGGCTGGCAACAGGTTTATCCCGAAGATGATTAGCAAAAGAAAGAGGTAGTTCACTACAACTCAGCGTAGGTCTAACCACAGCGCAGTACTAACCAAGTGCAAGTAGAGAAACACCAATGACAATGACGATTGCTGGGCCAACTGTCTTTCGAAGCGAACCCTCTTTGAAGTAGAGCGTACCGATGACCGCTGCCCATAGGACACCAGTTTCACGAAGTGCACTCACCAAAGCGAATGAGGCATGGAACTGCGCCCAAAGAATAAGCAGATACCCAGCAATTGAACCAGCACCAGCTGCGATGCCGAGACGCGCTGTTTTTGCGCAAGGCCACCACGTAACGCCTCTTCGAGTGAACGTAACAACGAGCCAAAGCGTTGCTTGTAAAACAAAAAGTGTTACGCCATATCTAATCGAGCTTTGTGCAGCTCTCACTCCCAGGCCATCTACGACCGTGTAGGCCGCAATGCCAACTCCTGTCGCGAGTGCCCAAACAGTTGCAGAACTCGCATTTACTTTTGCTCCACTTATCAGAGCCAAAGAAAGTACACCGCTGACTATGACAAAGATCCCTATGAGGCTGAGTGCATTCTGATGTTGATTGGCAAAAAAGAATCCCCCGAGAGCTACCAGCAGAGGAGCGATACCACGAGCCATCGGATACGACTTCGAAAAATCTCCTCTTCGAAATGCACCCATCAATAAAAGTTCATACGAGCAGTGAAGACAAACTGAGCAGAGCAAATAGATCCAGGCCCCACTTCTGGGAAGTCCTATAAAAGGAAGGAGTGCCCAGCTCGCGCCAGCTGCGCCAACATTTAGAAGTCCGAAACTGACGAATTGGTCAGTGATGTTTTTGGCAATGGCGTTCCACACGGCGTGGACTAATCCTGCAAAGAGCACTAACAAGATGACTGAGTTGCTCACAAGATGAATCTAATGAATTGGAGCGGGCGACGAGAATTGAACTCGCGTTCTCAGCTTGGGAAGCTGATGTTCTGCCGCTGAACTACGCCCGCATGTCACCATCGTAATCTCCAAGCAATTGCCTATTTTTAAGGGCAGATTGTGGCCAGGTGGGTTACTTCAGAGTAACGTTGCCATAGTTATGGTGCTCTCAGACAGGTCAATCAAAGAAGCTTTGGCATCGGGTCGAATCATCATTGATCCGCTGGGCGATGACTGCATCCAACCATCTTCAGTAGACCTGCACATCGACCAGTACTACCGCGTATTTCGCAACCACTCCCAGCGCGTCATCGACGTCAAAGAAGTCCAAGAAGATTTAACTGAACTCATTGACGTAGGACTCGACACACCAATGATTCTTCACCCGGGTGAATTTCTTCTCGGATCTACAACTGAGCGGATCATGTTGCCTGACGACCTTGTTGGCCGACTTGACGGCAAGAGCTCGCTTGGTCGTCTCGGACTTGTGATTCACTCAACAGCTGGTTTTATCGATGCTGGCTGGGATGGCCACATCACACTCGAACTTTCGAATGTTGCCAACCTTCCAATCACGCTTTATACCGGAATGAAGATTGGTCAAGTTAGTTTTTTCCAAATGACAACGCCTGCAGATAATCCGTATGGTTCGTCAATCCTTGGATCGAAGTACAAGGGACAACGTGGCCCAACCGCCAGTCGCTACTCAGAGAATTTTAAAAAGAACTAAAGAAGAGGAAATCGCGTGTTAGCAAGAATCATTATCGGGCTCGGAGTCTCACTACTTTGTTTCGCTGTTGCGGGACGTCGCTTCTTCTGGTTGTCGAAACTTATTCGAAGTGGTAAGCCAGCGCCACGTCGCTGGCAGGGCTTTCGCAAAGTTACTGAGGCAGAAGTTGTAGAAGTTGCTGGACAGAAGAAGCTGCTCAAGTGGACCGTGCCTGGACTTGCACACTTCTTCACAATGTGGGGTTTCACTGTTCTCTTCACAACAATCATCGAAGCCTACGGTGGACTGTTCAATCGCGACTTCCACATTCCATTCATTGGACAGAGCAACTGGCTCGCATTCACCGAAGACTTCTTCTCGGTCGCAGTTCTGATCTCACTTGTGGTGTTTTCAATAATTCGAATTAAGAACGCACCGGCTCGAAAAGATCGTGAATCACGTTTCTATGGAAGCCACCTCGGAGCGGCTTGGATCGTCCTAGGTCTTATTTTCCTAGTGATCGCTACATTGTTGATGTACCGCGCTGGACAAATTAATGCTGGACACTTCCCATTCCCACGGACCGTAGGCGCAGGAATGGCCAGTCCTACAGACGTTGCGTCGAACCAGCTCATGGCATCTCCATGGGCGTTCGCATCTCAGATCCTCGCGCACTGGTTAGCCCCACTTGGTGCCGGCGTTAACAGCGTTATTGAAGTTGTTTTTCTCCTCGCAAACGTTGGAGTTATTGCTGGATTCATGGTGTTTGTTTCGTACTCAAAGCACTTGCACATCTTCCTTGCTCCAATCAACATTGGAGTTTCACGTCGCCCACGCGGACTCGG
Source organism: uncultured Acidimicrobiaceae bacterium (assembly GCA_937975915.1). Lineage (GTDB taxonomy): Bacteria > Actinomycetota > Acidimicrobiia > Acidimicrobiales > RAAP-2 > RAAP-2. Next base: position 8,423 of record CALJTY010000020.1, on the reverse strand, counting down.
CGGACTCGACAAGACCCCCGACATGGACATGGAGAATGTCACCGAAGACACAGTGTTCGGTGTTGGAAAAATGGAGGACTTCACCTGGAAGCAGATGCTCGATTTCTCAACGTGCACCGAGTGTGGTCGTTGTCAGTCAGTGTGCCCAGCGTGGACAACGGGCAAGCCGCTTAGTCCGAAGCTCCTCATCATGGGACTTCGCGAAAACATGTTCGCTTCAGCTGACCGACTTCTCTCTGGCGAAGGTGGCGGAGACGTTGCAACCCTCGTTCCTACAACTATTGACCCAGACGTTCTCTGGTCGTGCACAACATGTGGTTCGTGCGTCGAACAGTGCCCAGTTGACATTGAACACGTTGACGCAATCATTGACATGCGACGTTACGAAGTACTCATGGAATCTCGTTTCCCAACAGAAGCCGGACTACTTCTTCGCAACATGGAAAACCAGGGCGACCCGTGGGGTCTTGGTGCTTCTAAGCGCACCGATTGGTTAGCTGAACTCGACTTCGAAGTTCCAATCATCGATGGTCCAATTCCTGCAGAGATTGAATACCTCTACTGGGTTGGATGTGCCGGATCACTCGACGAGCGCGGACGCAAGCAAATTGTTTCAACCGCACGAATGCTGCACCGTGCTGGCGTGACGTTCGGAATCCTTGGTCCACGTGAATCGTGCACCGGTGACCCAGCGCGTCGCATGGGTAATGAGTACTTGTTCCAAGAAATGGCCAAGTCCAACATCGCAACACTCAACGAAGTTGGTGCCAAGAAGATCGTGGCAAGCTGCCCTCACTGCTTTAACACCATGAAGAATGAATACCCAGGTCTTGGCGGTGACTACGAAATGATTCACCACGCAGAGCTACTCAGCCACCTGGTTGCTATTGGCAAGCTGGTGCCTGGTGTTGCGTACACCGGAACTGTTACCTACCACGACCCTTGCTACCTAGGTCGACACAACCGTGTCTTTGATGAGCCACGTAACGTGCTCGACGCTATTCCTGGTGTTCGCCAAGTTGAAATGGGACGTTGCCGCGAAAAGGGATTCTGCTGTGGTGCTGGTGGAGCACGTATGTGGATGGAAGAAAACATTGGAAAGCGCGTCAACATGGAACGCACCAATGAAGCTCTAGACACCGGTGCCGACATTGTTTCTACCGCTTGTCCGTTCTGCATGATCATGATTGATGACGCAGTTAAGGCAAATGGCAAGGGCGATGAAGTCTCTGTTATGGACATTTCTCAGGTCTTCGAAAAGTCACTCGGGTTGTAAGAAAAGTGAGACCAAGTTGGTCTCATCTACTAACTAAGGGGTGGGCGTGTTAACAACATCCTCCGTTATTCCGTATCCACATTGGCTGAACCCTGCTGACAACTCTTGGCAATTAATTTGCGCGACGCTTGTCGGGCTAATGAGCATTCCTGGTCTTGCCGTTTTCTACGCTGGACTCGTAAGAAATAAATGGATAGTGAACACCATGCTGATGGTCTTCACAGGTTTCTCAGTGACACTTGTTGTGTGGATGCTCTGGGGCTACAACATGGCCTTCGGTCAACTTTCACACTTCGGCCCAACCGGTTCGTTCTGGAGTGGCTTCATTGGACATGCCACACCGCTCGCCACGGCAAGTTCGGAACAAGGACAAACAGTTTCAGGCGCTAATACGTTGATCCCATTTCATTTTCCAACCGCAACATTTGCGTATTTTCAATTTACGTTCGCAGCCATTACGCCGTTAATTTTTCTTGGTGGACTTGTTGGTCGACTTAAATTCAAAGCGTGGCTGTTGATTGTTCCGCTATGGATAACGGTTGTGTACTGCGTCAATGCCGCACTTATTTGGAACGGTGGATTTCTAGCTCAAAAGGGTGTTGTTGACTACGCGGGTGGCTTTGTAATTGAACTCAGCGCAGGTGTGGCTGGATTTGTTGGCGCCGCAATTGTTGGCCCACGTCGCTGGCAAGACCGAGAGAATGCGTTTCCGAGCAATCTCATGATGACAGCCGTAGGTGCTGGAATCTTGTGGCTGGGCTGGAACGGTTTCAACGGTGGCGCAGTGTTCTACGCCGGCACCAACGCTGCGAGTGCCATTCTCAATACAAACGTTTCTTCAGCAGTTGGTCTGCTCACATGGGTTCTTATGGACATGTATTTCTCCAGACAAAAGAAAGCAACATTCTTGGGTGCCACGAACGGAATGCTCTGTGGTCTTGTAGCAGTGACGGCTATTGCAGGATTTGTCAATGGCATTGGCGCAATGGTTGTTGGCTTTGTTTCGTCAGCACTGGTTTGGTGCTCATGGAACTATCTGTCGCGCATTCGGCCATTCTCCCAAGTTGATGATGCGCTTGGTGTTATTCACACGCACGGATTCGCAGGGCTTATCGGTGGACTCTTGATTGGACTCGTGTCTGATCCGAAGATGGCTGTCTACGGAACGACAGGTCCGAAGTTCAATGGTCCGGGAAGTTTCTCGGTTGGCGGCTGGTTCTACACGCACTCATTTCACCAACTATGGGAGCAATTCCTTGCTGCTCTCTGGGTAGCTGCTTTCACCGCCGTTGGAACTGCATTCGTGTTCTACTTGGTTAAGTTCCTCGTAGGAGGGTTGCGTGAAAGTGATGAAAACCTTGCCCTCGGTGACATTGGAATTCATGATGAAGAAGCATTCCCAGATCCAACATTCGGTGAGCCAGTTGGAACACCAAGTCACTTGCACAGTGACAACGTCTAAGGAGAGACAATGAAGCTAGTAACAGCAATTGTAAAGCCGTTCAAACTTGACGAGGTAAAAGTCGCAGTTAAAGAAGTTGGCGTCTCGGGAATGACTGTGTCACAGGTCCGAGGATTTGGGCGCACTGGTGGTCACATTGAGATCTATCGCGGTAAAGAATACGAGTTTGACTTCGTTGACAAGATTCAAATCGACATTGTCTGTACTGATGAGTCGGTCGATGTAATTGTCGATGCCATTGTGAACGCAGCGCGAACTGACATTCATGGCGACGGCAAAGTTTGGGTTACCGACGTAAGTCACGTTGTTCGAATTCGCACTGACGAACACGGCCCCGAAGCGGTTTAGTTTTTAGTTAATACGCAGGAAACATTTCGCTAACAAACCAGAAATCTTGGTTTGGCACACTCTAGGTATAAACCTGAGGTCAGCGTCGCCCTCTCCTAATAAAAAGGAGTGGACGTGTTAGCTGCAACGACCATAATTCCGTATCCAAGCTGGTTAAACCCAGCCGACAATACCTGGCAACTTATTTCTGCGACCCTGGTGGGCTTAATGAGCCTTCCAGGACTTGCTGTTCTCTACGGAGGACTAGTGAGAAAGAAGTGGATTGTGAACACCATGCTGATGGTGTTCACCGGATTCTCCATCACGCTCGTGGTGTGGATGCTCTGGGGTTACAACATGGCCTTCGGTCAACTTTCACACTTTGGTCCAACTGGATCGTTCTGGAGCGGATTTGTAGGGCACTTCACACCTCTTTCAACATCAGGTGCTGAACAGGGTCAAGCGGTGTCAGGGGCGAACACACTTATTCCGTTCCACTTCCCGACGGCAACGCTCGCGTACTTCCAATTTGTATTCGCCGCAATCACACCACTGTTATTCCTTGGTGGTCTAGTTGGTCGACTTAAGTTCAAGGCATGGCTGCTCATTGTTCCGCTCTGGATCACCATGGTGTACTGCATTAATGCGGCACTGATGTGGGGTGGTGGATTCTTCGCACAAAAGGGTGCCGTTGACTTTGCAGGTGGATACATCATTCACTTGAGTGCAGGAATTGCTGCATTCGTTGGAGCCGCAATTGTTGGACCTCGCCGCTGGCAAGACCGTGAGAACGCATTCCCGAGCAACCTAATGATGGTCGCAGTTGGTGCTGGGTTCTTATGGCTTGGATGGAACGGGTTTAACGGTGGTGCAACGTTCTATGCGGGAGCTGATGCAGCTAGTGCAGTTCTCAACACGAACGTAGCAACTGCAGTAGGTGTTCTCACTTGGCTACTAATGGACATGTTCTTCTCACGTCAGAAGAAGCCAACCTTCCTAGGTGTCATCAACGGAATGCTTTGTGGCCTCGTAGCCATTACCCCAAGTGCTGGATTCGTAAATGGAACTGGCGCAATGGTTGTTGGACTTGTTTCATCTTCAGTTGTTTGGGTTTCATGGAATTACCTGTCACGCATTCGTCCATTCTCAAAAGTTGACGACGCAATGGGCGTTATCTACACCCACGGAATCGCCGGTCTGATTGGTGGACTAATGATTGGTGTTGTTGCAGACCCAAGCATGTCGGTCTACGGCGTATCTGGATCAAACTTCAAGGCACCAGGTGGATTCTCGGTTGGTGGTTGGTTCTACACCCACTCATTCCACCAGCTCTGGGAGCAGTTCTTGGCTGCCCTATGGGTAATTGGATACACCGCAGTTGGCACCGCAGTGATCTTCTATCTGGTGAAGTTCCTCGTTGGAGGACTTCGTGAATCAGATGAGACACTGGCAATTGGTGACCTCGCAATCCACGATGAAGAAGCATTCCCAGACCCAACATTTGGTGAGCCAGTTCTCACACCAAGTCACACTCACTCGGACAACAAGTAAGGATCAATCATGAAATTAGTTACTGCAGTTGTAAAGCCGTTCAAGCTCGATGAAGTCAAGGTTGCTGTAAAGGCACTTGGCGTTAACGGCATGACCGTTTCACAGGTTCGTGGATTCGGTCGTACCGGAGGACACATTGAGATTTATCGCGGTAAGGAATACGAGTTTGACTTCGTCGACAAGATTCGTATTGAAATTGCCTGCACCGATGAAGCAGCTGAAAAGATTTGCGACACGATTGTGGACGCAGCTAAGACAGAGATTCACGGTGACGGAAAAGTTTGGATCTCAGACATCGAGCACGTGGTACGAATCCGTACCGGCGAGCGCGGTCCTGACGCAGTTAAGTAGCAGTGAATACCCCTGGCCTGGGGAAGGGGTAACCGCTCCAGGCCAGGGGTTAGTGAATAACCCTTCGATCGATTACATGTTTATCGCGTGGGGGATGAGTCTATTTTAAATTGGTTCAAGAACTCCATCACAGAAGCCGTGAAAACATCATTCTTGTCCCCAGCAATCATGTGAGACGCATCGGGGATGTTTATAAGTTTGGCACTTGGCTTGCGTTTAATAAAGTCTGCGACCGAACTATCGTCAACAACGTCGCTAAGTAGCCCACGCACCAACATGACAGGTACGTCTACTTTTTCTAGTGCACCTTCGAGTTTCTTTGGGATTTCAACGTCAACCTCATGATTTCTGGTGTCGCTTAGTAGGAGAGGGTCCCAGTGCCAGCGCCAACGACCATTTTTTTCACGTAGTACTTTTCTGAGCCCGTTGGTATTTAACGATGGTTTTCGTGTTGGAATATATTGCGCAATTGCGGCGGCAGCTTCTTCGAGTGACGAAAATCCATCGAGTCCAGATCGCATGAAGTTCTTAATTCTTTCAACACCAAGTTGGTTCATTTGTGGTGTTACATCGACCAAAATGAGACCACGAGAGAATTCTTTGGTGACACTTGCTTCATTTAGAAGCGAAATGATTCCTCCTAACGATGCACCAACAATCACTGGTGTGGCTGGAAGACTCTCAACGAACTCAATGCAGTCTCTACAAAGTGCGTCAATCGTGTAGTCACCTTTAGGGTCCCATTCACTCTCACCATGTCCTCGAAGATCAAAGGAGTAGGCACGCCATCCACTTCGAGCAACAACATCCATGGTCAAATCCCATGCATGTCTCGTTTGCCCTAGCCCGTGAAGGAATAAAACTGCCCCCCCATCCTCCTTGCCCATTGCTGTCGCAGCGAGTTTTAGACCATCGCTTGTTGGAAATTCGAAGTGAAATGATTGCATTTTTTGAGCCTTTAGATCGAATACCGTACGAAATGTTGCTATTAAACCCTTTAAATCCCATAAAACAGAAGGAATTTCTCATTTAACTTGACAATACCAACCGGAAGGTATAAACATGCTTCAGTACTTGGGAATCCAAGAACCGGCAGTCAATTAGTCATGGCCTATTGGGGGGTTTTAATGAACGGAAATAGCACACACGGTTTCAGCACAGGGAATCGCAAAATATTTACAGGGGTGCTTGCACTTTTGATGATGATCATGGCGTTCACGATTGGTGCGCCAATGAAGGAAGTACGCGCAGCGGGACCAGGTATGACGCTTGCATTGCCTGCGATGCCGTCTACTTTTGATCCAATCGAAGGGGCAAGATCTGGTGGAATGATTTGGGACTCTGTATTGGAACCACTAATCAACTATGACTCCAAATCATTAAAGCCGGTTTCAACGGGACTAGTAACTTCTTGGATTCACAAAAATGCAACAACGTGGATCTTCACACTTCGTCCGAGCATCTCATTTACAAATGGTGAAAAAGCTGATGCAGCTGCAGCGGTATTCTCAATTCTGCAAAACACAGCAACTAAGGATCCAAAAGCAATTCTTGCCGGATACTTTGCACCTGTGACTTCAGCAACAGTTGTGGATCCAACAACATTCAAGGTTGTGACGTCTTCACCATTAAATGACTTGCCACTACTACTTACGACTGTTTACATGCTGCCACCTACTGCTTACGCAGCTGGTACATCACGTGACTTCAGTAATCACCTAATTGGAACTGGACCATACATGTTTAGCTCTGCTGTTTCTGGTGTGAGCTACACAGTTGTTCCGAACCCAGATTGTTGGGATGGCGCAGGCAAAGTTAGTTCGCTAACATTTATTTGGCAGACAGACCCAACCACACGACTTGGTCTAGTGCAGAGCGGAACAGCACAGGTTTCATTTGACGAACCACCATCAAGCGTTGTTGGACTTACTGGCTTAAATGTGGTGAAGACACCGGTAGCCCGAAGCAATGATGCTTTCCTAGTTACACAGGTTGCCCCATTTGACAATGCTTCAATTCGCAAGGCAGTCGCAGAAACAATCGATCGCCATGCAATTGCTACAGGAATTTTTAAGGGGCAAGTTGTTGAGCAGAAGAGTCTTTTAACTGTTAACCCAACAGTTCAAAACATCACTGCTGTGAAACTAAACACTACTGATGCCAAGGCAATCGTTAAGAATTACAAGGGTGACAAGAGTTTTCTCTTGTCATACCCAATTGGACTACTTCCAGACATTGACTTAGTTGCTCAGGCAATTGCTTCGCAACTAACCAAGATTGGACTTAAGCCAATTTTGACTCCAGTGACCTATGGTGCACTTGTAGGAGCAATCATTGGTGGAACGCAGACCGGTTTGTACATTATGTCGGTTGTGCCAAATGCACCTACCCCCGCCTTCTTGTCACAAGGGTTCCTCACCTCTAATTCAATCACTCAGAACTGCAACGACCCACGATTTGACACTGAGCAGGCAACTGCTCTTGCTTCAAGTGACGCAGCAGCGGACAAGATTTGGCAATTGATGGATAAGCAGGCGGTTGTTGATGACCACTGCTACGTACCGCTTTACTCAACAACGAAGATGGACGTAATGGCCACAAATGTGACTGGTTGGAAGTTGACGCCAGTGAACCGTTACACCTACTTCACGCTCAGCTACAAATAATTTAAGAAAAAATAGGTAAAGAATTAATTACTAATGGTTCCAAAAAGCAATGCGGACGTCCGATCTGTGAACTCTCATTTCGAGGGTTCACAGATCGGACGTGTTGCATCCAACAACGCAGTTCTTGTAGCAAATGATGTTTCGGTTTCTTATCGAGGCACTAGAGCTGTAAATAAAATTTCATTCGTCGTACCCGCTGCATCAGTCGTCGGTGTGGTGGGTGAGTCTGGCTCAGGGAAAACATCGCTTGCACTTGCGACAACTGGGCTGCTACCTGTCGAGGCATCAGAAATACTTTTTTTAGGTAAAAGCATTCTCGGGCTAGACAAAGAAGAACTTAGAAACATTCGTGGTGACGTTCAAATTATCTTTCAGAATCCGCACGCCTCACTTGACCCGCGTCAAAAAGTTGTAGCAGGATTCAAAGAATTAAGAAAAATTTTCCCAGAAAGAACTCACTGGATAACTGATGAGGATTTGATGGATCGTGTTCACTTGGACAGGGCTCTTCTGCACTCGTACCCTCATCAACTCAGTGGTGGTCAAGCGCAACGAGTATGTATTGCAAGAGCCCTTATCTATCGGCCCCGTCTATTAATTGCCGACGAACCAACGTCTGGGCTCGATGTTTCAGTTCAGGCATTGATCCTTGAACTTCTTCTTGAACTCCGAGAAAAAGAGCAGCTCTCAATTCTTTTCATTAGCCATGATTTAAGTGTGGTTAGGAGGGTTTGCTCCTACGTGTACGTAATGCGACATGGAGAACTTGTTGAAGAAGGTCCGGTGTCTG
>CALJTY010000019.1 GCA_937975915.1 uncultured Acidimicrobiaceae bacterium | reverse complement strand
CAATGCCGTAGGTCGAGTTGACGCTCGTGACCGAGCCACCCTTTTGAATTTGCACACCAATCACGTAAGCAACTGGACATGTTTTCTGAGAACCAGCTGGAACATCGCTGTAAGCAAAAGAGAATGTCGACCTTGAGTTCTGAGTCAGATTGACAGCAGCTGGTGCCTCATTAGCTTTTGCATCTGGAAACTGAATTGGTCCATTGGTTGAAACATCAACAAGGGTGCTCTTAACAATTGAACCGGTCTTGTCTTGCAGAATCAGAATTGGCCATCCATTAAGAGTGCAGTTCCCAGTTGTTGACTTCGTGAGTGTGATGCTCGAGGAAATTGTTCCAGCAGCGCCTTGACCCTGATTAAACGCTCCGCGGAAATCACTGCCCTCACAGGCTGGGCCAGCGGGAACAGACATTGTCGTTGAAGTCATTGCAGTTCCACCGCTTGTCGTGGTCGTCGAGTTGCCACCAATGACAGCGTGCCTTGAGAGAGTGTAAATCGCGGCGAACGCCACGAAGATGAGAATTGACTTCAGCCCCCTTCTCATTTGTTGAAGTCCTCAGGATTCACCTGGTCGAGAAATTCACGAAGTTCTGCAACGAGCTCCGCTTCATCAACCTGGCTTACTTCGTCGTCTTCGCTCTCTTCATCAAGCATCATGACCTTGCCCTCAGCGTTCATGAGGTCATCGCTAACCAGAATCGGAGCACCGACACGCATCGCCAGAGCAACTGCGTCTGACGGTCGAGCACTAACTAGTGTCTCCACACCGTCTTTCAAGATTCGAAGGTTCGCGAAAAAAGTGTTGTCGATCAAAGAAACAATCTCAACGTTGAAGATTCGCCCACCAAGTGCGCTAATAGTGTTTGCCAGAAGATCGTGAGACATTGGTCGAGGAGATTCAACCTTTTGCAGGGCGTAGGCAATGGCCGCAGCTTCTGGAGCTCCGATGAAGATAGGAAGCACTCTGTTTCCAGGACCAACTTCTTCGAGCAGCAAAAGTGGAGTTGACGATCCAACGTCGACACGGACTGCTCGGAGAACTACTTCAATCATGATGCCAGCCTAGACGGCGATGGCTGGAAAAGTTTGGCGTCAGTTTCCCAGGAATTTGTTAAGTGCGCGCTCGTGAAGTGCACCACGTAGTTGGCCCAGTTCGCCAGCGAGCTCAGTCGCAACTTCCCTAGCGCCATCGGCACTCTTTAGAGAAGGCTGCGAAGCAATGATGTCTTCAAGAACGCCAACTTCACGGTCCACCACACGGCGAAGTGCGCCGAGAATTCGTACATCAACACCGCGGTCAATAAGACCACTTAGTGAGTAACCAATTCGAACATCTACGTCAGAGAAGACTTCATCGTTTGACAAGCTTTCAGAGACAATAAGTCCTGCTGACTGGAGCTGGCGAACTGAATCAACATCAAGACCTGTGGCCTTAGTGAATTCAGAGAGTGTGTAGTACTTAGAAGCTGCAGGAGAAATTGCAGGGTGACGAGGAGGTTGCGCAGTAGGAAGCAGCGTAAGTGGCTGCACCGTGCGCTCAGGAGTTGACATTGAAACTACGTTGCTCGGGTTGGCACGAGCTACTTGGCGAAGCGCTGGTGCTACTGGAGTGTCATCTAAGAGACCTTGTTCAATGAGGCGAAAGCGAA
>CALJTY010000018.1 GCA_937975915.1 uncultured Acidimicrobiaceae bacterium | reverse complement strand
AATAAGGAGTCCAAAGACATGGACACAGTTAATGTCATCGTCGAAATTCCACGTGGATCTCAGAATAAGTACGAGTTCGATCACGAAACAAACACCATCATGCTTGACCGACACCTCATTGTCTCAATGGGCTACCCAGCAGAATACGGATTCATTCCTGACACTCTCGGTGGCGACGGCGACCCACTCGACGCGCTTGTCCTCAGTGAGTACCCGACTTTTCCAGGATGTCTCATCAAGTCAAGAATTCTTGGAATGTGCATCATGTCTGACGAAAAGGGCGAAGACGCAAAGCTCATCTGTGTGCCTGACTACGACCCAGCGTGGAAGTCAGCCAAGGACATCACTGATGTACCTAAGGCAACGCTCGACAAGATCAGTCACTTCTTCACTGTCTACAAAGACCTCGACGAAGGCAAGTGGGTCAAGGTAGAAAACTACGTTGGTCGTAAAGAAGCACTCGCTGAACTCGAAGCTTCTATTGCTCGTTACAAGGGTTAATACTTTTTTGTAACACGCACCCTCTAGGGTGTTGGTATCGCAAACTTTTCTAGTAACTCTGAAACCCAGCGCGTCATTGATGCTGCTCGCTCACCTGAGTGGGACATTGACCTTGGACCCTCTGGCAAAATAATGGCCACCAAGGAGTCAGGCGTCGATGGACTGCCATGGACAATTACTGCTGTTCGTGCCGGCAAGGGAATGAGAGTTTCTTTGTACCAACCAGGCGACGACACAGAAGTTGAAGGTGACGTTATTGGAGAAATTTCTGGGAACCCGAGAGAAATGGGCCGTCAGCTCAGAACTATTCTCGAAGATGTTGTGACAGAAGGAATCTAAAAGTTCCGTCGAAAACAATTAAAATTGATGCACGAGTGAACTGAAAGTACGCACATGAATTTACGTCAAGAAAACTTCCCAGAATTTATTCGTCCTTGGTTAGAACGTTTTCACATTGACTTTCGTCCGCACCGTCAACCTTCGACGTATGAAGTAGTTTTTGCGACAGTGACTGCAGTCATAGGCTCACTTATTCTTGATGCGATTCTCGTGAAAATTGGAGAGACCGTTTATCCAAAGACCGTTGGATACGAACACTTTCAGTTCATGAGTTACGCCAAGCTCACTGTTATTGGAGTACTTGGTGCATGCGCTGGATGGCCAATCGTTACTCGAATCTCGTCACAGCCAAAGTGGCTGTTTTTGCGACTAGCCCTTGTAGTGACACTTGTGTTGTTGCTCCCTGACCTCGCCATCTGGGCAATGGGGCAACCTGGAGCAGCTGTTTTCGTCTTGGTGTGGATGCACCTTGCAATTGCAATAGTTACGTACTTATCGCTTGTCATTTTGGCCCCAGTTCGTGGAGCACGAAAGAGTTACTAATCGCTCGTATGGCGTGTGAATCTATACTCCGGCAATGAGCAAAAACGTACTTATAACTGGCGCAGGATCGGGCTTTGGAAAGTTAGCGGCATTAGCACTAGCTGAACGCGGGCACCACGTCATTGCAACCACTGAAACTGAGCAGCAGGCGAGTGAGCTGAAAGCTGAAGCCCCTCAACTGACCGTTATAAAACTTGACATCACTTCTAGTGACGTCAAGAAAGTTCACGACTACGAAGTCGACGTCCTCATCAATAATGCAGGTGCTGGACAAACTGGTCCGATCGCTGACATCCCAATGGAACGTCTTCGTCACCTGTTTGAAGTAAACGTTTTTGGCACCATGGCCATCACACAAGAGGTATTGAAGGACATGGTTCCACGAAAGAGCGGGCGAGTCATCATCATGTCTTCGATCGCTGGAGTATTCAGCGCACCAGCCTTTGGTCCTTATTCAATGACCAAGCATGCTCTCGAAGCAATGGGTAAAGCAATGCGCATGGAAGTCGCTCCTCTCGGCATTGATGTAACGCTCATTAACCCTGGCCCATATGCAACTGGCTTTAACGACCGCATGGTTGATTCAATGTGGGAATGGTTCGGTGACACATCTCTTAACAAGGCTGCAGAAGATCTCTTCAAAATGGTTGGACAATTTACCGTTACCGACCAGATGAATCCCGTTGAAGTTTCAGATCGCCTGGTGGAACTTGTAGAAGCTGAGACCACAACCGAGAACAACTTTGTGCCCGCAGACATCAAGGAACGACTGGGAATGTAGCCAGTTCGCGCCATGCGTGGCGCTCCATTAATCTTTCGAGGTTACTGATTAGAAGTAAAGCGGTCGCTCAAAATGTGTGACGCAAAAGTATGGAGGAATCATGACAGCACGAGTCGCCGTAGTTACCGGTGCAGCCCGAGGAATTGGCGCAGCAACCGCAGTCCGTTTGGCCGAAGATGGTTATGACGTAGCAGTACTTGACCTTGACGCAGCTGCTTGCGCTGAGACAGTTGATGCAGTGAACGCAACAGGTCGTCGTGGCCTTGCAGTTGCTGTAGACGTTGCGAGCGAAGAGAGCGTCGAAGCAGCTATCGCAACGATTGCTGAAAAGCTAGGTCCTCCAGTTGTGCTTGTAAACAACGCCGGAGTACTTCGTGACAACATGATGTTCAAGATGAGCTTGTCAGACTGGCAGATCGTTATGGGCGTTCACCTTCAGGGTGCGTTCCTAATGTCAAAGGCTTGCCAGCGCTACATGACTGAATCTGGATTCGGTCGCATCGTGAACATGTCCAGTACTTCTGCACTTGGAAACCGTGGACAGGCAAACTACGCAGCCGCGAAGGCCGGTCTTCAGGGTTTCACCAAGACTCTCGCAATTGAGCTTGGTAAGTACGGAGTGACTGTTAACTCAATCGCACCTGGATTCATTGTCACTGCAATGACACAAGCCACAGCTGACCGCATGGGAGTTGGCTTTGATGACTTCGTAAAGGCAGTTGCAGCACAGACTCCAGTTGCACGCGTTGGTTACCCAGAAGACATTGCTAATGCTGTGTCGTTCTACTGTGACGAGCGATCAGGCTACGTATCGGGACAGGTTCTCTACGTTGCTGGTGGCCCTAAGGCTTAAGTAGTTCTTTTTCACTGTCTTGATTGGTAGCGTTGGTCTATCAATCAAGACAGTGAATACGTTCTCTTCCCCCGCGTTGCATTTATTGGCGCGCTGCTCACGCTGGCACTCGACGGCGGAGTTTCTGCTGTTTACGGCACCTTCTTAAATGACATTGCGTCTCGTTTTGCTATTTCAATACCCACTGCCGGCGAATCGCTCACTATTAATTTCATTGGCGGAATAGCTGGCGTCTTTGTAACGTTCTTTCTACTTCGAAAGTATTCGGGGCGAGTAACAATGATGGTGTCAATTGGCATTCTTGGAGCGGGCCTGCTCGCACTTTCACTGGCGCCTACGTGGTCACTCTTTTTGAGTGCAGCCTTTCTCACTGGTGTTGGTTATGGTGCAATCGACTTTGGGGTGTATTCACTACTTTCAAGAAGCTTGCCGGAGCGTCGAACGTTCCAGCTGAGCATTATTGGATCTGGATGGGGGATTGGATCAGTAATTGCCCCACTGGTGGTTGCAGTGGTGGGAGCAAAGTACTTTCATCAGTTCTTCTTTGGCGCCGGGGTGTGCGCAATGCTGCTGATCTATCCAATTCAAACAATCGTTTCACCACATTCGAAAGATCGCGTCTTGTCTCTTCGAATGAGCAAGCCTTCAGCGAAATTGCTGAGTTTCTTTACGTTGATTATTTTTCTCTACGTTGCGCTTGAAACTGCCGTTGCTGGTTGGACTGCTCCACAGTTGACGCACTGGCACTTCTCACCACTCTGGGGTCAACTTTCAACTGCCGGTTTTTGGGCAGGAATTGCAATTGGTCGATTGATTGGTCCTGCGTGGAGCAGGCGCTTAGGCGAGCCGATGATGGCGCTGATTGGAATTATTAGTTGCTGCATTGTTATCCCGTTCGCGTCATTCAGGTACGTGGGTGCATTCGTGTATCCAGCATCTGGGTTCTGCATGTCGGTGATGTTCCCGATGACTCTTGCTTGGTTTAACAACTGGAGCGCTGAGCCAGAGAATGGTGTCGCGATGCTTCTTGCTTTAACAATGGCTGGTGGCGCAGCGGGTCCCGCACTGGAAAGCATTTTGGTTTCGCAGTTCGGTTACGGGGCAGTGCCCTGGGCCGCCGAAATCTTTGCTGTTGCATGTGCGATCACCTGTCTATTGGTGTATCGCAATGTTCCGTCACAGCGAAGTGAACAACACCTCGCTTGATTTTTACCGAGAGTATCCCCGGTCGTCATCCTTCGAACGTTCTTTTGGAAACATTTCTTGGAGCATGAATTGAACACGAGGCATGATGACACGAGCAGGGTAGTACTTCTCTAAAAGATCTAGTCCCTCTTCTGGTGTTGTGAACTCACAAAGCTTGTAGAGGAATTTGATGTCGTCAAGGTCACGGTCGGCTCGAGATGCCATAAGTTTCATTGCCAAAAGGAATTTTGGTGAAGCGGCGGAAACACTCAAGTTAGGTCCCTCGTAAACGCTGGCGCGGTCGGGGTCCTCGCCTGGGATGAAGCCTTTCACCCCGTCGTTGAGCCAGTCATTATTTATTTGCAACTTTTCAGCAACGCGTTCTGCCGCGATTCTTACTTCTTTTGTCGGCACGAAAATCGCGTCTATGTCTGTCGTTGCCCTTCGCGAGTTGTAGGCAATGGCCATTGCCGCTCCACCAACAATAAAAAGTTCTGCTCGCACTTTTTGTTCTGCAAGTTCTTTTTCGAGCTCTTCAAGTGCTTTCAGCAGTTGTTCACGGTCGAGCATTGTCATCAGGCGTATGTCAATGAATCTTGGGTTAGGAAAACCCCACGTCGCTTGCATGAAATAGGGCTTGAAACTATGGCGTCAGCGTGTAACGATTCGAGACCGGAAACAAACCAAAATGTGTCAAGAAAATACTTTTCTTCTTGCACCCAGCGAGGGGCTGCAACCCTATTGACCGCACATGAATACTCCACAATTCCAGCTATCAACGCATCGAACCTTGGGTCACCTGTGTCGTCTGGTTGTTCCTTGATCATTTCCAACCGTGCTTCGACAGAGGAGCGTTGGTAGTGCTCATGAATTCTGAATGCGAGTCTGATTGCTTCGTTAGGGGCGTTGTTCGTTAGGCATTGAGAAATTGATTTTGCAGTTTCTTTAATTGTTGCTTCGCTCCATGCCATGTCTCAATGGTACGACGGTTCTGTGACAACCAACCGTTTTGCACGAATCCTGCAAATCTGCAGTCAGGTCACTGCAGATTTGTTTGGTGGGCCGCCCGGGTCTCGATCCCGGCACCTTAGGATTAAAAGTCCTCTGCTCTACCCGATGAGCTAGCGGCCCTGAGCGTTCTATCGTAGTTGTTAGCGAGACGGCCACCGAAAAGAGTAAGTTTTGTCTATGTCTGATTTCAATAATGAGAGCGTTTCTGCGATTGAAGCAACACTGAATGACGTCGACCGTGCCCTCGAAAGATTGCGAGTTGGCACCTATCGGACCTGCCAGGTTTGCAATACGCCTATTGGCGAATCAGAACTTGTGGGCAATCCACTGCTGGCTAATTGCCCAGCGCACCCTGAACTGATGTAACTATTCCTTAGAAAAGCAAAGAAACCCGGTGGCTAGGCCACCGGGTTTCTTTGTTAAAGAGTTACTTACTTCTTAGTTGCCCAGAAGATTTCTGCGATCTGGTCAATCTCTGCAAGTAAGCGATCGGCAACTGCAACATCTTGTGTCTTCTTCGCGTCGCCAGCAGACTTTGTTGCCTTCCAGAAAAGGTCGTGAAGGTTTGGGTGCGCTGCAAGGTGCTCTGGCTTGAAGTAGTCAGTCCAAAGTACCCAGAGGTGGTGCTTCACTGCTTCACAGCGCTCTTCTTTGATAATCACTGAGCGAACTTTGAAGTCAGCATCACTTGAAGCTGCGTACTTTTCCATGCAAGCCTTAACTGACTGAGCGTCAATCTTCGCTTGTGCTGGGTCGTAGACACCGCAAGGTAGGTCACAGTGAGCGTGCACTACAAGTGGAGTAGTTGCGGCATCAAGCATGGCATTAATTTTTGAAAGAAGCGTCATAGCTTCGCCTTTCGTTTCAGTGGCCAGTTGAGTTCTGACCAATTTCTCTACCCGCAGGTTAGTCATCCTTCTCGGGTAACGTTCAGGCTATGGCATCTCTCCTAGAGATCTTTTTTCGGCGAGTCAGCGTTGAGGGATCCTCAATGGTGCCTACATACCTGCCAGGCGAGCGACTTACCGCAGTTCGCCG
>CALJTY010000017.1 GCA_937975915.1 uncultured Acidimicrobiaceae bacterium | reverse complement strand
GATCCTCAATGGTGCCTACATACCTGCCAGGCGAGCGACTTACCGCAGTTCGCCGTTGGAGAAAAGTACGCGTCGGTGATGTCGTCGTGGTCCATGACCCAGCAGATCACCAGCGTTTTCTTTTAAAACGTTGTGTCGCGATCATTGGAAATCAACTTGATCTTCGTGGTGACAATGCAGACTTTTCGACTGATTCACGCTCCTTTGGCTTAGTGCCATCACGTGATGTTGTCTGGCTAGTGACGGGATCTGGCCACAAATAATTCCCGTGGCCAATTGTTGACCAAACAGGTAGGATTTAGACATGGCACGCCTAGCCGTCATCTCGTATCACACCTCTCCACTAGCTCAACCCGGCACGGGCGATGGCGGTGGAATGAATGTCTACGTCCGAGAACTTTCTAGCGCGCTAGCTCGACTCGGACATGAAGTCGACGTTTACACCCGACGTGACAATCCATTTGTTCTCGACTCCGTCATTGTTGAACCAGGATTTAGAGTCCACAACATCAGCGCCGGGCCACCAAGTGTTCTCGGCCGTAGTGAACTTCCACTTTTCGTAGATGAATTCACTGACAACGTTGAAGCGATCTTTCGAGAGACATCCATTCCAGATGCAATCCATGCGAACTACTGGCTGAGTGGACTCAGTGGTCACCGCCTGAAGCACGAAATGAACATCCCACTCATCATGACCTTTCACACGCTTGAGCGCGTCAAGGCAGATACCTTCGAGGGTGAATCAGAAGAGCGCGCTGCGCAGGAAGCATCAATTTTTGCTTGCGCTGATGCGGTACTTGCTTCCTGCGACGTCGAAGCAGATCAAATCGTTCGCTTCTACGATGCTGAGCCATCTCGAGTGCACGTCGTGCCACTGGGTGTGGAGCATGCCTTCTTCTCACCTGGCTACAAACCACAAGCACGTCGAGCGCTCGGTATTGACGAAAACGCAACGCTCATGCTCTTCGTTGGCCGTCTCCAAGCACTAAAGGGCGTAGACCTCGCACTCGAAACGCTTATTGAAATGCGCAGTCGCGGAGAAAATGCTCAGCTGGCAATCATTGGTGGGCCATCTGGCCCAGACGGAAGGCTCGCACTTAACGCGTTGCACCAGCGAGTCAGCGAAGCGGGTGTGATTGACAACGTTCTCTTTGTTGCTCCACAGTCTCACCAATTACTCTCGTCTTGGATGAGAGCCGCAGACGTAACACTTGTTCCATCGCGCGCTGAGAGTTTCGGTCTCGTCGCTTTGGAATCTTCTGCTTGTGGGACACCAGTTATTGCGAGCAACGTCGGAGGCCTAAAGACATTGGTGGTTCCTGGCGAAAACGGCTACCTCATTGATTCACGCGATCCTGCGGTGTGGGCTGACTATGTGAAGAAGGCAGTCAACGTTGATGATGTTATGAGAATGTCGTCAAACGCAGTGTTGTTAGCTCGCGCCTACACATGGCGAGGCGCTGCACAGTCGCTTGCGCTACTCACCGAAGACCTGGCGCGTACAAGTCTTTTGCACTGCTAATCATGTCTGCACCAATTGGCGATAGCGATTCTCTAGAAGTACTTGGTCGCACCATTGACGAATGGGCCACGGGGTGGCGCAGCACTGGTTCGAGCGTTTCTGTCGAGCATGCGTCTTCACCCGATGTTCGAGGCCACTATCGCTGGTTGATTCGTCTAAAGGGTGAAGAAAAAGACACCATTGCTTTATGGCTCACCCTTCGCCAGCGCACCGTGCACGTAGAAACTGAAATCATGCCTGAGCCTGAATCGAATAAGGAAGATGTGTACCGGTTCGCTCTGGTGAAGAATGCTGAGCTCCGAGGAGTGCACATTGCCCTAGGTCCAGAAAACGGGGTCTATTTGATGACGCAAATCCCCATTGGAGAGTTGACGACTGAACGACTCGACGAACTCGTAGGCGCAACAGTTATCTATGTTGATGAAATCTTCCCAACTGTCATGACTATGGCTTTTCCAGGGCTCTATCGCCGTCGGAAAAAGAACTAGCCGAGCGCCTTGTAGCCTTTATCTATGGCATATCAACTAATAATCGTCGGCGGCGGACGCATGGGCTCAGCTCTGGCTGAAGGACTTCTCGCTGCGCAGTACTGCGCGAAGAATGAACTAGCAATTATTGAAAGTTCAGCGACGGCTCGAGAAGATCTAAAGAAGCGCTTCGCTGGTGTTGATGTACACGCATCATTAGAACTCGACCACGTTGGTCCACACACTGGTGTAGTTCTTTGTGTGAAGCCAGACCACGCAGAAGCAGCAGCACGAGTGTGCGGAACTGTTGGCACAATGCGCCTTCTTTCAGTCGTTGCGGGACTGTCAACCGCTCGCATTGAAGCAGTGATGCCAGGAGCAGTCGCCGTTATTCGCTCAATGCCAAACACACCAGTTCTCGTTCGAAAGGGTGTTACCGCAATCGCTGGTGGTGCTCACGTTACGAAAGAGGATCTTGACTGGGCTGAATCAGTAATGGGCGCAGTTGGATCTGTTTTCCGTGTTACTGAGAAAAATCTTGACGCAGTGACTGGGCACTCAGGGCCAATGCCGGCGTACTTATTCCTCGTGATCGAAGCACTCATTGACGCTGGAGTCCATCAAGGGCTCTCACACGAAATGTCAAAGCAGATGGTTATTGACACCTTCCTAGGATCTGCAGAACTTCTTAAGCAGTCTGGAGAGAATCCAGCTGACCTTCGTGCACAAGTCACTTCACCCGGTGGCACTACTGCAGCGGGTCTTCGAATTCTTGAAAGCCGCGCCGTTCGTGCAGCGTTCCTGGAAGCAGTCTCTGCTGCAGCTGAACGCAGTCGTCAGTTAGGTCGCTAAGCGCTGCAGCGGTAGCGTTAAAAAATTATGGCTACTCCTCGACTTAGAAATAAAAAGCTCTCCGAGCCAACGATTTCTCGACTTCCCGTCTATCAGCGCA
>CALJTY010000016.1 GCA_937975915.1 uncultured Acidimicrobiaceae bacterium | reverse complement strand
GGCACACGTCAACTCCAAGGAGCTTTGAGCGAGTTTGAACACGCCGACCAAGTTGTTATTCGCCACCGGGCCTTCGAACTTGATCCTCGCTCTCATAGCAACTACGACTTAACGCTCGCAGAGTTGTTATCAAAAAAATATGGGATGAGCATCGAAGAGGCGATTGCAGGTAACTTACGCCTAAGCAATGAAGCGGCAAAACTTGGCATGAAATGGGCCCTCGACAAGGCGCGGCCTGGAAACACGTTTAGCGCTCATCGACTTATGGCTCTCAGTGCCAGCCAGGGATTGGCTTACGAGATGAGCGAGCGACTATTTGAAGCGTATTTCTGTAATGGAGAAGCAATAAGCGACCAAGCAACACTGACAAACATTGCACGGAGCGTTGGTGTGCAAGGGGCAGAGGATTTGTGGAACAACTCTTTGTTTGAAGAAGAAGTACGCGCCGATGAGGAAACTGCACAAGAACTCGGAATTACTGGTGTCCCATCACTTCTTCTTGATAACAAGTTCATGGTTGTTGGCGCCCAGGGATCCGAGCAGATTCTTAGTGTTTTGCGTCGTGCGTGGGCACGACGTGAAGTGGCTTAAGCCTCTTCTACGTCGGCCGGCACAACAGCAGCAGTAGCAACGGTGTGACCTTCATCGAGGTTCATAACTCGAACTCCGGTGGCGTCTCGACCCTGTGAAGATACTTCGCGCACAGGTGTGCGAATAAGAACTCCACCACTTGAAGCGAGCAAGAGTTCATCGTTGATGTTTGCCATGAAGGCAGCAACCACAAAACCGCGAGCAGCACTTAGCTTGATTGCTCGAACACCTTGACCGCCACGACCTTGACGGTTGAAGCGATCGGTCTTAACTCTCTTACCAAATCCAGTGTCGGTAACGACAAAGAGGTCGGCATCATCTCGAACAACATCGAGTGAAATTGCCTTGTCATCTGCTTTGAGCTTGATGCCGCGAACACCTTGTGAGTCACGTCCAACTTCACGAACTTCTTCTTCGTTGAACCTGATTGACATTCCACGATACGTAACAACCATGAGGTCATCTGCACCCGTTGTCGGAATTACACGAACTACTTCGTCGCCGTCTTTGAGTTTGATAGCAATCCAACCCTCACGACGAGATTTGTCGTATTCACTGAATGCTGTCTTCTTGACCATTCCATCAGCCGTAGCGAAGACGAGGAACTTGTCTTTGGGGAAGTCTTGTGTTGAAACAATCGCTTGAATTGATTCATTCGGCTGCAAGTTGAGCAAGTTAACAACTGCTGTTCCCTTCGCCGTACGTTCCTTCATAGGGATCTCGTGACCTCGTAAACGGAACACGCGTCCACGGTTAGAGAACAACAACAAGAACGAGTGTGACGTGGTGTACACAATCTGGTCTACGAAGTCTTCGTCTTTCAGCTTCGCTCCTTGGACACCACGACCGCCACGACCTTGCACCCGGAACGAGTCCGAAGCAACGGCCTTCACGTAACCCGCTTGGGTCATCGTGATAACAATCTCTTCGTCCTTAATGAGGTCTTCTACGCCAAGTTCACCTGGGTCGTTAACAATTTCAGTAACACGATCATTGGCGTACTTGTCTCGAATTGTTGACATTTCATCAGAGATAACTTTGCGAAGCTTTTTGTCGCTCGCAAGAATTGACTGGAGCTCTTTGATGGTTTCGGCCAACTTGGCCATTTCTTCATCGAGTTCTTTGCGACCAAGCTTGGTGAGGCGTGAAAGCGTCATGTCCAAAATGTGGTTCGCCTGTTCCTCGGAGAACGAGAATGGTGCGGCCATCAGAGAAGTACGGGCTGCTCCACGGTCATCAGATCCACGAATGGTCTTAATAACAGCATCAAGCATGTCAATGGCCTTAATAAGACCTTCAACAATGTGTGCACGAGCTTCAGCTTTGCGAAGTCTGAACTGTGTGCGACGCGTTATGACCTCAACCTGGTGAGCAATGTAGTGCGTTAGCGCTTGTGCCAAGTTAAGCGTACGAGGAACACCGTCTACGAGCGCCAAGGTGTTTACCGAGAACGTTGTTTGTAGTGATGTGTTCTTGTAGAGCTTGTTAAGCACAACGTTGGCGTTGGCATCACGCTTCAACTTGATTACGAGGCGCGCTTGACGACCTGCAGAGTCGTTTTGCATGGCGGAAATTCCGTCAAGCTCTCCAGCCTTTACAAGTTCGTAGACCTTTTCTTCAATTGATTCAACAGATACTTCGTATGGGAATTCAGTAATAACAATTCGTACGTCATTCTTTGTTTCTTCAATTTCTGCAACGGCACGCATCTTGACTGACCCACGACCCGTGCGGTACGCGTCAAGAATGCCTTGGCGACCAAGGATTTGGGCACCTGTTGGAAAGTCTGGACCCTTAACAAACTGCATTAAGTCATCAGGCGTTGCTTCTGGATTAGCTAAGAGGTGCAACGTAGCGTCGATGACTTCACCGAGGTTGTGTGGTGGAATTTTTGTCGCCATACCAACTGCAATTCCCTGCGATCCATTAACCAGAAGGTTTGGGAAGCGCGATGGAAGAACGGTTGGCTGCTGTGTTGAGTTGTCGTAGTTCGGCTCGAAGTCAACAGTGTCTTCGTCAATCGAGTCGAGCATTTCAAGTGCGAGTGGAGCAAGCCGACATTCGGTATAACGCATTGCTGCGGCGCCTTCGTCTGGTCCTGTTCCCCCGAAATTACCGTGACCACTAATGAGTGGGTGGCGCATTGCGAAGTCTTGAACCATTCGAACAAGTGCGTCATAGATAGCTGAGTCGCCGTGTGGGTGATATGTACCCATTACGTTTCCAACAACACTTGCGCACTTGGAGTGTGGACGGTCAGGTCGTAGTCCTTGGTCGAACATTGAATACAAAATTCGACGGTGAACGGGCTTGAGTCCGTCACGTGCGTCTGGCAGCGCACGTGAAACAATCACTGACATTGAGTACTCGAGGAACGAGCGCTCCATTTCCAGGTTGATCTCGATTGGCTCTATATAGCCAACAACTTCTTCGCCGGCTGGTTCGTTACTTGGTATTGATTTTGGTTTACGTGCCATGTTTCCTCTGCTCCTAGATGTCTAGGAATCGAACGTCTTTTGCGTTTGTCTGAATAAAGTGTCGGCGTTGTGGAACATCGTCACCCATGAGGATTGAACACACTTCGTCAGCTAGTGCTGCTTGTTCAACGGTGATCTGAAGAAGTGCACGCTTTGAAGCATCCATTGTGGTGTCACGAAGTTCGTCGTAGTCCATCTCACCTAGACCCTTAAGTCGTTGGAAGTCGTTCTTGTGATTTGGATTCTCTGCGAGGAACTTGGCCTTGGCAGTGTCGTCTCGAAGATATTCCTTCTCTTTTCCAACCAACGTTGAGTACAGAGGTGGTTGCGCAACGTACACATTTCCATTTGTCACTAACTCGGTCATTTGACGGAAGAAGAACGTGAGAAGAAGTGTGCGAATGTGGCTTCCGTCAACATCGGCGTCCGCCAGCAAGATGATTTTGCTGTATCTAATCTTCGTAACGTCAAAGTCACCTTCAACACCTGCGCCAATGGCTGAAATAAGGGCTTGGATTTCTGTGTTCTTCAGAATTTTGTCTGAGCGTGCTTTTTCAACGTTCAGAATCTTTCCTCGGATTGGAAGAATTGCTTGGTTGCGTGGATTACGAGCATCCTTCGCAGAACCACCAGCTGAGTTACCTTCAACAATAAATAGTTCGCACTCACGTGGATCGTTTGAAGAACAGTCCACCAGTTTTCCTGGGAGTCCCGCACCATCCAGCGCACTCTTTCTGCGTGTTAGGTCACGAGCTTGGCGTGCGGCCATTCGTGCACGCGCAGCTTGTGTTGCCTTCGCAATAATCTGGCTGCCTTCTTTTGGATTTTCTTCCAACCATTCGGCGAGCTTGTCGTTTGTTGCACGCTCTACAAGAGAACGGATTGAAACGTTTCCGAGCTTTCCTTTTGTTTGTCCTTCGAACTGTGGTTCAGCGAGACGAACAGCAATGATTGCGGTTAGTCCTTCACGGATGTCTTCACCAAGAAGGTTGTCTTCTTTTTCTTTTAGAAGATTGCGCTTACGTGCGTAACGGTTAACAACGTTGGTAATTGCTTTACGGAATCCTTCTTCGTGCATTCCACCTTCAATGGTTGAAATACCGTTGGCGAACGAGTGAATGCTTTCGTAGTAACCCGTATTCCACTGGAAGGCGACTTCAACTTCTTGTCCTTCTTCAGCCTGTTCGTAGTAACCAACTTTTCGAAAGAGTGACTCTTTTGAGTTGTTGAGGTGGCGAACGTAGTCAACAATTCCACCTTTGTAGACGAAGGTTTCTTTTGCTTCTCTTCCTTTGCGCTCATCTTCAAAGCGAATTTCTAAACCTTTGTTCAAGAAGGCCATGATCTGAAGACGCTCTAGAACGGTTTGTGCACGAAAGTCAACGTCTTCAAAAATTGTTGGGTCTGGTGTGAATGTAACTGTCGTTCCGGTTCGGTCCTTAGGAGCCTTGCCTGTTACTTTTATTTTTCCAGATGGCTTTCCACCATTTTTGAAAACAAGTTGGTGATGATCGCCATTGCGATCGATTTCAAGAATTAATTCAGTTGAAAGTGCGTTAACAACTGACACACCTACTCCGTGAAGACCTCCAGAAACTTTGTAGCCTTCGCCGCCAAACTTTCCTCCGGCGTGAAGAACTGTAAGAACAATTTCTGCAGCGGACTTACCTGGGTACTGTGGGTGTTCGTCGACTGGAATTCCTCGGCCGTCGTCGCTCACTCGAACACTGCCGTTAGCCAGGATTGTCACGTCAATGCGCGAACAGTAGCCAGCCATGGCTTCGTCAACAGCGTTGTCTACAACCTCCCAGATGAGGTGGTGAAGCCCTGCAGGGCCCGTAGAGCCGATGTACATACCTGGTCTGACACGAACTGGCTCAAGACCCTCGAGAACGGTGATATCGCTTGCTCCGTAGCTAGCGGACCCCTTGCTTTTCTCGGCCACAGAGGCATCCTTTCGGTAGAAATTCAGGCGTTTTAACGCCGTCACCAAGTTATTTTGGGACCCCATAATCCTACCCGAGAGGGTGTGACATTTGTGCGCGTTTAAGGCACCTAAACGCCTTATTTAACTTGGTTTTTTACTTATTTTCGAGCACTGTTCGAAGGGCGGTTGGAGCGCTTTCTCCGAGGGGTAAAAAACCCTCCAAAATGGTGTTGGTTTCGCTCGAAATTCTTTGTGCGAACGCCCCAGACGGGACAGTGATCAACAAAACACCGTTTTTGATGAATTCTGGTCGACAGTTTTGTGCCAGAACTGGGTCAACGATGCTTGGCCACAGTTCTCGAATTTGATCGATGGCCCGGATGTCTACTTTTCGAAGACGTCCGGCAACAATGTTGAGGAGGTCGCCAATTGTTTTTGGTTGCTCATTGAAACGTGCCATTACAAAGCTTTCGTTACGTCAATTACCACCGCAGGGTTCATTCCATGTGGCAACGGTGACGCCGTTGTGACCAGGGTTTGCCCTGTTGGTAGTAACTGCAACAAACGGTTACTTCGTAGTGGGTCAAGCTCACTAAAAACATCATCAAGGAGAAGAAGTGGTTCGATTCCCCTTTCTTGTTTTACGAGATTATGTCCAGCTAGACGAAGTGCGAGTGCAATTGAGCGTTGCTCACCTTGTGATGCCTGACGACGCGCATCTCTCGTGTTGATGGAAAGCATGATGTCGTCTCTGTGTGGACCAACAGTTGTGTGGCGACGATACAGATCGTCGTTTAAAGACTTGGTGAGCGCGTCTGAAAGATCGCCAGTCCATGAACGTTCATAACTAACACCTATTGGGGTTGTCGACTCAGAAAGCTCTTCATAAAAATGTTGAACCAATGGAAGAAGTAGTGCGATGGTTTTTTCTCTTACCTCTAGTACCTCGTTGCTGACATCTATAAAGTCTGCACTCCAGGCATCGAGTTCGTTTTTTTGTGAAGTTGATGGTGTTTGTCCGTCGAATGCGTACAGCAATGCGTTGCGTTGTTTTAAAATTTTGTTGAAGCGTTCGACTAGTACCGCGGTTTTAGGTTCTTTGTCCTCAATCACACCCGTGAGGAAAGTCCTTCTGTTTTCTGGGCTTTCGCGAACTATTCCAACACCCTCGGGGGTGAAGATTGTTATTGGCAAAACATCGGCGAGCTCGGTTCTTGATTTTGGTTTGTTGCCGTTGATCAACATTTTTTTGGTTGTGTTTTTTAGACCCTTGCTTATAGTGAGGTCAACTTGTACACGACGATCGTTTTGAAACAGCACACCATGAACTTCGCTTTGTGTTTCGTTTGTACGAATCATGTCGTGAGCTGATGATGTTCGAAACGATTGTGCTGTTGCTAGTGCGTAGACCGCTTCAAGAACGGAGGTTTTTCCTGTGCCGTTTGGTGAAAGAAAAACAGTTACTGCATCACGATCTGGTTCTAGGCGTAGTTCTTTAAAGGTGCGAAAGTTTCGAAGTGTGAGTTCGTGCAGCCCCACGGCAGTCTCGAAGCTTATTGAACGCGAACAGGCATCAACAGGTAGCGAAAACGTGTGTCTTCAACACCATGGACCATTGCCGGTCGAACCGAGTCAGACATTTCTAAAATTATTTCGTCGCCGGGAACCGCTTCGATTCCATCGATAAGAAAGCTCGGGTTAAATGCGATTGTGATTTCTTCGCCTGAATAGTCGGCATCAACATTGTCCTCGATGTCACCTGTTTCGTGGCTTTGGGTTCGAATCTCAAGCCCCTTGTCTTTTGTTGTTAGACGAACTGATGACGTCGAGTCCTTAGCGAGCAATTTTGCTCTTTTGAGTGATGTGAGGAGTGTGTCTTTTGCAATTCGTAGTTGGTTTGGGTAACTAGCTGGGATCAACTGGAGAACAGATGGATAGTTTCCATCAATAAGCCTTGATGAAATGTTTGTTTGTCCAACGATGAAACAGATTTCTGAATCATTGAGGGTTACACCAATTTCTGCGTCTGTGCTTAGAGAGGCGGCGGCGCGTTGCAGCTCTTGTAAGGCTCTTGCTGGGACCAAAAGGTCGTGGTGTCCACCAAAACCCTTAACTCCTGGAACATCGCGTACAGCGAGTCGGTAAGAGTCTGTAGCGATTAATCGAAGTGCGTCGTTTTCTGTGGTGAATAAAACTCCAGTAAGGAGTGGGCGAGCATCATCGTTCGCAGCAGCTCGAACAACTTGGTTGAGACCGTTAATTAGATCAGCTGCAGCAATGTTTGTTATAGAGCCACTAATGGGTGGCAGTTTTGGATAATCCATAACAGCAAATGTTCGGAGTGAGAATTTTGCTCGTCCTAACGAAACCTCAACGTTTTCTTCACTACCACTAACTGTTACTGCGCCAGCTTCGAGTGAACGAACTGCATCCACGATTAGTCGTGCGGGTACAACTATTGATCCATCTTCTCCACCAATTACATCCACTGTGGTGCGTACTGTTATATCTAGGTCTGTGCCTGTAACTGTGAGTTGGTTACCACTGAGGTTTAGAAGGATTCCTGACGAAGCCCCAATAAGACGTGTTGCTACAACCCTGCTCGCGGCGGCAAGGGCTTCGACGAGAATGTCGCGCTCTGACTTGAACTTCATAGAACTACCTTTCGTTACTACTGAGACTACGGTGTGGATTTATATATTTAAAAGTACTAGTAGTAGTAGGTCTGTGGATATGTGTATAACTTCTCAAACTACCTGGTCGTAATTGATTAACTAAACACACAACAACACACATACTTGTTACTAATTCTCTCAACCTTCAAAACTCAACCTTTAAGTTATGTGGATTGAGTGACACTAACCAACGCGTAAACAACAAAGAGAAACCCAAGTTGTCCACAAACTAATCGCGACCCTCCCCTTGTAAACGTCGTTTTAATTGATTGACTTCTGCGAGAACTTCAGCGTTTACCGCGAGCTGTTCTTTAATTTTCTCCACACCACTAATAACAGTCGTGTGGTTTCTTCCATCAAAAATCCTGGCAATCATTGGATATGAGTAGTTGTTGAGTAGATCACGGACCAAGTACATAGCAATGTGTCTGGCGTGGACCAATGGTCGCAGTCGCTTAGAGCCACGAACATCCTCAACCGACAGCCCATAAAAATCAGCAACCACAGAAAGGATGCTTTCAGGCTTTAAGACAACCTGCTCTTGTCCGAGGTTGGTCAGGTGGGTTTTTGCGAGTTCTAAAGAGATGGGTTCTTGGCGGAGGTTTGCAAAGGCGCGAAGCATCGTGATTGACCCTTCGAGCTCACGAATGTTGTCTCGTACGCGGTGAGCAATCCACTCAGCAACATCAGTCGGTAGGTCGATCCCCTCACGCTCTGATTTAGACCTCAGAATCGCAATCCTTGTTTCTAGGTCTGGTTGGTCAATCTCAGTAACGAGACCTTGGAGCAACCGACTGCGGAATCGGTCCTGTAGTCCAGCGAGGTCCTT
Source organism: uncultured Acidimicrobiaceae bacterium (assembly GCA_937975915.1). Lineage (GTDB taxonomy): Bacteria > Actinomycetota > Acidimicrobiia > Acidimicrobiales > RAAP-2 > RAAP-2. The sequence continues at coordinate 16,972 of CALJTY010000016.1, read as the reverse complement.
AGGTGAACGATCTGATGTGAGAACAATCTGCTTACCTTCACCATGAAGTGCGTTGTAGGTGTGGAAAATCTCTTCGTGGAATGTTTCACCACGGGTTTCCATGAACTGAATGTCATCAATCAACAAAACATCGTTCTCGCGGTAGCGCTCATGAAGCGCCAGTTGCGTACGGGTTTGAATAGCGCGAATGAAGTCATTAAGGAATGTCTCAGTGGAGACATACAGCACCTTTCTCCCCGGGTAGTTCTCTTGTACATAGTTGCCAATGGCGTGCAATAAATGGGTTTTACCCAAACCTGAGTTTCCGTAGATCATCAAGGGGTTGTAAGCACGACCCGGTGTTTCTGCAACAGACTGCGCAGCGGCAAAAGCCAAACGGTTTGATGATCCAGGAACAAAAGAATCAAACGTCATTCGTGGATCAAGGCGAGCAGGTTTATCGATGCTGGGTGAGAACGAGATTGTTGGAGCAGGAGTTATTGGCTCAGCAACCGGAGCGTCGTCGCGGTCGAGGACATCAACATCGCTCAATGTAAGCAAGATTTGAATTTCCGACCCAGCAAGCTCACGAGCTTGTTCGGTAATAAAAGGTAAATAGCGCTGTTGAACTCGCTGGAGTTGAATTTGGTTGGGCGCACCAATAATTAGTTCACCGTTTGCATAATCCACAAGGCAAAGTTTGTTAAGTCCAGCTGACCAAACAGCCTCAGAAGCATTGCTACGCAAGGAGTCACGAAGTACTGACCAGATCTCCTCACCACTTTGCATTTTTTCCTCCACAGACCACAACTAACATTATCCACAAGCACTTTTTGACTCCATGCAGGCGGGGAGAGTCACCATACACGCAATTTCGAACCCCCGCTGAGGGAGGTTGCTCCATCAGGTAAGATTGTTCCCAGTAGCGCGCCAGCGACCCCCAGGGGGTACCGCGAAGCGCATCAATATAGTTTTAGAAGAGGATTTTATGAAGCGTACCTATCAGCCAAATGCACGAAAAAGGGCAAAAACACACGGTTTCCGTGCTCGTATGCGCACACGTGCCGGCCGTTCCATCCTAAAGGCCCGTCGTAACAAGGGCCGTCACTCATTGACGGTTTGAGTTAGTTGTGCCTGGTCGGGTTAGTTCCCGACGGCAGTTTGCTTTATTTGCAAACCCAACAGGCCGTGGGCAAAGTGGACCGTTACGAATCAGCTTCGTAGCGAACTCCCCTGAGTCAACAGCTGTTGATGTTGCATTCGCAATCAGCCGGAAGGTAGGCAATGCGGTTGTTCGCAACCAAATTCGCCGCCGCCTCAGAGCACTATTTGACGAACTGTCCCCTCCACCACAATCAGGAATATACCTGATCAAATGTGGTTTTGAGACCGGAAAGAACAGCTATGACGAACTTAGAAATCACCTCACACAAGCACTTGAGCGCTGTGGCGCCCGTGGTTAAAAGAGATCTTCCAACGCGTACCCTTCTGGCCACGGTTAGGACATATCAAAAATTCACCGCAGGACGCATTGCGCCATGCCGTTTTTACCCATCATGCTCGCAGTATGCCGTTGAAGCCCTAGAAACACATGGTTTTTGGCGTGGAATTGCACTTTCAAGCAAAAGAATCAGCCGTTGTCGTCCCTTTGGCCCACATGGAGTGGACCTAGTTCCAGAAGCAAAGAAAGCAAGGAGTGCATAACAATGGATAGCCTCATCCACTCAATCAGCAGTATTTTCCACCCAGTCTTCGGCCTCTTTGGCTGGCTAATGGCCTTTTTCTATGGGATCATCCCAAACTATGCCTTCGCCATTGTGATGCTAACAATTGTAATTATGGGTGTTTTGACGCCTTTTACGGTTAAAAGCACCAAGTCCATGATGGCGATGCAGAAGATTCAGCCGGAAATGAAGAAGCTCCAGGTCAAATACAAGGGACCGGAGAATCGCCAGGCATTGAATGAAGAAATGATGAAGCTCTACAAAGAGCACGGGGTTAACCCACTTGGCGGATGCCTCCCAATGCTTCTTCAGGCACCGTTTCTCTTCATTCTTTACAGTGTTATCAAGGGATTGGCGCACGTAGATGCTGCTGGTCAGTCAATACCTCAGTACATCCCTGAAACATCAAAGATGTTTCACACAATCCAAAATGCTGGTGGCCAAATTAAGACATTTGGCATGGACCTGAATCTGCAGCCCTTCTCATCACACAGCTCTACTGCCGCGGCGATTCCATTCTTCGTGTTCGTAGCTGTTGCTGTTGGACTTCAGTACATCCAAATGGCCCAAATGACCAACAGAAACAAAAAGTCCGGTGTTGCGATTCCTAGCCAACAGCAAACACTTCAGAAGGTCATGCCGATTCTTTTTGCATACTTTTACATGATTATCCCTGCAGCTGTCGTGTTGTACATGATTATTTCTACAGTTATTCGCATAATTACTCAGGATGTGCTTTTTCGCACAGGAGTATCTGACCCAGGCAAGATCCAAGAAAAGGAAATTCCTGGCGCGGCCAAACAAGAGGCTGAAGACACCAAACCTTCAACCTTAAAGTCCCAACAACAGTCTCGCTCCAAAGCGAAGCGGAAAAGAAAGGCGCGGTAACCCATGGATTGGGTAGAAACAACAGGATCGTCACTCGAAGAAGCCACTACAAGAGCACTTGCTCACCTAGGGGTTCACAGAGATGATGCAGAAATTGAAGTACTAGAAGAGCCAGCAAAGGGTCTATTTGGCCGAGTTCGTGGAGAAGCTCGAGTACGTGCTCGAGTACGTCCATCAGGACCACGTCCGAAGCGATCACGCCGTTCTGGTGGTCGCGAAGACCGTCCACGCAACGACCGCCCGCGTGGTGAGAAGCCTCGCGGTGGTAGTTCTTCTGAAGAAAAGAAGGAAGACGCACCGCGTCGAGCTAAGCAAACTGCAGCAAAAGCACCACGACCAGAAAAGAGTCCACCAAAGGAGGGCACCATGGCTGAAGGAATTTCACTAGCCGAACAGGGTTCAATCGCAAAGGAGTTCCTTGTCGGACTACTGAGCTCTATGAACATCACCGCAGAAGTATCAGTTAAGGAAATTGACGCTGAAACCGTAGAGCTTTCAGTTAATGCCAATCCCCCAACTGAGCTTGGGGTTCTAGTTGGTCCTCGTGGAACAACTCTTACTGCCCTGCAAGAAGTCACCAGAACGGTTGTTCAGTCAAAGTCTCCTGCACGTACAGACCGAATCTTGGTAGATGTTGCGCAGTACCGTGAACGCCGCGTAGCTGCCCTAGGGCGCTTTGCTGCGCAAGTGGCCCAGGAAGTCATAGAAACTGGAGAAGAGCGCGCTCTTGAGCCAATGTCTGCCGCAGACCGTAAAGCAGTTCATGATGCCCTTACCGAGAATGCTTCAGTAGCCACTCGATCAGAAGGTGACGACCCTCGCCGCTTTGTGGTGATTGCTCCGGCATAATTGATTTGTGACAAATAATTGGTTGACCCGCGCCCTCGAGGAATCGAGGGCGCGAGGCTTTTTAGGGCCTAATGCAATAGAGCCCCACATTGCCCACGCAGAAGGGTTTGCCCTCTGCTGGGAAGAATTAAACGAGACTCCCCCAGAGTCATTTCTAGACCTAGGAAGTGGTGGTGGCCTCCCAGGACTAGTGCTGCTGCAAAGGTGGCAACAAAGGGCTGTTTTTACTGATTCGATGGAAAAGCGTATGGCGTTCCTGCGAGAAGTCCTGGAATGGGAAGGCGCCCCAGAGGGTGGCGAAGTTCTTACCGCCAGAGCAGAAGATCTTGCTTGGGACCCAGACTTGGACTCAGCCTTTGATTTAGTAACCGCTAGATCTTTCGGCCCCCCAGCTGTTACAGCCGAGTGTGGCGTTCGATTCCTAAAGGTTGGTGGAATGATGATTGTTTCAGAGCCACCAGATGACACAGAAACAGGCCGCTGGAACAAAGAAGGCCTAGCCAAGCTCGGTCTAGAGGCAAAAGGACGAGTCCGCCACGGCTCTGCCTATCAAATCCTGATTAAAACCAAAGCAACTCTTTCTTCGTATCCACGAGAAGTTGGAGTGCCAGGAAAGAAACCACTCTTCTAGATGTTCCACGTGGAACATTGTTCCATCTGAACTCAGAGTCTAAAAATATGTTCCACGTGGAACATTCGAATCCTTAGACAACTGCCCGAATATCCTTCACATGGTCTGACCCCTTTAATCAGTCTGAGGCCAATATGTTCCACGTGGAACATTGGTACTTGACGAGGCAGAAAAAACCTAGTTGAATTGACATGTATTTGACGCAGTGTCGGGATGTACCTAGCTCGGGATGAGGCTCATGGCGGACGCCAGCAAGATGAGGATTTTCGCCGTTGCCAACCAAAAAGGTGGCGTCGGAAAGACAACAACCACAACGTCTTTAGGGGCAGCCCTTGCCGAAAAAGGCAAGCGAGTATTGATTGTTGACCTTGACCCCCAGGGAAACGCAACCACAGGACTAGGCGTTGATGGCCGCCAGTTTGAACGATCTGTCTATGACGTGCTTCTCAACGATGTTCCAATGGTGGACATTGTGGAACCTACAGGCTTTAAAAACCTTTTCGTCGCGCCAGCAACACTTGACCTAGCTGGAGTCGAACAAGAACTCACATCGGTCATCTCAAGAGAGCTCAGACTGAAAAAAGCCTTGGAGTCAGTTGAAGGGGAGTTCGAGTACGTCTTTATTGACTGCCCACCTTCTCTGGGTCTAATCACGATCAATGCTTTCGCAGCAGCTACCGACATCATGGTGCCTGTCCAGGCTGAGTTCTATGCCCTAGAAGGCCTTACACAGCTCTCTCGAATCGTCGACCTTGTTCAAAAGAACCTAAATCCGAGCCTCAGAATTACCAAGGTGGTTCTCACGATGTATGACTCAAGAAACACCTTGTCTACCGATGTCGCGAAGGAAGTCCGCAAAGCCTTCCCAGAGGAGCTTTGTAAGTCAGTAATACCTCGAACCGTTCGATTGGCCGAGGCCCCTTCGTTCGGCCAGCCAATTACCGTATTTGATCCATCATCTAAGGGTGCCAAAGCGTACCGAGCATTAGCAGAGGAGATTCTCAATGGCTAGAAAACCAGGACTTGGAAAAGGACTCGGAGCTCTCATCCCTGACGGGGGCTCTGCAAGCGCCTCACCAGACGAAAGCGCCGCTGTTGGCGGACCACTTCGTAAGGTCCCCGTTGCCTCAATTCGCCCAAATAAGTTTCAGCCAAGAAAGACCTTTGACGCAGATGGTCTGAAGGCCTTATCTGCGTCGGTTCGCGAACTCGGTGTTTTGCAGCCAATCATTGTTAGGGCCATCACAAGTGAGCCAGGCGCATATGAGCTGATTGCTGGTGAGCGTCGCTGGCGTGCAGCTCAGATGGCAGGACTCGATGTAATGCCAGTCCTGATTCAAGATGATGTGAATGACCGCCTTTCATTGGAACAGGCTGTTGTAGAAAACCTTCACCGTGTTGACCTTCACGCACTTGAAGAAGCTGCGGCGTACAAGCAGCTCATCGATGACTTCCACTTGACCCATGATGACGTGGCGCAGCGAGTCGGAAAGAGCAGAACTAATGTTACGAACACATTACGACTACTTAACCTGGGAGAAGCTGGGCAGGCTGCCCTTGCCGGATCACAGATTTCAGAAGGTCACGCAAAGCTCCTTCTTTCATTGACAGACAACGATGTTCAAGGAACCATGGTTGCGAGAATCATCAAGAACGAACTCTCCGTTCGAGCAACCGATGAAGCCATCAAGGCTCTGATGGGAACAAAGCCAACTGGAACCGACGCGTCAGTAAAGCCTGGAACTACAGGAACAGGGCGACCAACACTTCGTCCAGTACCCGACGCCAGTGTGGCAGAGCTCGAAAAGCTTCTCGAGGACTACCTCGACACCCGAGTTCACGTCGACCTCAAGGGTAGAAATGGCCGAATCATTATTGATTTTGCTGACCTTGATGACCTAGAGCGTCTCTACATTGCAATTTCACAGGCAAAATAACCTTCAACCTTAAACCTAAAGTTCTCGTTGAAGTTATCCCCAAGTTGTGGATGAACCTGTGGGTTACTTTGAAAAGCCTTTAAGGTTATGGGTTTTCAGAGGTAAGTAAAACAGTCAAAACGACTAATTGTGGATAATTCCGTCCAGAACCCCAATGATTGACTCTGAAAAGTCCCTTAAAGCATCCAGGCCTAAGGGCCCGTGTTCTATCTGGAGTGTGGTCATCCGAGTTTCTCGCAGAATTGGCAGTGCCATCCCAGTTACCTCAACCCGTGGCAGTACTGGTGAGCGAGATAGCGATGTAGCAACAGTGCTGGCGAGCTGCTCACCTCGACGAGAGTGCGCTTTGTAGCTAGCCCAGTAGTGCAGATGTATTGCATTCAGCTCATCGTTTTGTTGAAATGAGAGCACCACCGCTGCATTATTGGCATTCGCGTGAGCTGCAATGTCGCTCGGGGGAGTGGTTCCAAGATCAATGACATCAAAATTTGATCGAGTTTGATCAAACAAGATCTCAAGTAATGGGCTTGTTCCACAGAGAACGAGAAGTCCATTAGCAACATCATCAAAGCCCGCTATGTCTCGAGCTTCATTAACGAGGTTTCGCACCGAGGCTGCTGTTGTCATACGTCGCAACTCATTTAAAGTTTCGCGCGTAAGCGTTGCGCTCGGAGAAATTCCTAAGTTGTTTTGAAATTCGCAAAGTGCATTCTCAAGCAGCGGGCCAAAAATGCCATCGATCTGACCGGGATTAAATCCAAGTTGAGCCAACTCGACTTGTAGTTGAGCAACATCGTCACCACGCATGTTTGGGTGAGTGTGAAACAACAAACGTTGTCCAAGATGCCACCCTGCTTCGACAAGACGCGCCCACGTCGTAGAGTCAATTTCTCCAGTAATTTTAAGGCCTCTAGACCTTTGAAAGGCCTCAACACTTACCTTCGTGGCGTCACCAAAAACACCAATCTTGTCTTTGACTGAATCGTGTCCAAGGTTGCGTAAACGATCTTGAAGCTCTCGAACTCGCTCACCCGAGTTCCCGTGTTGCAGGGTTTCGAAATTCAGAGTGACTTAAAGGTTCGCAGTGATTTCTTGAAGCAACGCACCCTTTGGCTTTGCGCCAACGAGACGTGCAACAACTTCACCATTCTTGAAGAGAAGAAGCGTCGGGATGCTCATAACAGAGAACTTCGTTGCGGTCGCAACATTGACGTCAACATCGAGCTTTCCAATAACGAACTTGTCTGATTGTTCTACAGCGAGCTCTTCGAGAATCGGAGCAATCATTTTGCACGGTCCGCACCACTCTGCCCAGAAGTCAACCAGTACAGGCTTGTCTGATGATCCAATGACTTCAGCAAAAGTTGCGTCAGTAAGTGTTGTGATGTTCGCGCTCATGTGTTCCTCCAATGTAAACGCCTAAATAAAGGCGTTGCATATTCCACCTTAGCGAGGAAGCCTTAGTGACCTTGCGCTTCTAGCCAGCGTTCGGCGTCGATGGCAGCAATGCAGCCAGAACCAGCAGCGGTAATTGCTTGTCGGTAGACGTGGTCTTGCACATCGCCAGCGGCAAAGAGGCCATCGATGTTGGTGAATGAACCAATCCCGGTGCGAACATATCCGTTTTCTTCGAGGTCAACTTGTCCCGACACCAATGTGGTGTTCGGAATGTGACCAATGGCAACAAAGATGCCAGTCACATCAAGCACTCGCTCCTCACCAGTAATCGTGTCCTTCACCTTCATGCCCGAAACCTTCTCGTCTCCCAAAACCTCAACGACCTGAGTGTTCCAAGCGAACTTGATCTTTTCATTTTTAAATGCACGTTCTTGCATGATCTTGGAGGCTCGAAGAGCGTCACGTCGGTGAACCAGGGTCACGCTTGATGCGAAGCGGGTAAGAAAGGTTGCTTCTTCAATGGCAGAGTCGCCACCACCAACCACGGCAATGTCTTGTCCTCTGAAGAAGAAGCCGTCACATGTGGCACACGTTGAAAGTCCGTGGCTGAGTAGGCGTTCTTCACCCGGGACACCCATCATTAATGAGCGTGCGCCGGTAGCGAGAATAACGGTGTCTGCAGTAATGCTTGGCTCGACGTCGTCGGTGAGCCAAGCCTTAAATGGACGAGAAGTTGCATCTAGTTTCTGGACCTTGGTGATACGAAGATCAGCACCGAAGCGTTCGGCTTGCGCGCGCATGTTGGCCATGAGCTCTGGGCCGGTGATTGCCTCTGGGAAACCAGGGAAGTTCTCAATGTCTGTAGTGAGCATCAACTGTCCACCAGGTTGATCGGTGGTTGACGAGGGCTCGCCTTCAATAACAATTGGCTTCAACTGCGCACGAGCTGTGTAAATAGCTGCTGTAAGTCCTGCGGGGCCAGAGCCAATGATTAGTACTGATGTGTGCTCTGACATTTACTTCCTTAGATTTGCGGGACGACGACGTCGCCAAATAATAAAACCAGTTACGACAAGTGCTCCACCAAGGAGCAAACAACTAAGCCACTCATGCCCAGCGAAGACGTACACGTTTAGAAGTCGGATGATTCCAATCGTGAGAACAATTAGTAGCACCAGTGCAATCAACAAAAGAATGAACCCGAATGCAATGGTGCGACCAATAACAAGGATTGGGCGAAGAATGCGGTCATGGACCACATCAAGGACGTGATCAAAAGCTTCGAAAGCTTTATCGACTACGTCTGGTTCGTGTTCTTTTTTCTCTTCACTCACACTAAGAACTTAGTTGGAGAAGGGGGGTTCTAGGCCTGCACCCAGCAAAGACCAATTATCCCCGGCCCACCGTGAGTTCCAACCACTGGACCAATGTCAGTCACGAGTAGTGGGAATTCGGTTGCAATGTCGCTCACTAGTTTTGTGAGAGCTTCAACTTCATCAGATGCTCCGTGCACTAATGCCAAACGACGAAGAGGGGCGTTGTTGCGAGCAACATCAGCAATTGCAGCTAGTGCTTTTGCCTTAGTTCGTTGACGACCAGCTTCAGAAACAATCCCATCCTTCAGCTCTAGCAGCGGCTTAATTGAGAGAACTTGCCCCATAAGTGCTTTGGCTCCACCAACGCGACCACCCTTTTGAAGGTGCTCGAGCGTGTCGAGCATTGCCACTACACCGACTTTGTCAGTTAGTTCAAGTGCTTTCTTCTCAAGTTCATCGAGCGATGCTCCCGTTTTTGCGAGTTCAGCAATCTCAACTGCAAGTAGACCTTGAGCCATTGAAACAGCTTTTGAGTCAACTACACGAACAGGAATCTTTTGCGCCACTGCATCTTTTGCGAGCATTGCAGATTGATGAGTTGCACTAAGAGCTTCCGAAAGTGCAATAACCAGGACGCCGTCACACCCAGCATTGAGTGCACGCTCGTAGGCGAGCTGGAATGCACCAGGTGATGGAGCTGCGGTTTCTGGGAGGGTTTTGGATGCTTTGCACTTGGCCCAGAATTCGTCGGGCGTGAGATCAACGCGGTCAGTAAATTCATCATCGCCGAAACGAATGCTTAGTGAAACAACATCGATGTTGAGTCTTTCAACAACGTCTTGAGGTAAATCACACGCGCTGTCGGTGACTATTCGAATGTTTGCCATGATGCTCCTTTATAACTTGTCTAGCCTTACACTTTTTTTGCCGTTTCGCACGGCGTTGCGCTGCCAAATAAGAATAAAAGTCAAATACATCAACATTCCAAGAAAGGCACTTGCTCCAAAACGAGTGAGTAGGCCAAAACCACTGGAAGCCGTTGATGACGCGTACGCCAAGGCAATTACAACTCCGCTGGCCACTGAGGCCAGAACACTACGAAGCACATGCTTTGACCAGAGCGTTGCACTGATGTTCACCTGATGTCTCGTCAGGTTTGCTAAGGCCACTAGCGCAATAGCACTGTAGGAAATTGAGACGCTCGCACAGAGCCCGGCCATTGAATGGCGACCAATTGACATAGCGAGAAGTACCGTAAGTCCATTTTGTAATGCGTAGAGATAGAAAACATCACGAGCTCGCTGCATTGCCTGGAGACCTCGGATGCACACCTGAAAAACAGTAAATCCTGGGAGCCCAGCTCCAAGAACAGCAAGAACAGAACCAGCGAGAAGACGATGTTCTGCGTGCACGTGATTTAACAACACCCCAACCAGTGGTTGCGATAACAACACCAGTCCAATTGTGCAAGGAACAATGATTACGAGCGATTGACGGAGCCCAAACCTCAAACGTTCGGCGAATCCCGCAAAGTCTTTATCGCTTGCGAGTTTTGATAGCTGCGGGGTGAGAGCAGAAAGTACCGAGACAACTATTACGGCGTAGGGCATCTGCATGAATGACCAGCCGTAGGTGTAAGCACTTACCGGTCCACCACCACCTATTCCAAATGCAAAAGCCAGCACAATGTAAAGCGACAATTGATTTGCTACAACTACCAGCAACGTCCAACTACCAAGTCTTCCAATGGTGCGAACTACTGGGTCGCGGAAATTGAAATTAAAGGTAACTCTGCCTAGGTCGCTCTTCGCGAGTGATGGCAACAAGCACATAAATTGCAACACCACGCCACATGTTGTTCCAAGGCCTAGCCACACAAGATGACCTGAACCGTTGAGAGTAGACATTGTTGGTGTTGGATCTACTAAGTGGAACCACACGAGCACCGCAATGCAAACAATGTTGTTGACAACCGGAACCCATGAACCAGGTGCAAACTTATTTCTGATGTTGAGTAGCGCGGTAGCAATGCCAATAATTCCATAAAAGAAAATTTGTGGAATGAACCATCGAAGCAGTGATGTTGCGAGTGCTCGCTGTTCATGGAGCTTTGAGATGTGTGAAAGCCCATGCGGATGATTTAGTGCTGTAAAGCCATCAATGATCCAAGGAGCAAAAATCCACGCAAGTACCGATGCACCAAACAGCACAACAAGCGATCCAGTAATCACGCTTGAGATTGATCGCCATGCTTTTCTTTCACCATCAACGCTAAGTCGCTCAATGAACACAGGAATAAACGTTGCACTTGCGATGCCACCAAGAACAAGGTCAAACAGCATGTTTGGAACGGTGTTTGCGAGGTTGAAGGCGTCAGCTATTGGTGTGAAGCCAAACACCCACGCAAGTACCAGCACGCGTAGTAGTCCAGTGAGTCTTGAAACAAGTGTTCCTGAAGCCATAGAGAACACACGTGAGCTGTGTGAGGTAACTGAACTCACTGTGTTCGCTCGTTCCTGCGGCGTCTACTTGTTCTGATCCACCAAAGGGCGAGAACTGCGAGCGATCCAATCGAAATTACATAACCAACTACCGACGTTCCAGCGATTCTCACCTGTATCGCGCTGTGCGCAAGCACTACTTGTCCGTTAGGGGTTGTAACAATCACTTGAAGTGTGAGGTTTCCTCCCTTTGGATCAGTAACTGGCACACGCAACGACTTCGTTGATGAATCGAGTGAAGTCACAATGTTTGATCCCTTGGGGAAGTTCAAACGATTTGATACCAGGTGAACAACGGCAGTCATTGTGTAATCGGCCCGACTGAGCAGGGTTATGGGTAGTGAAGCATCGGTTCCAGTCAAAGTGATTGTGCTGGGATTCACAGAGAATTTTCGCAACTCTGCGTTGAGCGCACTCTGAGCAGCGTCTATTGCGCTTTGACGTTCTGTTGGCGTTCCGACAATTTCTGACGCTGCAACCCGGGTGCTGAGTTGATTACTAAGTGTCGGTGAGCCCACTCCTTGATTGAAGGAAGTGACTTCGTTGATGAGCTTGTTGAGTGATGAAACATTGCGCGCACTCCATGAAGGTGTTCGCACTGGAACAAGTGTGCGAGTAAAAGGTGCACCGTTTGCTCCAAAATTCTTTTCATTAAATAACGGCGTGAGTGGACTTGGTGATGCGAAAGCGAAGTGAGTGAGCCCTGTCAAGAATTCAGTTACAAATTGCGATGAGTTTTCACCTAGAGATGTCGCAACAACCACACTCCGCGGAGCTGTTAACCCAGGAGCTTCATAGTGCAGAAAAGCGATTGTGCCAAGTGCAATTGCGGCACGTCTAGCGGGCTCAATGTTGTTGTTCATCATGAGCCTCGAAAGCGGCTCGTCAATACTCAATGCAGTTAGCGCGCTGGCACCTGGAACATGAAATGGTGCACCCCAATGCAAACTGCTTGACGGTGCGTAGCTAAGTGCAGTTTCTGGAAAGACAACATTTTTTACACCTATTCCTGCAAGCGCATCCAATGTTGCAATAGACGGCGTTGCTGTGAGTAGGACTGGAGCGTCAATGTATCGACCAGTTGCAGCTTGCACCAATGACTTTGTGTAGTCGAGTTGATTGCTTGCTCGAGATATGAGGCCGTTCGCCAAGAGTCCGGCAAAGTCAATGTTTCCTGGTGGAGCACTGATGATTGAGTGAACAGGACTCTGGACTGCAGACTTGAATTCACTCAGAATCTTTGGTGCGACAACACTCACGTTCGTGAGTGTTTGGTAATCAGCTCCAATGGTGATTGGCACACGAGGAAATTTGGAATCTGCTGCTAATGATCCAAGTGACATTGAAGTCATTGTTTGAATCCAACTGAACTGGAGGGGATGCTGAACTTGTGAAGCTCGAACAGCAATGAGAGACCACTCGGGTTTTCTGTTCTTTAAGGAGTAGCTAACTGGGTACACACCATCACAAGAACTTGCTTTGCATTGAAGAACGAGCCGCGCAGTTGAAGCCGCGCAGTTTGATCCGCTTCTGCTTCCAGAGCGAGTAGTGATTTCAACATTGAACGTAGTGGTGCCACTTTTGGCACAAACTTTCACACTCGAAGTTGCACTAAGTGGCGATCCAGCTCCACTCACGATTGGTTGAATCTGTGAGCGTTGAAGAATTCTTGGAAAGAGCTTTATTTCGAAGCCAGAAGGTGAAGCGCCCTGGTTAATACTGAGCGAGAAATGTGCAGAGCCATTTGTGGCGAGTGGGGCAACGCTGTCTTGGTGGACAACACTGAACGAAGGGGTCGCCAGGGCCTGCGTGGCCGTGGGCCACGCCACCGCCGCGAGGCTGAGGAGTACGACGCAGAGCGCCCGCCACCAGGTCGAAAATCGGTGGAACATTGCATTACTAGGCTACCTTCGCTCAACGGCTTTGCACGTCGCCTACTACCCTTCATTCAGAGTGAATTCTTTTGACCAAGTACACGAGCGCCTAAATGAGCTGGCGCGGCTTTCAGCCCCACTAGCCCGTGCCTTTGATGACGCGGGCTTCTCTCTCTACGCCGTTGGGGGCTCAGTACGAGACTGCATCCTCGACATTGCTCGCCGCGATGACTTTGAAATTGACTTCACAACTAATGCTCGCCCCGACGACATTGCTCGACTTATGGAGCCTCTGTGCTCAGGTCTCTGGGAACAAGGGCGTGCCTTTGGCACCATTGGTGGGTTGCTGAAGGACAGCGGTATCAAGGCAGAGATCACTACCTTTCGCTCTGAAGCGTATGTTGATCACTCGCGTAAACCATCTGTTGAGTGGGGCGACTCACTCGAATCAGATTTAAGTCGTCGCGATTTCACAATTAACGCACTCGCTCTTGATGTGATTGCGCTACATAACAACACTCCAGAAGTGCAAACACTCTTCGACTTCTTTAATGGATTCAATGACCTGCATGACCGGGTACTTCGTGCACCGATTGATCCAGAAATTTTGTTCAGCGACGACCCACTGCGGATGCTTCGTGCTGCACGTTTTGCATCGCGTTTCAATTTGAAGATCGACGCCAGCATTGAAGTGGCGGCAACAAAAATGTCCGAGAAGATAAAAATCGTCTCGGCTGAACGGATTAGAAACGAAATCGACCTGTTGTTGATGACCGAGCAACCATCAGTTGGCCTGGACTTCATTGTTCGCACGGGACTTGCAGATCACTTCTTTCCAGAACTTCCGAAGTTGCAACTAGAACAAGACCCAATTCACCACCACAAAGACGTCCTCAAACACACGTGGGCGGTAGTCGATAAGACATCGCCAAACCTCGTGTTGCGTCTCGCAGCGCTCTATCACGACATCGGAAAACCAAACACTCGTGACATTACGAGTGAAGGTGTCACGTTTAGGTTCCACGAAGTTGTCGGTGCAAAAATGACGCGCAAGCGAATGCTCGCACTCAAATATTCCCAAGAAGTCATCGACGACGTATCAATGCTCGTGGAGCTACACCTTCGTTTTCACACTTACAAAATGGGCTGGAGCGACAAAGCAGTTCGCAGATATGTGCGAGACGCGGGTCATCTCTTAGACGCACTTAATGAACTGACCAGGTGTGACTGCACAACACGCAACGCGAGAAAAGCACAAATATTGTCGCTACGTATGGATGAACTCGAAGTTCGCATCGGTGAGCTTCGTGAGCAAGAAGACATCGACAACCAGCGCCCCGCGCTCGACGGCGTTGCGGTAATGGAGATACTCAACATTTCTCCGAGTCGAAAAGTTGGCGAAGCACTCGACTTTCTGATGGAGATTCGTACCGATGAAGGAGAGATCAGCGCACAAGAAGCGAAGGTCAGACTTCTTGAATGGTGGAGCGAACAAGAGAAATAAAAAATCCCCCCGCCAAAATGACGAGGGGATTTTTTAGTAAATGGCTTATGGCCAGACTGGGTTTTCTCCGCCCTCGGCGAATTCATTGACCATGTTGTGAGCAATGTCGTCGTGGAACTGAACCGGTGGCGACTTCATGAAGTACGCCGATGGTCCCATGATTGGCCCACCAATACCGCGGTCTAGAGCAACACGGGCGCAGCGAACTGCGTCAATGATTACACCAGCTGAGTTCGGTGAGTCCCATACTTCGAGCTTGAGTTCCAAGTTAAGTGGAACGTCACCGAAGTTGCGTCCTTCCATACGGATGTAGGCCCACTTGCGGTCCTTCAACCATGGCACGTGGTCACTTGGTCCAATGTGCACATCGTCAGCGTCCATGTTTGAAATTTCGAGCTGTGATGTAACTGCCTGTGTCTTTGAAATCTTCTTTGACTCAAGACGTTCGCGGTCGAGCATGTTCTTGAAGTCCATGTTTCCACCAACGTTGAGTTGGTAGGTGTGGTCAAGTGAAAGACCACGGTCTTCAAACAAACGAGCAAGTACGCGGTGAACAATCGTTGCACCAACCTGGCTCTTGATGTCGTCGCCAATGATTGGCACACCAGCATCAGCAAACTTCTTGGCCCATGTCGGGTCAGATGCAATGAACACTGGGATTGCGTTAACGAATGCACATCCAGCATCGATAGCTGCTTGTGCGTAGAAACGCTGTGCGTCTTCTGATCCCACAGGAAGGTATGAAACAAGTACTTCTGCTCGCGCATCCTTAAGGGCCTTGACTACATCAACAGCTTCTGCTGGCGACTCTTCGATAGAGGCGCGGTAGTACTTGTTGAGGCCGTCCATTGTTGGTCCACGAAGAACGTTGACGCCAATAGAAGACACATCGGCGAACTTGATTGTGTTGTTCTGTCCACCTTCGATTGCCTTTGAAAGGTCACTGCCGACCTTTGAAGCATCAACGTCGAACGCTGCAACGAATTCAATGTCACTTACGTGGTAGCCACCAAGTACAACGTGCATAAGGCCTGGGACATCGTCACCTGGCTTTGCATCCTTGTAATAAGTAACACCTTGAATGAGTGAGCTTGCGCAGTTTCCTACGCCCGCTATGGCCACACGAATCTTTTCCATGGCTTTCCTTTCCTACTTCGCTTCTCGAGCGAAAGTTTGCTGATTACTACGTTCGATGGATAACAAGTTGTCAATCCACGCGAGGTCCAACTCCACAGCATTTGCGGCGTGATCCATTACGTCACGCGCGTAGCTGTCTAGTTGTTCGTTATTTGCGCCAGCACGTACTTCTGCAAGGCGTTCAACGAGATCTGTGCGACGTCGCTCTAAGAGCCCAACGCGTGAAGGTGGCGTTAGGTACTTAGCGAGAGCCATGCGAAGCGAGAATTCTTTTGCATCATCGAGGGTGGCGGTATTTCCAAGAAGTCCAATGAACTCAGCTTGGCCACGTTCAGTGATGCGGTACGCCTTGCGTCCTCTGCGGCCAAGTCCTTGGCTTTGTCGAAGCGAGCGCAGTGAGGCTCGCTCTCCAGAAAGTGATCCAGTTGAAAGAGGACTGACGCGAGGCTCGCTCGTTGCTGCAGCCTCAACAAATCCGTGACGTTCGAGGCGAGCAAGAGCTGGGTAGATCGAGCCAAAAGAGACGTTTGACGAAATGCCCAGGCGGTCACGCAACTGGGTGCGGATTTCGTAGCCGTGGTGATCACGGTCCATGAGTAGGCCAAGAATGGCAATGTCTAACACTCGAATCATTCTATCGTTTCGATACATCGATTATGCAACATTCCAGGATTTCCCTATTTTTAAAGGGGTACGGTAATGTCACCTTTAATGGATAAGAGCTTTCGTACCAGTACCGCCGATGGAGCGGTTGTTGAGTTCGGGCTCGTCCGTCACGCCCTCTTAGCAAAGCTCGCCGATGGATCACTTCGCCATGAAGACATTTGTGATGCACACCCTGAACTTCTGCGAGCAGCAAAAAATATCGGTCGAACAACAGGTGAAACCTGTCCGGTCTGCAATGAAACTGAACTCGTTGAAGTTACGTACGTCTTTGGCGCACGACTTCCGGCCGGGGGAACGTGTCCAACATCACGCGCTGAACTTTTAAAACTTGAACGACGTGAAGAACCCGTGAAGTGTTACGCAGTTGAGGTTTGTGTGAGTTGTTCGTTCCATCACCTCGTAAGAAAATGGAGTGCTGGAGACCGCCGTCAACGGAAAGCTCAACCGGCGCAGCAGAAGAAAGCTCGTTCATGAGCATCAGTGCCCCAGAACTTCGTTTACGTAAACGTAGGAACGGCGCTTCACCAATTGTCATGGTCACGGCATATGACGAACCAGGTGCGCGTTA
>CALJTY010000015.1 GCA_937975915.1 uncultured Acidimicrobiaceae bacterium | reverse complement strand
CCTTTGGCACGTTTGTGCGCCATGAAACCAATCAAACGAATAAAGAGGACTGCAGTGATACCAATTATGAGTCCGGCGAAAATAGACCAAGCCATCAGAGAGGTGCTGAACTTGAAATTGGGAATATCACCATACGTTGGACCTGAAGAAAGATAGAGCCAACCGGTCCACGTTGCGATTAACGAACATGCCAGTGCAGGGAGCACTGTAGGAAGCGTAAAGCTACCAATGAGCACTTCAGCAGTAAATATCGCACCACCGAGTGGCACGTTGTAAACAGCGGCTAAGCCAGCTCCGCCGCCACATGCAACGAGTAGTCGCTTCTGCGTAGAAGTCAGATCGAACCAGTGTGACAAAACACTGCCTGAAACTCCACCCATCAACTTCGGCGCTGCTTCACGACCAATGCTCGCTCCAAGTCCAATGACAATTTCTGAAAGAAAAGAGGTGAGAAAACTACGGCGAAGTGAAAGCTCTCCGTCACCAGTCCACACTGCTTCATCGATTTCTGATTTCTCATTCTTCAAATATCTACGAATTAGAAACCAGCCAATTGCCCCGATGAAACCTGAGGCTAGGAGAACAACTACTCGGTGCACACCAGATGAGGCACTCGCTGCATCGCTGTAGCTTCCAGAGTTGTAGTTAAACGCCAAGTGCTCAAATTGCTTCAGTACCCACATCAGTGCAATACCAAAGAGGCCCGTCGCAACACCTGTCAAACAAAGCGCTATCCAGAACTTCGGGGTGAGAGGTGCATCATCAGAAGTTACGTTTGGTTGCTCCATAGCGCCACGGCCAGATGCGATTCGACTCTTAATTAATGGCTGTGGAAAGCGCTGTCGCTCACTTTCACCACTTCGTTTTTTGAACATATTCCCCATTAGGTTTCTACGACTAATCGTAGTCTCGAGGACAATGCACTTAAAGCGACGAATTAGTCAAATAACTCTGGATCAGTTTTTACAATGTCGTCCCACAGTGGCTGGAATGAGAACCATCCAGCGAGTGGGTGACCAGTTTGCTCCATGGTGTAGCGAGCATTCTCGTCTGAAATGTGAATTGGCTTACCAGCCGCCTCAGCAAGAAGCTGTGCTTGGCAGGTTCGCTCCATAGTGATAAACCACCAAGCAGCTTCATCAACTGTCTGGCCAACTGTGAATAGTCCGTGATTTTGGTGAATTGCGGCCTTGTGGTTTCCAAGTCCATCGGCGAGGACGCGACCGCTCTCTTCGTCAAGAACAATTCGACCGCCACCTTCAGTGACGAGTACGTGGTCTTCAAAGAAGACGCATGCATCTTGGGTAAGTGGGTCGAGTGTGCGTCCAAGTGATGAGAAGGCTTTTCCGTAGACCGAGTGTGAGTGCGCTGCAGCGACAACGTCAGGTCGTGCTGCGTGAACGGCAGCGTGAATTACAAATGCTGCTCGGTTCACTGGCTTGTCACCGTGGACAACTTCTCCATCGTGGTTTACCAAGATGAGATCTGATACTCGAACATGACGAAAATTCATTCCGAATGGATTTACCCAGAAATGATCAAGTAGCTCAGGGTCGCGTGCAGTGATGTGCCCGGCGACTCCTTCGGAGAATCCGAGCTTGCCAAAAATACGAAGTGCGCCAGCAAGCTTTTCTTTGCGGTGCTGTCTTTCGGCCTCAATTGAATCAAAAGTAGGAGGAAGATTGAACTTCAGCTCGCTCTGTTGTGGTGTGAACTTCTCAGCAATATCAGTCATGATTTCCCTTTGATTGTGCTCTAGACCCACTCTACATCTGGTCTAAATACGGAGCCATTTCCTTCAAAAACCCTCTAGTAGCCGAGTTCCACATCGATAATTCCTTCGAGTGGCTGACCATCTAGGTGGCGGCGGAGGTTCTCGCAAAATACTTGCGTTGCACCAGAAAGGAATGGCCGACCCGTCCAAGAAGAGTGTGGGGTAACAAATGCTTTTTCGTGGGAGTAGAGCCAGTGACCCGCTGGAAGTGGCTCTGGGTCAAAAACATCGAGTGAGGCACGAGCCACTCGCCCGTCATCGAGAGCAGTGCGAAGTGCAGCTTCATCAATGAGTGCCCCGCGCGCAATGTTCACAAGATGCAGTCCTGGCTTTACGAGGGAAAACATTTTCTCGTTCATTAAGTGCTTGGTCTGGGTAGTGCTCGGTGCACAAAGAACTAGGTGATCAAGGGTTGGAAGAATTTCTTCGAGTGAAGTAGCAATTGAAACTCCAGGAATTTCGCTCGGAGTGTTCGTGCGACGGATTGCAACTACATCCATGTCGAATGCCTTGGCCAGTGTGGCAACTCGCTGGCCGATTCCTCCAAAGCCAACTAGACCAACACGTTGGCCCATCAAGCACTGTGTTTTTTGAAAGAACCAGTGCTCTGGAGCTTCTTTCAACCACGTCTCAGGGAACGTTCTACCGAAGGCGAGCATTGAGGCAAGAACGTATTCAGCAATCGGAACTGACTCTGCGCCTTTGGCGCACGTCACGACCGGAGCATTGAGAAGTGACGGGTTAACTGTGTCGATTCCAGTGTGTGGGAGCTGAATCCACGCAACTTCAGCTGTGTCGGCTGCCTTCATTGACTCTTCGCCGTATCCAGCAAAAAGAATTGCACCCTTGGGTAGCGGGTCATTGTTTGTTGTGAGATCAATTACTTCTACTTCTGGAAAGTCAGAAGCAAGTATGTCAAGAGCTTGGTGGACACCACAGAGAACGGTTGTCATGCATTTCCTTTATTCATCTGTATTGACTCTATTGGAATTCATCCAAGAAGGGAGAAAGCCCCCTACCGCTCGAAGTGAGCAATAGGGGGCCCTACTACAGGTAAAAATTATTTAACTGGTGGTGTCCTAAGGGCTGCGAGTGCAGACTGACGCGCACTCACCGCACTTGCAACTGCAGCTTGAAATGCCTGTCGCGCAGCGATTCGTTGAGCCGATGAGGTTGCTGTCGAGAGCGAAGCCTCGAGAACGGACTTTGCTGAGGCGACAGCGCCACGGAATGTTGTGTCAATCGCACCATGCTGAGCCTTAAGTGAAGGCTTCGAACTTCCGGTCGCTGCTTTTGTTGGTGGAGTTCCAAGTGCCGCAACTGCAGCGTTGCGAGTGGCTACTGCTGCCTGTACTGCTGCCTTGAACGCAGCATGTGCGGCTTGACGTTGCGCAGTCGTTGTTGCGCTTGTTAATGCTGACTGAAGTGCTGCTTTTGCAGAAGCGACAGAAGAAGTGAAGGCTTTCTTGATGGTCGCCTGTGCTGCGTGGAAGGTCGAAACTGCACTTGTAGAACTACTGCTTCCGGTGTCTGCGCTTGCAGCAGTGGCAGTTGCTGTGGCGAGTGATGTCGTCAAAGCTAAAACAGTGGCGCCTCTAACTAGAAAACTTTTCATGTGGACTCCTTCGTTATTTCAATACTAAGGGGCGAGTTTGTGAAGTTCCTGTGAGTAGACAAAATCTCACCTTAGAACTGAGCCATTTCAGAATAAAGCCTTTTTCCCTTACAACTATTAGGGGTACGCTCATCTATGTGACAACAATCTTGGTAGTTGATGATGAGCCAGGTGTTCGCGACTTATTAGGTGACTCGCTTCGAATTGCGGGCTACAGCGCTGAAGTTGCTTCTGATGGCGACCAAGCTCTTCGAATTTTGAAGACCATCAAAGTTGATCTCTGCATTGTGGACATCAACATGCCAAACATGGATGGATTCACATTTCTCGAAACATTGCGAACAGATCAGAACGAAATTCCAGTTTTGTTGTTGTCTGCAAGAGACGCACCTACCGATGTTGCGAAGGGTCTCAGAATCGGTGCAGATGATTATGTACGCAAGCCATTCAGCTTGGAAGAAATACTCCTTCGAGTTGCAGCCATTCTTCGTAGATCAGAGCCAACAATACGTACATCCGAGAAACTTCATTGTGGACAACTCACACTTGACGCTGGCACACACGAGGTTTATTACCAGGATGAATTCATTGAACTTTCAGCAACAGAATTTCATCTACTTGAGGTTTTGCTGTCCAAGAAAAATAAACTTTTCACTCGTGAGCAGTTGTTGAGTCAAGTTTGGGGAATTGATTTTGACTCTGAAACCTCAGTGCTTGACACCTACGTTTCTTACTTGCGCAAAAAGATTCATCGCGATGGCTTTAATCCCATCACGACAGTTCGTGGTGTTGGCTTTAAATTAATGGAGCCACAGACGTAAAGTGCGACTATCAACTCGAATTACTGTCCTGCTTGTCGCTACAACCGCACTAGTTGCGTTTTCGATTGGCTGGCTGGCAATTTCAATAAGTTCACGATCAGAAATCGCAGCAATAGATGCACCAATCACGGCAGTCATAAATAGTGGTTTGGGCAACGAAATTACCGCTCTCGACAATGCTCTAAATACCGTCCAGGAAAATAATTACGACGTAACTCTTGTAGTTATTAGCCCATCAAATGAGGCAACGCCAATAAGGACCGGAACAAACCCTCTGACAAGAACTCCAACGATAGAAATCGCAAAATCCACGCTTCACTCAATAGTCGAGGTGAGCGGCATCACTGGTTTCAGAATTAGATCGATGCCAATTGGTGGTGGTGATTTCTTGCTGGTCGCGGCCTCAACTCTCTCGGTGCAAAATGCCAATCACCGCTTAGAGCGACAAGTATTTCTCGCAGGATTACTAATTGCTATCTTCATAATCCTCGTCACTCGCCGCTTCATGCGTTCAAGTTTCAGAACCATCAATCAATTGATTGAATACGCTGAAGCAATTTCAAAGAATAACTATCTTGCCGAGCTTCCAAAGGCCAGCACAACTCCTGAATTAAGCAGCCTGCAATCATCTCTCGGTGTAATGGTTGAAAATCTTAAGAAAACTATCGAAATTGAAAAATCAAGCAACCTTGCGATGCAGCGTTTTATTGGTGACGCTTCTCATGAGCTGCGAACTCCCCTCACCGTAATCAAGGGTTACAGCGAGATGTTGCAAAACGTCAGCATCTCTGATGATCAAAAACAACGGGCAGCCGACCGTGTTGAACGTGAAGTGGACCGCATGGATGCACTAATTGGTGACCTCCTGTTTCTTGCAGAAATTAACGAAACACCATTTGTACAAGGGGCCCTAATGGACTTGAGTACATTCACGACTTCTGCTGTTTTTGACTTCAAATCCGACAACCCTGAACGCCAGGTCACGTCAAGAATTGAAAATGGGGTGTACGTAATAGGGACTGAAAATTTCTTCCATCGAATGGTTACTAATGCCTTTACAAACATTCAGCGCTACACACCTAGTGGAGCTCCGGTGAATGTCACATTAACTAGCGATACAACACACATCCATCTGAAAATTGAAGACGGGGGTCCAGGACTTTCTTCAGGGTACGGACTTTCACCGCAGCGATTCGCTCGAGGTGATGATTCCAGATCACGAGAAAGTGGAGGCTCGGGTCTAGGCATGAGCATCATGGCTGATGTTGCAAGAGCTGTAGGGGGCTCAATGAAAACCGAGCAAAGCAGTCTCGGTGGTCTGGCAATTATTTTTGATTTGCCACTCGCGACTAAGTAATTACTTTTCGCTGAGCTGCTTAATACCTTCAACGGTTTTCATCATGTTTTCGCGCCAGTTACTCATGCGCCATCCGACGATTTTCTCTTCGTTTTCTGGATCTTTGGCAATAGCTGCATGAAGACCCGTTTTGGTATAGGTCCCAAGTACTCCAGACATCTTCAAGAGAGTCGAGCCATCACTAGGAGACAATCGAAATGACCAAATTGATACTGGGTTTTCTAGGTCTTCCACAGTCCACTCAAAAACTTCATTGACTAAGAAATCTGTGATGGTTGACGTCGTGTCCCACACACTCTCACCCATTTTGTTAGTGCCTTTAAATTTTGCACCGAGACTTGGCGTGGCGCCGTCAAGCCACACTGCACCTTGAAACTCTTCAGAAAATTTTGCTGGGAGATCTGGGTCGGAAATTAGAGGCCAAACTTTTTCTACCGGAGCATTAATAAGGATTTCAACATCTGCACGTGGTGTATCGCTAAGTTTCATAATTCTTTACTGTAGACTTTTTCGGTATCAGCAGGCCTGATTATCAAAGTTCAATCTGGATCAACCTAGGAACGCCTGAAAGTACCGAATCCTTAAAGACTTCTATTTCAGCTTTATTGCCATAAATGCCGTGAGTCGCGAGGCTGGCAAAGCCGTGAACTGCGCTCCAAGCCATAGCGGGGGCAATTAAGAGATTTGAATCTGAAAGCGCACCTAATTTGTTCAAGTCAATCAAACAATCAAGAAAAATTTGATACGAGTTTGGACTGTCTGGACCCAAGTCAGGTGAATCGAATGAAATGAATGCAATTTCGAAGAGATTTTTCTTTTGAACACCAAAATCAATGTACGCAGATCCGGTTGCTCTGAGTCTCTTGAGTGCATCAAGTTTTGTCTTGGGTTCGTCTGGTAACTGCTTCAGAGATTTCAACATCATTGATCCAAGAATCTCTCTGCTCGCTTTGGCAATACAGGCCTTGAGGTGGTCAAGGTCTTGAAAGTGCTTGTAGACAGCCGCGGGGCTCACCCCAGTTTCAACCGCCAATTGGCGCAGGCCAAGTGAGTTGAGACCGTTCTTCTCAACTTGGCGCAAACCTGCAGTGATTAGTGCACTTTGAAGGTCTCCGTGATGGTATTCAGAAGCTGTTTTCTTTAATGTTAACATTGTTCACATTAAAGCACTATTATCTGAATAAAGCAAGAACCTGGAGAACTAATGACAAACCACCATGACCGCAGATGGCAAATACTCGCAGTTCTCTGCCTCAGTGTTTTCTTAGTTGTTGTTGACAACACGATTGTCAATGTTGCTATCCCGGCACTTTCACAAAACCTTCATGCTTCTAACTCTGCTCTTCAGTGGATAGTTGACGGATACTCGCTGCCATTCGCTGGACTGCTCCTCGCAGGTGCTGCGGCGTCTGACCGGTTCGGACGCAAACGAACTATGCAGTTCGGCTTAGTCTTCTTTGCAGTCTTCAGTACATTCGCTGCTTGGTCGACTTCTACTTCACAACTAATTAGCTGGCGTGCACTTATGGGAATGGCTGCAGCATTCATTTTCCCAGCGACGCTTTCAATCTTGACCGTTGTCTTTGAAAATCCAGCAGAACGGGCAAAAGCATTCGGCTTCTGGGGAGCAACATCTGGTGCCGCGGTTGCGTTCGGTCCAATTACAGGAGGTGCATTAATTACACACTTCTGGTTTGGTTCAATTTTCCTTGTGAACCTTCCGCTTTGTGTACTCACGCTTCTCTTTGGTTACTTCATAATTCCAGAATCAAAGAGCCCTCAGGTTCACCGGTTCGATCTTCTTGGACTTATTCTTGGTTCAACTGGACTCACAACATTGCTGCTCGCAATTATCCAGGGGCCAACATGGGGCTGGAAAGCTCAGACAACGCTTTTGCTCTTTGCAGCGTCAGTAGCGTTGCTTCTCTCTTTTGTGTTGTGGGAACTTAAACGTAATGAGCCTCTGCTCGATGTGCGACTCTTCAAGCGTCCAGCATTCTCAGCTGGAGCGGGATCAATTGCAATTTCGTTCTTCGCCCTTTTTGGATTCATCTTTTTAGTTACGCAGTACTTCCAATTAGTGCGCGGTTACTCACCGCTTTCTTCAGGTGTGCACACTTTGCCTTTCGCAATCGTTACTGGAATCTTCACTCCAATCGGTGCGAGTCTGGCACTTAAATTCGGTGCACGCATGGTTGTCAGTCTTGGAATTGCTATTGAAGGAGCAGCCATTTTCTGGATGGGATTGCTGCCTGCAAACGCTGCCTATTTCGGCCCAGTTGTTGGATCAATGTGCATGATGGCACTTGGATTCGCGCTAATTGGTGCATCATCCACTGCCGCAATCATGACTTCTCTCCCCCCAACTCAAATTGGAGGTGGCTCAGCAGTGAACAACGTGACACGTGAACTCGGTGGAACTCTAGGAGTAGCCGTAGTCGGTTCAGTCTTCAGCTCTACTTTCGGGCCACAAATAATGAGCGCATTTAAGCCTGCTGGCCTACCAACAGCTGCAGCTGCCAATGCATCTTCTTCAATGCAGCAAGCTGTTGGCACGCTGCACTCTCTGCCTTCAGCGCTTGCGCAACAAATTGAGCCCAATGTAGTTTCGTCGTTCATGAACGGATTCCACCATGGTTGCTTCGTAATTGCTGGGGTCGCGTTTGCAGTAGCGCTTTCTGTAATTAAGCCGCTACCAGGAAAAGGAAAGCTTAAAGAAGTAAGCGCTTCAGCTCACTAGCCTTAGGCTTTTTTCATAATGCTGGACTTGAGATAAAGATCTCCAAAACCTTCAACACGTGCTTCGATGTCGTGACCACCGGGGCCAGGAGTGAGGCGAATATTACGAACTCGAGTGCCAACTTTTAGCGTATTAGAACTCCCCTTCACCTTCATGTCCTTAATGATCGTGACAGTGTCGCCATCTTGCAAAATGTTGCCGACCGCGTCACGGATAACTTCATCTGCAACAACTACTGAGGCTTCTTCTTTAGGAATCCATTCATAGGCGCATTCCGGACAAACCAGCAACGTACCCATTTCATAAGTATTGACACATTGGCACTTAGGGCAGGGAGCGAGTTCATCCATAGAACATTCAACCCTACTCATCTGAGAAAAAATAAAAGTTCACTTCTCGACATGCATCAGCCGTTGGTTACCGACTTACCAAGTTTTAACTTGATGTGAGCGGACTTATTTGACTCTCAACGACCAGATTCCGAGCAAGAAGACGAGAGTGCCAATCGAGAAACAAAGCAATCCAAATGAAAACAGCCCGATGATTACTCCACTCAAAGCACCACCAATTGCGCCCATCAAGTTCATTACAAGGTCACTTGCACCTTGCGATGATGGTCTCATTTCAATTGATACAGACTCCGATAAGAGTGTCGAACCAGCGATGAGTGTGCACGACCATCCGAGGCCCAGCAGGAACAGACCAAATCCGAGTGACACCGCATTCATTGCAGGTGACATCCCGGCTATCACCGCCGCAAGAACTAGTAACGCAAAACCAATCTGAATTACTCGAACTCTGCCAACTTTGTCACTCAACATTCCAACCAATGGTGAGAACGCATACATCCCAAGGACGTGAACGCTTATGACTAGCCCAATGACAGAGAGCGTCACATCAACGTGAGACATGTGAACTGGTGTCATAACCATTATGGAAACCATTGCCAAATGCCCTATGCCTATTGAAGTTATTGCGAACAACGCTTGGGGAATTTCTCGAATGTGTTTAAGCGCAGCTCGTGTGGTTTCCTGCTTTTTCTGAGTTACACCATCAGAAGAAAGATTGGCTGTGAGGTAAGGATCAGGTCTTAGAAAAACATAAATTACAGCTGAAGCGAGTGCGAGGCTTATCCCAACAATGAAGTAGGGGCCCACCAATCTTGGAAGGTTGAAATAATGCGCAATGTCTCCCGAGGGCTGCATAAGGTTTGGTCCCGTAACTGCACCAACAGTGGAACCCCACACCACGAAGGAAAGATTGCGAGATCTGTTCTCAGCGGTGGCTAAGTCAATGGCCGCGAATCGTGCTTGGTAGCCAGATGCAGAAGCTGCGCCGATGAAAAACGAACCCGCGAGCATAAGAAACAAAACTTTATGAATACCGCCAAGAATCGCTAGTGCTGCGCCTAATCCTCCAATGGAAAATCCGCTAATTAGAGAAAGTCTGCGACCACCTTTTTGAGTCAACCTCGCCAATGGCAACGCCATCATCGCAGCACCAAGCACTGTTGTTGTCTGTGCGAGACCAGCAAGGGATTCCGAATTGGAAATCGATGCAACCAGCAATGAACCTGCCGCAACAGTCCCAGCTGTTCCAATCCCGTTCAGAATCTGAGCAGCACTGAGGGTTTGAATGACTCTCTTTTGCTGTGCAGTATTTTCCAAGTTATTTGAGACCAAGTCGGTACACATTGGTTTCACGCTGTTCGAAACCAAGTTTGACATACATCGCGTTTGCGGCTTCGCGTGAAGGACGGCTCGTCAAATCAATCGACTTTGCACCACGTCGTTTTGACTCAGTAACCGCGGCTTCAGTTAATGCAACTCCTGCACCAAGCCCGCGTGCTCCTTCATCAACAACAACATCTTCAATCCAAGCCCTGAGACCAGAAGGAATTGGGAACACAACAAGCGTCAACGTTCCAACAATTACGCCATCGTTTTTGGCTATGAATACAGAAACCGCTGGGTTTTCAATCAGGGCTTCAACATCGTCGCTCGTGAGTGGCGATGCACTCGAAGACAACTGGGGAACTAGTCGATTGAGGCTAGTTAGTAGTTCATCTGTGGCGTGAGTTGCGATTTCAATGGAGATGCTCACTCTTCGTTCCTCCACACCGGAACGCGAAGTTCGTCGTAATAGACGTCTCGAACTTCACCATTAATTGCAGCGAAAACTGGATCAACCCAGCGCTCTGCACCAATCATTGGTGAGGGCAAATTGTCAATCGAGAACCAACCAGCATCAGTGCATTCAAGTTCATGAATGTTCATTGAACCACCAGTGAGTTTGCAGAGAAAGAGCATTGAATACAAGGGGACTCTTGAAGCCCCGTGTCTCATCCCATCAAGAACTCCAATAAGGCGAATTGGCTCAACTTCATAACCAGTTTCTTCAAGCACTTCTTTCACAACAACTTCAGGCGCAGAGTAACCAATGTCGCACCATCCAGTTGGATAGAGCCAGAATCCAGAGTCCGCACGCTGGATTAGAAGGAGCTCACCTTTTTCGTTTGAAACCGCAGCACCGACGGCAACTTTTGGTGTTGCGTAGCCGGGGATTCCCTTACCAATTTGTTTCATCCACTCAACAACGTGTCCCTGAGCGTCAAGAACATCATGCGTTCCGTGGTCAGCAGCAGCTTTTATATCGCCGGCGATATTAAGAATCTCTTCGTAGCGTTCACGTTCGTACTGGCTTTCAGTAAAGCCCATCCCAGTGCGAGCAAGTCCCGCAAGGGACTCAGCCCAACGCCGAAGCGTCTTTTCAGATACCGGTTCACTCACGCTTTGACGCTACCAATGATGCCTAGGCCAATGTGGCGTCTAGAACTTCGTCTACAGAGCCAACAAGTCCGGTATAGAAAGCACCAAATTCCGCGTAGAGCGTCGACGCTTCGTCGAACCTCATTGTGTAGACGCAGTCTTTGAGGTCATCAACGTGGACACCAAAGAGAGTCACGCCCCACTCCCAGTCGTCTAGACCAGTAGATCCAGTAACAACCTGTAGAACACGGCCCTTGAAGTCACGACCAGATTTGCCGTGTTGACGCATAAGTTCTTCGCGCTCTTCGTAGGGCAACTTGTACCAGTTGTCTTTTTCGCCACGGCGCTTAGACATTGGATAGAAGCAAAATGCCTTCATTCCTTCTGGTGGAAGGACCGGGAAGAGGCGGTCGTTGATCATCTTTTCTGGCATGCCCTGGGCGTATTCAGAAATTTCAGTTACCGAAACGTAGCTTTCGGCGACCATAAACCCAGCAGCCTGAATCTTTGACTGAAACTTTCGAAGGTCCCACAAGTTAGTTCCAAGGACCATGAAGCACGTGTCGGCCTTGGCGCCCATAATGGCTGCCGTTACAACTTGCATGCCGACTTCTTTGGCTTCTTCAACTGCACGCTTCACTGCAGATGCGTCAACAGCTCCGTCTGGGTGACAGAAGAGGTGCAAAACATTGAGACCGTTTGATGGACTGAGCGGTTCTTGATTAGTCATGTAACCATGCTACGCCTATTTAAGAATTTGCATCCCAGCCAAGAAAGCAGAAACCCCCGGGTTTTCACCCGGGGGTTTCTAAAGTCCAAATGGACGAGTTACATCATCCCGCCCATGTCACCCATGCCACCACCAGCAGGCGCGCCTGCAGGCTCTGGCTTGTCAGCAACAATTGCTTCGGTGGTAAGAAGCAACGCAGCGATTGATGCAGCGTTCTGTAGTGCAGAACGTGTCACCTTCGCTGGGTCAATTACTCCAGCCTTAACGAGGTCTACTAGTTCGCCAG
The DNA here is from genome assembly GCA_937975915.1 of uncultured Acidimicrobiaceae bacterium. Lineage (GTDB taxonomy): Bacteria > Actinomycetota > Acidimicrobiia > Acidimicrobiales > RAAP-2 > RAAP-2. Next base: position 67,944 of record CALJTY010000015.1, on the reverse strand, counting down.
TTGCAGCGTTGAGTCCAATTGAACCCTTCGCGTCAGCAACTTCACGAACCTTAACGGCACCTTCGAAGCCAGCATTTTGTGCGATGTGGCGAAGTGGAGCGTCAAGAGAGTTAGCAACAATGCGAGCACCAGTTGCTTCGTCACCAATCAATGTTGCAATCAATGCTTCAACGCTGGCACGAGCACGAACGAGTGCTGTGCCACCACCGGCAACGATTCCTTCATCAATAGCTGCACGAGTTGCACTAAGTGCGTCCTCGATGCGGTGCTTCTTCTCTTTGAGTTCAACTTCAGTCGCGGCGCCAACCTTGACGACTGCAACTCCACCAGCAAGTTTCGCTAGACGCTCTTGGAGCTTCTCGCGGTCCCAGTCTGAGTCAGTGTCTTCGATTTCACGCTTGATCTGAGCAACACGGCCAGCAACTTCAGCTGCTTGTCCACTTCCGTCGACAATTGTTGTTGCGTCCTTGGTTACAACAATGCGACGAGCGCGACCAAGAAGGTCAATCGTTGCAGTGTCGAGCTTGAGTCCGATTTCTTCAGAGATAACTGTTCCACCAGTAAGTACAGCCATGTCTTGGAGCATGGCCTTGCGGCGGTCTCCAAAGCCTGGAGCCTTAACGGCTACTGAAGTGAACGTTCCGCGGATCTTGTTAACAACCAGGGTCGCAAGCGCTTCGCCTTCAATGTCTTCAGCAATGATGAGCAGTGGACGTGCGGCCTGCATGACCTTTTCCAGTACTGGAACAAGGTCGTGCACAGCAGAAATCTTCTGGCTAGTAAAGAGAATGAACGCGTCTTCAAGAACTGCTTCTTGGCGGTCATTGTCAGTTACGAAGTAAGGAGAAAGGTAACCCTTGTCGAATTGCATACCCTCGGTGAGCTCAAGCTCAATGCCGAATGTGTTTGATTCTTCAACAGTTACTGTTCCGTCTTTTCCAACCTTGTCGATTGCGTCAGCAATAACTTCACCGATTGAAGCATCAGCTGCAGAAATTGTTGCAACTTGAGCGATCTGTGTCTTGTCTGAAACAGTCTGTGACTGTTCCTTAATTGACGCAACCGCAGCCTTAACTGCGAGTTCGATTCCACGCTTAAGACCTGATGGGTTCGCGCCTGCAGCAACATTGCGCAGACCTTCCTTGATCAGTGCTTGAGCAAGAACAGTTGCAGTAGTTGTTCCGTCACCAGCAACGTCATTTGTCTTCGTTGCTACTTCCTTCACCAACTGTGCACCCATGTTTTCAAACGGGTCTTCGAGTTCGATTTCGCGAGCGATTGAAACACCGTCGTTCGTGATTGTTGGAGCACCGAACTTCTTGCCAATTACAACATTGCGGCCCTTAGGTCCGAGGGTGACTTTGACAGCATCTGCCAACTTGTCAACACCGGCTTCGAGTCCACGACGAGCTTCCTCGTCAAACTTGAGCATCTTTGACATTTTTTATCCTTGTCTATAGAGAGATAGCGACGAATCGCTGAATGACTACTTAGTTACGACTGCGAGAACGTCACGGCTGGAGAGAATAAGAAGATCCTCACCATCGATTGTGATTTCAGTTCCGCCGTACTTTGAGTACACAACAGAGTCACCGGTCTTTACTCCACTAGGAATAAGTTCACCAGTTGTCTCTGAACGACGTCCAGGACCTGCAGCAATAACTTCGCCCTGTTGTGGCTTTTCCTTTGCTGAGTCTGGGATTACTAATCCAGATGCGGTTGTTGACTCGGCCACGTCGGGACGAACAACAATTCGGTCTTCTAGGGGTTGCAGCTTCATTTTGATTGCCTCCTGAGCAATTAGCACTCGAAACTTCCGACTGCCAATTTAGCAGTCTCGCCGCAAAAGTGCCAAATGAGACTTGATCAGGGACAATGCCTTTCGAGCTTCCACTGATTGGCAGACTGGGTATAGAAAACCCGGTCATGAAGTCGATCTGTGCGGTGCTGCCAGAACTCAAAATACGTAGGTTCTAAGCGGTAACCACCCCAGTGCAGTGGGCGTGGAATTGGCTTTCCTTCAAATTCGATTTCAAGTTCCTTGACTCGGTTTTCGAGTTCAGCGCGACTCGAGATTGGAGCACTCTGGTCACTGGCGTGCGCACCAATCTGGTGCCCACGAGGACGTGAGTTGAAATACTCATCAGACTCTTGCGCACTCATCTGTGACACAGCGCCTTCCATGCGAATCTGTCGACCAAGCGGTTCGCAGTACCAAAGAATTGCGGCGAATGGATTAAGAAGTAGCTCGTGACCCTTGTGAGACAAGTAGTTCGTATACCAACCAAATGAATGATCATCAATATGGCGAAGTAGGACCATGCGTGTGCTGGGGTGACCGTTAGGTGTTGAAGTTGAAAGAGCGATTGCTTCACGCTCACGCATTACGTCTTTTGCATCATCAAACCATTTGTTGAACTGCACAAATGGATTTGCGTCACAGTCAGCAACGTCGAAGGGCACCCAGCGTTCACTCATTTGACATCCACTAACTGCCAGTTCGGACTGGCTGACAAGGTAAGAGGGCTTGGCCCATTGTGAGAAATTCGGTGTACTCCTGCAGCTGCAATCATCGCAGCGTTGTCGGTGCACATCTGCATTGATGGCAAATGAGCAACAATTCCAAACTCACTGGCCAGTTGATTGATTCCAGCGCGAAGTGCAGAGTTCGCCGCAACTCCCCCAGCGAGTGCCACGCCTTTGACTTCGTTCTTCTCGAGTGCAGTGCGCAACTTGCGAAGTAACTGTTCTGCAACAGCAGCCTGAAACGAGGCCGCAACGTCAGCCAGGGGAACATCGGCATTCTTTTCTGTTGCTCTAACCACGGCAGTCTTTAGACCAGAGAACGAAAGGTCGTATCCTTCGCCGGTCATCGAAACGGGAAGTTTTAGTTTTCCTGGTGTGCCAGTTTGTGCGAGCTTGTCGATTTCTGGTCCACCGGGGTAACCAAGTCCGAGCCAACGCGCAACTTTGTCATACGCTTCACCCGCTGCATCGTCAATAGTTTCTCCGAGCACAACCTGCTCTCCCGGGCCACTCTGTAAAACAATCATGCTGTGTCCGCCAGAAACCAGAAGTGTCATTAGTGGCCACTCGAGATCACTCTTTTCCAAAAGTGGCGCGAAGAGATGGCCTTCTAAGTGATTGACGCCAACAAATGGCACGCCCCACGCCAGAGAAAAACCCTTCGCGGCAGAAAGTCCAACCAGCAGCGATCCAATAAGTCCTGGCCCACTAGTAACGGCGATTGCGTCAATGGCTGGGTTGTGAGGATCGAGTCCGGCATCTTTTAATGCTCGCTCAACAACTGGTCCAATAGTTGCGACGTGTGCTCTTCCAGCGAGTTCAGGAACCACGCCACCAAAAGCTCGGTGCTGGTCAATAGAAGATTCAATGACGGAAGAAATCACGTGAAAGTTTGAGTCAACGACAGAAGCCGCTGTTTCATCACAACTTGTTTCGATTCCAAGAACGACCGACATATCTCTAGCGTAGGGCTCTCATGGCTGGTCTTCAACGGGTAAATCAGCCCAAAGAACCAGGGCGTCTTCGCCGATCTTGTCGTAGTAGTTCTTTCGGATGCCAACGGGCTTAAAGCCGTAACGGTAATAAAGGTCTTGGGCGCGCTTGTTACTAACGGCGACTTCTAACGTTGCGCGCTCAATGCTTCGCTCTTTGGCGTCACGCCAAGCATCATCCATAAGAGCAGTGCCAATGCCCTTTCCTTCAAAGTCCGGCAGTACTCCAATGGTGTTGATGTGTAATTCGTCCATAACAAACATCACGCCGAGGTAACCGAGAATTTTCCCATCCTCAACCACAACTGTGTATCTCCGAGTTTCAGTATTAGTAACTTCGTCTAGCAACATTCCCCTGGTCCAAGGCTCAGGAAACTGAATTTGTTCGATGGCTAGCAGCTCAGAAATGTCTCGTCGTTCAGCGAGGCGAATGTGCCACGTCATTTCGCTCGCTCACGAGTAGTGAAATTCGAAACGGCATCTGCTTCACGAAGATACAGAGGGGTAATTGTTGCTGAAGGAGTTCTCTCAGAGCCAAGAGTTAGCGCTGCATGAATCGAAGGAACTTTTTCGCGGTGGATCACGGCGCCCGGCACGGCAGAAAAATCACTGAGATAGCGCTCAACACCGTCACCGGTGAACGTCACGGGCACGGCCATTGTGGCCCATCCAATGACCACTGTTCGAGGCACTTCTACGCGTGGCTCATCTTTGGCAACAACGCCGTCGCTCAACGTGAAGGTCTGAACGAACACTTCGCCACGTCGACCATCAACTGCACACATCAAGGTTCCGCGCACTCCCGCATCATGAGCGCCGTGGGCCAGAAGTTCAAGTGAACTAACACCAACCAGTTCTGCACCAACACCTTGTGCCAAAGCAATCGCGGTTGCAATCCCTACGCGGAGCCCAGTAAAGAGACCCGGTCCGTGGTCAACCACCACGCGCTTGATGTCACTCGCCTTTAGTCCTGCTTCGCTAAGGAGTGCCTGAATTCCTAGCGTGAGCTCCTCAGTGTGCTGGCGATTTTCATCAACAAGTTTGATGATCTCTCGCCCATCTGATGTTCGAAGTCCAGTAGCGCAGCCCTCGGTAGCAGTTTCAATTGCGAGGATGTTCATTATTTTGCCCACTTTGCTAGTTCATCAGTTCTTGAATTGGCGAGGGCGCCACTAACAATGAGTCGACGACCTTCGTGATCATCAATTTCAAAGTTCACGGTGAGCACATCGCGTCCGAATACCGATGCGGCGAGTTCTCCCCATTCAACGAGTGCAACACCTGCTTCTTCTACGAGTTCGCCTAGCGCGAGGTCAAGAACTTCACCGAGACTCTCAACGCGGTAAACATCACAGTGGTGCAAGGTCTGGATACCTTTGGAGTTTGAACAAGCGTGCTCACGCACCATGGTGAATGTCGGGCTCGTCACCCTCTCACTAACACCAAGAGCTTTGGCAACACCTTTAGTGAAGGTTGTCTTTCCTGCACCAAGTTGGCCAGAAAGGAGAACGATGTCGCCAGGGCGAAGCACCGCGGCAAAGTCCTCACCACAAATTTGTGTGGCTTCGTCAGTGTCGCAGTAGCGCTCGAAGGTCATTGCTGGCCCAACAGTGTTTTTAGAATTCGTAAATCGGCACGCATCACTTCCACCACGCTAGGGCCTTGGCGAAGTGCGGCGGCGGGGTGATATGTCGCCATCCCCTTCACTGGGCCCAGAGACATAACTCTTCCGTGTACTGCACCAATGGGCTCAGTGTGATTAAAGACTGTTTTCGAAGCAGTGTTGCCAAGCGCCAAGACAAACTGTGGGCTGACTGCGATGAACTGTGAATCAAGCCAAGGGCGACAGGCACCGAGTTCAGTTTTGTTTGGAGTCCGGTTATTAGGTGGACGACACTTCACGACATTGGTCACAAAGCAGTCACTTCTACGTAGGCCGGTTTCTTCTTCGATTAAACGAAAGAGAAGCTGTCCGCTGCGACCAATAAATGGCTCGCCGCCCTCGTCCTCGTTTTTCCCCGGAGCCTCACCAATAACCATTAGCGAGGGCGAGTCTGGTCCAGATCCAATGACAACTCGTGTTCGAGTTTTTGAAAGGGAGCATCGTTGACACGATGCGAGCTCTGGAATGTTGTTTTCCACGACTAGCTCACAACAACACGGGCAACGCGGGTGGCAATCATGGTGAAGATTTCATAAGTAATCGTGTCGAGTCGCTCTGCGAGCTCATTCGCAGAGATGAATTCATCTCCCTGTTGACCAAGAAGCACAACGTCGTCTCCAATCTTCACTTCGTCATCACCGCAGTCAACAACGATCTGATCCATTGTTATCTGACCAGCGAGTGGGTAGCGCTTTGCATTAATTAGTACTTCCGCGCCACCAGCAAAGAGTGAGCGTGCGTAGCCATCGGCGTAGCCATAAGGGACCGTTGCAATGTTGGAGTCAATCTCAAGTTCACGTCGACGACCATAACTTGGACGAGCCCCCGCAGGAACGCGGCGAACAGCACTCACCTTTGAGTGAAGACTTACCGCTTGGCGAAGCGTCATTGCAGATTCACCAATGACGCTTTCGAGCCACAACTGAGGGGCAACACCTAGTAGTCCCAGCCCGCAGCGCACCATGGTGCCGTGAGCTTCCTTAAAAGCAACAGTTCCCGCAGTATTAGCAAGGTGAATGTTCTTGACTTCGATGCCTCTTGAAGCAACGTGGTGCTGGGCTTCATTAAACAGATCGATCTGCGTGCGAGTAAAAGAACGGTGATCAGGATTTGATTCATCCGCGACGCTGAAGTGTGTGTAGAAGCCATCAATCTCAATGTTTTGTGATGAAGTAAGGACGTCTAAAACTGCGTCGAGGTTTTCGCGGTCAACACCGAGTCGGTGCATGCCCGTGTCGAGCTTTACGTGTACTCGGTGCATGCCACCGAGCTGCTTGGCACATAAAACTGCAAATCTGGCTCCTTCAACAGAACCAATAGTTGCAATAAGTCCGTTTTCAAAAGCGAGCTTGGTGTTGTGTTCATCTAGTTCAGCAAAGACGAGGATCGGAATTGTCACTGCATTGGCACGAAGTTCAATTCCTTCATCAACAAGCGCAACACACAACATCGCAACATTATTTTCTTGATAGATAGTTGCGAGCTGCACTGCTCCTACGCCGTAGCCATTGGCCTTTACAACTGCCGCGAGCGCTACTCCACCACTCACAGCACGCAATGTTGCAATGTTGTTTTCTAGAGCACTGCGAGAAATCTCAACGCGCGATGCTCGGTTAACTGCTTCAACCGGCATCGTCAGTACCAACCACGAAGGCAGCTGCGCTCATGTCAGTGTGCGTCAGTGTGATGTGCATGTTCTTGATGCCCACCCGGTCCGCAAGGTCTTGTGCAGTGCCGTGCAAAACAACCATTGGTGCACCTGAGCGCATTTTCTTAACTTCAATGGTCTTCCATCCGGTTGAACCAACGCCAACACCACACGCCTTCATAACTGCTTCTTTTGCGGCAAACCTGGCGGCGAGGCGTTGTGGGCGAAGCTTCGTGTCTAGCTTCTCGCCTTCGGTGAACAGGCGGTCAACGATTTTTGGACGTCTCGCTAAAACCTTTTCAAAGCGCGGAACGTCAACAATGTCAATTCCAATGCCGACCGTAGCCATTATTCAACCGTCACGGTCTTTGCCAGGTTGCGCGGGCGGTCAACTTCATGTTTGAGTCCGCGAGCCATGGCGTAGGCAAAAATTTGAAGAGGGACAACATCAATCATTGGTGTAAACATTGGCTCAGTTGCCGGAACTCTGAAAACGAAGTCAGCAACAGCGGCTATCTTTTCATCGTCATCTGTTGCAACGGCCACCACTGTGGCTCCACGAGCCTTCACTTCAGCGAGATTTGAAAGAATCTTTTCGTGCATGTTTGGATCAGTTGTTATTGCCACGACCACAACGCCTGGTTCAATGAGCGCGAGTGGTCCGTGCTTGAGTTCACCGGCTGGATAGCCTTCTGCGTGCAAGTAGCTAAGTTCTTTTAGCTTCAGTGCTCCTTCGAGTGCAGTTGGGAATCCAACGTGGCGGCCGAGGAAGAAGAAGTCACGAGTGCTGAGTAGTTGCTCCGCCACTGATTCATAATCACTACGGCGAGTAAGGGTCTCTGCCACTTGAGCACTCACTGCATTTAGGCCAAGAAAAAGTGCATCAATGTCGCTTGGCTTCAGGGTTTGGCGCAACTGTGCGAGGCGAAGAGCGAAGAGTTCAAGCGCTGCGACCTGGGCCACGAATGCCTTTGTAGAAGCAACAGAAACTTCAAGTCCGGCCCGAGTGTAAATAACGGCGTCAGCTTCACGTGCGAGTGAGGAATCAACAATGTTTGAAATAGCCACAACACGTGCTCCGCGACGCTGCGCTTCGCGAATTGCCATGATCGTGTCAATTGTTTCACCAGACTGGCTCACACCAATAACGAGGGTTCCAACTTCGACGATTGGATCGCGGTAACGATATTCACTCGCAATGTCAACTTCAACACTCACCCCGGCCCAGCGCTCAATGGCGTACTTGGCAACTTGTGCAGCGTGATGTGACGTTCCAGCGGCCACGAGAACAACGCGCTTTACGTCACGAAGTTCTTGGTCACTTATGCGCATCTCGTCGAACGTGATAGTTCCGTCGCTTCTCCTGCGGTCAAGCAAGGTGGCACGAAGGGCATCAGGTTGTTCATTGATTTCCTTCGTCATGAAGTCGGGGTGTCCGCCCTTTTCTGCAGTCTCTAGGTTCCAGTCGATTTGCAACTGATGAAGTCGAACCGGTGCGCCCTCTAGGTCAACCGCTCGGAAACCTTCTGGCCCTAGGCGAACAACTTCGTCGTCGTTGACTGCATAAAAAGCTTTGGCCTTATCCAAAATCGCTGGGATGTCTGAAGCAAGGTAGGTGACACCAGGCGAAGTTCCAACAACGAGTGGAGAAATTCGACGCGCCGCAACAATGACGTCTGGCTCATTGGCGTCCATTACTGCAAGTGCGAAAGCACCACGAACAATCAACAAACTCTGTCGTACAGCATCCATGAGATCTAGTCCCTTGGCGCGCTCTTCTTCAATAAGGTGCGCGAGTACCTCAGAGTCAGTGACTGAAGTAAAAACGTGTCCGCGTGATTCGAGTTGTCCTTGAAGTTCTGAGTGGTTTTCAATAATGCCATTGTGAATAATGGCGATGTTGCCTGAGCAGTCAAGGTGAGGGTGAGCGTTCACTGCTTCTGGGGCACCGTGCGTGGCCCAGCGAGTGTGTCCAATGCCTGAGCTAAAGCCAGAAGGAGCGTGTTCGCATTCGAGGCGTAGTGCCGCTACTGACTGAGTCCCGTCAGCGGTACGCGCGCGCCAGGTTTTGCCTGGGCGCACCAGGGCAACTCCCGCTGAGTCGTAGCCGCGATATTCCAAGCGTTGTAGGCCCTCAAGAAGTGTCGAGAGCGTGTCGGAGGATCCAACGACCCCAATGATGCCGCACATGAATACAAGCCTACTCGCAGGGGTTTCTCCACCCCGGCCCAGTTAATTTCAGGAAAAAGAACTTTCCAAGCGAGATGAGAACTCATCAACGAATGAAGCGTCCAGCGCCTCAATCATCACTCGAACAACTGGCTCGGTGCCAGAAGGTCGAACCAGTAGTCGAACATCGCTCAAGTCCACATTGTGGCTCGCAACGAGTTCTTGGAACAATGTCTGCACCACGTCATCTTTATAGAGGTCGTTTGCAATGTTGATCAAACGCTGGGGCACACGTGTCCACGCGGCACTCGCTAATTCGTCAAGTGGTCCGCGTCGAGCAACAAGGTCACACAACATGAGTCCGGTTAGAAGTCCATCGCCAGTTGGTGCGAGGTCTCGAAAAATGAGGTGACCAGACTGCTCGCCACCAAAGTTCCAAGAATTTTCTTCCAGGGCCAACAACACATTGCGGTCACCAACATCAGTTTCTACAACTTTTGTCTTTGCAATTCTCATGGCGCGGTGAAGTCCAAGGTTGCTCATCGAAGTAACAACGAGTCCGCCACCGAGTTTGTTGCGCTCAGCGAAGTCGAGTGCGAAAAGAATCATGAGGTCATCGCCGTCTCTTACATCGCCGTTCTTGTCAACTGCAATAAGTCGGTCAGCGTCACCATCAAATGCGAGACCTAGATCTGCACCTAGTTCAGTGACTTTTGCAATGAGAGCTTCAACGTGCGTTGATCCACAGTTCTCGTTGATGTTCTTTCCATCAGGAGCATCATTAATGGTCGTCAGCGAAACACCAGTTGCTTCAAAGAGTTCGTGCGCTACGTGTGATGCTGCTCCATTGGCGCAGTCCAGAACAATCGACAGTGCTGAAATATCTCCGGGGACCAAACTGGCAATGTGATGGGCGTAGTCGTGCTCGGCTGAAGCATCAATTGGTGTTTCAGCGAATTCGTCACTCGCTGCGCTTGGTGCTGCGTTCAGTGCGTCAGTGACCGCTTGTTCTGTGGCAACGTCGAGCTTTGATCCACCGAGTCCAAGGACCTTTAGGCCGTTGTCAAAGTATGGGTTATGCGACGCAGAAACCACAACGCCAACGCCACTGCGTTGCTGGGCAATTACCGCAACACCAGGGGTTGTGAAGTAGCCGAGATTAAAAGCGCTGGCGCCACCATCTTTTAGACCACACAGCACTGCTGCAGCGAGTGCGGGTGAGCTTTCTCTGGTGTCGTAACCAACGAACACTGGAGCGTTGAATACTGAAGCAACTGCGCGACCAAGCTTGTAGGCAAGGTCGGTAGTTATCTCTTCGTAGGCTCTGCCCCGAATGCCGTCCGTGCCAAATTGCACGGCCATGGCCATTAACGCTTCGAGTACTGAGGCGCCTTACGGGCCTTCTTGAGACCGTACTTCTTCGATTCCTTCTTGCGAGAGTCGCGAGTAAGGAGTCCGGCCTTCTTAAGGGCTGGACGAGTTGCTTCGTCGAGCTCAAGAAGTGAACGTGCGATTCCGAGGCGAAGTGCTCCGGCCTGTCCTGCAGTTCCGCCACCTTCGATTGTTACGTCGATGTCGTAGGTCTGCTGCTGGTCAGTAAGACGAAGTGGTTCCATCACCATCTGGCGGTGTGTTGCTGATGTGAAGTAGTTGTCGAATGCGCGTGAGTTAATAGTGATCGTTCCAGTTCCTGGACGAAGACGTACGCGAGCAACTGCTTCCTTGCGGCGGCCAGTTGTTTGTGTGAGTGGAATTGTTGACACGAATTTTCTCCTTAACCGCGGCGGATTGCCGAGGTGTCGTACATCTTTGGTGCTTGAGCAATGTGTGGGTGCTCTGCGCCCTTGTAAACGTGAAGCTTCGCCATTACTTGACGACCAAGACGGTTCTTAGGAATCATTCCCTTAACTGCGTCGTACACGAACTTTTCTGGGTCATCGGCAAGAAGTGTTCCCCATGATGTTGAACGAATTCCACCTGGGTAACCAGAGTGACGGTAACGGAAGTTCTGCGTTGCCTTGTTAGAAGTAATGACTACTTTGTCTGCGTTGATGATGATGACGTTGTCGCCCATGTCCATGTGTGAAGCAAAGGTGACGCGGTGCTTTCCACGAAGTAGTGAAGCAGCAACTGTTGCCACGCGGCCAAGGACAAGTCCTTCTGCGTCAATGACTAACCAGTCGCGAGAAATCTCGGCTGTTTTTGGAGTAAAGGTCTTCACAATTCTTCTTTCAGCGATCTTTAGGGGGTCACCAGCGTGGGACTCCTAAGGGACTCTCTATCTTACGAAACCGGAGGGGCCGCCAGCAAATTCCTCGTATCCGACCCCGACAAGGCTCAGACCCTCGGGTGGGGCCGCCGATGGCAAATGATCCCTCTGAGGGGTCTCCAGGCGGTCTTTAATGGTGTTTTCGGGGATGTCCCCTCGCCCTACGGCGACCATGGTGGAGACCAGATTGCGGACCATGTTGTGGCAAAAGGACTGGGCCCTGATGTTGAGGCGAAGCACTGGCTCTCCGGTGGGGCTCATGGCCCACTCGTCAGGGACCCGTTCCCACCTCACTGAAATAACGCGGCGAAGCAGCGGGTCCTCCGGTCCAGCGTTAGTGGGGCGGCGACAAAACGAGCGAAAGTCATACGTTCCAATGCACTGTTGGCCAGCTCTATTCATGGCGTCAATGTCGAGAGGTCCTTCAACGCTCCACGCGAAGCTGTTCGTAAGCGCTAGCGCTGGAGGATCTGATTCAAAAACTAGGTAGCGGTATTCGCGCCACAGTGCAGAGTGGCGTGCATCAAAGTCAGCACTAACGCGCTGTGCTTTCAGAACACGGATCTGTCCACGAAGTTGCATGTTGAGAGAGTTAAGAAGACGCTGTACCGGTTCTCCGCGCTCGTCAGGAAAGAACTGAACGGGTAGATCAACGTGGACAACTTGTGCGAATGCGTGCACGCCAGCGTCAGTGCGACCCGCACCAATAATGTCTGGCTCTTCTTTTAGACGAAGGGTCGTTGCAAGTGCGACGCGAAGGACTCCAACAACTGTGGTGACTTCTGGCTGATAGGCAAATCCACTAAAACCTCTGCCGTCATAGGCGAGGTCAAGACGCCACCTTTCGGTAGCGACTACTGATGGATCAAACGAACTCAATGCGCGCCATAGGGGCATTGTCACCCTGACGCGGCCCAAGCTTCAAGATGCGGGTGTAACCACCAGGACGCTCCTTGTAACGAGGAGCAATTTCAGTGAACAACTTGTGAGCCATGTCCTTGTCGCGAATGAACGCAACGACACGACGCTGAGCGTGCACTGAACCCTCTGGGGAGTTCTTGGCTGCGGTTACGACCTTCTCCACGATGGGACGAAGGGCCTTGGCCTTAGCTTCTGTTGTAACGATTCCTTCAGCAGCAATAAGTGACGAAACAAGGTTTGCGTACATTGCCTTCTGGTGTGATGAGCTTCCACCGAAACGTGGGCCCTTCTTTGGTGCACCTAACATAATTAGTCCTCTAGTCGAAGTGAAAGACCACGCTCTTCGAGGCGGTCATTCACGTCCTTCAGTGACGTAGCACCGAAGTTTGTGATGGATGTAAGGTCACGCTCTGTTGCGTTAACGAGCTGAGCAATTGTGTTGATGCCAGCGCGCTTAAGGCAGTTACGTGAACGCTCGGTAAGGCCGAGTTCTTCAATTCGAATGTCAAGCTCAGAAGCTGCAGCTTGTGCTGATCCAACGTCACCAAGCTCAAGAGCTGGTGCTTCGTTGTCAAAGTCACCAATCAGTTCAACAAGTGAACCGAGTGTCTTTCCAGCTGAAGCAAGTGATTCTTGTGGGCTTACGGTTCCGTCAGTTTCGATTTCGATAACGAGACGGTCGAAGTCCTTTGACTGCTCAACACGAACTGGGAAGATTTCGAAGCTCACACGGCGAACAGGTGTGAAGATTGCGTCGAGTGGAATAACACCAATGGTTGAAGAACCCTTGTTGCCTTCAGCTCCTACGTATCCCTTGCCGCGCTCTACTGTGAGCTCGAAGCTAAGTGATGACTTTGCAGATGTGATGTAAGCAAGGTGAAGGTCTGGGTTGAGAATCTCAACATCAGCAGTAGTTGAAAGGTCACGTGCAGTGACAGGTCCTTCAGTCTTCTTGTCGAGACGAAGTGTTACTGGCTCGTCTGAGTGAACAATAAGAAGGAGGTCCTTCAAGTTAAGGCAGATGTCCTGGACGTCTTCCTTAACACCTTCGATGACACCAAATTCGTGCAAGACAGCGTCGAACTTCACGCGTGTTGCAGCAGCACCTGGGATCGATGAAAGAAGGGTGCGACGCAATGAGTTACCAAGCGTGTGACCGAATCCTGGGTCGAGTGGTCCGATGCCAAATGATTGGGTGTTGTTGATTTCGTCGCCAAGGGCTTCGATTGTTGGACGTTGGATAATAAGCATGGGGACTCCTTAAGTCTTTCGGTTACTTGGAGTACAACTCAACGATGAGTTGCTCTTGGATGGTTTCGGTGATTTGCTCGCGAGCTGGAACAACGCGAACGGTAACTGCAAAGCCGTTCTCAGAAGTTTCCAACCAGCCTGGTACGTTGCGCTCCAGTACGTCAGCGTTGCGCTTGACGTTGAAGTTCTCGCGAGTAACTGCCTTAAGAGCAATCACTTCGCCAGGACGCACACGGTACGAAGGAATAGTTACGCGCTTGCCATTGATAGTCACGTGACCGTGACGAACAAGCTGGCGGGCCTGAGCGCGTGATGCACCCCAACCTGCGCGGTACGCAACATTGTCAAGACGAAGCTCAAGGAACTGAAGCAAGTTCGTTCCAGTGATGCCAGGACGGCGGCTTGCCTCTTCGTAGAGGTTGCGGAACTGCTTTTCAAGAAGACCGTAGATACGACGAGCCTTCTGCTTCTCACGAAGCTGGCCAAGGTATTCAGAGCCTTGACGCTGACGATTAGCGCCGTGCATGCCTGGTGGGAATGCGCGCTTCTGACGGTCAGAGTTTTCTGAGACTGGGCACTTCAAAGTGAAGCAACGCTCACCCTTCAAGTACAACTTTGTACGTTCGCGACGACAGAGTCGACAAACTGGTCCTGTGTAACGAGCCATTTTTCCTTAACCTCGCTTGCGCTTCTTAGGGCGGCAACCATTGTGAGCTAGTGGTGTTACGTCTTGGATCTTGACAACTTCAATACCCGCAGCAGCGAGTGATCGAATTGCAGTCTCACGGCCTGAGCCAGGACCACGAACCAGTACGTCAACCTTCTTGATGCCGTGTTCAATTGCAGCACGCGCGCACTTTTCAGCAGCGAGCTGGGCAGCGTAAGGGGTTGACTTACGTGAACCCTTAAAGCCGACCTGACCAGATGAAGCCCATGAAAGGACGTTTCCTTCTGGGTCAGTGATTGACACGATTGTGTTGTTGAACGAACTCTTGATGTGAGCCACGCCGAAGGCAACGTTCTTACGTTCCTTCTTACGAGTCTTACGAGCTGCTGACGGCTTAGCGGTTGCCATTACTTAACGACCTTCTTCTTACCAGCGACTGTGCGCTTTGGTCCCTTACGGGTACGAGCATTTGTGCGGGTGCGCTGTCCACGAACAGGCAGACCCTTGCGGTGACGGACTCCTTGTAGGCAGTTAATTTCCATCTTGCGCTTGATGTCTTGTGCGACGTCACGACGAAGGTCACCTTCAACAGTGATGTTCTGGTCAATGTACGCACGAAGCTTGTTAACGTCAGCCTCTGTGAGGTCCTTCACGCGAACAGACTCGTCAATGCCGGTTGCCTCGCAGGCCTGCTTAGCCTTTGTCGGTCCAACACCATAGATATATGTAAGTGAGATCACCGTGCGCTTGTCGCGTGGGATGTCTACTCCTGCAATACGGGCCATCTTTTTTCTCCTAGCCCTGACGCTGCTTGTGGCGTGGGTTATCGCAGATCACGCGGACGTGACCTTCTCGTCGAATGACTTTGCACTTCTCACACATGGGCTTTACGCTCGCGCGAACTTTCATGTTTTTCTTTCTCGATCTCTAAGAACTTGAGTTATTTGTAGCGGTAGGTAATACGGCCGCGTGTCATGTCGTATGGAGTGATCTCAACTTGTACTTTGTCTCCTGGGAGAATACGGATGCGGTGCATGCGCATTTTTCCTGAGCTGTGAGCGAGGACGGTGTAACCGTTCTCGAGTTCAACTCGAAACATTGCATTTGGTAGAGGCTCGACGACAGTTCCCTCAACGGTGAACGCATCTTCCTTTGGCTTACTCAGGTTCTTTCTCCTTGTTACGTGACTACGGGGGCACGAAGAAGCAAAAACTTCCTCGTGTTTGACCTCATGTACTTCTTAAGAGGTCGGCTGACTATTCTACCGAATTTTCAGAAAAACGCAAAAGCGGGCCTGATTTCCTGGGTTTTGCCCTGCCCACCTACTGGGGCTGGGGCGTGAGAGGGTGGAGGTATGCCACTTCTCAACCCACATTCGCCAGAAAGAGCCGAGCGTGAATACCTGGATTCTGTGTTGAGCCACCTGGCAAAAGCCCGTGCAGCACTAGACATTGCCTGTGAAAATGTGGCCTCGAACCTCACCAAGGACCAGTTAAAAACTGCTGACCTAGAGCTCACGGCGGTAATAAACAGTCTCACTCCCCATGTTTTATCCCAGCAGGATCTCGAACACCTACAGCTTCGAGAAAGCCGACGGGCCCAGGAGAACATGCGGGTCCAGCAACTGAACGCTCAAGAACTCCGAGTATTCGCATTACTGGCCGAGGGAATGAGCAACAAGGAAATAGCGCAAACGATCAATTTGTCCCAGAACACAATCAGAAATTATGTCTCTATGATTCTGGACAAGTTAGGGCTATCGAACCGGACTGAAATTGCGCTCGTTAGCCAGCGCCGCAGTGACGAACTCTAGAGAACGGTAAAGACTTCTGGGCCATTGTCGGTAACGGCAATGGTGTGCTCGAAGTGCGCAGAGAGTTCACCGTCTTGGGTCATTACTCCCCAACCGTCATCGAGCACATAGGTATCAGCTGAGCCAACGTTGATCATTGGCTCAATTGCAAACACCATGCCGGTCTTCAGTGTTGGTCCACCTGAACCCGGCCAGTAGTTAGGAACCTGAGGTTGTTCGTGCATCGCAGTTCCAATTGCGTGACCAACGTATTCGCGTACAACCGAGAACCCAGCAGCTTCAGCCACGTTCTGTACCGCGCGACCAACTTCGTGAAGTCGGTTACCAGCTTTAAGTTGCTCGATACCAGCCCACATTGAACGCTCAGTAATGTCAATCAGTTTCTTTGCCACAGGACTAATTTCTCCAACACCCATTGTGTACGCGGCATCACCGTGGTAGCCCTCAATGATTGCGCCACAGTCAATAGAGATGATGTCGCCTTCACGAAGTTTGGTGTCGTCAGGAATACCGTGAACAATCATGTTGTTCGGACTCGTGCAAATGACTGCAGGAAAACCGTGATAGTTGAGAAAGTTTGAACGAGCTCCGCGCTTGGCAATAACTTCAGCCGCAATTTCATTCAATTGCAACAAAGTAACGCCGGGCTTTACTGCGGCTCTTGTTGCTTCGTGCATTTCGGCGACAACTTTGCCAGCCTTACGCATTTTGTTCAGCTCATCAGCTGAACGTCTCACGCGAGTCCTCGCTCAGCGACAACTTTCTTAATAGCGGCCGTTACTTCGTCCGGAGTTTGATCGCCATTAACTGTAACGAGTAACCCGCGCTTTTCGTAGAACGAAAGCAGCGGCGCGGTGTCTTGCTCGTAGATGTCAAGGCGCTTGCGAATGGCTTCAGGACGGTCATCTGCGCGTTGGATAACGTCGCCGCCACACTTTTCGCAGGTGCCAGAAATTGCTTCAATGTCAGAGTCTTTGTAGATAGTGCCGCATTCTTGGCACACTCGACGTGAACTAAGACGCTCGGTTACGAGCTCGGTGGAAACGTCAAGGTTGAGAACGAGCTTTACGCCATCTTCACCAAGTAGCGCATCGAGTGCTTCAGCCTGGTTAAGGGTGCGTGGGAAGCCGTCAAAGAGAGCTCCGCGCTTAGCATCGTCTTGGTTCATGCGGTCAAGCACGAGCTTGTTTACAAGTTCATCTGAAACAAGTCCACCAGATTCAAGAACGCCGGCGACTTCTTTTCCAAGTGGCGTTCCGGCCTTTACTGCAGCGCGGAGAATGTCGCCAGTAGAGATCTGTGGAATGACGTAGTCGTCAACGAGACGCTTGCACTGGGTGCCCTTACCCGCGCCTTGCTTGCCAAGTACTACAAGATTTAAACGTGCCGACATGGCTACTTCTTCAAGAAGCCTTCGTAATTGCGCATCATGAGTTGTGAGTCAATCTGCTGCATTGTCTGGAGTGCAACTCCCACTGCAATAAGAAGGGTGGTTCCGTAGTAAGGGAACTTGTTGATGTTCCACATAGCCATCAAGATGCTTGGAACAACTGCAACTGAAGCCAAGAAGAGTGCACCAACAACCGTGATGCGTGAAAGCATCTTGGCGAAGTACTTCTCAGTTGGAAGACCTGGACGGATTCCTGGAACGAAGCCACCTTGCTGGCGAAGCATTTCAGCCTGCTGGTGAGGTTCGAACGCAATGTACACGTAGAAGAACGTGAATCCGAGAATCAAGATGAAGTCAGCAAAAATGTAGGTGAAGCTCGTTGGGTTGAGCGAGTTCGTTACGAATCTCTGGAAGCCGCCCCAAGGAACAATGTTTGACAGCAACACTGGAATGTAGAGCACCGAAGAAGCGAAAATGATTGGAATAACACCCGATTGGTTGACCTTAAGAGGAATGTAGGTAGAGTTTCCACCCATTTCCTTTCGACCAACTACGCGACGAGCAAACGTCACTGGAATGCGACGTTGACCTTGGTCCACGTAGACAATGATCACGAGCAAGATGATTGAAATCGCCAGGATCGTGAAGAACTTGATTGGTCCGCCTTCGTTCCACACGGCAACGCCACCTGATGGCAGACCCGCTACAACGTTTGCGAAAATGAGCAGTGACATTCCCTGGCCAATACCGCGCTGAGTAATAAGTTCAGCCAGCCACATAACGAATGCAGTTCCTGCGGTCATGATCGCAACCATAAAGAGGCCTAGGGCCAAGTTGAACTTAGGAATGAGATCAATGGTGAATCCGAGCAGAGCCTGGTCGTGACCGTGGAATGCGTAGATAAGACCGGTCGACTGAAGAAGTGCCAGTCCAATAGTTAGATACCTAGTTGCTTGCGTAATTTTCTTTTGACCAAGTGCGCCTTCGTCACGCCATTCACCGAGCTTGGGAATAACAGTTGTCAGAAGCTGCACAACAATTGAGCTCGTAATGTAAGGCATAATTCCAAGTCCGAAAACAGCCAGACGAGTAAGTGCACCACCCGAGAAAAGGTTTAGGAATCCAAGAACACCGCTCGCTCCAGCCTTTGACTGGAGTAGTTGAACTTGCGTCCAGCTAACACCAGGAATTGGGAGGTTCGCTCCCAATTGGTAAAGGCTGATGATGGCAATGGTGAACAAGACCTTATTGCGAAGGTCTGGAACCCTAAAAATATTCCCGAGTCGTCTAAACACGATTTCGCCTTAGCGGTTCTGGTGCTGGTTGCCCGCGGCTGGTGGACGAACTGCGAATGGAAGTGCAATCACTGTTGCAGTTCCACCACTTGCTTCAATTGCAGCCTGGGCTGACTTTGAGAAAGCGTGTGCAGAAACGTTCATCTTGGTTCCGAGAGTTCCACGTCCAAGAATCTTGACAAAGTCCTTCTTCTTGCAAAGGCCGTTAGCTACGAGCACCTCGAAGGTGACGTCGCTGATGCCAAGCACGGTGAGGGTGTCAAGGTTTACTGGTGTGTACTCAACGCGGAAGGGGTTCGTAAAACCCTTCAACTTAGGAATGCGCTGGAGCAATGGAAGCTGTCCACCTTCGAAACCTGCAGGAATCTGGCGACGAGCCTTTTGTCCCTTGGTTCCACGTCCGGCAGTCTTTCCACCCTTACCAGCGATACCACGTCCGACAATACGCTTGCGGTGTGTTGAGCCTTCAGGTGATTTGAGATCGTGCAACTTCATTAGTTGACCTCTTCTACTTTTACAAGGTGTGGCACGCGTGCGATCATTCCACGAATTTCTGGACGATCAGGCAGCGTGTTGGTCTGGCTGATGCCACGTAGTCCAAGCGCGCGAAGTGTTCCGCGGTGCTTTGGCTTTGTGGCGATCGATGAACGAATCTGAGTGACTTTTAGTTGCGCCATTATTTACGCCTCCGTCTTAAACAGGTCATTGTCACGCTGGCGTTCGCGGTAAGCGCGAAGTGTGCCGGATGGAATGACGTGGTCAGCAGTTTTGTCACGTGACGCAGCAATTTCTTCAGGGCGACGCAACTGCTTCAGTCCTTCGATAGTTGCGTGTGCCACGTTGATGCCGTTTGAAGAGCCAAGTGACTTCGCAATGATGTCCTTAACGCCAGCCATTTCAAGAATGGCACGAGCAGCACCACCGGCGATAACACCAGTTCCTGGAGCTGCAGGCTTCATGAGCACTCGACCAGCACCGGCTTCACCCAGTACTGGGTAGACAATTGTTGAACCAGCGAGTGGCACTTCGAAGAGGTTCTTGCGAGCTTCTTCGATTCCCTTTTGTACCGCAAGACCAGCTTCCTTGGCCTTACCGTAACCGAGTCCAACGTGTCCCTTACCGTCACCAATAACCATGAGAGCGGTGAATGAGAAACGACGTCCACCCTTCACAACTTTGGAAACGCGGTTTACTTTGATCGTACGTTCTTCGTATTGCTGTTCGTCGGTCATTAGAACTCCAGTCCTGCAGCGCGAAGAGTGTCTGCGAATGCAGCAACGCGACCGTGATAGTCGAATCCACCGCGGTCAAAGACCACTGTGGTGATACCGGCAGCCTTGGCGCGATCAGCAAGAAGCTGAGCTACGGCCTTGGCACCGTCGATGTTGCCACCGCTAGTTGACTTCAAGGCAGCTTCGACTGAAGACGATGCGCAGAGAGTTACTCCTGCAACGTCATCAATGATCTGTGCCGAGATGTGCTTATTCGTACGGTTCACGGCGACACGTGGACGAGCTGCAGTACCTGAAAGGTTCTTGCGAATTCGACGGTGACGACGCTTACGTAGTTCGAGTGTTGTGCGTGCCATTATTTAGCAGCCTTTCCAGCCTTGCGAGCAACCTTTTCACCGAGGTAGCGCACACCCTTACCCTTGTAGGGCTCAGGCTTACGTAGTTTGCGGATTGATGCGGCGACTTGGCCAACAACTTCTTTGTCCGCACCCTTAACGATCACGCGCGTAGGAGCAGGCACTTCAAAAGTGATGCCCTCAGGAGCGGTGAACTTAACTGGGTGAGAAAAACCAAGTGCAATGTCAAGAGCGCTAGGACCGGCTGCAGCAGCACGGTAACCAACACCAATGATTTCGAGTTCCTTCGCCCAGCCATCAGTCACACCAACAACCATGTTGGAAATAAGTGTGCGTGAAAGACCGTGCAGTGACTTCGAAGCTGTTTCTTCATCGACACGTCCAATGATGAGCTGGTCGCCATCTTGCTTCACAGTGATGCATGAAGGAATGGTGCGAGTCATGGACGCGTTTGGTCCCTTGACTGTTACTTGCTCACCAGAAACGGTGACTGTTACCGATGATGGAACGGTGATTGGGTTATTACCAATACGTGACATCAGCGAACCTCAACTTTCAAAATTTGCGTGTTACCAGACATAACAAAGCACCTCGCCACCGAGCTTGGCCTTTCGGGCTTCGCGGTCGGTCATGAGACCGTGACTCGTTGAAACAACGGCCACGCCCACACCACCAAGAACCTTTGGCATCTGGTCTGACTTCTTGTAAATACGGAGTCCAGGCTTCGAGACGCGCTTCAAACCAACAATGGTCTTCTTACGGTCTTCTGAATACTTAAGGACGATCTCTAGCGTGTTGCCAGCCTTACCCGCTTCTTGTGTAACGGTGTAGCTCGCAATGAAGCCTTCCTTGAAGAGGACCTTTGCGAGGCTTTCCTTCAACTTAGAAGACGGCATCTTTACGCTGTCGAACATTGCGGCATTCGCGTTACGAATGCGCGTGAGCATGTCGGCTATTGGGTCAGTCATTGTCATGATTTACCAACTTGCCTTTGTTACGCCAGGAATTTCACCAGCGTGGACCATTACTCGTAGACAAATACGGCATAGACCGAACTTGCGGTACACCGAACGAGGACGACCACAGCGTTCGCAACGTGTGTAAGCACGTGTCGAAAACTTAGGTGTCTTCTTCTGCTTGATTACAAGGGCTTTCTTAGCCATGTCTATCGATTCTCCTGCTTGAAGGGGAAGCCGTAAGCGCGCAAGAATGCACGCCCCTGCTCGTCGTTCGCGGCCGTTGTAACAATCGTGATGTCGAAACCACGTGGCGCGTCGATTTTGTCGTAGTCAATCTCGGGGAAGATCAACTGGTCATTTACACCAAAGGTGTAGTTACCCTTGCCATCGAATGACTTAGGGCTAAGGCCACGGAAGTCACGGATACGAGGGATTGAGATGCTGATGAGACGGTCAAGGAATTCCCAAGCGCGGTCACCGCGAAGTGTCACCTTGGTTCCAATGGCCTGCTCTTCACGAAGCTTGAAGCTCGCGATTGACTTCTTGGCGCGAGTCACGATTGGCTTTTGACCAGTAATGAGCTCGAGGTCTTTTTGTGCACCTTCAAGTAGTGATGCCTGCTGGGTAGCACGACCAACACCAGAGTTCAGCACGATCTTTGTGAGACGTGGAACCTGCATGATGTTTGCAAGGCCGAGTTCTTCCTTCAGAGCCTGACGGATCTGTTGGTCGTAAACAACCTTTAGACGTGGACGAGTTGTTGTGCTCATAGTCCTGCTCCACACTTACGGCAAACACGTGACTTAGCACCGTCTGCAACCTTAAATCCAACCTTGGCTGGGCCCTTGTGTCCGGCGCACCAGATAGCAACGTTCGAAACGTGCAGCGGCATCATCTTGTCGATGATTCCAGCCTGCATTGTTGCGCCCGTCTGCTTAGTGTGACGCTTTGAAACGTTGATGCCGTCAAGAACAACTTTGTTGCTCCCTGGCAAAGCTTCAATAACGTCGGCACGCTCTCCACGGAACTTTCCGCTGAGAACAAGCACGTTGTCACCCTTTACAATTTTCATTACAAAACCTCCGGAGCCAGCGAAATGATTCGCATGAACTTCTTGTCACGTAGTTCACGGCCAACTGGGCCAAAAATACGTGTTCCACGAGGCTGCAACTGATCGTTGATCAGTACTGCAGCGTTTTCGTCGAACTTGATGTATGAACCGTCAGGACGGCGGCATTCCTTAGCAGTGCGAACAACAACGCAGCGAACTACGTCACCCTTCTTCACTGCAGCACCAGGAATTGCATCCTTAACAGTTGCAATAAATACGTCACCAATTGATGCGTAGCGACGGCGTGTTCCACCGAGCACACGGATGCAAAGAACTTCCTTCGCACCTGAGTTGTCGGCAACCTTTAGACGGGACTCTTGTTGAATCATCGTGCACGCTCCACAATTTCAGTTAGGCGCCAGCGCTTGAGCTTCGAAAGTGGACGCGTCTCTTGGACGCGTACTTTGTCGCCAACCTTGGCTTCGTTCTTTTCGTCGTGGACGTAGAGCTTCTTTGTGCGCTGGACGGTCTTGGAGTAACGAGGGTGTGAAACACGCTCGTTAACCGCAACAACCAACGTTGAGTTCATCTTGTCCGACACAACAATTCCCTCACGGATCTTGCGTGGGTTTTCGCGACTGGTGTTGATTTCTTCAGTCATGATTAGTTACCTTCTCCCAAAGCTTCAGCAGCTTCGATTTCGCGCTCACGAAGAAAAGTGGCTAGACGCGCAATGTCGCGACGAACCTCTCCTAGACGTGATGTGTTGTCGAGCTGACCTGTAGCGAGTTGGAAACGCAAGTTGAACAACTCGCGACGAGCTTCGCTAAGACGCTCGATCATTTCCTTGTCGCCGAGGAGTCGAAGCTCCGCTACGCGTTCTTTTGTGTTTGCCATTAGATGGTTACCTCCGGTGCGCCGTGTGTTCCAGGGCGGATAACGAACTTCGCCTTAATCGGTAGCTTCTGAATTGCGCGCTCCATAGCCTGGCGAGCGAGTGTCTCATCAACACCACCGAGTTCGAACATGATGCGACCCGGCTTCACAACGGCAACCCAGAACTCAGGGTTACCCTTACCTGAACCCATACGAGTTTCAGCAGGCTTCTGTGTTACTGGCTTGTCCGGGAAAACACGGATCCAAACTTTTCCACCACGCTTAACGTGACGAGTCATTGCAATACGAGCAGCTTCAATTTGACGTGCAGTGATCCAACCAGCTTCGAGAGCCTGGATTCCGAAGTCACCAAAGTTGAGTTCTACTCCACCCTTAGCCATACCGGTCATACGACCACGCTGCTGCTTACGGTGCTTTACTTTGCGAGGCATCAACATAATTACTCAGCGTCCTTTCGAAAGTGTGGCGTGTCGGTGTGATCTTGGGCAGTACGACGCTCAATCTCTTCTTCAACACTCAGTAGCTTTTCGACTTCAGCATCCGCAGCAATGATGTCCACTGGTGCAATGTCAGCTACTTCAACGTCAGTAACTTCAACTGTTTCAACGCGACGACGTCCGCCACCGGCACGAACAACACCCTTAGGTGCTGCTGGCGCTGAACCGACTGGCACTGCATCGCCTGCAGCCATAGCTGCTTCGCGAACAATCTTTTCGTCGTTCGTAAGTTGGTACGGAAGAATGTCACCCTTGTAGATCCAAACCTTCACACCAATGCGACCGGTTGAAGTGCGAGCTTCGCGGAATCCGTAGTCAATGTCAGCGCGAAGTGTGTGTAGTGGCACACGACCTTCACGGTATGACTCACGGCGTGACATTTCTGCTCCACCGAGACGACCAGATGCCTGGATCTTCACACCCATAGCGCCAGCCTTTTGAACAGTCTGAATACCACGCTTCATTGCACGGCGGAATGCCACGCGGCGAAGAAGCTGGTCACAGATACCCTGCGCGATAAGTGCAGCGTCAAGTTCAGGTTGCTTGATTTCTTGGATGTTGAGAGAGATCTTGTTCTTTTGACCAGTGATCTTCTCAAGGTCCTTCTTTAGACGCTCAGCTTCAGCTCCACGGCGACCAATAACAATGCCCGGACGAGCAGTGTGAATGTCAACGCGTACGCGGTCTGAGCTGCGCTCGATTTCGATACGACTCACAGCGGCACTTTCGAGCTGCTTGGTGAGGTAGTCACGGATTTTCCAGTCCTCGATAACGAGTTCCTTGTAACCGCGCTCTTTAAACCAGCGTGACTTCCAGTCCGTCGTGATACCGAGACGGAAACCGTATGGATTTACCTTCTGACCCATTAGTTCTTCTCCTCAGTAGTTTCGTCAGTTGTTGTTTCAGTCACCTGATCAACAATTGGTGTTTCGATCACGTCAGTCTCAATCACTTCGTTCTCGGCTTCGTTTGCTGCGAGTTCTGCAGCAGTTTCGCGCTTGTTAACGCTGGCGGTCTGGTCAGCACGACGGCGTGATGTTGCTACGCGGCGTGAACGTGATGCAGATGCCTGAGCACTACGAGCAGTGCGAAGAAGTTCGAGACGCTCATCGTCAAGACGAGAAACAATCACGGTGATGTGACAAGCACGCTTCAAGATTGCACCAGCACGACCACGAGCACGTGGTGTGAAGCGCTTCATGGTGATGCCTTCGTCAGCGTATGCAGCTGATACGAAGAGTTCGTCAGCGTTCATACCGTCATTGTTCACTGCGTTAGCAACAGCAGATGCGAGCACCTTGCCAATTACGTCAGCAGCTTCGCGAGTTGTACCGGCGAGAATTTCACGTGCAGTGTTTACGTCTTCGCCACGGATGAGGTTAAGAACAACACGAGCCTTGCTCGCAGACATTTGATAGCCCTTGAGTGAAGCGCGGGTTCCTGGACGTTCGTTTAGCTTTGGACCGGTCATTAGCGCTTACCTGTCTTTTCCTGGCCGGCGTGGAACTTGAAAGTACGAGTTGGTGAGAACTCTCCAAGCTTGTGGCCAACCATTGATTCGTTTACGAACACTGGAACGTGACGACGTCCATCGTGCACAGCGAAGGTGTGGCCAACCATTGTTGGAATGATCGTTGAACGACGACTCCAAGTCTTGATGACCTTCTTCTCGTTTGCGGCGGTCATCGCTTCAACCTTCTTAAGAAGGTGTGCGTCGATGAAAGGACCTTTTTTGAGACTACGTGACATGTATTTACCTACCTACGCGCGCCGCGTCCACGGCGACGACGAATAATTAGCGCATCCGACTGCTTCGGAAGACGCGTACGACCTTCTGGCTGACCCCAAGGCGACACAGGGTGACGTCCTCCGGAAGTCTTTCCTTCACCACCACCAAGTGGGTGGTCTACCGGGTTCATCGCAACACCACGTGTCTGAGGGCGAATACCCTTCCAACGGTTACGACCGGCCTTACCAATCTTGATGAGTTCGTGCTCAGAGTTTCCAATGATGCCGAGTGTTGCGCGGCAGTCAATTGGCACACGGCGCATTTCAGTTGATGGAAGACGAAGAGTGGCAAAGCCACCGTCCTTCGCAACAAGCTGAACGCTCATGCCGGCACTGCGGCCCATCTTTCCACCACCGCCGGGACGAAGCTCGACGTTGTGAACTGTTGAACCAGTTGGGATGAAGCGCATTGGAAGTGCGTTTCCGGTGCGGATGTCGGCCTTTGGACCAGACTCCACAACGTCGCCAACCTTTAGTCCGTTAGGAGCGAGGATGTAACGCTTTTCACCGTCTGCGTAGTGCAAGAGTGCAATGCGACATGTACGGTTCGGGTCGTATTCAATTGAAGCAACTTTTGCAGGAATTGCGTCCTTGTTGCGCTTGAAGTCAATGATGCGGTACTGCTGCTTGTGTCCACCACCACGGTGACGTGAGGTCTTGCGACCGTAGTTGTTACGTCCACCAGACTTGGGCTTAGGAGCAAGTAGTGACTTTTCAGGAGTCGACGTAGTGATTTCAGCAAAGTCTGAAACCGACTGGAAGCGACGTCCCGGGCTAGTTGGTTTGCGGTTACGAAGGGCCATAGCTGTCCTTAGTTCTCAAAGAGGTTGATCGAGTCGCCCTGTTTGAGGGTGACAATGGCCCGCTTAGTTGCTGGACGAGATCCAGTAACACCGGTACGACGATTCTTAGTTGTCTTACCCTTGCGGTTGAGTGTGTTGACGTTGGTGACCTTCACATTGAAAGCCTGCTCAACGGCATTGCGAACGTCTACCTTCGTGGCCTTAGGGTCCACGATGAAAACGTACGTGTGGTTTTCCATCAATGCGTATGTCTTTTCAGACACGACAGGACGGATGAGAACGCTCATTGCATCGCGCATTAGTTGGTCTCCTTAGCAACTGGAAGAGTGGAGTCCGTAAAGAGGATCCAGTCGTTTTCGAGAATGTCGTAAGCGTTCAGTTCGCCAGCGTCAACAGTCTTGACGTGTGGCAAGTTCTTGAACGAGTGGAATGCCACTGCGTCTTCGCGACTTAGAACAACCAAAACCTTGCCTTCAAGACCAAGTGCGCTTAGAGCTGAAACAGCGTCCTTTGTCTTAGGCAGTGCCCACTTTTCGAAGTTGTCAATAAGAGCAACGCGCTCGAGTTGTGCACGGTCTGAAAGAGCTGAGTAGAGAGCCAGACGGATCATCTTCTTAGGAGTCTTCTGGTCGTACTTACGAGGCTTAGGTCCAAGAGCAATTCCACCACCTGGGTAGTGAGGCGCACGGATTGTTCCCTGACGTGCTCCACCAGTTCCCTTTTGGTTGAATGGCTTCTTTCCACCACCACGGACTTCTTTACGAGTCTTGGTTGACTGTGTTCCAGCGCGCTTTGCAGCAAGCTGAGCCTTGATGACTTGGTGCAGTACAGCCATGTTTGGTTCAATACCGAACATTGTTGGCTCTAGGGCAACTTTGCCAAGTGCTTTTCCATCGATCGACTTACGCTCAACTGAACGCTTCGCCGGCTCTGGACGATCCTTCTTTACAGGACCACGGAGAGTAAAGACATCGCTCATCGCTTGCCTCCAGCCTTCATAGGATTCTTCACTGATGTACGAAGTACAACAACGCCACCGCGTGGGCCAGGAACTGCACCCTTCACGAGAACGAGGCTGCGCTCAACGTCAACACCAATTACTTCGAGGTTGGTAGTTGTAACTTGTCCGCCACCCATGCGTCCGGCCATCTTCTGACCCTTAAACACACGACCTGGTGTTGAACATGCACCGATTGAACCAGGAGCACGGTGGTGCTTGTGGTTACCGTGCGATGCACCCTGACCACCGAAGTTGTGACGCTTCATTCCACCGGCAAAACCCTTACCCTTGCTCACTGCAGTGGCGTCAATCATTTCGCCCTTTTCAAAGGTGTCAACAAGAATCTCTTGACCCACTTCGTAACCAGTTACGTCGTCGAGGCGAAGCTCTACGAGCTTCTTACCTGGAGCAACACCAGCTTTTTCGAAGTGACCTTGTTCAGGCTTCGTAACTGTTGATGCGCGACGGGTTCCCCACGTCACTTGAAGAGCTGAGTAGCCCTCCTTCTCGGGAGTCTTTACTTGGACGACTCGAGCTGGGCTGACACGAACAACTGTCACTGGTATGGCCCGGTTTTGGTCATCCCAAACCTGGGTCATGCCCACCTTCTCGCCGACGATCGCTTTGGCCGTCACGGTAATTCCCTCTTTCTAATATCTGTACGTCGGTCACCCGACACACAGACGCTCCGCCGGGCCATAAAACCCGAACGGAGCGCTCGACTTGTTTGGTTTGACGTCCCTCATTGCTGAGGCGATCAAACACTTCTGTTGTGCAGCAGAACCTAAATTCTGCTCCCCACCACGAATGACAGGGATACTTACAATACATCAAAAGACCCCGCCAGCGCAAAGGCGCCGGCGGGGTCTCTCGAAAAGTACTTAGTTTGTGCGGATCTTGATTTCGATGTCCACACCCGCTGGAAGGTCGAGGCGCTGAAGCGCATCTACCGTCTTAGGGGTCTGGTCAACAATGTCCAAAAGACGCTTGTGAACACGCATTTCGAAGTGTTCACGTGAGTCTTTGTGCTTGTGAGGTCCACGAACCACCGTATAACGGTGCTTTTCGGTGGGCAGTGGCACTGGGCCCTGCACACGTGCGTTCGTACGCTCAACCGTTTGCACGATTTTCGCGGTGGACTGGTCTAGGACACCGTGGTCGAAGGCCTTAAGCCGAATTCTGATCATTTGACGTGGTTCGGCCATGACCGGACTACTTCAGGATCTTTACGACACGACCAGAACCAACGGTACGGCCACCTTCGCGGATTGAGAAGGTAAGACCCTCTTCCATCGCGATTGGCTTACCCAAAGTTACGGTCATTTCAGTGTTGTCTCCAGGCATAACCATTTCTGTGCCTGCAGGAAGCTCAACGGTACCGGTTACGTCAGTTGTACGGAAGTAGAACTGTGGACGGTAGTTAGCGAAGAACGGCTTGTGACGTCCTCCTTCTTCCTTGGTAAGAACATAAACAGATGCTTCGAACACTGTGTGAGGAGTAATTGAACCTGGCTTGCAAAGAACCTGCCCGCGCTCAACTTCTTCCTTCTTAGTTCCACGAAGAAGTGCACCAAGGTTGTCTCCAGCCTGGCCTTCGTCGAGAAGCTTACGGAACATTTCGATTCCAGTAACAGTTGTCTTAGTGGTGTCACGAAGTCCAACGATTTCTACTTCGTCTCCAACCTTAACGATTCCCTGCTCAACCTTTCCGGTTACAACAGTTCCACGTCCTGTGATTGACATAACGTCTTCAATCGACATAAGGAATGGCTTGTCAGTAGCGCGCTGTGGCTCTGGGATGTAGTCGTCGACTGCAGCCATGAGCTCCATGATCTTGTCACCCCATGCAGTGTCGCCTTCAAGTGCCTTAAGCGCTGAAACACGAACGATTGGTGTGTCGTCGCCTGGGAAGTCGTAGCTAGAAAGAAGTTCACGAACTTCCATCTCAACGAGCTCAAGGAGCTCTTCGTCTTCAACAACGTCTGACTTGTTAAGTGCAACAACGATGAATGGAACACCAACCTGACGAGCAAGCAACACGTGCTCGCGAGTCTGTGGCATAGGACCATCTGTTGCTGAAACTACAAGGATTGCTCCGTCGACCTGTGCAGCACCAGTGATCATGTTCTTCACATAGTCAGCGTGGCCTGGCATGTCAACGTGTGCGTAGTGACGCTTTTCCGTCTCGTACTCAACGTGAGCAATAGAAATAGTGATACCACGGGCCTTCTCTTCAGGGGCCTTGTCGATCTGGTCGAAAGGCGTAAAGGCTGAACCTGGTACGCGGTCTGAAAGAACCTTGGTGATTGCCGCAGTAAGAGTGGTCTTACCGTGGTCAATGTGACCCATTGTTCCAATATTTACGTGAGGCTTATTGCGCTCGAACTTTTGCTTTGCCATTGTCGGGGACTAACTTTCTCTCTAGTGACTGATTCCCGCGAATCAGTCGGGTTGGTTTCGGTCCTCCCCGACTACGGTTTGGACCATTTCTCCGGTTTCCCGGAATTTCTTACGCGCCTGTAGCCTTGGCGACGATCTCCTTAGCGATCGACTCGGGCACTTCTGCGTACGAATGGAACTGCATGCTGTACGTCGCGCGCCCTTGGGTGCGAGAACGCAGGTCAGTAGCGTAGCCGAACATATCAGCTAGTGGCACAAGTGCCCTGATTGCTTGGCTATTGCCCTTCTGCTCCATACCTTCTACACGGCCTCGGCGACTGGAGAGGTCTCCAATAACGTCACCCATGTAGTCCTCTGGCGTTACCACTTCTACGGCCATAACAGGCTCAAGGAGCACTGGACTAGCCAAGCGAGCGGCCTTCTTCACCGCGATTGAACCCGCGATTTTGAATGCCATTTCTGAAGAGTCAACGTCGTGGTAGCTACCAAAGGTAAGACGTACACGTACGTCTACAACTGGGTAGCCAGCAAGAACACCTGAAGTAAGTGCTTCAGTAATTCCCTGGTTAACCGGTCCAATGTATTCCTTCGGAATAACACCACCGGAAATTTCATCGACGAATTCGTAACCGCCACCAGGACCAGTTGGCTCCATGGTGATAACAACGTGACCATACTGACCCTTACCACCGGTCTGGCGAACATACTTCTCTTCAACCTTGGTTACGGTCTTGCGAATTGTTTCACGGTACGCAACCTGTGGCTTACCAACGTTGGCATCCACTGCGAATTCACGAAGCATTCGGTCAACAAGAACTTCCAAGTGGAGTTCACCCATTCCCGAGATAACTGTCTGACCAGTTTCTTCGTCGGTGCGAACACGGAACGTTGGGTCTTCTTCTGAAAGTGAGTACAGAGCCTTACCAAGCTTTTCTTGGTCAGCCTTGGTCTTAGGTTCAACAGCAACGTGGATAACTGGCTCTGGGAACACGAGTGTTTCGAGCTGAATCGGATTGTCCATGTCACTGAGGGTGTCACCAGTAGTTACTTGCTTAAGACCAACAGCAGCAATGATGTCACCGGTGCGGATGGTGTCGATGTCTTGACGCTCGTTAGCGTGCATCAACAAAAGGCGACCAAGTCGCTCCTTCTTCATTCCCTTAGTCGTGTTAATTACAGTGTCACCCTTTTGGAGTGTTCCTGAGTACACGCGAAGGTAAATCAACTTACCCACGTACGGGTCAGTCATGATCTTGAATGCAAGAGCTGCGAATGGTTCTTTGTCGTCAGCCTTACGGTACAGAACATCTTCCTTACCTGGCTTTGTTCCTTCAGTAGGTGGAAGGTCAACAGGTGATGGGAGGAAGTCAACAACAGCGTCAAGCATTGGCTGAACACCCTTGTTCTTAAATGCAGTTCCGTTAAGAATTGGAACACAGTGACCGTCAAGAGTTCCTACGCGAAGTGCACGACGCACGTCAGCAGTAGTGATTTCTTTTTCTTCGAGCATCTTTTCCATGAGCTCGTCGTCAAATGTGGTGAGAATGTCAAGCAACTTTGCGCGGTACTCGTCGGCCTGAGCCTTGTACTCAGCAGGGATCTCAACAACTTCGAGCTTCTCGCCCTTGTCATCGTGGTAGATCGTTGCAGTCATTGAGCAGATGTCGATGATTCCGAGGTAGTCACCTTCAGCACCAATAGGTAGCTGAATAACTGCAGGAACGCAGTCAAGACGGTCTTCGATCATTTCTACACAGCGAAAGAAGTCAGCTCCGGTACGGTCCATCTTGTTAACGAAGCAAATACGTGGAACGTTGTACTTGTTCGCTTGACGCCATACGGTTTCGGTCTGTGGTTCAACACCGGCAACGGCGTCAAATACTGCAACAGCACCGTCAAGAACACGAAGTGAACGCTCTACTTCAACAGTGAAGTCAACGTGTCCCGGGGTGTCAATGATGTTGATTCGGTGACCGTTCCACATACAGGTGGTGGCAGCAGAAGTAATGGTGATTCCACGCTCTTGCTCTTGGACCATCCAGTCCATGGTTGCCGCGCCTTCGTGAACTTCACCAATTTTGTAGTTCTTACCGGTGTAGTAAAGAATGCGCTCAGTGGTCGTGGTCTTACCGGCGTCAATGTGCGCCATGATGCCAATGTTGCGCACCTTGTCTAGTGAGATCTCGCGATCGGTCATTTCAATAACTCTCTTTGATTACCAGCGGTAGTGCGCGAAGGCTTTGTTGGATTCGGCCATCTTGGCCATGTCTTCACGACGCTTAACAGCAGCACCAACACCATTTGATGCGTCGATGATTTCTGCAGCAAGGCGGTCAGCCATTGTCTTTTCACGACGGTTCTTCGCGTAGTCAGTCAACCAGCGAATACCGAGTGTCGTTGAACGACGTGGGCGAACTTCAACAGGAACTTGGTAAGTAGTTCCACCAACGCGGCGGCTACGTACTTCAAGCTCTGGGCGAACGTTTTCGAGTGCACGCTTCAGCGTTGCGACTGGGTCAGTACCAGTCTTTGCTTCAACCTGCTCAAGTGCTGAGTAGACAATGCGCTCAGCGATTGTGCGCTTACCGCGCTCAAGAATCTTGTTCGTAATTTGCGTTACGAGAACCGACTTGTAAATCGGGTCAAGTGGAACTTCACGACGTACGGCGGGGCCTTTACGAGGCATTATTTCTCCCTCTTGGCACCGTAGCGACTACGGGCCTGCTTGCGGTCACGAACACCTGATGTGTCAAGTGCACCGCGAATGATCTTGTAACGAACACCTGGAAGGTCCTTCACACGTCCACCACGCACGAGCACGATTGAGTGCTCTTGGAGGTTGTGTCCTACACCTGGGATGTAGGCAGTGACTTCAACACCTGATGTAAGGCGCACACGTGCAACCTTACGAAGTGCTGAGTTCGGCTTCTTTGGTGTAACCGTGTGAACACGGGTGCACACACCACGACGTTGAGGGGCGCCCTTAAGCGCCGGTGTCTTGGTCTTGGTTTTCTTGTCCTGTCGACCCTTTCGGACCAACTGTGCAATTGTGGGCACGCGGAACCTCTTCTTTTTTATTCGTACTTAGGCGAACCGGATGATTCCGGCGCGCGGACTTTCTATCTTACGACAAAACCCCTTAGAACGGCAAGCCCGCCACCGACCCTGGGGCCGGTGGCAAGATCTTGTCGTTAGAGAGCTATGCCGCCTTCATCTTCAGGCTTTGGGGCCTCATCTTCAAGAAGGGCCGCTGATTCGTCATACGTAGCGGTTCCTCGTGAGAAAACATCGGCAAATTCGTCCTTAAAGCTGTCATCGCCCTGGATTTCGCCCAAAAGGCTGGCCAAGTCGAGGTCATCGTCAGAAACCTGAGCCCAAGCAGGCAGAAGTTCAGCATCTGGCATGTCGAGACGGAGTTCGCGCTTGTTGTAGTACTCAAGGCCCGATCCGGCAGGAATCAACTTACCAATAATGATGTTTTCCTTCAGACCTACAAGGTGGTCACGCTTTCCTTCGATGGCAGCTTCTGTAAGCACTCGAGTGGTTTCCTGGAAGGAAGCCGCTGAGAGCCATGAGTCAGTTGCCAGTGAAGCCTTGGTAATACCCATCAACTGGGCACGACCGTCGGCAACTTCCTTAGCTTCTGCTTCGAGGCCATCGTTAGTGTCGTTGAACAACTTGACGTCCACCATTGCTCCTGGGAGCCAGTGTGAGTCACCTGCGTCAACAATCTGAACACGACGAGTCATTTGACGAACAATAAGTTCGATGTGCTTGTCGTGAATCGATACACCTTGGTCACGGTAAACGTTCTGAACTTCTTCAGTTAAGTACTGCTGAGTTTCGCGAGTACCACGGAATTTCATCATGAGCTTAGGGTCGAGTGGTCCGTCACAGAGTGGCGTTCCAACTTCAACTTCTTGACCATCTTGTACGAGAAGGTGACGAGCAATAGAAATCGATGATTCCTGAATTTCGCCATCGTTCGATACAACAGTCACCTTGTTCTCACGACCAATGAGTTCAACGCGCACAACACCAGAGTGTTCTGCAACAATCGCAGCACCCTTCGGGGTACGTGCTTCGAAGAGCTCAACAACGCGTGGAAGACCGTGGGTGATGTCTGAGCCAGTAACACCACCGGAGTGGAATGTACGCATGGTGAGCTGAGTTCCAGGTTCACCAATTGACTGAGCCGCGATTACTCCAACTGCTTCACCAAGCTCAACGAGTTGGTGGGTAGCAAGTGAAAGTCCGTAACACGCTGCACAAACACCCTGAAGTGCGTCACACGTAAGTGTTGTACGAACACGAACACGCGTCACTGCTGAGTCGTCACGAAGACGCTCAACATCATCAG
Source organism: uncultured Acidimicrobiaceae bacterium (assembly GCA_937975915.1). GTDB lineage: Bacteria > Actinomycetota > Acidimicrobiia > Acidimicrobiales > RAAP-2 > RAAP-2. The sequence goes on along the minus strand of CALJTY010000015.1, from coordinate 33,997 downwards.
CCATCAACATCACACCAGCTTCAATAGTGGTGCCGTCTGAAAGTGTCACAGGTTCTGAAACAACACGTCCCCATAGCTTGGTTTCGAGGTGAGCACGCTGTCCGCGTGTGTCAGCAGCAACATGCTCGATCCACATTCCACGAGTTGTGGCACAGTCGAATTCCTTAACAATGAGTTCCTGAGCAACGTCAACGAGTCGACGTGTTAGGTATCCAGAGTCAGCAGTACGTAGAGCGGTGTCACCCAGTCCCTTACGGGTACCGTGCGTTGAGATGAAGTACTCAAGAACCGAAAGGCCTTCACGGAATGAAGACTTAATCGGGCGAGGAATCATTTCACCACGTGGGTTAGATACGAGACCCTTCATAGCGGCGATCTGGCGAATCTGCTGTGAGTTACCACGAGCACCAGAGTCAACCATCATGCGAATTGGGTTGTCGAACTTTGCGTTCATGGCACGGTCAGTGGCGTCACCGACCTCCTTGTTCGCGTTAGTCCAAATCTCGATTTCCTGTTGACGACGTTCGTCGTCCACAATCACACCACGCTTGTAGTTAGTTTCAACCTTGGCGGCCTGCTCTTCATACTTGTTAAGAATCTCGGCCTTCTCTGGCGTTGTAACAACGTCATCAATTGAGATGGTGAGACCTGACTTAGTGGCGTAACGGAAACCAAGTGACTTAATTGCGTCAAGAGCTTCAGCAACTTCGTGACGTCCGAAGTTTCCTGAAATTTCTTCAACAATCGTTCCAATTGGTGTGGCGTTCTTTCCAATGAGCTCGTTAACGAAACGGAAGCCAAATGGCAGCGCTTCGTTAAAGAAAACACGTCCAGGTGTTGTAACAAGTTGACGGTTAACGCCCTTTGTTTCAATTCCTGCAAGCTCGAGGCGCATCGCAAGCGATGATCCTTCGAGTGGACGAATCTGAATTGGTGAACGAAGACCAATGACCTTGTCGGCGAGAGCATTTTCGATCTCGAAGACGTGACGGAACACTGGTGGGTTCTCCACTTCAGCGTCAGCTGGAAGTGTTAGGTAGTAGGCACCAAAGACCATGTCCTGAGCAGGCTCAGTAATAGGACGACCGGTTGCCGGTGTGAAGATGTTGTTTGTAGACAACATCAAGATGCGTGCTTCAGCCTGTGCTTCAGCAGAGAGCGGTACGTGTACCGCCATCTGGTCACCGTCGAAGTCAGCGTTGAACGCCTTACATACGAGTGGGTGAATCTGAATGGCCTTACCGTCTACAAGTACTGGCTCGAAAGCCTGGATACCAAGTCGGTGAAGAGTCGGTGCACGGTTAAGAAGTACTGGGTGCTCACGAATAACTTCTTCTAGAACGTCCCACACAACTGCCTTACGGCGTTCAACCATGCGCTTAGCGCTCTTGATGTTCTGAGCCATCTGCGTTTCAATGAGTCGCTTCATAACGAAAGGCTTGAAGAGTTCAAGCGCCATCATCTTTGGCAGACCACACTGGTGCAGTTTGAGCTGAGGTCCAACAACAATTACTGAACGACCTGAGTAGTCAACGCGCTTTCCGAGCAAGTTCTGACGGAAACGTCCCTGCTTACCCTTCAACATGTCTGAAAGAGACTTCAGTGGTCGACCTGACTGGCCAGCAACTGGGCGTCCACGACGACCGTTGTCGAACAACGCGTCGACTGCTTCTTGGAGCATTCGCTTTTCGTTGTTAACAATGATGTCTGGAGCACCGAGGTCAAGCAAGCGCTTGAGTCGGTTGTTGCGGTTGATCACACGACGGTAAAGGTCGTTGAGGTCTGATGTCGCGAAGCGTCCACCGTCGAGCTGCACCATTGGGCGAAGGTCTGGCGGAATAACTGGCACTGCTTCGAGGATCATGGCACGTGGGTCATTAAGACGACGGCCCTGGTCATCACGACGGTTGAACGACTGAACAATGGCGAGGCGCTTAAGGAACTTGGCGTGACGCTGAGCACTAAGTGGCTTGCGGCCATCCTTAGCGTCAATCATCTCGCGCATTACCTTTTCTTCTTCGTCGAGGTCCATGCGGTCGATTAGTTGCAAGATTGCGTTAGCTCCCATGCCACCTTCGAAGTATTCCCCGTAACGGAATTCCATTTCACGGTAGAGAACTTCGTCTTCAATGATCTGACGTGAGTGCAGACCTTCGAATGTGTCGAATGCTTGCTTAGCAAGTTCGCGTTCTTCGGCGAAACGTGAACGAACAGCGTCCAGTTCCTTCTCAGTTCCACGCTGAAGTGCGCGAAGTTCAGTTTCCTTCGCTCCTTCTGACTCAAGCTTTGCGGCACGAGCTTCGATGTCCTTCAACTTGGTGTCGAGTGCCTTAACTTCGCGCTCTGCAATTTCAATCAGTTCGTCTGAGAGACCTTGGCGAAGATCGCTGAGGTCTTCGTGGCGACGGTCAATTTCAACGTGGGTAACCATGTGCGCGGCGAAGTAAATAACCTTCTCGAGCTGCTTGGCCTTGAGTTCTTCCTTTGGAAGTGTTCCCATAAGAAGGTAGGCAAGCCATGAGCGTGTTCCACGCAAGTACCAAATGTGAACTACTGGTGCAGAAAGGGCAATGTGTCCCATGCGGTCACGACGAACTTTGTCACTCGTAACTTCAACACCACAGCGCTCACAAACGATTCCCTTAAAACGAACTCGCTTGTACTTTCCACATGCACATTCCCAAGCCTTCTGAGGTCCGAAAATCTTTTCGCAGAAAAGACCATCCTTCTCAGGGCGCAGTGTGCGGTAGTTGATTGTCTCAGGCTTCTTAACTTCTCCTGATGACCAACTACGGATGTTTGACGCAGTGGCGAGGCCAATGCTTAGTTCTTCAAACTGGTTGACGTCGAGCGGACTCATGACAACTTCCTTTCGGCGGCGCGGCGGGCATCTTCTTCATCAGAACCACGCTCAGGTCGACTGATGTCGATTCCGAGTTCGCGAGTAACTGAGAAGAAGTCTTCTTCAGTGTCTGCAAGATCAACGTGCTGCTTGTTCTTGTCACGTACTTCTACGTTTAGACAGAGTGATTGCATTTCCTTGATAAGAACCTTGAAGGATTCTGGGATTCCAGGCTCTGGCAAGTTCTGACCCTTAACGATTGCTTCGTAAGCGCGCTCGCGGCCCTTCATGTCGTCTGACTTCACAGTCAAGAGTTCTTGAAGTGCGTAAGCAGCTCCGTATGCTTCGAGAGCCCAAACTTCCATTTCTCCGAAACGCTGACCACCGAACTGCGCCTTACCACCGAGTGGCTGGGCAGTGATCATTGAGTATGGACCAGTTGAACGTGCGTGAATCTTGTCGTCGACCATGTGAGCGAGCTTCAAGATGTAGGCGTAACCAACTGAGATTGGATTGTCGTATGACTCACCTGTACGTCCGTTAAACAATGTGACCTTGCCGTCATTGTCGCCAGCAAGCAAGCGCTTACCGTTTCGACCGTCGACGTTAAGAGTCTGGAATGTCTTTTGGATCGTTGGCTTGTCCTTCGCACGCTCGGTCTCGTCCCAGTGCGCACCGTCAAACGATGGCGTTGAAACGTAGATCGCAGGCTCTGTGCGTGGACGAGTCTTACGGAATGGACGACTTGCAGGGTTGTTCTGGTCTGTCTGACCTGATGTTCCTACTGCTGGGTTAACAGTGATGCCTTCCCAACCGTGACGAGCCGCGTAACCGAGGTGAGATTCAAGAACCTGACCAACGTTCATACGACTTGGTACACCAAGTGGCGACAAGATGATGTCGACTGGTGTTCCGTCTTCCATGTACGGCATGTCTTCTTCAGGAAGGATCTTTGAGATAACACCCTTGTTACCGTGGCGTCCGGCGAGCTTGTCACCTTCAGAGATCTTTCGCTTCTGAGCAACATAAACCTTTACAAGCTGGTTAACACCAGGCTGCATTTCGTGGTCTTCGTCGCGGCTGTACACCTTGACGTCGATAACTTTTCCAGACTCACCGTGGGGAACCTTAAGTGATGTGTCTCGTACTTCACGAGCCTTTTCACCGAAGATTGCACGAAGCAGACGCTCTTCTGGGCTCTGCTCAGTTTCACCCTTTGGAGTGACCTTACCTACGAGGATGTCACCAGGCTGAACTTCAGCACCAATGCGAACAATTCCGCGGTCGTCGAGGTCAGCCAAAATGTCGTCTGGCAAGTTAGGAATGTCTCGAGTGATTTCTTCGGCACCAAGCTTGGTGTCGCGAGCGTCAATTTCGTATTCCTTAACGTGGATAGAAGTAAGAACATCGTCACGAACTAGACGTTCGTTAAGAATGATCGCGTCTTCGTAGTTGTACCCTTCCCATGGCATGTACGCCACGAGCAAGTTCTTACCAAGTGCGAGTTCACCGTTGTAGGTAGATGTTCCGTCTGCAAGAAGGTCGCCCAACTTCACAGTTTCGTTTCCGAACACGAGTGGCTTCTGGTTAATAGAAGTGTCCTGGTTCGAACGACGGAACTTGTTTAGGTTGTACTGCTTCTTACCGAGTTCCTTACCGTAACGGTCAACAACACCCTTTTCGTACTGAACAACAATGCGGTCACCAGAAACAGAAGCAACAGTTCCATCTCCTTCAGCGATGAGCACGTCACCAGAGTCAAGAGCAGCGCGAGCTTCCATTCCAGTTCCAACGAATGGAGCTTCTGGCATGATGAGCGGCACAGCCTGCTTTTGCATGTTCGCACCCATCAACGCGCGCTGGGCGTCGTCGTGTTCTACGAATGGAATAAGTGCAGTAGCAACAGAAATAACCTGACGTGTTGAAACGTCCATCAGCTCAACTTCTTCTGGCTTCACAAAGTCAATTTCTGACGTTGTAGAAGAAGACTTGTTTGATGAACCAACGCGGAGTCCGGTTCCAATTGGTCCACGACGTACAAGTACGCGGTCGGCCAAAATCTTTCCAGATGCGTCTACTTCAGTGTTCGCCTGAGCAATAACGAAACGCTCTTCAGCGTCAGCGGTGAAGTATTCAACATCACCCGTTACTTTTCCGTTCTTAACAATCCGGTACGGAGTCTCAATGAATCCGTATTCATTAATACGTGCATAGTTAGCGAGGTAACCAATAAGTCCTACGTTCGGACCTTCTGGAGTTTCAATAGGACACATACGTCCGTAGTGAGAGGAGTGAACGTCTCGAACTTCAAGACCCGCACGCTCACGAGAAAGTCCACCAGGTCCCAGCGCTGAAAGACGACGCTTGTGCGTTAGTCCCGACAGTGGGTTGTTCTGGTCCATGAACTGACTGAGCTGTGACGTTGCGAAGAATTCCTTAATCGCTGACATCACTGGGCGGATGTTGATCAATGTCTGAGGTGCAATTGACTCAACGTCTTGTGTGTTCATACGCTCACGTACAACGCGCTCCATACGTGAAAGTCCAGTGCGCAGTGCGTTCTGGATTAGTTCACCAACTGAACGGATACGACGGTTCGCGAAGTGGTCCTGGTCGTCAATGTGGTACGTAGTTTCTTTTGCAGTGCGGTCACGAGCAAGGTTTAGGAGGTACGTTGCGGTTGCAAGTACTTCGGCCTTTGAAAGAACGTGCAGCTCTGGGTTTGGCTTCTCAAGAAGGTCACCGAAGAGTTCAACGTTCTTTGCAACTTCTGCACCAAGCTTGATGTCGAGCTTGTAGCGACCTACGCGTGAAAGGTCGTAACGCTTTTCAGAGAAGAATGCACCTTCGAAGTACTGACGAGCAGCTTCGATAGTTTGCACTTCACCTGGACGAGCACGACGGTAGATCTCAAGCCATGCAGTTTCCTGGCTGGCCTTGAGGAAGTTCTCAGGTGAGTCCTCCATGTTGTACTTGTCCATGTGCTTGGCGATTTCGGTGTGCGCCTTTTTCCAGTCAGTGTGGAACTGGTCTTCGAGGAAGTCGAAGTGTTCAACAAACTTATTGAAGAATGCTTCGTCCATTGAAGTGTCGAGTGCACGAAGAAGTGTGAAGATCGAAATACGACGCTTACGTGCAATACGTGCACCAGCGTTCGCAGACTTGTTCTTCTTTTCTTCAAGGTCAACCTGCAACCATTCACCGCGGCCCGGGTGGATGGTTCCTTCAAAAGCAACCTTCTCATCCTTGCCAGGCTGGAACAAAACACCAGGTGAACGAACGAGCTGTGAAACAACCACACGCTCTGTTCCGTTAATGATGAACGTTCCTTGTTCGGTCATGATTGGGAAGTCACCCATGAACACGGTCTGCTCTTTAATTTCTCCAGTTTCAGAGTTCAAGAAACGTGCGTGAACGAAAATTGGCTGTGAGTAAGTAGTTGCGCGTTGGCGACACTCTTCAACAGTGAACTTCGGTGGGCTCTTCAGATCCATGTCATCTGGATCGAACTCGAGTTCTAGCGACAAGCGACCTGTGAAGTCACTGATTGGCGAGATAGCTTCAAAAGCTTCACGCAATCCTTGCTTCATAAATAGGTCGAAGCTATCGCGCTGAATCTCGAGCAGGTTAGGTAGAGGATATGCCTCACCCAACGCTGAGAAGTTAAAACGTACTGGGCTAAGGGACCGAGACGTCAACAGAAAATCCTCCATGTAAGTGGGTGGCGTGACCATGACCAAATGACGATTCGCGTCAGGGGTTGACGAAATAGGCAGAAGGACAGGGTCTGACAATGCTACTGGCGCAAGAGGTCAATGCGCAAGTGGCGCTCCTTAGGAGACGCTTCCGCGGGGCGGATGCCTAAACCATAAGCACCCTGGGGCCCGAGGTCAAGCACCCTAGACAAAGAAAAAGCCCCGACTGGCGAACCAGTCGGGGCTTTTGCTTGAAAACGTTGGGTTACTTAACTTCAACCGTTGCGCCAGCAGCTTCAAGAGCAGCCTTTGCCTTGTCGGCGTCAGCCTTAGAAACCTTTTCGAGTACAGGCTTTGGAGCGCCGTCCACGAGGTCCTTAGCTTCCTTAAGACCGAGGTTAGTAAGGGTACGAACTTCCTTAATAACAGCAATCTTCTTTTCGCCACCGTCAGTCAAGATGACGTCGTAGTCACTCTTCTCTTCAGCAGCTCCGCCAGCAGCAGCTCCGCCGCCAGCAGCAGCAGGTGCAGCAGCTGCAGCAGGTGCAGCAGCAGATACGCCGAACTTCTCTTCGAATTCCTTGAGTAGTTCGCTCAATTCGATTACAGAAAGTTCTGCAATTCCGTCGAGGATCTGATCCTTAGTCAATGTTCCAGCCATGGTGATTCCTTTCTTCGTTACGTTTTGTTACTGCGTTGATTTGTTATTCGGCCGGTTCGCTCGCGACTTCCTCGGAAGGAGCCTCGGTGGTTTCAGCTTCAGCAACAGCTTCTACAGCCGTTTCTTCAACTGCGACCTCCGCGACCTCTGCCGCGGCGTCGTCGCTCGCTGCCGGAGCAGCTTCCTCGACCCCGGCCGGAGTCTCGGCAGCCTCAACAACCTCTTCGACTACTGGAGCTGGCGCAGCAGCGCCACCCTTAGAGTCGATGAGGGCCGAGAGGCCGTAGGCGAAGTTTTGCGGCACAGCCTTGATAAGGCCGGCCATGGTGCGAAGTGGTGAAGCAATGAGTCCTGCGAGTTGTGCAAGAAGAACATCGCGACTTGGAAGGTCCGCAAGAGCAACAAGGTCACTAAGTGAAAGTGCCTTGCCGTCAAGAACACCACCCTTAATAACGAGCTTTGGTGATTCCTTTGCAAAGTCCTTAAGAGCCTTGGCTACTGCCGAGACGTCACCGTCAACGAAAGCAATTGCTGTTGGTCCAACGAGGAACTCAGTCATTGGCTCAACTGATGTTCCAGTGATTGCACGACGAACGAGTGAGTTCTTGAAGACTTTGTAGTCTGCGCCAAGTCCACGAAGCTGCTTGCGCAACTGCTGGATCTCGGTAACGGTTAGACCGCGGTATTCAGTAACGACAGCAGTTGATGTTGTTTCAACGCGGGCCTTTACTTCGTCGACTGTTTCGACCTTCTCGGGGCGAATCTTGCTCATACTGACTCCTTCACCGGATGCCGCCCGGTACGGGCCTCAACATCCAAGCGAACAAGTCGTACCCGAGGGCAACAACTCGAACTCCTCGTCGGGCGAATCTTTCGATTCTTTAAGTGGTTTCCCACACCGGATGTCTCTGGCGTTCTTAAAAAACTTTTTGCACAAACTTCATGCAGGTACTACATCGTAGTGACGGGGCGGGTGCCCCGTCAAAACGTAATTAGGCGTTAGCCAAAACTTCTTCTTGTTCCTTCGTACGAGTTGGGTCGATCTTGACGCCAGGTCCCATAGTTGAAGAAACAGTGATGCTCATGATGTAACGGCCCTTGGCGCTAGCTGGCTTCACACGAGTCAACTCGTCTACGACAGCTTGCACGTTAGCGACGAGGTCATCCTTTGAGAAGCTGACCTTTCCAACGCGTAGTTGAACGTTTCCAACCTTGTCACAGCGGTACTCAACACGTCCACCCTTGAATTCGCCAACTGCTTTGGCGACGTCCATGGTTACGGTTCCAGTCTTAGGGTTTGGCATAAGTCCACGTGGTCCAAGTACTCGTCCAAGTCCACCAACTTGACCCATGAGGTCAGGAGTAGCGATCGCAATGTCAAAGTCGAGGAATCCACCAGCAACCTTGGCAACAAGGTCGTCAGCACCAACGAAGTCAGCGCCTGCGTCACGTGCAGCTTGTGCGTATTCACCAGCGGCGAATACAGCTACTCGGTTGGTCTTTCCAGTTCCTGAAGGAAGTGAAAGAGTTCCGCGAACGAGCTGCTCAGCCTTACGTGGGTCAACACCAAGACGGATTGCAACTTCAACTGTTTCGTCGAACTTGGCAGTCGCAACTGCCTTTACCTTTTCAACAGCTTCAGCAATAGTGATGAGCTCTTCACGGTTTACCTGTGAAAGAGCGTTGATGTATTTCTTACCGTGCTTCATTATTTCTCCTATTGCCCTACTGAGATGCCCATAGAACGAGCAGTTCCAGCGACTTGTAGCTTGGCCTGCTCGAGGTCATCAGTGTTGAGGTCCTTGAGCTTGGTCTTCGCGATTTCTTCAACTTGTGCCATGGTCACACTGGCGACAGTCTCACGACCTGCGGTGTGCGCACCCTTAGCGATTCCTGCAGCCTGGCGAAGAAGCACCGGTGTTGGAGGAGTCTTAAGTACGAATGAGAAAGAACGGTCGTCGTAGATTGAAATGTCAACCGGGATAACCGTGCCCTTCATTGCTTCCGTAGCAGCGTTGTACTGCTTGCAGAACTCCATGGTCTGAATACCGTGGGGTCCTAGGGCTGTACCAACTGGCGGCGCAGGCGTTGCTCCGCCTGCTTCCAGCTGGATCTTTACTACTGCAACAACTTTTTTAGCCATGAGCTATTTCTCCTTATGCGATCTTTAGAGCTTCGTAACTTGAGTGAAGTCAAGTTCAACTGGTGTTTCACGACCGAAGATGTCAACAAGCACTTTGACCTTGAGCTGGTCTTCGTTGATCTCGGCGACGTGGCCAGAGAATGTTGCGAAAGGACCAGTCTTGATCTGCACTGTGTCGTTTACTTCGAATTCGTGCGTCGGAGCGCGACGCTTTGCGGTTGGCTGTTCAACACCTTCAACAATTGGTCGAATGATGTTGTCAACTTCACGGCGAGTTAGTGCGGTTGGGCGAGTCTTCTCAGCACCAACGAATCCAGTGACACCAGGGGTTGAGCCAATCACGTAGAAAATTTCTGGATCTGGTTCGCAACGAATAAGCAGGTAGCTAGGGAACATGCGCTTTGAAACAGTTACCTTTTTGCCAGCCTTGAATTCAGTGACATCTTCTTCAGGCAGGTAGATCTCGTAGATGCTCTCGGTGAGTTCACGGGACTTAACAATGTTGTTAAGAGCGCCAATCACTTTTTGTTCGTGACCAGCAAAGGTGTGCACGATGTACCAACGACCTGGGCGGTCAAAAGCGCTCTCGGCGATTGGATCTTCGTCGAGACCGTCTTCAAGAATGGTGACGTCAAGAATCTCTTCTTCGATCTCTACTTCTTCAATGTGGTTGATTTCGATGTCGCTCATGTGAGTGCCTTACTTCGTAAAGAGGAAATTGACGAATTTTGCGAATCCGTAGCCGAGGCCGAAAATAAGTGTTGCCATAAAAATCAGCACGAATAAAACAATCGTGGTGTAGTTAATAAGTTCTGGACGCGTTGGCCATGCGACTTGGCGCATTTCTTCACGGATCTCACGAATGAATTGTGCGGGCTTAGTGCGCTCACGACGACGACGCTGAACATCTTGCACTGAAGTGCGGCGTGACGAAGCAGCGCCATCGGCGTCTACCTGTCCTTGTCGCTGCATCATGCGCTTTTGTTCGCGGTTCATCTCACAACTCTCGTTACTTAACTTGTTACTGCTATCGAAGAAATCTTCGAGCAGGGCAGGAGGGACTCGAACCCCCAACCCTCGGTTTTGGAGACCGATGCTCTACCAATTGAGCCACTGCCCTTTGCGACTAGACCCAAAGCTTGGGCCAGGCCGTAAGGAAGATAAATCTTAACACCCTGTGGAGGGACTCTTTTTAGCGAGTTTCCTTGTGGACGGTGTGCTTGCGCTCCCATTGGCAATATTTGTTCATTTCAATGCGTTCACGGTCATTGACCTTGTTCTTCATTGTTATGTAATTACGGCGTTTGCACTCTTCGCAGGCCAATGTGACCTGGATGCGCTTTTCGTTCTTTGCCATCGTTCTCTCCTCTTTAAGTACTGCATGTAATGCCTGGACCGAAGCCCTGCCTAGTAGCGGCGGCGGGAGTCGAACCCGCGACACCACGATTATGAGCCGTGTGCTCTAACCACCTGAGCTACGCCGCTTGGCGAGCCCTCTGTCAGAATTGAACTGACGACCCCTTCCTTACCATGGAAGTGCTCTACCACTGAGCTAAGAGGGCAACACGTTAAAAAACACGCGAGAAGAGATGTTACTCCGAAAAAGGCCGAAATTTCCAACCGACCTAGGAGTACCCTTAGGAGTCATGAGAACTCGCTTGGTTGAACTCGCCGATGCCCAGGCGTTAATGAACATCTACAACCCCGAAGTCGTTGAAACGACCGTAACTTTCGACCTTGTGGCTCGTACTTTGCAAGAGCAAGAAGAGTGGATCCAAGCTCACTTGAGCATCCATCCCTGCATTGTTGCCATTAACGAAGAGGATGACCTCGGTGAAATTGGTGCTCGTGGGGAGAAAATCCTAGGTTTTGCCGTAGTTTCACCTTTTAGGGAGCGACCAGCCTATTTAACAACGGTTGAGAACTCTGTTTACGTTCTTAGAGCCGCACGAGGACGTGGGGTCGGCGAGAAACTTCTCAGAGATTTGATCGAAGGCGCAAAAGATTCTGGCTTCCATACGTTGATCGCGCGCATTGTTGGTGAGAACAGTGGGTCAATAAAACTTCACGAGAAGTGTGGATTCAAACTCGTTGGTACTGAAATCGAAGTTGGTCGCAAGCATGGTGTGTGGCTTGACGTTGTTGAGTATCAATACATCGTGCCCGAACGACGTTAAGCGCCTAGTTCAATTTTCTTTTCTGGCCACGACCACTGTGTCCAGCGTCCCATTGGAACTACCAGCATCCCAGCAACAAAGATCACCGCAACTGCGATGACGAGCGGATTGCTGTGCACAAGGTCTGCAAGTAGTTGTCTTCCACCGGGGAGTCCAATGAATGGTCCGGTGATGGAGAGAAACAAAAGCCAGAAGTGTTCGCGTCCTTTGTAACTTGCCGCCATGATCACAAGTCCCCACACCAAATACCACGGTTGAACAACTGGTCCGAGTTCTACGAACAAAACGAGCACGAGTGCGAGTGAACGAACCCATCCTCGCTTTTCACCGTGCAGTAGTAGCCACACCATAAAAGCAACAGCACTAACGAGTCCGATAAATCTCCAAACAGAAATTGTTGACGTGACGCTTATTCCAGTTAGACCAACTGCATGCAAAAGATTTCCCGTAGCCATTCCGAGTGCAGTCATTGGAGCTGCCCACGAACGCACGGTCCCGTTTGACAATAAATTCTGCACCCAACCAAAACCGAATCCAGCACACCATGTCCAAAAACCTAAAACCACTGCCGTAATTATTCCGCTCTTCAAAATTGGCTTGATCCGTTCGCGAATTGATGCTTGCTCGCCAAGCCACGTCCACGCAACGAACGCGAGTCCAATCGCGCCTGGCGCCTTTATCGCTGTGGCACAGGCACACAGAATTACCGCCCACATCATTTTCTTTCGAACTGCGAACGCCACACCAAGAAGTAGGAATCCAGCCATAAGCCCATCGTTATGGGCGCTTCCAACAATTGTTAGAAGGACGAGTGGGTTAAGAGCACTTAAAACAAATGCTTCACCCGGGTCACGCTTCAGTGATGTTGCGAGCATTGCCGCACCAATGCCAATCATGACCACTGCGATTACTTCCAGCAAGCGAAGGCCCACGACTGTTGCAAGCTGATGGTGACGAGTGATCTTGTTAATCGTGCCGTCAATAAAAAGAAAGAACGGACCATATGGCGCGGGTGCATTACCCCACAATGGATCTACCGGGTTTACGTAAGGACTCGATCCCATTGAAAACGGTCCCAGTATGTATGGACTCAAGTGGTGACTGGTCATCTCACCTTGTGCTGCGTAACTGAATACATCTCGCGAAAACATTGGTGGAGACACAAGCATTGGTGTTGCCCATAACAACAACATCCACCAAAGTTTTTTCAATGAGGCACCTGGATGAAGTTTCATAACTTCAGCGAGTCGCAACCACACTCGCATCAGCAGGAAGAGTCCTCCGTACACAAGAACAATGGAGAACATAATTCTTGTTTCACTTGGCGTTCCAACAGCACCCTGGGATGGATCACCGAAGAACCATGTGTTTGCCATGTTGAGTTTGAATGGTGAATTTGTGAATGATCCTCCAGCGAGAATCATTGTCATTGCACAAAAGCCAATGAGTGCGGGCTTCCATAAGAATGACCAGCCTTCGAATGGACCTGGCTGAAAACGGCCAAGTGGGGTGTAGCGATGTTCAAGAACCACGACACCTTGCTCAAATCGGCGCGCGAAGCGTTCGTACACTCGACGAACTGCGCTCGCAATTGACTTGAGACGGACCACGTAATTCCTTTCGCACTAAACAGTGCAACCGTACTCTGAACTTGCTGAGTTCGGACGTGGCTAATTCAACATGAATGTTGAATTAGCCCTTGGTGGGCCAGGAGGGATTTGAACCCCCGTAGGCAAAGCCGTCTGGTTTACAGCCAGATCCCATTGGCCACTCGGGCACTGACCCGTCGAGAATCCTACTTCGCCTCGCGCCCTCACTTCCAACCGGCCTTCAGCATCTACCATTTAGCCATGCCTAGTTTTGACATTGTCTCTGAAATTGACCTGCAAGAAGTACGAAATGCAGTGGATCAAGCGAACCGTGAAGCATCGACTCGCTTCGACTTCAAGAACACCAATCCTGTGATTGAGTTCACTGAAAAAGAACTCAAGCTTGCTTGCTCGACTGAAGACCGACTTCGTGCGCTCTATCAACTGCTTGAGGAAAAGCTTGTGAAACGTCAGGTTTCGCTGAAGACCCTTGACCCACAAAAAATTGAAGAAGCAAGTCAAGGAGCAGCTCGCCAGCGTGTTGTTCTTAAAGCTGGCATCTCACAAGAAATCGGTAAGAAGATCAACAAGATGGTCAAGGAATTCGGAATTAAGAATTTGAGTTCTTCAATCCAAGGTGATCAAGTGCGAGTTACTGGAAAGCAACGCGACGACCTTCAAGCAGCAATGGCGAAGTTCAAAGAAGCGGACATGGAAGTTCCACTTCAGTTCACTAACTTTCGCGACTAAAGACGTATTGCCTTTTCCTCATCGCTGAGGTGTTCTTCAATATCACGGAGCTTGTTCGTGTGAAAGATTTTGTTGAAGAGCAAAATCTTGAGAACCCAAAACACTCCGAAGCTAAGCAAGTTAACGCCTGCGATCAAGAACGTATTGAACAAGTGGTGCCAGTTGTGAGTGTGCACGAGATGCTTCACGAAAGAAGCACCAATCAATGAGAATGAAATTCCCATTCCCGAGATTGAGAGATACGGAAGTACTTCTTTTCGAATGTGGCTCTTGCCTTTTTTGCCCCAAGCCCATGAGCGACTGAGGTAATAGCCAGGAATGACCGCGACGAGGTTTCCAAACAATGTGGCGCCAAGCACCCCATGAATGAAGTGGAATCCGTACGAAATAACAATCCCAAGGAACGAAACAGAAGTGGTGATGACAGAACTAAGCCCAAAACGAATAATTTTCTTTCCGTCGTGTGTTTTCGACCACGCGATAACTTCGCGAATGTTCTTAGGCATAGCAACGACTCTACTTCGCCATCACTTGGCTGGCCCTAAGTGCTGGTATTTCTTGATGCAGACAAAGTAGGTGCGCTGAAGTGCCAGAATAGATACATGTCTGAATCTTTAGAATTTCTTGTGGACCTTCTTGACCTGGAAGATATTGAAGTGAACATCTTTCGCGGGGTTCATCCCAAAGAAGAGCGCCAACGCACATTCGGTGGTCAAGTTGCTGCGCAAGCTCTAATGGCTGCAGGGCGCACGGTTGAGAATGTAAAAGTTCACTCTCTGCACTCGTACTTCCTTCGCTCTGGTGATCCAACCGCGCCAATCCTTTACGAGGTTGACCGTATTCGTGATGGAAAGAGTTTCGCTACTAGACGTGTAGTTGCAATCCAGCACGGAAAAGCTATTTACAACATGCAAGCGAGTTTCCACAATGAAGAAGTGAGTCTCGAGCACCAAATTGCAATGCCCTCTGCACCAGATCCAGAATCCATTCTTCCCTTGTTTGAGCGAGTGAAAGATGAGAAGGGCGCAATTGACGAGTGGTTCAAGCGTAAGCACCCAATTGATCAGCGCTTCGTTGGTGAACTTCCTTGGCATGCGAACAGAAGCAAAGAGCCAGTGAAGCAAATTTGGATCAAAGCTGATGGAACGTTGCCTGATGATCCGCTGCTTCACGCTTGTGTTGTTACCTACGCAAGTGACATGAGTTTGTTCGACACAATTCTGGCCCCACACTCAATTCGATGGGACACAGGTGAATTTATGGGAGCGAGTCTCGACCACTGCATGTGGTTCCACCGTGACGTTCGTGCAGACCAATGGCTTCTTTACGACACAGACTCGCCAATTGCACATGGTGCTCGTGGACTTGCTCGTGGTTTCCTCTTTAACCAAGCAGGAGAACTTTGTGTCTCAATGGTTCAAGAAGGACTCACTCGAGTCATTGAACCAAAGCTCATTAAGTAGTAAAGTTTGACGATGAAGTTAAGCGAACGTATCGCAGAGTACGAAGCATCAACAAAAGTATTTCTCGATGCGATCGCTGACATGGACATGACAAAAATTGATTCTCATGTTGAAGGCGGCTGGACAGCGCGACAAGTAATCCATCATGTAGCTGACTCTGAAACACAGTCCTACGCGAGACTTCGTCGGCTACTGGCAGAGCCTTCTGGTTCAATAATTCAGGGATACGACGAAGCGGCGTGGGCAAAGTGCCCTGAACTTGGATATCAAACGCTTGCACCAGAACACTCATTAAACGTGTTCAGGTCAGTTCGCGAATCTTCAGCAAACATTCTCCATTTACTGAATGAAGCTGACCTAGAAAAGCATGGGATGCATTCTGAAAGTGGTCGTTACTCAGTAGGTGACTGGTTAGATATCTACACTCGCCATCCACGTGAACACACGCAGCAGTTGCTCGAAGCAATTAACGCTTAGGGCTACTTACGATCCTTCATAGGAACGTAGTTTCGAACTTCTTCACCAATGTAGAGCTGACGAGGGCGTGAAATTTTTACGTCCTGGTCGAGCAATTCTTGGTAGTGAGCGAGCCATCCCGATGTGCGAGGAATTGCGAACAACACCGTGAACATTTCTGGTGGAAAGCCCATTGCCTGGTAGATGATTCCTGAGTAGAAGTCAACGTTTGGATAGAGACGACGTGAGATGAAGTAATCATCCTTCAACGCAATTTCTTCAAGCTTGAGTGCAATGTCAAGTAGCGGGTTCTTGCCAGTTACCTTGAACACGTCATCTGCGGTCTTCTTGATGATTGTTGCGCGTGGGTCGAAGTTCTTGTAAACACGGTGACCAAAACCTTGGAGCACGGCCTTTCCTTGCTTCACAGTTTCAATGTACGCAGGAATGTTTTCGCTGCTGCCAATTTGATTCAACATCTTGAGCACTGCTTCGTTAGCTCCACCATGACGCGGTCCATACAGTGTTGCGGCAGCGGCGGCAGTTGAAACGTACGGGTCTGCATGAGCTGATCCAGCAACACGCATGGCTGTTGTTCCAGCATTTTGTTCGTGGTCGGCGTGCAAGATAAATAGAACGTCAAGAGCCTTTGCAAGAACTGGGTCTGGCTCGAAGCGTGGCTCTGCGATCTTCCACATCATCGAAAGGAAGTTTTCGGTGTAACCCAAGCTGTTGTCTGGATATACGAACGGCATTCCTACAGAGAATCGGTGTGCTGCAGCGGCGAGTGTTGGCATCTTTGCAATAAGTCGAACAATTTGTCGATTAAGTGTTTCTTGTTCGTCAAGAACTTTTGAGTCCTTGTAATACGTAGATAGTGCCGCGACAGCAGAAACGAGCATTCCCATTGGGTGAGCGTCGTAGTTGAATCCTTCTAGGAAGCGCTTGCGAACGTTTTCATGAATGAAGGTGTGATGCGTGACTTCTTTGCTCCATGCAGCAGACTGCTCTGCGTTTGGAAGCTCTCCGTGCATCAGAAGATACGCAACCTCAAGGTATGTGGAGTGTTCCGCAAGTTGCTCAATGGGATAGCCGCGATACCTAAGAATTCCCGCTTCTCCATCAAGGTATGTAATGGAAGACTCTGCAGCTGCAGTTGCCATGAAGGCTGGGTCGTATACCCATACGCCAGGAGCGGCTTTGATGATCTCCTTCGCAGAGACGCCACCATTTTCGATTGGAATTTCTAAAGAGTCGCCAGTCCGGTTATCGGTAACGGTTATCGACTGCTTCACAATGCCTCAATTCGTGTTTGGGTACACCTCTATCGTAGGCGAATTTTTAGTCAAAAATTCTAAGAATTATTTCCAGAAGGTGACATTATGACTGTGTAGACCTTGGTCCTTGTCATACCTGCGGCACCCGGTGCTCCGTCCACGGAGATCGTTAACGTTGCTCGTTGTCCTGCCTTAGTTTTTAGGGATTTTGGCAGAAAACCGTACGCGTGATTTGGCCCAATTATTGCCTTCAGCGTCTGCGATTGGAAAACACCTTTTCCGTTAGATGGCTGGAATGTGATTGACAGCGTCACAGGTTGGTCAACATAACTTGCGTTCATAACTGAAACACCAAGACTCACTCGTGTCACAGGGGCAAGAAGTAATACACCTCGAGACGCGGGAAGTGGCGATGGGCGAACAGAAACTGCCGCGACACCAATCCCTCTGGTTACTCGCAGTGTTGGAGAAGACCGTAATGAAGAAAGAGTGCCCATGTGGTGCAATGAGCCAACAAGATTTGTAAAAGATAAGAGTTGAGCTCGTCCCGGTTCTTTTTTGAGTCCGAATCGGACGTGGTCCCATCTTTGTTTGAGTGAGGTAAGCGAAGTGTTCGAACTTGTTGTTTTGCTCAACGTGATTCCAGGTAACTGCAGGTCATTGCTAACAGATCGAATGACGGAAGTCAGAATGTCGATTCTTGCTTCAGTTATTGATACGAACTCAGTATTGATGTGATGGGCCAATGTTGGACTCTTAAGCAACTGAACGTCTGTCTCCCACTTCGGAAGCTCCAGGGCAAGTTGTTCCAGTCGAGCCGCAAAAACCGGACGACTTAAGCCCGAACCATTTTGTAGAAGAAACGACAATCCAGAATCAAAATTGTTTTGTTTCTGGATTGATGAGTTTGCAAGTGTGGCAAAACTTAAATTTTCACTTCGTCGAGGGCTACTGGCTTGGTGCGCAGAAGTATTGATGTCTCGAGCGAAGAGAAGCACTAGCAATGTGAAGAGGACTGCTAGTCCAATAAAAATTGACTGAGTACGACGTTGAGCGCGAGTGCGGGCCACGAGTAAAGAACTTAGTCACTCAAAGTGAACGAGTAAACCACTGGTGATTCACCCAGATCATTCGTCTTCAAGGTCGTAGTCACTATCACCAGACTGCTCAACAACTTCAAACGCAGCAACCATTTCATCGAGCGCCTTGGTGTCACCACCAATTCCCTTGGACTGAGCCAAGTTTTCGACTTGTTCAACACTCTTTCGCAGTGTTCCAAATACTCGACCGGTGGTGACCGCTTTTAATTTCTTCTGCATCTTCTCAAATGACTTATAAATGTCATTCAAGTTATTTACATAATGTGTCCACGCCTTACCAAAGGACGTAAGAAGTCGAAGTACTTCGTTAGCTTCTTGGGCCATGTTGAAGCTGGCACTGGCTTGGCGAACTACACCTAAGAATGCATACAACGTCAGTGGTGAGCAGAGCAGCACCTTTTTGTTGATTGCATCATCAATCAAGCTTGGGCGCTCATTCTGAATGAAACCGAGGATCCCTTCATTAGGGATGAAGAGCAAAACGTAGTCAATCGCATTCTTGTTTGACTGCTCAACGTAGTCACGATCTTCGAGTTCTTTAACGCGTTGTTCCACATTTTTTAAGAATGACTCTTTGTACATTTTCTGAGAGTTTTCATCGCTTGCTTCGAAATATTTCAGATAATTCTCAAGCGGGAACTTCGAGTCGAGATATAAAACACGGTCGGGTGGAAGGAAGAAGCTGTAGTCGGGCTTTCCTCCACCTTCTAATTTCTCTTGACGCTCATAATTGATTCCGCGTTCGAATCCTGACTGGGTCAAAATATCTTCGAGCATTCGCTCGCCCCAGTTACCTCGACCTTGCGAGCTAGATAAAACTTTGTTTAGGGCTTGAGTTTGAAACGCGAGTCCATTCACTGCACTGTCGACGCTTCCGAAACGTTCAATGTTCATTTCACGCAAGTTCTTCAGTTCGCCTTGTAATTCGCTCACTTGCTTATCGATCGCTTCACGGTACGTCTTTAAGGTGTTGTCGATTTCTTCTGCACGTTTGCCAAGTTCGTCTCCACCAGATTTCGCAACCTGCGTCGCTGCAAGGTTGATGGATTCGTTTCGATCCTCGCGTGCTCTCTCGGTGAGATCAGTAAGCGCTTCAGCGAATTGACTCTTCACTACTCGTTCAATGTCCGCAGCCGTTAGCGCGACGCCTGACGGAACTTCAGGCGTGCTTGTTTTCTTTGATGAAGTCCTGAAAAGTAGTGCGACTAAAAGGCCAATTACGAGACCCGCAACTCCAAAAATAATTCCGTTCATGACAAACCCCTTTGTTCTATTTGAACACCATAGGTAGACGGTGTGACACCTTTAAAAGGAAAGAAATTTCCTAGGAAATAATGCTGATGAGTTCTTCAGCAATTTGCACTGTATTGAGCGCAGCGCCCTTACGAAGGTTGTCATTGCTAACAAAGAATGAAAGGCCATTCTTCACAGTTTCGGCCGGTCGAATTCGTCCAACGTAACTTGGATCCTTGCCCGCGGCCAGACGAGGTGTCGGCATTTCATGAAGGACGACACCTGGTGCATTAGAAAGAATTTCTGTTGCTTCTTGAGGTGAAATTGGTCGATCAAAACTTGCGGTGATTGAAAGTGAGTGGCCAGTAAAGACTGGAACTCGTACGCAGGTCGCCGCAACGAGTAGTCCTGGGATCTCAAGAATCTTGCGACTTTCGTCACGAAGCTTCTTTTCTTCTACGGTTTCGAGGCGCTCGTCATCAACCATGTCCCCAGCCATGGGAATCACGTTGTGCGCAATGGTATTAGGGAACTTGACTCCAGGAGTCATTTCGATACCCGCACCATCAAACGTCAAAACTCGAATGTCACGTTGCACTGATGCTTCAACTTGGCCAGCAAGTTCATCCACACCATCACGCCCAGCACCACTGACTGCTTGGTATGTAGATACCGTCAGTGAAGTAAGTCCCGCGGCCAAGTGCAACGGCTTAAGCACTGGCATCGCCGCCATAGTTGTGCAATTCGGATTCGCAACAATTCCCTTAGGGATGTTGTGAAGAGTGTGCGCATTAACTTCAGAAACTACGAGTGGCACATCAGGGTCACTACGCCACGCTGAAGAGTTGTCAACCACGATCGCACCAGCCGCTGCCATCAAAGGTGAAATTGCCCGAGAGGCAGTTGCACCAGACGATGCGAGCACGATCTGAATGCCCGAGAAGTCTGCCGTTGCAGCATCTTCCACAACAATCTGCTCTCCGTTCCAGTCAAGGAATGTTCCCGCTGAACGTGATGAACCGAAGTAACGGATTTCGTCAACTGGATAGTTACGCTCGCGAAGAATCGCTCGCATGACTGTTCCTACTTGACCTGTGGCTCCAATAATGGCAATTCGCATGGGGTAAGCCTAGTTCGCGTCTAAGCCAAATGCAGTGTGAAGGAAACGAACAGCGTCGCCAACCTTGTCAGCACGAAGAACACATGAAATGCGAATTGAGCTCGTTGAGATCATTTCAATGTTGATTCCATTATTTGAAAGCGTTTCAAACATCAAAGCCGTGACACCTGCGCTTGACTTCATTCCTGCGCCAACAATTGAAACACGTCCAATGTTGTTGTCAGTAGTAACAGATGCAGCACCAATCACGCCTTTAACTTTTTCGCAAACGCCAGTTGCGGCGTCAAGGTCGGTGAGAGCAACAGTGAACGAGATGTCGGTCAACCCATTGGCACCAGTGTTCTGGACAATCATGTCAACGTTGATGCCCTCGTTAGCGAGCTCACGGAACAACTTCGCAGCGATGCCCGGCTTGTCGGGAACACCGCCAACCGTGATTTTTGCCTCAGACGTGTCGTCGGTAATTGCGGTAACAACTGCTTCTTCCATAGTGGGGTCCTCCTCCACAATCCAAGTTCCTGGTTCCCAGGTAAAACTTGATCGAACATGTAACGGCACACCATGACGACGTGCAAACTCAACAGAACGCAACATGAGTACTCGACCGCCAGTGGCTGCCATTTCCATCATCTCGTCAAAAGAAATTTTGTCTAAGCGGTGCGCATTTGGCACAACACGAGGGTCAGCGGTGTACACGCCAGTTACGTCGGTGTAGATCTCACATACATCTGCACCAAGTGCAGCAGCGAGCGCAACTGCAGTTACGTCAGAGCCACCACGACCAAGTGTCGTGATGTCGTGATCGGTTGAAACACCTTGGAACCCAGCAACGACGGGAACCATCCCGGCATCAATAGCTTCACGAATGCGCTCGGGACGCATTTCGAGAATCTTGGCTCGAGTGTGATCAGTGTCAGTAATGATTCCAGCCTGTGAACCCGTGAATGAAGCCGACTGGACACCTTGGTCCGCGAGCGCCATAGAAACAAGGGCCATAGAAATACGTTCACCAGCGGTGAGGAGCATGTCGAGCTCACGAGGTGGGCGTGTTGGAGAAACTTCGTCCGCCAATTTGATCAGTTCATCAGTGAACTTGCCCATTGCTGAAACGACGACAACGACTTCGTTGCCTTCAGCGCGAGTTTTAGCAACATGGCTAGCTACAGCGCGAATACGTTCAGCATCGCCGACTGACGTTCCACCGTACTTTTGAACCACAAGAGCCATCACGCAATTCTAGTTGAGGGCCTCTCACCCCGAAAAGTCCTAGTAATGTCGCACCATGGCTACTACTAAACGTGAACGACAGAAAGCGGCTCGCCGCGAAAAGATGGAACGGCTCCAGCGTGAGTCCAAGAGGCGTCAAACGCTTCGCCGCTGGGTGATTATCACAATAGTTGGCGCAATGGTCCTAGGAACTGGTGCAGCGTTGTTCTCTGGGGGCTCAAGCACCACTACAACAACTATTCCAACCACGACGACCACACTTGCAACTACGACAACAACATTGGCGCAAGGATCAACAACAACCACTGGCGCAGTCACAACTTCAACAATCGCTGCAAGCGTTTCAACGTTTGCACCAATCCCTGCAGCCGACCGCTCAGCAGCTGGAAAGTCTGGATCTGAGCCAACCGTTACAGTGCCGACAAGTGCTGCTCCATCGCAAATGCGCTCGAGTGACCTCATTGCCGGAACTGGCGCAGCCGCAAAGGCTGGCGACACACTTCAGATGCAGTACGTTCTCGCCACGTATTCAACTCACAAGGTTCAGCAGTCTTCGTGGACTTCACAGCCGTTCAGCTTCAAGCTTGGCTCAGGCCAAGTTATTAAGGGCTGGGACCTAGGAATTGTTGGCATGCGTGAAGGTGGACGACGTGAACTCATCATTCCTGCATCGCTTGGATATGGTGCGCAGTCTCCTGGGAATGGCATCGCAGCAAACGACACACTTGTATTTGTAGTTGACCTCTTGAAGGTCACGAAGGGTTAATCATGAGTGACAACATTCCAAACGCAGACGGATCAAGTCCACAGCGCCAGAAGTTTGACGCAGCACCACCAATGATCATTGATCCAGCAAAGAACTACTCAGCAACAATGGTCACGTCAAAGGGAACACTTGAAATTGTTCTAGATGCTGCGGGCGCACCGAATACAGTGAACAGCTTTGTGTTCTTGTCACGTTGGCACTACTACGACGGAATTGTTTTTCACCGCGTGATTCCTGGATTCGTGCTGCAAGGTGGCGATCCGACTGGCACTGGCGCTGGTGGGCCTGGGTACCGCTTCAAAGACGAACTTCCAAAAGCTGGTCGTTACGAACTTGGATCACTCGCTATGGCCAACGCAGGACCTGATACCAATGGTTCACAATTCTTCGTAATCTCTGGACCTGATGGCATGCGCCTTCCTCCGCTCTACGCACTTTTTGGAAAAGTTGTTAAGGGTCTGGAAGTTGTTGCGGCAATTGACGCCATCGGAACAGGCAGTGGACGTCCACAAGAGGACGTAATCATCGAGTCTGTGACCATTACTGAGTCATAAGAACTTGGCCCTTGTGGCCAAGGCCTGCATAACGAAGTTTCTCGACTGGCTCGACCCGCCTACTGGCAAGTAATCTTCTGAAATGACGTTCACAAAAATTGGAATTTTAGGTTCAGGCATTATGGGCAGCGGAATTGCAGAAGTATCTGCAGCCGCCGGAGCAACAGTGATTCTTAGGAGTCGTTCGCAAGAAACGGCTGACAAGATGCTGGCTGGACTCGAGAAGTCCCTTGCGAAACAAGTCGAAAAAGGTAAGCGCACTCAAGAAGACGCTGACCAGATTCGTGCTCGCGTTAGTGCAACCACAACTCTCTCAGACCTCGCAGGCTGCGACCTCATCATTGAGTCAGTTGTTGAGAACCTTGATGTTAAGAAGCAGATCTTTAAAGAGCTCGACGAAACAATCAACAAGGACGCAGTTCTTGCAACGAATACTTCAACACTTTCAGTTCTTGAACTCGCTGCACAGACTAACCGCGGTGAACTTGTTTGTGGAGTGCACTTCTTCAACCCAGCGAACACCATGTCACTCGTTGAAATTGTTCGAGCATCGTGCTCCAGCGATGAGACAATTAGTCGTGTAACTGAGTTCGCTAAGGCATGTGACAAGGACCCAGTTGAAGTTAAAGACGTTGCAGGCTTCATTGTTAACGCACTTCTCTTCCCATACCTAAATAACGCAATTCACCTTTTAGAAGATGGCGTGGCAACGCGTGAAGGAATCGACATCGCTATGAAGGGTGGATGCGGTTTCCCAATGGGACCGTTCGCACTTCTTGACCTTGTTGGTCTTGACACATCACTTTCAATCTTGGAAGCACTGTACGCAGACTCTGGCGAAGAGAACTTCAAGCCTCGTCCAATGTTGCGTGAATTAGTTGCAGCAGGAAAACTTGGTCGAAAGACTGGCAGCGGTTTCTTCGACTACGGTCGATAGAAATCTCGGAGGTCACATGGCTGAGCGTTCTAAACCATGGGTAATACGCACGTACTCGGGACACTCAACAGCCGTTAAGTCAAA
The DNA here is from genome assembly GCA_937975915.1 of uncultured Acidimicrobiaceae bacterium. Taxonomy (GTDB): domain Bacteria; phylum Actinomycetota; class Acidimicrobiia; order Acidimicrobiales; family RAAP-2; genus RAAP-2. Next base: position 9,923 of record CALJTY010000015.1, on the reverse strand, counting down.
CGAGCTTTACCGAGGCAACCTCGCAAAGGGCCAAACCGGTCTATCGATTGCCTTCGACCTACCAACACAGACTGGCTACGACCCAGACGACTCTGCTGCTGCAGGTGAAGTTGGAAAAGTCGGTGTGCCAGTTGCACACTTAGGCCACATGCGCCAACTCCTCGATCAGATTCCCTTTGGCGAAATCAATACATCTATGACCATCAACGCAACTGCTGCTTGGTTGTGGGGTCTCTACTTGGCGCTCGCTGAAGAACAGGGTGTTGCATTTAACAAGTTGCAGGGAACAACTCAGAACGACATTGTGAAGGAATACCTCAGCCGAGGAACATTCATTTACGCACCTGAGCCATCGCGTCGACTCATTGTTGACATGATTGCCTTTGGCATCAACAACGTTCCAAAGTGGAATCCAATCAACATCTGCAGTTACCACCTCCAAGAGGCAGGCTGCACTCCTGTTCAAGAAGTCGCCTACGCGCTAGCCACCGCAATTGACATTCTTGATGCTGTTCGTGATTCTGGAAAAGTAACCCCTGAGCAGATGCCTCAGGTGGTTGGGCGAATTTCATTCTTTGTAAACGCGGGAGTGCGTTTCATCGAAGAAATCGCAAAGATGCGCACCTTCACCGCAATGTGGGACGAAATTTGTCGAACTCGCTACGGCGTTGAAGACCCAGCACTTCGTCGCTTTAGATACGGCGTGCAGGTGAACTCACTCGGCCTCACCGAGCAGCAGCCAGAAAATAACGTTCAGCGAATTGTTATTGAAATGCTCGGAGTATCTCTTTCAGCTGATGCACGTGCGCGCTCCATCCAGCTACCAGCGTGGAATGAAGCACTGGGCCTTCCTCGCCCTTGGGACCAGCAGTGGAGTCTTCGCATGCAACAAGTTCTCGCCTACGAGAGTGACTTGCTCGAATACCCCGACATCTTCGCTGGTTCACACGTGATGGAAGCCAAAGTCCGCGAACTAACTGAAGCCGTGAAGAACGAACTCGATGACGTCATCAGTCTTGGTGGTGCATTCGCGGCCATCGAAGAACTAAAGAGTCGCCTAGTTGCGAGTCAAGCCGAGCGCGTTGCTCGCATTGAATCTGGAGAGCAAGTAGTTGTTGGTGTAAACAAGTTCACTGAAACAACAGAGTCTCCACTGACAAGTGGGTCATCGCTTGAAGCAATCATGACTGTTGATCCAAAAGTCGAACGTGAAATGATTGAAGACGTCACCAAGTGGCGCGCTAATCGAGACGAGAACGCCGTTCGTGCAGCACTGCAAGAACTAACTCGTGTTGCCAAGAGCTCCAAGCCTGAAGACAACATCATGATTCCAACCATCGCACTCGCTAAGGCTGGTGGCACTACTGGTGAATGGGCAGGAGCCCTACGCGAGGTCTACGGTGAATACCGCGCTCCTACTGGTGTACGTGGTGGCATTAGCAACCGTGGAGATGACTTTGCTCTGCTCGTTGCACGCTCTAAGGCAGTGCAGGCAAAACGTGGAACACCGCCGAAGCTCCTTGTCGCGAAACCAGGACTAGATGGTCACTCCAATGGTGCCGAACAGATTGCCGTTGCTGCACGAGACGCCGGATTCGAAGTTGTCTACCAAGGGATTCGACTCTCGCCGGAAGAAATTGTCGCCGCCGCGAGAGACGAAGATGTTGACATCGTTGGAATTTCAATTCTTTCTGGATCGCACATCGAGCTCGTATCACGTGTGATCAGTGGACTCAACGCTGCTGGCGTGGAAGCCAAGGTAATTGTTGGTGGAATTATTCCAAATGAAGACGGTGAAGCACTAAAGAAAAAGGGTGTCACCGCGGTCTACACACCAAAGGACTTCTCGCTCAGTGCGATTATGAGTGATCTACTAAGTCTTGTAGAAGCATCTCTCTAATTACAGAGAGCGTCTATTCGTAAGGGTTTGAGTTCCAAACCACCGACCTGAAAATCGCCAAACTGGTACGTCGTCTGGGATGCCCTCGGCTCGCTGAGCAAAGTGATTTTGTACTGCAGCAATAACGGCTGCAACATCTTCTGGAGACAACTCTGGTCGTGGAGCGAGACTGTGGCTCACAGAGGAACGTTTCCGTGTTTGCGCTTTGGCAAGTCTTCACGCTTGCCACGAAGTAGGTCGAGCGAGCGAGCGAGAATTATGCGAGTTTCAGCTGGGTCAATTACGTCATCAATAAATCCACGTGCTGCAGCAATGTACGGGTTTGCGTAACGCTCTTCGTAGTCATCAACTAGTTGTGCGCGCAGTTCATCAGTGTTCTCAGAATTCGCCAAGTCACGACGGTGAACAATTTCAACCGCACCAGCAGATCCCATCACAGCAAGTTCCGCGGTTGGCCAAGCAAACGCAAGGTCCGCACCAATTGACTTGGAGTTCATAACCACATAAGCGCCACCGTAGGCCTTCCGGGTTACAACAGAGATACGAGGAACTGTTGCTTCACAGAATGCGTAGAGCAACTTTGCACCGTGGCGAATAATGCCGCCGTATTCCTGGTCAACACCTGGCATGAATCCAGGAACGTCCACGAAGGAAATCAATGGAATGTTGAATGCGTCACAGGTTCGCACAAATCGTGCAGCTTTTTCACTTGAGTCAATGTCGAGCACACCAGCAAGAATCTGCGGCTGGTTTGAAACGAGACCAACAGTGTGTCCGTCAATGCGAGCGAAACCGCACGTAATTTGTGGTGCGAAAGCGGCGCTGACTTCCATGTAGTCGCCGTTGTCAACAACCGACGTAATGACTTTTTTCATGTCATAAGGCACGTTTGGTGAAGTTGGCAGAATGTCTCGAAGATCTTCACAGAGTCGGTCCGCTGGGTCGCCGGTAAGAATTCGTGGGGCCTCTTCCATGTTGTTTGATGGAAGGAAAGAAAGCAGGTAGCGAACTTCATCCAAGACACTTTGTTCGTCGGGGAATACGAAGTTTGCAACACCAGACTTGGTTGCGTGCGTCATCGCACCACCGAGCTCTTCAAGCGTTACTTCTTCACCAGTCACTGTCTTCACAACGTCAGGTCCAGTAATGAACATGTGGCTGGTTTCTCGAACCATAAAGATGAAATCTGTGAGTGCTGGTGAGTACACACCACCACCGGCGCATGGTCCGAGAATTACAGAAATCTGAGGAACAACACCTGATGCCTTTACGTTTCGGAAGAAAATTCCGCCGTATGCATCAAGACCCGCAACTCCTTCTTGGATTCGAGCGCCAGCTCCGTCGTTAAGTCCAACAATTGGAAGACCCATTGAGATTGCAAGGTCCATGATCTTTTGGATTTTTTCGCCATGCGTCTCACCGAGCGCACCTCCAAATACGGTGAAGTCCTGAGAGTAGACACAGACTTTTCGTCCATCAACTTTTCCAAAACCAGTGATAACGCCGTCGGTTAGCGGTCGTGAATCCTCAAGGCCCATGCCAGATGAATGGTGGCGATTGAGCATGTCGAGTTCTTGGAATGTGCCTTCATCGAGCAGATACTCAATACGATCACGAGCAGTCATCTTGCCCTTGGCACGGTGCCGCTCAATTGCTTTTTCGCCACCAGCTAGACGGGCTTCAGACTTCAGGGCTTCTAATTGAGCCAAACGTTCAGACATTGAGTGTTCCATAGGAAGCAAGGCTACCTAACATCGAGCGTGCCATGACGATTCCGAGAATTAGAGGCCCTAGAGCCAAGAATTTGTAAGGCAATTACTAATTATCGTGAAGTAGTTACTTTTCTAAATCTGTACAGAAAAGAACTAGTTAACTTCCACAAGTTCAATCAGTGTTCCAAATGAAGTTTTCGGATGGATAAATGCAACTGTTGTATTTCTCGATCCGGGACGAGGCTTCTCGTCAATGACGCGACAACCCGACTCTTTTGCAGCATTGAGTGCTTCAGCACAGTTGTTGACGCGGTACGCAATGTGATGCAGCCCCTCACCATTCTTTGCGAGGTATTTAGCAACTGGTGAATCTTCGCGAGTTGGCGTTAGCAACTGGATGTAGGACTCTGCAACATTTACGAGTGCTTCATACACTCCGTCAGACGTAACGTCTTCACGGTGTTCGACTGTGGCACCGAATACTTCTTCGTACCACTTAATTGCAGCTTCAATGTCATGCACGGCAATAGCAACGTGATCGATTTCAATAAATAGTGATTCCACAATTAGTCCTTGTCGTGTCGACGGAAAATAGTAAGTCGGTCTTCTCCAACCTTGGCGCGGAGTTCTGGATTCGAAATTCCGAGTCCTTCACGTTCAGCAACACAGAGGACACCGATTTTTCCTTCGTGACGGTTGTGGTGAACATCGTTTGCGGCTTCGCCAACTTCTTCAAGTGGGTACACAGCAGAAAGCGGTGGAACAACCTTTCCATCCATGATTGTCTGATTCGCCGCCCAGGCTTCACGGTAGTTAGAGAAGTGTGAACCCTTGATGGTCTTTAGCTTCATCCACAAGTGACGGTTGTCATACTCAATCATGTAACCACTGGTTGCAGCACAGGTAACAATCGTTCCAGCGCGCTTCGTTACAAAGACAGAGGCTCCCATGGTTGAGCGGCCCGGGTGTTCAAAGACAATGTCAGGGTCGGCTCCCACAAGTGCGCGAATGTCTTTTCCTAGGCGGCGCCATTCAGATTCATCTTGCGTGTGCTCATCCTTCCAGAACTTGTAGCCCTTTTCAGCACGGTTGATCACGTGTTCACAGCCAAGATCTTTCATTGTCTGAACTTTGTTCTCGCTTGACACAACCGCAATTGGTGTTCCACCAGAATTCAGAACGTGCTGAACAGCGTATGAACCAATACCACCAGAAGCTCCCCAGATGAGTACGTTCTCACCCTGAGTTACAGGAGCACCGTTACGTGAAACCAGCATTCGATATGAGGTTGAGTTGCACAGGGCATTCACTGCCGCTTCTTCCCAGGTCAAGTGAGTTGGCTTTGGCATCAGCTGATTGGCCTTCACTGCAGAGATGTCTGCAAGGCCACCGAAGTTTGTTTCGAAGCCCCAAATTCGCTGGTTGCTCGCAAGCATTGAGTCGTCATGTGAACTTGGGTCTTGGTCGTCGAGGTGGTTGCAGTGAACAGTTACTTCATCACCAATGTTCCAGTTTCTGACAGCAGAACCTTTTCTGATGATTACACCAGAAGCATCTGATCCAACAACGTGGTAGTCAAGTGCGTGGCGCTTACCCCAAATTGATTCTTTTCCGAGTCGGTCAAGAAAACCAAACGTTGAAACCGGCTCAAAAATACTTGTCCACACTGTGTTGAAGTTGATCGAAGATGCCATCACTGCGATGAAAACTTCATCAGGTGCTAACTCTGGAAGTGGAACTTCACCAACGTGCAAACTCTTACGTGGATCTTTGTCTTTGCTAGCAATGCCGTCGAACATGTTCTGTTCGTCACGACGAACAAATACTGCACGGGTGGTTGCTGGAAGTGGCGTGTCCGCAAGAACCTCGCCTGATGCCCCAGCTCTAACTGCTTCAAGGATTTCACTCATGGGAAAAGAATAGTGGCGCAGAGGTCGAAGCCCTACTGGTCCAAGGCTCAATTATGCGTAGGATTTTGCAATGTCGATTCTCCAAGTAATCCCTGGCTTTGCCTTAACGGCACTTTTTCTTGCCATGGTCCCAGGCCAAGGGGTTGCGATGATTCTTCGCCAGACAATCATTGGAGGATCTAGGTGCGCCTATCTCTCAGTTCTAGGCAACACAACAGGACTCATCATTTGGGGTGCACTTTCCTCAGTGGGGCTAAGTACTGTGTTCGCACACTCACACCTTGCTTTCAATCTTCTTAAGTTCACTGGTGTTGCCTATTTGAGTTTTCTCTCAATCCAAACTTTGTTCGAACTTCGAAACGATTTTGGAAAATTTGATTACAACGGCAAAGCGAGCACAAATTCACTCGCAGCATTTCGACTGGGACTGTTCACAAATTTGACGAACGTTAAGGCTGCTGTTTTCGCTGTGGCGTTTATTCCACTTTTTGTTCCCAATAACTTCAATCTGGGTGTGGGAATAATGGTGCTCGTGGCGGTGCAGGCCATCGTTTCTACTACTTGGTACTTCAGCCTTGTCGCAGCGATCGATAAAGCATCCGTGATCTTGGCCAGGCCTCGCGTGCGGCGCTGGCTGACTGGGATTTCAGCGGTTGGTCTGCTGACTTTGGCCATTGTTTTGCTGTTTACTGCTCCTCGGTAACCCCTGTCGCAGAAACGTCTATCGTTTATGTATCTCTAGAAGGAGCTCATATGTCCCGCAGTGTGATCGTCGCCGGTAGCCGTACCGCCATTGGAAAACTATCTGGTGTTTTTTCGACACTAAGTGCACAAGATCTTGGTGGTTTTGCAATCAAGAGTGCACTCGAGCGCGCAGGTGTTGATCCAACACTCGTTGACGCAGTACTCATGGGACAAGTAATTGGTGCCGGTCAAGGACAAATCACTGCACGCCAAGCCGCAGTGAAGGGTGGCATCCCAATGAGCGTTAACGCAACAACTATTAACAAGGTTTGCCTTTCAGGTCTTCAAACCATCTACATGGCTGACATGATGATTCGTGCAGGTGAGGCAGAGATTGTTGTTGCCGGTGGAATGGAATCAATGACCAACGCGCCATACCTTCTTCCAGGTGCCCGCGCAGGATATCGAATTGGTGACCAAAAAGTTATTGACTCAATGATGTTCGACGGACTTACCTGCGCCTTTGATGACTGTGCAATGGGACTTGGAACCGAGCGTTACAACAACGGACGCATCACCCGTGCACGCCAAGATGAATTCTCAGCTCGTAGTCACGCACTCGCCGCTGCTGCAATCGCATCTGGAAAGTTTGCTGAAGAAATTGTTGGCGTTTCTATTCCACAGCGCAAGGGCGACCCAGTTCTTGTTGACACCGATGAAGGTGTGCGAGCTGAAACAACATTTGAATCACTCAGCTCACTTCGCCCAGCATTCGACAAAGAAGGAACCATTACTGCTGGAAATGCTTCACAGATTTCTGACGGTGGAGCCGCGGTGATTGTTATGTCAGCCGAGCGCTGCGCACAACTCGGGCTAACTCCTATTGGAGAAATTATTAGCTACGGACAAGTTGCTGGACCTGACGCATCACTTCTTAACCAGCCAGCGCGCGCAATCGCGAAGGCAGCCGCCAAGGCGGGCATCGACGTTAAGGGTATTGACCTCTTCGAAATCAACGAAGCGTTCGCAGCTGTTGGACTGTCTTCAGCCGACGAACTCGGCATCGACGAGAACAAGATCAACGTGAACGGTGGAGCAATCGCCCTTGGCCACCCAGTTGGAATGTCTGGAACACGTGTTGCTCTTACTGCGCTACTTGAACTGAAGCGACGTGGTGGCGGAACCGCTGCTGTTTCACTCTGTGGTGGTGGCGGACAAGGCGACGCCGCGATTCTTCGCTCTCTTTAATCAGGGATAAAACTATCGACCAGTTCGTACTGGGCGAGTCCAATTTGTTCATCGTCTGGAATCGCTAAGACAAAAGCACCACCGAGTGGGTATTCCCCTTTCAACGCATCGGGGAGATCTTTGGCGAGGCTAAAGACAAGTTCGTGAACACTTGGGTTGTGTGCGACGAGTAGAAGTGAAGTAACGACTGGATCAATTGCGGCCAGATCAATTAATAGATCTTCTGCGGAGACATTGCGCTTGCCGTTATAAATCAGTTCTGAGAAATTCGCAGTCATTACGAAAGAAGTTTCTTCAAATGCTCGCCTGAATGTTTCGCGGGTTCTAGCTGCGGAACTAACGAGCGCGGTTGTGGGGCCATACTTGCCAAGACCCAGGGGGTCTAATGCCCAAGACCTCAGTTGCTGTGCTTGCTCTTGTCCTCTGTTGCTGAGGACACGCTCGTAGTCGCTCTCTCCTGTTTTTGCAGGTGAAGACTCGCAATGGCGGACGACAGTTACATAACGCATTTTCTAAGTCTTACGTGGTTTAGCGTTGAGGCATGACAACTGCACATTTGGTTCTTGCCCCCACACTTTCATACTTCCAAGCAATCTTCATGGGGATACTCCAAGGGGTCACAGAACTCTTCCCTATTTCCAGTCTCGGGCACGGCGTTCTTCTGCCGGCACTCTTTGGCTGGCACAACTTGGTCAGCGACCAAGGGCGTCAACAAGAATTTTTTCTGACCTTTTTGGTTGGCCTCCACGTCGGGACGGCACTGGGATTACTCGTGTACTTCCGCGCCACCTGGTTCACCCTCTTTATGGGGCTCGGTCGCCAGTTAAAGAAAGTTCGTTCAAACGGCGTAGCTACGTTGTGGCACATCAATGATGAACAAGTAGACAGAAACTACCGTCGACTTTTCATTCTCATGGTGGGCAGTATTCCAGTAGGAATCGCTGGAATACTTCTCGAAAAAGAATTGCGCGTACTTTTTGCGAAGCCACTCGCTGCTGCAATCTTCCTTACCCTTAACGGAATAATTTTTATCGCCATTGAGCGACTGATGCGCACTCGCGGCAAGCATGTTCAGATGCGGAAATTAGACAATCTAAGTGCAAGAAGTGCAATTGCAATTGGCTCAGCACAGGTCTTGGCACTGTTCGCGGGAATTTCACGAAGTGGTGTCACCATTGGTGCTGGACTCCTTGGTGATCTCACCCATGAAGACGCTGCGACATTCTCATTCTTGCTCGCAACACCAGTCATTCTCGGTGCTGGTCTCTACAAGCTGCCATCTTTGATGGGCCATCTTGGCGATGGCGTTCGAATGCAAACACTCGTTGGTGCGATTTTCGCATTTGTTGCTTCATACTTCTCAGTCAAGTTCTTAACTAAGTGGTTCTCTTCAAAAAACCTTGTCCCATTCGGGGTGTACTGCATCATCGTTGGACTGCTCTGCGTTATTCGCTTTGCCTAGTCTTTAAGAATTCGACGCCCATCAATAGCGCGGCCGAGGGTGATGTCGTCTGCAAACTCCAAGTCGCCACCTACTGGCAGTCCACTGGCGGGTTGAGACACAACTAATCCCGGTAGCTGTAGCAAGCGACTCAAGTACATCGCAGTCGCCTCGCCCTCAACATTTGAGTTGAAGCACAAGATGACTTCCTTCACCGGTTCATTGAGTCGGCGCACGAGTTCTTGAATACGAAGTCGATCTGGAGAAACACCTTCAAGAGGATTAAGAACACCGTGGAGCACGTGGTACGTTCCGCGAAATGCACCCGAGCGCTCAACTGCAACTACATCGGGTGGGCTTTCAACAACACAAATAACTGTTTGATCTCGGCGGTCATCACTGCACACTTCACAGAGTCCGCCAGTTTCAGCAATGTTGCAACAACGTTCACAGAATGAAAGTTTTGTTTTCATTTCATCGAGTGCTCTTGAAAGCCTGGCGACGTCTTCTGCTGGTTGGCGCATCATCCAAAATGCAATGCGCTGTGCAGATTTAGGACCAACACCTGGGAACCTACCTAACTCATCAACAACTGACTGCAGAGCGGGAGGGTAATTCACGAAATCTCCTCAGCACCTGGAAACATCTCGCTGATGAGATGGCCGGGTACTGAATCAACAACAACTGCGTCACCTGTTGGTTCGTATTCATCTGGAGTTGCTTCAACTTTTTTCTTTTCAACAACTGGTTCAGCCGCTGGCACTGATTTGGCAGCATTCGCATCAACAATCCAGTCAATCTGGAAAGTTGTTTTGAACTCATGGTCCATTGCACTACGGAGTCCTTGAGCAATGTGCTCAGTATTTGAGCGCATTTCCTCTGACGGAAGCGCAATAGTTAGTCGGCTCCCATCAAGGGCAACTATCTGTGCATCTCGTAACAGAAGTTGCGCCGAGCGAGCAGTGCGAGGAATAACACGTTGCGTAAATCGCTCAGCAACGTCAGCCAGCGTTAACTCAAGTTTTTCA
>CALJTY010000014.1 GCA_937975915.1 uncultured Acidimicrobiaceae bacterium | reverse complement strand
CACCAACAGATGGCTGGACTGAAAAAGCTCAGTTTGAATACGAGGACTCACTAGCTGCATCTGGCAAGCCATTGCCTTCGGAGCGGCCAGTGGTTGTCGAGCTGTTCTGTGGCGTGACTGACGAAGACGCTAGGTCGACTGTGCTGCCATACATAAAAGACGAGTACTTCACGTACAGTGACTACAAGCAATTGTCATGGCAGCAGTCTCGTTTTGAGTTTTTGTTCAATGAAGTATTCCTCATTGGCTCTCCTGCAACATTGATTGAGCGAATTAACAAATTACGTGATCTCGGATTCAACCACATCATTTTTAGGCATGGTTGGATTGGCTTGCCAACAAGTGACTCTGCTGATTCAATTCGTCGGTTCGCTGAAGAAGTTATTCCACACTTCAAATAGCTTTCTCAGATTTGTGAGGCGAATGAACGCACACCTTCTACAAACGCATCTGGCTCTTCTGAGTAAGGATTGTGCCCAGAGTTCTTGAGCATTAACAATTTTGCATTAGGAATTAGTTTTGCAAGAAGACCTGGCCCAACCTCTTCCGGGAAACAAAAGTCCTTAGAGCCACCGATCACAAGAGTTGGGGCTAAAACTTCGTGCAACCTGCCTCGAACATCAAAGTTCGGAACGTGCAGGATACAAGCATTAAATCCCTCGGCACGATGGACTGTTTTTGCATGGCGTGCATCAAGAAATTCTTCACTAGGTGGTGTTGCAAAGTAAAGAGGCATTACTTTTCTCCAACGCTTCGCCCAAGTCTCATCGTCTGGCTGTTCTATGAAGATTTGTGTTGTGTAAATCTCAAATTGCTCAGGAGTACTTATTTCTACAAGGTTCTTCATGACGGTTTCAACATGATCAAATGACGGACCGGTCGCAGAAAGGATGAGCCCTTTCAAGCGATCAGGGTGGGCGAGTGCGAATCGTTGCGCAATTACGCCACCATGTGAATGTCCGAGTAGAAAGATTTTTTCAAATCCAAGCACATCGCAAATTGCATTGATTTGATTCACCCAAATTGAGTGGTCAGTTTCGAACTCATCAGGTAGGTGGCCAGAACGACCATTGCCAAGTAAGTCAACGTAGACAACTTCAAATTGGTCACTCAAAGCATCTAGGTATGGTCTAAAACCTGAATGGTCTAGTCCGAGGCCACCGTGAAGTACTACGAGTGGCTCACCTGAACCAATCCTTACGATAAATGAGTCTCCCCCTTTAGTTTTTAAAAGTTGTTCCATCATCATTCCTCTCAGTGAAACGGTTGTGATTCATGAACAAATGAATTTGAGTCTGAATTGAACCAACGAAGTAGAGGTTTTGAAATTGCTGAATCAAGGATCAGATTCATGGAAGTGTTTTGCCATTTACAAACGAGGACTTCGTGGCTATCTACAGTTTCATGACTAACTTCTGCACCAAGAAGTTGCCAGAGCTTCGCGGCACCGGGCAGATCACCGTGAGACAAAGTTGCACCGAGAAAATGTAAGCCATTGCCCTCGTTCATTTGTGGCTCGAAACCACGTCGACGAGCCCACGTAACATCATCAACATCAGTCCAGAGGAATTGGATTGGAATGTTGCCGCTGACTTTTACTGATAAGTACGCTTCGTGCCTCGATTTCCCTGAGGTGTTTGCGCCAGTTACTTCATACCCCGATCGCTCCATCAGCTCAATAGCTTTTGGAACACTTTTCACCTTGAGGGTTACGTGGTGGAGTGACTCACCATGGCGCTCAAGAAAATTAGCTAGTTGGCTTGTAGCTGCATCTTGGCTTATTGCTAAAGTTTCTAACTTTGCTTGATTTGAAAATTGATACTGCGTTATACGTTGAATGTCAGAGTGAGCGTCAATCATTATTGACGCTTTATTTTGCTCCACAAATTTATTTCGGAATGTTTCCCATTCTAAAACTGCAATCGCAAAATGGTCAAGCGCCGAATCTAGATTTTGGTTGGAAGCAGCATGAGCCATTTTTGGCGGCTTAGTGCTTCAGTGTTTCGCTTGAGGCCCAATTGTGCATCCGCCATTTGCCAATTTGACGTCGGAGTGCAACCCCAGAACCGAGCCATGTGTCATTAAAGATTGCACGGCGAAGAAAGAGATGAGGGTTTGCTTCGTACGTAATTCCCATGCCACCGTGCACCTGGATTGCTCGCTCGGCTGCAAAAATTGCCGATCTTCCAGCCCTTTCCTTGGCTTGGGCAACGATTATTTGAGCATCTGGATGTCCAGATTGAGCGGCCCAGGCTGCATATGCGGTCAAATCCCAGGCTGCCTTAACACCAACTTGTGCCTCTGAAAGCTGAAATGCAACTCCCTGGCGAGCTCCAATTGGCTGTCCAAACTGCTCGCGAACCTTTGCGAATTCAGCACCAAGACTTACTGCCCCTCGTGCGACACCACATAACTCAGCGGCGGCGATAACCATTGCACGTAAATATCCCGATGTATTCGCTCCAAGTTGAGTTGGAATTGAATTAAAAGCAACCGTTCCTGTTGGCCTCGAGTAATCAATGGTTTCTGACGAAGTAACGTCGTGTGCCGAAAGCAAGCAGACCCCGTCATTCCCTAGAACAACAAAATTATCTGCATCACTTGCGAAGGGAACAAGAACTTTTGTTGCGCCAACGCTGCCCTGCCCAGTTTTCGCTCCAACTAGCAATTCACCGAAAGAGTTGGTCTCATCAGTTGCGATTGACCACTTCTGTCCACCTTGGGTCACAGGTGAGACATCGATTCCCGCTGTAGATGCTAAGTGGAGTGCCGCTAACTGTGGAATGAATCTTGATGGGTAGACCGATTGACCGGCTGCTTCGACAGCTACTACAACATCTATTAGGTCTCCACCAATCCCTCCAAGTTCTTCTGGAATCCCTAGAGATCCAAAATTCTCTAAAAGAGTTTGTTCATGTGATGGCTCAATCCAAGCTTCTGGGGTGCACAGTTTCGCTTGCGAGACTCCATCGCTCGTGATGTCTTTTATTATTCGAGAAAGTTCGTTCTGCTCTGGGCTAAATGTGGCGTTCATTTTTTACTTTCTATCGTGAGCGGGGAAGACCCAGCACCCGTTCTGCAATAATTGATTTCTGGATTTCATCGCTTCCACCTTCGATGCTGTGAGCACGAGCGCGAAGATAGCGGTTCACTCTGTGCCTTGCTGATGGTTGATTAAGAGTAATACCTGAAGATTCTCCAAACTGGACAGAAAGCCGAGTTGCGTTCTGCATTGTCCATGTCCAAAGCAATTTCAGCGCTGATGATTCAGGCCCGGGGTCGCCACCAGACTGAATTTCTGACATGGTACGAAGAGATCCAATGCGAACGGCCTCAGCGTCACTATGTAATAGTCCAATTTGGTCATAAAGTGAAACGTCATTCTCTCCACCTCGTTCTTTCGCGGCTTCAATGAGTGCATCGATTGCTTGCCTTGCCCACACCCAAAGGTTGAGAGCCATGCTGTTGCGCTCGAAGGCAAGGGTGGTCATGGCAACCTCCCACCCATTATTTACCTCTCCAAGAACATCTTCGTCAGAAATAAACAAATCATCAATAAACATTTCATTGAATTCGGAGTCACCATTAATCATTGTGAGTGGTCGAACAATGATTTTGTCCATTGGGGCTAAGAAATAGGTGATACCTCGGTGTCGTGATTCAGGTGTCCCGGTGCGTGCAAGCAACATGCACCGCTGGGCATGATGCGCCCATGAAGTCCAAATTTTTGAACCATTCACGACCCATCCACCATCGACTTTTACTGCGGAAGTGCTGAGGCTGGCAAGGTCTGAACCTGATCCAGGCTCACTAAACCCCTGACACCAAATTTCTCTACTCTCCATGATGTTTGAGAGATATTTCGATTTAATCTCATCAGTCCCATGTACAAGGATTGTTGGTCCAGCCAACATCATCCCTGCACCATTAAGTGGATAGGGGGCATCACACAGTGCAGCTTCTTCGTTAAAGATTGCTTGGTAATTACTTTCTAATCCTCGGCCGCCGAATTCCTTCGGCCAAGTTATTCCGACCCAACCACCAGCGCTAAGTCGATCTTGCCAAATACCCGACCAAGTATCACGTTCGGCTCCACTTAGTAATTCGAGATTTGGAATGTCTGATGTTGCTTCTACAATCCAACTCCTCACATCACCACGAAATTTAAGTTCATCCTCTGAATCACGAAAGTCCATTTTTCCCCTGAGATGTAATATTGCTAAGACCCTTTTAAGCATACCATCCGTCCGGTATGCTTAAAAGGGAAAGTGAAATCCTTCAAATTCTTAGACACAACGGAGTTTTTATATGCGATTTGGGATAATGCTCGACAACGAATTTGCGAGCGAAAGTGATCTTGAAACCGGACTGACAAACTTGGTAACACTTACTGAGGCAGCCCGTGACCTGGGTTTCGCTTCGGTGTTTGTGATTCACCACTACCTAGCCGAACTCCCTACGTTCCAGGCATTTTCTCTTCTCGGGCGACTTTCAGGAGTTTCTGGCAACATGCGCCTAGGAACAGGAATTTTAATTCTGCCACTACTTCCACCAGTTCACGTGGCAGAAGAATTTGCATCAATCGATCGACTTGCTCCCGGGGGGGCGATCTTTGGGATTGGTGCAGGTTACCGAGAGGATGAGTTTTCTTCATTCGGCATTCCCCTCCCCGAGAGAGCAACTCGTTTAGCGGAGTCAGCTGAACTTATAAAAAAACTTTGGACTGGCGAAGAAGTAACACATCACGGTGAACACTTCGATGTTGAAAAACAAACATTAAGTATGATCCCTAGAACTCCAGGCGGACCACCAATTTGGGCTGGTGCTACGGCAGAACAAACCATTAAGAGAGTGGCTTCATTTGCCGATGCTTGGGTTGCAAGTCCTGGTGCAAAAGCAAAGTGGGCAGCAGGGAACTTGCAGTCATTCAAGGATGAAAAGATTCGTTTGGGACATTCACTCGATACATTTGAAGCACCTATATTTCGAGAAGTATATGTAGGAGAAAACGAAGGCGACTGGGAAGAGAATGTTGGTGAATCAATTCGCCGTTCCTACGGAGCCTATGTTCGTTATGAACTTGATTACTTTGACAAGCGCTTTGATGAATTAAGAGAAAAGTCATTTCTGTTTGGAACCCCAGACGAAGTAAGTGAAGGCATTCAGTTTCTTTCAGATGCTGGGTTTACTGAAGTTATCTGCAGGGTCGGTTGGCTAGGAACGAACATCGAAACCTCCCTCAAAACGTTGAAATTATTAGCCACTGAAGTAATGCCACGCTTTAAGAACTAGAACAAAAAAAATGGTAATTGACTCAACCAAATTCCGTCAGGCAATGAGCGCATATGCATCTGGCATAACTGTAATTACGGGATTTGAAGGGGACGAACCCGTTGGGATGACCTGTCAATCGTTTGCATCTCTTTCTATCGATCCGCCACTGGTTCTTTTTTGCCCAGCTAGGTCGTCATCATCATGGCCACGGATTAATGATTCGAAAAAGTTCTGTGTAAATGTTTTGTCAAATAAGCAACTTGATCTCTGTACATCGTTCGCAAAATCGGGTGGGGATAAGTTCACTAATGTTGAGTGGGAAAAATCATTATTTGGTTTACCGGTGATCAGCAATGTATTGGTAGCAATTGAATGTGAAGTTCATGAAATTTATGATGGTGGCGATCACGAGATTGTTATTGGTCTCGTAAAGTCCCTTACTTTTGGCCAGCCTGATGCTCCCTTGATCTACCATCAGAGCAATTTCTTTGACTTGACTCAAAAAGAGAGTTAATTTTTAGCTGCGATTGCCAAGACATTAAAGATCGAGCCAGAAGTATCGCGACACATCGCAAAACGTCCTTCGGGGATGTCCATTGGTTGGATGAGAATTTCACCGCCAAGCTGCTCAACCGCACGGGCTGTTTTATCAGAGTCATGCACCATAAAATAGACACCCCAAAAAGATTCAACATGGCTAGAAAGAGTCGGTGGGGTTCGCATTGATCCAGCAATAGTTTTCCCATTACTTTTGAACACTGAGTAATCCATAACATCATGCGTCCCCGCAACAGTGTCCCATTGCATAGCGGAGCAGTAAAAATCATTCGAAGCAGGAAAGTTATTTGTGCAGAGTTCTGCCCAGCAAAAAGCACCAGGCGAGTTCACTTCCTGGAATCCAGCCAGTGTGTTTTTTTGCCAAATCGAAAATTGCGCTCCGAGAGTATCGGTGAATGTCGCTCTGCTGGCATAGTGAGAAATTATTTCATCGCTGGCCTCAACCCGAGCTCCCGCATCAACAATTAGCCTTGTTGCCTCTTCAATGTTCTCTACAGAGAAATGAAGATTCCAGAAACTAGGCTCAGCAGCTTTTTGGCGAAGAGCTGCAACAGTATTCCCGCCCAGAGTTGCTTTTAGAAATGCTGGATCGCCTGGAACAATTTCTTCGTATTGCCAATTAAATAATTCAGCGTAGAAATGCTTGGACAGCTCGAGCTCAGTGCAGTTTTCTACCCAGCACGCCTGCCCATTTATGTACGATTCTTTAAGTGGCATCATTCTCTATCCGGTAGTTTTAGTCTGTAATAATTACCCACATTTGGCGGGTGCTGAATCAAGGGGAAACCGACTTCAGCACCCACCAACGCGCTTGAGCACATAAAAATGAAACAAGCTAATTCTTGGATCATATGTTCGGTTGCTCTCACGCACATGCGGCCTTATTTTCATTCAGGGGTCACCATGAACGAATCTCTGGGAGAACGTGCTCACCAAGTATTTGAATAGTCTCCATAACTTTTTCGTTCGGCATTCCCATCCACTGCGCTCTCAGAAAAACCTCGGTGACTCCAAGTTCTTCTTTGTAGATTTGTAAGCGATTCAAAATGTCATCAGGAGTTCCAACCAGGCAGTGTGTCATGAGAAATTCATCAATATCGAGAGACTGTGCTTGCTCCCAATTTCGGTACCCCTCGTATTGACTTTGCAGGTATGGACGGGCATTTAACAAAGCCTCTTCGCGTGTTACTGCGACACTGCACTCTCTTGTAATTGGGTATTCACGGTCTGAGCTAAAACCATGTTTTTCCAATTCATCACGGAAAAGCGATAGGCGTTGATTTAGTACTTCAATGTCGCCTTCAGGTCCAGCGAGCCATGAAGTATCAAGACGTGCTGCGCGTTTTATGCCAATGTCGCCAAAAGCCCCAAGCCAAATTGGTGGACCCTCTGGGCTATGGCTTTTGGTACAAATTCGAGCCTTGTTGAGAGTGCCAAAATGTCCAGTTGCAGTTACTTCCTCACCCCTTAATAGGCTTCGCAAAATCGGAACGTAACTCTCGAGGATTTTGAATCGCTCTTCGTAGGGAAGCCCAAACGCATCGAACTCGATTGCTCGATACCCTGCACCCAAGCCAACAGTTACTCGACCATTTGAAAGTGCATCGAGCGTGGCGATGTCTTCAGCTAGTGCGAGTGGATTTAACAAAGGGGCGAGTAGGACTCCGAAAACTATTTGAATATCTGTAGTGAAACTCGATAAGTACCCAGCAAGGGGTATCGGCTGCATAAATGCTGATCGTGCTAAATAGTGGTGTCCGAGTACGACTGATGAAAAACCGAATTTTTCTGCGGCGACAACTTGATCTTTTAATTCACCAAGTTTTGAATTGAGATCATCGGTGGGGTCAAATTGTGCGGAAAGAAATAGACCAAGTTTCATTGGGTCACTTCCTTGCCTTCGTCGTAGCGGTCATTGAAGTCACACTTCTTGCTGAAGCTTTGTAAGCGACTGAGAAGGACTCATCATCTTGATTTTCAGAAATCGCGATGTACGTGTTGAGAAGCGATCTAACTACATTGGCCGGGTATGAAGCAATTAATGCAGCAATTCGCTCAGTCTCAGCATCAAGTTCGTCGTCTTCAACCATTCGAGATACCAGACCAAGTTGGTGCACACGCTCTCCATTGATTGGCTCGCCTGTGACAAGTAAGTCTAGAGCGGCTTTTGAAGGGATGCTGAGTAAGTCAACCATCACGCCAGCTGGAACAATTCCATAGCCAACTTCGGGCAACGCCACACGAATATTTTTTGAGGCAATGTTTATGTGGAGTGCATTGAGTAGACCAACTCCCGCGCCAGCTACCGTGCCACGGATGGCTCCAATGGTTACTGCCGGTACGTTACGAATTGTCTGAAACGAACTGTGAGATTGTCGTAGGTCGTCTTCAACTTGGGATTCGTTGAGAGAAGAAAGTCGAGCAAAATCACTGACATCCCAGCCAGCGCAAAAATGGGGTCCTTCGGCACTTACAATAACTACGCGACACTCAGCATCAGCAGAGACTTCAGCAATTGCGTCAACTAATGACTTAAGAAGTTCAGCACTGAGTGCGTTGCGACGTTCGCTCGCACAAATAGTGACTCGGGCTACACCGCTTACCTGTGGGACCATTTTAATAAATAGTTGATCGCTCATAATCCCCCTGACCAAAAATTTGGTCTTTCGAACTGTTTACCCTATTTTTGCTATAAAAAAAGAGGAAAGAATTTGAAGTAAATAGTAACATAACGACTGGTTGGTATCAAACCTGTTAACTTTTCAAGCTCTCTTCCTTCGAGTTTTTTCGGCCAATGGACTCTAGGTTTAACTGTTCTTGACAGGAAATCAAAGTCTGGATACAATCATACCAACCAGTCCGAACTGGTTGGTATGAAACTAACGGAGGCTCCTATGAAGTTTGGCATCATGAATTTGTTCCCATCTACTGATTCGGTCGATGAAGCAAAGGAAATTGAGAACACACTAGAAGAAGCAGTTCTCGCTGACGAATTGGGTTTTGACTCAGTGTGGCTTGCTGAGCACCACTTCTCTCGTTACGGAATTCTCGGTAGTCCGCTTATGTTCGGAATGGCTATTGCGAGTCAAACAAAGCGGATAACTATTGGCAGTGCCGTTGTTGTGTTGCCATTTCATGATCCACTACGCCTCGCTGAAGAAGCATCGCTGCTTGACATTATTTCTAAGGGACGAGTACGTCTTGGAGTTGGACGTGGTTACAAGCCTGACGAATTTAAAGGATTCAGAGTGAAGCCTGAAAATTCAGTCGAAATGTACAACGAAACAATTGATATTTTGAAACTAGCTTGGACTGGGGAGCAGTTCTCATATGACGGGAATCAGTACCAACTGAACGACGTTACGGTCTACCCAAAGCCGTTTACGCCAGGAGGACCCCCAATTCTCCAAGCGACTGTTTCTCCAGATTCGTATCGTAAGAGGGGACTCGCTGGTGATCATATAATTACATCACCTAATTTCACACCGGTTCGAATGATGAAAGAGAACTTTGATGTATATCGTGATGCCCTTGTAGAAGGTGGTCACAATGTTGACAACTTTGGTATTCCATTCATGCAGCAAGTGTGGTGTGGTGGTGAAATGGGAGAAGGCAAAGAAACTGCAGCCCAAGCATCATTGAACTATTACCGAAGCGTTGGCCAGATTATTCCTGGTGCTGAAGACGCCTTGGAAGCTGAAATCGAATACTACGAAAAAGTTAGAAAGAACATTGATCTTCTAACTCTTGAGAAAACGCTCGCTCACGGAGGTAACTTCGGGTCAGTTGATCAAGTTGTGGACACCATTGGACGACTTGGTAATGATCTAGGCGTTACAGAATACATTGGTTGGTTCCGTATCCCTTCACTAGAGCGCACCATTGCTTTAGACGCTATGGCGAAATTTGCAACAGAAGTTATTCCACAATTCAGCTAAATGTATTTCTGAGAGCACCAGGTTTATTGACCAATGCGTGGTTGCACGCTCAGAGGTATGTTTGGGTTTGAAACCGCAAAGGGGCTCGTGAAGAAATGCCAGTAAGCGAAATTCATCATGTAGCGGTGATTGTGAGCGACCTTGAACGCTCGGTTCAGTTCTATGAAGTTGGTCTTGGATACAAAAGAACACTCACGGCTGAGGTGGGCGGTATTGGTCTAGAGACCGCAATTGGCTTACCTAGCGGTGTTGAAGGCAACATTCAATACCTTCAAGGACCGTCACGCTTAGGGCAACTCGAACTAATTCAGTGGAAGACGTCCCCTGGGCCGCAGCAGCGCCGGGATCACACTGAGCTAGGACCACTACTACTTTCTTTTGAAGCGCCCAAAGATGAACTTAGCGAAATCCATGACAGATTTGTTCAAATGGGAGCAAATATGGTTTCAGGGCTGACTACAACAGAGTTACAGAACTTCGGTTTTATTACAGCATTCTCAGTTCGAGATCCTGACGGGAACCTAATTGAAATAGTTGCTCTTCCAACGAGAGAAGAAATCTTGGCATTCCGCAGTTCAAATTCATAAGTCGGTGTCACTGAGGGGGAGACAATGATTGATTCACCAACAGTTAATTTGAGCAAGATGCTGCGCTGGAATGTTGTCCGTCGTGGCGATAAAGAAGCTCTAGTTGATGAAGAGAAGAGATGGAGTTTTCTCCAACTTGATCAAAGTGTTGATGCTCATGCTCACGCGTTGAGCTCGGCTGGCGTTGGAAAAGGTGACCTCGTTGGAATTGTTGCGAGAAATTCTGCAACATATCTAATAGAGATCTTCGCGCTTGCCAGGATTGGCGCAATTTTGGTCCCGTTAAATTTTCGACTTCACGCTCGTGAACTCTCATCAATTTCACAGCGGGCTGGCATCTCGCTGATCTTGTGTGACGATGAGTTTTCGGACAAAGTGAATGAGCTCCTCACTACTGGGTTAATCCATCGCGCAGTACTTCACAGTGACAACGCTGAGGGGTTGGGACGCAACTGGTTTGCACTCGGTCAACTGCTTAGCAGTGTTGGAACAGAAAAATTCATTGATGCAGAAGTCTCACTTTCAGATGTGCAGCGTATTTTGTACACGTCAGGGACAACGTCTCTACCCAAAGGCGTTATTCAGACCTACGGAAACATTCTTTTTAATCAGTTAGGACAAATTCTTGAGTTGGAACTGACTGCTCAAGATCGAATTTTAATTTCTGCACCGTTGTTTCACGTGAGTGGTCTTGAAGCACCTGGCCACCACGCACTTGCCGCAGGGGCGACAGTTGTAATGACACATTCGTATGTTGGGAAAGATGTAATAGATCTTTGTGTAAAAGAGAGAATAACTGGCATGGTCTTGGCGGCACAGATTCTTTTAGAGATTCTTGACATAGAAGATCTTCAAACACGAGAGCTGTCCCCACTTCGCTACTGCATCTTTGGTGGAGTGCCAAAAGCTGTCCGTAGGCGTTTTGGTGAAGCGTTCCCAGGGGTGCGGATGGTTGATACATTCGGCATGACAGAACTCACCAACGGTGCTGCATACATGGATCAGTCGCATGAGTGGGCGAAGTTGGGGGCGGCTGGGACAGTGTTCCCTTATACCGAAATTAAAATTGTTGAAAAAAATGGCTCTGAATCACCGGTGGACACCGTTGGAGAAATAGTCGCCCGTGGGCCAAAGGTATCTCCTGGGTATTGGAAAGATTTGGATGCGACAGATGAGAGTTGGCGCGATGGATGGTTTCATACCGGTGACATGGCTTCAATGGACGAGGACGGATACATTTGGTTCGCTTCGAGAGAAAAAGACATGATTCGCTCAGGCGGTGAAAATGTCGCGAGTGCAGAGATTGAGCAAATAATTTCCGAACATCACGCAGTTGCAGAGGTTGCAGTAATTGGGATACCAGACCCTAGATGGGACGAAGTACCTAAGGCGTATGTTGTGCTTCGCATAGGGGCAACATTGAGCGAACAAGAACTCATTGATCACTGCAAGCAGGGACTGGGTGGGTTCAAAGTCCCCAAAGAAGTTGAATTTAGAGATTCGTTGCCACGGAATGACTCAGGAAAAATTCTGAAACGAGAACTTAGAGCTGAGTTAGAAAAATGAGCACATCAAACATTGCTCGAATGCTTGACTGGGCTAGGTATCGGTTCCGTGATCACGAAGCGTTAGTTTTTGAAGGCGAACGATGGACTTACTGGGAACTTGACGAAAATGTAAATGCACTGGCTGCGGCAATACGTGAAAATGGGATCAACCAGGGAGACAGAGTTGGAATCATTGGGACCAACGTACCCAACTACATTTTCCTTGTCCTTGCTTTAAGCAAAATCGGTGCAGTATCGGTAACCCTTAATTACAGGCTGCACGAAGAAGAGCTTGTTTCACAAATTCAGCGTTCTGGGGCGGTGGGGCTCGTGGTGGAGACTGATTTTGCGCAGGTTGGCTTAAACATCGCCAACAGAGTCCCTCAAGTCACGTGGCGCGCAAGTCTCGATCGTGAAATTGAGCAAGGGTTCAGCTCGATCACTGGACTGATCGAAGCGCATCGTGGTGAGCGAGTTACAGATCAACCGCTCAATGGAAGTGAGCTACAAAGAATTGTTTACACATCTGGTACAACTGGCTTGCCAAAAGGCGCGATGCTAACGCACCGAAATGTCGAAGCCAATATGACTGCACAAGTTGTTGAATTGGAAATTACGTCTTCTGATCGGATTTTAGTCTTTGCACCGCTGTATCACATTGGGGGGTTAGATGTTCCGGGTCTCACAACGTTTTATGCTGGCGCAACGCTGGTGTTGATGCGTAAGTTTGATTCGCTCGCCATCCTTAGAATTATTTCTGAAGAAAAAATTACTGGTACATGCATGGTTGCAACAATGGTTCATCTAATCAGAGACCACCCTGATCGAAACAAGTACGACTTAAATTCAGTTAATTGGTTGATTTTTAGTCAAGTGAGCCAAACGCTGTACCGTGCAACATCTGCACTATTTCCCCAGGCTCGACTTGTTGAAGGTTATGGGCTGACTGAGACATGTAATGGGCTTGCATATCTTGACGCAGATCACATGGGGTCAAAGCTTGGATCCGTGGGGAGGCCGCTTCATGGTGTTGATTTAGCAATTATGAACAACGACACATTCTTGGGTGCTAATCAACGTGGTGAAGTTGTTGCCCGAGGTGACAAAGTTTCCCCTGGTTACTTCGATGATGAAGCAGCAACATCGAAAGCTTTCCGGAATGGTTGGTTCCATACGGGTGACATTGGCTATTACGACGATGATGGGTATTTTTACATTGTTGATCGTCTGAAAGACATGATTCGTTCTGGCGGCGAGAATGTTGCGAGCTCCGAGATTGAGAGAATCTTGTACGAAATAAGCAGCGTCGCCGAAGCAGCCGTTGTTGGGATGCCTCACCCGAAATGGGTAGAGGTTCCAGTCGCGGTGGTGGTTGCAAGGCCGGGGCACTCGATTGACATTGTAGAATTGATTGATTATTGTGGTAGCTATCTTGGTAAGTTTAAGATTCCCAAGGCAGTATTCATTTATAGCGAGTTACCACGTAATACAACTGGTAAGGTTCTTAAGCACGAACTCCGAGCGCAGCTAAGAATTGAAGATTCCGCCTGGGTTGCTGATGAATTCGTAGGACATAGTTAAGAGTCTGAAGGTATGATAAAAAAAAATGTTTCGCAAGCTGAAATTTTAGGTGTTGGTTATGACCCTGTTCGAACACGACAGAGAATTATTGAAAGTGCACTTGAACTCTTCAGCAAAAATGGGTATAACGGCACTGCAGTCCAAGAGATCGCACAACTTGCTGAATTGACAAAAGGTGCCTTTTATCATCACTTTGCAACCAAAATAGAACTTTTGCTCACAATCCAGATGGAATATCTGGATACTCAATTAGAGATGCTCACTCCGATCTTGAAATTGAATTTGAGCTCGGAAGAAGTAATTGAAAAAATCATGACAGTCGGACTTGAAATGATTGTTTCACACCGTGCTCATGTTGCAATCTTTTATCAAGAACGCAGATTTTTCGAAGAACCGATTTTTGAATCAGTAGATCGGAAGAGCGTCGTGTAGGGAAAGAGTGTCTTCGCCTGTGTA
>CALJTY010000013.1 GCA_937975915.1 uncultured Acidimicrobiaceae bacterium | reverse complement strand
CGCCCATTAAAGCGGTACGCGAGCTGGGTTCAGAACGTCGTGAGACAGTTCGGTCTCTATCCGATGCAGCCGCAAGAAATTTGAGAAAGGTTGTCCCTAGTACGAGAGGACCGGGACGAACGCAGCTCTCGTGTGACAGTTGTCCTGCCAAGGGCATGGCTGTTTTGCGACCTGCGGGTGGGATAAGCGCTGAAAGCATCTAAGTGCGAAGCCCGTTTCAAGATAAAATTTCTCACTGGGTTAACCAGGTAAGGCCCGTGGCGAGATCACCACGTTGATAGGCCGGAAGTGTAAGTGCAGTAATGCATTCAGCTGACCGGTACTAATCGGCCGAGGGCTTGAATTTAATGATGCTCGTGCTCGTTCTAAGACGCTCAAGGAGCGGAGGGTTTAAACCACCTCTCCGTTTCGCC
This sequence comes from uncultured Acidimicrobiaceae bacterium, assembly GCA_937975915.1. Taxonomy (GTDB): domain Bacteria; phylum Actinomycetota; class Acidimicrobiia; order Acidimicrobiales; family RAAP-2; genus RAAP-2. The sequence continues at coordinate 23,826 of CALJTY010000013.1, read as the reverse complement.
ACCGCAAGGTAGGCAAGCGCACAGTTTCCGGTGGTTTTGGCGATGGAGTCACACCTGTTCCCATTCCGAACACAGAAGTTAAGCCCATCTGCGCCGATGGTACTTGGGGGTCCCCCCCTGGGAGAGTAGGTCGCCGCCGGATTTCTTGAAAACCCCCCACCTCACGGTGGGGGGTTTTCGCATTCTCGGATCAAATGGCATGTGCAGTCGTATGGAAAACTAAACCAGTGAAGCACTTTTCGTCACTTGTTCTGAGTCTCGTGGTTGGACTTGGCATCTTTGCTTCCACGACTCACGCGTCGACGACAGTCAAGGCGGGAGCAACCTGCACGAAACTTAATCAGAGCGTTGTTTCTGGTGGTTACAAATACACATGCACAAAATCTGGGAGCAAACTTCTCTGGAAAAAGGGAGCAAAAGTTGCAGTCGCCACAACTACAAGCGTTACAACTACTACAACAACAACCACAACCACCACCACCACAATTCCAGGTGCGTTTGCAGGAACTATGCCAGCCCCTGACCACATCATCAATTTGGCGATTCCTGCATCATCTTCTGGTGCATCATCTGGATCAACTAGTTTCGACATTCCTGTTTCGATTACACAACCTGCGAGCAACAGCAATTTCAAGGTGTGGATTTATGATCCCGCCAACAATCAAAAAGCACTTGGATCTCCCGGCATCTATTTTCAAAAAGACAGTGGTGCTTGGTACGAAATTAATGCAAGGACCAACGATGGAAGCTTTGATACTCATCTAGATCCAGGTAAATATTTGATTGATGTTATTGAGCCAAATAATGACAGCAAGAATTACTCAAGAGGCAGGTACCAAGTTACAGTTGCAAGTAATTTGACAGTTTCGATTTCAGGACTGCTTGCGAATGCGAGAGGTTATTTCACTCTCACCGCGATACTAAAAAATCGGCGAGTTAATGAGATCGCAGCGTTTAAGCCAACTTCAGCATGTCAGCTCATAGATCAAACGGGTTCTGTCAACATGTCAAATGGTTTTCCGAGGGCGACTGGGCGTCTCCCCGCTAACGGAATCGTTCGCGCATTGATTATTCCTGCAGACTTCATCGATTTGCCAGGAGTGGGCGACCCTCGCACGAACTATTTGGAGATGGCGAATGGAACTGCAGATTTCTATTACAAAGAATCAAGTCATCGAGTCAAATTCGAATTCTCAACTCTTAGTTCCTACGTACACTTAAATGTTCCAGTTGGAACATACAAAATGGGAACGTACAACAATGGAGATCCATACAGTTTCTTCATGGATGGCCTTAACGCCGCGGGGGCGCAAGTTGACCTCTCCAAGTACGACATTGCCTACGTGTTGCCGCCACCAACAGTCAAGATGGATCAAATTGCCTACGGTCCAGCTTTCCCAGGATCTATTGATTCACTCGACTATTCAAATTCTTATGGTCGAGTTCTTAATGGTGTCGTTGGGGGTGCTGATGCATATATGACGGTTGAAGGTGCGAAGTGGAAGTGGATGGCTCATGAAACTGGGCATACCTTCGGGCTCTATGACTGGTACACGCTTGATGGAACGAACCCATATGGATCATGGGACCTCATGTCAAACAATTGGTCTACAACGGCCATTGAGCTCAATGCATGGAACCGTTACATTCTGGGTTGGCTAACTGATCGTCAGATTCAATGTCAAGAAAAATCAAAACTCACTTCTTCAACTCTTAACTTCACCATTGAATCAATGGGTGTTGATTCACAGAACCCTAAGGCAGTGATGGTGAAGCTTGATGACTCCAACATTCTGGTTTTAGAGGCTAGAACTACCGCGGGACTTGACGTTCTAAATTCAAACAACGCTGGAGTGCTTGTGTACAAGGTAGACATGACAGTTTCGACTATCAGAGGGATGGCTACTACGTACCCCCGGCCCGGTGGACGAGCGGATCTAAGTGATGCTCCTCTACACGCTGGCGACTCGATCACCGTCAAAGGCGTGAAGATCACTGTTACTGCTAAGCAAGGGGACAGCTTCTCAGTTTCTCTGTCCGCTGGGTAAGGCTTGTCTCAAGTTTTGCGAATTAAATGACTTTCGCTTCGAACACAATTGTCGATTTGTCCGCAGTGGCGGTGTTGAAAGCTTTCATGCCTGAGGGTTCTCAGTAAACAAAATTATGTGTTCGCAAAATTAAAATAACTTACAACGCCATTGCTTACTTTTCGCCTTATACATAGATGTGCGAATATTCCGAACTGCTGTATTCATCTGCCTTTTGACCGTGTCATTGCTAGCGACAACATTGACTTCTGGGGCCGCAACATATCAATCTTTTGGAACGTGGTCACTAGGTGTGACGAACACTGGGCTGTCGACAACCGCCATTAATACGTCTGACGCATCGACACTTAACAACGGCTGGAAGGTCACGGTAAGCGTTAGTGGAGACGGCGTTGGAATCTATAACGACCGCAATGAAACCTTGGCCACTCGTGGTGGAGCGACCGGCATGTTTGTTAGCGGTGTGAGCACTGCAGCATCTGCAATTGCCCTTATGACAATGTGTCCTGCCAGCTGTAGTGCCGGCGGATCTGGAAAACGTGCTGCAAACGTTGGAACCTATACGTTCTCGTTCACCGATGCGTCGGGAAACCCAATCCAAGTTGTAAACCCTGTTCTTAACATTTCTGGCATTGGTGGAAACAATGGAGGAGTCGCATTGTGGTCAGACCTGACGCTGACGAATCCAGGAATGACGATGACCCAATTAGCTTCGAATGGAAACATGCAAGTTGTTGGAGGAACGGTGTTGCAACCGGTGAATGCAACCTCAACGCAAACATGTTCAGCTGCACCGATTGCAGCTTGTGGATCCGTCATGGTTCTTGGAACCGCCTCAAGCTTTTCATTCCAAGCTGGCTATAACAGCGCACCTGGTTTAGGAACCTTCTCTGGTGACGCGTTCGACTTTCTTATGAGTGTGGGCTCCACCTTCGACCTCACCTACAACGCAAACTTCCCAGCTGGTGCCACAACATCTGGAACAGTTCCTGGATCGCAGCTTTCAAATGCACAAGGAGCAACACCAAGTGTTGCTGCAAATGCAGCGTCACTCTTAGCAACTGGTTACACGCCAACTGGCTGGTGCACTGTTGCAACAACTCCTGGTCAGACCTGTGCAAGTGCCGGGGGAGTGTCGTATGCATATTCGAGCTCTCTTTCACCAATGGCATCTGACGTTGTTCTGTATGAAATGTGGTCTCCGAATACAAATACGGTCACCTTTAACTCCTCCTCGGGAACATCAACTGGAACAATGTCGCCCGAGTCTTTTACTACCGGAGTGACTGCACCTCTCACGACAGATACGTTTGGACTCTCTGGATACTTCTTCACAGGCTGGTGTTCTGTTGCAGTTTCTCCTGGGGCAACGTGCACAGGAACGACTTATTTAGACGCAGCCTCCTTCAGCACTAATCAAAATCTGACGCTCTATGCCCAGTGGCTTCCAATTTCGACGACATTTACGCTGACCTATAACGCCAATCCCCCTAGCGGCATAACCGTCGGGGGAACGGTGCCCTCAACAGTCACTGGAATTGCATATCAATCAACAACAACTCCGGTCACACCTGACACGTTGACAGCAACTGGATATCTTCCAGCGGGCTGGTGCACAGTTGCGGTTGCCCCAGGGGCTGCGTGTACGGGCACGGCCTATACAACCGGAAACCTTTCTTCAGTTGTTAGCAATGTGGTTCTCTATGCAAGGTGGTCGCCAAATACGTTCAACATCACGTTCAACGCGAACGGTGGAACTGAGACTGTCACCACACAACAATTTTCGTACCAGGTTGCTCAAAATCTAAGTGCAAACACCATGGCGAATTCAGGTAACAGCTTCGCTGGTTGGTGCACAGTTGTCACAACGATTGGTCAGTCATGTGCCAGTGCTGGTGGGACTCTCTACGCGGCTGGTGCGAGTTTTAGTGCGAGTGGACCAACCACGCTCTATGCGGTGTGGTCAACGGCGTCTACATACGTCGTCAATGTTTACAACAACACTGGATGTGGAAATGGTTACACGACTGGGGCAACGACACCTGCTGGTTCAACACCGCTGATTAGTTCATTTGGTAGCAGCACAGTTGGAACATGTGCGAACTATGTCTTTGCGGGTTGGTGCACAACGCAGCCAACACCAGTTGGTACACCGTGTCCTGGATCGTCAACGCTCTATGCAAATTCAGCAACACCACTGGCAGCCGTATTCGCCAATGTCAACCTTTATGCAACGTGGACACTTGTTCTTAGCTTGACCTACGTTGCGAACAATCCTGTTGGATCGATAACCGGTTCTGTACCACCGGCGGTTACGGGGCTGTCTGTTGGCGCCACTCCGGCAGTTGCAGCAGTTGGAAACATGGCTCTCTCGGGATATGCATTCACGGGCTGGAATACAGCATCAAACGGAACCGGAACCGCATATTCAGGAGCTGGTGACGCGACACTGGCTGCAATGGCGGCCAGTGTCATTCTCTATGGTCAATGGACAGCGCTCTTGACACTTTCGTTCAATTCAACCATTGGACTGAACTCTGGTGGCGTACCAGCAAACATCACCGCAATTATTCCAGGAACAAACGTAACGCTGCCTGGAAACAGTGGATCGATGGTCGCTAACGGTTACGTCTTTGGAGGATGGTGCACTACGACCGTCGCAGCCGGAGGCGCTTGTGGCGGAACTGCATATCAGGGTGGTTCGCTGTTGTCATCGATGACAGCTAATAAAACTCTGTATGCAATTTGGACTACTGCTTATACGGTTACCTACTTCGCTTCGTGGAAGACCACTGGTGCTGTTCCAGCAGCGCAAACAGGAAATCTAGCGGGTGCCACTCCTGCTGTTGTAGGAAACACAGGCAGCTTGACGTTCACAAACTACGTATTTGGTGGTTGGTGCACCGCAAACATCACGTATGGCGTTGCATGCTCTGGAACGACATATCAAGATGGCGCAACACTTCCCGCAATGAATGCAAATGTCAATCTGTATGTAATTTGGACACCGCTCTATTCAGTCATCTATCACAATGGATACACGGCAACTTCAGGAACACTCCCAGCAAATGTGACTGGCTTAATGCCTGGCTCCACGCCGACAGTGTCAGGAAATACAGGAAACGTCTTGGTTTCGCCGTACACCTTCGCCGGATGGTGCACAGCAAACATCAGCGCCACTGCAGCATGCTCGGGAACCACTTATCAAGGTGGAGCAGTACTGCCTGCAATGAATGCAAATGTTGATCTCTACGCAATTTGGGGATTTACTGTTACGTACGTAGCAAATTATCCAGCAGCTACTACTGATACTGGTTCCGTTCCGCCAGCGCAGGCTGTTGCGGGTCGCTCAACGCCAGCTGTATCAGCCAATACTGGCTACCTAACCGCCACAGGATACAAATTCTTGGGATGGTGTTCAGTGGCGGTGGCTGCAGGCGGTACATGCTCTGGAACCTTGTATCCAGTTGCATCACCGGGATCACTTCCTTCGGTGACTGCAAACGTAACGCTGTACGCGAACTGGGCAACGTCAACCACTTACACAATTACCTACAACGCAAACTTTCCAGCGTCGACAACTGATACTGGAACAGTTCCATCACCGCAAACCGGACTCGTCGCAACAACCACAGCTTTGCTCTCTGCAAACACCGGAACACTTGCCGTAGTTGGTTGGACATTTAATGGCTGGAACACGCTGGCAAATGGTACGGGAACCTCATATGCGGCAACTGGTTCAACGGCTTTTACTGTCCCTGCGGCAAACACAACTCTGTACGCAGCGTGGACGCCTTCTACGTATGTTCTGACCCTGACTCAAGTGGGCTCGGGTGGCGTTACTTCTACAGGTGCACCAACTTCTGGCTCAACAATTGCAACAACTGTTCCTGGTAGCGCAACACAGACGTACAACTACAACACATCAGTTGTTATGACAGCGACTCCAGCGGCCGGCTACACATTCAGCGGATGGAGTGGTGCGTGCACCAACACGACTGGAACGTGCACTGTGGCGATGACAGCGGCAGCAAGTGTCACCGCTACCTTCACCGTTACTACCTACGCTCTAACTCTCACTCAAATTGGATCAGGTGGCGTTACTTCTACGGGTACACCAACTTCAGGCTCAACAATCACTACGTCGAGTGCGACAACGGTAACTCAGACCTATAACTACAACACCTCAGTAGTGCTTACAGCCGCTCCAGCAACCGGCTGGAACTTCACTGGATGGAGTGGGGGAACCTGCACTGGTTCTGCATCAACATGCACGGTTCTTATGACTGCTGCAAAAAGCGTGACTGCAACCTTTACGATTCAGACCTTCCCAATTACCGTGACCCAGACCAGCAATGGAACTATCTCTACTGGCTCAGTAACCGTCAACTACCTTGCTGGACAGGCGTACACATTCGCCCCAGCGACCGGATACCAAGTTGCTTCAATCACAGTTAATGGAGTTGCGCTTGCTGGTTCTGCACTAACTGGCGCAATCGCTTCTGGATACACGTTCTCTAACGTGACTTCTGCCCAGACTCTTACTGCAACATATTCAATTACTACCAATGTTCTAACCCTGACTCAAGTGGGATCTGGCGCTGTGGCGTCGACGGGAACCCCTACTTCGGGTTCAGCCATTGCAACATCATCACCTAGCTCCACTACGCAGACGTACAACTACAACACTTCAGTGGTGCTTACAGCCACTCCAGCAACCGGCTGGGTCTTCACTGGCTGGACTGGTGCATGCACCAATGCAACAGGAACTTGCACGGTTGCGATGACAGCAGCGAAGAGTGTGACCGCCACCTTCACAATCACCACAAATGTTCTGACCCTTACTCAAGTGGGATCTGGTGGCGTTACTTCAACCGGAACCCCTGCAACGGGTTCAGGAGTCACAACCTCATCTGCATCAACCACGACTGGAACCTACAACTACAACACCTCAGTAGTAATGACAGCGACTCCAGCAACTGGCTGGGTTTTCACTGGTTGGACTGGTGCTTGCACGGGTTCGGCGGCGACCTGTTCCGTTTCGGTGACTGCAGCTGCGAGTGTCACAGCAACGTTCACGATCACGACAAACGTTCTAACCCTTACCCAAGTGGGTTCAGGTGGCGTTACTTCAACCGGTTCACCAACATCGGGTTCGACCATTGCAACAACTACAGCAAGCACAACCACCGCAACATATAACTACAACACCTCTGTTGTGCTTACAGCTACTCCGGCAACTGGCTACTCGTTCACTGGTTGGACGGGTGCATGCACCAATGCAACAGGAACCTGCACGGTTGCGATGACTGCAGCGAAGAGCGTCACTGCAACATTTGTGATTCAGACTTTCCCAATTACTGTCACCCAGACCAGCAATGGAACAATTTCTACTGGCTCAGTAATTGTTAACTACGGCGCTGGACAGGCGTACACATTTGCTCCGGCAACTGGATACCAAGTAGCGAGCATTACAGTGAACGGAACTGCGCTAACTGGATCAGCCCTTACGGCAGCTGTTGCATCTGGCTACACATTCTCAAATGTCACTTCTGCACAGACAATAACTGCAACGTACTCACCAATTCCGTACACAGTTACCTATGTTCTTGGAACGGCCACTGGATACGTGGGTGGCCCGTCAACTCCAACTGGGTCGGTTCCAACACAGTCAAACTTGAATTATGGCGCAGTGTTCTCAGTTGCGAGCGCTACAAATTCAATGGCTGCAACGAATTACACCTTCGGCGGCTGGTCCAATGGCTCAACGATCTACCAACCTGGAACAAACAACTACACAATGCCAGCAGCCAACGTGACCTTTACTGCTGTTTGGGTTCCGGTCGGACAAGACGTTATTAACTTCGTAGCTAACCCACCAGTGGGCTCTGTCTCAACAGGTGCTCCAAGCGTTGCGAGCATTGTTGGAGCCAACAACACAACAGTCTCGAGTTTGGCGACTGTAGGAACACTTGCGGTAACTGGCTACACATTTGCTGGTTGGTCAACAACACCAGGTGGAACTACGCCGGTGACTTCACAGTTACTTAACTCTCCAACAATTTCGCTCTACGCCATTTGGACGATAAACACGTACCCCCTTGCTGTGACGCAAGTTGGACTTGGGACAGTTATTTCGAGTCCTGCAGGCATCTCGCTTTCGAGTGCGACAAATGCTTCAGCTAACTACAACTACAACACCTCGGTAACGCTCACTGCTTCGCCGGCGACTGGGTATTCCTTCACTGGTTGGACACAGTACTGCTCTGGATCAAGTGCAACATGCACCGTTCCAATGACGCAAGCACAGAGTGTCACTGCCACATTCGCTGTGAATAATTACAGCGTTACCTATGTGTCTGGTGGGGGAACGGGATCAGTTCCAACGCAAGGAAACGTAAACTTTGCTTCAACGTTCTCTGTCGCTGCGAATTCACTCACCAAGCCGGGTTACACATTCGCCGGTTGGTCAAATGGAACAACCACCGTTCAGCCTGGAACAAACAACTACACAATGCCAGCCGCGAATGTAACGCTTACTGCGCTGTGGACGCCGAATGCCACTGACACATTGGTCTTTAATTCAAATGCTCCTACTGGCACAACGCTGACTGGAACACCAAGCATTGGAAACACAACTGGACTTGACGGTGTGACCATTGCGAGTTCAAGTTTTGCCACTGTTGGAACCATGGCTGTCACTGGCTACACATTTGCAGGTTGGGCTTCTACCCCTACGGGTACTACGCCACTTACTTCGCAGTTACTGAATGCAACGTCGGTCAGCGTCTATGCAATCTGGACTCCGAACACACTGACGGTGACCTTCACGGACCCAACAATGGGTGGGGGGTCAGGAACACAGCCATTCACTACCGGCGTGGCACAAGCTCTTGATCCAGTGGCCTTCAGCACAGCAAATGCCACATTTGTCGGATGGGCAACAAGCGCGTCATCGCAGACTGTTGTCTATGCGAACCTGCAATCAATAACGATTTCAACTTCAATGACGTTGTACGCGGTTTGGACCTTAAGCGTTTCATACAACGCGAATATTCCTTCTGGAGCATCGTCAACGGGCTCTGTCCCCGCGACAGTGGCAAACATCCCAATGGGAACTTCTGCACTAGCGGTTGCTGCGAATCCGAACTCCCTCGCAGCTACTGGTTTCATTTTCGAAGGCTGGGCAACAAGTCCTGGCGCCACTGTCCCTGCATACCCAGTTGCGGCGCCTGGCATTTTGCCCGTAATAACGCAGAATGTTGTTCTCTACGCAATCTGGTACTCAACACAACCGCCGTTTAGCGTTGTCTACGTTGCCAACACACCAGCGAGCTCAACCGTAGTTGGAGCAGTACCAGATGTAGTTACTGGTGTTATGCCAGCAGCAACCGATGTTTCAGTTGCGGCTAATCCAAAGTCACTTGCGGCAACGGACTACACACTTCTTGGTTGGGCAACAACCCCTACGGCAACAACGCCCGACTTCCCAGTTTCCAATCCTGGAACTCTGCCCGCAGTGACGGCACCAGTTGTTTTATTTGCAGTCTGGTCGCGCGTCGCCGCTCCAGCCCCTCCATCAGGTGGAGGCGGTGGGGGTGTCGCTGTCATCACACCACTAACGGTGACGTATTCAATTGGAAAGGGAACTGGAACGACACCAAGCACGCAGACTGTGAATCCAAACGATTCTGTGACAATTGACTCAGGAGTGACTATTACGCCACCAGCCGGACTTGAATTTACTAACTGGGCCTGTGGCGGTGGAACAACATCTCCAGCAAGCAAGGTCACAGTGACAACGAGCTTCACCTGCATTGCGCAGTATTCACCACTTCACTACACGCTTTCCTACGTGGCTAATTTCCCTGCAGGTTCAGTGTCGAGTGGTACAGCACCAGCTACGCAAACCGGCTTGCTCTATGGAGCTACTCCGAACGTGGCAACATCGGCAATGCTGAGTGCGACAAAGTATGTCTTTGCTGGTTGGGCCACAAGTCCTAGCGCAACAACCGCAACGTACTCGGCAACGGGACCAGCAACCCTTGATCCACTCACTGGCAACGTGACGCTGTATGCGGTGTGGAAGGAACAAGCCGTTTCACCGTCAACGCCGTATCTACTAGGAGTTGTTTTCTACGCACTTGATAAGTGGGGAACTACTGAAAAGGGTTACATGGCTACAGTCAGAGCAGTGGCACAACAGATTGTCGCCGGTAGCTATCACACCATCACCATTACTGGTTCAGCGGACATCCGTGGATCGGTGAGATGGAACCACATCCTCGGAGTTAATCGAGCCACCACTGCAATGAACACGCTAAAGAAGGTTTTGGCGACACTTCATTACACCCAGGTCAGATTCAAACTGGTCAACCTCAATGTTTCCACCAAGTACGCCGGATACAACCTGAACCGAAGGGCCACGTTCATTGGTATTGCCGGTCAGTAAAGGCAAATTTCAGCGTTGTAGCTTCTAAAAGTAAGGAATCACTTATCCACCCTCACCGGGTTACTATTCAGTAACTCATAGGGGGGCAAGTATGACCGACGTAAAACTAGATCTTCACATGGAAAACATGTTCATGGTTCGCTACGGCGAATTCTTATTCGCCACTGTCAATCCAACTGAGATTGTCGCTGAAGTGTGGGGGACTCAGTTCATTAATGACTGCCCACAAGAAGCTTGGGACGCAGTTGACACTGACGCGATTGCAAAGGAAAAGGGCGCAACGTTGTGTGTTCGAAATGGTCCTCGCTACTGGACGCTGGACCTCATTGGAAAAGACGGACAACCTGACCCGCTTGTTATGGAAGATTTCCAAGGGCTACCAATGAGACTCATTGCATCAGTCACCATTCCGATTGAAGCACTCAACATGGGTGGTTACCTCGAATCATTCGTTGACCGCAAAGCCTTCTTTGCTTGGAATAAGGGGCGTCGGATTTACGAGCTCATTAACCCAGAGGGCAAGCGTTACGTGATGCAGGCTCTCAGCCAAGCAATTGATCCAACAATGAACGAAGAAAAGCTCTCGAAGTTAGGGGACATCTTAAAGATGCCAGAAGGATGGCGCTTTGAAACTCGCATTCTTGAAGAGCAACTCAACTGTGACACTCGCTATGAAGATGCTTGTGTTCTACAAGACGAGTTCCAGAACTCCTACTGCGCTTACTAGGAACTCATGACTACTTTTATTGAAATCAACAGAAAAGACCACGCGCAGGCTCGTATTGTCCATGGAACATCACCCGACCTTCTTGCGGGCCAAGCTCGCATGTCAATTCAGAAGTTTGGATTCTCAACTAACAACATCTCCTACGTCCAGTTCGGCGACATGATGTCCTACTGGGACTTTTTCCCAGCAGAAGATGGATGGGGGCGCGTTCCGGTGTGGGGATTCGCTGAAGTAATTGAATCCAAAGCGCAGGGATTTAGCGAAGGTCAAAGGTTTTTTGGATACTGGCCAATGGGAGACGAACTTATCGTTGAGCCAACTCGCATTGACGATCGTGGTTTTACTGACGGCTCTGCTCACCGCTCACACTTAGCCAAGGCCTACAACTGGTACTACAACGTCAACATGTTCTCTAGAACTGGTGATCTCTACGACACCCAGCAGATGCTGCTATATCCGCTGTTCTACACCGGGTTCATGATGGACGACTACTTCTTTGACAACAATGACTTCGGAGCTACTCAAGTTGTTTTCTCGAGTGCTTCTTCGAAGACTGCAATTTCAACTGCGTTTCTTTGCCACAACCGTGGACTTCACACGGTGGGACTCACCTCGGCTGGGAATGTCGAATTCACAAAATCACTCGGAATGTATGGCGAAGTGTTCAGCTACGAAGAGATTGACAAGATTTCTCTTGCCCCCTCTAACTACTGCGACTTCAGTGGAAACCGTCACATCACCTTCGAAGTTCACGAACGCCTAAATGAAAACCTTAAGTACTCCATGATGTGTGGAGGAACACAGTTCAATGAGAGTGTTGCTGGCATTAGAGCTTCAGACAGTGCGAAATCTGCACAAGACAGCAGTTCTCTTGACATTGCGAAGGGCAGCCTCAAAGGCCCAAAGCCTGAGTTCTTGTTTGCTCCAACCCAGATCGCCAAGCGCACCACTGAATGGGGTCGTGAAGGTCTTCATGATCGGGTTGATGAAAAGTGGTTGCTCTTTATTGACAATGCACTTGACTGGATGAAGCTCGAAGACTTCAACGATGAAGCGTCAATTTTGAAACTGTACGACGATGTCTATGGCGGAAAGATTGACCCCAAGGCAGGCTATGTCTGCAGAATGGGGAACTAATCATGGCTAGACCGGAAAACCCACGTTATGGAACGATGAACACACCACTCGTTATGAAGTGGTTTGAAGAGAAGTTCGAGAATGACGGAACCGTGTGGTTCTTTAACTTGATGAAGTACCGCCCGTTTGCCATTTATGACGATGGGGTAGTCACCAACATCACTGGTATCGAAGCTGATGACCTTTACAACCCTTCATTCAACATTGATGAAATGGGCGGCATGGTGGCCTACATCGGCGTTGTTGTTGATCAAGCGGGAAGCCACAATCCAGATTGGCACCGCATCGCAACCGTTCGCTATCCATCACGCAAAGAGACTTTGAAGATGTTTGCAACGCCTGCCTTCATTCAACTACACGAGCACAAAGATGCCGGAATGGAATTCACTGTTTGTGCGCAGACGACACCAAGTTCATCTGGCGTAGTTGTGGACAAAGGTCAGACCGTAATCATTGTTGAGCACGAAAGTACTGACGCTGCCTTTGATCCAACGTCAGTTGCGAACTCACACTTGGTTGCATCGTTTGATGTTGAGGGCGCCATCATGGGAGATGGGCGAGTGCTTCGCTCGTGGCACCAGATTCAAGTTGAGGGTGAAGTGGATGTTCGAAAAATTGCTGCACTGTCACCACATATCTCAGTCATGCTCATGACCCTTGAGGGAAACCCCGATTACGTTGATAACACCGCTCTAAGTATTCAGACCGCCTAAGGAGAAACTATGTCTTCAGACAACCCGCGTTACGGAAAAGTAAACAAAGAAATGATTCGTGGCTGGCTAGAAATGGACCGCGAAACCGACGGTCCGTTCTATGCACTTAACCTCATGAAGTATCGCAAGAAGGCCGTCTACGCCGACGGTCGTGAAAGCGACATCAGTGGGTCACAGGCCGATGACGAATACAACCCAATGCGAATTCTTAAAGACCTCGGGGCACGAATTGTGTTCTTTGGTGAAGTGATGGAGCAAACTGCAGGGGAGCCACTCTATGACCGCATTGCGGTGGTGTTGTACCCAACACGCATGAAGTTCATGGAGATGCAGCGTCGCCCTGACTTTGTTGATTCGCACGAACACAAAGACGCTGGAATGGAATTCACCATTGTGGCTTCGACGTCACCTATTACTGAGCCACATGAACAGACGACTGGAACACTGGCACTTGTTGTTGAAGAAGCGCACAGTGGTACAGCATTTGATCCTTCATCAATTGAGGGAGCGACGTTAATTGGTACGTACAGCGTCGAAGGACAAATTGTTGGAGACGAGCGCCAATTGCAGTTCGCACACTGGATCCAGGTAGAGAATACGCAAGCTTTCAAGGCCGCAACTGAGGGCAATGAACGACTTACTGCACTCACTGTCTCTCGAATTATTGATGAAATGGTCTCAAGTCAAAAGTAATTTTTAATAACTAGCTTTTCGCTAGTAGTATTGACGAATGCCTTCTTCCAAACCCACACCCCGTCGCGCCTCTGGCGCTGGGCGACCTGCCACTGGCGGTCGTGGTGGTGGAACTGGACGCCCGGTCCCGAATCGAAAGGGCGACTCGGCTCGTAGAAACTCGTCATCTGACGGCCCCAAGAAGCCGTATCGTGACCGCGATGAGCGTCCTAGTTACCAGAGTCGAAGCACCGCAAAACCTGGAGCTGAGCGTCGTATAGAACAGCGCGGTGGATACGCTCCACGCCCCGGAGACGACGAGCGCGATGGTCGCTCAAGCTACCGTCGCCGCGAAGGTGAATTCGAAGAACGCCGTCCTCGTCCCTCAGGAACAGGCCGTCCGAGTCGTGACGCACGACCAAGTCGCGATGCGCGACCGAGCCGAGACCCACGTCCAGCTCGCGATCCTCGCAGACTTGACAGCGCTCCATCTCGTTACTCACGTGAAGATCGTTACGAACGTGACGAGCGCCGCCCTTCTGGTCCGCCACGTGATCGCTACGAACGCGATGACCGTCGTCCTTCTGGTCCGCCTCGTGAGCGTTTTGACCGTGATGATCGCAGAGCTGCGCCTTCTAGGGGAGCTCGCCCTCAAGGTGATCGTCGATCCTCTCGTCCGCGTCAGTATGAATTGACACCTGAAGAAATTGCTCGCAACAAGGCAGAAGCATTCGCTAAGGGCAAGGGCTGGGGTGGGGTTGCTCGCCGAGGCGCCAGTGCCATTCACTCTCAGGGTCCAGAAATGGAAACCACGCTTAGTGCTGGTCGCAATCCTGATCCACTTGGAACTGAGTGGGTAGAAGACGACCGACCAAGTCGTCCAGCTGCTCCTCGTAAAGCAAAAGCCACTGTTAAGTACACCCTTCCAGGTGACGTTGCTGCTGATGTTCGTAAAGCATTCATTGGAACTGCCTACATGCGCGAAAAAACAGTCGCCTTCCTCGCCAAGGCCGCTGAAGGCTATGACCGCAAGCGCTACGAAGAAGCCCTTCGACTAGGTCGTATTGTTTCTGACGCTGTTCCTGGCGTGGCGCCAGTGCGTGAACTTACCGGACTTGCTGCTTACAAGGCCGAGCGCTGGTCAATGGCTCGTATTCACTTAGCCGCACACTTCCAGATAACTGGTGACCCAGAGCACTTGCCAAAGGTGATGGACTGCGAACGAGCAAACATGCGCTACCGCGCAGTTGAAAAATCCTTCGCATCTCTTGAAGCTAGTGAACCATCTGCAGAAACACTTGTTGAAGGCCGCATTGTTATGGCCGCTGCACTTGCTGACCAGCAGAAGTACCCAGAAGCAATTGAGCTACTGACTAAAGCTGGTGCCGCACGAAACCTTCGTAACCCATCATTCCGTCACCTTCGTCTTTGGTACGCACTCGGTGACGTGCTTGACCGCGCCGGAGACTTCGGGGGAGCACGTGAAATGTTCGCACGCGTTGTCCTAAGTGACCAAGACGCCTATGACGCTAAAGACCGCTTAGCAATGCTTGGCTCAACTGCTCCTCAAAAGAACCGCAAGCGTCGTAAAACGCCGGTCTCTAAGAAAAAAGTTGACTAACTAAATAGCGCAGTAACTGCGGCGATGCCAATGTTGCCACCGCGTGAGTCACCAACAACTGTGTTCAGCATCTTGTTCATCATGTAAGAAACTGTGATTCCAAGGTCTTGGTCCATGGTGATGATGCTGCCACCATAGCCACCCCAGTAACAAGAAGCCGGACCGAGTGGAACTGTTGCTGAGCTGAGTCCGTATCCAGCACCACCAAAGTGAGCATCAACTCCAAGGTTGAGGTCCATTCCCTTGGCCTGTGTTTCAAAGATCAACTCATTGGTCTTTTCAGAGAAGAAGCGCTTGCCGTTGTAGTCACCCTTATTGGCAATAATTGACTGAACCGTTGCAACGCTCTTGGCGTTTCCATGTCCACCAGCAGCAGGAATCTCTGCAGCGCGCCACCAACGGTTGTGCGGCATGATTGCAGCTTCAGACCACTTCGGGTTTCCAAATGTTCTGGCGGCGATAGATGTTGGATCCGCTAGCAGTGCTGCAGCAAGTTCGGGGCTTGGTGGTGGTGGAATAACGAGACTCACTCGGCCTTCTTCGCTTTCGGGGAGTCCAATGTAGAAGTCTGCTCCTAGAACGTCAGCGACTTCTTGCTTAAAGAACTGTCCAATAGTTGTTCCGGTTGCACGGCGAACAACTTCACCAATGAGGTAACCCTGCGAGATGGCGTGGTAGCCAGACTGCTTGCGGTCACTCCACCATGGAGACTGTTTCGCGAGCTCTTCAACACAGAAGTCCCAGTTCGCGTAGTCCTCGGGCTTTAGCTCGACGTCCCATCCAGGAAGACCTGCGGTGTGACTGAGGATGTTCTTAACGGTGATGTCAGACTTTCCGTTTTGAGCAAACTCTGGCCAGTACTTAGCGACGGGATCATTGATGTTGATGACGCCACGGTCGTGCAACATAAGTGACACGAGGAACGTCATGGTCTTAGTGGTGGACCAAACGTTGACGAGAGTGTCTTCTTGCCACTCGTTGGTCTTGGCTTCTTCTTTGTAGCCACCCCAGATGTCAACGACGACTTCACCCTTATGGATTAAACATACTGATGCTCCAACGTCAGTGCCAGCGTCGAGCGACTGTGAAAGTGACTCTGCGACCCCCGCAAACTTCTCGTTGTATGTTCCCTTGATTTCAGCCATAGGCCCCCCTTATTACTTTTACGAATTTATGATGTCATGCCTTCGAGACCAACGAGGCCTCTGGCGTGTTCGATTTCACCCATGTGTCTGAGCAAGTGCTGATAGACCCAGCATTCCATTCCAATACTCACAGTGATGCCGTCTTCTCTTCCCATGCGTGCAGAGAATGTCTTAGCGACTTTCTCGGGGTAGGGGTAGGTGAGAAGGACTCTTGAAAAGTCAGCAGGCTCAATACTGCCAATGAAGTTCTCGGTAGCAGTGAAAACAAGACGCATGAATTTCTTAAATTCGTCGAAGTTACCGATTTTTTGGTGCATCATTTCTTCAACGCTGTTTTCTTTTCCGTGATCGGCAATAGCGAGTCCCATTTTCTTGGCCCATTCATCATTGAATTGCGGCATTGGACCACCAGCAATCCATAGTGAGCTGTCGACCATCAAAACAATGTGCACGAGCGAGAACGCAATTGGAAGGACGCCAGGCTTTTCGACGTAGTTGACCTGTTCCAAGGTCATAGTGTCACAAGCTTCGTAGTAGAGACCATGAACAGTCTGTAGGCGTCTGACGAATTGATCGCGGTATTCAATGTCCATAAGTAGATAAGTGTACGCACAGTTAACTAGTGGCGCTGTATTGTAAAAGACATGGATATTGCCTCTTTACTGGGCGACGAAGCATCGTTGCTACTTGACCACAAAGCCACCGCGTTTCCCAAGGAACTCATACATGTTCCGGGACCGGACTACCTGACAAAGATCTTCGATAAGACCGACCGCTCCAAGGCCGTAAAGGCCAACATGGCTCGTCTCTTCGGCCATGGTCGACTCGGCGGCACGGGCTACGTTTCAATCCTCCCAGTGGACCAAGGCATCGAGCACTCGGGCGCCGCGAGTTTTGCTCCGAACCCTGAATACTTTGACCCAGCGAGGCTTTGTGACCTTGCTATTGAAGCTGGTTGCAACGCAATCGCTTCAACCTATGGTGCACTTGCATCAGTTTCCAAGAAGTACGCAAGCAAAGTGCCATTCATTGTGAAGATCAACCACAATGACCTTCTTCGTTTCCCAACTGCTTATGACCAGATCCAGTTCGCTAGCGCTAAGCAAGCAGCTGACATGGGAGCTGCAGGAATTGGTGCGACTATCTACTTCGGAAGCGAACAATCAGGTCGCCAGATTCAAGAGATCTCTAAGGCCTTCGCTGAAGCACACGAACTTGGACTCTTCACCGTGCTCTGGTGCTACCTACGAAACGACGCCTTCAAGGTTGACGGCGTAGACCACGCACTTTCTGCAGACCTTGAAGGTCAGGCTAATCACATTGGTGTCACCATTGGTGCTGACATCATCAAGCAAAAGCTCAGTGAGACTAACGGTGGGTTTAACGCCATCAAGGTTGGAAAGTCTCACCCGAAGGTCTATTCAGAGCTCACTACTGATAATCCAATTGACCTCGCACGCTGGCAAGTTGCTAATTGCTACAGCGGACGTATTTCACTCATCAACTCTGGTGGGGAATCTAAGGGCGCAAGTGACCTAAACGATGCAGTTCGAACTGCAGTTATTTCGAAGCGCGGTGGAGGAACAGGACTGATCCTTGGTCGAAAAGCCTTCCAGCGTCCAATGAAGGATGGCATCGCAATCATCAACGCCGTCCAGGACGTCTACCTCGACAAGTCAATTACGGTCGCCTAGTAACTGCGCGTGACAAACGCTGAAGAAGTAGACGCTGGCATTTGGACATGGGCCAATCTAGTAACGCTCATTCGCCTCGGGGCCATTCCTGTCTTTTTATGGCTGCTCTTTAAAACTGATCACCGAGCACTCGCTGCATGGTTGCTGGGAGCCATTTCAATAACTGACTGGGTAGACGGCTACTTGGCCAGAAAACTCGGCCAGGTGTCCACCATTGGAAAGATCATTGATCCAACGGCTGACCGCATACTCGTGATGACTGGATTACTCGCAGTGTCCATTGCTCACGGCGTCCCATGGTGGTTCTCCATCACCGTGCTGGTTCGAGAAGTGATTGTCTCTTCGATTACGGTGCTGCTGGCTCTGCTGGGTGCGGCTCGAATTAATGTGCTGAAAATAGGCAAGATTTCGACCTTTTTGCTGATGGCCACATTTCCCTTATTTCTACTCACGACCAACAATCACGTTGCTCCGAACGGCTGGCAGACCTTGCTGAGAGACGCCGTGTGGGCCCTTGGCAGCGTGGGACTTGTCCTTTCCTACATAGTTCTATTCAGCTATGTCCGCCCAGCGCTCGAGGCGCTGAGGACCGGTCGCCAGGGGAGACGAGCGGCCAAAACCTTGTAGATTGTTCCCATGCAAATTCCTTCCGATCTTCGTTACAGTAAGGACCACGAGTGGGCCCAGTTACATGGAGACGTTGTTCGAGTGGGAATCACTGATTACGCACAAGACGCACTTGGAGACATCGTATATGTCGCTCTTCCAAGTGTTGGTGCATCAGTCGCCGTTAACGGATCTTTGGGTGAAGTTGAATCAACCAAGTCAGTCAGCGAAATTTACGCTCCAGTGAGCGGAACCATTACTGCAGTAAATGATTCACTAACTTCTTCTCCTGAAACTGTAAATGCAGACCCCTACGGTGCCTGGATTTGCGAGATCACGACAACGTCATCTGAAGACTTTGAATCGCTACTAGACGCAGCTGGTTACGCCACTCTGACCAATAATTAGCGCCAGAGCGCTCGTTAAGAATTTTAAGTAGGGTAACTAAATGACCTGTCGCCGCTGTGGAGAAATACTCAACGCCAATGCAAATTTTTGCTGGTCTTGTGGTGCTCCTCAAGTAGAAACAACGTCTCCTGAAACAATTGCTCTGCCAGTTGTTGCAACTGAGGAAGCACTCCACCCAGCGTCAGCTGACACTAATGCCAAGCACGGTGACCAACTTGTTATCGCTACTGGTCTCACTGCTGGGACACGATACGACCTAGTTAATGAACTCACCACCGTTGGTCGCGACGAATCAGCCGAAATTCTCCTCGACGACGTGAGCGTTAGTCGTCATCACGCAATTTTTACTCGCACCGCCAGTGGTCGTATCACCCTTCGTGACCTCAACAGCCTCAATGGCACCTACGTAAATGGAGCACGCGTCGAAGAGACCGCGCTGCACTCGGCCGACGAGGTTCAGATCGGGAAATACAAACTAGTGTTCTGGGAATCAAATTAACTATGAGTATCTCTAACGGCAAACTAAAAATTGGTGAAGTGCACGCGGCACTTCGCGAGCAGTTTCCTGACATTGAACTCTCGAAACTTCGCTACTACGAAGATCGTGGTCTTGTAGTTCCTTCTCGTTCTAAAAAGGGTTACCGTCTCTACTCTGAAAGAGACGTTGCTTGTCTTCGTGAAGCAATTCGTTTAGCGCAGGAAGAATTCATCCCACTTCGCGTTATTCGCTTTCGCCTCATTGAACAAGGTCTCTTAGATGACACTCCAGTAGCACCAGCACTTCGCCAAGTTGCACGTGCGAACCAGAGCAACATTGTTTCAATGTCGACTCCTGAGCGCACCGTGCAGCCTCTTACGTTGTTGCCAACACCTCAGGCTCCTCGTCACCCTGCAGTCTCAGGCGCAACGTCTAAGTACTACACACTCGCTGAGTTCACTAAGGCAACTGGTCTAGACGTTGAGTCAGTTAAGCAGCTGCAATCTGCGGGACTTATTTTCTCTGAAAACTTGTCTAATGATGTTGTCTTCACCGATGTAGATGTTCGAATTGGCTACTCACTCAGCGGACTCATTGACCGCGGCGTTGACGTTCGCATTCTTGGTGCGCTTCGTCGTGTTGTTGACCGCGAGGTTGGCGTTCTTGAAGACATCATTGCTTCACAGCCTTCTCTAAAGAGCGCCGACGGCGCTAGGGAAGTAGCCAATGAGTTGGCTGGGGAACTGGCCCAACTTCGCACCGCACTACACGAGCGCGCACTTAATAAATTCCTAGGAAATTAACGACAAACTTTTGTTGCCTTTGCCGTCTAGGCTGGCACCATGATTGAAGTAGTTCTCCGAGCAGTTCGTGTCGACGTTGGATCGTCAACTCCACTGCTGCTGCTTGAAGAAGTCGGACCAGGCAACAGAGTCCTTCCAATTTTCATCGGCGCTCCTGAAGCCGCTGCCATTGCTTACGCCCTCCAAAAGGTTGAGACTCCTCGTCCCATGTCACACGATCTTCTCGCCAACACCATTACTGCACTCGGTGGGCGAATCTTCAATGTGGAGATTGTTTCTTTGATCGACAACACCTTCTTTGCGAACCTTCGAATCCTGAAGGACAACGTTGAGACGCTCGTTAGTGCTCGTCCATCTGACGCGGTGGCACTCGCAATGCGCGTTGGCGCTCCAATCCTTGTGAGCGATGAACTCATGAACGCTGAAGGCAAAGTTATGTTGCTTGATGAAGAAGCCGACGAAGAAGTGGCCCCAGTTGATGAAGCGGAGCTCGTTGCTGAACTTCGTGAATTCCTCGACCAGGTGAATCCTGAGGACTTCAACAAATGAGAAGGGGCCTGAAGTCGATTCTGATCTTCGTGGCCTTCGCTGCTATCTACACGCTCTCTAGGCACGCAGTTATTGGTGGGAACTCAACTACAACTACACAGGGCTCTGCACTAACTACAACAACTATTTCTGTTCCTGCTGGCCCAGCCTGTGAGGGCAGTGATTTCCGCGGAGCGTTTAATCAAGGTCAAGGCGCTGCTGGAACAATTTCCTCGAGCATCACTCTCACGAAGTCAACCGCAGGGAACTGCACACTCAATGGATGGCCACTGCTGATCTTGCAAGATAAGACTGGTTCAATTCTTAAGAGCACTCTTGTTGATGTTTCTACGAATGGCCCAATTCAGTTTCCTGACTCTAAGGCTAATGAAGCTCCAAAAGATGTGAACCTGACTCAAAACAGTAAGTCGACCTTCTCATTTGCCTACAGCGATGTTCCTGCTGGTTCACAGAAGTCATGTCCGGTGGCTTACGTGATTGGTGTGCAAATTCAAAAGGGTGGCTCGGTCACGAGCGTCAATTCGACCTACGGCATTGGGCCTTGTAATAATGGCCAGCTCTGGGTTAGCCCCTTCTATTAGACCTTTTTACGACTTTTTCTAGAGTTCACCGAGCCCTAGACTGACTCCGTGGGAATAATTAGTGTTGGCATCGATCACGAGCACTGCTCGCTTGATTTTCTAGAAAAGGTCACCGTTCATCAAGATGAATGGGGCAAAGTCCTTCGCACGCTAATGAGCCACCGCAACATCTACGAAGCAGTCTTTGTTTCCACCTGCCTTCGAACTGAAGTCTTTGCAGTAATCGACCGTTTCCACGGTGCGGTTGATGAGATCACCGAAACCATTGCACAAGCCACTCAGACCGACGCTGCACTCTTCGCTGACAAACTGACAATCCACTTCGACAAAGACGTCCCAAGTCACCTCTTCCAGGTCGCCTCTGGAATCAAGGCCATTATTCCTGGCGAATACGAAGTCTTGGGTCAAATTCGTCGCGCACTTGAATTCGCACAAATTGAACACACCTCCGGCACTGAGCTTGATGAACTGTTCACTCGTGCAATTGCAACTGGACGCAAAGTTCGATCAACTACCAACATCGCAAAGGGCACAACTAGTTTCGCGCAGGCCGCAACGCAGCTCGCAGCCGAACAGCACAAGGGTGCACTCGATGGTGCGCAGGTGCTTGTCATTGGCGCCGGGCAGTTGGCCTCAGGTGTTGTTAAGTCTCTGCTCGCTAGCGAGAAGGGGATTGCGAAGCTAACTATTTGCAACCGCACTGCATCAAATGCGCAGGCGATCAGCAACGAACTTCAAGATGACCGCATCCATGTTGCGGCACTTGATCAGATTCCAGGACTTCTAAAGACTGCATCACTAGTTATCTCTGCGGTTGAGACACTTGAGCCGCTGATTAGCAAAGATGCAGTCAGCTCGCTTACTCACGATGTTCTGATCATGGACCTGAGTGTTCCGCGCTCAGTAACTTCTGACGTTGAAGAAATCGCATCTATTCACCGCATTGACCTTGAGATCTTGAAGGACAAGGTTGACGCCGCGCTTTCTGGTCGCCAAGACGCAATGGCCGACGCCATAAAAATTGTTGAAGTTGAAACTGAGAAATACCTCGACGACCAGCGTGCTCGAGGAGCGGTAGAAATCATCCGCACATTTAGAGACGACCTCGACAAAATTATTGACGTCGAGATGCAAAAGAGACTTCAGGACTTCGCTGATCTCAGCCCTGAGAACCTCGAAAAAGTCGAAGTACTCGTTCGCTCCATCATCGCCAAGATTTCTCACAAACCTACGGCTGTTCTAAAAGACACTGCAGGAACTGACCAGGGCGCAAGACTCGCTGAGTCCATTAAAATACTGTTTGACCTTTAACTAAGTAGAGCAGAGCACGTGTCCAATAAAGAGTGGTTCGAAAGAGCCCAAGCAGTTATTCCCGGCGGAGTTGACTCACCAGTTCGCTCATTTAGCTCAGTTGGTGGAACTCCCTACACCGTTGTTTCTGGAAGCGGCGCCTACGTCACAGACGTTGAAGGCAAAACCTACATTGACTACGTCCAGTCCTACGGAGCTTCAATTCTCGGACACGCTCACCCCGAAGTCGTTCGCGCTCTGCAAATTGGTGCAACCAAGGGAACAACCTTTGGTGCCCCGACGCAAGAAGAAGTCATTCTCGCCGAAAAAATTGTTGGTCGCATTGACGGTCTAGAGCAGATTCGATTCGTTTCTTCTGGTACTGAAGCAGTTATGAGTGCCGTTCGCCTTGCTCGCGGTTACACGAAGCGCTCCAAGATCTTGAAGTTCGATGGTTGCTACCACGGACACTCTGACGGACTACTCGTCGCTGGTGGCAGTGGGGTAGCGGAAATGGGCATTGCTGGTTCTGCTGGTGTGACTGAAGGTGCAATTTCTGACACCATGGTCGCTCCGTACAACGTCGTGCCACAGCTCGATGATTCAGTTGCCTGCGTCCTTGTGGAACCAGTCGCTGCGAACATGAACATTGTTGCGCCAAGCGAGGGATTCCTAAAGGGACTTCGCGACGAGTGTGACCGCGTTGGAGCACTTCTTATCTTTGACGAGGTGATCACAGGATTTCGCCTCACACATGGATCAGCGCAAGAGTTCTTCGGAGTAAAGCCCGACATCTGGTGCTTCGGAAAAATTATTGGTGGTGGACTTCCGGTTGGAGCATTTGGTTCTTCGAAGAAGATTCTGAGTGTGCTCGCACCTAATGGTCCGGTCTACCAAGCGGG
>CALJTY010000012.1 GCA_937975915.1 uncultured Acidimicrobiaceae bacterium | reverse complement strand
CTTCGAAGAAGATTCTGAGTGTGCTCGCACCTAATGGTCCGGTCTACCAAGCGGGAACACTTTCTGGAAACCCCCTTGCCATGAGTGCAGGAGCTACGGTTCTGGATCTTGTTTCAGCTAATGACATTGCAGCGCTCTCAGCGACTGTTTCAAAGTTCGCTGCTGATCTCAACGCCGCCATCACTGCTGGTGGACTCTTCGCGCAGACCCCGGTGCAGGGACCACTCATGGGCCTTTACCTTTCAAAGACTGCCTTTGACGCACCGAGAAATATCGCCGAAGCAAACGTGATTTGTGGCAACGGCGTTTACGGAAAGTTCTTTCACGAGATGCTGACGCGCGGAGTAGCTATGGC
This sequence comes from uncultured Acidimicrobiaceae bacterium, assembly GCA_937975915.1. GTDB lineage: Bacteria > Actinomycetota > Acidimicrobiia > Acidimicrobiales > RAAP-2 > RAAP-2. Next base: position 1,617 of record CALJTY010000012.1, on the reverse strand, counting down.
ACCAGGTGCTTATGAAATCATGTTTGTTTCACTTGCGCACAGCATTGAAGATCTAGCTCGCACGTGTGAAATCGCTGGCGAAGCGGCTCGCTGCGTTGCTACTTCTTAATTAGGAACGACAAGCACGCGACCACGAGTCGCACCCTTGGCAACCGCAGCGAGTGCTTCCGGCAACTCTTCTAGTGTCGCAACGCGGTCAATCAAACCTGAAACATCAAGCTTCGCTTCTGAGATCAGTTTCCAAGCAGCAGCTCGAGTCTCGGGGGATGCTTCAACTGAGTCAATGCCGATTAGTGCAACGTTCCTAGTGATGAACGGATACACCGTTGCTGGAATGTCTGGTCCACCAAGAAGTCCACTCGCGGCAACTGCTGCTCCGTATTTAAGGCTTCGAAGAATCTGGGCTAATGCTTCTCCACCTACGCAGTCAATTGCTCCATCCCAGAGTTCTGAACCGAGGACCCGGTCAGGCTTGTCAGCAACTTCGTCACGTCCAATGATTCGAACCGCGCCCTGATCAAGGAGCCACTGCGATTCTTGTGGTGAGCCTGTTGAAGCGATTGGCTTGTAGCCACGCTTGGCGAGCAGAGAAACTGCAAGACTGCCCACTCCTCCGGTGGCACCAGTAACGAGCACTTCGCCACCAGGCTGTAGTCCGTAGTTCTCCAGAGCAAGGATTGACTGCGCAGCAGTTACGCCAGCAGTTCCAATGATTTGAGAGTCCTTTGTTGAAATGTTGCTTGGCAACAGCGTCGCGAGGCGAGAAGGGGCGTAGATAATCTCTGCGAACCCACCGTCTCTAGAAACCCCGAGACCGTCACCGTGAACTTCGACCTTTGATCCCACTGGGAAGTTGGGATCCGAAGATTCAATGACTTCTCCGGCTGCATCAACGCCACCAATGAGCTTTGGCGCACGACGTACACGGCTCTTAGCAATGGCCACCATGGTGTCTTTGAAGTTGATTGATGAATACTCAACCTTTATCTTGAGATCACTTGGCTCTACTGGCTCAGTGCTGGTATCAGTGAGGACGGCTTCGAAGTTCGTTTCAGACTCTGTAATTAAGAATGCTCGCATAAGAAAATCGTACCCGACTACGTAATACGATTAGGTCGTGACATACATCTCTCTTAATGGGCATTCGTCTTGGTGCTACATCAGCAAACGAAAGAAGAAGCCGTCATTAGTGCTACTTCATGGAGGGATGAGTAGCAGTGGCAGCTTGCTTCGAAACCTGGCGCCTCGCTTTGACAAGAAGTACCGTGTTTGCGCATTCGACCGCAGGGGACATGGTCGCACCGCTGACACTGACGCTCCATTTCACTATGAAGAAATGGCTGATGAAACTATTGCCTTTCTGGAACACCTCGGGGGCAAGCACTTCGTTGTGGGTCACTCAGACGGCGGAAACGTTGCACTCATTGTTGCCATGAAGCGCCCAGATTTACTAAAGCGCGTGGTTTTAGTCGGGGCTAATTATCACTACGACGGCCTTCGTCCCATGCCGATGTTCCACCTAGAAGGTGAGCGATTTGAAGAGTGGGCCACAAAATACGGTGAGCTATCGCCAAGTGGCAAAGAACACGCTCGTGACGTGATCACTAAGACACTCCA
>CALJTY010000011.1 GCA_937975915.1 uncultured Acidimicrobiaceae bacterium | reverse complement strand
GAGCATTCGTTTCGAATTCTTCTTTATGAGCATCATCGCCGTGTCCATCGCCGAAATGTGCGTCAATTTCTTCCTGCACGACACCCTGGGGAATTTCAACACGGATTGCTTCCATCAAGGCATCGTGTGCACGGTCACGGGCCTGGTACGCCTGCTCAACCAAACGCACGCGACCAAGACGAGTGCGTACGTCTTCACGAAGTTCAGCAATCGTGTCGAACTCGCTTGCAAGCTGTGCGAAGTCATCATCGGCAGCAGGCAGCTCGCGCTCACGCACTTCCTTGACTGTGACCGAAACGATGATGGCCTTACCAGCCCATTCGCCACCTTCAGGCGTGAAAACAAAATCGCGAACTTCATCCGCCTTGGCACCACGAACAGCATCGTCGAAACCAGGCACCATGCCGTCAGAACCGAGTTCGTAACTCAAAGCAGATGCGGTCACGTCAGGAACTTCAACACCGTCATGCGAACCGGCAAGGTCAATCAAAATTACATCGCCATCTTTAGCCGCACGTTCAACCGTCTTCAACGAACCAAAGCGGCCACGTAGACCGGTCAGCTGCTCTTCAACTTGCTCATCAGTAACTTCAGCGTTGTCAACAACGACCTTCAGTGAAGCGAAATCAGGTAGGTCAAACTCAGGACGAATGTCGAGTTCTGCCGTGTAAATCAAGCCTGCTTCTTCATCAAGTGTTGTGACGTCAACCTCAGGACGACCCAGCTGGACAATCTCATTCTCGATAAGTGCTTCAGCTAAAGTCGAAGGAATGGCGTCATTAACCGCTTCTTCTAGCACAGCTGCACGCCCAAAGCGCTGGTCAATAATGCGTGAAGGAATCTTGCCCTTGCGGAAACCTGGAATGTTGACCTGCGACGCAATGCGCGTGTACGCAGCATCAATGCTTGGTTGCAAATCTGTGAAGGAAACTTCGATAGTTAATTTCACGCGAGTAGGGGAAAGATTTTCGACGGTGCTCTTCACGACTCTCCTAATAGAAGTGGAGCCCGCCCCCGAGGGGACGGACTACACAGTTTCTAGAGTCGGGGCGGAGAGACTCGAACTCTCGGTCTCCTGCTCCCAAAGCAGGCGCG
>CALJTY010000010.1 GCA_937975915.1 uncultured Acidimicrobiaceae bacterium | reverse complement strand
GGAAAGGTGAGGAATGTTCCTCCTCCTGCGATGCCATTAGAAATTCCTGCGGCGATGCCAATGCCGAGGAAGACGGCGAGGCGAATGTAGAGCGGTGCGGTGGTGGCAAGCATCTTTACTACTCTACGTAGGTGGCGTTCATCATAAATTCATCTTCTAATGCCATTGTTTCTAAGAGTTTTCATCTACCTTTGTCTGTGTGCAGATCTTGAGCGGTGAACTAGTAATTCCAAAAGATGCACCTGATGACCTCATTAGGGCTGCGGGTGGAATCATTACGCGCACTGTCCTCGGCGGGCGAGTTGAAGTCGCTTGTATTTACCGCGAATCTCGAGGCGACTGGACGTTTCCTAAGGGCAAACTCGACCCGGGTGAAACATTCGAGCAAGCAGCAATCCGTGAAGTCTTAGAAGAGACTGGAATGAAGTGCGAAGTAATTCGATTCATTGGCTCAACGAACTACATTCACCGCAAGGGTAAGTCAAAAATTGTCGCTTACTATCTCATGGCCGCTGAGGAAGTTGAATTTATTCCTAACGATGAAGTTGATGAGCTTGTCTGGCTAGAACTTGACGACGTACGTGGACACCTCACATGGGACCGCGACAAAGAACTCTTTGACCTTCTTGTTGAACTCCCTGAAGTAAAAGCGCAAGCTTCGTAAGTAGTGCTGCGACGCTTAGGGCTGTTGCTTGTTGTCGTTGTAGTGACAAGTACCGCGACATATTTCTTAACGAAAAGCTCTCGCACTGCTGAAAAACAGCCATCGATGACGTCGAGCCTGCAATTAGCGAAAATAAATGAAAACTTCACTGTTCTTCCATGTTCTAAGGACACCACTCTCGGCATCGAAGGCTGTCAGGAGCAAGCCATTATTGGCCTCGATACTCAGATTGATGTGATTCGACAATCTCTTCTTCGAAGTATTCAAACTCCAGCTGCAAAGAAAAACTTTGTAGCAGCGGAAAACACGTGGTTTAACTACCGTCAAGCGAATTGTCTCGCGAAGGCTGACGTATATTCCGGTGGGTCACTAGCCCCAGTAACAATGGGCGCATGCGTTGTAAGCCTGAACGAGGCACACCTCGCTGATCTAACAACCTTGAAGGAAAGCTACTCTCCTAAATAGTGATGTTTGCTTTAAGCGCGCTCTAAAAACTTTCGAGTTGCTTCGTGCTGCGGGTTAGAGAAAATCTGTTCAGGAGTCCCTTGCTCTACGAGGACTCCCTTGTCGAGATACACAACTTGGTTAGCTACATCCTTGGCAAAACCCATCTCGTGGGTAGCGATGAGCATGGTGGTGCCACTGTGGGCGAGGTCTCTAAGTAGATCGAGCACTTCGCCAATGAGTGTCGGATCAAGAGCGCTCGTAACTTCATCAAGCAGCAGCAGTGCTGGTTGCATGGCGAGAGAGCGAACAATGGCAACTCGTTGTTGTTGCCCGCCTGAAAGTCGATCGGGAAATTCGTTGGCTCTTTCACTTAGTCCAATTCGAGCCAGCAATGTCATTGCTTCATCAACAACATCGGAGCGCTTTCGCTTAAGTGCGAAAACTGGCCCGAGCAAAATGTTCTCTAGCACGCTGAGGTGAGGGAACAAGTTGTAGGACTGAAACACCATTCCGATGTTTCGTCGAACAAGGTCGGGATCAATTCTTGGGTCGCTTAGCGACTGGCCAAAGAGCGAGATATCTCCACCATCAATTGTTTCGAGCATGTTGGCGCATCGAAGCAAGGTTGATTTTCCAGAACCAGAAGCACCGATGAGACACACCACTTCGTGCCGGTGCAGTTGAAGCGAAACGCCACGCAGCACTTCGTTGTCATCAAAGCGCTTAGTAACCGACTTCAGATCGAGAACTACGTCGCTCATCGTGTTGCCGCCAGTCGCTTTACGCGGTCTTTCGCAATAAGACGGTCAGTAAAGCGAGTCATTGGAATCGTCAGCAGCAAGAACAAAATTGAAGCAACTACATAGCCACTGAAGTTGAATTCCGTTGAGGCATAAATCTGCGCCGCTCGAGTTGCTTCGATGGCCCCGAGAGTTGATACCAGTGCGGTGTCTTTTTGCATTGAAATGAAGTCGTTGAGAAGAGGTGGGATAACGGTACGCACTGCCTGGGGAAGAATTACCCGCTTCATGGTTGCAGAACTCGAAAGTCCGAGTGACCTCGCCGCGAGCAACTGGCCATTTGGTACGGAGTTAATTCCTGCACGAAAAACTTCGGCAACGTAGGCGCTATAGGTAATTGTCAGAGAGATGCAACCGTAGACCGCTGGTGATTGCGAAGAAATGAATCCAAGTCCCAGAGCAGGCAATCCGAAGCCGACCATGAAAATCACGAGCAGAATTGGAATGCCTCGAAAGAGGTCGGTGTACATCGTTGAGAGCACTCGAAATGGGAACAAGACGGCTGAAGTTGTCATTCGCACCCAGGCAATAAGAAGTCCAAAAAGCAGAACCATAACTTCACAAACGCAGAACATCCATATGTTGGTGAAAATTCCAGCTCCGACAGAACTAAGTCCCTTAGCTGGATTGCCAGTGAATGATTCCCACATTTGTTGAGGGTTGAAGAAGAAGTAGCGAACTGACGCTCCGCCAGGAGCCACGTAAAAAATTGCAACAATGGCGCCAAGAATTAGCAGGCTTGAAAAAACACTCGCAACTATTGCACGACGACCAGTGAAAAGTTGTTTGCGCCGTGGCACAAACAACGTAGGTGTTTCCAGCGCATTAGCGCTGGCGTCATGCGACATGATTCTTATGGCTTAAGTGCAGGAACGCTGGTGTAGATCCCCAGCCACTTCTTTGTTAGAGCGCTAAGAGTTCCGTTAGTGCGAAGTGTGCTGATTGCAACATTGATGCATGCCGCAAGTGGGTTGTTCTTTTCGAATAGGAGACCGTAGTGCTCTCCAACGCTTGGGAACTGTCCAACTTGTGTGGCGAGCATTTTGTTGTTCTTGTCAACAATTTGGGCCATGGCCATGTACTCACCTGTTGGAGTGTCAACAGCGATTGCATCAATTTGTCCGCTCTGCAATGCAGCCACAGCTTGGTCAAGTGTTGAATACACACGTGCTGCCTTGGTTGGCTTGATGTACTTGTTGATGTACGCAAGTCCAGTAGTTCCAATTTGGTCACCGTATTGGTATGTCTTAAGTTCTGCCGGTGAGTGGTTGGTAACAATCTTGTTGGTCTTTAGCGCGACGAGTGACTGGTCCACGTCGTAGTAGCTCTGTGAGAAGGTAACTACCTTGGCGCGCTCTGCAGTGCTTGAGATTTCATTGATGTCAAAGTCGAATGACTTCTTACCCGGTGTGTAACTCGAATCAAACGGAACAGATACCCACTTGACGTTGCTCTTTGAAACTCCAAGAACTTTCGCAATTTCGTAAACCAATGCTGATTCGTAGCCCTTGCCGTTGCTCGGCTTGTTGTCAACAAACCACGGTGTGTACACCGGGTTGTCAGTCGCAACAGTTAGCGTTCCTTTTTTAAATTCTTGTGAAGTGATGGTCGATTTGCACGTGGCAAGTTGAGTCGAGCTGGCGGCGCCTGCGGTACTGAGTGAAACAGCACTTAGTAGTGATGCACCAAGAACTGCGGCTAGAGCAATACGAACTGAACGCATGGGGTTCTCCTTCTGAATGTTGAAATGAGTGTAACGCTGGTTCGTGGGGCGCGTTTTGGGCGATTTTTCGACGTGGCATAAATTCACTAAGATGGCCTTGCTGGGAGAGGTGGGTGAGTACGGTTTAAACCACATTCCTGCTAAGAATGCGGCCTGGGAAACCGGGCCCGAGGGTTCAAATCCCTCCCTCTCCGCCATTAACACCGAGCGCCCAGCGCTCGGTGTTGTTATGTCAATAGGAGACACGCTTGAGGTACTGGATAGAAACACTCGGCTGTCCCAAGAACCACGTGGACTCGGACAAGCTTGCAGGACTTCTCGTGTCCCAGGGCTACACCCTCGCCGACAGCGCAGAAGAAGCCGAACTTGTTGTTGCCAACACCTGCGCGTTTATTGAAGCCGCACGTGAAGAATCAATCGAAACAGTCCTTGATCTTGCTGAGCGCAAACTAGGAAATGCCCGCCTCGTCGTAACTGGCTGCATGGCTGAACGCTACGGCGATGAACTAGCTGAAGCACTTCCTGAAGTTGACCTCGTTGCTGGATTTGGCGAAAGCCTCACCGAACAAATTGTTCCTTCAACTCCAGTTGCACTTCGCAAACGTCCAACACCCGCTTTCGACTTGCTTAATCTTCCTCGCCCAGCTTCAAAAGCTCCATGGGCCTACGTGAAGATTGCTGAAGGTTGTGACCGTCGTTGTGGTTTCTGTGCGATTCCAACATTCCGCGGTGACCAACGATCGCGTTCGACAAATGAAATTCTCACTGAAGCACGTGCACTCGTTGAAGGTGGAGCAAAAGAAATAGTTCTTATTGCCCAAGACCTTGCGAGCTGGGGACATGACCGTCGTCGTGCCGCACTTGGTGAAGCAGTTGAAGTACTTGATGAAGGTGGAACACAACCCCTCATTGATCTCACCAAAGCACTCAGCAAAGAAGTTGAAAGAGTTCGCCTCTTGTATCTCTACCCATCGGGTCTGACTAGTGGTCTTATTGAAACAATTCTTGAAACTGGCGTTCCGTACTTCGATTTATCTTTACAACACGCATCGCGTCACATGCTTCGTGCCATGAAGCGCTGGGGAGATGGTGATCGCTTCTTAGAGCGAATTGCAGCAATCCGTTCTGCTGATCCAGACGCCACTTTTCGCTCATCATTCATTCTGGGATACCCCGGTGAAACTGAAGACGACCAGCGCGAGCTGCTCGAATTTATTGAGGCGGCGCAACTCGACTGGGCCGGCTTCTTTACGTTCTCCAAAGAAGAGGGCACCCATGCGAATGGACTTGGTGACCAAGTTCCTCATGAACTTGCCCTAGAGCGCCTACGTGAAGTGAGCGAGCTTCAAGACGCCATAACAGCGCGACGCAGAGATGCACTCGTAGGCACTCACCAGCGCCTGCTCATTGATGCACCCGGCATTGGACGTAGTGTCCGAGAGTGCCCTGAAATTGATGGCATTGTGATGGTTGATTCATCACTTATCGTTGGCTCCATGGTTGAAGTTGAAATTGTGGCGAGCCATGGAACAGACCTGGAGGCATTGCAGCTATGAGCACCGAGAAAAAAAGCTACGGACCGACTGCGCTACTAACACCGGCGAACTTGATGACAAGCTTTCGCATTGTTGTTGCCCCACTCTTTATCTACCTTCTTATTGCACACCGAATTAATTGGTGGACTTCTCTTGTTGGTGCTCTCGCGGCGGCGTCTGATTACTTTGATGGCATTGTTGCCAGACGTCACGGCACGACAACTTCTGGAGCATTCCTTGATCCACTTGCGGACAAGATCATTGTTCTAGGAAGCCTCTATGCACTCATAGTTTCAAGAGGGCATCACCTCAACTTCTTTATCGCTCCTGCGGTGATTATTACGTTGCGCGAAATTTGGATGAGTGTCTACAGATCTAAAGCGTCAAAGAAGGGAATTTCCATTCCAGCAAGTCAAATTGCAAAATGGAAAACATTCGTGCAGGACTTAGCAATTGCACTGTGCGTACTTCCGTTCACGGCGCACCACACATGGCTTGCATTCATAACCATTTGGATTGCAACCTTGATGACGGTGTACACCGGATGGAAATATTACGTGGACGGCAAAAAGGCGAACTAAATGCGTGTTGAGATTGTTGCAGTCGGAACCGAACTTCTTCTAGGACAAATCCCTGACACCAACTCGCAGTGGCTAGGCGAGCAGCTAGCAGCAAACGGAATTGCCTCTCATTTTCACCAGCACGTAGGTGACAATCACGACCGCATTGTTCTGGCTTTTCGCACAGCGCTTGCACGCTCTGACGCAGTAATTGTCTGCGGGGGACTTGGTCCCACGCAAGATGACATCACCAGGGCTGCCATTGCAGAAGTAATGAACGTTCCACTTATTCGTGATGAAGTAATTGTTGAAGCGATTAGAAAAATGTTTGGTTCACGTGGCCGTGAAATGCCCGAGAACAACTTGTTGCAGGCTGATGTTCCAAAAGGCGCAGCAATCATTCCGCAAACTCGCGGAACAGCTCCTGGTCTCATATGTCCCGTTGGGCAAAAAGTTGTTTTCGCGGTGCCTGGCGTTCCATACGAAATGACTGACATGTTCGAGCGAGCAATTTTGCCCGAGCTTCTTCGCCGTGAGCGACTTGCGGGCAATGAGTCAGTAATTATTAGTCGAGTGCTTCGCACATGGGGAGCAAGTGAGTCTGGACTCGCTGAAGCGATTGGCGATGAACTTTCGTCACTTGACGACAATTCACGGCTCACCATTGCATTCCTCGCATCAGGAATCGAAGGCATCAAAGTTCGCATCACCGCCAGAGGTGACAGTGCAGAGCACGCTAAAGAACTTATAGCTGAAGAAGAAGTAAAAATTCGAAGCATTATCAACACCAAACTCGGAGAAATCATCTTTGGTGTGGACGATGAAACCATGGAACACGCAATTGCAACCCGGCTTGTAGAAAAAGATCTAACACTCGGCGTTGCTGAATCAGTCACTGGTGGGCTCATTGCGAGCCGACTCGTCAATGTCATTGGTGCATCAAAGTGGTTCCGCGGTGGTGTTGTGAGCTACGCATCTGAAGTGAAGTTCAAAGTCTTGGGCGTTCCAGTTGGTCCAGTGGTGAGCCCAGAAGCAGCGGAAGCAATGGCTATTGGCGCTGCCAAGTTGCTCGGTTCCGATGTTGGACTCAGCGTGACTGGTGTGGCTGGCCCCGAAGAACAAGACGGTCACCCAGCGGGGACGGTTTTTGTGGGCATTGCTATCGGTGACAAGGTCTCTCATGTTGCGCTTCGCCTACCTGGAGACCGACCACGCATTCGCGCGTACAGTGCAATCAGCGCACTTGACGCTCTACGCAAAGCACTAGATGGATTGGGTAAATAATGTCAAAACTCGAAGTTCAAATCGACCCCGCTTCACTTGGATTTGATGAAGTTCGACTTGAGCGAATCAAAACTCACTTCAACAAATACGTAACCGATCAACGGCTTAGCGGCTGGCTCGCAACGGTGTCGCGCGGTGGCGAACTTGTCTGGTCCGGTAGCGGTGGTCACCGCAATCGTGAAGAAGGACTTGAAGTAACGGACGACACAATTTGGCGAATCTATTCAATGACCAAAGCTGTTACGACGGTTGCCGTGATGATGTTGCACGAAGAAGGACTCTTTGATCTCAATGATCCTGCCGGCAAATGGATTGATTCACTAAAAGAAAGCCGCGTTTTAATTGGCGGCACCGCCCAGGACCCCAAGACTGAACCAGCAAAGAGTCAGGTCACAATCCATCACCTCTTAACGCACACGAGTGGCCTCACATATGACTTTCAAGAAGATGCAGTCGCCGAGATTTACAAACTCAATGGTTCTGGTGGCACTGGGTACCGCAAAGATGCGAGCCTCGCCGAGTTAGTAGATGACTGGTGCAATGCTCCATTGCTATTTCATCCTGGCGAAAAGTGGAACTACTCCTTTGCAACTGATGTCCTAGGACGTCTCGTTGAGATCTGGAGTGGAATGACGCTTCGCGAATTCTTCATGGAAAGAATTTTCACACCACTCGGAATGAATGATTCAGATTTCTACTGTCCTGAAGAAAAATTAGATCGATTAGCGATGCTGTACATTCCAGGCAGAGACGGAGCGGTTCCGTATGTAGACCTCGCTGTTAAGGCAGAAAAATTACCATCTGGTTTTTCAGGTGGAGGCGGACTACTTTCAACTGCGTATGACTACAACAGGCTCACCGCGATGCTCTTAAATGGTGGCGAGCTTGATGGTGTTCGACTCCTATCGAGTCGAACAGTAAGTCTCATGGCGCAGAATCATCTTCCGAACAACACCGATCTCGCAACACTTGCTATTGACTCGTGGGCTGAAACAGCTTTTGATGGCATTGGTTTTGGTTTAGGTTTCGCAGTTTTGATTGACCGAGCGAAGAACAAAAATCTCGGTAGTGAAGGGTTGTACAACTGGGGTGGCGCCGCATCAACTGCGTTCTGGATTGACCCAGAAGAGGACATTACGGTGAGCTTTTTCACCCAGCTAATGCCGAGCTCAACGTACCCAATTCGTCGCGAACTTCAGACCTTGGTGTACCAAGCACTTGCTGATTAGCCTTTAATTACTGACTTTTCAAAGATTTTCACAAATAATCCTTGATACGAACACTTGTTCGTAGTACCGTGAAATCAGGCAGGAAATACCCAATGTCACAGCAGCTTCCTAATTTGGCTGCATGACAAAAAACAAGGAGAAACCAATGGCAACCGATGACCGTGCAAAGGCCCTAGAAGCCGCACTTGGCCAGATCGAGAAGCAGTTCGGTAAGGGATCAATCATGCGTATGGGCGAAAACCTACACATGAACATCGAATCAATTCCAACTGGTGCACTCGCACTCGACATGGCGCTCGGTATTGGTGGTCTTCCACGTGGCCGAATCATTGAACTCTACGGACCTGAATCTTCAGGTAAGTCAACCCTCGCAATGCACGTTGTCGCTGAAGCTCAGCGCAACGGTGGAGTGTGTGCCTACATCGATGCGGAACACGCAATGGATCCGGTATACGCACGAGCCATTGGCGTTAACGTAGATGACCTTCTCATCTCACAGCCAGACACTGGTGAACAAGCACTTGAAATTGCCGACATGCTTATTCGCTCTGGTGCACTTGATGTACTCATCATTGACTCAGTTGCAGCCCTTACTCCTCGTGCAGAAATTGAAGGAGACATGGGGGACAGCCACGTTGGTCTCCAAGCTCGTCTTATGAGCCAAGCACTTCGCAAGCTCACTGGTGGACTTTCAAAGTCAAACACTGTTGCCGTGTTCATTAACCAACTCCGCGAAAAGATCGGTGTTATGTACGGTTCGCCTGAAGTTACGCCTGGTGGACGTGCGCTTAAGTTCTACTCATCTGTTCGTCTCGACATTCGTCGCATCGAATCAATCAAGGATGGCACTGACGTCGTAGGTAACCGTACCCGTGTGAAGGTTGTGAAGAACAAGTGCGCCGCACCGTTCAAGCAAGCAGAATTCGACATCATGTACGGACAAGGCATTAGTCGTGAAGGATCAGTCCTTGATGTTGCTGTAGAACTTGGCTTTGTGAAGAAGGCCGGTGCTTGGTTTACCTACGAAGGTGAACAAATGGGTCAAGGTCGTGAGAATGTTAAAAACTTCTTGCGTGACAACCCAGCGATCATGGCTGAAATTGATGGCCGTGTTCGTGAACGTATGGCAGATGCGCTTTTGCCAGACGTTGTTGGAGCAGTCGAAGTCGACATCGACGCACCAATCACTTTGGACTAGTTCAAAGTTTCATAAAAGAGTGCCCGCCGCTGGGAAGCGACGGGACTTTTTTATTTATACGGTGATGTCGTGATCCTGCTTTTTAAAGCCACGAGTCAACTTACGGAATTTGTACGTTTGATCTGGCCATACAGTTGTGTTCTCACCGCTGGCGTTCAGATACCAACTCTTGCAGCCTGTTCCCCAAACTGTGCTTGGAGTCTTGGCTCGAATTGCATTTGTCCACTCAATTGCTTTGGATTCTTTAGGGCTAACAACGGCCCTCTTCTTCAATGAGTACTTGATCGCTGGGACAATGTAATTGAGCTGGCTTTCATGCATGAAGACAATCGAGTTATGTCCAAGTGACGTATTGGGTCCACCGAGCATGAAGAGATTTGGGAATTTAGAAAATGAACTTCCAAGATAATTAGCCATGTCACCTAGGTATGAGTCAGCAAGAATCGCGCCATCAAGACCGTGGACGAGTTTGCCTACGGGGCTGTCTGTTACATAGAAGCCAGTTGCGCAAATGAGAACGTCTGCTTCGTGCAGAACACCATCTTTGGTCCTGACGCCATTTGCCTCGATACGGTCAATCCCTTCAGTAATGAGGTCAACGTTTGGTTGAGCCATTGCGGGATAGAAGAAGTTCGAGATCAGAATTCGCTTGCAGCCCATTGTGTAATCAGGAGTTAGCTTCGCGTTAAGAACTGGGTCGCTAATCATGAGATCGCGAAATTGTTTGGCTCCATCCATTCCGACCTGTAGGCGTTCAATCTTTTTTGTAAATGCAAGACCGAGCAGCTCGCGGCGCCAGTATCCAGCCCAGCGAACCAACCACTGCGCTCCCGGAACGAATCGGTAGACAAGAGTGGTCCACTTCTCTACGGGGTGGCCCTTCATGTGAGGAAGTATCCACGATGCAGTTCGCTGGTACACATCAACGTGAGACGCAATAGGAACTATTTCAGGAATCATCTGAATTGCACTGGCACCTGTCCCGATGACAGCGATTCGCTTGCCCTTAAGGTCAATCGAACTGTCCCAACGTGCAGTGTGCATTGTTTGGCCAGCGAACGATTCGATTCCATCAATGTTTGGAAGTCTGGCTTCTGCGAGACCACCAGCGGCGAGTACAACATTCTTCGCTTCAAAGTCACCCTGGTTAGTTTTTAGTTTCCAAAGTTTTTTTGACTGGTCATACGTAATGTCGAGAACTTCATGATTGAACTTAATGAGGTCACGAAGTTTGAACTTCTTTGCGACGTCAAGGAGGTATTGCTGAATTTCAGGTTGATAGCTAAATGAATTCGACCAGTTTGGATTTCGTGCAAACGAAAGAGAGTAGAGATTGCTCGCCACGTCGCATCGACACCCCGGATAGGTATTGTCTCGCCAAGTACCGCCAAGCTCGTCTGCTCGCTCGAACATCACGAAATTGTCAACCCCGGCATTTCGCAGCTTTACTGAGGCAGCGAGGCCACCGAAACCTGAACCAATAATGGCAACATTTAATGTCATGTCATGACGATACACAACCCCTGAGGTCGAGTCACCTCGCCCCTACTAGCGTTAGCAAAGTGAGTTTGCGTTTTAAATTTCGTCAGTTTTTAGGTGCGAGGGTTCGTTCAACACGTCGGTACTTGAATGAAGTTGCGACTGTTGGCCCGAGCGATCCTTATTCGAAGCAGTTTCATTACTTCGGACACAATGCAGCACTCATGGCACCCCAAGGTGTTGTCTACAACGAGCGATTTCTCTCTATTGGCGACGAAACGCTGATTGGGCCAAATGTTTGCCTCACTGCAGGAATAAGTGGTGAACAAGAAATGCTGCTGACTCCGACGGTAACAATCGGGAAGAAGTGCATTATCGGTCGTGGATCGCACATCATTGGACACTGGTCAATTGAGCTTGGCGATGAAATCCAAACTGGCCCCTACGTGTACATCACAGATCAAAATCACAGCTATGAAGATCCGAATGCTCCAGTTGGTTGGCAAACACCAGTTGAGGGCGCAGTGAAGATCGGTTCTGGTAGTTGGATTGGTACAAATGCAGTCATCCTGCCAGGAACGACGCTTGGGAAGAATACCGTCGTCGCCGCTGGGGCAGTAGTGCGAGGTGAATTCCCCGACCATGTTGTACTTGGTGGTGTGCCAGCAAAAATTCTTCGTCACTACAGCGAAGCAAATGGTTGGCAGGCTGGAGCTCCTGCGTGAATGTATTAGTTGACATCACACCACTACGTGAGTCCAAGATGTATCGACGCCTCTACTTTGGCGGTGCGTTTGGTGCTCTTGGAGGTCAAGCAACATTTGTCGCAACTGCATTTCAGCTCCGTGAAATTACCAATTCCGCACTCGCCGTTGGAGCACTTGGACTCGTGGAGCTCTTCCCGCTAATTGTTGCTGGACTTTATGGCGGAGTAATGGCCGACCGCTTTGATCGGAAAAAGATCATCATCTGGACTGAAACCACTTTTATGTTCGCTGCACTCGGGCTCATGTTCAATGCACTCAGTAGTCATCCTCAAGCCTGGGTGATTTATTTCTTAGATGCTTTTATTATTTCTTCAGTATCCATTCAAAGCCCTAGCTGGTCCGCACTCAATCAGTCTTTGGTCCGTCATGAACAGCAGAGTGCCTCGGCAGTTCTTGGCAGCATAAAAATGACGATCGTTTCAATTGTTGGTCCTGCACTCGGTGGTCTTTTGGTGGTTTCCGTGGGAGCACCGTGGGCATTTGGTTTAAATGCAGCGATGTACTTGATCTCGTTGCCAGTGTTTATTTCTCTTCACTCGCTACCAGAGTTGGCGAGTACCGATAAGAGTGATGCGAAACTTTTTCAAGAAGGTGTTCAGTACACAAGAAGTCGCCCAGACATCCTAGGAACGTACTGCGTTGACTTATTTGCGATGGCATTTGCCTATCCCGTAGCGATGCTGCCATTCGTTGCGGCAAAATTTGATAATCACTTTGCACTTTCACTCTTGTATGCAGCACTTCCGTTTGGAGCACTCGTGGCGACACTTCTGTCGGGCTGGACTAAAAGGGTTCACTTCTATGGACGAGCCTTAGTAGCGAGCGCGATTCTTTGGGGACTAGGGATAGCGGTGTTTGGATTTAGCTCTCAGCTTTGGCTCACTTTCCTTGCCCTGGCCTTCGCTGGCGGGGCAGATGCAATGAGCGCAGTGTTTCGCCAAACTCACTGGAATCAGTCAATTCCTCCAGAGATGCGTGGTCGAATGGGAGGTATTGAGCTCCTGTCGTATGCAATTGGGCCAATGACTGGATCCTTCAGAGCAGGGGCAATGACCGCGTGGACTTCGCTTCGCTTCTCTCTCACGTTTGGTGGGCTTGGATGTGCTGGCGCCGTTGGTGCGGTTGCACTGGCGCTACCAGCATTGTGGAGTTTTGACGTGCGCACGAACGAAAATGTTGCACTTGTGAAACAAATCCGCTCTGATGAAGGCCACCTCGAGCCCTAGGCTATTTGCATGGCTACCGCAACGTATCTCGTCACTGTTAGTGGCCCAGACCGCGTTGGTGTTGGTGCAGAACTTTTTGAGGCGGTATCGACGCTTAGCGCTCATGGTGGAAAAATCTCCGACGTTGCGCAAATCACGATTAAAGGTGCATTAGTACTTTGCTGCGAAGTGACAGTCGATGGGTCAATTAGTGAAACAGAGATTGAAGCAGCAATCCTAAAGCGCGACATTGTTGCCGGTGGAATCACTGCAACTGTTCTTCCGGTCGATACCTGTGAAGTAAATGCCGGTGGTCGACTACTCGTTACTTTGCTGGCTACAACAATTAGTGCAGAACAGCTCTCAGGTATTTTTAATGCAATCGCTGCTAGCAGCGCAACGTGTGAACGCATTGTTCACTTAGCGAGCTACCCAGTTGACTGTTACGAGCTTGTGGTTCGTGGACTCGATCACAGTGTGCTGAGAGAGAATGTAACGAAAGTTGCTAAATCAATCGGCTTAGATCTTGCTGTTCAAAAAGCAGGTCTCCACCGACGCGCAAAGCACCTCGTGGTTATGGACGCAGACTCGACCTTGCTACAAGATGAAGTCATTGACCTTCTTGCAGATGAATGTGGCTGCGCTGAAGAAGTTTCGAAGATAACTGCATCGGCGATGGCGGGAGAGATTGATTTCTCCGAGTCGCTACGCCGCCGCGTGTCTCTTCTTGAAGGACTTGATGAATCAGTTCTCGCAACTGTACGTTCAAAGATTCGCCTAACACCTGGTGCAAAGACATTGCTTCGCACCCTGCAACGACTCGGCTACGTCCCTGCTGTTGTGTCTGGTGGATTCGAAGAGATCCTCGAACCGCTATTGAAAGAACTCAAAGTCGACTATCTGAAGGCCAACCATTTGGAAGTTAAAGATGGGAAGCTCACTGGAAATGTTCTTGGTGAAATTGTGGACCGCGCTGGTAAAGCTCGGGCCCTTGAGCAGTTCGCGAGAGAAGTTGGCGTGCCCCTCGAGCAGACGGTTGCCGTTGGAGACGGAGCCAATGACATTGACATGCTGTCAGTGGCTGGGCTCGGAATTGCCTTCAACGCCAAGCCCGTTGTCCAAGAACATGCTGACGCGGCCCTTTCGGTTCCTTACCTTGATGCAGTCCTTTACTTCCTAGGGATTAGCCGAGAAGAGATTGAAAATAATTAACCCCATTCACCAGTAATTGGGGGTATCTACTGGGTGGTAAGTTTCAAGTAACTACACAAGGAGGGGTTGTGAAAGTAACAATCGACGCTGAACTTTGCCAAGGCCAAGGACGCTGTTTCGCAATCGCACCGGATCTTTTCGGATTTGACGACATGGGTAACGGCATCGTGATTGGTGACGGTTCGCTGGACGAATCTTCACTCAAGCTCGCGCAGCTTGCACAGGCTAACTGCCCTGAGCACGCAATTTTTATTGAGGAGTAGTCATGACTGACCAGCCGCTCGTAAAAGACTTCGCAACTGATTTCGATCACCTTGACCCACAGTGGGTTAATGATCCGTATCCAATTTGGGAAGACCTGCGCGGCCGCTGCCCAGTAGCGCACACTGAACGATTTGGTGGTGCATGGTTCCCAGCTACTCACGAAGGTGTTTCTGCCGTTGCTAAAGACACTGAGCATTTCACCAGTCGTCAAGTAATCATCAGTTACACCCGACCTACGGATGAAGATCTACCTGCACCAATTGGACTTGCTCCTCCAATTACTTCGGACCCACCGTTTCATGTCGATGCTCGACGTCTGATTCTTCCGGCCTTCGCGCCAGGACCAATCAATGCTCTCGAGCCAGCAATTCGTGAACTCTGCAATCGCTTGCTCGACAACTTGGGTGATCACGAAATTGTCAATGCCGGTGATGAGTACGCACAGTTCATCCCACCTGCAGTAATTGCAAAGATGCTCGGATTCCCACCAGAGGATGAAGACTTCTTCCGTGAAATCATTCACAACATCATTAGTGGTGCCGACAATCAAGATGATGCCGAGAGAGAGCGCCGACAAGCTGAGACCGAGGAATACTTCAACAAGCAAATTCAAGATCACATCGACAATCCGCGTGATGACCTAACAACGTATTTGCTCAATGTTGAATTAGGTGGGCAAAAGCTTCAACACGACCACGTACGTGGAACGATGATTCTGATTCTTGTTGCCGGAATCGACACCACTTGGTCAGCAATTGGTGCATCTATTTGGCACCTCGCGCAGAACCCAGACGACCTTGCTCGCCTTGTTAACGAGCCAGAACTCATGCCAGTTGCTATTGAGGAGTTCCTCCGTTTCTACGCTCCAGTCACAATGGGTCGAATGGTGAAGGAAGACTTCGACTTCAATGGGTGCCCGATGAAGAAAGACGACTGGGTTCTTCTTGGATTCCCAGCGGCTAACCGTGACCCTGCCGCGTTTAAGGATGCTGACAAGTTCATCATTGACCGCGAGGAGAACCGTCACGTGGCCTTCGGACTTGGTATCCACCGCTGTGCTGGGTCCAACCTGGCCCGTCTAGAGCTTCGAATTGCTATTGAAGAATTTATTAAGCGTTACCCGAAATTTGAACTTGCTAATCCAGAAGGCGTAACTTGGGCAGCAGGCCAAGTACGCGGACCCAGAAATCTCCCAGTAAAGGTATTGAAATAAAATGACTGACAAGAAACTTGTAGAAGACTTCGCCACTGACTGGGACCACACGGACCCACAATGGGTAAACGATCCATTCCCAATCTGGGAAGACCTTCGTGGACGCTGCCCGGTTGCGCACACTGAGCGTTACGGTGGCGGTTGGTTCCCAGCTACACACGAAGGTGTGTCAAAGGTCGCTAAGGACACCGACAACTTCACAAGTCGCACCGTGATTGTTAATTACGGTCGCCCAGGCGAAGATGCACTACCTGCACCAATTGGTGTTGCGCCTCCAATTACGTCGGACCCACCATTCCACTCAATTGCACGTCGCTTGATTCTTCCTGCATTTGCACCGGGACCAGTGAACGCTTTGGAGCCTGCTATTCGTGAGCTCTGCAACCGCTTGCTTGACAACTTGGGCGACCACGAAATTGTTAACGCTGGTGACGAGTACGCGCAGTTCATTCCACCTGCTGTTATTGCGAAGATGCTCGGGTTCCCGCCAGAGGACGAAGAGTTCTTCCGCGAGATTATTCACATCATCATCAATGGTGTAGACCTCGAAGATGAGGCAGAGCGTATTGAGCGCTTCGCACCAGTTGACGCGTACTTCACTAAGCAGATTCAAGATCACATTGATAATCCACGCGACGACCTCACTTCATACTTGTTGAATGTTGAAATGGAAGGGCAGAAACTTTCAATCGAACACGTTCGTGGAACAATCGTCTTGATTCTGGTTGCCGGTATTGACACAACATGGTCTTCTATCGGTGCAACGCTTTGGCACCTCGCACAGAACCCAGACGACCTTGCTCGCCTGGTTAACGAGCCAGAACTTATGCCAGTTGCCATCGAAGAGTTCCTTCG
The DNA here is from genome assembly GCA_937975915.1 of uncultured Acidimicrobiaceae bacterium. Lineage (GTDB taxonomy): Bacteria > Actinomycetota > Acidimicrobiia > Acidimicrobiales > RAAP-2 > RAAP-2. The sequence continues at coordinate 25,772 of CALJTY010000010.1, read as the reverse complement.
CTTTTACGCACCTGTGACTATGGCCCGTCTTGTAAAAGAAGACATGGACTACATGGGATGTCCTATGAAGAAGGACGACTGGATTCTTCTCGGGTTCCCAGCGGCAAACCGTGACCCTGCAGCGTTTAAGGATGCTGACAAGTTCATCATTGACCGCGAGGAAAACCGTCACGTGGCATTTGGACTTGGAATTCACCGCTGCGCTGGATCAAACCTCGCACGTCTAGAACTTCGAATCGCTATTGAAGAATTCATTAAGCGTTACCCGAAGTTTGAACTTGCAGATCCAGCAGGCGTTACTTGGGCACCAGGACAAATCCGTGGTCCACGTAACTTGCCAATTCGCGTTCTGAAGTAGTTCTTACAACTGAAGGTTTGTTGTTCCTCGACGCCAGACTTCTTGCATCCAGGCTTCTACCTCGTCAGCTTGACGGGGTAGGCCTGATGAAAGGTTCTTCGATCCAGTAGAAGTGACAAGAATGTCATCTTCAATTCGAACGCCGATTCCTCGATATTCCTCAGGAACAAGTAAATCGTTCTTCTGAAAATAAAGCCCTGGCTCAACGGTTATGACGTAACCCTCAAATAACGGTCCGATGAACTGCTCATTACGGGCCTGCGCACAGTCATGAACATCGAGGCCTAGGTGGTGACTAACGCTATGAAGCGTCCATCTGGCATGAAGCTGAAGATGCTTTTGTAGAGCGTGCTCTGGTTCTTCTTTCAAGATTCCAAGATCAAACAAGCCTTCGGCGAGTACACGCATGGCTGCATCATGAGGTGCGCGATATTCGGCGCCAGGCTTAACTGCCGCAATGCCTGCTTCTTGCGCAGCGTAAACAACGTCGTAGATTCTTCGCTGGGCTGGCGAGAATTTACCGTTGATCGGCATTGTTCTCGTTACGTCAGCGGTATAGAGGTTTGAGCATTCAACTCCTGCGTCAAGCAGAAGCATTTCGCCCTTGTTTACTTTGCCATTATTCCTTGTCCAGTGGAGAATTGTTGCATTAGAGCCACTCGCGGCGATGGTGTCGTAGCCCACATCATTACCTTCGGTGCGGGCACGAAGATTGAAGATCCCTTCGATAACTCTTTCACCGCGTCCTTCAGCTTCGGGGAGAGCTCGCACAACGTCTTCAAAGCCTTTGACCGTAAAGTCAATTGCAACTTGAAGTTGTTCGATTTCAAACGAGTCTTTAGTGAGACGCATCTCGTGGAGTGTTTGGTGAAGCTCCACATCACTCTTATTCTCCTTGAGCAGACCGTCAACAGATTGGTCAAACCCGCGCACAGTGAGAACGTCTGAGGCCGTTAAGCCCTTTAGGTCACTTTCAAGAGAATCAAGTGGTGCGGTTTGAATCTCGTAGTGGAGTGCCGCTTCGATGACACCGTGGCGCGGTCCGACCCAAAGTTCTCCGTAGCGTGAGTCGGAAAAGAAGTCATGAGTTGAATTATCTCTACGTGGACTTATGTAGAGAGTTGCACCTTTATCTGGACTAATCACGAGCACGCAATCAGGCTCGTGGCAACTTGTCAGATAAAAGAAGTCTGAAGAAGGTCGGAATCTGTAATCGGTATCGTTTGCACGAACCTTTAAATTCCCAGTTGGAATTACGAGAGTCTTGGAGGGAAATTTTGCAGCAAGTGTTTCACGGCGTTTTTTCGTGAATGTTGTGCTGGGATGAACTTCAGAACTCGGGTGCTGCTCGCCCCAGTTCTCTATGAACCGGTCTACGAGAGCACGGGGGGAAGGCGCACGGTGTTTTCCACGCCAAACCCAGTGCTCTGAAATTGGATTTTCCTCAGAAACATCGGGTTCTGGGATGGTGCGATCTTCTGCCATAAAACCAACTTACCTCGCGCGGCGCTTCGTCGTATGCTCGGCAAATGGACATTTCAGTTACAAAACACGATGCAGTAGCGGTGATCACTTGGAACGAAGGAGAGAACCGAATCAACTTCGACTCTCTTGCACGAATCAACCAGATCTTTGATGACCTAGAAAAAGAAGAAGGCCCGCTAGCGATTGTTCTTACAGGCACTGGCAAATTCTTTTGCAATGGGCTTGACCTCGCAAGATTTGGAAACAACCCAACCGAGCTCTCTGCAACAGTTCAAGAGCTGCAGCGCACTATTGGCCGAATCCTTGTTTTTCCGGCATACACAGTTGCAGCACTGAATGGACACACCTATGCAGGTGGTGCACTTATTTCTTGCGCCTTTGATCAGCGTGTGATGCGTGAAGACCGCGGCTTCTGGTGCATGAACGAGACCGCAATTGGAATGCCGCTCGGTGATCAGCTGTATTCAATTCTTCTGAACCGTCTTCCGCGCGCAACGGCAGTTGACGCAGGTGTCGCCGCTCGTAAGTACTCAGGCCCTGAAGCTCTCGCAGCAGGGATTGTTGAATCAGTGAAGGGTGAGGGTGAAGTGCTCTCACACGCAATTGCCATTGCTCAGGCCCACACGACACTTGACCGAAAGGCAATGGGGTGGCAGAAGAACACCGTCCACGGTCCGACAGCAGAATTCATTGGTTTCGCTACAAATAAAAAAACGCCAGCTTTATAGCTGGCGTTTTTTACTACTGCTTTAGATTTACTCAGACTTAGATTTGTCAGCTTTATCTACGAAGCGCCACACAGCTGGGATTGCAAGTCCAGCAATTCCTGCCTTGATAATGTCGCCCCAAATGAATGGCTTCATTCCTAGGTTGAGTGCAGTTGCGAATGAAACATGAATGTCATGAGCGAGCCAAGTAACACCAAAAATGTAGATCACTGCTTCTGCCAGCAACATTGAAATTGCAGCTCGAACCACGTTGCGGTCATTGCCACGTGAAGCCAGTGCACCAAGAAGTGCGCCTGCGAACACGAAGCCAACAAGGTAGCCAAATGTTGGGAATGAAATCCCGTGTGCGTGCTGTGCGAACCATGGAACGCCGGCGATTCCAGCGAGAACATAAAAGCTCATTGACAAAGACGCACGGCGCCATCCAAGGACTGAACCTGCAAGTAGAACTCCGAAGGTCTGGCCTGTTATCGGTACTGGTGTGAATCCCAAGGGAATAGAAATCTGGGCCAAGATGCCCACTAGGGCGGCTGCACCAACTACGAGGGCGATGTCAGTAGTGAGCGACTTTGGCAAAACATCTGCGAGTACTCGAGGTTGCTTCAGTGCGATTGAGGCGGTTGACATAAACACTCCTTCTAAACGATTAAAGACACTTTAGGACATACGACGTAAAACATTGAGATTTCGCTAGTTAGTGCTTAGATCCAGCCCTGGTCCTGAGCAATTTGCTCGACATCTCCAATGCGTAGTCCGGTCCGGTGTTGCAAGGTGCGAATTAGCCCACCAGCTTCGTAGAGCGATTCGTACGTTCCGGTATCGAGCCACGTCGTCGCTCTGGAGAGAACTTCCACGCTGAGCTCACCCATCTCAAGGTATGCGTTATTGAGTGCTGTGATTTCCAATTCACCACGAGCACTTGGCTCAAGTGTCTTTGCAATTTCAGGAGCTCGCTCATCGTAGAAATAAATACCTGGAACGACGTAGTTACTTTTCGGATTCGCAGGCTTCTCTTCGATGGAAACGACTTTTCCGTTACTGTCGAATTCGACAACGCCGTATGCAGTTGGATCAACTACTTGGTACGCGAAAATTAGTGCACCCTTGACTTCATTATTTTGTCGAAGGTGTGTTCCAAGACCGGGACCGTAGAAAAGATTGTCACCAAGGATGAGTGCACATTTTTCACCATCTAGGAATTCTTCGCCAAGGATGAGCGCTTGCGCGAGACCATCGGGCTTCTCTTGAATCACGTACGAGATCTGCAGTCCAAACTGTGAACCATCTCCAAGCAAACGAATAAATCCAGGTTGATCATGCGGGGTGGTGATAATCAGAATTTCGCGAAGCCCTGCGAGCATCAATGTGCTGAGCGGGTAGTACACCATTGGCTTGTCATAAATCGGAAGCAACTGCTTCGATACGGCACGCGTAATGGGGTGCAATCGAGTGCCACTACCACCAGCAAGAATGATTCCCTTCACTCCATTAGTATAGAAGTGAACGAACCCCTTTCTAAAGGCCAGGTATCTCTATGCGCGTTGTAATCACTGGAGCAGCTGGCTTCATCGGTTCTCGTTTCTCTGAGATGTTGCTCGAAAAAGCTGACGAATTGGGTTACAAAGAAATTGTTCTTTTTGATGCATTGACCTATTCGGGGCGCCGAGAGAACATGTCTGACGTTCTGAAGGATTCTCGTGTCAGTTTTGTTCACGGATCTATCAATGACTCTGCCCTTGCCAACGAGGTTTTATCTGGCACACACTCGGTTGTTCACTTCGCTGCAGAAAGCCATGTGGATCGCTCAATTACTGGAGCCAAGGCATTTTTCGAAACAAATGTTCTGGGCACCCAACAACTCTTAGAGAGTTCTCGTGCTGGAGGCGTTGAGCGCTTTGTGCATGTTTCAACAGATGAGGTGTACGGATCCATCCCTGAAGGGACATGGAGCGAAGAACACATCTTGGAGCCAAATTCTCCCTACTCATCTTCTAAAGCCGGATCTGATTTAGCTGCACTGGCTTATCACAGAACATTTGATCTTCCAGTAATGGTGACTCGCTGCTCTAATAACTACGGACCTCGTCAGTACCCAGAAAAAGTAATTCCGCTCTTTGTCAGCAACTTGATTGATGGAAAGAAAGTTCCTCTCTACGGAGACGGGCTCAACGTTCGCGACTGGCTTCATGTCGATGATCACTGTCGTGGAATTCTTCGTGTCCTTGAAGATGGACGTGAAGGCGAGATTTACAACATTGGTGGTGGCACTGAACTCACTAATAAAGAGCTCACCTGGAAACTGTTAGAGCTTTGTGGCCATGACAGTTCAATGATTGAACCAGTAAGCGACCGATTGGGCCATGACCGTCGTTACTCAGTGAACTGGTCAAAAATACAAAACGAACTCGGTTACACACCGCAAGTTGATTTCGAAGAAGGACTTGCTTCAACTGTTCAGTGGTACATCGATAATGAGTCTTGGTGGCGTCCAATCAAGGACCAGGCGTAATGAAGCTACGAGAACTCTCTATTAAGGGTGCCTACGAACTCGAGTCTCCAGTGCATGGTGATGATCGCGGTTACTTTCGTGAGTGGTTCAAGTTGCCTGATTTTGAAATCGAAGAACTCAACTTCCATGCGAAGCAAGCAAACCTTTCTTTCTCTGAGCGCAATGTTGTTCGTGGACTTCACTACTCGTTAGCCCCAGAAGGCCAGGCCAAGGTTGTTACGTGTGTTCACGGCGAACTCGATGACGTGCTTGTTGACATTCGCGTTGGTTCACCGTCATACGGAAAAGTTGAAGTCATCACTCTTGGTGCCAACTTGGGCAAGTCGGTCTATCTCCCTGCAGGTGTGGCGCACGGCTTTTGCGTTACGAGCGAGAACGCGACGTTGACGTATCTTCTTTCGTCGCCTTTCAATGCAGCCGTAGAGCTCGAAATTAACCCCATGGACGCAGAACTGAACATTCAGTGGCGTTTGACTGGCGATCCAGTCCTCAGTGACAAAGACGCTGGCGCACCATCGCTGAGTGCTCGCTCAGCCGCTGGTGAATTGCCTAAGTACTAAAAAGGCCTGCATTTGGCCAAAAGGCTGGTCATTGGTAGCGTTATCAGTGTGAGTACTGCACCACTTCGCCTCGTTACCCCAGAAGATCACTCGGTGGTAATTCAAACCTCAAGCCAGGTGCCACGTATTGAGTCTGAGACTGAACTTCGTTCAATTTTGGCAACTCTCTCCGGTGTTGATTCGGTTGGTGCTGAAGCTCGAGTTGCCAAATTAGCTACACGCTCAATTAAGAAGTCAACCAAGATGGCCGCACTCGACTTGGCAATTTCTATGGTTGACCTAACAACTTTGGAAGGTGCCGACACACCTGGAAAAGTCACTTCGCTCTGCACCAAAGCAATGCGTCCAAGTCCAATGGATCTGTCAGTTCCATCGGTCGCAGCGGTCTGCGTTTATCCAGATTTAGTCGCTCATGCTCGCTCGGTTTTAAAAGGTTCGCCAGTCGCAGTAGCTGCTGTAGCGACGGCTTTCCCTTCTGGTCGAGCATCACTGATGGTGAAGCTCATGGATGTTCGTGAAGCGGTAGCAAACGGCGCAGATGAAATTGACATGGTGATTGACCGAGGCGCCTTCTTGTCAGGACGCATTGGTCAGGTGTATGAAGAGATCGTTGCAGTAAAGCAAGTTTGCGGCAAGGCGCATCTAAAGGTAATTCTTGAAACTGGTGAACTAGTCACGTATGACAATGTTCGCAAAGCAAGCTGGATTGCGATGCTCGCTGGTGCTGACTTTATTAAGACTTCCACTGGCAAAGTCCCCGTTGCTGCCACTCAGCCCGTTGCACTTGTAATGCTTGAAGCCGTAAGAGATTTTGCAGAAGCTACTGGCCAAATCGTCGGTGTCAAAGTAGCTGGTGGGATTAGAACTTCCAAAGATGCCATTCGCTATCTCGTTCTAGTCAATGAAACCGTAGGGTCAACTTGGATGACCCCAGACCTTTTCCGTTTTGGCGCGTCGTCACTACTAAATGATTTATTAATGCAACGACTTAAGCAGCAACGCGGGACGTACATTCGTCCCGATGAATTCAGTGGAGATTGACATGACAGAAAACAACCTTCCGAATTCAAAACTTGGTTCATTGCAATATGACCCAGCGCCAGAATCTGCTGCAATTGCAAAGTTGAAGTCGAGCTACGGGTTATTCATCAATGGAAAGTTCACCGACCCTTCCAAGCATGAGCAATTCGAAACAATAAATCCAGCCACGGAAAATCAACTGGCCACAATTAGCCAGGGGAGTGCTTCTGACGTAGATAAGGCCGTCAAGGCAGCGCGCAAGGCATATGACAACGTTTGGTCGAAGACAACTGGTGCAGAGCGCGCAAAGTATCTGTATCGCATTGCTCGAATCATCCAAGAACGTTCACGCGAACTTGCAGTTGTTGAAACGCTCGACAACGGAAAACCAATACGAGAATCTCGCGATGTTGATATTCCACTGGCGGCGGCACATTTCTTCTATTACGCCGGATGGGCCGACAAGCTAGAACACGCAGGTTTTGGCAACTCGCCGAAGCCAATTGGCGTTGCGGGCCAAATTATTCCTTGGAACTTCCCGCTAATGATGGCTGCCTGGAAGCTCGCACCAGCACTCGCGGCTGGCAATACCTGTGTTCTAAAGCCCGCAGAAACTACGCCACTAAGCGCCTTGATCCTTGCTGAAATCATTCAGCAAGCTGGGCTACCTGACGGAGTTGTCAACATTGTCACTGGAGATGGAGCAACAGGCTCTGCGCTCGTTGATCACCCGGGCGTCGACAAGATTGCGTTCACTGGATCAACTGGCGTTGGTCGACTTATTCAACAGCGAGTTGCAACTAGCCACAAGCGTCTTACATTGGAGCTTGGTGGCAAGGGTGCGAACATTGTTTATGAAGATGCTCCGATTGACGAAATGATTGAAGGCATTATTGATGGAATCTTCTTTAACCAAGGGCATGTTTGCTGCGCTGGGTCCAGACTCCTTGTTCAAGAATCAATTGCTGATGATGTGCTTCGACGATTAGTTCGCAGAGTTGAGCAATTACGTGTTGGTGACCCAATGGATAAGAACACTGACATTGGTGCCATCAACTCATTAGAGCAGCTGAAACGTATTAACGAGCTCGTGGCCTACGGCGAACAAGAAGGCGCAACTCGTTACACGAGTTCGTGCGAACTGCCGAAGAAGGGATTCTGGTTCGCGCCAACAGTCTTTGCAGACGTCTCACAGTCACACCGCATTGCTCGAGAAGAAATTTTTGGTCCTGTTCTTTCAGTTCTGACCTTCAGGACTCCAGAAGAAGCCATCACTAAGGCAAACAACACGAATTACGGGCTTGCCTGTGGCGTCTGGAGCGAAAAGGGAAGTCGAACTCTGTGGACAGCGGAACGACTACGTGCTGGAGTTGTTTGGGCCAATACGTACAACAAGTTTGACCCGACGAGTCCATTTGGTGGAACTCGCGAATCGGGATTTGGCCGCGAAGGTGGAAAGCACGGACTGGAGGCATACCTCAATGTCTGATCGCCTAGAAGTTAGAAAGACCTACAAGCTCCTGATCAATGGTGCGTTTCCACGTTCTGAGTCAGGTCGCAGTTACGAAGTTATGAGTGCCAAGGGTGAGTTCCTCGCTAATGCGGCACAAGGATCACGAAAAGATGTGCGTGATGCAGTCGTTGGCGCACGTGCAGCGCAGTCAAAGTGGTGGTCAGCAAGTGCCTATAACCGCGGACAAGTTATCTACCGTCTTGCCGAGATGGCAGAGTCACGTAGCGATGAGCTCGTTGAATTTGTAAAGCTGAGTGAAGGCGTAAAGAGCGACGTAGCAAAAGCAACAGTTGCAAAGTCAATTGACAGAATTGTTTGGTACGCCGGGTGGACTGACAAGATCTCTCAAGTACTTGGCGGATCGAATCCAGTTGCTGGTCCGTTCTATAACTTCTCTGTTCCAAAGCCAACCGGCGTCATTGGGGTAATTGCTCCTCAGGATTCTTCATTAGAAGGTTTCGTGGAGTGTGTGATTGCTCCCATCGCTGCTGGCAACTCGGTAATTGCTCTGGCGAGTGAGAAGCGACCAGTACCTGCAGTGCTCCTGGGTGAAATGACTGAAACGTCTGACTTCCCAGCAGGAGTGCTCAACATCGTTACTGGACTGACGAGTGAGCTTGCTCCCGGGCTCAGCTCCCATGAGGACATTGACGGCCTCGATTTAGAAGGGGCCGATGAGGCTCTTGCTGATGAGTTGGCATTTCTGGCAGCAGGTTCAATCAAGCGAGTTCTTCGCCCAGGGAAGAAAATTCAAAAGAATTCAATTCACCGTCTACGTGCCTTTGTGGAAACCTCCACCGTGTGGCACACGATTGGACAGTAATGACGACACCTTATGAACTGGCTCGACGTGCAGGTGAAGAACTCAGAATTAAGTCAGGAATTGATTCCTACGACATTGCCGTAGTGCTTGGCTCTGGTTGGAAAGAGGGCGCTGATGCGCTCGGTGAACCGTCAAGCGCCGTGAAGTCTTCAGCTCTCAGTGGCTTCGTTGCACCAACTGTTGCCGGGCACAGCGGCCAACTACTTTCTGTGAAAGTTGGAGACAGGAACGTTCTTCTCGTTTCAGGTCGTGTCCATCTTTATGAGGGCAACAGCGCAGATCAAGTCGTGCACCCAGTTCGAACTGCAATTATTGCTGGGGCTAAGAAAATTGTTCTCACGAATGCCTGTGGTGGCATTGATCCAACCAAAGGCCCTGGCTCGGTTGTAGTTATTCGAGACCACATCAACCTCACTGCAACTTCTCCGATGGAGGGGAATTCTCCGCCTGAAGAGTTTGGATCAAGGTTTGTTGACCTGACAGATCTCTACAGTGCTCGACTTCGTAGCGTTGTCGCAAAGACAGCTCCTGAACTCACAGAAGGCGTATACGCAGGCTTTCGTGGACCTCACTACGAAACTCCAGCCGAAATTGTTATGGCACGAACAATGGGTGCTTCACTCGTTGGAATGTCAACCGTCCTTGAGGCGATTGCCGCTCGACACCTCGGTGCTGAAGTGCTTGGACTGAGTTTGGTTTCAAACTTCGCCGCTGGGGTAACTGATGAACCACTCAATCACTTAGAGGTGCTCGAAGCTGGACAAAAGGCTGCAGCATCACTCGGAACACTTCTTGCACGTTTACTGCCGGTCCTGTGAACGAAGAAGTATCTAAACAAGTACTTGAGTGGATCGAACATGATCCAGACACGCATGACCGTGCAACTTTGCAAAAACTTCTTTCAGAAGGCAATGAAGCAGAACTTCGCCGCAGGTTTGATGCACCGCTGACCTTTGGTACCGCTGGACTTCGTGGGCCGGTTATGGCCGGTCCGGCTGGCATGAACAGGCTCACGGTTCGACGTGCCACACAGGGTGTTGTTCGCTGGCTGCAAGAGCTGGGCGTTGATTCTTCGAGGGGAGTTGTAGTGGGCAGAGATGCCAGGCACGGCTCTGAAGAATTTAATGATGAAGCTGTTGCGGTATTACTCGGTGCTGGTGTGCATGTCTACGAGATGATTTCGCCACTTCCAACGCCATATGTGGCTGCGGCCGTAAAGTCCTTGAACGCTGGCGCGGGAATAATGATTACCGCTAGTCACAATCCGCCAAATGACAACGGCTACAAACTGTATGCAAGTGATGGATCGCAGATCATTGCCCCAAACGATGAGATGGTTGAACGCTTCGCCAGGCAAGCAACAACTCCAGTGCTCGGTGAGCGTACGAGTGAGAATCACTTCGACGTTCCAAGCGAAGTGATTGCTACGTATCAGAATCACATGCTTTCGCGCTTCTCCATTAAAGGTGGCAGTTCACTTCGTATTACCTACACACCACTGCACGGCGTTGGTGGAGACGCAATGATGACGCTCTTTCGAGCAGCTGGTTATTCACATGTCACAGTTGTCAGCGAACAGTTTGCACCTGATGGAAATTTCCCAACATTGGCGTTCCCTAACCCTGAAGAGCCTGGTGCGCTGGACCTAGCGATTACTACTGCTAACAGTGTTGGCTCATCGCTCATTATTGCCAATGACCCTGATGCCGACCGACTGGGTGTGGCGGTTAAGGACAAAGACGTGTGGCGAATTCTGCGTGGTGACGAAATTGGTTGGTTGCTAGGACTGAAACTTTTGCCTGAAGCCGCAAAGTCAGGTCAGTGTGTTGCCACAACAATTGTTTCTTCGACACTCCTATCGAAGATGGCTAAAGCCCACAGTGTTGAGTGCGTGACGACACTTACCGGGTTCAAATGGATTGCCAGAGGTGCAGGTGACAAGGAACTGGCGTTTGGCTATGAAGAAGCTCTTGGCTACGGCGTTGATCCATCTGTCGGCGACAAAGACGGCCTCTCGGCAGCACTGGCACTTTGTCAGTTAGCTCATGAAGCGGCGCAAGAAGACAAGACCCTGCTCGACGTGCTTAATGAAATTGAAAGTGAATACGGTGTTCACGGCGGTGCTCAAATTTCTCTTCGCACTGATGACATTGCTCGGATCACAAATGCAATGCAGCTGCTTCGCTCTAATCCACCGACAACCATTGCTGGTATGCCGGTTTCGAGCATTACGGACTACGCAAATGGCTATGAAGGTTTAGCTCCTTCAGATTGTCTCAGTTATCAACTCTCTGGAACGGACCGAGTTGTTGTTCGCCCTTCTGGGACTGAAGCCAAACTAAAGGTCTACATAGAAGTAGTGCGTGATGCGAAAAATGATGTTGACGTCGCAAGAAAAGATGCCACGTCCGTTGTTAACCAACTCGGTGAGTCAATTACACAACTACTTGCGCTTTAGTGAAGCGCGGCGTAGCCCGGCTTGATCACCGTATTGATCATTTCCAGTCGCTTATCAAATTGATAGAAAGCGCTCTTTGCGGCATTGAGAGTTAGCCACTCCATGTCCTTCAGCGTCCATGCAAATGCTGAAGCGCATGATTCAAATTCACTACTCAGCGTGATGCCGCTCATGAGTCGGTTATCGGTATTGAGCGTGACACGAAACTTCAACTGCTTCAGTAGCTCGATTGGGTGCTCTGCGATTGATTTCGCTGCGCCAGTGTGCACATTAGATGTGGGGCAAAGCTCAAGTGGAATACGACAGTCGCGGATGTAGCTAGCGAGCCTTCCGATTTCGTAGCCGTCTCCAACTTTTTTAATGTCATCAACAATTCGAACTCCGTGACCAAGGCGTTCTGCATTGCAAAACTGAACTGCTTCCCAAAGTGAAGGAAGTCCGAACGCTTCTCCGGCGTGAATCGTTACATGAAAGTTCTCTCGTTGGATGAGGTGGAAGGCGTCAATGTGTTCAGTTGGTGGAAAGCCATCTTCGGGTCCAGCAATGTCGAAACCACAAACACCCGAGTCACGCCACTTCACTGCTAGTTCAGCAATCTCGACACTGTTCTGTGCTGAGCGAATTGCTGAGAGGAGAGTCCTGACAATAATTGTGTGACCTTCAGACTTAGCCTGCGATACACCTTCGTTGAATCCCTCAAGGACCGCTGCAACAATCTCATCGAGACTGAGTCCTTGTTGAGTGTGAAGTTCTGGAGCAAATCGAATTTCTGCGTACACCACACCGTCTCTCGCAAGATCGAGTGCACATTCGCCAGCGATGCGAATCAAATGTGCCCTTGTCTGCATAACTGCGGTGGTGTGGGCGAAACCTTCGAGGTAGCGAACGAGGTCGCTTCCAGGAGCGTCAGCGATAAACCACTGCTTTAGAACTTCTGGGTCATCGGTTGGCAATGAGTAGCCAATTTCTTTGGCGATCTCGAGAATTGTTGCTGGGCGAAGTCCACCGTCGAGGTGGTCATGGAGAAGAACTTTTGGTGCTCGCTTTATTAGCTCAAGCGAAAGTGGGGTTGTAGCCATGAGTTAAGGCTACTTACTTATGCGCTCCAATAGCAATGGCTTGACGTTTACAGATTCGTCACCTATGACCACTGCGCCAGGAATTGTCTCTCGACCTCGCTGCAGATGATCAACATCATCGGCGTGCAACTCAAAAAGCGGCTGTCCTTTTTCAACGTGCTCACCTTCTCGAACAAGTGTCATAACCCCAGCTGCGGCACTGACTGGGTCTTCTTTGCGTGCGCGGCCTGCGCCCAAGCGCCAAGCAGCAATCCCAACAGTCAATGCATCAATTGATTGAACAATTCCAGATGATTCAGCGACGATTAGTTCACGCTGCGAAGCGAGTGGCATGACGTAATCCGGATCTCCACCTTGGGCCATGATCATCTGTCGGTAGACCTGAAATGCTGAGCCGTCGTCAAGTTTGGTTGCGGGGTCAACATCTATTCCGACCAGCTTCACCATCTCTCTCGCCAAGGCAATTGTGAGATCTCTGACGTCACTTGGACCCTTGCCCTGCAGAACCTCAACTGATTCAGTGACTTCGAGCCCATTGCCGGCTGCACGTCCCAGAGGAGCGTCCATAGAGGTGATTTGAGCCACGGTTGCCACGCCGTGCTCAATTCCTAGTCGAACCATAGTTTCAGCAAGAATCAACGCTTTAGCGTGGTCCTGCATGAAGGCGCCGCGACCAGTCTTCACGTCAAGAACCAGCGCATCTGTTCCTTCTGCAATTTTCTTGCTCATGATGGAAGAAGAAATGAGTGGCACTGAAGCAACTGTTCCGGTTACATCTCGAAGTGCATACAGACGACGGTCAACTGGCGCTAGTCCTTGTCCGGCTGCGCAGATGACTGCACCAACAGTTTCTAATTGTTCTCGTACTTCATCATTTGACAAAAATGCACGCCACCCAGGAATTGCTTCAAGTTTGTCAAGGGTGCCGCCAGTGTGTCCGAGTCCTCGACCAGATAACTGTGGAACGGCTGCGCCGCAGGCAGCAACGAGGGGAGCGAGGATAAGTGAAATTTTGTCACCGACACCTCCGGTTGAGTGTTTGTCAACGGTTGGTCGAGACAATCCTTTTAGATTCAGTCGCTCACCTGAAGCGATCATTTGATCAGTCCATACACCAAGTTCTTTTGGATTCATTCCGTTGAAGAAAATTGCCATTAGCAGCGCTGACATTTGCTCTTCAGCTACTTCACCCTTTAAGTAAGCGTCAAGAATCCACGTGATTGATTCGTCACTCAGAACTCCGCCATCACGCTTAGTGATTATGACGTCAACAGCAGAAAATGAACTCATGAATTTCTCCGCACACCGAGATCGTCTGGACCGAAGGCGCCGGGTAGAAGTGTGCTTAGAAGAATTGGTGGATCTTGTTCGCCAGCGTCAATGAGTAGGTCATTGCCACCGTGTTCAAAGAGAAGCTGTCTGCAACGTCCACACGGGGTAATCGGCTGGTGATCACCTGCGACGATAGAAACTGCAATCAGTCTTGCGCCACCTAAACGTATGAGGTCGCTCACTAGAGAGCATTCAGCACAAAGGGTAAGGCCGTAACTGGCATTTTCGACATTGGAGCCTTGAACAATGTCACCATTTGAGGTGATGCCAGCAGCTCCAACAGTCACTTTGGAATAGGGGGCGTAGGAGAGTGTGGTTGCTGCAATTGCGCGACTGCGAAGGTCACTCCATGGAACGTCTTTAGAAGTATTCACACTTGAACATTACACTTGTCGATACATGAAAAACTCCGAAGACTCTACCTTTGTTGTAAGTGATGAAGTGACTACGGCCTTGCAAGAAGGTCGAGGCGTCGTATCGCTCGAAACAACAATTGTTGTTCACGGACTTCCTGCGCCTGCGAACCTAGAGGTTGCGCTGCAGTGCGATCAGGCGGTGAGAAGCGCAGGGTCAGTGCCAGCAACGATTGGGGTGTTGAATGGGAAAGTAGTTGTCGGACTTTCAATGGGTGAACTTGAGCAATTGGCCGACCCTTCTAGGAGTGCATCAAAACTTTCAACAAGAGACATTGGAATTGCAATTGCTAAATCGCTGTACGGCGCAACGACAGTGGCTGGAACTATTTCCATTGCTCATCGTGCGGGCATCAGTGTGATGGCAACGGGTGGTCTTGGAGGAGTTCACCGTGATGCGCAGACCAGTTTTGATGAGTCGGCCGACTTAAGCGCACTCTCTCGAACTCCGGTTCTCGTAGTTGCCTCAGGCGTGAAATCAATTCTTGACATTCCTGCGACTCTTGAAAGACTTGACAGCTTGGGCGTCCCAGTTGTTGGCTACAAAACAAAACAGTTCCCAGGTTTTTACCGTAGTGACAGTGGTTACAGCCTGGACTGGGATGTTGCATCAGCAATCGAAGCTGCTGATGCATTTGCGGCGCACCGTAACTTTTCAGCATCTGGATTTCTTCTTGCCAACCCTGTTAATCCAGCGAAGCAACTCGATGGAGTGCTCCATGAAGAGGCGCTCCAAAGTGCGCTTGCAAAAGCTGAACAACTTGGGGTTTCTGGCAAGGAAGTAACACCAGTGCTACTGGCTGAATTTGCTCGATTTACTTCTGGTTCAAGTGTCCAGGTAAATACTGATCTTGTGGTTTCAAATGCAACACTGGCTGGTGAAGTTGCAGCAGCTTTGGCGAGCAGGCAATGAGTTCACTGCGCATCCTTGTTGTGGGTGACGCAATGCTCGATGTGGTGGTTCAACCGAAAGAAACCATTGCGCCAACAAGTGACACACCAACAAATGTTCGAATGAGCCGAGGTGGGGCGGCTGCAAACTTTGCTGTGGCACTTGCTCAGAGTGATCACGATGTTTACTTCTTGGGAGTGGTTGCGAATGATTTACCAGGCAAGATGTTCTATGAAGAATTAGTTCGATCAGGAGTAACTCCAATACTGCAAAGTGGCGAAGGCTCGACAGGAGTTGTTGTTGCACTGGTTTCGAACGATGGCCAACGTGCAATGCTCACTGACCGCGGCGTGAACCCTCAGTTAGCGAGTGAATTCGTCCTCGAACAACTCGAAACTGGTTTTGATCATGTTCACGTCTCCGGGTACACCTTTCTTGATCCAGTGACCTCACTTGTGGGAGAGCAAATCCTCGCGGCTTGTGCACAGAAAAACATTTCAACCTCAGCCGACGTTTGTTCAGTTGCACCTCTAAAGACCATGGGAATTCAAAACTTTCTTGCGGCAGTGAAAAATGTTCGAATTCTTTTTGCGAATGAAGAAGAAGCTCTAAGTGTGACGCAGTCCACCTCTGCCAACGACGCACTTATTACTTTGGGAAAATCTTTTTCAGAAGCAGTAGTTACGTGTGGAGCACAAGGCGCGATTGCAATCAGTAATGGCGAAGTAAGTCAGGCTCCTTCGCAGAGCACCGAGGTTCTAGACACCACAGGTGCAGGTGATGCTGCAACTGGTGCTTACCTCGCGGCTCGATTGCAGGGTGAATCTCAACTAGGCGCTCTTACTTCGGCAATGGCTGCTTCTGCAGTTGTGGTTCGTGGCCTTGGTTCTCGCGGCTAGTCGCGCTTATAAGGTTGGCCGTCAGCTGCTGGTGCTCGAACGCGTCCGATAAGACCCGCAACTACTCCAATAGTGATTAAGTAGGGGAACGTTTGCAAGATTGCTGAGCGAACTGGAACGTTGTAGGTCTGCAGATTGTTTGCGAGGTAGACCGATACTCCGAAGATAATTGAAGCGACGACTGCACCAGATGGGCGCCATTTTCCAAAAATAAGTGCGGCGAGTGCAATGTATCCGAGTCCTGAAGTACATCCAGGCTGGAACTGACCATAGGAAGCAACAAAGGCAACCCCACCAATGCCGGCAATGGCGCCACCGACAATAACGTTGAAGTAGCGAATCTTGATGACATCAATTCCAACAGTTTCTGCAGCTTTTGGATGTTCACCAACTGCGCGTACGTGAAGGCCGTAACGAGTCTTGAAGAGAGCGAAGCTAATAACGCCAACCAAGATAATCATTAGATAGAAGAAACCATTTTGATTAAAGAACACTGGACCCAAGATTGGAATCTTGGCCAAAAGCGGAATCGCTAATTTTGGTGCAAGGTCACCGGTGTTGTACTGAGGATAAGGACTAAGAACTTGAACGTTCAAGTATGAAGAAAGGCTCGCAAGCATTGTCACGATTACCACTCCGACAATGATTTGATCAGAGAGATAACGAAGTGACAGAAACGACAAGAGAAGCCCTAGAAGTGCACCAATCAGCGCGCCCATTAATGCAGCGAGGATGAAGTTGTGCGTGGTTGAAGCAATCATGCTTCCAAAGAATGCTCCGCCAATGAACTGACCTTCAATCGCGATGTTGACAACACCAGCACGTTCGCACATGACTCCCGAAAGTGCTCCAAAAACGAGCACCATGACAAGCGGTGAACTCCCAACCAGCACTGCGGTCATGTTGATGCTTCCAAACGGGGCAGGTCCAGGGGTGCGCACGGTCCAGATGAGTAGCCCTACGACGAACAACACCGCTGATCCACCAAAACGCACCATGAGCCCCTTCACGGGACGGCGCAGAAGTGTTTCTAGGCCAATTGCGACGATGCAGAGTCCCAGCAGCAAACATGAGGCTTTACTAGGAACAGAAAGGTCTCCCACGTGTGGTGGGATAACGCCAATCAAGTTTGTCGGGTTGAAGGTGATGTTTGACTTGGAAGCTGAATTTGCTCCGAGGCCAAAAATGAGAGTTGTAAATGCGCCGAGGAGAAGCGTCAGGGTTCCGATGGCGCGCGAGCGCCCTACAGGCCTCTTGATGCTCTGGACAGCTGTTGAGGTGATTTCACTAATACTCATTAGCTCCAACCCTTCACGGATAGTTGTACTGCTTCGGCATGTTCAACTCGAAGTCTGAAGATCTCTTTTACGAGAACCGGCGTAGCAACGAAAAGGACAATAACTGACTGAATAATGGTCGCGAGGTCCAGAGGGATGGTGGTGGAAGCTTGCATCACTCGTCCTCCAACGTTCAGTGCTGCAAAAAGTAGTGAGCCCCAGATAATGCCAATTGGGTTGTTTCTTCCAAGCAGCGAAACAGTGATTGCAGTGAATCCAATTCCTGCGCTTCCAACCAAGAAGCCACCATCCAAGAAGTGCGTCGTACTAGAAACTTGAACCACACCAGCGAGTCCAGCAAGTCCACCTGAGATAAGGAACACGAGAACAATCACCACCTTGGCGTTGATGCCCGATGCCTGAGCCGTTTTTGGATTGGCACCAGTTACTCGGAAGTCAAAACCTAAAGTTGAGCGCTCTAAAAACCACCAAGCGAATGCAACAACTAAGCCTGCGATGATAATTCCCCAATTGACTCGAAGCCCTGAATGCGCCCCAAAGAGTGGTGAGAGTTGTGCGGTTGGATCAAGATATCTTGAAACATCATTTTGCTGACCGGGCTGCTGGAGTGCCGTGGAGAGCAAGGTGTAAATCAAGAAAAATGCGATTACGTAATTCAACATCAAGGTGATAATTACTTCGTGTGCGCCGGTAAATGCCTTCAGGAGCCCAGGAATGATTCCTGCAATAACTCCACCAAGAATTCCTGCGAGGAGCGTTAGTGGAACATGGACAGCGGTTGGTAAATGCAGCATTGAACCAGCTGCAGTGCCAACGATTCCACCCATGACGGCCTGTCCGTTTGCTCCAATGTTGAACATTCCCGCTTGGAATGCAATTCCAACTCCGATACTCGCAATAAGAAGTGGAGCAGTGTAGGTGAGTGTTTCTGAAATCGGTGTGAGTGCTACTGCCCAGTCCTTGCCAGTAGTTAACGCGTGCCAAAATTGTGGTGGGTCAACAATTGACCCGGTAAAGATTGAACGGTACGCAGCACCAACATTGTCAAGTGTCACCTTGAGGGCGTGAAAAATTCCACCCCAACTACTGAAGATCTGACTCCACGAGTGAAGAATCACAGGTGAAGTCGCGATGATCACCAGTGCACCGACAACTAGGCCAAGCACCACCGAGAAGACAGTCACAAACACAGGACTTTTTGAGGTGTAGCGCACCCAGAGACTTGCCTTTGTGCTGTTACTCATTTGATCCCTCAGTTACTCCGGCCATAAGTAGTCCAACGTCGGACCTGCTTGTTGATGGTGGGACGATTCCCGTAATTTTTCCATTGTGCATAACGGCGATGCGGTCTCCCAGAGCGAATACTTCATCAAGCTCTGAAGAGACGATCAATACTCCACGACCCGAGTTGCGCTCGTTCACAATTTGCTTGTGAACGTATTCGATTGAGCCAACATCGAGTCCTCGAGTTGGCTGTGAAGCAACAAGCGCGGCGATAGGCCTCGAGAGTTCTCGAGCGACAATCACTTTTTGCTGGTTTCCACCAGATAACGAACTAAGCGGGGCCTGTGTTGAGGTTGTTCGAACATCAAAGTTTTTGACAAGGGTCTGGGCATTCTCATCAACTGCTTTTAGATTTCTTGTTCCACGTTTTGCAAATGGTGCTCGCCTAGGGGTATTGAGAACCATATTGTCGGCGACGCTCATAGAAAGCACTAGCCCATTGGACTGACGGTCTTCGGGGATGTGTCCAAGCCCGGCGTCAAGAATTTGTCGTGGGGAGTTATTAGTTATGTCTTTGCCACCGAGTGTGATTGTTCCTGATTCAACACGTCGAATACCGGCAATTGCTTCAACGAGTTCTGTTTGACCGTTTCCTTGGACACCTGCGAGAGCCAGAATCTCTCCGCCGTGGATGTCTAGTGAAACGTTATTGACTACAGGGATGCCGCGGTCATCATGAACTATGAGATTACGAATTTCTAGAACAGTGTCGCCCTGGGCAACTTCATCTTTTGCAACCGTAAGGTTTACTTCACGACCGACCATCTTTGAGGCGAGGACGGTTTCGGGGTCGCTTGGAAGAGCTGTTCCAACGACTTCTCCGAGTCGAATAATTGTGATTACGTCCGCGATTGCTTGTACTTCTTTTAGTTTGTGCGTAATAAAGAGGATTGATTTTCCTGCGGCAGTGAGTGAGCGCATGATTTCCAAGAGTGAGTCAATTTCTTGTGGCGTAAGAACTGCAGTTGGTTCGTCAAGAATGAGTAGCTGTGCATCGTGGTTCAGTGCTTTAAGAATTTCTACGCGCTGTTGGATACCAACGGACAGTTCTTCAATAATCGCGTCAGGGTCTACTTCGAGTCCAAATTCTTTTGAGACACGTCGAATGTCATTCGATGCTTTTTCAAGGTCAAGTCGTCCAAATGACTTAGTGGGCTCAAAACCGAGAACAACATTTTCAGCTACTGAAAAAACTGGCACCAGCATGAAGTGTTGGTGCACCATTCCGATGCCGCGACGCACTGCTTCACCAGAGTTTGCGAATTTAACTGGCTCACCGTCGATGAGGATTTCACCCTCATCTGGCTCCAGAAGTCCAAAGAGGACGTTCATAAGTGTTGATTTTCCCGCACCATTTTCACCGAGCAGACAGTGGATCTGTCCAGGTTCAACGGTGAGGCTGATTTTGTTATTGGCGGTGAAGTTCCCGAATCGCTTCGTTATGTTGCGGAGTTCTAGATGCATTGATTTCATCGTACTAACAACAAAGCCCGGGCGAAATTGCCCGGGCTTTGTTGTTAGTAAAACTTGTAAGAAGTATTAGTTCTTAGCTGGGTCTACTGAGATAGAACCGTTAGCGATTCCCTTCGCAATAGCGGCAATCTTCGCCTTAAGTGCAGCTGAAGTCTTTGCGTCGTTGAAAGCAAATCCTGTTCCACCGTTAGTGGTTGTACCTGTGTACGTTCCACCAGTGAATGTTCCAGCCTTAGCACTTGTAATTGCGTTCTTTACAGAAGCACTTACACCCTTAAGAACAGTTCCGAGGAACCATCCGTTCTTTACGTCTGCAGCGTTAGTTGTACTTGCATCAAAGTCAACCCATAGAACTTGGTGACCCTTACCAGCTGTCTTTGCAGCAGCAAGTGATCCAAGTCCTACTGAACCAGCAACTGGGAACACAATGTCTGCGCCCTGTGCAAATAGACCAGTAGTAATGGTGTTACCAGCAGTCTGGTCAGTGAAGCTGTTAGCAAATGTTCCTGTGCCAGCTCCGCCTGATACTGCTGAAGGTGTCCATCCAAGAACTGTTACTGACTTGTTGTTCATCTTGTTGTAGTACTTAACACCAGCAACAAAACCGTTCATGTAGATAGTCACTGGTGGAATGTTGATTCCACCGAATGTTGCTACTTTTCCAGTCTTTGATGAAGCTGCAGCTAAGTAACCACCAAGGAATGCACCCTGGTCTGTACGGTACGAAAGGCTAAGCAGGTTGTTCATTGGTGCTGGTGGGCCACTGTCAACAATTGCGAACAGCTGATCTGGGTGTGCCTTTGCAGCAGCAGTTGTTGCATCACCCATCAAGTATCCAACTGTGACGATGATTCCACAGCCCTGTTGGATGAATGTGTTGATGTTTGATGTGTAGTCAGCTGATGAGGTTGAAGTCAAGTACTTAACAGTGATTGCTTTGTTAGCAGCAGCTGCAGCCTGAGCTCCTTGCCATGCTGATTGGTTGAATGACTTGTCATTCACTCCACCGGTGTCAAGAACAACACATCCGGCTGGTTTTGCAGCGGCACTTGCAGCACCTGAAGTAATCACACTTCCGGTTACTCCGAGTGTCATGGTGCCGAGTACTAGCGCGCTAGACCCGAGCAATGTTCCAATGCGACGGAACTTCCCCATATTTTTCTCCTATTGGTTTATTTACAGCACGATTCTGAGTACATGCAGTCTCCGACAGGACAACAAGCAAGCAGACTTTTGATAGTGCCGAGGATAGTCTCAAGATGGCTTTCATGTGACAAATCCGTGATTAACGCAGCATTAACTCTGTGCCGCCTGTGGGAAAAGTAATTGCTGAAATTGCCAGTCACGCTGACCAGCAGTTTTAGAAATTGTGAACATGCCCAAAGCTGCCAGCCGGGAATTTAACTTGAGCAATTCCAGCTGGGAGCTTTGGGGTCTCAGCAAGTTTGTTGTTCAGTTAAAGCCCATTCGTAAAAGTCATGTTTCTTTGCTTCAACTGAAGGAAATGACACGAGAGTGTGTTTTGCGTAACACTTGACATATGGCCGCACAATTTATTTACACAATGAGAGACCTCCGACGCTTCTATCCACCGGATCGTGAAGTTTTAAAGGGAATCAACTTGTCCTTTTACCCAGGGGCAAAAATCGGAGTAATTGGCGGCAACGGTTCAGGTAAGTCATCTCTGCTTCGCATCATGGCGGGACTCGACGACGGCTTCACTGGTGAAGCACGGCTCACCCCAGGGTTCACAGTTGGCTATCTTCCCCAAGAACCACAGCTTGATCCCACCAAAGATGTTGTTGGAAATGTTGCTGATGGTGTTGCAGAACAACGCGACCTACTTATTCGATTTAACGAAGTGTGTGCCGCAATGGCGGACCCTGACGCTGACTTTGATGCGCTACTAACTGAGCAGTCTGATCTGCAAACAAAGATTGACGCGGTAAACGCCTGGGACTTAGAGCGCACGCTCGATATTGCAATGGACGCACTTCGACTTCCGCCAGCCGATGCCGATGTAACAAAGCTGTCGGGTGGAGAAAAACGTCGCGTGGCACTCTGTCGTCTTCTTCTTTCGAAGCCAGACTTGTTGCTACTTGACGAACCTACAAACCACTTAGACGCCGAGTCAGTTGCATGGTTGGAGCGCACCCTTCAGGATTACTCAGGAACTGTTGTAGCCATTACGCACGACCGCTACTTCCTTGACAACGCGGCATCATGGATTTTGGAACTCGACCGTGGTCATGGAATTCCTTGGGAAGGCAACTACTCATCGTGGCTAGAGCAAAAGCAAGAGCGACTTGCTCAAGAAGAAAAGTCTGACAAAGTTCGCCAAGCTGCACTCGAGCGAGAGCTCGAATGGATTCGTATGTCTCCACGTGCTCGTCAAAGCAAAGGTAAAGCGCGCCTCACCACATTTAACGAACTCGTTGCTGAATCTGAATCTTCTGAGCGTCGCGCTGACAAGTTAGAAATCATGATTCCACCAGGCCCACGTCTAGGTGACACGGTTGTAAACGCGACTGACCTCGTCAAGAGTTTCGACGAAAAACTGCTCATTGAGAATCTGTCCTTCTTGTTACCTCCTGGTGGCATTGTTGGTGTTATTGGACCAAACGGTGCTGGTAAGACCACATTGTTCAAGATGATGACCGAACTTGAGAAGCCTGATTCAGGCGACATCGAAATCGGATCAACCGTTGCGTTTGCGTACGTTGACCAGTCACGTGACAATTTGAATCCTGATGCAACAGTCTTTGATGAAATCAGCGAAGGTCTCGAACACATGATTGTTGGCGGCCGTGAAATTCATGCGCGCGCCTACGTCTCGAGTTTCGGGTTCAAGGGGAGTGACCAACAGAAGAAAGTTGGAGAAATTTCTGGTGGAGAACGTAACCGCGTACAACTTGCCAAAGTTCTTCGAACTGGTGGAAACGTGTTGCTACTTGACGAACCTACGAACGACCTTGACGTGGACACACTTCGTGCCTTGGAAGATGCGCTCCTTGGATTCCCTGGTTGTGCCGTAGTCATTAGTCACGACCGCTGGTTCTTAGACCGAATTGCTACTCACGTGCTCGCCTTTGAAGGTGATGCGGTGGTGCGCTGGTTTGAGGGGAACTTCTCTGACTACGAAGCCGAACGCCGTAAGCGTCTCGGAACTGACGCTGATACTCCACATCGAATCAAGTACAAGCCACTTACGAGGTAGCTCTGCAAAGTCTGCATTAAAGACCTAGAGTTCCTCTCGTGACTAAAGGAACTGATTACTCGTCGTATCTAAAGATCCATGATCTTCTAAAACTCCAAGTCCCGCTCACTGATGACGCGCCAGATGAACTTTTGTTCATTGTTGTTCACCAGTCCTACGAGCTTTGGTTCAAGGTAGTGATTGATGAATTGCAACGTGCTAGTCGGGCTCTTTACGACTCGCAGCCATGGAATGCACTTTCACACCTGCGTCGAATAATCATTATCGAGGACTTGCTTCTTGCGCACTTGCAAGCACTGGACTCAATGTCGCCAGAAGGGTTCCTCGCTTTTCGCGACCCGCTCGACCCCGCCTCTGGATTTCAGTCATTTCAGTTCCGTGCGATTGAGTTCCTTAGTGGTGGCGGAAAGCCCGCAATGTTGAACTTTGAGCTCTTTGGTGACGAGCAACGTGCGTGGCTGAAAGAGATGAGTGAAGTTCCAAACGTGTGGAGTGGCTTTGAGCACGCTGTTCGCTCAATCACTGGAGCTTCAAATACGGATGATCTTCTTGACCTCGTGCGAGCAATCTACTTATCGCACACCAGCGCTGAAACCCATGCACTTCATGCCGTGGCAGAGCTGCTGCTTGACCACGACCAGCGAATTGCAAGTTGGCGTCACCAGCACATGATTATGGCGGGCCGACAAATTGGCAGGCGCCAGGGAACGGGCGGAAGTGATGGCATGGCGTATCTTGATACAACTATTAGCGAGCGTCTGTATCCAGTGCTCTGGGAAGTGAGGTCGGTGCTGTGATTAGTCGTAGTGATTGTGAAGCCATGGATGCGAGCGACAAGCTCGCACCACTGCGTGGTGAGTTCAGTCTTAATCCCGGCGAGATTTACCTCGATGGCAACTCACTTGGCCCAGTCTCAAAGAACGTGGGAGTGCGCGTTAATGAAGTCATCAATGATCAGTGGGCTAAAGGCTTGGTTCGCAGTTGGTCAGGCGCTGGATGGATGGCTGCTCCACTAACCATTGGCGCCAAACTAGCTCCACTTATTGGAGCTAAGGCAAATGAAGTTCTCGTTGCTGATACGTTGACGTTCGCAATCGCGAAGTTAGTTGGCGGTGCACTCAAACTGCGACCAGAGCGCAATATTATTTTGACGGACGTTGCAAATTTCCACTCCGACATTTACATCATCAATGAAGTTGCGAAGTGGGCGGGAAGACCAATTGAAGTCCGCACCATCAACCGAAACAATCTCGCTGAAGAGCTAAATGAGAACGTCGCACTCGTGGAGTTCACGCAAGTTGATTACCGCACGGGCGAAATGCTTGACATGAAGTCCATTACAAAGATGGTCCATGACGCCGGAGCATTAATGATGTGGGACTTTGCACACTCCACTGGTGCGGTTCCTCTGGATGTTGAGGGATGCGATGTGGACTTTGCTGCAGGATGTGGTTACAAGTATCTAAATGGTGGTCCCGGTGCTCCAGCATTCATGTACATCCGTGAAAAGTGGCAGAACGTCATCGAGAATCCAATTCCAGGATGGCTCGGTCACGCTCGTCCCTTTGATTTTGAACTTGGCTATGAAGCAGCACTCGGGATGCAAGCATTCGTTACTTCGTCACCTTCGATTCTCGCGTTGGCTTCTCTTGACGGAGCACTTGACATTTGGAGCAAAACAACAATGTCTGAAGTGAGAAGCAAAAGCTTGGCGCTTACTGACCTCTTTATTGCACTTGTAGAAGAGCGACTGCCTGGCGTATTTGAAGTTGTCACACCTCTCGAACACGCAAAGCGCGGATCACAGGTTGCACTTCGACACGCAGAGAGTTACGGCATTGTGCAAGCCCTTATTGAACGAGGGGTAATAGGAGACTTCCGTGACCCCGACATTTGTCGACTCGGTTTCACACCGCTCTACCTAGGTTTTACTGAGGTCTATGACGCAGTGGACCGTTTGGTGGATGTCATGAACTCCAGTGCCTACGACGACCCTCGGTTTAAAGTCCGTAACGCGATTACGTAATTACTGAGAGAAAATAACTGTTCGCGTGCCAACGAGTGCGACGCGGTCTTCTGCAACTAAGCCAACCGCACGAGATAAAACACTGCGCTCGATGTCACGGCCAAGCGCAACCATGTCTTGTGGCGTGCGTGAGTGGCTGACTCGAACAACATCTTGTTCAATGATTGGTCCCTCATCAAGCTGATTGGTCACAAAGTGTGCAGTGGCTCCAATGAGCTTCACGCCACGGTCGTATGCCTGGTGGTAAGGCTTGGCGCCCTTGAAGCCTGGGAGAAACGAGTGGTGAATATTGATGACCTGTCCGCTTAGCTGCGCACAAAGTTCTGGTGAAAGAATTTGCATGTAGCGAGCAAGAACTACAAAGTCAATCGAGTAACTCTGAACTAAATCACGAAGCTGGTCCTC
>CALJTY010000009.1 GCA_937975915.1 uncultured Acidimicrobiaceae bacterium | reverse complement strand
CAGGAAGATTTCCCTGCAAAGTCACTCACTGAACTAATGCAGTTAGTGCACGATGACGAGGCTAAGAACTAACTTCTTGCCTTAACCATAAAAAAGTTCTTGCTTGGCTGCTCTACTTCTTCCCACTCAGAAATTCGCTCCACTAGGTAGACGAAGAGGGGTGAGCCCTTAGGTGCTGGAACATACTTAATCATCAGCCACAGTGCAATGAGCGTAAATACAGGCAGTCCAAGAAATGCAACAAACGAGAAGATGTCTCCGCTGTTTGGACTAACGCCATGGTTCAGCCAGCGTGGTGCCATAGTAACAATCAAACAAACAATGCCTGCAACTAATGCTTTTGCGGCATCTTCAAAACCCCGTATGTATCTAGTGAATGCAGTTTTACTTGAGTAATTAACAATAATTGGTCGTAACCATACGTCCCCAAGTTTCACAGTTTTTTGTTTTGAGACAATTCTCAGGAGTGTGAAAGTACTCGATTGCAGGGCAATGACACCTGCGCGGTGACGATCAAGACTCTTATCCTGACGCTGACTATTACACCTGCGATGTGCGGGTCGCAGATTAGCGAGCGTGTTCTTGCCTCCGGAGTTCACGGGAATTAAGTGATCAAGACTTGGCCCATACTTCCCGCTTAGAGCAGAAATTGCACCCCCGCAAAGGTGGCATGTCATTCCGTATTTCTCGTACACAGCTTTCTTAAGCTTCAATGAGATGCTTTTGCGGTCTGACGCCATAACCCTTACTACCACGACCTAGCTCACCGATGAAGGTGTAGTTTGCAACTATGAGAAGCTTTAAACAATTCACCGGGCTAATGGCAGTGATGTTAATTCTTAATTCGTTTGTACTACTAAGCGGCGCGAACGCTGACACCACGGGCACAATTATTTCCCAACATTTTGGTTGTTGCGGTAGTGGATATTCACTCGCCACTGCTCCAGATGGGAGCTTGTGGGTCGGAGGGCGCTACAACTGGGACATTGCTCCAGGGCAAATGAAGTCTACGAATGGGACTTGGAGCTCGGCTGCTTCAGTCGTAATGAGTAGTACTCGCAACACTGGTGGCCCAGGACTGATCACAGTCGGTACGGATAATTCACTTTGGGCAATAAATAGCGCGAGCAGTGTTCTCCACGCGTCAAACCTTGGTGGTGCGTGGTTCGTCTCTCCCCAAATTGATACATGTTCAGCTATTTCGTCCTTGGCAACAACCAATGATGGTTCAATTTGGGTTGGCTGCGGGGATAACTTTGTACAGCAAATCACAGGAAGTGGAATCCACTGGGCAGCACAGGCACCAATTCCACTGGTAAACATTCCATTTAAGAACTTGCCAATCAAGCTTGTAAGCAGCTCAGATGGAAGCTTATGGATTGTCAGCCAATCAGGCGTGATTCAGCAGTTAATTAAAACTGGAAGTGCATGGGCGCTGCAAACACCACTCAACATCACAGGAAGTTTCACTGCACTTGCGGTTGGTTTGGATGGATCGTTGTGGCTCACCGATAATTCTGGTCAATCTGCTGGCTCTCTAATTCACCTTGTAAAGACAAATGGGACATGGAACACTCAGCAAACTATTGCCGTAAAGTTCAATCCTTTGGGTATTGCAGTTGCAACCAATGGCTCGGTATGGGTTATGTCCGAATCCTGGGTTCAACAGGTTGTGGATTCGATGGGCCAATGGAACATCGCTTACGTGAGCGGCTCAGGTCTTGGGCAAGTTGTGATTGCTGCTACCAGCGATGGCTCAGTTTGGGTCGCAAACGCAAATAATGGATTAACTCGCTATTATTCAATTTCCGCAACTCCTCCATCGGCACCTCTAAATGTCAGTGTTGCCAATGGTGAAATATCATTTTCTGCACCTTCCAGTGATGGAGGCTCACCTATCACTAGCTATTTAGTAGATGAATCACAAGGCTCTACTGTTGATTTTGGAACGAGTATTTGCACTTCACTAATGCCAGTGAAGTGCGCGCTCCCACTCAACAATCACATAAATGATGTTACGTATTTTGTTTACGCAATAAATATGGCTGGAAAATCTCAGCCGGCGACACTGTTCGTTGGTAAAGCGACAACACCTTCGTCTCCAACAAACATAAAATTGACTCCAGGAAACTCTGAAATCACTGTGAGCTGGACACAATCGTCAGATCTTGGGAACATGCCAAATGTGACCTATTCAGTCCAAGCCTTCCCTGGTGGGAATAGGTGCCAATCAATTCAGTCGTCAAGCTGCACCGTTACTGGATTATCAAACGGAACTTCATATTTCTTTCAAATAAATACATCAAATAGCGTCTATTCAACTCCAGTGATTACTACTGGTGAGTCAACTCCTCTCGCAACCTTACAAACAACTACAACAACAACTACAACGCCCATTGCTTCCACGATTGTAGGTCTAACGACTCAGTTTCCATTTTTAACCAGCACTTCAACTTCAATAACAGCAGCCGGCATGTCTGCATATTCTGCTTTTCTTAGTCAACTTATAAATTGGGAATACCAAAACAGAGATGCGACAGCATATGTGTCTATTGAGGCACTTGGGGGCTCATCAGTCATAGCAAAGGCTAGAGCTAATGCTGTTGGGAATCTACTTGTCAAAAGTGGGCTTAGTATTCATCTCTTCTACAAAACAACCTATTCAAATACTTCGAACAAGGTATTGGTAAATCAAATCTCAACACCATATTTGGGATTGCAATTCATAGATGGACAGTTTCCTGTAATCAAGACCATTAATTGCTACAAAGGTAAGATACTAAAGAGGGTAACGGCTGTTCAGCCTGTGTGCCCTGCTGGGTATGTAAAGAAGTAGTTCCAATAAAGTCTTGTAGTACTAAAGGCGCCAGAGTCTCATTCATTCAGGCGCCTTTTACTGTCTAGCCAAGCCACATTCTTAGTTGATCCATTTCAGTAAGCCAGCTAACTAGTTGGTTCCAACTTAAAACGCTTGGGGCTGCCATATTTCATCAACACGTGCCGAGTAATAGTGCTGTAGCATTCGCTTAACCCACTAAAAAGGATGTTGCGTACATGCCCTTTATCAAGCGTGGGTTTCTAACAACTCTTTTGCTGGCTCTGCTTGCGTGGGGACTACCCTCGGAACTAGTTCACGCAGTTACGATTACCTCTCCTTGGCAATTAGTGCAAGCTTCAAATTCTGGCCCGACTGCGCTAGGTCCGATGTTTCTCATGACGAACGGTCAAGTTCTCGTGCAATCAAAAGGGAAAAGTGATTGGTGGCTCTACACGCCTACTTCATCTGGAAGTTACCAAAATGGGACGTGGGCGCAAACTGGATCAATGCAGAATGGTTACATGCCAACTTTCTACGCATCCGCAGTCCTACCCGACGGAAAACTTCTAGTACTAGGTGGCGAGTACAACGGCTCGGCAACAATCGTTGAGACCAACCAGGGGTCTTTGTATGACCCTGCAACGGGTACATGGTCAGAATTCGCCCCTCCGAATGTAGGTGGCACCTGCTTCCAAACTATTGGTGATGCACCCTCCACCGTCCTGGCAGATGGATCATTTCTCCTTGGCCATGGATTGTGTACTGCCATTTTTCATGAATCCACGCTTACGTGGACCTCTACTGGAACCGGTAAATTTGACGCGTTCAGCGAAGAGGGAATGACGCTGCTGCCGAACAACAATGTTCTCGTGGTTGACGCTGCCTCGCATCCCAAATTGGCTAATCCACCCCCAGGTGGGTCACCAGGCAAAAGCACAAATACTGAAATCTATAACGCCATTTCTGGTGAATGGGCAAGCGGTGGTCAAACACCGACTCCCATTGAAGCGAGTGGGTCAGAAATTGGTCCGGCAGCCTTGATGCCCAGTGGGATGGTTTTTGCCGAAGGCGCGGATGGTGCAAATGCACTTTATTCAACTTCCACAAAAACATGGTCGGCGGGACCAGCAATGCCAGTTGTTGGTGGAGTGCAGACAATGGCTGCGGATGCATGTTCTGCAGTGCTGCCTGGCGGCGATGTACTTTTCGATGTCAGCCCTATCGGCGTTCCACCTTTAAGTTTTTATCTGTTTAACGGCACTTCAATATCTAGCGTGCCTACTGCTCCTGTCAAGTCTTCGGGGGTCAATTCGGAGCCCTGCTTTCTTTTAGTTCTACCTAGTGGGCAAGTGCTGGCAAATGTGGCCGGAAAGTTCGAGCTCTACACGGACCCCTCCTCTCCTCAAGACTCATGGCGCCCAGTCGTGACATCACTTGCATCATCGATTGTTGCTGGTACTTCATACAGCGCCAGTGGTAATCAATTAAACGGACTCAGCCAGGGCTCCTATTACGGTGACGACTTACAAAATGCGACCAACTACCCATTAGTCCAAATCACTAATACGCAGACGGGGCACGTGAGTTATGCCAAGACGTATGGTTTCACGTCTATGTCGGTAACACCTAATCAGCCTTCTAGTTTCCAATTTATAGTTCCTGCGACAACTGACAATGGGGCTTCAACAATTCTTGTGATTGCTAATGGGATTGCATCTCTGCCAGTAAAAGCAAACATAAGTGGGGGAGTCTTTGTTGCCGCGCCAACTACAACAACCATTAAGAAAACTGTTTTGGTAACGATCACTTGTGTCAAAGGCAAGTTAGTGAAAAAGGTAACGGCAGCCAAGCCAATTTGCCCGGCTGGGTATACAAAGAAGTAGTTCCAATACAGTCTTGTAGTTGTAAAACCGCCTGAGTCGCATTGATTCAGGCGGTTTTTACTGTCTTACCTAGCCACATTCTGAGCTGGTCCATTTCCATTAGCCAGCTAACTAGTTGGTTCCAACTTAAAGCGCTTGGGGCTGCGAAGTATTGTCTCTGCTAGTGCTGGGAAAATGCCCAGCTAATTAGCGAGGCCCATGAAGTTTCTTATTCAACGAAAGTCACTCAAAACACTTCGGATTATTGCTCTAGCCTTCCTTCCACTTTCCTGCGCCACAGCGGTAAGTGCTCTGAGCGTTACTAACACTATTTCGGTCGGAAGTTTTCCCTATGGAATCGCTTCTGACGGAACTCACGTATGGGTAGCGAACAACGGTAGCAATACGGTTTCAGAAATAAATGCATCAACACATTCCCTTATCAGCACTATTTCGGTTGGGGGAAATCCCTATGGAATCGCTTCTGACGGAACTCATGTTTGGGTAGCGAACAACCTTGACGGTACGGTCTCAAAAATAGATGCATCAACTGGTACCGTTATCAGAACCATCGCAGTCGGAGTTGATCCCTATGGAATCACTTCAGATGGAACCCACGTTTGGGTAACGAATACCGGTAGCAATACGGTTTCAGAAATAAACGCATCATCAGGGCTCATTGTCAGAAATATCTCAGTTGGAAATTACCCCTTTGCTATCTCTTCAGATGGAACCCACGTATGGGTAACGCACTTCTTCGACCATTCAGTCTCAGAAATAGATGCAAATACAGGTACCGTTATTGCTTCAATTCAGGTCGGAAGCAACCCTCATGGAATCTCTTCAGATGGAACCCACGTATGGGTAACGAATTCGAGTGACAATACGGTCTCAGAAATAGATGCATCAACTCATTCCGTTGTCAGCACTACTTCGGTTGGAAGTCATCCTTATGGAATCACTTCTGACGGAACTCACGTATGGGTAGTGAACAATGCTCAAAGTACAGTCTCAGAAATAAATGCGTTAACTGGCTTGGTTGTTGGTTCTCCAATTTCTGTCGGAAGTTTTCCCGAAGGAATCACTTCTGACGGAACTCGCGTATGGGTAGCGAACAACCAGAGCAATTCAGTCTCGGAGATTCCCTTCAATTCCTCAGTGACTTACGCAAATGGTGGAGGAACTGGTTTAGTTCCCACGCAGTCATCACTGGCGGCAAATTCGACATTTGTAGTGGCTGCAAGCTCGCTTTCTTATCCCGGCTACGCCTTTGCAGGCTGGACCGATGGGATCAACACCTATAGACCAGGAGCCACCTACACAGTTGGCTCAACAAACGTGACACTCACCGCAGTATGGAATGTTTCTGTCCTCCCAATTATCTATTCCAAACCAACAGCCCCATCCAATGTCACGGCTTCGCTAAGCAATGGAACTGCAACCGTTTCCTTCACCCCAGGCAATTCTGGCAACCTTCCCACTTACAACCAGATTGACATGTTCATTAATGGTCAATCAGTCGGCAACGTATGCAATGTCACTGGAGCAACTTCGTGTCCCATAACAAATCTTGGTCCAGACGCAGCCTTCAGCTTCACCGTGACTGCTGTTAACTCCAAGGGGAGCGCAACTTCTTCAGTTTCAAATGTCGTGAGCTACGCCTCACCAACAACAGTGCCTCCAACTACAACCACCACAACGACAACAATGCCCCCTGTTAGACAGACCATTACTTGCGTCAAGGGCAAGATCACAAAGAAAGTCACTGCTGTTAGTCCGGTGTGTCCTGCAGGGTATAAGAAGAAGTAGTTCCAATACAGTCT
Source organism: uncultured Acidimicrobiaceae bacterium (assembly GCA_937975915.1). Taxonomy (GTDB): domain Bacteria; phylum Actinomycetota; class Acidimicrobiia; order Acidimicrobiales; family RAAP-2; genus RAAP-2. Next base: position 29,585 of record CALJTY010000009.1, on the reverse strand, counting down.
TGTAGTACTAAACCGCCTGAGTCGCAATGATTCAGGCGGTTTTTACTGTCGCGCCAAGCCACATTCTGAGCTGATCCATTTCCAATAGCCAGCTAACTAGTTGGTTCCAACTTAAAATGCTTGGGGCTGCTATCGCATTGCGCCAATGTTAGAGAAGCATGAGGCCTCCCTAAGTCAACTTTGAGTGCTCTTAACTTCGAGCGTTTAACTCCAAGTGTTGTATGAGAACGGAAAAAGCTTCACAATAAAATGGGGAGAGCTCTGTGTTGCTTGGTAGGCAATGTAGAAATTGCCTTGATCACCTGGCTGCAGACCTGCAATTTTTGTCACGACACCGTAAGTAATCGTCCGAGATGAGTCGTTCCAATTTGACTGCCATCCAATGTAGAAACCGGAGCACTGTGAACCTACTGGCTCACTTCCACTCGATTGTATGCATTGGTGTCCCGATGAATCAACTAGCGAAAGCGCTACTGAATTACCGGTCCAAACTTGAGACAAGTTGAGTGCTGTCGTGATTTGGTAACTCACCTTGGCAACTCCCCAAACCTTTTTTTTACCGGACTTGACGCAGGAGTATGTAAGAATTTTATTCTCTGTCGGAGAACTTACAACTGATGACGCACCAATGGTTAGGCATGCTGCTCCTGTTGCTGGCGCAGCGGCCGCACTCGCTGGGATACTTGAAAGCGGAAGCGCAGAGGCGCCAATCAGTAAAAGTAATGCCAGAGACTTTTTAAGAGCGTTTTTCATTTTTTATCTACTTTCTTAAAAGAATATGAATCAGTAATAATCGTAGGTCATCACCCTGCTCCCAGGTAGGAAGAAACCCAACCAATTTTCTTTGTATTTACTGATGAACGCCTAAGCATCTCGCAGCCTCCGAATACAGTCAGCTGATTCCAGGACCTGCATGATCGTGTTCGAAGTCAAACCCAGAAGGTCTGCCAAATACTCATCTCTGCATAGAGTGAGCAGGTGCTCTGATTCCGAGCAAGTGCGGTTATGCGCCCTAGCGTGAAATTATTGTGCAAACGCGCTGAAGTCTTGACTCAGTCCCACTGTATTCACCAATCACTTGTCGTCGCAGTACTTCCACAGCAGCGACTCGCTCAGTGGGGGTCTTCGAGAGCCAGTACTGAAGCTCGCTGGGCGGAGACTTCAGTGGATGCTTGTTCACAACTCTCTCAATCATGCCGTTACTTTACCCCCAGCTAAACAGACCATTACTTGCGTCAAGGGCAAGATCACAAAGAAAGTCACCGCAGTCAGTCCGGTATGTCCGGGTGGGTACAAGAAGAAGTAGTTCCAATACAGTCTTGTAGTACTAAACCGCCTGAGTCTCATTGATTCAGGCGGTTTTTACTGTCTCGCCAAGCCGCATTCAGAGCTAATCCAACGTGAAATGTCCCTTTGGTAGGGCTCCGGTAGGGAAATGAGGACATTTAGGTACAAATGTCACTTATAATTTTAAATTAAATAAATAATAGAAATTAAACAACCCCCCACATCCTCTTAAGGAGCTCGTTTTGAAAAGATTTGGCGCCCTACTGATGGCACTCATGTTGACCAGCACCATCGGGTTTTTCTCGCAGGCTTCGGGGGCAGATCCCGCTCCCTGGACTGACGTTCAAGTCGCTGTCGCTCTGAACACTGGGGCTATTGCAAGCGTCGACTCTGTTAGTTGCGTGTCAAGTTCATTCTGTGTCGCTGGTGGTCGATACTATGACACTTCGGGTCACCGCCTGGCTTTCACCTCGGTCTATAACGGTTCCACCTGGACTGATCGCCAAGTTGCTAGTGCTCTCAACTCCGGGGGCTATGCAAGCGTCAACTCCGTTAGTTGCGTGTCAAGTTCATTCTGTGCCGCCGGTGGACTCACCTATGATGCTTCTGCTGGCTACCAGGCTTTCACCTCCGTCTATAACGGTTCAACCTGGACTGACGTCCAAGTCGCTGGCGCTCTCAACTCCGGGGGCAATGCCTACATCAACTCCGTTAGTTGCGTGTCAAGTTCATTCTGTGTCGCCGGTGGTCGGTATCGTGACGCGTTCAATCACGACCAGGCCTTCACCTCGGTTTATGACGGTTCCACCTGGAGTGACCTCCAAGTCGCTGGTGCACTCAGTACAGGAGGATTTTCCGGTTCCCAATCCGTTAGCTGCGTGTCGAATTCCTTCTGTGTCACCGGTGGGTTTTACGTTGACTCTTTTAGCCATGAGCGTGCTTTCATCTCGGTCTATTCTCCAGTTGTTGCAGTTACTTACGCTGGTGCTGGTGGCACGGGGGTAGCTCCAACACAATCTGGCGTAACACAAGGAGCCACTTTTAATGTGGCTGCAAATTCTCTTACCAAATCTGGTTACAACTTTGCAGGCTGGTCTGATGGCGCAAATACCTATCAACCAGGTTCCACCTACACAATGGGATCGTCACCAGTCACTTTGACAGCTGTTTGGGTTACCCCACCCATCGTTTATTCCAAGCCCACCGCACCATCAAACGTGACAGCATCCATGAACAATGGAACTGCAACTGTTTCATTTACGCCAGGAAGTTTCGGCAACCTGGCGACCTACAACCAGATTGACATGCTCATTAATGGTCAATCAGTTGGCAATGTTTGCAATGTCACTGGAGCAACTTCGTGTCCCATTTCAAACCTTGGCCCAGACGCAGCCTTCAGCTTTACCGTGACTGCAATCAACGCCAAGGGGAGCGCAACTTCTTTAGTTTCAAATGTCGTTAGCTACGCCTCACCAACAACAGTGCCTCCATCTACAACCACCACAACGACAACACCAACCACCACAACAACAACGACAACAATGCCCCCTGCAAAACAGACAATTACTTGTGTAAAGGGAGCCACCTCTAAGAAGGTCACTGCTGTTAGTCCGGTGTGTCCTGCAGGGTATAGGAAGAAGTAGTTCTAATACAGTCTTGTAGTACGAGAACCGCCTGAGTCGCATTGATTCAGGCGGTTTTTACTGTCTCGCCAAGCCGCATTCTGAGCTGGTCCATTTCCATTAGCCAGCTAACTAGTTGGTTCCAACTTAAAGCGCTTGGGGCTGCAAAGAACCAACAAAATCTATTGATGATGTGAGCTGCCTAGAACTGCATCAATCGCAGATTGCTCTGCCATGGAAACTAATTTCAAATTCCAAAAAAGACTATTTGAAAGATTCAACTCATAATTGTCTATCAAGTACTCAGCTGCTTTTTGCAACGCCAAACCAGGTGAAATTGCTTTATCCAATTCGTACAGTTCACTAATTTGCATAAATTTCTTTTCAGGCTTACTAACTGATATTTGACCACGATCCACAGACAGTCTTGTTAGGCAAAAAAACTCTGGCTTTCCGCCACGATCAATGAATCGCCCATAGCCAATAATTCCAAAGGTTTTAATATCTGAATATTGAATTCCTAACTCTTCAGTCAATTCTCTTGTTGCTGTCCTCTCAATTAATAATCTCAATCCGAGATCTGCATCGAGATCCTTCCAGTCTGATGATCCAGAACCAGAACTAGTCATTTTCCCGTTAGCAATTGCACTTCTTGGACCATTGGTCATAATTACAAGGAATCCATCACTTGTAATTGCCAAAGTTGACGCTCCAATTTGATTGCTGGCATCACTCTCGGAAAGGGGTGGAATTAAAGCGTGAGGAAAACAAGTTTCTCGTCCGCTAAAGATCGGCGTGTGTCGTCTCGACAAAATCACTTCAGAATTAACCGAATCATTCGTCAAAAGTGTGCAGAAATAACTGGTGCGTTCTAACGATACTTTTTTCAATGAGTCACCATTCAGTTGCAAATCGTTACACATTCGAACTTTTGCACCGTCAAAAATTAGTGCTCCAGATGTTCTCTTGGCATTAATTAACTTTTCTCTTACCGATTCGTGGATACTGTTCATGTCGAAACCAATTCGATTAATTTCAAGTTCAGCGTCTAGTCCAACCACTAAGGCTTGATTCAAGACTCGATTTGTAAGAAATGGCCGACCGTGCTCAAGCAGCAATTCGTACCCGATCTTCAACAAACCTGGAGAAACCGATAAAGAAAGTAAGTCCGCTGGGTCTAGGGATGTGATTACTGCGTTTTGTGTATCAATCGTGATGCTACGCAAAGTTGAAATTTGCTTCAATGTTGAAAATGTACTTGCGACAAATAGAACAGAATTAATTATGAAGATTCCCGTTACCCCATGACGTGGAAACTCGTACACACCCCAAATTAGAGAGATAACTGAAACGCTTGTGCTGAGTAGTCGTCGTAACCGGTGGTAGCCCACCTCGAAGAATTCTCGAATTGTTGGAAATGGATGGGAATGCTTAATCCAAGTTGCCATTGAGTAAGTATTGCGCACCTATTGTCTCTGGACGGAGCAATTGGTAAATCTTCGCCCATGAACATTTTTTCAACACCAAAGTAAGTAGCTCTTGGTTTTCCCTTGGTACCCAGTTAATTGGCAAATTGCTGCGAAACAGCTTTCGCAAGAAGTGGTGATGCAAATTTCCAGTCGACTCCATAAATCTTCTTGAAGGCAGTTTCAAAGCTCATGCCATTTGATACCTCAACGATCAATTGCATTGGTGAATCGATACCTTTAAGTGCAACCAAACATTCAAGTGTCAAGTAGCCCAGTGTGTAGACGTATTCAAATAGCTCAGTGTTGTATTTGCCCGGCATCAATTCAGCGTAGAAGCGCTCAATGTTTTCTGAAGAAAAACTCTGTATCGCTGCGTTGGGTCTCGTGTTCAGCCAATCTTTCCTATTGTTCAAATACTCCGCTGATGTTTTAGTGGAGCCAAGTATTCCAACCACGTGTGCGTGACCTTCAATGAACCACTGTGGCAACAAGGCGGTTACTTGGTATGCGGTTGGTTTTCCAATAAATTGAATCCACTGGACCATGTGGGTGTATTCATGTATCTCAAGTCCACCGCCGAGGTGATAGGTATCTTTGTTTTCAGTCGGCCCAGGGATTCCGAACTGAGAAAATCCTGCTGTGTCGCTGGCAAGTCCAGCGCTTGCTCCATTGCACTTGGTGCTCGTGCCACACGATCCATCAATTTCCCTGGATCTGGATTGACCCAGTTCAATTAACTTTGCTTTGGCCCAATCAACATCTTGGTAGTTGTAATAAATCGAAAGAAAGCTTTTGGGTTGCGTAAAGCCAGCAAATAGTTTTGTCGCATCTTTAAATACTTGGCTTACATTTGAATTTAATAATGTTGAATGTGGTCCAACATAAATACTCTGCACCACTGATGTAATTTCAGATCGTGCTGATTTCTCGCTAAAGCTGTTCCACGCTCCAAGAGCAATCCCAGTGGAGTTTCCAATTAGTGCCTCAAATGTTTTCGGCGTTTGAATCGCCAGAGTCGTTGTCGTCGTTGACGTTGTGGTTGTTGTTGCGGTGACCTTTACGCCTTTATTCCAAATGGTTTTCTTACCGCTGAGCACACATGTGTACTTGTAACCGCCAAAAGTAGTTGTCTTGCCTTTGGGGGAGCAAGCAGTTCCTGCCTTGACGCTTGCTGAAGCACCAGTTGAAATAATCGTAAATGTAGAGATGACGATTGAAATTGCCAGAAACCTTCTCACAACGCAACTCTATGACGAGTTCGTGGTTAAATAAATATTTAGGTGACTACTGTTCTACAGGCTTTGAAGTTCAGCAATAACCGCACCGATGAGCCGGTCAACATCATCATGGGTTGCAAGAGGGTTCATGAATGTGAACTTGAGTGCTGCTCGACCATTTATTTCAGTACGACCAAGCACCATTTCTCCTCGCATCAGCAGGTTCTGCTGGACACGGCGCAGGTCGTCAGCACTGTGTCCAGGAGCGTCAAAGACACACATTGCCCCAGTTGGAAGGGCCACAAGCTGTAGCAGGCCAGATGCTTCAATCTTTGATGCGGCGTAGGAACTGAGCTCAATAACTCGCTCGAGCATTTCTGCAAATGCGGCGCGACCAAGCGTGCGAAGTGTTGCCACAACTTTCGCGGCGTCAAAGCGTCTCGATGTGTCAAGAGACCTTCCTACGAGATTGATCATTCCTTCAACTTCGTCACCACGGTCTAGGTATTTCGACTTCACGCGAAGCAGGTTGAAGCGCTCAGCATCTTTAACAATGAGTGCGCTGGCATTAAATGGTTGAAACCAAAGTTTGTGAAAGTCAATTGTCACTGAGTCAGCACTGCCAATGCCCTTCAGCATTGGCTTTAATTTGTCTGACATCAAGTAACTTCCAGCAACCGCACCGTCAACGTGAAACCAAGTGTCAAGCTTTTCGCAACGAAGTGCAATCTCGTCAAGTGGGTCAATGACCCCTAGGTCAGTTGTTCCAGCAGTGCCAACAATTGCCATGATCTGAAGTCCTTCAGACTGAAGCTTGCTAATGGCTTCATCAAGCTTCGTGATGTCCATGGCGCCACTTTCTGAAGTGCCAACAGTTACCACGCAGTCGCGGCCAAGACCGAGTTGCGCTGCTGCACGCTGGACTGAGAAGTGTGCTTGATCAGAGCACACAATGCGCCATGACTTGGCAACGTCTGGAAGTCCAGTTTTTAGAACATCAACGCCAATCTTTGAGCCAGCGAATGATCGGGCCAGAGTGATGCCGAGCACATTTGACGCTGTGCCACCTGATGTCATGACGCCAGATCCAGTTGCTGGCATGTCCATTAGTGAAGCCAACCAGCTCATCAGATGAAGTTCGACTTCAGTAGCGGCTGGTGCTTGGTCCCATGAGTCCATTGACTGGTTCATCACCGCAATAGTCATCTCGGTAACAACACTTGGCACCAGGGTTGGTGGGTGCAAGTGAGCAACGCAACTTGGGTCGAAGGGGACCACACTGTGGGCCCAGACGTTTTCACCAAATTCATTCAACACATCTTGAAGAGGTGTTCCTTCTTCTTTGCAAATTGGTGTGTCCCAAATGAGCTGATGAAGCTGGGTTGGCGTGAGGTCGCTACGTGGGCCGCTTGGTCGTTTAAGGCTCGCAATGGCGTTGTTCGCCGCGAGCTCTAATCGCTCAATGCCACTCTTGTTGAGTTCGACAATGGCGTCTTGCCAGCGTTGCTTACTCAACGAAGTGATACCGCGAAAGACTCAGTGAGGCGGTTAAGGCCGTCACGTAGTTCATCCTTGGTTGTTGTGAGCGGAGGAAGCAACTTCACCACCATGTCGCCAGCACCACAGGTCTCAACAATGAGCTGACGATCAAAGGCCGCGTTGGTGACCTTGTCAGCAAGCTCTGTGTTCTTTACGTTGAGACCACAGAGAAGGCCGTTGCCCTTCACATCAAAGTTCAGCTCTTTGTAAGTGTCAGCAATTGATGCAAGGGCGTTTCGTACGAGTACACCCTTGGCTTCGGTTTCTTTCTCGAAGTTGTTATCAGCCCAGTAGAGCTGCATCATCTTGGTGGATGTTGCGAACGCCAAGTTATTTCCGCGGAAGGTTCCAGAGAATTCTCCGGCGTTCCACGTGTCGAGTCCTCGGCGAATGAGGTTAAGTGCCATAGGAAGCCCCAGTCCACTGATGGCTTTTGAAACGCAGATGATGTCAGGGTCAAGGTTGGAGCCTTCAAACGAGAAGAACGTCCCGGTGCGCCCAACGCCAGCTTGCACTTCGTCAGCAATCACAAGTGCGCCGTATTCACTGGCTTTCATTCGAACCGCTTGAAGATACGCCGGGTCAAATGGTCGAGCGCCACCTTCACCCTGAGTTGGCTCAAGAATGATTGCACCAATTTTCTCGCCCTTAACGCCGCTCTTTAGTGCTGCGTCTAGAAGTTCAAGATCGCGGTCTGTCATCACGTCAACAAAGGGGAGCGCCACGAAGTCACCAACGTGGGCCACTACTTGGCGTCCAGCCATTGAGGCTGAGATTGATGCGGCGCGGTAGGTCATTCCGTGGTAGCTACCTTCGAAACCGATGACGCCTCGGTTGCCCGTGATGCGCTGTGCAAGTTGCAGCGCCGCTTCAACTGCGGTGGCACCAGTTGGGCCAACTGTTTGAACCACCATGTCAAGGCCACGTGGCTTCAAGATGAGGTTTTCAATGGTGTCGAGGAATGCACGCTTTTCAGCGGTGAAGGTATCGAGACTGTGAAGAAGTTTTCCAGAACGAAGGTGAGCGATTGCCACTTCTACGAGTTCTGGGTTGTTGTGGCCATAGGAGAGCACTCCGGCACCGGCGAAAAAGTCCAAGTACTCCTTGGAATCCTCATCTGTTATAACTGAACCTTTTGATGATGTAAATACGGTTGGCCAACGGCGGCAGTAGTAACGGACATTTGATTCGAATTCCTCGAAGGTATTCATTGGTGTTCCTCTCGGTTATGGCTCTAAGGCCGGTATCACTCTTTCAGTGCTCTATGTATATTTTTGAAACGGAATGACCAGTATAGGACATGGGACCAAATTCCCAGGGAAAATAATGTGACAATCCGATTACGCAGAAGTGATCTTCTGCGGTGTGCCCTAAGTGGCTTCATTAAGCCACTTAGCTCTTAGCGAGCAGTTCAAATGCGAATTGATAAAGGTCCCAGATCTCATCTTCTTCAACAGCTGGTCCTTCGAGCGCGTCAACAAGGCTGAAGCCAATTCGGTTTGAGAGAACGATGAATGAAAGGTTTTCAGCCTTGATTCCGTCGCTTAAAACACCTTGGTGCTGCGCAGCTCGAAACAATGAGGTGAGCGCATCATGGAGTTGACGACCGATCTGTTGCATTTGCTTTGAGGTTTCATCGTCAAATGTGGTGGCACTAAGTGCGTGAATGCGAAGCATTCGTAGCCACTCTTGATCTTCTGGCTCATCTTTTACGACCTCACGAACAAAGCCAAAAAACTCCTTCGCATCCTTCCACGGCTTTTCTGGAATACGCATGCGAGATTGCTCTTCATTCGCTCGCTTTTGATACGCGTATAAAAATGTCGAAGCAATGAGATCTTCTCTTGAATTGAAGTAACGATAAATGTTCGGAATCGTTACCTGCAACTGATCCGCGAGGTCCTTCAAGCGGAAATTAGCCACCCCGTGTTTCATCAAAATCAAGGCTGTTTCATCAAGAATTAGCTCTCTACTAAGGGAGGTTCTGGTGGCGGTCATTGGTAAGCAATTCCTTCCTTAATTCAATTAAGTGAAGACTAACAAGCATTAACAAATAAAGGTAGTTTTCACTTACCTTATAAATGTTAAGTTGAATAATCAGCAACTTCTAAAGAATCAATGACCTTTGGATGGCCATTAAATAACTAGAAATCCGTAGACTTTGCGTATGAGACAACAACCGGCACTACCCAAAATCTCTACAGATTCGCTAGTTCCACTTCTCGACAGCGATCCAGCCCTCTTTTTGCTTGATGTTCGTGAACCTGACGAAGTCGCAGAATGGCGAATTTCTGGGATACATAACGTCCCCCTTGGCGAGCTCGATCGCAGGATTTCTGAGGTCCCTACTGATAAGCGCGTTGTTGTGATCTGTGCCAAGGGAGCGCGTGCTCTTCAGGGGGCGCAAATTTTGCTCGACCATGGGATCAGCTCTGAAGTTCTAGATGGCGGCATGGGCGCTTGGGCTTCAACCTATGACCACGTCGAAAGAGACTTCGCAGGCGCAAGTGTTGTGCAACTGAGACGAAGAGGGAAGGGATGTCTTTCCTACGTCATTGGAGCGGGTGGCAACGCAGTAGTTATCGACCCTTCACTCAGTAGTGAAGTGTATGAAGAGGTAGCAACCAGTCACGGTTGGAAGATCACGTACGTACTTGACACTCACCTTCACGCTGATCACATTTCAGGAGCAAGAAAGCTTGTTGAACGAACAGGTGCGAAGTTGATGCTGAGTCCTTCTGATCCTTTTGAATTTGAATTCACGCCACTCGTTGATGGACTGCAAATAGAAATAACAACTGGTGTTTCCCTCGGCGTTTCAGCGGTAAGTGTCCCTGGACACACTGAAGGATCAACCATGTATCAACTCGCTGATTCTGCCATCTTTACTGGTGACACATTGTTCCTTGAGAGCGTTGGAAGGCCCGACCTCGCAGATCAAGCTGAACCATTCGCACACAATCTCTATGAGAGTTTGCACACACGAGTGCTGCCACTTAACGATGACATCATGGTATTCCCTGCGCACTACGGCGACGGGGTAGAAGTTCATGCTGGTGAATTTGTTTCAAAGAAATTAGGAGCTCTTAGAAACACACTCCCAGCACTCATGCTTAGTGAAACTGACTTCGTTGCGTGGGCGGTTGCCAACGTGAAAGATCGACCACCGAACTACCAACACATTGTTCTCATCAATGCGGGCCGTGAGAAATTAACTGACGATGCCGCTGAGATGGAACTTGGTCCGAATAGGTGTGCGATCGCTTCGTAGTTTCGTTTAATAAATTTATTAAACGCTAAAGTATTTTTACGTTTACAGGTAAGCCGTAACTGCTTAGTCTTTATACGTGAATAACACGTTTATAACGAAACTCATTATCAAACGTGCATATTTTTCCCTTGCACTATTTTTTCTGATTTTCGTTTTTGCATTCAGTTTTTTCCACTCAACCGGTGCGAACGCAATAACCAAGCCAACTCTTAGCCCGACTGCGCAATTTCACGCATTAGCTACTGCACCAAATGCACCAACTACGCCGACTGCAGTTGCTGGAAATTCACAAGCAACAATTACGTGGGTGGCACCAGCAAGCAATGGTGGAGCTGCAATAACCGGCTACACCGTTACCTCAACGCCACTGGTAGCAACCCCTACGGCCTGCAAGACAACCAGTCTGACGTGTATTTTTACTGGACTCACGAACGGAACGAGTTACACCTTTGCAGTCACCGCAACCAACTCAGTTGGTACGGGTGCGTCTTCGGTGTCGACATCTGCGGTGATCCCATCAACTGTGCCTGGCGCGCCGGGTACTCCAACAGCCACAGTTGGTGCAGGCAGCGCAACCATTTCTTGGACTGCTCCAGCGAGCAATGGTGGTCTCAGCATCACTAGTTACAACGTCTACAACGCAACTTCAAACGCACTCGTCTGTTCGTACACCGTGCCGGTAGGCACCTCAGCAAATACCTGCACTGCAACTGGGCTCAGTCCTGGAACGAGCTACACGTTTTATGTAAAGGCCATTAATCCAACTGGTACTGGAGCACAGAGTGCGAGCTCTACTGCGGTCATAACACCAACAGCTCCGACTAGCACAGCAACAATCACATCGACAACAAGTACGAGTTACCAAACTGAAACTCTTGTGTGGAGTGCAGTATCAGCAACCGGTGGGCTGCCAATTCTTAGCTACACCGCCTACGCAACAACTACGAACGTGCAAATCACGGCTGGTGGCGGCGCTTCGCTCTCGGCGATGAAAAGCTGCACCTACACCGTGCCATCAAGTGGTGCAACCAATACCTGCACCATCACCGGACTAGCAACAAACACGCAGTACTACGTCTTTGTGCTCGGAACTAACTTGGCCGGCCAGCAAGATGTTCTTGCCGTTTATCCAAGCAATGTCACTGGTCGAGCTGTTCTTTCAACGGCAAGTGCTCCGACGGCAAGTGCCACAATCACCTCTGCAACAGCCACGGGCGTTGGCGCCATAACTGCAGTGTGGAGTGCAGTAACAGCAACCGGTGGGCTGCCAATTCTTAGCTACACCGCCTACGCAACAACTACGAACGTGCAAATCACGGCTGGTGGCGGCGCTTCGCTCTCGGCGATGAAAAGCTGCACCTACACCGTGCCATCAAGTGGTGCAACCAATACCTGCACCATTACCGGACTTGCCAATGGAACGCAGTACACAGTCTTTGTGCTCGGTTCGAACTTGGCCGGCCAGCAAGATGTTCTTGCCGTTTATCCAAGCAATGTCACTGGAGCGGCGACGCTTTATACCAACGGTGTTCCAACGACAATGGCTGCACCAAGTGCAACAGTGTCTGGTAACACTGCAACAATCACGTGGACCGCACCTGCTACCAATGGCTTATCGATAACGAGCTACACCGCCACATCCGTAACTGGAAACTTCTCATGTGTTGCAACATCGAGCCCCTGCACGGTCTATGGCCTGAGCCCTTCAGCCAGCTACACCTTCAAAGTTGTTGCAACAAATGCAGCAGGGCCGAGTGTTGCTTCGCCTCCGAGTAGTTCGGTGACTACTGGCGCTGCGCTAAGTGGCGCAGTCGCATCGGCTCCAACGTCAGTCACAGGGATTGGCGGGACAAAGCAGGTGACCGTCAGCTGGGTAGCCCCATCGGGCACAGTGACTGGATACTTGGTCTCCACCTACAGTGGTGCAGCACTTCAAACACAAAGTTGCTCAGTCCCTTCGTCGCAATTGACCTGCGTGGTTAATGGCCTAGCTAGTAACACCGCGTATACGTTCAAAGTTCAAGCCATCAACACCTATGGAACTTCAACTGCATCATCAGCCTCGGGGTCTGTGACGACCAATGCTGCACCAGATGCACCAACTGGTGTGACTGCGACATCTGGCGTTGGATCTGAAACAGTTACGTGGATTCCACCAGCAAACAACGGTGGAACGGCGATCACTGGATACGTGGCAACTGCCTACAACCCAGGTGGTTTTGCGGTGAGCTCTTGTAACTTCGTTGTGCCGGCTGGTGGAGATGGAACCACAGATTCCTGTCTGGTGACTGCGCTAGCAAATTCAACTGTTTACACTTTTAAAGTTGTCGCTTCCAATGCTGCAGGAAACTCTCCTGCGTCAAGTGCATCTTCAGGTGTAAAGACAGCAACAACGCCAGATCCTCCAACCAACATTGCAGTTGTTTCGGGCACCAATGCTGAAACGGTCTCGTGGAGCCCGCCTGCTGTTAACGGTGGCTCACCAGTAATGAGCTACATCGTTACTGCAAGTCCTGGAGGAAATACGTGCACGTACAACGTGCCCGCTGGTGGTGATGGAACGACTGACTCGTGCACCGTTTACGGACTTGTTGGAACTACAACCTATTCATTTAGCGTGGCTGCAGTAAATGCTGTTGGCATTGGAGCGTCATCTGTTTCAGCAGTTGCCATCGCAACGTCAACACCACCAAGCCCTCCAACGGGAGCGGTAGTTAGCGCTGGTTTTAAAAACGCAACCGTGACGTGGAACATTGTTCCAACTGCCAACAACGGTGGCTCACCAGTAACGAGCTACATCGTTACTTCAAGCCCGGGCAGTCTCACCTGCACCTACAACGTTCCAGGATCAGGAGATGGGCCAACAACTGACTCGTGCACGGTCTTTGGACTTAGTTCCGGAGTGAGTTACACGTTCACAGTTGTTGCCGTCAACGTTGTGGGACCGGGTAGCGCGAGTGCACCAACAACTCCTGCAGCTACTAACAATGTTCCCGGTGTTCCAATTTCGCCAGTTGTTACTGCATCAAACGCCGCAATAATTGTTAGCTGGACTGCTCCAGCTTCAAATGGTGGATCGGCAATTTTGTATTACACCGTTACTGATGGTGCGGGACATTCATGTTCGTATAGCGTTCCAGCTTCCGGTACGCCAGCCAACACGTGCATCGTGACAGGACTGACTAATGGGACTTCTTACACCTTTAGCGTTTCTGCAACTAATGCAGTTGGTCAAGGAGCGTCCATTTCAACAAGTGCGGCGTCTCCGGTAGTCGTTCCAGACCCTCCATTCATTTCTTCAACACAAGTTGCAAGCCAGCAGGTAACGGTGAGCTGGGGTGCTCCAAACGCCAATGGGTCAACCATCACTAGCTACACCGTGACAGCGTCCCCAGGAGGGGCCACCTGCACGGCAACTGCTCCAGCAACTTCGTGCGTCGTGACGGGACTTACGAACGGAACTGCGTACACATTCACTGCAGTGACCAATGCATCACTTGGAAGCAGCACCGCTTCAGCCGCGTCATCGCCAGCAACACCATTTACTGTTCCTGGCGCACCGAGCATTTCCTCAGTGACGCCCGCTAATGCCTCGGTTGTAGTCACCTGGTCGGCCCCTTCATCAAATGGAGGATCTGTAGTCACCGGCTACAGCGTCACATCTTCACCTTCAGTCAGCGCACCTGCAGGTTGCACCGCAACAACGTCAACTTCTTGCACCTTTAGTGGACTAACTAACGGAACTGCCTACACATTCAATGTGGTTGCGATAAATGCCGCCGGCTCTTCGAACCCAGCGACGTCGTCATCAACTACCCCCGTGACAGTTCCATCAGCACCAGTAATTTCTTCAACCCAGGCCGCAAGCCAGCAGGTGACAGTTACCTGGACAGCTCCAAATGCGAATGGAGCAACGATCACTAGCTACACCGTGACGGCTACTCCCGGGGGGGCAACATGCACGGCAACTGCGCCAGCAACTTCGTGCGTCGTGACGGGTCTGACAAATGGAACGGCGTACACCTTCAAGGTTGTTGCGAACGCAGCAATCGGCAATAGCGCTGCATCAGCTGCGTCCACTTCAGTGACCCCAGCAAATGTTCCTGGTGCGCCAACCATTTCGTCAGTGACGGCTGGAAATGCTTCAGTTGCAGTCACCTGGACAGCTCCTTCGTCAACTGGAGGATCTGTAATCACTGGCTACAGCGTGACATCTTCTCCGTCAGTCAGTGCACCCGCTGGGTGCACCGCAACAACGTCAACGTCGTGCGCCTTTAGTGGACTAACTAACGGAACTGCTTACACATTTAGTGTGGTCGCAATAAACGCCATTGGAACATCCAGCCCATCTTCGTCGTCAAGTGCCGTAACGCCAGCTACAGTTCCGGGCGCACCATCAAATGTCTCTGGCGTTATTGGTAACGCCAAAGTAACGGTGAGCTGGAGTGCTCCTGCAACAAACGGTGCAGCTATTACTGGCTACAGCGTTACTTCAACACCTGGCTCCTTTACCTGCACCACTTCCTCAACAAGCTGTGTCGTTAATGGACTCACCAATGGAACTAGCTACACCTTTAGCGTTGTGGCAACGAACTCTGCTGGAACTGGAGCGAGTGGAACATCAAGCTCCTACACCCCAGCGAACATTCCTGGTGCACCAACCGCAGTTAGTGCAGTTGCCTCCAGCACATCGGCTGCAGTCACCTGGACAGCTCCATCATCGACTGGTGGGTCCGCACTTACTGGTTACATCATTACTGCTTCACCTGGGGGAGCCACCTGTAGTGCAGGCGGGTCTGCAACCACGTGTACGGTGACTGGACTTACGAACGGAACTGCCTACACCTTTAGCGTTGTTGCCACCAACGTCATTGGAAGTTCAGTTGCTTCAACTTCTTCAACAGCGGTGACACCAATTAGCATTCCTGGCGCACCAACGACTGTTCTTGCAACGCCTCTTAGCGGCTCAGCCATTGTTTCGTGGAGTGCACCAGCAAACAATGGTGGATCGCTTGTGACGAGTTACACCGTTACCGCCGCACCCGGTAGTGCGACTTGTACTGCTACTGCCACCAGTTGCGTTTTCTCTGGGCTCACCAACGGAACCGCCTACACGTTCAGTGTTGTTGCCACGAACGCGGCCGGTCCTAGCCCTGCGTCCTCGTCGTCAAGTGCCGTAACGCCAGCTTCAGTGCCAACTGCTCCAACGCTGGTTAACGCCGTGGCGGGAAGTAGCCAAGCAGCGCTGAGTTGGACAGCGTCGTCATCTAACGGTGGAAGTGCAATCACTAGTTATGTAGTGACTGCAGCGCCTGGGGGAGCAACGTGTACAACTGCTTCTACATCGTGCACTGTTACTGGCCTTAGTTACGGAACGAGCTACACCTTCAGCGTGGTGGCAATAAATGGTGTTGGATCTTCTACGAGCTCAGCTGCGAGCAGTGCGGTTACTCCCTACACAATTCCAATTGCACCGACTGTTCCTGTTGGGAGTGCAGTAGCTGCAACGTCTTCGATCACTGCTTCTTGGAATGCGCCAGCATTTGATGGTGGCAGCGCACTAACTGGCTACGTTGTGACATTTGTTGACCTCACCACGTCAACTAATGGTGGACAGACCTGCACCGCAACTGCGCCAGCAACAACCTGCACAGTTTCATCAGGTCTAACGCCTGGTGATCAATATGTCTTTAGCGTCTTTGCGACTAATGCTGCTGGCAACTCACCAGTTTCTAACCAGTCAAATGTTGCAATCCCGTACACCGTTTCTGGTGCTCCAACTGGTGCTACCGCTAGTGCGGCCGCTGGAGGAGCCATTGTTACCTGGACCCCGCCAGCAAGCAATGGTGGATCGGCCATTCTTTCGTATCTCGTAACCGCGTCAAGCGGAGGAGCAACGTGTACGTACGTGGTGCCACAAAGTTCGCCGGTCTATTCCTGCACGATTGCTGGACTAACACCAGGCGCACCATACACATTTAGCGTGAAGGCGCTCAACGCTGCGGGCTACTCGCCAAGTTCAGCTGCTTCAAATTCTCTTAACCCGGTGACGAACCCATATCCTCCAGCGAGTGCACCAACTGCCCAGGTAGCACCAGCTAGCGCAGTTGTTTCATGGAGCGCATCGACAAATAACGGTGGATCACCAATTACCAGTTACACCGTTACGGCTTCTCCTGGCGGGGCAACCTGCACCGCAACGGCGCCAGCAACCACGTGCACTGTTCCAGGGCTTACGAACGGAAACACGTATACCTTCAGTGTCGTGGCAACGACTGCAGCGGGGTCATCAACACCTTCTGCATCAAGTGCCCCATTAACGCTGCAGTCCGTTCCTGGCGCGCCGAGCAATGTTTTGACCTCAATTGGAAATACAACAGTTGCTGTCAGCTGGACTGCTCCTAATAACGGTGGAGCAGCAATTACTGGCTACAGCGTGAGTGCTTCTCCAGGAACTGCAACGTGTACATCAACTGGAACAAGTTGTGTTGTTACTGGACTTAGCAATGGAACGAGTTACACCTTTAGCGTTGTCGCTACCAACAGTCTTGGCACTTCACCGGCTGGCGTTAGTGCACCAGCCATTCCGGCGACAGTGCCAACAGCTCCCCAGACAGTGACTGCAGTAGCGGCTTCAGGTGTTGTAACTATTAGCTGGAGCGCACCAGCAAGTAACGGTGGTAGTGCTGTTAGTAGCTACAGCATTACTGGATCACCGGGTGGGACTTGCACCTCGAGCACCCTGTCATGCACCATCAGTGGTCTAAGTATTGGAACACCGTACGTCTTTAGTGTCATTGCAACGAACAGCATTGGCAATTCACCAGCATCGCCAAACACAAGCGCGCTCACACTGACCCAAGTTCCTTCGAGCCCGACCAATGTAGGAGCCAGTGCTGCAAATGCTTCAGTAGTTGTTACGTGGAGCGCACCAAGTAACACCGGTGGCTCACCCATTACTAGTTACACCGTTAGCGCATCTCCAGGGGGAGCAACGTGTACTTCAACTGGATCAGCGACGTCGTGCACCGTTACCGGGCTCACTAATGGAACGAGTTACACCTTTAGCGTTATAGCCACCACCGCTGCTGGTAGCTCTGCTCCTTCTGCTCCGTCGTCGGCGAGCACGCCATTTACAACGCCTGGTTCGCCGTCAGGTCTCAGTGCTACTACTGCAAACCAGGCCATCACGCTTTTCTGGACCGCCCCAAGCAACACCGGTGGCTCAGCTATAACTGGCTACAGCGTTACTGGAACCAATGGGGCGTCGTGCATCACGTCGGGCGCAACGTCTTGTTCAATGACTGGTCTTACAAATGGAACGTCCTATAACTTTTACGTTGTCGCAACTAACGCTGCTGGTAATTCAGCCAACTCAGTCGCACTGAACGGCATTGTTCCACTCACCGTTCCAACAGCACCAAGCAACGTTGTCGTTAGCCCAGCCAACGGATCAGTGCAGGTTTCTTGGACTGCATCAAGCAGCACTGGTGGTTCTCCAATTACTGGTTACGTAGTAACGGGTAATCCTGGTGGATCGTGCACAACCACTGGTATTACTTCGTGTCTCATTACCAACGTCACCGCTGGAACGTCCTACACCTTTAACGTCGTGGCCACCAACGCAGTTGGTGCATCACCAAGTTCGTCCGCGTCATCTGCATCAGTGGTTCCTTCCTCACCGAGTGCTCCACTCAGTGCCAGCGCAGTAGCTGGACTGCTCCAAGCAACTATTTCGTGGCAGCCAGGAACAAGCACTGGTGGACTGGCTATCACTGGTTACAACGTCACCGATGGCCACGGTCGCAACTGCACAACAACCGGGGCCACATCGTGCGTGGTTGTAGCGCTCATTGCTGGAACGTCCTACACCTTTAGTGTCACCGCGCAGAACAGTGTGGGCACTTCACCGAGTGCCACTACTAATGCAGTCATTCCATTCACCGCGCCTTCAGCACCTAGCGCTGTAACGGCGGTAGCGGGGAGTTCTTCAGCAACTGTTAGCTGGACGCCACCAAGCAACACGGGTGGCTCCGTTATTACTGGCTACATGGTTACTTCTGCTCCAGGTGCTCTGACCTGTAACGCAACGCCACCCACAACCAGTTGCGTAGTGAGTGGTCTAACCCCAGGAACGAGTTACGCCTTTAGCGTTGTTGCAACAAACATTGGTGGCTCGTCCGCGCCGAGCGCATCGAGCTCAACCGTGAGCCCATTTACAGTTCCGGTGACACCAACTATTTCCACAACACCAGTAGTGGTTAACGGAACTTCAATAGTCGTGACGTGGAATGCACCGGGATATAACGGTGGAAGTGCAGTTATTGGTTACACGCTAAACATCTTTGATTCCACAAATAGTCCAGTAACAACATCGCAGGCTCCAGTAGTTCCGTCAACCTGTCCGTTAACTGGAAGCTCCACGAGCTGCCAAGTCGATGGACTTATTGCTGGACACACTTACTACTTCGAAGTCGTGGCGATTAATGCAGCAGGGTCCTCAGGGCTTTCAAATAACTCAGACAATGTTGTGACGTGGACAGTCCCTACTTCACCTCAGCAGGTAACTGCCACACCAGCGTCTAGTGGTTTAAACGTTTCGTGGAGTACTCCAAGCAATGATGGCAAGGGCAACGCTGATGGATCTGGAATTCTTGGCTACATCGCTACTGCATCAAATGGTGCAACGTGTTCGCCGGCAACTATTTCCACAACATCGAGTTGTCAAATTTCGGGTCTAACACCTGGAACTGCCTACACCGTGAGTGTTGTTGCAATTAACGCCATGGGTAAGTCAGCGCCAGCGAGCGCTGCTTCTTCAGTCACACCATTTACGGTTCCGAGCGCTCCAATAATTGGAGCTGCAACTCCACTAAGTGGATCTGTTGAAGTTACGTGGAGCGCACCAACGTCAAATGGTGGAAGTGCGATTATTGATTACACCGCCTATGACACGATTGGTACTGATTCGTGCACGGTCGCGTACCCAGCTACTAAATGCACAGTCACTGGACTTACCCCAGGAACTGGTTACGACTTCTACGTTGTTGCACGAAATGCCGCTGGCTTCTCACCTGATTCTGAAATTACTCCTGACCCAGTTCCCTTCACGATTCCAGACCAGCCAACATCAGTGCTCGCAAGTCAAGCAACGGCGTCTTCAGTGGTGTCTTGGGTGGCTCCAGTAAATGACGGGTACTCACCAATTACTGGCTACACCGTTACTGATGGTGCGGGACATGGCTGCAGCGCTTTAGGCACGGCAACAAGTTGCACAGTGACTGGACTTACCAATGGGCAGACGTACGTCTTTAGTGTCGTTGCAATAAATGAAGCCGGTCCTTCATCACCACCAGTCGCTGCTCCAGCGGTAACGCCAATTGCTGGGCCTGGCGTGCCAACAACTGTCACCGCCACAGGAGGAAATGGATCGGGAGTTGTTTCTTGGACACCTCCAAATGGTGCAGTGGTGTCGAGCTACACGGTGACTGCCACTCCTGGGGGAGCGACCTGCACCACAGGCGCAACGTCGTGCACCATTGGTGGGCTCACTAATGGCACCGCTTATACGTTCAGCGTTGTTGCAACAAACGCCGTTGGCTCGTCGGCTGCTTCGACACCGTCTAGTGCCGTGACACCAGTAGGGGTAGCGAGTGCGCCAAGTAGCGCCAGGGCAACCGCCAATGATTCGCAGGCAACAATAACTTGGACTGCACCAAGCAACACTGCTGGTGACACCATTACTTCCTACACCGTTACTGACGCCAGTGGAGACAGTTGCACCACAACCACTACAGCGTGCACTATTTCAGGTCTTAACAATGGGCAGAGTTATCAGTTTGTCGTAACAGCAAGCTTCACTTCTGGGGCAACGACGCAGAGTGGACTCAGTAACTCCGTTATCCCACAATTCTCTACAACTCCAATTCTGGTGAACGGATCAAGCGCTCCTGCTGTCTCACCAGGAGCTGGCCAGATCATCGCCGCTGACGGAACGCCAACACCTGCGTCCTTGACACAACCATCGAGCAGCACGGTGGAAGTTGGCAACGGTGTAACAGCTCTTACGCTCAATCTTGACGCCACCAATGTGAGCTTCAGCGCAGGAACAATTACTGCAGTTGCTGGGGCAACAACACTTGCCTCTGGTCATGGCTTTAAGAACAACTCAACAGTGGTGCTGTTTATATTCTCAACTGCCACATTGCTTGGCACTGCAACGGTTAACAGTTCTGGTGCCTTCACTACATCTGTTCAACTGCCAGCTGGTCTCAGCGGAAACCACACCATTCAGGTTCAAGGTCTTGACGTCAATGGAACATTGCTAGCGCTTGACTTAGGCATCACCATCAATGCTCCACCAACACCACCAAGCGGCGGAGGCGGAGGTGGTGGAGGCGGAGGCTCCGCACCACCAGTAACTACTCCAAACTCTCCAACCGGTGGTGCGCTCACAATTAGTGGAACAACACTCAATGCGTCGTGGAGTGCCTCGACACAAACTGGTGTGACCTACATTGTCACTGCGACACCTGGCGGTCTGACGTGCACGACAACAACTACTAGTTGCTCAATCACTGGACTTATTCCCGGCACCAGTTACACATTCACACTCGTGGCAAAAAATTCAGCTGGAAGCTCGAGTGCAGTAACCATTGGCTCGGCAACTGTGCAGGTCGTTCCTGGCTCAGTTAGTGGTGTTAAAGCTTCAACAACAGGTGACATAACAACTATCTCGTGGACGGCACCCTCTTCAAATGGCGGAAGCCCTATTACTGGTTACACGGTTACATCAGTGCCAGCTGGTCCCACTTGCTCAACAACGGGTGCAACGCTCTGCACTATTGCTGGCATGGTTGCTGGTACTAGTTACATCTTCTCGGTAGTTGCTACGAACTCAGTCGGAAGTTCAAGTGCGCTAGCTGCAAGTGTTCCAACCTTTGCTCTGGCGAATCCGTCACTCGTCATCACAGGAAAGACTGGAACAGTTAGCTGGACTACGCCACCTACCTCAGCACTGGCTTCAATAATGAGCTACCTCGTTACCGTGCAGCCTTTAGGTGCACAGTGCGTAGCGAAGGGTGTGATCACTTGCAAGATTTCTGGTCTTAGCGCTGGCAAGACCTATCAAATTACGTTGTCGGCGATCTCGACATCTGGCGAAACAATTTCTAGCGTTACGTCCAGCACCTCAACATCAACGGTTGTGGCAAAGACGATCGTTCTCACCGTGAGTCAATTTGGAGAGAAGAGCGCAAAACTCACCAAGAGTCAGCTTTCACAGATTTTGACAATTGCCAAGGTCATTAAGTCCAAGAAGGCGGTCAAGATCAGACTTGATGGTTACACCGACAATGTAGGAACGACCTATGTAAATTCAAGGGTGGCCTATGTTCGAGTCAGGATTGCAGTGGCTCAGTTAAAGCTTGATCTTTATCACCTGCAGTGGAGAAAGTGTTATTTCAGTACTTTCGCCCATGGAAATGGTCCTTACGTAGCGAGTAATGCCACTTCATCAGGTAAATCAATCAACCGTCGGGTTGAATTCACCATCACATTGCCCTAAAAAAAGGCCAAAAGCGAAGTTACGCAGTTGTTGCAACGAACACCGCCGGTGACTCAGCACCGGGCTATTCAAATGAGGTATCAGTTCCACTCGATGTTGCCCCGACCACGACAACGACTATTCCAACTGTCCCACCCGTTGTGGTGCCAAAGATCACCTTGACGTGCTATTTCGACTTTAATTCCTCAGCTCTAAGTGCCTCGGCCAAGGCGCAGATCACTGCCTACGCCAAGCAAATCATTGCCCGACACATCACTTCTCTAACTCTTGCGGGCTACACCGACTTCATTGGTGGAAAGGCCTATAACCAGAAACTCAGTACTGCTCGAGCCAAGGCTGTTGGGGTATATTTACTCCTACAATTAAGAAGTATGAGCCACACGGGGATATCAGTTCGAATGATTGGTAAGGGTATTTCTAGAACCAGCCCAGAGCGCGCCCAAGACCGCAAGGTAACGGTTATTAGCTAATGTCTCCGCTTCACCAGCAACAAGCCAGGTCTCAGCAGACCCACGCGTTGCTCTTGAAGGCTGCCACAGAAGTACTTCGCAGTGAAAGTCCTGAAAACCTGCGAATTCCTGAGATTTGCAAGGAATGCGAAACTAATTCAGCCTCTGCCTACTACCACTTCGGCTCTAAAGAAGGCTTAGTGACTCAGGCCTATGTTGCGCTGTATAAGGAAAATCGCGAACCAGATGTTGCGGGATTTGAGTTAATGGCAGAAGTCGCTACTTCACCAAAAGAAGTCATCCAGCTTTTCACAGGCAGCATTACTGATCCCTCAACCAGTGAAGAGCGCAAAAACAGCAGAAACATCCGCTCACGTGTCTACGCCGCAGCTCTAACGAACCCAGTATTAGCCAAGGAACTAGCTGATCTCCAAGATGAGTATTCAGCCAGAGCCACTAAGGCAATGGAGACTTTCCAGCGCAAGGGAATAGCTAGCCAGTCCTTATCTGCCCACCAGTACGCAGTTCTCCTCGAAAGCCTCTTTGTTTCTAGGTCTATAAATGACACCCACGCGGTGCCAGAATCTGATGAGTCATGGGCCCAGATCGCCGTTGAAGTACTAAATCGCTTCCTTGTTTACTAATCCCCTGTAATTAAAGGGTTTTTACCCTTTTAAAGCTCATTTCCATACACCTCTATATAGAAGGTGAAGATGGGTGGTGATCCCAGTTCCTCAGAAGACTCAAAATCGATGTTTTCAGGTCCCCGGTAGTGGCATTTTTGAGTGCCTGGGAGGGCCCAAAAGGGGGTCATATTTCGAACTACAAGTGAGTAGTTTTTGAAGAGTTTTTTCGATCCACCCTCAAAACCCTATTATTACAGGGGTTGTAACAATTCACTTTTTGGGCCCTCTGAGCTCGTGACTTTGGAACTGTTACAAAAATGTCATAAACGTAATTTAGACTTTCCCTTGCAAAATAAGGGTTTTAGGGTCATATAAAAGTTAGTCAATTCGCTTGATTTCCTTGTAATCGCTGGATTGAGGCTGTTAGTGTTTAAGGAAGTAATAGAAAGAAGTGGGTAACCAGGTTTCTGGTTGCTCACGTCCGTCTATAAAAAAGTTTTGCGGAGAAGTCCGTGAATGAACAGAGGAGAAGTACTTGTCAGGATTTGGAAGTCGTAAAGAGAATGGATCTGCAAACGCAGCTTCAAACTTTTCTGCAACTAACCCGACCCTTACTTGTACTGCAAATCGAAACGACATAGGAGAGAAAATGTCAAAGTCACTATCAATCATCGGACGCGGAATTAGCGCTCTAGCGCTAAGCGTTTCTGGTCTAGCCATCTTTGCGGGCGCTGCAAGCGCCTCAGCAACAGTTGGAGCACCTACCAGTGTTGCCATTTCGGGTACATCCGCAGGAGCCGTTACGGTTTCTTGGGTTAACCCAGCCAGCACCTCAAGTGCAATCACTAGCTACCAGATCACCACTGGCTCAACTCCTACAGTTCTCGCAACGAGCACTACTCTCGGCGCCGCAGGTGCTGCTAACTCATACACATGGACACCAACAACAGCTATCGCTGGTGCAATCCACGTTGTAGCCGTTGGTGCTGATGGAACTTCAACTGCAGATGCTGGCTCAGTAACTGCAGCAGTACTTGCTGCTCCAACAATTGGTACAGCAACTGCTGGTAACGGAACAATCACTGTTGCGTTCACTCAGGCTGCCGCTGACCACTCTGGTCAGACTCTTGCTGCAACTGGTGCGAACATTTACAACTCAGTGACTGGTGCGCTTGTTTGCACCACCACAACACTTGGTGCCTGGGATGGCACAAGTGCTTACGCTGCTTCTTCATGTGTAGTTAACGCTGCTTCTGCCGGTCTCTCCGTTGGCACAGGCTCAAGCTACACATTCACAGCCAAGATGATCAATGCTGCAGGACTCTCAACTGCTTCAAGCGCCTCTACAGCAGTTGTTGCCGGTACATCACCAACTGCACCTACAGGAGTAACTGCTGCTCTTGACAACGCAAACGGAAACGTAAACCTTTCATGGACTGCCCCATCTTCAAACGGTGGCAGCGCACTTACTTACACGATTACTAATGGTGCAGGAACTTCAGTAACTGCAACAGTTACTGGCACAACAGCAACGGCTACTTATAATCAGGCTGCAATTGCTGCTTCAGCTCCATACAACGGATACTTCACCGTGACCGCTTCGAATGGACAGGGACTCACCTCTTCTGCAAATTCAAACACGATCTTTGTCGGACGTACCCCATCAGTAGTTGCCGGTGTATCAGTGAGCATTTCAGGAACAACTGCAACAGTCGCGTGGACAGCAGCCGCAAGCTCTGGAGCTACTGCAGTTTCTGGATACTCAGTTCAGCTCTACACATGCACATCAGGAACTTGGTCAACAACAACTTGCACCGCAAGTGGTTCACCTAAGTTGGTTGCTGGCGGTAGCGCTGCAACTACAACATTCACAGTTGCTCCAGGTACTTACTACGCAGCAACCGTAGCCGCAGTTAACGGATCAGGTACAGGCGTTGCTGGAACCAGCACACCAGTTCAGTTCGCTAATGC
The DNA here is from genome assembly GCA_937975915.1 of uncultured Acidimicrobiaceae bacterium. Taxonomy (GTDB): domain Bacteria; phylum Actinomycetota; class Acidimicrobiia; order Acidimicrobiales; family RAAP-2; genus RAAP-2. Next base: position 4,568 of record CALJTY010000009.1, on the reverse strand, counting down.
TGCACCGGGAACTCCAGTGGTTTCAGTAACTGGAAAGACCAACAGCACACTTTCAATTAGCTGGACTTCAGCTGCCAACGGCGCTGCAGTTTCTGCAACTTCAGTTCAGTTGTACAAGCAAGCAACCGTAGCGGCATCCTCTACTTCTACTGATGGAACCTCTGCGGTTGTTGTGACATTCGCTGCCCAAGCGACTGCTCCACTGGTCGGATCGACTCTTTATGTCACTGAAGCAGGAGCGGATGTGACATCTTGCACTATTACAGCTTCAACGACAACTTCTGCATCTTGTGCTTCTTATGCTCACCCTTCAGTACTTACTGCAGATGGAGCAAAGATCATGCTCGCAAGTGGTACTGCAATTGCTGCAGCAACTGCAACGACCTACACGTTCACAAGCCTTGCTTCTGGTATTTACAGTGCAACTGTTACTACTACCAACTCGGTTGGAACAAGCACAGCAAGTGCTCAGTCAACGCCCACTCAAGTAAACGTTGCACCTACAGTGGCGACACTCACCTACACCAGCACATCTGCTGCAACGATCAGTTGGACGGCTGCTACATCAACAACAGTCGCAACTTCAACTGTTGTTGATTCGACAACAGGGTTGACAGTTTGCACCGCTACTGGCACCGCAGTGAGTTGCACAATTACTGCAGCTCAAGCAGCAGCTGCTCTTGGACACACTTTCAAGGTCTACACAACTGACGCATCCGGCATGCCAACAGCCCTTTCAGGTGCAACTGCTGCAATTGCTGCAGCTGGCGCAGCTGGAACACCAACTGCTTACGGAAATGCTTCAGGAGTCAGTTTGATCTGGACTGCTGGATCCAATGCAAACTCATACAACATTGTTGGTTACCCAAGTGATGGATCATCACCAGTAACTGCAACATCAGCGACTTCTTCATATTTGTTCGCTGCCAGTGCACTTAAGACCGGTATTACCTACACCTTTAAGATTCAGTCAGTTAACGCTGCTGGTTCATCTGCATACGGAACAGCCTCAAGCGCTGCCGGCCTTGCTGACGCAACAGCTGTCGCTAACGCACCTACAGTTTCTGCGATCACTTCAGTTGCCTATACCAATGGCAACGGAATTAAGTACACATGGACAGCCGGAGCTGCTGTAACAGGAAATGCTGTTACGAGCTACGTAGGAACCCTGACTGAAGCCGATGGAACAATCCTCACCTGCACGACAACTGCGCTTACTTGCGTATTCGCTCCTGTTGTACCTGGTCAGAAGCTTTCCTTCACCGTTCGCGCAGTTGCTCCACTTGGAAATTCAGTTGAGTCGACTGCACTAGTCACTTATGCAAACAACGCTGACTCAGTGACGGCTGGTAACTCTTCTTCGACTGATGCTGGATTGTTCAACCACCCAGCCGCAGGACCAGTTACAGGCGTAACTGCAAACAACTCTGCAGCGCTAGCTGCACTAGGAACACCAGCAGTGCTTTCAACTGACGACAAGGCTGGTACAGCTGTATACGTAACCTGGACTGCACCAACTACAAATGCCAGTTACTACTCTGCGTACCAGATCACCTTCACCAACACAACTGCTGGCACAACTCAGCGTCCGTTCTACTGCTCAACTTCAACACTTGCAGGATTTGGACTAGTCGATTTCAACAAGACTTCATTGGACTGTGGTGCAACTGGTTCTAACCTTAACTACACCGTTAACGCTGATGGAACTTCTGCCGCAGCTGGTTCTGCAACTGCAACCTTCAATAAGGGAGATTCCTATTCTGTGACAGTTGCGGCAATTAGCCTGACTGCACCTTTGGCTTATGCAGTTGCTATGCCTGGACAAGGTGGAGCAACCTACGCACAGGTAATGGCCACCTTGGTCGGAGGGGGAATTCTTGGTAACGCCGGTAAGACAGGAATGCTCGGTTCAACTACAGCGACACCACTTTCTTCAGTCAATGGTCAGTCACTTGGTAATGCATCTGCGACTGTGACTACACCTACTGTTCCAGGAACGCCAACAGGTGTAACTGCTTCAGCAAGTGGAAACAACAAGGTGACAGTATCGTTCACTGCTCCTGCTGTTACTGGCGGATCTGCAATCACTGGATACAAGATTTCTGTAACTCAGGCTGCCGCAGCTGATGCAACCACGATTGCAACTGGTTCTTCAAGTTGCACGCCAACTGACGCAACTTCAACTTCTACATCAAGCGTTGCAGCCAAGGCAGATCACGTGATTGTAATCACAACTACAGGAACGGCCACTAGCTGGGACTGCACTGTTGGAGGAACACTCGATGCATTAACAGTTACGGTGAAGGCATCAACTCCAGCAGGCGACTCAACAACCGCCTCAACTGGCGTTGTTGTTACTCCAGTCGCAACCCCTGGAACACCAACTGCTTACTATGGTGGATCTGTTGGTTCAGCAATAACTATTGGCTGGGCTGCTGTAACACCTGCTGCAACTTCCTACACGGTGAAGTTCTCAAACACAACACCAAATGGCACAACGACTGTAACTACAACTACTGGAATTACAACAACTTCATGGACTGCTCCAGCATCATTGAGCGCAGTTGGTGACTCATTCTCAGTAACTGTTACAGCTGTGAATTCTGCAGGATCGGGAACTGCTGGTACAGCAACTCAGGCATCACTTCCTGGAACTCCTGGAAGCTTTGCTAATTACCAACACGGAACTTCTGCCGCACCAACAGACACAAACCTCACTTGGACTGCTTCAAGTGCAAGTAGCTTGCCTGTTACGTACTCAATTTACGCAACGATTAACGGAATTGTTACTCAAATTGGAACAACAACTGGGCTTACATTCAGCGAGACATACAACAGCACACACACTGCGCTAACTGTATGTGCTACTACCGCTCGTGGAACTTCAGCAACTTGCGCCTCTTCTCCGACTACTTATGTCGGTGCTGGTGCTCCAAGTGCTGTTACGAGTCTTAGCGCTGGTACACCTTCAGCAACAGCTGCAACACTTTCATGGACAGCTGGAGCGACTGGAACAACAACACCTCCAGTAACTAGTTACACCGTGAGTGTTACTGGTTCAAATGGAACAACACCTGCATGCACATTTGCTGCTGCAACTGATGTCACATGTACTCTCGTGCTTCTTCCAAACGTTGCTTACACAGCCTCTGTTGTTGAAAACACGTGGTTCGGTTCATCAATTGCAACAACAAAGCAGTTCAACACTCCATTGTCTGCTGCAGGAGCTCCAACAGTTACTTCAGTTACCGCTACTGACACAACGATGACGTTTGCGTGGACTGCTCCAACTTCACTTGGTGGAGCATCAAGTGTGAACTCATACCTTGTAACGGTTACTCAGACTGGTGGAAACACAGCTTCATGCGTAACTGCTTCAACGTCATGCGTCGTGTCTGGACTTGCAGGATCTATAACTGCGGCTAACACAACATTTGCAGTAACTCCTTACACATCATTCGGTGCTGGTACTGATGCAACAACTTTCGGAACACTTACCGGTGTTGCGACTCTTGCCCCAGCAGCTTCACCAAATGGTGTAACAATTCTCACTACAGGACTTAACAAGCCAACGTACCCAGCATTTGGTTCAATGACCATTAACTGGACTGTTGGTGCTGCTAACGCATCTCCTGTTACCGGATTTGTTTGCAAGGCTGTCGATGGAACTGCTGTGAACGCAACTATTACTGTGAATGCAGCAGCGACAGCTACATCTTGCACATTCACAGGAATGGCTAACGTTGCTTACACAGTTACTGTTTACGCTCTCAGCGCATTCTCAACAACTGACAGCACAACTGGAGTTGCTTCAACTAACTCGATTACCTCGAACACTTGGGTAAACGATGCACCTGCTCGCTTCGGTGGATTGTCTGCTGTTTCTGGAACATACTCAGTTGTATGGGCTGCCCCATTCATTGGCCTCACAACTAACAGTTCAAACTCAGCAGTAGGTTCTGTAACTGACAACCTTGTACCAACTTCTTACACAGCTAACGCATCACTCACATTGGGTGGCGCTGCTGTTGCAAGTAAGACTTGTGCAACTTCATCAACGACAGCACCTTGCACAATCACAGGACTTACAGCTGGCGGTACTTACTACATCACCGTGGTAGCGACTACTGCTGCTGGTACCTCGACTGTCACTATGTCTTCGCGGGTAACTGTCCTGTCAGCAACTGCACCTGCAGCTCCAACTGCAGTTAATGCAACACGCAATGCGAGTGGACTTGCAATTACATGGACAGCACCAGCTGCTGCTGGTTCTGGACAGCTTGTTGGTTACTGGGTTACAGCTACAGACCCACTAACTACCCAGCAGTACTCATGCCCATACAACGCAACATACGGTTTGATCCTTGCTCCTGCGACATCTTGCAGCATTGCTGGTCTAAGTGTTGGTTCTACATACAACATCTCGATCACCGCAATCACACAAGATGGTGCTGGAACGAAGCAACTCAGTGCTGCTGCAACTAAGACTGGTGTTCTGTACAACGTTCTTGCACCAGAACCAGTAATGGCTACATTCCTTGCAGTGACTGCAAAGCAGAAGTCTGTAT
>CALJTY010000008.1 GCA_937975915.1 uncultured Acidimicrobiaceae bacterium | reverse complement strand
AGCTATCGCCAAGTGGCAAAGAACACGCTCGTGACGTGATCACTAAGACACTCCATATGTTCGACACCGAGCCCGCATTTAGTGTTGATGACCTCGCGAAGATCACCGTTCCCATGCTGGTTATGGCTGGAGACGACGACCTCATGGAACTTTGCCACACCTCATCTCTTTATGAAGCAGTTCCTGGCGCGCAGCTCGCAATTGTTCCTGGAACCTCTCACGCAGTCTTAAAAGAGAAGACGAAGTTAAGTGCAAAACTTATTCGCAACTTCTTTGAAGATGACTACCCGCCAGTTACGTACCAACCGAGTAGGCGAGCGCAGTAGTTATTCATCAGTTTTTGCCTTACGCAAACTAGGATTTATGTATGCAACTATCCACTGAACGGGTTATTCGCCCCGTTACTTCATGGTGGGTATCTCTTAGCCCAGTTGTATCTGATGCGGTCTTGTATTTTGGTGCTGGAGTCTTTGCACTTCTTATGGGGCTCACTTCAAGTGAACCAGCCCAGTGGCACTGGGGTTACATCTCAGTCACTGGTTACTTCCTCGCGGCACTGATCTTGCTTGTTGCTTCAAAGTGGTCAAATACCTTTTCGCTAAGAAAAATTGTGCTCATCGGCCTGGTTGTCGGAGTAGTCGTTATTCCACTCAGTCTGGAAACCCACTGGCGCAATAACAACGGTGGCCATGGCTACGCGCAGCCTGAAGTCTCAGTCATTGAACGCTCGGCAAACAACGTTGTTAAAGGCACTGATCCCTACACCGTTGACGTAAAGAACGGAAAAGTTACTAACAGCATTAGAGGTCTACCAACGTATGAATCTTTCTTTCCTTACTTTCCTCTGATGAGCGTCTTTGGATTGCCTGACGCCATAACTCATAAGTTTTATGGACTTACTGACGCGCGCATTGTGATGTCGCTACTCACCATTGTTCTTGGACTTATTGCCCTTCAGCTCTTTAGAGCAAAGAGAGAGCAGAAGTTACGACTCGCTCAAGTTCTCATTGCTCTTCCGACCGGCGCATTGTTCTTGGCAACTGGAGGAGATGACATGCCAATACTTGCGCTGATGCTGCTGGGTGTTGTGGCACTGCAACGAAAGCAGATCTATGTCTCTGCTGTCAGCATTGGTATTGCATCAGCCATGAAGCTCACTGCTTGGCCAATGGCGCTTGGAGCACTACTCACGCTTCGAGGCGAAGAGTTCAAGGGTAAGTGGAAACAATTCGTTGGTGTAGTGGGACTGATTGTCGTGGCTTCGATCTTGCCATTTGCAATTAAGGCTCCACACGCATTCTTTGCCAATGTTTTTGCGTTCCCACTAGGGCTCTCTGGAGTTACTTCACCTGCTGCCAGTGCACTACCTGGCCACATTCTCACGTCGTTGTGGCACCCCTTTAAGCACATACTTCCGGCCGGGACTCTGATCGTCGGTGGCTATTTCACGGCTAAGTACTTGAAGACTCACTGGCCGCTATCGCTCTCGAAGATGCTGTCACTCCTAAGTGCTTGCTTTGCTGTTTTGATGTGTGTGTCCTCCACAACAAGGTTTGGTTACGTGATCTACCCACTGAATTTTGCACTGTGGTCCTGGGCGACAAGGTAGTCCACCTACAGATTTGAAATTGGATTTCTGCCCCCTTTCAAAATCTTTGATCAACTGAAAAATCTAATGAATCTGCTGACGAATGGCTCTCAACGTTATCTGAAGCAGGAATTCCCTGTGGCAGGGTCAACACGGTCGAGGAAGCTTTAAATGAAGCTCAAACTATAAATCGAAAAATGATTGTTGAAACTTCACATCCTCGCTTCGGCACGGTTCGACAAATTAGAAGTGCTGTGAGAGTTGGGGACAGTGCTCCAGAGTATCGTCGAGCCCCATTTCTTGGTGAACATAAAGATATAGTTCTCAGGGAGTTGTTAAATTACTCAGATGAACTCATTAGTGATGCCACCAAATTAGGGGCTTTTGGATAACAAGATGCACAAGGACTTGATCTTAAAAATGTATTTTGAAGTAGAATATTTGAAGCATAGAGTGTTTTATCTAAAACCTAAAGGAACATGATGTGTCGTTTATTAGCGTTTGCATCGCTTGAACTTCAGTCACTGGAGACATTGCTGACTCCTGATGAAATTAGCAACTATCAAAATCTCTCAACTCTTCACTGTGACGGATGGGGTGGAGCTTGGCAAGGTTCCGCTAATGAACCTCCAGAATTATTTAATTCAGTGAAACGTGCAATAGATGATTCAAATTTTGTAGACAACTCAAAAAAGAAGTCGAAGGGTGGGATTATCCACATCCGCTGGGCTACAACTGGTTTTCCAGTTGTAGTTGAAAATACACACCCGTTTATTAATCAGAATTGGACATTTGCTCACAACGGTTCGATAGCTGATTCCTCAAAGCTGCGTTCACTATTGAGTCCTGAAAGACTGAGCCAATTAAAGGGCGATACCGATTCTGAACTGTACTTCCAGTTAATCCTTCAGCACCTTGAAAATTCAGGAAGAATCGAAGTTGCAATAAAGGAAGCAATAAAGGACATTAGACAGTTGTGTGGACAAGGGTCTCTTAATTGCTTGATGCTCAATAATCAAAAAATGATTGCTGTTCAAGCCTTCGATCAAACTCCAGCACCTGTTGAAACGCTTATCGATTTGGTTGGCGGTGTTGAAAACCTTCCTGAAGGTCATGATGAAAATTACTATCGACTTCAATACTGTTTGAAAAATAACTCTGTGCTGGTAGGTTCAACAGGATTCGCTGGAAAGGATTGGAATTTCTTAGATGATGATTCCATCCTCGAATTCGATTACGCCACTAAAGAACTCTCCATTAGTTCTCTGGAGAGAAGTGATCATCGTCAACTGATTCAATTGCAATAAACTAAATTCATGATTTGCCAAGAGAATTGTTAAATGCAATTGATTTAGAATAAATCGTAAGGAGCCAGTAATGATTGCTACGTATTCATGCGCGAGGTGTGGAATGTCAGTTCACGCCACTTGTGCGAAGTGTGACCAGCCACTAGTAAATGACACATTGACTATTGATGATGGCAGCAAAGTTCAAATCTCACGTTGTCCAGTGTGTGAAGGAAAGATTAAGTCACCAATGTGTTGTGGCTTAGACATGAGTTGCTCACTGTAAGTACTGCGCTTCGTTCACTTACAATTTCACCATGGAACTTAAACAACACTTTGTCACGACCAAAGATGGTCGCAAACTCGAATTCGCAACGATTGGTAACGAAAGCGGAAAGACTGTCGTATTCCACCACGGCACCCCAGGCGCGATTTACACCTTCATGGAGTACCAAGAACTGGTTGATCTCGGTGACTTCTTTGTTGTGACCTACTCAAGAGCTGGCTACGGTCTTTCTGAGCGCAACAAGGGTCGTGACATTGCGGCAGTAGTTGATGACGTGCGACTCATTCTTGACACTCTAGGCCGCGACACGTACGTATCAGTGGGCTGGTCGGGTGGTGGACCACACTCACTCGCGTGTGCAGCCCTTGATGCCCCTCGATGCACCGGGGCACTTTCGGTTGCTGGCGTTGCACCAAGAGATGTCGGTTTTGACTGGACTGAAGGCATGGGCCCAGAGAACATTGAAGAGTTCGAACTCGCTCTAAAGGGCGGTCCAGAGTACGAAGCTGGAATCAAAGAAGCAGGAGAGCATCTGAGTTCGGTGACTGTTGAGAACGTGACCGAAGCCTTCGGCGGACTCATGTCTGATGCCGACAAGGCAGTATGGGTTCCCTTGTCTCAACGAGAGAGAGCCGTCTTTGATCTACATCACGCATTCGCAGTTAGCCCCGATGGTTTTCAAGATGATGATCAAGCATTCATAAAAGACTGGGGCTTCTCAGTCAGTGACATAAAAGTTCCCACCTCTATCTGGTTTGGTGGCAACGACCTCTTTGTTCCAAAGTCTCACGGTGAGTGGCTCAGCGCAAACATTGCTGGCGCCTCAGCGCACTACTTTGAGGGAGAAGGGCACATGTCCATCTGGATTAAACACATGAATGAGATTGCCCAAGACATTTCCTCAAAATAATCAGAACTGAAGTCTTGTGACAGGGAACTGTTAGGAATTGACTATGCAGTTAACGAGCAAGGGATGTAACCATGGGTCTATTTTCTAAGAAGCGCAGCAATGCTTCAGAGCCAAGAAAGTCTCTCGAAGACATTGTCTGGAGACCAGAGCGAGTTGTAGCGCCAATTGACCACGAGATGGGATGGGAATACCTCTACTTTGCTGCTGAATTAGCTCGAGGTTTGAGCGACAATAAGGGCGCCTTTGATGAAATGATGAGCACGACTCTTGCTGGCGGTGCGCAGGTATCTGCTCAGCCCTTTGAAGAGATACAACAAATGATGGAAGAGCTTTCGTCAACGGTTGGCTTCATTGAAGAAATCTTTAGTCCTGCAAACATGGTGAAGGGGTTTGGTGAGCCTGGAGTGCAGGGGAACGAAACTTCAATTTCACATCTTTCGTGTGAAATCGTTGGCGTTTACGCAGAACTGATTGCAATTTCGCGGTTGCTGAAGTCGAGAAACTACGGTGCGTTCCAAGCTGTTGCTGGTGAAGTGGCGAGCATGTCATACACCCCTCTAAAGGAAATTAGAGACTTCAGTGATTTAGCAAGTACTTCATTTCAAAAAGCCATGGGTGAAGTGAGGCAGGGAATAACGCCGAAGGAACCACTCACTCTCACGTTAAAGATCACTATGGATGACGAAGTAGTGGAACGTCTTTCAAGAAGCTTGAATCAGCTACGAGGCTAATTTCAGGCTTAAAACAACGAGTTAGGTTGCTCAGGAGTAATAATCTCTGGTCCGTCGTTGTAAATTGAGCCCACATCTTTGCCAACACCCACGTGCGTGAGAATTCCTTTTTCAGAAGGTTTCAGTAATTCGTAGCGTTGTTGAGGAGAGTACTTGTTGGTATTAATCCACTGCTCGACACTGTCGAGTTCTAGAACAACAGGTTGGCGGTCGTGAATGCCGTCAATGTCAACCCCGGGCTCAGTAGTAATGACCGTGCAAGTTGCAAGAACTGGTGAGTTTTGAATGCTCGTATCGGTCCAGTACTCGTAGAGACCAGCAAACACCATTGGCTCACCATCTCGTCTTGTGAAGTAGTGAGGTTGCTTGGGGCTGTTGCCGAGGTGGCCCCATTCAAAGAATCCATCAACGGGAATAGCGCAGGGGCGCTTTATGAATGCTTCTCTAAATGATGGTTTCTCAGCGACTGTTTCACACCTTGCATTAATTGTGAGATTTCCCATCGAGGGATCTTTTGACCAGCTCGGCACCAGTCCCCAGCGAAAGTCGTGCATGGTTCTTGATTCATCAAGCTGGGTAACTCCAAACAGAGTGCGCATAGGACCGAGATTCCAACTGGGGACCCCATCTGGGTCAATGCCGCTCGCCAGGACCGCGTCGAGCAGGCGAGCCATCCGGGTGGTGGGGCTATAAAGGGCTACGCGTCCGCACATGACTCAATTCTGGCCCATTAAATAAGCCTTTGGCGAATGTCACAAGATGTGGTTATTCTTACGAACGTATGTTCGCTTTTTCTGAGAAAAGACCTGAAATACCTAGTGATGTGAGGGCCAAACTGCAGCCCGTCACGCTCGCTCGAAACAAGCTCATTGCCCTGTCGAGCCCGTGGTCCGACATGGTTCCTCGCGGTGGGCTGCGACGAGGAACGACCGTGGTTGTTAACGCGCGTCCCGGAACTGGTGGTCTCAGTCTTGCTCTAAGTCTCTTAAGTGGACCGAGTGCGAATGGACACTGGTCCGGAGTAATTGGTGTTGATGACCCAGGAGTAGTTGCAGCCCATGAACTCGGACTCGATCTGCGCCGTGTGCTCTTTATTCCACGACCTCGTGGAGCGTGGGTTGAAACAGCGGGGGACTTAATGGACGGTGTTGACCTTCTCCTCGTGCGCCCACCTTCAAAAGCCTCACACGGAGCCGCGAGAAAAATCATGGACCGAGTGAGAGAACGAGGCACCGTGCTTATTGCGCTCTGTGACGCAAATGCCACGTGGCCTCTCCCAGCAGACGTCTCTTTTGACATCACGCAGTCACAGTGGAAAGCGAGTTCGAAACTCGATGCGCGGCACCTGACACTTCGAGTGAGTGGAAGAGGTGAAGTGCAGCGCTCCGGTGAACATGTAGTGCTCCTTCCAAATAGTCACGGTCAAGCTGAGGCGAGTTGATGGAACGACTGCTTGCTATTTGGATAAAAGAGTTGAGTGTTGAAGCGCCGGATGGCTCAACGCTCAGAACAGCGATTTCACTCATTGATGCTCTGCAAATCATCTGTCCATTCACCGAAGTAATTCGCCTCGGTCTCTTTGTTCTACCCATCAGAGGACCGAGCAGGTTTTATGGCGGCGATGAAGGTGTGCTTAATGCCGTCACCCAGTGCGTAAAAGAAGTCTCTGGCTTCACGCCTTCGCTCGGTGTTGGTGAAGGCCTCTTCTGCGCTGAAGTGGCTGCAAAACAGCAAGTTGTTCTGCCTCCTGGAACGAGTGACTTCTTTAGAAACGCTTTGCCACTCGAGTACTTAGAGAGAAAAGACCTCGCAACCACCTGTCATCGTTTAGGACTTCACACCATTGGCGCGTTCGCAGCTCTTGAGCCTGCACGTATTGGCGAGCGCTTCAACAAGCACGCACTTCTGCTTCACGCTGTGGCGCGTGGACAACTCAGCGAACTACCGGGTCAGCGAGACATAAAACTAGGACAGCGTCTACGAGAAGAACGAGGTGAAGGACCAGCACTCGATGAGCAGACTGGATTCTTCGGACAACGTGGAGCAAGCGACCAGCGCGCTGAAGCGGCGGCACACCGTGTTCGCCGGCGTCTCGGAGTAGATGCCGTCCTCAGTGCTTCACTGCAAGGTGGCAGGTCACCTGAAGACCGCGCCACGCTTATGCCCTGGGGTTCTCCTGAAGCCAGAAGTACGCCTGAAGCTCCATGGCCCGGAGTTATTGGTGCTCCCTCTCCAGCAACAACATTCTCTGAACCCGTTGGTGTGCAACTACGAAACAGTGATGATGAAAACGTGGCAGTTCTTTCGAGGGGACTGCTTAACGCTGATCCCTCGACACTGGTCTTCT
>CALJTY010000007.1 GCA_937975915.1 uncultured Acidimicrobiaceae bacterium | reverse complement strand
AACACGTTGCGTAAATCGCTCAGCAACGTCAGCCAGCGTTAACTCAAGTTTTTCACCCGATGGCTTTTCAGCCTTTTCAACCACTGGCTCTGGGGTAGTTACTGGCGCAGGCTTTGTAGGTGCAGCCTTGGACGTCGAACCAATTGGTCGCAGAAGCGGTGCTGGTGCTGATACCGATGCACTGCGCGGAACTCCATATTCAAGTTTTTCAACCCGTTCAGCAAGCGCCTCAACAGTTGTGTCGAGTTCTGGCTTAACTAGTCGGACCAAGGCGATTTCAAGCATGACAATCTTCTCTGGTGCGCTCTTCATTTCACGCATTGACTTACCGAGTGTTTCAAGGATTCGAACGGTGCGAGCTAGTCCTAGCTGTGAACCCCAAGCGCTAAGACGTTCGCGCTCAGCGTCAACAACGTCCGCGACCTCTGGTGCCGCTAACAGTAAGAAGACTTGACGAACTTCCGCTGCAAAACTCTCTGCGAGTTGTTCTGGGTCCCAGCCTTCGCCCGTCAGCACCGCCAGCGCCTTAAGTGCAGCAACTGCATCATTCGAGCTAAGTGCACTAAACAAATCCTCAAAAGCGGGTTGTGCATCATTCACAGAACCCGTGGCAATGAGTTGATCGAGTGCGCTCAGTGCATCACGAGCTGAACCACGCGCGATTCGAACAGCAGCGTCAATTGTTGAATCGTCAACTTTCAATCCAGCTGCTTTTTCAACATCGTGAAGTAATGAGCTCAGCGTGTCGCCACCGATGAGTCGGAACTCAAGGTGTTGTGTACGAGAGCGAATGGTCGGCAACACCTTGTGTGGGTCGGTGGTTGCGAGAACAAAAACAACATGTGATGGTGGTTCTTCGAGAGTCTTAAGCAATGCCGCGGCGGCGGCCTTTGTTAGCTGGTGGACTTCGTCAAAGATGTACACCTTCCATCGGCCCGGAGTCCCGTGCCACGCACCTGCAGTTATTTCACGAATGTCATCGACACCGTTATTCGACGCTGCGTCAAGTTCGGTTACGTCCAGCGATGAACCTCTAGTGATTGAAATACAGCTCGGACATTTGTCACACGCATCACCGTCAACTGGATTTTCACAGTTGAGTGCCTTCGCAAGAATTCGAGCTGTCGTTGTTTTTCCTGTTCCTCGTGGACCAGAGAAGAGATAAGCGTGTGAGACACGATCGTTTTTTACAGCACCCTGCAGTGCGCGAACAACGTGGTCTTGTCCACGAAGTTCGGCGAAGCGATTTGGGCGAAAACGCCGGTAGAGAGAGGTCACCCCATCGAGTGATGAAGGGG
>CALJTY010000006.1 GCA_937975915.1 uncultured Acidimicrobiaceae bacterium | reverse complement strand
CCTACTGAGTTGCCATACCCCGAGACTCCAGAAACAACACCTTCTACTAACCAGCGCTGACGAGCATCGGTGAGTTCACCAAAAAAGAGTGGGTCCATGACTGCGAGCGGGCGTGCGCCCATTGAAAACACGTCACGCAAAATGCCACCAACACCAGTTGCTGCACCCTGATACGGCTCAATCGCTGATGGGTGATTGTGGCTCTCGATTCGAATCGCGACTCCAATACCGTCACCAGCATCAATTACACCAGCTCCTTCGCCAGGGCCAACAAGAACATGGTCGCCTTTTGAAGGAAGTCGCTTCAAATGAATGCGTGATGATTTATACGAACAGTGCTCGCTCCACATAACGCCATAAAGAGCTAGTTCAAGGTGATTTGGTTCACGCCCGAGGACAGACTTGATGTCTTCAAACTCAGAGTCGGTAAGTCCCAGTGCTCGGTGCAAGGACTCAGGTGCGCTACTCACGACTCCAAACTACTCGTCAATAGATGCGTCATGACAATTATTTTCGATAACAACTTGATAAATACAGACGAAATTAATTCTTTAGAAATAAGTCTTTATGCCATTCAATTGGATAACAAAAAACATCCGCAACATGATTCAATTCAAATTGAAGAGATTTATTGCGCATATTTCATCGTTTTATGTCTCTAACATCCTCTGTCTCGACAGTTGTGTTGTTGAAAAAACAAGTGTCTTATTACAAAAGGATCCCCCATGCCTACCCAGAAGAAATCAGCAACGAAGCGAATAATGACCGATGAGCACAAAGAGAAGCTGGCAGTTGGAAGAAATGAATCACGAGCAATTAATAGGTACTTAGAAGCAATAGTCGCTGGCAAGGGCAAGCGCGGACGAAAGCGCACGCCTGAGTCAATAAGCATGCAGATTGTCAGACTCGACAAAGAAATCCTCAGCGCTAGCGCCGTGCAGAAACTGGAGCTCACTCAGAAGCGTTTCGACCTCGTTGCCGAAAGAGAGCGACTTAATGCTCGAGTTGACCTCGCATCAGTCGAAAAGGACTTCATCAAGATTGCTAAGTCCTACGCCAAGCGAAACGGCATTAGCTATGCAGCGTTTCGTGAAATGGGAGTAAGTGCTGATGTTCTTAAAGCCGCTGGCATTAGCCGCGCAAAGGATTAGCGAGCACACACCGATTTACTTCAGCAAGACTAAGGCTTGGCTACATACCCTGGACAAAGACGAGACTGCCTGAATTGGTGAGCTCGTTCAATCTGATGTTCTTGTAAGGAGCGTAGTCATCTGAGCTATACCATTCCTCTGCCACCGACATACTTGGAAAGCGAAGAACTGCTGACCAATTTCCCTCAAAACTTCCTTCTTTGGTGACTGGGGTGTCCGATCCCGCAATCATTTCGATGCCCCATTTTTCGAGAATCGGAAATACGTGCTGGGCATAACGCTCCATGAATTCTGCTTGGTTGATTATGTTTATTTGTACTAAGCCATAGGCGGGCTTTGTTTCTTCAGTCATTTTACAAACCTCCATAAGTGCAATTTCTGCGTCTTGATCACACTAGCCTTTTAACTTGCATTTTGCAAGTTATAGTGTACGATTAATACGTTTTTCTATGCCCGTATAGATCGAAGGAGCTCTCGCATGACAAAAAAGGTTTTGGTTACTGGAATCACTGGATATATCGGACAGCATGTCGCAGCTGAACTTCTTCGCCAGAAATATGAGGTAGTAGGAACAGTTCGATCCTTGGCAAAGGCAGAAAATACCAAGACCGCTCTCTCTTCTCTGCCGGGTGCATCAAATGTGAAATATGTACAAGCAGACGTACTCTCAGATTCTGGCTGGTCTGAAGCAATGAGCGACTGTGATTTTGTTATCCACCTAGCTTCACCGTTCCTCTTAGCTGAGCCTAGAGATGAGAATGTCATGATCACTCCTGCTGTTGAAGGAACAAAACGAGTGATCAAAGCTGCAATGAAGGCTGGTATTCAGAGATTCATCCTTACCTCATCTGTTGTCTCCATGACTTCAGGTCGACCAAGTGGAACTTACGGACCAGATTCATGGTCGGACATTAATCAAAACATCGGTGCCTACGCAAAGAGTAAGACCTTGGCAGAGCGAGCAGCATGGGAGACCGTAAAAGGAAGCTCAATGGAGATGGTTGCCATCAATCCCGGTTTTGTACTTGGGCCATCTTTAGGAACTACCGGTGATGGAACGAGTGAAGCGATGATTGCAAACCTCATTGGCGGCAAGATGCCTGCCATTCCCGATGTCGCTATGGGAATGGTCGATGTTAGAGACATCGCACGTCTACATGTTGCAGCGCTTGATGCACCTAAAGCCGCTGGGAAGAGATTTATTGCTGCCAGTTCACAACCAATTGCTATGGCTTATCTGGCAGAAACACTGAAGAAGGCTGGATATTCAAAGGTGCCATCTCGCAAGGCGCCTAACTTCGCTATCAAACTCATGGCTCTCTTCGACCGTGAAGCTAAGGGAATGGTTCCTAATCTCGGTGTAAAGATTGCTTACGACAATCACGAAACATTTGAAATCCTTAACTGGAAGCCGACCCCTCTAGAGATAACCTTTACCGAGATGGCAGCAGCTTTTTCTAAGTAAAGGGGCGAAGTGGCAAGGAATAAGGAAAGTCCAATCGAATGGCGCTCCGAATGTCCAATTAGCTCCGGGCTAGATATCCTCGGGGACAAGTGGTCTCTACTCATAGTTAGAGATCTGATTACCCATGGAACTCGCACTTATTCTGAGTTCTCCGAATCTCCCGAGAAAATTTCTACAAATATTCTTGCTGACCGGCTGAAATTACTCACGGCCTTGGGAATCATTGAAAGAGTGGATGCTGACCGAAGCGCTCGAAATAATGCATTCCAACTTACCAAGAGTGGGAAGGATCTACGCAAGGTGCTTGAGGCTTTGGGAAGATGGTCTTACGCAAACATGCGAGATTTGCATCCAGACATTGTGAGCATTGACTAATTTCACTTAATCCAAGGTATATTTTTTCACAAAAAAATAATCCTCGTTTTGCCGCGCAAATAACTAGCGAACGCTAAGCGTTTTACTTATAAAACTCGATAGCAGTACTTGGCCATCGGCACTTCCCAGCAGCAGAGACATTGCACGCTCAGGGTGAGGCATAAGGCCAACAACATTTCCGTTTAGGTTTGAAACTCCTGCAATGTCGTCGCGAGATCCATTCGGGTTCTCTTTGTAGCGAAGAACAATTTGATCATTTGCAACAAGTTCGTCATACGTCTTGTCATCACAGGTGTACGAACCAGAGAAGTGATTAATGGGAATACTGAGTTCTTGACCTTTTGTTGCGTTGAGTGTCAAAACGGACCTTGTTGATTCAACAATCAGCGTTGTCGGATGACACAAAAATGTGAGGCCACGGTTCTTCTGTAGTGCTCCAGGCAGAAGTCCAGCTTCAGTCAATACCTGAAAACCATTACAGATTCCAAGGACTGCACCACCGGCGTTAGCAAAGGATGCAACCGCATTCATTACTGGAGAAAATCGAGCGAGAGCTCCTGGTCGTAGGTAGTCACCGTGCGCGAAACCACCAGGAAGAATGATGCCATCAAATCCATCGACATTGTCTTGGCCATGCCAAACGAATTCTGCAGTAGCGCCAAGCTGAGTTACGGCAGATGCTGCGTCGTATTCACAGTTAGATCCTGGGAAAACTACAACGCCAATGCGCGACATGCTTAACCTTCTGCGCTTAGTCGTGCGCGTGAATCTTCAATTACAGGATTTGAGAGAAGCCGTTGCGCAAGTGCAGTTGCTTTTTCTAAAGCGTCAGCTTCATTATCTGCTTCAACATTGAGACGAAATGATTTACCAGCGCGAACATCGCTTACCCCGGTAAAGCCCAGCGCTGGGAGTGCGCGTTCAATGGTCGCGCCTTCAGGATCGGAGATTCCTTGGCGGAGAGTGACGTCGACGATGATTGCGTATTTCATTGCTACGCACCGTACCAGTCGGAGAGCGATCTTCCAGTCACTTTCTCATACGCCGCAACATATCTCTTAGAAGTGACGTCCAAAATGTCGCTCGGGATCGTGGGTGGAGGTGGAGTTCTATCCCAAGGCTGCTCACTGAGCCAGTCTCTAAACGGCTGTTTGTCGAACGATGGTGGAGTCTCACCAGAGCGGACTTCAGCACTGGGCCAGATTCGAGACGAGTCGGGCGTGAGCACCTCATCACAAACAACAAGCTCACCGTCAACGAATCCGAGTTCGAATTTTGTGTCAGCCAGAGTAAGGCCCGATGCAGCGAGCTTGGCACTGGCCTTTGCAAAGAGGTCTAGACAGATTGTCTGAGCCTTCGTGAGTAACTCTTCACCAACAATGGATGCAGCGGTCGCTAGGTCGATGTTGATGTCATGTCCTGATTCAGCCTTGGTCGAAGGTGTAAACATCGGCGCTGGGAATGCGTCAGTTAGGGCCATGGCCTTGGGTGCAGCCATGTTGTGAACCGTTCCTGATTTCACGTATTCGTCGTAGGCCTGTCCAGCCAACCTGCCACGAACAATGCATTCGAGTGGGAGCATCTCGGCCTTACGGACAAGCATTGTGCGCCCATGCCACTCTTTTTTGGAACTGAATCCAGGCACGACTGAATCAATAACTTCTGGGTCACACGAAATCAACGCCATTGGAATTGAACCAGAAAACTCGCGCAACCAGTAATTCGTCAAACCAGTGAGTACTCGACCCTTATTTTCGATTGTCTCATTCATCACAACATCAAATGCACTCAGCCGGTCAGATGCAACCATGAGTAGATGCTGCGCGTCAACTTCGTAGAGATCTCGGACCTTGCCCGAATAAATGTGTTGAAGGCCTACTTCGCTCACTTGGCCCACGTAAGTGCGTCAATGAACCGCGCACGATGCGCCAACAAGCGTTGTGCATCGAATGCATTAGCTAGTACTTCCTTGGTCAACTTCACCGCAGGGTCTGCTTCAATGACATCACGAAAGTTTGTTCTGGTCTCAGCGGCTTTACCCGCAGCGGCTTGAACAATGCGGTACGCATCATCGCGAGACATACCCGAGTCAACGAGCGCAAGTAGCACTGACTGTGAGAACACGAGTCCGAGTGAATTGACGTTTAGGTTTTCTAGCGCGCGTTCTGGATTGAGTACTAGGCCACTTGCGAGTCCTGTTGCTTTACGCAGCATGTACACAGTGAGCTGCAAAGCGTCCGGCATGATGATGCGCTCAACACTTGAGTGTGAAATATCACGTTCATGCCACAGAGCCACGTCTTCAAGTCCTGCCTGTAGGTAGCCACGAAGCACCCTGGCAAGTCCACACAGTCGCTCTGACAGAACAGGATTGCGCTTGTGAGGCATCGCCGAAGAACCCTTTTGTCCCTTCGCGAATGGCTCAGACGCTTCACCGACTTCAGTACGCGCGAGGTGGCGAACTTCTAGGGCGAACTGCTCCATTGAGGTTCCGAGTGCAGCGCACGCGTAGAGAACTTCTGCGTGACGGTCTCTCGCAATTACCTGTGTCGCTGGCACTGGTGTTAGACCAAGTTTTTCGCAGACGTACGCTTCAACTTTTGGATCAATGTTTGAATACGTTCCAACAGCTCCGGAGAGTTTTCCCACGGCAATTGCAGTGCGCGCATTCTTGGCACGCTCAATGTCGCGTTGTACTTGCAATGCGAAAAGGGCAAACTTCGCACCATAGGTTGTTGGCTCAGCATGCATGCCATGTGTGCGGCCAGTGATTGGCATGTCTACTGATTCCTTGGCACGTGCAGTTAGCGCATCGCGCAGCGCCGTTGCTTCAGTAATGACAATGTCCATGGCACGAGTGATTGTGTGACAGAGCGCAGTGTCAACAACATCCGAAGACGTAAGGCCATAGTGAATCCAAGCACCCTCAGGCATTCCAATTTTTGACTGCACAAGGTCGACAAACGCTGCGGTGTCGTGATTGGTAATTAGTTCACGTTCATCAACTTCAGCAACAAATGCAGCGTCGATTACCGGGCGACGTGTGCGTAACTTAGCGACTTCGTCTTTGGGAAGCACGCCCTCTGCAGCGAGCCCCTCAGCTGCAAGGAGCTCAACTTCGAGCATTGTGTCAAAGCGGTTCTCGTCACTAAATAGTGCCGCAACATCCTTTGGTGAATACCTCGGAATCATTTGTCTCCTTTAGACCACGGCAAGGGCAATGTCATTTCGCATGACTTTCCCCTTAAAGGTTATGAGCGATGCGGCCTCGTATGCACGACTTCGTGCTTCTTTCATTGAAAGCCCTACACCGGTTACTGCAAGCACTCTTCCGCCAGCGGTCATAAATGCCCCTGAACCGCTCCTGGTGGTTCCCGCGTGAAATACGGTGACCCCTTGAATAGGTGAAGCGAGTTGGCCATTGTCTCCAAGGCCACTAATAAGGTCACCTTTTCTGGGGCTCTGTGGGTACCCCTCGGCGGCCAGAACGACCGTGACTGCGTTGCCAACAGACTTTTCTTCAACTCCTGCGAGCTCTCCATCACCGACCTTTTTTAGAAGTTCAAAAATTCGGTCTCCATAGAGCGGCACGAGAACTTCAGTTTCAGGGTCGCCAAATCGAACGTTGTACTCGAGCAACTTCGGGCCTTTTGAGGTGAGCATTACCCCGGCGTACAGCACACCTCGAAAATCGATACCGCGTTTCTTAAGCTCTACAACGGTCGGGGCAATGATTGTTCTCATTACAACGCTTACGAGGTCGTCACTCATCGCAACCATCGGCGCATAGGCACCCATGCCACCCGTGTTTGCTCCTTGATTGTTGTCACCAACACGTTTGAAATCTTGCGCAGGAACGAGCGGCATCACGTTCGTGCCGTCGCAGAGAACAATCAGCGAGCACTCTTCTCCGTCGAGTCCTTCTTCGATGATTACCGTTGTGCCGGCATCACCAAATGCTTCTCCACTTAGTTTTTCTTCAATGTCGCGACATGCCTCTTCAAAGTCATTCGTAACGAGCACACCTTTTCCAGCTGCGAGTCCATCTGTTTTGATGACGAACGGTGCCGACATTGTTCCAAGGAATGCAATTGCGTCGGATGCATTACTAAACGTTCCGTACTGAGCAGTTGGGACTGAAGCCGCTTTCAGAAAATCTTTCATAAAGGCTTTTGATCCCTCCAGCAATGCACCATCTTCACCAGGGCCCATGACAGTTTTGCCTTGAGCGCGAAGTTTTGATGCGAGTCCATCAACTAGAGGTTGTTCTGGTCCAATGACAAAGAGATCTGCTTCGAGTTCGGTTGCGGGGGTAGCAACACAAGTAATTCCGTGAGCAGCGATACCAGCGTTCCCGGGAGTAACAATTACTTCTGCAGTTTTAGAAAGTCCCCACGCGAGTGCGTGTTCGCGAGCGCCGGAGCCAACGACTACGCAGCGACTCACGACGGCTTAACGAACTGCTCTCGGCCGGGGCCAACTCCAACAACTGAGATGGTCACACCAGTGGTCTCTTCAAGAAACTTCACGTACTTCTGCGCATTGACAGGAAGATCTGAGTACTTGGTTGAAGCCGTGATGTCGGTCTTCCACCCAGGGAGCGTTTCGTAGATAGGAGTTACGTTGTGCAAAATTGACTGGTGGTACGGAGGGAAGTCGTAACGAACTCCGTCGGCTTCGTAAGCAACGCAAACTTTAATTTCATCCAACGTGTCGAGAACGTCCATCTTGGTAAGAGCGATTTCAGTAAGAGAGTTAAGGCGAGCTGCTTGACGAGCCATTACTGCGTCGAACCAACCAACGCGGCGTCTGCGGCCAGTGTTTGTTCCGTATTCATGACCGCGGTCAACAAGAAGTTCTGCCATGTCACCATCAAGCTCTGTAGGAAATGGTCCAGCTCCGACGCGTGTGATGTACGCCTTGGCAATTCCAACAATCCCCGTTAGGTCGCGAGGGCCAAGTCCAGATCCCGTGCACGCACCACCCGCAACTGGGTTGGATGACGTAACGAATGGGTAGGTTCCATGATCGAGGTCAAGGAACGTTGCCTGCGCGCCTTCGAGAAGGAGGCGCTTACCAGCACTTAGAGCAGTGTGAATGATGTTCACGGTGTCACCAATCATTGGTGCAACACGTGGAGCTAGTTCGTCAAGGTATTTGTCCGCAATGTCTTTCGCACTCAGTGCCGGGCGGTTGTAGATCTTGTTGAGTAGAAGGTTCTTTTCGTGAAGAACGACTTCAAGTTTTTCGCGGAAGATCTTAGGGTCGAGCAAGTCCTGCACACGAAGTCCAACGCGCGATGACTTGTCGGCGTACGCAGGCCCAATGCCACGCTTAGTTGTACCGAGTGCGTTCTTTCCTAGAAAGCGTTCGGTGAGGCGGTCAATCTCTTGGTGATAGGGCATGATGAGGTGCGCGTTACCTGAAACAACAAGTCGCGATACGTCAACACCTTTTGAAGAAAGTGTGTCGAGCTCAGTAAGAAGGACTGAGGGGTCAACTACAACACCGTTGCCAATTACTGGTGTGATGTGTGGGTACAAAACTCCTGAGGGAACGAGTTGCAGTGCGAAGGCTTCTCCTTCAACAACGATTCGGTGACCGGCATTGTGTCCGCCTTGATAGCGAACCACCATGTCCATTTCGCGTGCGAGAAGGTCAGTGAGCTTCCCTTTTCCTTCATCACCCCACTGGGTTCCAACTACAACGGTTGCTGGCACAAGACTCCTTGTAAAAGTCCAGTCTACCTGACCGCTTTTAACCCAGAATTACGAATTCTCCCGATTTCGCTTCTGTGCGTCAATGAATAACGCAATGGTGTTCTGGATGGGGACAAGTTCGCGGCGGTACTGGCGGTGCGTCGCTTCGACCTGAGCCTGGGCGTCACTCGCAATGCCACGAAGGGTTTCCTTCATTGCTTCGAGCTGAGCTTCAAGGACCATAATTCGCTTGACGCCTTCGAGGTTGATCCCCTCATTTGTTAGTTCTTGAATACGTCGAAGCGCCGCTAGGTCAACGTCAGAGAATCGACGTGATCCACCACTAGTGCGCTGAGGATTAAGAAGGCCAGTTCTTTCGTAGTTGCGAAGTGTCTGAGGGTGAACACCACCAATCTCAGCGAAAACAGAGATCACGTAGACCGCGTGTGATGGCTCGCGCTCAGACATTCGTCACCTCTTCATTAAATGATTTTGAAAGCTTTTCAACTAATGTTCGTTGCTCTTTATTTAACTTCTTCGGGATAACAACGTCAACTGTTACGAGGAGGTCACCAACGGGATGCTTCCCACCAGCAGGAACGCCTCGGCCACGAACACGCAGTGTTGAGCCACCTTGGGTGCCTGCAGCAATTTTCAATGTCACAGGCTCATCAAGTGTTGGAACTTCTACGGTGTCGCCAAGCATCGCTTGCATTGGAGAAATTTTCACAGTCGTTGTGACGTGTCGGTTCTTTCGGCCAAATACGTCGTCGGTGCCAGCGTGGATGTCGACAAAGAGATCGCCTGCAGGACCGCCGCCCGCACCAGGATTACCCTTGGCCTTTAAGCGGATTCGTTGACCATCAATTACACCAGCGGGGATGCGAACATTTACGCGACGAGATGATGGTTCGCGCCCAGTTCCGTGACACTTCGCACATGGAGTAACAATTCGTCCACCCTTGCCGTGACACGTCGGGCAAACGCTCGACATTCCAAATCCACCTTGATCATTGTTGAGAACACCGCGACCTTGACATGTGTCACACGTTACGAAGCCGCTACCTGGCGCTCCACCTCTTCCACCACAGGTGTGACAAGCATCGTTACTTGGAAGTGGCACAGTGGTTGTTACGCCAAAGACAGCGTCGCGAAAACTTATGTGGAGTGCAGTTTCAATGTCGGCGCCTCGTTGTGCACGAGACCTGCGACCTTGGTTTCCAAAAAGCCCTCCGAAGATGTCGCCTAAGTCGCCAACATTGCCTTGATTGAAATTGAAGTTCTGTGGGCCTCCACGTTGCTGTCCACCAAAACCAGCTGCTGATGGTCCCATCTTTCGAACGTCGTCATACTCTTTGCGCTTCGCGGCGTCACCTAATACGTCGTAGGCAACTGAAATTTCTTTGAACTTATCTTCAGACCCCTTATTGGTGTCTGGGTGAAGTTCTTTCGCTAGCTTTCGATACGCACGCGTAATTTCTTTGTCAGTTGCGCTTGGCGTAAGTCCAAGGACCTTGTAGTAGTCCTTATCGAACCACTCCCTCTCGGCCATTTAACCCTTCACTCTCACCATTGCTGGGCGAAGAACAGTTCCCTTCCAGCGGTATCCGGCTCGGAGGACTTCATCAATGACTTGACTGTCCCCGTCGCCTTCAACGTGTGCGACTGCGTCATGAACTTGTGGATCAAAATCTGCACCAACGGCGTCAATACGCTCAAGGCCGTCCTTGCTGAGCGTGTCAAGAAGAAGGGCGCGTGACTGAATGAGTGCTGCTGATTCTTCTGTTGTTGACTGTGAGAAGTGCGCAAGTGCAAGATCAAATGCGTCTAGCACTGGTAACAACTTCACAACAACGTCTCCCGCAGAGCGAATAGCCGCATCTTCAGAAGACTTCAGAACGCGCTTGCGGTAGTTCTCAAAGTCAGCTTGAAGATGTTGCAGTGCATCGCGATATTCATCACGCTCACGCTGAGCTTCACTGAGCTCGTCCACGATGTGGATGACTTGCTCTTCAGCAGCAGTCACCACATCGCTTTCGAAGATTTCGTCGCTCATAATTACTCAACAATTTCAGCGTCGACAATGTCCTCGTCGTTGCTTTGAGGAGCTGACTCACCATTGTTTGCTTGAGCTGCCTGCTCGTAGAGACGCTGGCTAAAGCTTTGGCTAGTAGTGAGCAACTTCTCTGTTGCATTCTTAATTGCTTCAGTGTCAGTACCGCTCAGAGTTTCCTTTAGAGCGCTCAGTGCAGACTCGACGTCTTCCTTCTCAGTTCCTTGGAATGACTCAGCTTGCTCCTTGAGCAACTTTTCAGTTGAATAGACAAGTCCGTCTGCCGTGTTCCTGACTTCTGCTTCGTCACGACGCTGACGATCTTCTTCAGCGTGTGCTTCTGCGTCACGAACCATGCGGTCAATGTCATCCTTGGAGAGTGACGATCCACCAGTAATAGTGATGGACTGTGACTTGCCAGTTGCTGTGTCCTTTGCAGAGACTTGAACAATTCCGTTCGCGTCAATGTCAAAGGTCACTTCAATTTGCGGCATCCCACGGGGGGCTGGTGGGATACCGACGAGCTGGAACTTACCGAGTGTTTGGTTGTACGAAGCCATTTCACGCTCACCCTGCAAGACGTGCACTTCAACTGACGGCTGATTGTCTTCAGCTGTCGTAAAGGTCTGTGACTTCTTGGTTGGGATAGTGGTGTTGCGCTCAATGATCTTGGTCATAACGCC
>CALJTY010000005.1 GCA_937975915.1 uncultured Acidimicrobiaceae bacterium | reverse complement strand
CTACCAGGGTATCTAATCCTGTTTGCTCCCCACGCTTTCGTGCATGAGCGTCAGTGTTATCCCAGGGGGCTGCCTTCGCCATTGGTATTCCTCCACATATCTACGCATTTCACTGCTACACGTGGAATTCTACCCCCCTCTGACACACTCTAGCTATACAGTCACAGGCGCCATTCCCAGGTTAAGCCCGGGGATTTCACGCCTGTCTTGTATAACCGCCTGCGCACGCTTTACGCCCAGTAATTCCGATTAACGCTCGCACCCTACGTATTACCGCGGCTGCTGGCACGTAGTTAGCCGGTGCTTATTCTTCAGGTACCGTCATTCCCGGACTGTGTTAGAGCCGGTGTTTCTTCCCTGACAAAAGAGCTTTACAACCCGAAGGCCTTCTTCACTCACGCGGCATTGCTGGATCAGGGTTGCCCCCATTGTCCAAAATTCCCCACTGCTGCCTCCCGTAGGAGTCTGGGCCGTGTCTCAGTCCCAGTGTGGCTGATCGTCCTCTCAGACCAGCTATCCGTCGTAGCCTTGGTGGGCCGTTACCCCCCCAACAAGCTGATGGACCGCGAGCCCCTCCCAAAGCGAAAAAACATTTCTTTATCTAATCATGCGATCAAATAAAGGTATCCAGTATTAGCACCGGTTTCCCGGTGTTATCCCAGTCTTTGGGGCAGGTTGCTCACGTGATACTCACCCGTTCGCCACTAAATCTTCAGGAGCAAGCTCCTTGGATTCCGTTCGACTTGCATGTGTAAAGCACGCCGCCAGCGTTCATTCTGAGCCAGAATCAAACTCTCCATCAAGATTTTTTCCGGAACCGAAGTTCCTTAGAAATCAGAGAGTCAGACGAGTGACTCTAATACTCGTCTAACAACCATAAGAACACGGGGTGCTCTCATGGCCTACTGCAATACTTCTTTGACGAACCACGTGACTAGTTAGATCTACTCAGCGTGGCCCGTACTGGCTTTTAGCTCTCGTTCTTCCGTTTTCAAGGAGCGACAACACACGCGACCGAGGCCGGAGGTGTGAAGTACACCATCAAGAATTGCTTCTTGAATCTGACTCTGAGTTACCCCCGAGTCAGGGATGCCTACCTTATCAGCGCGGTCTCTCACCTTGCAAATGCAAGCGAATCCGTCTCTGTGGCAGGACTGACAACCCTAGCAGGTGCCAAGACCCCAACGTGTCATTTCCGTGAAATCTAGGGCATTTTTTGACTTTTCTAGAAAACCTGCATTCAGCAAGGTTTCATTTTCCCTGGCTGAAGTGCTTAATTTGTCGCTTGAACGTACTCAACAAAAGCACTCAAAGTTGCGATCAAACGCATCTCTTCGATGTCCCTGGCGCGTGCATTGAGTAGTTCATCGGTGCAAACAAGAAATGCGAGACAACGTGCGCGACTTATTGCAACGTTAAGACGATTGCGTGAGAACAAAAACTCTGGACCTCGTGGCATGTCCTCTGCAGTTGATGTTGTCATTGTAAAAAATACAACTGGAGCTTCTTGTCCTTGAAACTTATCTACTGTTCCTACTTGCACACCACGTAGTTGTTCATCGCGATTGAACATTGACTTGATCAAATTAACTTGATCGTTGTAGGGAGCAACAACCATGAAGTCGCGTGGCTCTAACTTCCACTGCTCCCCCTTCTGATTAGTCCACTTCGTTCCAAGCAGTGAACGAATTTGCTCTGCAACAACGTCTGCTTCAACTTGTGACTCTGTTGAACAGTCGACGTGATCAACATTGAGCCATCTAAGTCCTGTTCCTACGTCAGTGTTCTGCACTGCACAAGAAGCGTGACTTGTAAGTCGACCTTCGTAAATCTGTCCCGAGATAAATGCGCACACGTCTGGGTGCATTCGTCTCGTTACTGAGATGAACACACCATCACTTGGCGCAATGGTTGCGTGTCCCTTTAGAACATGTTCAAGGACGCTTGCACCTGAACCGTTTGGATGTTCTGCTTGCGAAACGTGTGCAAGTTGTAAAGGGTCACCGAGCAAGATCAAATTACGCGCAGCGTTCGTTGCAGCAATTGCGTCTGCGAGAGCTAGCTGTCCTGCCTCGTCAACCACCAGCACATCAACTGGGTATGCACGAAGTCCGGGACGTGACCACATCCATGTTGTTCCCGCTAACAGGTTGTACTTCGTGCTCTCTAAGTCCTCAGCTTTAGGGCTGTACTTCACTCCGGGAAGTGCGCCTTCTTTTGGTTTCTGACCTTGACGAAGTATTTGCACGAGGTGAAGCTCGTCATTTTCTTTAAAGAGTTCGTACGTAGCGCTCATCAAGTTGTCAATCGCTGCGTGACTCATTGCTGTAATGCCGACGCGCTTTCCCGCTTTGATGAGTGAATAAATAATTCGTGAACCGCTGTAGGTCTTTCCTGTTCCTGGTGGTCCCTGGATAGCTACATAACTCTCATCAAGCTCAACCGCCCAACGCTGCATCTCTTCAAGGTCTTCGCTGAAGAGACCGTTCACCGGCCCATTGCCACTGGTGAACTTTGGTGGAGCTCCTGCAAGAAGTGCCATTGACACTGGGTTCGGCGGATTAACAACCGTGCCATCAAGAATCTGTTCTGCAAGGTGGAAAAGCACTCCCGGCTTATCGCGAGGAGATACGTAGTCATCAATGGTGAGTACTGAAGGAACTGCTCCTGAAGCGTCATGGGGTTCGGGCCACGTCATGGTGAGCGTGCGATTTTCTAGGTCGAATTCCTTGATGTAGCCGTATCCGTGTTCAACCCCTACACCAGTAAAGAGAACTGTTACCTGCTTGGTGAACGCTGGGCTTAGAGCCTGCGCGCTCCACGTGAAGATTGCCTGTTTGATCTCCGCGCCTGTGCGATTGTGTGTTGATTCAATTGGGGAAACAAGTGACAGGTTCGCAATGAATTCTGGGTTGTCATACAGAGTTCCGAAGTCTGAAGCACACTCAATGAACTTAGGAGTCGTGTAGGCACTCCGCTCTCTACGCCAGTAATTGAGCAAGTCTGCAAGCAGTGCTTCTGGTGAGCCTTCTCCGAAATTCTTTAAACGCTCTACGAGTTCATCAGTATCAAGTTCAAACTCTTGAACTTCCATAACTGGATCACGCCATTCAAGGTCAATGGGGCGCTGGCTTACGAGCCAGTCACGAAGTGCCTTGGTTGCCTGCACGTCGTCATCGTTGTATCCAGCAATGCTGTCAAGAATCTTGGCGTCACCAGTTTTCATCCACTCTTCGTACTCAACAACGGCACCGGCCCCTCCTTCAATGTCACCGTGACGCGTAAACCCAGAAAGCTTCTCTAAGTGTTTGAGGCCGTAAGACTCAGTTCCAACTGCGAGAGCATTGCGAGCAACGTTGAAAAGGTCGACAAAGAGTCCGCCCTCAATGAGCTTTGCGAAGAGCACTTCTGATTCAGTTCCAGCAGTGAGACGTTCAAGTGAAGAGCGCTCCGTGTGGTTGTAGTGATACACGTGATAATTCGGATATTGCTCTCGGCGTTGTGAGAAAAACTCCACGAGATCTTTAATCATCTTCTTTTGCTGATCGAGGTTGTGTGCCCAGATGGCTTCGTAGGCCCACTCGCCTTTCTCGTTAACTAGGTAGAGACCCGATAAGAAGAAGAGCTCATCTTTTGCAGTCCAGAACGGGTGACCTTCAAAGTCAAAGAAGATGTCGCCTTCATTAGGTTCTGGCATCAAGCTAAATCCGTGTCCGTAGACGGGGTCTTCAGTCGCTTCAACGAGTTCAAATGCTGGAAGGTCGTCCGGGTGTGTTCGAGACTGCACCTGCAGCGCAGCTTGGCGAGTGAGTCGTTGCAACTTCTCTTCATGAACATCTACAACGGGTTCTTTTCGCGTTGACAGTTCCACGAGAGTCGAAATGCCAGCTTCTGCGAACGCTTCACGTTCGCTAGGTCGAATGTTGGCAACATAAATAAGTGAGTCAGCGTCTCGCCACTGCTTTTCGCAGCGATCAGCAAATTCGCACATCTCGCAGTGCGAGCAGGGCTCAGGTGTCGTTGCTTCTGGAGTCTCTTCGTTGAGAAGACCAGCTAGCTGGAGTCTGAGTCGTCGCCAATACGGCGCGTATTGCTCAGCAACGAGTGTTCCCATCTCGCCAGAACCGAGCCAAAGGTGAATCTTCTCTGGAGATTTACCCGTTAGCGCTCGAATGGCGTCTGAATAAAAGCAGAGCTGGAGCACGTGACCGGGCTTTCCCTCACTTCTCGTTAACTTCGCGTCAATGGGTTCGTAGCTGCTGAATCCATCTTCAGCATCAACACGAAGCAGGAAGTCGGCAATTCCTCGAATGCCTTCATGGATAAATGGCATTTGATAGATAACGTCGTAACCCTTATCGAGCGTGTCTGAAACTCGCTCCACCCACTGCGCAAAGTTCTCGTTTGGGTTTCTTCCAGGAACTGAATAAACCGACTTGCCCTGCTTTTCAAGATCGCTTAAGCAGTCGCGTTCGTGGGTAGACCCCTTTTCGACCAGAAGATCAGCGAGAGATCCCATAGGGCGCGGCGTTACTTCAATAACGCCAGCATCGGCCTGGTTGCGCAGGGTCAAGAAGTGGCCACATTCGAGCCAGGCCGTAATTTTTGATGGGGTTAAAAGCCGTTCATTCATGCATTCTCACTGTAGGTTCACTTAGCGTGGAAAATTGCCACCCCATAAGACTGCCCAGTGGGTGTAACACCCCATACGTATCTTTAAGCAATGCAAGAGAATGAACTGATGACATCTACAGAGAGCAGCGACAAGCAAGAACTGGTGAGGGCCATTTCCGCCCTGCTCGCTGAAGAGCCCGGCCAAGATGCCAAGCAGCTCGGTCGAAAGTTAGGTCTTCACAAGTCAGTTCTAAATCCAATCCTTTATCACGAAAAGTCATTCACTCGCAGTAAAGACACTCGCCCACGCTGGTACTTAAGTGAGAATGCTGACCTCATTACTGAACCGGAAGAGCAAGACGATCAAGTCATTGTCACTAGCGAGCGCGTTATTCGAATTGACCCCGACGAAGTCGGTGAAAACCCCTACGACGAAGCGCTCACTGACCCAGAAGTACTGAAGCGATTTATAAAGAATGAACCAATTGAGCGACTTGCGTTCGCTGCACCACCCATTGATGAAAACAATCCCCTCGGCCTTTACGCATGGCAACAAGAAGCACTCGAGAGCTGGAAGATTTATCGTCACAGCGGAATCATTGACGCAGTAACGGGTGCTGGTAAAACTCGACTCGCAATTGCGGCACTTAAGGAACATCTTGAATCTGGTGGCAAAGCAGTCGTGCTGGTTCCAACCATTGTCTTGCTCCATCAATGGGTAGAAGTTGTTCATTCACTACTTCCGGATGCGCGCATTGGCCTCGTTGGCGATGGTCACGATGACAACCTCGATCGCCACAACGTTGTAATTGCCGTGCTGGCATCAGCACGAACCAGAGCATTCATTCTTGGTGGCGCTGAAGGACTGCTCATTGTTGACGAATGCCACCGCAGTGGATCAGAAAAGAACCAGGAAGCCCTTGACGACCGGTTCGTTAAGAGACTAGGTCTTTCTGCAACGCACGAACGACTCGATAACGCTCACGAAACAATTCTTCTCCCCTACTTCAAGAACATCGCATTCCGACTCGGCTACCGGCGCGCAATCGATGATGGCGTTATTGCCAACGTGCGAGTTGCATTCGTGGGCGTTGACTTCACCGAGGAAGAAGCGGCACAGTACGACATCATTGTGAAAGAGCTCTCAAAGGCTCGAAAGAAACTCATTCGTGACTGTGGTGTTCGCCACGGCCCATTCAGTGTTTACTTGGATGACGTGGTGCGACTAACCAAGCAAGGAAAAGCTCGTGAGGGGATGCTTGCTAATCGCTGGCTCACACTGTGGCGAAAGAAGAAGGAAATGCTTGCAGAAACTCCTTCGAAACAAGAGGCCATTTCCAAGTTGACCGGAGCGATTGCTGATGCAGATCGGACGCTGCTCTTCACTCAGTCGATTAAGTCAGCGAACGCAATCAAAGAAAACTTGTACAAACGAGGTGTCTTCATTGGCGTGCACCACTCAGACATTGATAGCGCTGAGCGAGACCAGATAATGACTGACTTCGAAGAAGGACGGTTACGCGCCCTCGCTTCAGTGCAGACTCTCGAAGAAGGGGTCGACGTTCCAGACGCCGACCTTGCGATCATCGTGGCGTCATCAAAACAACGTCGTCAAATGATCCAGCGTATGGGCAGGGTTATGCGTCGAAAGGCTGATGGTCGTGACGCGAGGTTCATCATTCTTTATGTCCGAAAGACTGATGAAGACCCCCGATTCGGAGCTCATGAAATCTTCGTCGAAGAACTTCTGGATGTGGCACGTGAATCAAGCATGTTTGACCTAGAAGAGAATGCTTCAGAACTTAGAGAATTCCTTAATCCTCATCGCTCGTAACTCGTAGTATTTCCTCATGGCAGAAACCCTTCGCTACGGACTCCTCGGCACCGGCATGATGGGGCTCGAGCACCAGCGCAACCTCAACGCAATTGAAGGTGTCGAAGTTGTTGCAGCTGCAGACTCGTTTGAAGGCTCCCTAGAGCAAGCGCGTGTAACTGCTGTAGGTAGAAATCTAGAAACGTTCAGCGATTACCGCGAACTACTAAAGGCTGACATCTGTGATGTTTACGTAATTTCAACACCTAACTTCACCCACCGTGCAGTACTAGACGATGTTATGAAAACAGGCAAGGCAATCTTTGTTGAAAAGCCAATGTGCACTGAAGTAAGTGACGCCAAAGTTATTCGCGACCTCGCACTCTCCTACTCCAATGTTTTCTGGGTGGGACTTGAATATCGCTACATGCCCCCAGTTGCTAAGGCCATTCAAATTGCATCGTCCGGCCAGCTCGGTGACGTTGTCATGATTGCCCAGCGAGAACACCGTCACCCATTTCTCGTGAAGGTTGACAACTGGAACCGTTTCTCTAAGAACACTGGCGGAACCCTCGTTGAGAAGTGCTGTCACTTCTTTGACCTGATGCGCCTCATTGCCCAGAGCAACCCAGTTCGCGTCATGGCATCTGGTGCCCAGTCTCATAACCACTTAGACGAAAACTACGACGGCAGAGTTCCAGACATTCTTGACAATGCCTACGTCATTGTTGAGTTCGAAAATGGAATTCGAAGTTCTCTCGATCTCTGCATGTTTGCTGAAGGAACCACGAATACTGAAGAGCTGACTGTTGTTGGCACCGAAGGAAAGGTCGAGGCCTTCCTCCCTACTGGATTAGTAAGAACCGGAGCTCGTAAAGGCTGGACCAAGGGTGTGAGGGAAGAAATCGTCACCAACGAAGAAGTTCTCGTTGAAGGTTTCCATCATGGGGCAAGTTTTCTAGAACATCTCGATCTAAAACGTGCAGTTGAAAATAAGACACCTGCACTCGTTAATGCCGAGGACGGTTTCTGGAGTGTTGTTATGGGAGCCGCGGCTCACCGGGCAATCGAAGAAAAGCGCGTCGTGGAGATTGCCGAATACATCGAACAGCTCAGGAATTAATTCAGACCTCACCCTTGTCCATGCTCAATTAGGAATTTTCAAGTTCAAATGTTCCTGCACAGAGTTGCAGATTCACATAATCCATGGGCAAATGAAGAGTCGCCCTATAAGCCGGAGACCGCATGGTTATGCGTGAAGCTTGGCGTCAAAGAATCTAAATGTCCCACCAGATTGTTGCCAATTTCCTAATCGCTATTTTTGGTTGCTCCCGAAGGAAAGCGAGCACTTCATGCTCTCGGTCTTCTGGAAGGCAAAGCCGAATTCTTGAAAATTTCGCTTGAGACTCGAGATCAGCTTCTGTTCGAATTGAACCTTCCCAGAGCTCAAGATTCGCGTTAATTCCTAACCCATCTAAGACTTCTATAAGACCATCGGGAGTCGGTGTACTCGGGCGATCAAGATCCCAAAAATGCTTCCACAGTGGTGCCGCTGAGGTGAGGGGATGAAACTGTGGAATCTCGATTACAACTCTTTTCCGAGCGTGCCCTTGCATGGCAAGCAGGAAATCTTCCACGGCTGATACGTTGTACATGACGTGGTGGGTTGAAACGACATCAGCCATTGGAACGGATTCTGCCAAAGCAGGCCAAAAGCCTTCGAACACTTCAGAAGTTGCTCCACGCTTTTTCGAGTTTGACGCAAACATTTCAAGCATCTCAACTTGGTGATCAACACCAATCACATGGCTAGCCGGAGGTACTACAGCGAAGGCGGCGATTCCACCCCCGCATCCGATATCGAGGATTGAATCACCCGTCTCAAGTACTTCCCTTGCTCTTCGATGTGAAATCGAGTCTTCAATCACCTCGGGTATTTGAAACATCACGGGAGGGTGAATCCATGGATCTTCAGGAGCTTGGTTAAGAATATCTTGAGGAATTGCCCATGCTGCAAGTGCTTCCCGCCATCTGTTGCCTGCAGCTAGCTCAATTATTTCCCGCTTTCTTCTTTGGCCAATTCAGCTCGAACAGATTCCATATCTAGATTTTGAACTGCCTTAATTAGTTCTTCGAAACTTGGAGCGGGAAGTGCGCCGGCTTGCCGAAGCAGGTACCACTAGTGCAGTAATTGCGAGGAGTGATGAAGCAATAACTTTTCTCTTTGTGCTCATATCGATCTTCCTTACTTTTCGGCTTGGTTACGGAGTTATTGTGCAGAAAATGGCTGTGAAACTAATGTGAACTCCCATTGAGAATCAAACGAGGTATGAATCGGCAATAGTGCCATCGAATTTCACGAAATCCACTTTGATCTTTTCGGGGTCGGTCGTCACTTTCAAATACCCTGACCCTCCAATGATCTTTCCGCCTGTGTATCCATATGGGACTGCCGAATTTGTAGCATCCCCTGGATGGCTAGGCTGAGGAAGAGTTTGATAAATAATTCCATCCAGCTCTTCCTTCACGTACAGATGATCATGGCCTTTGAAAACTATTGACACTCCGTTTTCCTTCAAAATTTGATGGATGGGCTTCCCCCAACCTGGTCTTTGCTGACTAAATCCATCAGTGCCATCGAGATTCTTCCCACCCCATTCGTTAAACATAGCAATGTGGGTGCCTCCTCGTGATTGAGCATCTCCAACGAGCAAATGGTGCAAATACACGAATTTATATTGTTCCTTTGAATTTTGGAGAGTGCTCACAAGCCAGTCGTATTGAGTTTTGCCAAGTGTCCATTGCCAACCATCGGCTTTAGGGTTTGAAGTTGTGTAGGTAAATGGGTCTAGTGCCACATGAAGCACATTCGACTCCACAATGGAAAAATAGCTAACTTCAGATGTTTGTTCCGGAAAGTACTCAGCTCTGTACTTTTTAGTATTGAATTTGTCGTACCCCAGTTCCCCGTCGTGATTTCCAAGAACAATTTTCAGCGGGACTTCCTTAAGTCGAGAGTAGTAACTCTTCATCAATTCGTAACGAGCTCGGATGTTTGCTTCAGATTTATCTGCAAGTTTATCCACCATAAATATGTCCCCAAGATCAATAAGAAATGCAGATCCCGAAGCTGCAATAAGATCTAGAGTTTTGTTATATACATCAGCGCTGGAATTTTCATCCATGTGTGGATCGGCTTGAATCGCAAATACAGAATGGCCTGTTGACGCGGTTGTAGTAAATTGGACAGGGGAAGAAGCTAGATATGTCTTGCCATTTGTTGAATAACGCAAACGAGCAAAATACTTAGTTGCTGGTTTCAATCCCGACACAGTTATCAGATTTTCTGTTGTTTTCTTAATTGTAGATTGCGAACTTTTCCCGAGGTAAACCCCACTTTTCGTTCCGAATTCAACAAATACAGAAAATGAAACGCTGCTAACAATCGAAAATTGGACAGAGCTTGAGCTCAAAACCTTCTTGACTTTAAGAGTCGGAGAAGTTGCAGCAAACACCTTGTTTGTTGAGAAAAGACTTGTGATTCCCGTCAAGATCAAAGCTCTGCGTGTCAGAATCCATCTACTCATTTACTTCTCCCTAGGACGTCGTAGGTGTGAGCGAGCTGAAGGTTTTTGCGAGTCCCATTTTCATCCTGTGGACGTGCACTAAGAAAATATTCAACCTTTGCGCTTTTTGGACCCACTGTCACACGGACATGGCCCGAATTCGGAGCTTTCGTTCCAGATAAGTAGGCAGTCTCGTTAAACATTGTGAATGTATCGTCTGCAGGATTTGGCATTGACTGATAAACCAACCCATCACGCTCTTGGTGCACGAAGATATGGTCGTGACCTTGAAAGAATATGGAAACTCCATTCTTGACCATCAAGTCATGGATAGGTAGCTCCCAATTTGGACGCATCTGCGCGAACGTTTTCTTGGTTTTGGGATCAGCTCCGCCCCATTCATATCCGGTAGAAACTTCTACTCCACCGCGGCCAGTACCCATTACGTGGTGTGCGAAAACGAATTTGTACTTAGCCTTCGAATTCTCAAGAGTAGATTTAAGCCAGGCATATTGAGCGTCGCCAATTCCAATATTCCATAAGTCGCCAGTCTTTCCCGAACCCTGCTTGCCACCGCCTTGCGAAGTATCTGCACTGACGCCTGCGACATTATCAACGGGATTTTTAGAATGCCAATAAGGATCTAGAGTCACAAATAGTGCATCGCCCCAAGTCCACGAGTAGTAATCCCGCGGCTTCCCCACGAATTCAATGGATTCGGAATCAGCGCTATAAAAAGCGTTGGAATCAGGGAGTGGGAAGTATTTAAGCCTGGAGTTACCTGCCAAGACTGCGGGATTTGAATCAGTTCCGTCTAGAAGGTAGGCAGCAGCTTGCTCATGATTTCCATTTACTAAAAATAATGGAATTGATTTAGCCGGCGCACTTAACCAATTTCGTTGAGTCGAATAAATCGCCTCGACATTAGTTTGATTTGCTTGGGATTTGTCGATCAATGGGTCGATGCTGAAGTCATCACCCAACATGATCATAAAATCTGGCTTTTGGCTGGCGATGTTATTGAGTGTTTGAACATATAAATCTGCATTGAACATTTTTCCGGCTCGTTCAGGATGGGAATCTCCCTGAACCACGAAGCTAAATGTGGCACCCACTTTGCGTTGAGTGGAAAAACTCAAAACCTGGCCGGCTTCGTAAATCGAACTGTCAGAAGTCTTGCTCCGAATGCGGTAGAAAACTTGTGAGTTTGCATTAAGACCAGATAGCTCAAAAACTTTCGGTGTTAAAGCCGTTAAAGAAGTAGCTGAAGTCTTTTTCGTGAGAGATGTTGCTTTATACCCATACTCAACATAAGCGTTGAGAGAAGTTCCCGCTATGACACTAATTGCGATCGAATTGTTCGTAGGCCTGCCGAGCACAACATTGTATTTGCTCAAAGTCGCACCAAATGCGGTATCACCAAGCACCACATAGCCTAAGGAGAGAAATAATCCTTTTAATATTGAGCGACGTGATAATTGGTGTTCTCTTAGTAGCTTCATTTTCTCCTTAGGCTCGACTATAGGATCCGGACACTGAACCTTTGGCCAAAACTTTCCCTTGTATAGCCGACAAGAGTGTTGTTTGGGTCGCCAGATTTGGCGAAAGATTGAGCTTTGACGAAAGCGCATATACGGTGATTGTGTAAACCTTTGCACCAGGCCCCTGGGAACAGGGTGGTTCATATCCAGGCTTGTTATTCTTAAAATTCATTCCTACTACTCCTGAAGAAAGCTTTCCATTTTCTATCGAGTGTTCATTGGAAGGAATGTCATAGACATTCAAATAGGAATGATCGGAAGTAATCACATCACCGGGCCTGGCTGGCCCTGGAATGGTGTCCATTGTGACGTAATAAGAATCAGTGCCTGTAGGAGTTCCGTCCCATGAAACTTGCGGAGAAATTCCTCGACCATCGCATGTAGTTGATTTGTCGAGCATGCCAGTGCCAGAGATAGATGCACTGGTCACGGTGAACGATTTACTACTTTGGGAATCAATAGGGGCTATTACTTTTGCTCTCATTAAAATCGTGTTGTCAAGCTTTAAGTCTTTACTCCAAATTAATTTAGCTGCTGAGGACCATGAAATATCAAAATAGCCTTCTTTAACGCCGACTTCCTCAGAGGTGAATTCAGTCGCTGGATTCCATTTCGAGTCATTAAATCCGACAGAATTCCAATTTTTCGGAACAGTTACATTCGAGGATTTGCAATCTTGTAACGGGCTGTTCGAAGTGACACATGATGGATTCAAAGGTGCTTTATTTATAACTAGAGTTTTCCAATTATTTTTAGTTGTAGCAACTATTTTATTTGAGGTTAAATCTCGGACTTGAAGTGAAAAACCGCCATCACCTATTTGTTGGTTTGGGAGACCGATATATTCCAGGCCGGATGAATTTTCGACGTAGTCTTTAACCACCACTCCTAAAGTAAAAGGATAAGACGCGGAAAACTTGATCTTGGTACTGTTAAATGACTTAATTGTTGTGATGGGTACTGGATCTTCGCCCACTTTCTTTCCATTCACATACAACGAGAACCAGTTATCTGACCAGCCCTCCGCTTGGAAACTGTAAATTTTGGGGCTTATCGCTCCCGATGGAATCGGAAAAATGAAATCAGTAAATAGGGCGAGGGCAATTGCTGTTATGTAAATGCGTCTCATCTTCTTACATAGCTCTCTTGACGGACCGATCCATCTGGTGAAATGAATTGAAGGTCCACATTCGTAAGAGTTGCCGTGTACTTGACGTGATATTCACTTCCGTTCAAGGTATATCCCAGATCAAATGAGTTGTTTCCAGTCTGAAGACAGCTTGTAATTACTGCACCTTTTAAAGGATCTCCAGCCGGTCTAAAAGCTTTCGTTAGAGATTGAGGATCTACTTGCCCATCAATCTCAGTTACAACTCCCTTAAATCCGCCATTTATATATGGGAATCTTTTTGTGCCGTGATAGTGGTAATTCCTCTTGCTATCAAAATGTCCATTGAATGTATCCAATCCAGTTATCTTTGCACCGTTTGGCTCTGTTTCGCCGTAAATAGGGAATCCATCCAGTGCATATGCAATGGGAGCCTTTTGCCCGACGATTTTTTGAAGATGCAAAGGTGCAATGTGATAGTGATAATCATCAGCTCGACCGCAATGTCCACCCCAGTCATCTAATTCCCCTGCTAGATATGCATCATCACCACGATTATTCAGCGCGTTAAATATGGGAATTCCATTCACTGCAATGGCAATAGCACCGCGAAGAAAGTGACCATTTCCGGATATGGGATTCTTGCTGATTACGGGCTTCACCGGTATCGACCAGGCATTGCTGCCTGAGTATGGCTGCACTGTTGGAATCTGTTGTTGCCAAGACTTGATTCCAACCATCATTTGATGATCCGGCATCCCGCTACTCTCCACCAAATAGTACTTAGAGGTCTTAGTCACCCTAACGCTTCGACTAAATGCCGCAAACCCCGGAAGTGTTATGGAGCTGCTTGCTCCTAGGGCTGAATTTTCTGTCAAAAGATTCATCACCATGAGTCCTGAAACGGCTACCGAGGCTTGGAGGAATTTTCGGCGGTTTAATTCAGATAGGTGTCTGATTTCGTGCTCGTGAGAATCCATATGCCTAAACTATGGTCAAGCTTTTACAATTAATAGCGAAAATCCTTAGACTAACCTGTGAATCTGACGCAGGGGAACGTCTTCCACGCTCGTACAATCAAAAGAATTTGCCCACGTTTTTGCCCACATGCCCGCGTTTTGCCCACATGCCCACGTTTTTGCCCACACAAATTCGCAAATTCTTGTTACCTCATGCAGAGAGTTGTAAAAGAAAAGTGACCATCTCCGCACGGGAAATGGTCACTAATAGCTAATTTAAAGAAGAGTCGCCCTATAAGCCGGACAAAGCAACGCTGGCTAGTTCCAGATCTCGCTTACTTTCTGAATATCTGCACTACACGTTGGCAATCTATATCCGATGAAATTTGTATTTTGTTCGTCAATAGTGCGAGCAGCATCTACGACAAAGCCATCCCAATCAAAACTAGTCGTCGTATGCGCATCTTCAAGTAAAACGATGTCATATCCCTCGTTGAGAGCACCCATTGAAGTATGGCGAACACAGTTGTTAGTTTCAGCACCGCAGATGTAAAGCTTGCTCACCTTTAACTCCGCTAAAACCTCGCCAAGACTGGTCTCAATAAAGGAACTGCGGTATTTTTTCTCGATAATCGGTTCGCCATCAATGGGAACCAGTTCAGGAACAATCTGCCATCCATCACTTCCGAGAGGGAGATCCTCGGCTGAGTGACGAACCCAAATTACAGGAACAGACGCAGCCCGCGCTTTAGTAACTGCCGTCAGAATGTTGGCAACTTTCTCGTCACGCAAGTACGCATCCTTGACAACATTTACCTGCACATCAATAACAATGAGCGCCGATCCACCACGTTTAGCCTTATTGATAATCATAGGAGAAGCCTAACTCAAAACTTATTTGAAGAAGAGTCGCCCTATAAGCCGGATTTAGTGATGATTACTTCCAAAGGCATACGGACTTGGACTCCCTAGGTTGAAAGCATCAATCCCTCTACGTGTGAATCTAGCCATCGACGATAATCCATCTTCGTTCAATGTGGAACGGTGAGAGAGCTCTCCAAAGGGTTAAAACAAAACTTTGATTTTTACGTAAGAGGGCCGTGACTCAGTCTCGGAAGAACTAACTCACCAAAGCGCTTGCACTCATCAATGTGCGGGTATCCCGACAAAATAAGTGCTTCGATCCCAAGTTCTTGGTACGACTCGATTTTGGCAACCACTTGATCCACCGATCCAACAATCGCTGCTCCACAACCTGACCTTCCACGTCCAATGCCGGTCCAAAGGTTTGGCTCTGCGTAGCCGTCCTCACTGGACTGGTCGCGAAGTTCGCTCTGGCGAGCAACGCCAACAGAACCTGAGTCGAGCGAACGTTCTCTAATGGCACGACCTATTTCATCGTCCAGTTCAGCCACAAGGAACTCGGCTGCATCACGGGCTTCTTGTTCAGTTTCTCGAACAATGACGTGTACTCGGTATCCGAAGCGAAGTACTCGGCCGTATTCAGAAGTACGAATACGCATTTCATCAATCAGCGCAGCGATGTTCTCAGTGGTATCTGGCCACATGAGATACACATCAGCCATGCGAGCAGCCACGTCTTTCGCTGGATCGCTAAGTCCTCCGAAATAGAACGCGGGTCTATTTCCAGTTGCAATGCGAGGCGGATCAACATCAAGCTCAAAGAAATCTGAGTGCCTCGAGACGCTTCGACCTGATCCGAGTGCGTCGAGAATTTCCATAACTTCTAGCGTTCGCTGATACCTCGGGCCACTAGCGAGCTCTTCACCAGCGAGGTCACTCGAGATGATGTTTATGTCAATGCGGTCGTCAGAGAGATGTTGCAATGTTGCAATTTGACGAGCTAATTGTGGTGGCCAGTTTTCACCTGTTCGAATCGCAGTGAGCAGGCGAATCTTTGACGTTGCCCTAGCAAGCGCCGCAGACATTGTTGTGGTGTCCAGACCGAGTGCGTAGCCAGAGGGCAGTAATACAGAATCGAAACCCTGCTTCTCTGCTTCTAGAACAAGTGAAGAACAGTGATCCCAGGAAGACCTGAGATCAGGATTGACAACACCTAGTTGTTCGTAGTCATCGTCACACAGTGCTCCGAACCAAGCGATTTCTAGAGCACTCATAACTAGTTACAGTCCGACTCGAGCCTTTGCACCATTTATGGCACTAGTCAGACTCGTCTCTTGTTCCGATTTTGCGTCTGGACCCGCAGCACCAAGTGACGTGCGGTTCTTTAGCGCGGCACCCTGGTCAAAGAGGTTCGTGTACTGAGCGAACTCAGGTGTAGAAGCAACTACGTCCTTCAGTGACTTTCCATCGCGAACTGCTTCACCGACGAGTTTTCCAACTTGTTCGTGGGCTTGGCGAAATGGAACTCCAGTGAGTACAAGCTTCTCAGCAATATCAATCGCTACGAGGAACTGGTCGTCGGCTGCGGCCTGTGCATGAGGAGCGTTGAACGTCATTGAATCATAGGCACCAGTCATTGCACTCAGCACAAGCAGCACTTGCTTCACAGAGTCAAACAGTGGCTCTTTGTCTTCTTGCAGGTCACGGTTGTAGGAAAGTGGAAGTCCCTTGAGGGTGACCAGTAGTCCGGTCAAGTTTCCAACCAGTCTTCCGCTCTTTCCACGTGCCAGTTCAGCTACGTCAGAGTTCTTCTTCTGGGGAAGCATGGAAGAACCTGTGGTGAAGTCGTCTCCGAGTGAGGCAAAGTTGAACTCTGCACTTGTCCATAGGACGAGTTCTTCACCCATACGTGACAAGTGAATGCCAAGCATCGCAATGTCGAAGAGAGTCTCAGCAACAAAGTCACGGTCGCTTACTGCGTCCATGGAGTTAGCGATTGGTGCAGAGAACCCGAGGAGCTCTGCAGTTACCTTCGGCAAAATTGGCAGTGAGGTTCCAGCCAGCGCACCAGCGCCCAGTGGTGAAACGTTCATGCGCTCTTTTGCATCCAAGAGACGGTCTACGTCTCGAAGCACAGACCATGCGTGAGCATTGAGGTGATGTGACAACAAGACAGGCTGAGCCCTCTGGAGGTGTGTGTAGCCCGGTAGGTAGGCATCTGGGTACTTCGCACCCACTGCTCTTAAGGCAGCGATCAGTTCCAACGCGTCGTTGGCAATGGTTGTAACTGCGTCACGGGTAAAAAGGCGCAGCGTTGTTGCCACCTGGTCGTTACGGCTACGTGCAGTGTGAATCTTTGCTCCAACATCGCCACAGAGTTCCGTGGCACGACGCTCAATTGCCATGTGGATGTCTTCATCGCTGGCACTTCTGGTGAACGTGCCCTCTTCGAATTCCTTTTCAATCTGTTCGAGGCCCTTCAGCAAGGTCTCGCATTCGTCACTTGTGATGAGTCCCGCAGCTTCGAGTCCTTGGACGTGAGCCATTGAGCCCAAGATGTCGTGTGCATAGAGCACTGCGTCAAAGGAGTAACTCTCAGATAGATCCCAGAGGGCTTTCGCC
The DNA here is from genome assembly GCA_937975915.1 of uncultured Acidimicrobiaceae bacterium. Taxonomy (GTDB): domain Bacteria; phylum Actinomycetota; class Acidimicrobiia; order Acidimicrobiales; family RAAP-2; genus RAAP-2. The sequence goes on along the minus strand of CALJTY010000005.1, from coordinate 16,781 downwards.
ATAGGAGATGAGAATCTTCCGCTCCAGAGGGTCATGACTTTGTAGGCGGAGTCGAGTCCTTCGCCCCCTGCTTAGCGGCCCAGGTCTTCACACCCAGTCCGTAGATCTTCACGTAGCCCTCAGAGTCAGCGTGATTGAACTTGTCCGCTGCGTCATAGGTTGCAAGCGCATAGTCATAGAGCGCATTAGGCGCACGACGGCCAACGATCTTCATCATTCCAGGAGCTTCGAAACGAATACGAACGTCGCCCGTTACGAAGCGCTGCGTTTCAGCCATGAAAGCATCAAGAGCTTCCTTAAGGGGTGAGAACCACATGCCGTCATAGACGAGTTCAGCCCAGCGTGATTCGAGGCGCTGCTTCTCGTGGTGAATGTCACGCTCTAACACCATGTCTTCTAAGTCTTGGTGCGCAGCAATAAGTGCCAGGGCGCCAGGACATTCATACACTTCACGACTCTTAATTCCCACACGACGGTTTTCCACCATGTCGAGACGACCAAATCCAGTAGCGCCGGCGCGCTTGTTAAGTTCAGCAATCAGGTCAGCGAGTGACATTGCAACGTTGTCAATTGCAACAGGCACTCCAGCAGTAAATGAAACTACGAGTTCCACTGGCTTGGTGTTAGTAACACTGGTGATTGTGTACGGCTCTTCTGGTGGTTCGTTCCACGGGTCTTCAATGGCACCACACTCAATCGCGCGTCCCCAGAGGTTTTCGTCGATTGAGTAGATCTTTTCCTTCGTTGCCTTAATTGGAACTTCCCACTTTTCAGCAAAGTCAATTGAGGCTTCACGGGTCATTCCCCAGTTACGCGCAGGAGCCAGCACTTCGAGGTCAGGCGCAAGTGCGTGCGTTCCAACTTCGAAACGAACCTGGTCGTTTCCCTTTCCAGTGCAACCGTGAGCCACTGCTTGCGCATTGAACTTACGAGCTTGGTCTACGAGGTGGCGAACAATGACCGGGCGTGACAGTGACGAAACAAGTGGGTACTTACCTTCGTACTTAGCGTTCGCAAAAATTGCCTTCTTGCAGAACTCGTCAGCCATCTCTTCACGGGCGTCAACAATTACGCAATCAATCGCTCCCGATGCGAGTGCACGAGCTTTAATGTCTTCGAAACTTTCAGAACTGTCGGCGTCTTGTCCCACGTTCACAAGGACGCAGACAACTTCTACGCCCCACTCTTCAATCATCCAGCGAACCGCCACTGATGTGTCGAGTCCACCGCTGTATGCCAAAACCACACGCTTAGCCATGATTACTTACCCTTCTTTGTGCCAGATACTTCTGTGAGTCCAGCTAATTGACGAAATTCTTGAGCTAGTGCCTTACCGCCACGAGCTTCATCGGCGATGACCAAAATCGTGTCATCGCCAGCAATGCTTCCAAGCACTCCTTCAATAGCACTGCGGTCTAGCGCTGATGCCACTACGTGTGCGCATCCCGGAGGTGTGCGCACAACCACGAGGTTGCCTGAGTTGTCTACTGAGCCAACCCACTCGCCCATCATTCGACGAAGGTGGTCAACTGGTGCGGAACTAACAGCGGGAGTTGAGGCAATAACAATGCGGCGAGATCCATGCAGGTCTCTCACCTTTACGGTGCCGAGGTCTTGCAGGTCACGAGTAACTGTGGCCTGTGTTGCGGCAATGCCTTCTGCTTGCAGCCTGGTGACAATCTGAGCAGCAGTTGAAATGATTTCTCGCTCGAGAAGTTCCGAGATGCGCTGTTGGCGTTGTGGCTTAGTCATTATTTCTCCTCTTTAATCCACTGCAAAACGCCAAGCATGGCGGTCCTGCGATGGAATACTTCACGCCACACGAGTGACTTTTCTGAATCAAGAATTTCGTCGGTGATTTCATCACCACGGTGTGCAGGCAGACAGTGCAGCAAGACTGCGTCCTTCTTCGCTTCTCCCATGAGCTTCGCGTTTACTTGAAAGGCACTTAAGTCCTTGCGACGTTTCTGCGTTTCTGCTTCCATGCCCATTGAGACCCAGGCGTCGGTGACCACTACGTCTGCACCCTTTACGGCATCAACTGGCGAATCGGTCAACGTCAGTGTTCCGCCACCCTTGACTGCACTCGGGTCTTCTTCGCCACCGGCGCTCAACTGATACCCAGTTGGAGCACCAACAGTTACGTTGGCTCCAGCGCGAAGTAACGCCACTGCGAGCGACCTTGTTACGTTCGTAGCGTCACCGACATAGGTGACGTTGAGTCCCTTAATGCCAGAAACGTCACCCTTGGCGAAGTGCTCAGCAATAGTGAGGACATCAGCAATGGCCTGCGTCGGGTGTGCAATGTTGCTCAGCAGATTGATCAGCGAAATCTGGTCGTTCGTGGCTGCTTGCATGCGCTTAAAGACTTCGTGGTTCCTTACTCGCAGGGCTGCAATTGAATACATCTCATTCAGAGTGCGGCCAATGTCTTCTGCAGATTCACGAGTGTCGATGCCTACTTCTTCATCGCTGAAGAACGTCACAAAGCCACCGAGTTCTTGGACCGCTACAGAACTAGAAGCACGAGTTCTTAGCGATGGACGCTCAAAAACCAGTGCAACTCCCTGGCCCTTAAGCGTTTCGTCGTTGATAGGTGACGTTGCTAGTTCGTAGATCTTCTTAAGTGCCTTGTCGCTCTGTTGTTCAATGGTCATGAAGTGACGTGTCATTTGAGTACCTCAGTAGTTGGAATAGATCCGCTCAGTGCTTCGCTTAGCGCGTGTGGACGAGTTCCATTAGCCATCAGAATCTTGGAGGCTCCCCCGCTGAGTGCATCGAGCGCAGCAGTCATCTTTGGGCGCATGCCTTCACGTGCCGCACCAGTTGCAATCAACTCTGTAACTTGCGCGCTAGTAACCGAACTCAGTGCCGACGAAGCATCTTCAGGGTCACTTCTCAACTGGTCAATGTCACTAAGCAGTACCAGCGTTGTTGCCCCTATGGCGCCAGCTATGGCACCAGCAGCAGTGTCGGCGTTGCAGTTAATAAGTTCACCGCGTTCATCAACAGCAACTGGGCTAACAACTGGCGTAACGCCAGCGTTCCATAAAGCTGTGAGCACTTCGCTTCTCACCTTCGGAGCTCCACCGGCTCGGTCCCAGGGCATACCAAGTGAAGTTGCAGTCATAAGCGTTCCATCAGCACCGTTTAGTCCGGCACTGGTAAGTCCAGCGCTGTTTAGTGCTGCGACAATTTGTTGGTTCACGTGACCAAGTGCCATGGCAACGTAGCCCATAGTTTCTGCGTCAGTGATTCTGAGTCCTTCGTGGAATTTGCTTTCAATTCCTACGAGCCCGAGAAGTTCTGCAATCTGAGGTCCACCACCGTGGACGACAACAACGTCAGTGCCACTGGCACGAAGCTTTTCAATATCTTGGGCGAGGTCAACTAGTACCGGTGAGCGAGGTGACAACGAATCAAGGGCGTGGCCGCCGAGCTTTACGACAACGTGACTCATGGCGTCACTCCACCGAGCGGCAGCCCGAGTGTTTCTTCACGCTGAGTCGCAACGTTCCAAGCCTGAATCGCTTGTCCCGCTGCACCCTTAATGAGGTTGTCGAGTGACGACATAGCCACGAGCCATCCAGTTCTTTGATCAACTCGTGCACTCACGATACAAAGGTTGCTGCCCGCGGTGTCTTTAAGGGCTGGTGGTTCGTCGCTGACAATAACGAATGGATCGTTCGCGTAGGTTTCTCTCAGTAAATCAAGTGCGTTCTCGGTAGTGAATGAAGCATCGCTCACTTGGCCATAGGCCGTAACGAGCATTCCCCTGCTCACTGGAAGTAGGTGTGGCGTGAAAAGTAGTTCGGCGCCAAGTTCTTGTTGAATCTCAGGAGTGTGACGGTGGTTTAGTAGTCCGTACGCTTCGGCGTTGCCAGCTAGACGAGAAAACTGAAGACGCTCAGCTGCTGCCCTTCCAGCTCCTGAAGTTCCAGAGAGTGCGTTAACAACAATTCCCTTAGTGGCGATCTTCTTGTTGTCAAGAAAAGGACCAAGCGCGAGTGAACTTGCTGTTGGATAGCAACCGGGTGCAGCAATAAGTGTTGCGCCCACTAGTTCGCCACGGTGACGTTCTACGAGACCGAAGACTGACTTTTTTAGAAGTTCAGGTGCGTGGTGCGCTTCTCCGTACCAGGTGACGTAGTCAGTTGGGTCTTTCAGACGAAAGTCAGCGCCGAGGTCAACGACTTGGATGTTCTTTGCAACGAGGTCTGGAACAATCTTCTGGCTCTGTCCATGAGGAAGAGCTAAAAACACCACATCGAGTTCAGTGCTCAAAACATCAGAGGTTTGAGCAAATGTCATGTCAGGGAAAAGTGCACCGAGGGCTGGGACGTGGTCACTCACTCGCTTACCGGCGTTCGAATCCCCAGTAGCAATAACAACGTCCAGGTCAGGGTGGGCCGCACTAAGGCGCAACAACTCTGATCCGGCGTATCCCGTGGCTCCGACTATTCCAACACGCATATGACATTTTATGCATAAAAGTGACTATAAATGCAAGTTTTATTCACTCGCGCTAGTATCTTTCAATGACTAAAAGGGGTTTAGCGCTATTTGCCGCCATGGCATTTATCTGGGGCATCCCCTATTTGCTCATCAGAATTGCAGTGCGTGAACTAGACCCTGGCGTTCTCGTCTTTGGAAGAACTGTGCCAGCCGCCATCATCATGCTGACGCTCGTTGCGTACAAGAAGCAATTTCCAATCATGATTGCCAACATCAAATGGATTTTGATTTTTGCAGTTATTGAGTTCGGTATTCCTTGGTACTTAATGGGAACTTCTGAAAAGCACTTAACCAGTTCAATCACCAGTCTTCTCATCTGCTGCGTCCCGCTCTTCTCGGTCCTCGGCCAACTCATCCGTCGCACGGAGCACGAAAAGATTTCCCAGCGACGCATCTTCGGTCTCGCCATCGGAATTATTGGCGTGGCGTTCCTCGTAGGTATTGACGTGCGTGGTGGATCAATTGGATGGGTGGCACTACTACTCATTGTCTGTGTGGGCTACACCATTGGACCGATCATTCTCGCCACGAAGCTCAATGGAGTTCCGGGGTCAATAGTTATTGCAGGATCATCTGCATTCGTTGCCGTGTGCTGGACCCCATGGACGCTCACCCACTGGCCTGCGCACATCAGTGGTGAAACATGGGCGTGTGTTGGAACACTTTCAATTGTCTGCACCGCAATTGCGTTTGTGGTCTTCGGAGCACTCATTGCAGAGATTGGTGCAACGAGAAGCACCGTCATCACCTACATCAACACTGCAGTAGCAGTAGTGCTCGGTGTGGTGTTCTTAAGCGAACCACTCACAGCTGGAATCCTGGTTGGATTCCCTCTCGTGCTTATGGGTTCAATTTACGCAACGTCATCAAAGGCAGCTACAGCTGTTGAAACTCACAGCTGACCTGCACTGCACCATTCACTTCTAAGCACATCAGCCCCGGTGCTGCCACCAGCGTCACATCGTCGAACTTCTCGACTGGGCCGTGGTGAATGAGTGACGCACTTACTACTGGAGCAGTTGCTACTTCGCTAAGCGCTTGCCACGAGGCTGCGTTATTTACGTGGTCGACAATGTCAATGTCAGACCTTCTAATGAACCAAGGTGTGCGCTTCGCGTTACTTGGAATCTCAGGCACAGCAATGCGACCAGATACTTTTCGAACACTCGATGCTTCTCCGTAGGAATTAATAAAGCCCGGGCGCATGCGCTGGGGCATCCCTTCAAAGCTCACTGGCACCCAAATTGATGCCGCCTCAATTGAAAGCGTGTCACCCACGTAAATGTCGGTACGGCGCTCGCCCCACGCTGCTCCGTGGCCCGATCCCCATGTGGTGCAGGTTATGAATTCGCCATAGTGAGGGAGCTGAGCTCCCTCAACAACTCTGAAACTCGTGCGACGAACTAACCACTGGAGATCACGGTCAATGTTGAGCTCATCCCAGTCGTCAGTTGCCACATTTTGCAAGATTCGAGCAATTGCGTCAGGTCGGATAAGCCCGTTGCCACCAGTGTCACCAAGGCGAACTCGAGATTGTTGCGAAAACCTACGACCGTCAGTCGTAAAGGGAACGTACTCAATCATGAATTAACGAAGTACCGCACCGAGCGAAACTGCCACTGCAATAAGTGCATCGCGTGCACTGCTCACCTCAGTATCGCTGAGTGTTGCTTCATTTGAACTGAAGCGAACGCTGTAGGCAAGGCTTCTCGTTCCTTCTGGCAAGTTGGTGCCACGATAAACATCAAACAGCTCTACGCGCTCAACGAGATCGCTAGCGCTGCGAAGTGCGTGGGCCAGGTCCTGCGCATGAACGCTTACCGGCGTCACAAAGGCAAGATCAATTACCGCACTCGGGTAGCGACTTGGCACATTGACGAACTGACTAGTTCGGATGGCCATTGTGTGATCACTGAGCGCTGCGAGGTCAATGTCAATAAGTCCGAGGCGACGATTCGTTGCAGTAGGAGCGAGCACGTGAACTAGTTCAGTGTCAACTTCACCCACGTAGCCAAGCACCGCTCCAGTTGCACGGTCCACCAGTGCACCACAACGTGTCGGATGGAACCCAGGAGCAGCGTCCAGCGTACGAACTACAACGTCTGCGAGATTGAGACGAGTAGCCAAAGCGTTCCAGAACGCCACAGCAGTTGTGGCGTCATCCTTAGGTCGACCAAGGACCACAGTGAGGCGTTCAGTCTCTTCTGGGAGCGCGAGCGTCACTGACCCCGCTACTCCACCCTTGGTATTGTGCGGATTCTTTGTCACGTCTGGGTGCGTGAAGACAACGCCAATTTCACCCATCACAACATCGCCAGTTCCACGGTCGACGTTCTTGCCCCAAGCCTTTACGAGCCCAGTGATAGTTGTTGCACGCATGACTGATTCTTCAGATGCGAGCGGATTAGTGATTCGAACGCGCGCAGCACCCGGGTGCACGAGATCAAAGTCTTCGTCGCTACCCAGGGTTGGCGTCCATGACTCATTCATGCCTAGGTCAATGCAGACATCTCTGACTTTGCGACGAAACTGCTGAAGCTGGCTCAGTCCACCTGGTGTTGGCCATGATGGTGACCTGCGTGGAAGACGGCGGTAGCTATAAACACGAGCGATTTCTTCAATTACGTCCGCGCGACCGTTGGCACCGCTTCTGATGTCAAGTCGTGAACTTGGAGGAATAACGAACAGTGAACCGTTCTTTTCAGAAACGCTGAATCCGAGTCCCTCAAGAATTGCTGTCGATTCCTTTACTGGAATCGCGATGCCAAGAGTTCGCTCTATGTCATTGTCGCGAAGTTCAACAACAGGAAGCTCAGGAGTCTTTCCAGCGATGTCTAGCGGCGAAGCCATCCATTCAAGGCCAGGAACACTTTCACTCAATACAGCAACAAATCGACCAACGGCACGAAGGGCCACGTTCGGGTCAACGCCACGTTCAAATCGGTTTGAAGCTTCGCTTCTAAGTCCGTGTCGCTTCGATGAGCGAGCGATAGTCATGGGATCAAAGAACGCAGCTTCTACAAGCACGTCAGTAGTCGACTCTGAGATTTCACTTGAGGCGCCACCCATGATTCCAGCGAGACCAAGAACATGGTCGTCACCGTCAACAATGACGCAGTCCTCACCGGTGTCTCCAAGGCCACGACCCGCTTTTGCCAGTTCGCGAACAACGCCGTCGAGAGTTTCGAGCGTTTCACCACTGCGAGCCCTTCGTGCACGGAGCGTTTTTCCAGCTACGTGTGCTGCGTCGTAGGGGTGCGTAGGTTGACCGAGTTCGAGCATTACAAGGTTTGAAGCGTCAACGACGTTTGAAATTGGACGCATGCCGGCACTAGTGAGTCGAGCAGCGACCCAGTCAGGTGATGGACCCACTTTTACGTTTCGAAGCACTGAGACAGTAAGACGTCCACAGAGATCTGGGTCGTCAATGCCAGCTGAAGCGAATGAGTCGGTTGTTGCCTTGACGTTAGGCGTTGCAATCTTTGGACTGCGAAGTGTGCGGTGAAACCTTGTAGCGAGGTCGCGAGCAACGCCTTCTACAGACCAGGCATCAGGTCGATTTCCTTCAACGGTGATGTCAAAGACAACATCTGCAGTCATTGAAAGAGCGTCCATCAGCTTCACACCGACAACCGGGGTGATTAGATCGTCCAGGATCATGAGTCCCTGGTGGTCTTCACTGATCTTTAGCTCTCGAGCAGAGCAGAGCATTCCGTTAGAAATAACACCTTTCATCTTTCGCTGCGCTATTTCAAATCCGCCTGGCAGCACTGCACCAACTGGAGCAAGTGGCACGTGGTGTCCGACTTCGAAGTTCATGGCACCACAGACAATGTCAAGTGGTCCATTTCCAGCGTCCACTGTGATGAGGCGAATCCGGTCGGCGCCTTCGATGAGGGCAATGTTGTCTACGCGAGCAACAATGACGTCTTCTAATCCCTCGCCTACGCGCTCAATGCCTTCAACCACGAGACCGAGGTCGTCCATAATGAGACGAAGTTCTTCAACTGATTCAGTGATGTCAACAAATTCACGAAGCCACGAAAGAGAGATCTTCATGAGAACTGCCCCAAGAAGCGTGTGTCGTTCTCAATGAGTGCGCGCATGTCAGCAATCTGGTGGCGCATCTGACCACAGCGTTCAATTCCGAACCCGAAAGCGAAGCCGCTCCACTCGTCGCCGTCAATGCCCACGGCTGACAGGACTGCAGGGTCAAGCATTCCGCAACCACCGAGTTCAATCCAGCCGGTCTGTGAACAGGTCCGACATCCTTCGCCACGACAAATGGTGCATGTGATTTCAAATTCTGCTGATGGCTCAGTGAATGGGAAGAACGCTGGGCGTAGACGTGACTCAATGTCAGGACCGAAGTATGCGTGGGTGAACGTTTCAATCACACCAGCGAGGTCAGCGAACGTGATGTTTCGATCAACAATGATTCCTTCAATCTGGTGGAAGGTGGCAAGGTGGCGAGCGTCAGGGGTATCGCGTCGGTAACAAGTTCCAGGAGCAACGGCGTGGATTGGCAATGAGTTGTTCGCCACCGCATTTTCCATCAAGTGAATCTGTGTTGGTGATGTGTGCGTACGTAGAACCACTGTTTCAGGTTCTCCGAGCTCCACGTAGAAGGTGTCCCACATTCCACGTGATGGGTGAGCTGGAGGAATGTTCAGTGCTTCGAAGTTGTACCAGTCGCTTTCAACTTCTGGGCCTTCTGCAACAACAAATCCCATGCCAACAAATACGTCTTCTAGTTCTCGCTGTGTAGAGCCCACCAGTCCTGGGTGACCTACTGAAACTGGCACCGTGACTGCGCTGACGACAACGTCGCCGAGGTCAAGACGGTCAGATTCCAGCGCAACCGCACGAGCTTGCTTGGAAAGCACTGCCCTGCGCTCAGTGAGTGCGGCTTCAACTTCGCGTCTGGCTTCTTGCAGTAGAGCTCCTGCATCAGCTCGAGCGTCAGCGTCAAGTTGTCCCAGTGACTTCTGCAATGCAGAAAGAATTGAGCGCTTTCCAGTGATGAAAGGTTCGGCTTCTTTAAGTTCGTCGAGCGTTGTTAGAGACGTGACCTTTTCAAGTAATTCGGCCTTTTGAGCGGCGAGATTATCGAGAGGTGAAGTGCTCATTATTCCTCAAGGCTACGAGATTTTGAGGGTGATTTAGCGTCTTGGCGCTGGTTAAGGGCTTCAAATGCAATTAATGACGCCGCAATTGCGGCATTTAGTGATTCGCTGTTGCCGTCCATTGCAATACTGAGCGAAGCATCACAGAGAGCAATCGCCTCTTCATCGAGCCCCGCGGACTCATTACCGATCACAACAACTGACGCCTTAGAGAGATCAACGCTGCGTGGAGACGCTCCGCCATGGATAACGGTGGCGTACGAAGTGACGCCTGCGCTCTTGAAATGAGCAATCACATCACCCAGCGGTGCGACGCAAATAGGAAGGTGAAATACTGATCCGGCAGTGGCGCGAAGGACTTTGGGATTAAAGACATCGACTGAGTTTCCGGTGAAGACAACACAGCTTGCTCCCGAGGCATCTGCTGAACGAATAATGGTTCCTGCGTTACCTGGGTCTTTTAGTTCGTGAAGAACTAGTGCGAAGCCGTCAACTGGCAGCTTCGAGACAGCCGTAAGGGGAAATGAAACTGTTGCGATAATTGGTTGCGGGGTTTTTGCATCAGCAACTCTTTGAAGAACGCCTGAGGCGAGTGAGAAGACTCGTACTTTTGCATCCTGCGCCCTTTCAATGAGAGCTGCAATGACTGGTTTAGAGACGTCTTCCTCGTCTACGAAGATTGCTTCGAATGTTGCGCCACTGCTGAGTGCAGCATCAACCAGATCCGGTCCTTCTAGGACACAGACTTCTTCTTCCCAGCGATCTGAGCGGTTTTGTCCAAGGCGTCGGAGCCGACGAACACGTTCGTGCGTCGACCCCAACACCTCGATCAAAAAACCTACTTAGTAAGTGCTGCGTTGGCCTGTGCCACGATTGCGCCGAATGCGGCGTTGTCGTTCACAGCCAGGTCCGCCAGCATGCGACGGTCTACTTCGATTCCTGCAGCATTGAGTCCAGCGATGAAGCGGCTGTAGCTCATGCCGTATGCGCGGGTTCCAGCGTTAATGCGCTGAATCCAAAGCTTGCGGAAGTCGCCCTTGCGTGCGCGGCGGTCACGGAATGCGTACACTCCGGCGTGCTGCACAGCTTGGTTAGCGGCGCGGAAGGTGCGGCTACGGTCACCGTAGTAACCCTTCGCTTCTTCCAGAATTGCCTTGTGGTGCTTCTTGGCGTTTACAGCCCTCTTTACACGTGCCATTTCAGTTCCTCTTTCCTAACGATCTCTTATAGGCCCATAAGGCGCTTGATGTTCTTCTCAATGCCCTTCGAAATGTCCGTCTCACGGCCAAGTCGACGTGCACGTGTCGAAGTCTTACCTTCCATCAAGTGTCCACGGAAAGCTTTCTGGCGACGTAGTCGTCCACTTCCGGTGACCTTGATGCGCTTCTTTGCACCGCTGTCTGTCTTCATCTTTGGCATTTACGCCTCCTCTTTTGGTGTCACAGCGAGAGCTCTCACTGCTTCTATGTCGAGTACTGGTGCTGCAGTTACTTCTGGTGTTGCAACTTCTTTTACTGCGGCAGGTGCACTTGCATCTGCCTTCTTCTTCGGCTTCTTATCTGGTCCAAGAACCATCAACATGTTTCGTCCATCAAGCTTGGGCGCTGATTCAACCTTCGCGATGTGTTCCAACTTCTCCACGATGCGCTCAAGAATCTTTGCTCCAAGTTCTGGGTGCGCTGATTCGCGTCCACGGAACATAATTGTGATTTTTACCTTGTGACCTTCATTAAGAAACTTTTCAACGTTGCGTGTCTTGGTATCAAAGTCACCGGGACCGATCTTCGGGCGGTACTTCATTTCCTTGATGCCAACGTTGGTCGACTTGCGGCGAGCTTCTTTAGCTTTCTGGGCCTCATCAAACTTGAACTTTCCATAATCCATGATTCGACAAACTGGTGGAACTGCCGTAGGGGCAATTTCAACAAGGTCAAGATCAAGTTCACGAGCGAGTTCAAGAGCTTCGCGGGCAGAAACAACGCCTCGCTGATTTCCTTCATTGTCAATCAGACGTACATTGTCCACTCGGATGCGTTCATTGACGCGGTGGTCTCCAGGCACTGTTGCGATAACTCACTCCTTGCTCTACGCGACGCCGATATGACGTCGCCACGGCAAGCGGGGCGCAAAACTCCTGGTGACCTTGACACTCTTCATGTCTAGGTGGACGCTGGAATAACCAACCTCACTTGCTGTGAACTGCTTTACAACTCTAGCAGTTGGCACAATGTGCCTGAATTCAAGGGAATTTCTAGGGAAACGGCCCATCGGGTACTTTGGACCTGTGACAAATGAAGAAAATGCCCTCAGCGAACAAGAAGAATTAGAACTCATCCGCGCAACACCGGTTGACGTCGTAATTGGAAATCACATTTTCCATTTGATTCAACTAGCAGCTGTTCATTTGGCTGCAACTCCCCCAGGACTCGAACAAGCCAGTCTTGTCATAGACCTCGTGAGTGCAATGGTGTCAACCGCCGGAGACCGCCTCGGTGAACACGCTGATCTCTACAAGAACGCAGTCGCCGAAGTGCAGCAGGTGTACGTTCGCGCAGCCAGCCCTAAACCAGAGCAATAAATACTTCTTATTGGTCAGCTACTGAGCCTTGGTTAAGGATTGAAACCATCTCAAGGGCAGTTGTAGCTGATGAATAGCCAACATTGGTTTCGTCATCTTTTGAACGCTCAAGAGCTTGTTCAATCGTGTTCACGGTAAGGACGCCGAAGATCACTGGAACACGAGTGCTTAGCTGAACGTCTTGCACTCCGCGTGCACACTCGCCCGCTACAACTTCGTAGTGACCAGTCTCTCCACGTATAACAGCACCGAGAGTGATTACAACGTCAACTGGGTTTCCACCGTCAGCGTACGCAAGGGCCAGCATCGGGATTTCAAAAGCACCAGGGACCCAGCCGAGTGAAATGTCTGACCGATCAACGCCACCTTCTTCGAGCGCCTTAAGTGCACCGTTCAAAAGTCGAGTCGTGATGCCACCGTTAAAGCGACCACACACAATTCCAACGCGGACTCCGCGTCCAGACTTTGAGCCTTCAAGGTATTCGCCAACGCGGCTGCGAAGTGCTTCTACGACGCCTGCGTCAAACTCAGTTTCCTTACTTGACGTCATCGAGGCCCCCAAGCATGTGACCCATGCGCTCACGCTTGGTGCGCAGGTAATCAATGTTGAATTCAGTAGGCATTGACTCAATGGCTACGCGCTCAACAATGTTGAGACCGAAGCCTTCGAGGCCACCGTACTTAATTGGGTTGTTCGTCATAAGGCGCATTGAAGTGACGCCAAGGTCTACAAGGATCTGTGCACCGATGCCGTATTCACGTGAGTCAACTGGAAGGCCTTGCTCAAGGTTGGCGTCAACAGTGTCGCGTCCTTCTTCTTGCAAAGCGTAAGCACGGATCTTGTGACCAAGTCCGATTCCCCTACCTTCATGACCACGAAGGTAGACAACAATTCCAGCGCCTTCGGCGGCGATCTTCGCCATTGCGGTGTGCAACTGTGGTCCACAGTCACAGCGCATTGAGCCCATTACGTCTCCAGTGAGACATTCTGAGTGAACGCGTACAAGTACGTCCTTGGCAGCAGCGATGTCACCGTAAACGAGGGCAAGGTGTTGCTCACCGTCAAGCACTGATTCAAAAACGTGAGCTTGGAACGTTCCGTGCTCGGTAGGAAGTGATGCATCTGAAACACGCTTCACGAGCTTTTCGTGGTGACGACGGTAACGAATGAGGTCTGCAATAGAAACAATTGGCAGGTTGAACTTCTTGGCGAACTCAGTGAGTTCTGGAAGTCGTGCCATGTCTGACTTGTCTGCAGTAACAATTTCACAGAGCACACCAGATGGGTATTTGCCAGCGAGACGAGAAAGGTCAACGGTTGCTTCGGTGTGACCGGCGCGCTTTAGAACGCCGCCTGGACGGTAGCGAAGAGGAAAGATGTGACCAGGACGGTTTAGGTCAGTTGGTCGAGTCTCAGGATTAATCAGGGCGTTAATGGTTGCTGCACGGTCGTGCGCAGAAATACCAGTAGTCGTTCCATGGCGATAGTCAACGGTGACAGTGAAGGCTGTGCGCTGTGCTTCAGTGTTGGCAACAACCATAAGTGGAAGATCGAGTTCATCTGCACGGGTTGATTCGAGAGGGACGCAGAAAACGCCAGACGTGTGCTCGAGGAAGAAGGCCATGCTCTCAGGCGTGACGTCTTCAGCGGCCATGATCAGGTCGCCTTCGTTCTCACGATCTTCGTCATCGACAACAACGACCATGCCACCATTTCGTAGCTGCTCAATTGCTTCTTCGATTGTTGATAATGCCATTAGACCTCCACGTCCAGACGTATATCTTCGCCGATTCGACGTACATCTACCAAATGCCCTCTGCGAAGTGCGTTAATTGTGGGTGTTGAGAGGTTATTAAGCGCCCCAACAGTTCCCTTGCTGCCAGCAATCGCCGGTGTTTGATACCAGACAATGTGGTTAACAAGCCCTGCTTCCAAGAAGGCACTTATGGTCGTTGGCCCACCTTCAACAAGTACTTGGAGTACATCGTGTCCGCCAAGTTCGTCAAGGACCTGACCTAGATCTCCGCTTAGTTCCAGACAAGGCTGCACCCTGGCATCTTTAGAGACACTGCCAAGCACAACACGAAGTGGTTCCAAGATGATGTCACCGAGTCGTGCCGTGAGCTCTGGATTATCAGTTCGCACTGTTCCAGCGCCGACGAGAATGGCTTGGCTCTGAGCTCTTAGAAGGTGTGAGTCCTGGCGAGCAGCTTCACTGGTGATCCACTTGCTCGTTCCATCGGCCATGGCGACAATGCCGTCGAGTGTTGAAGCAATTTTTGCAACTACGTAGGGACGTCCAGTCTTGCGGTGCCAAATGTAGGGAGCGAGTTGCTGCGCTACCGCTTCTTCTTCAACACCAGTTATCACTTCTATGCCGGCATCTTTTAGAAATGCAATTCCCTGACCTGAGACTCTCTGGTCTGGGTCGGTGATGCCAATAATTACCTTCTTGATTCCAGCGGTGACAATTGCTTCCACGCATGGACCAGTTCGCCCGGTGTGACAACAAGGCTCAAGTGTGACTACGAGTGTTGCGCCATTGGCTTTATCGCCGGCGTGGCGAAGGGCGTCAATCTCTGCGTGTGATTCTCCCGGTGCCTGCGTGTGCCCTTCAGCAATTACAACGCCGAACTGATCAGTGATGAGTGCACCAACCCATGGGTTAGGCGACGAGTGGAGTCGGGCCTTGTCACCCTGGGCCATAGCCAGCTGCATCAGTTCTGAATGAGGAACTGACATCAGCGTGCAGCGAGGCCGGCGGCTCGAATGTCTTTGGCCGCCTGAAGAGGATTGTCTTTAGCAAAAATTGCATTTCCAGCCACTAGAACGTTTGCCCCAGCACGTGCTGCGATTGGTGCCGTCGTTAGATCAATACCACCATCAATTTGAAGGTCGCACTGAAGATTGTTTTCATCAATCAGTTTGCGAGCTCGTTCAACCTTCGGTAGTACTTCAGAGATAAATGACTGGCCGCCGAATCCAGGAAAGACCGACATGATGAGAATCAGGTCAATGTCGCCAAGAAATGGCTCCATTTTTTCAAATGGCGTGTCGGGATTAACCGAAACACCAACTCGAAGTCCAAGGGCTCGAGCATTCTTAATGTGCTCGGCAGTTTTTCCGACCTCGTAGTGCACAGTGCAACTATCGGCACCGGCTTTCTTTAAGGCTTCAAAGTATTGACTCGGCTCTTGAATCATTAAGTGACAATCAAAGAACTTAGTGCTGTATTTACGAAGTGAAGTGATAACTGGAGGGCCAAATGAAATGTTTGGAACGAAGTGTCCGTCCATTACGTCTACGTGCAACCAGTCAGATTCGCTCTCAATTGTTTTGACTTCTTGTGCAAGCACACCGAAATCTGCCGCGAGGATTGAAGGCGTTATTCGAAATGCTCCTACGGGGCCGGCGTCAACGAAAGTCACGTTCCTAGCCTAGGGCTTAGCCCCAATGGGCTGACGACGGCTCTAGGTGTGCGCCAAGCCACCAAGCAGAGCCAGCCATTGACTTTGAGCCCTCTGGTTGGACCACGTCGAGCGCTAACGCCCCTTCAGATGTGACAAGAGCAGGTGTCCCATCGATCACAGTGAATGTTCCGGGCTCACCTTGGTGCTCAAGTGTGTGAGCTTCAAGAACCTTGAAACGACGCTCACCAATGAAAGTAAAGGCACGACCTAATCGAACTATCCGAGCAAGTTGCGTGGCGCTCTCGGTGTTCTTCAAATTAAAAGTTTCGCTACTCAGTTTCTCGGCATACGTTGGCTCACCAACTTGAGGATCTGCGTTCTTCAACAATTGTTCTGACCCAACAACTTCACACAGTGCCTTCGCACCGAGAATTGAAAGCTCTTCCAAGAGTTCACTCGAAGTCTTTTCACCAATTGAGATTCGTTGCTCTAGGTGCACCGGACCGGTGTCGAGCGCTTCTTCAAGCGTCATAATGCAGACGCCCGTTTCTTTGTCGCCGCTCAGTATCGCGCGCTCAACTGGAGCTGCTCCCCTCCATCTTGGAAGTAACGAGAAGTGCACATTCAGCATTGGCACGACTTCGAGCATCGCAGCAGGGATCATTGCGCCGTAGGCAACGACCACGCCGAGTTCTGCATCAACGTCGTAGAGATCTTTCAAAGTGTGAGAGACGTTGAGTCCAAGTTCAAGTGCCGCTGCTTTCACCGGGCTTGGAGATAGTTCGCCACCACGACCACGTTTTTTATCAGGACGTGTAACGACGATCACAACGTCGTGTCCGTTTGCAACGAGCGCTCTAAGTGTTGGCACCGCTGGAGCTGGTGTGCCAAGAAATGCAATGCGCATTATTTACCAAAGATGTTGCGTTGAGAGTCTTTAGAAGCACTATCTATTTCAATGTGCTGCTTTCGAAGCATCTTCTTAACTTTTTGTTGCAGCTCAGGTGGATCAAGTCGGTCAATCAACAAGAAGCCGTCAAGGTGATCTGTTTCGTGTTGAAAGATTCGACCCAAGTACTGGTCGGCTTCAATGTCGAGTTCATTGCCATCAAGGTCGAAACCTACGAGATGGACTTTGTCGGGGCGCATTA
>CALJTY010000004.1 GCA_937975915.1 uncultured Acidimicrobiaceae bacterium | reverse complement strand
AGGCTTATTGAGGTAATGAATGCAAAACGGTGTGAGGCAATAACTGGAAGGATTCTGCGCCACCAGGTGAGACTTCTGTCAGGTGAAATAAGTGCACGAGGTCCTGGGTATTTCGAGTGAACTCCACCAAGAGGGTTGGCACTTGGCCGCGTGGAGTGTGAAATTGCCATTGCCTGATGTTACTTGCTCACTTGTGCAGGAATTCACGAAGAAACATGACCTATTGTGTCGGTGTGGCCTCTACTTATTTCATCGATCATCCACTTGTTGCTGACAAGATTCGCCAACTCCGTGATGAAAAAACTTCCAATGCAGACTTCCTGCGCCTCGCCGGTGAAATTGCACGATTTGTAGCCTACGAAGCATTCCGTGACGCAAAAGTTTCGCCAACAACCGTTGACACACCTGTTGTCAAAGGAGCACCTGCAGTCAAAGCCGATACGCAGTACATCATCATCCCAATCCTTCGTGCAGGACTAGGTATGAGTCCAGCGGCTCAAGAAATTCTTCCGGTGCACAGAGTTTGTTTGATGGGTCTGCGTCGAAACGAAGAGACACTACTTCCAGACGTGTATCTCGACGGGGTTCCTGAAGATCTAGGCGGCGCTCCAATTGTTATTTGTGACCCGATGCTCGCAACTGGTGGATCACTCGTTTGCGTGCTCGACATCATCGCTCAGCGCAATCCTGGTCCAGTGACAGTGCTGTGTTTGCTTGCAGCGCAGCCGGGACTTGACTACGTTCTCTCTAAATATCCAGACATCAAGATTTTTGGCGCGGCACTCGATGCAAAATTAACTGATGTTGGTTACATCACACCTGGCCTTGGTGACGCTGGCGACCGACTCTTTGGTGCTCCAGTTCGCTAACTAGAGGCCAATGTCCTCGTTCCAAAGTTCGGGGTGCTCGTGAGTGAACTTCGAAAGTATCTCAATACATGCTTTGTCGTTCAAGACAACGATCTCAACGCCAAGCTCTTCGAGCCAATCATGTCCACCATGGAACGTCTCTGCTTCACCAATGACTACAGCGCCGATATTGAATTGGCGAACAAGTCCTGAGCAGTACCAGCATGGCGAGAGCGTGGTGACCATTACACAGTCGGGGTAATCGCGACGACGACCTGCTTTTCTAAACGCATCTGTTTCTGCGTGCACCGATGCATCGTCTTCTTGGACTCGGCGGTTGTGTCCTGCGCCAAGGAGTTCACCCTCTCTGGTGAAGAGTGCCGCACCAATGGGAATGCCCCCTTCGCTAAGTCCAAGGACTGCTTCTTGGTACGCGGTTTCGAGCATCTTGTTGGCCAGCTCTGTATTTAATGGGGCATGATTTTTGTTCATGAATGTAAGTATGCTCCAAAGTTGTAGTTGATTGCTCAAACCTTTACCAAGTTAATCAAAGGACTGAAAATGCCAGATCGCCAAACTGCTTTCCCCGCCGACTTTATGTGGGGCACTTCAACCGCTGGGTATCAAATTGAAGGTGGCGGAGATAATACAGACTGGTCTCGCTTTGAAACTAAGCCTGACACCATTGCCGCAGAGCCATGTGGGGATGCATGCGACTCATGGAATCGTTATGAAGAGGACTTAGAAATAATCGAGTCACTTGGACTCAATTCATTCAGACTTTCTCTCGAATGGGCAAAGATTGAACCTCAACAAGGTGTGATTTCTAAAGAAGCAGTCTCGCATTACAAAGATGTTTTGAAAGCGTGTCACGCCAAGGGTATTCAAACAGTTGTTACTTTGCACCACTTCACCTTGCCACTCTGGGTAGCAGACCTTGGTGGCTTCGAGAATCCGAATATTGCTGAGTGGATGGGAAGCTACGCAAAACTTGTGGCGACAGAGTTTGGTGAAGACATTGATATTGCCTGCACAATTAATGAGCCAAACATCGTTGCTCTCATGGGATATCTACTTGGCGTTTTTCCACCACAAGTGAAAGACCGTTCACGCTACGACAAGGTAAATGAAGCGATGCGCAGCTGTCACTTAGCCATGCGTGAAGAGCTCAGAAAAGGGCCGGGAACGTATCCAATTGGCATGTGTCTTTCCATGCAGGAATACGTGTGCGCTGAAGGTGGAGAAGAAACCATGGCAGTCATCCGCACTTCAATGGAAGATCAATACCTAGCTGCAGTGGGAGATGACGACTTCATTGGTGTGCAGTGCTACACAAAAATTGAACTCGGCCCAAGCGGAATTATGCCTGTTACTGGTGAAGTGACAGAAATGGGTTACGCCTTTTGGCCACAATGTGTTGAGTACACAGTGAGGCGTGCCGCAGAAAAGACGGGCATTCCAGTGATCGTTACTGAAAACGGCATTGGTACTGATGACGACGAGCAGCGAATTAGATACTTAGACGGTGCATTGCGCGGTCTAGCAAAAGTAATTGACGAAGGACATGACGTTCGTGGTTATTTCCAATGGTCTCTTCTCGACAATTTCGAATGGGTGCTTGGATACCGTCCGAAGTTTGGCATTGTTGAAGTTGACCGAACAACTTTTAAGCGCACACGTAAGCCCTCAGCAGCTTGGTACGCAGATGCTGCAAGAAGTTTTCCAGCTGCGTTTAAATAATTACGAAAGCGCTAAGCGCTCGAATTGCAGAGACGGTGCTTCGATTGCCTTTAATGCTTCACGCATGGCTTCTACTTGCGACGAAGATGCTTCTACGGAAGTGCCCTTTACAAGATTCTGTTCTTCGAGCGGGTCTTCTTTTCTGTTGAAAACAACGTCACCATGAAATGAGTTCATTCGCGCCCAGAATGGGACCTCATCTCCAGTGGTGAACGGTTGGCGAATGACGGGAACGTCAGAGCCAGGCATGTATTCCAACGTTGCTCGACGATCTGGTCGCGGGAGACGGATAGTGGGGTAGGCGTGAATTGGCATGGTTGACCATCTATTAGAGAACATCTCAAGTGGTCGGTTCCCTTCAATAGGGGCACGCACAAATTTCGTCTCTTTGTCAATGAACACCACTTCTCGTCCCCAGATCCCAGTCAGGATGTGGTCGCGAGTTGTTGGCCCAGTGCCACTGAGCACAGACGTGAGTGAATGTCCATGGGTGCGGTGCTCTGGTCGAACGTCAAAGATTTCGCACAGCGTTGCGTGGATGTCTACGGTCGTCGTTAATTCGTTTACTTCTGAAGCTGCACTTCCCGGCCACGCGATCATGAGTGGAATGTGACCCATCTCTGAATAGATAGGAACACCTGGCTTGCCCCAGATTCCACCACGCTCACCTAAATAGTGGCCGTGGTCGGTCATAACAATGACAGCAGTATTGTCCCAAGCATTTGTTTCATCAATGGCGTCGAGTACTTTTCCAAAATAATGATCAATCATTGACAACTTCGCGCCGTAGTTTGCACGGATGTGTCGACCAGTTCGTTCATCGGGAACGTTTGGACCACCGGCATCGGTATAGGGTGGCCAGATTACTTTTGGTCCGGCCCACTCCTCGTCGTACATTGACGCCCACGGCTCAGGAGTATCAAAAGGCTCGTGCGGATCAAACTCATCGACGAATAAAAAGAAGCGCTCGTCGCTGTCTTTATTGTCGCGAATCCATTTTGCCGCCGCAGTCATTGTCTTTGGGCCAGGAAAGTCTTCTACTTCTTTGAAATAGGTTCGTGATTTGTCGTAGCCGCGTTCAATTGACGCTGGTTGAGCCGGGAGCGCAGGCGACCCGAACCAAGAAGGATCGAGACGAGTTTTCCACGGATCATCTTCGCCACCTCGCACGTAGTCCCACGCAGAGAAGTCGGTGTGATAATTCTCACCGCCAGATTCAAACAAGTGAGGGTGGTCAGTAATTAACTGTGTGGTGATCCCTTTGCGACGCAGTTCAAAGGTGATGGCATCTTCCCAAATCTCAATTGACCCCCAAGGGCGCCATAAAAAGTCGAGTGCGCCACAAAGAATGTCGTGTCGAGCGGGCATGCATGGCAGTGAGCCGGTGTGGTGGTTGGCAAATTTGATGGACCGATTTGCGAATCTTGTGAGATTTGGCGTTGTGAATTCGTTGAATCCATATGCCTCAAGCAAGTGACGATTTAGTGAGTCAAGTACGACAACAATTACGTTCTGTGGCTTCTTGCTTTCGGGTGAAGACTGCATTTGGCAACGGTACATCAAGTCCCAGCCGCTTTACGATGCTTGCTTTAGTCCCTCTTGTTTTTGTACCTGCCTGGCAATGTGCCCCGAGCGCTTTTCTAGGACGAAGTAGAGCAATGCTGAAAGGAGTACACCTGCAAAGACGGAGAAGTCAGCTCCTCCGTACCAGCCAGATGTGCAGACACCATTCACAAGGTCTCCGGCGCAGCTGGCTGCGAAGTGATTAGAAATAGGTGTCATCCAGTGAAAAGGAAATGTAACTGGTGGTGGAGCCTTCGAGAAGCAGACTGTTGCGCTTAGTACCCCGAAAGCGAATGCGACTAGCGCGTTCCAGCGCACACCGCTTCGCCCCCCGTAGTAAATACCGTCTTTGTCAGTGCGCTGCAACTCTTCGGGGTTGTACTTCATTCTTCTGAGCAGCCAGTCCATTAAGAAAATTCCTAGCCAAGGGCCAATCCACACAATGATGACGCCAACAAACTCTTTCATGTAGAGAGAAAAGGTCGATTGAAACATTGCCCAGATGGTGAGAGCACACGAAATTACCGAGTCAAGCAACACGGCTTGGTAGCGCTTGATGCGTACACCCATTGCCTGAAGTGAAACTCCTGAGGAATAGAGATCTAGTGAATTCACAGCGAAGAGTTGGAGTATTGCAAAGAGCAAGAACAAGACTACAAACCATCGTGGCAGCAAGTCCTGCGCATAGAGAGCCTGGAAAGGATTTGCTCCATTCCACTGAACTACTTGCGAAGGATTTGAAAGGAATGTAAAAGTTGTGGCACCAAGCAGCATTAATAATGTTTCTGGAACAGCGGTGCCTAAAAATACCCAGCCGACAATTGCTGACTTCTTCGCATTGCGCGGAACGTAGCGCGTGTAGTCATTCGCACAGTTCGTCCAACCGAGTCCCGAAAGTGCGAATACAAATGCGAGTGCTGCGCTATACAGTTCCCATCCGCCGCCTATTCCCGAGAAGTTCGGTAATGCATGTTTGATGTCGAAGTAGGCGAGCAATGCGAAGATTGCACCAAAGGG
>CALJTY010000003.1 GCA_937975915.1 uncultured Acidimicrobiaceae bacterium | reverse complement strand
CTTTGTCTTGCCCGGAGCAGACGACAACGAATTACGAGAAAGCGACCGAGCTCAGTTAGAACTTGAAACAATGGGGATCCAGCTTGCGAGTGATTTAATGCTCAACGTTGCGACGGCCGATGGCGTACGTGACCTTGCAGTCGTGGCGGGAAAAAGTCACATCGACCTCAGTCGAGCCGACGTGGATGATCAATCAGATGCTGACCGGCTCGAAGATCCACTTGCACTCAACCGATTTGTTACTTCACGTGTTCTGTATCGTCGCTTAGGTCCATGGGTTTGGCTGCCCATCCTTGCAATGGTGTTGTTCGACCTTTCCAGCGGTATCGCCAATGTATTTGGACACCTCACGGCCCACAAGATCCACATTCCTCTACACATCAGTCGCCCACATGCTCAGAACTTTTGGAACGACCTAATAATTAACTTGTTGCTCATCATTCTTTTGGAAGCAGTTCTCATTGGTATTGCAGGACTAATTGTTCGTCGACGCTTTGACAACGCATCAAGAAGTGTTCATGCCCCTGAGCTCAGTGAACCACTTGCAGCAACCGTTATTGATGGTGTCGACGCAGTTGAATACGCCAGACGAATTGGAGAGCGAAATGGTGCGGGAGCGATTGTTGGCGGTGCACCAAAACCGGCATTGGCCTTTCTTGACCTCGGTATGTGTGCTTCGCCTGGTCCTTCAAGGACAGTCATTGTTGAGCATCGAGGACGTCTAGGACTCCCACCCGTCTTCTCTTCAGTTGATCGCTGGAGCTACGTCGTAATTGAAGCCGCAAGTACGGTGCAGGTACGACTGATTGCTGGTGAATCGCCAAGAAAACGTGGATCACTTCTGGAGCGGATTGTAAGTGGAGCCAATGTTCAGCCCTCGCCGTCAGCACTAACTTCATCAATCGGATCGTGGCCATCAGGGCAACCATTCCCAGTTGCGATTGACCGACTTCGATTCCAGCGACGACAGCAAACAATTCGACGAACAGCGAGTGGGCTCATGTTTGGAGTCGGCATCCTTAACGTCGCAGCAACCGCCTCAGCACCACTGCACAGCAAATTACACGCAGTTCTCTCGGTGCTCCCACTTGGAATTGCCCAATCAGCCGCGGCAATAACTGGAATAGCTGGTGTCGCACTGATTATGACTGCGCGGGGGCTCCGTCGAGGTCAACGCCGAGCATGGTTCTTTTCTCTTGCGGCACTGAGTATCTCAATCATTGGCCACCTGGCACGAGGCGAACATGTGCCTTCTGCGCTTGCAGCACTTGTATTACTTCTTTTCATAATTGCTCAACGAGCTCAGTTCCAAGGAACTACAGACCGTGGAAGCTTGCGTAACGTACTTTCACGTTTAGTTCTTATTGCGATTGTTGCTGGATTCGCGGCAACACTCGGACTAGAAGCTTCATTCGCCAATAGAGGTCTGCCATCCTTTGGTGTTCTTCTCGTTGCGTGCTTCGAGCGACTTGTTGGCCAGTACAACATTGCACTGCCCGACGGTGCAGGAGACTTTATTGACCCGGTGCTGCTAGCAATTGGCTCAGTACTACTCATCTCAGCCTTGTATCTCATCACTCGCCCAGTCGTTGACCGTCGAATTTCAAGCCACAGTTCAACCACCGAACGTCGACTAGCCGAACTTCGAGCTAGAGACATAGTTAAGCGACACGGACGAGGCACTCTTGATTATTTTGCTTTACGTGATGACAAGCAATTCTTTTTCTTTCGTGACTCGCTAGTTGCCTACGCGGTCTATGGCGGTGTTGCGTTAATTTCTCCTGACCCAATTGGCCCTGGTGCAGAACGTCTGGAAGTATTCAGCGCGTTTAGAGCATTTGCAGAGACACGTGGTTGGACAATCGGAATCGTGGCAGCGAGCGAGCAATGGCTCTCGGTCTATCGCGCGGCGGGAATGCACTATCTCTATCTAGGCGACGAAGCAATTGTTGATGTTCAGAAATTTTCACTCGAAGGTGGAAAAATGAAAGGCCTCCGTCAAGCCTGTACTCGACTTGCAAAGCATGGCTACACGGTTGAGTTCATTGACCCAGCGCATATAGAGCCCAAGCGAGTTCCCGACATTATGGAGATGATCGCAATGCTCCGACGTGGAGAGGGCGAACGAGGATTCTCAATGATGCTTGGGCGTCTTTTTGATCCGAAAGACAAAGGACTCTTGCTAACCATGGTGCACGATGCTGATGGTGTGCCTGTTGCATTGTGTCAGTTTGTACCCTCTCCTGCGCTAAATGGATATTCACTCGACATAATGAGACGAGATCCGGGCGATCACCCAAATGGGCTTATCGACTTTGCACTCTGTGCAACGATTGCTCACTTGCGTGAACAAGGCGCCAAGGGGCTCAGCCTCAACTTTGCTGCCTTTCGCTCAGTGCTTGATGGTGAGCGCGGTGAAGGAACGTTCACCCGTGTTGAACGATGGGCGCTAAAGCGATTCTCAGGAATTTTGCCCATCGAATCACTATGGACGTTCAACTCCAAGTATCAACCTGAATGGTTCCCGCGACACTTGGTGTATCCAGCGGTTGAAAGCTTTGTTCCAGTCGTTGCAGCAGTTCTGCGTGCTGAATCACTCACAGAAATTCCAGTAATCGGAAGATTCCTAAAAGATGACCCGACAAATCGTCCTGGAACTGTTGTTCCACCAGAAATTCTCGAAGCAGCGGCTCTCTCAAATAATGAAAGCGCTAGCTGAGACGCTTCAAAACTGCAGCGGCTAAGTGATCCGCAGCTTCAGGCAAATACGTGATGAACAGTGATGGTTCAACAAGTTCAAGTTCCATGAGTGACCAACCCTGTGGTGCTTTCACAAGATCAACACGTGCATAAAGAAGATCGGCAAATCCCGCACTTTCCAGAATCTCATTCGCCAACTCCACGGCGTCGCTTTCTGCTTGTGCGAGAGACATTTGCTCACGTCGAAATATCATGTCTCGTTCATCGGGTACGACATTCAACATCGCACCTTTGGTCATGGCATGAGACAGCTCGCCATCAATGAATACGAGTGCTCGTTCACCGAGTGTGTCAATTGATTCAATGTACGGCTGAATCAGAACATCACGACCTTGCTCGTGCAGCGATGCAACATGAGCTGCTGCTCGCTCGTGCTCATTGTTGTTAAACCTATCTGCGCCAATAGATCCAGCTCCGACACACGGCTTTACAACAAAGTTTCCTTCTGGAAAAACTGGAGTCATCCCAACATCACAAAATGTTGAAGGAATAATCCTGTGGCCACGCTTCTCTACGTCATTTAGGTAGTGCTTGTCAGTTGAGTACTCAATCACCTCGTATGGATTAAGAAGTCGTGGCACTGATCGTGCCCAGGTGAGGAATTCACTCCTACGTGGTGCATAGTCCCAGGTAGAGCGCAGAATTGTGAGATCGTAACTTTCCCATTCAACACTCGGGTCATCCCAAACACAGAAGTCGGTTTCGAGGCCAGCGTTACGAAGTGCCGCCAAGGTTTGAGGTGTATCAATATCAATTTCTAAATCGCTGCACGTAGCAACAGCTATACGGTTCACGGAGTGAAGAGTAGCCCAGCGTGCTGAGCGAGTGATGCGAGTGGGCCTGGCCAGATACCAAAGGCCACCGTAGTAACAACTGAGAAAATAATTACAAATGCTGTGGACCTAGGCACTGCAACACGTGTTGTGGACGTTTCATCTGAAGAGAACAGCACAATGCACCAGCGAAGATAAAAGAAAGCAGCAATCGCGGCACTCACAATTGCGATCAACGCAATGATGGGTCCGTTTTGTTCAATGGCGGCTTCTAAGACAGCAAACTTTGCGTAGAAACCTGTTGTTCCCGGTGCGCCTAGTTGCGACAGCAAGAGCACGACAAATGCACCAGCTAGTAGTGGCTGGCGTCGTGCAAGTCCCTTGTACGAAGAGGTTCCAAGTCCGCTGTACGCCGAGACGTCGTGATTGTCATCACCAAGCCCGCCAACAACTGAAACAACGGCGAATGAGCCAATTACGGCCGGTACGTAGGCCATTAGGTAGAACAAAGCCCCACCAGTTCCACGTGCAGTCCCCGCCCACACGCCGAGCAAGATAAATGCCGTGTGGTTGATTGATGAGTACGCCAGCATGCGCTTCACGTTTCGCTGGACGAGACCAAGCGAAGCACCAAGCACCGCAGATAGTGCAATGAACGCCCAGAGAATTGGACGCCAGGTATCAAGCTGAGTTCCAAGGGCAGAAATCATTACTCGCAGTAGCGCAGCGAACGCACCAACTTTTACGATGCTCGCCATGAATCCAGTTACGGGAGATGGAGCACCTTCATACACATCTGGTGACCAAAGATGGAATGGAACAGCGGCAACTTTGAAACCAAATCCAACAAGTAGCAGACCGCCGCCAGCGTAAAGGAGCCCTGGGTGCAGCAGCAAATTCGATCCAAGGAAATACGAAATTGATAAAAGATTTGTGGTTCCGGTAGCACCGTAGACGAGTGCTGCACCGTAGATAAACAGAGCCGAGGCGAAACCACCAAGCAAGAAGTACTTGAGCGAGGCTTCTTGGCCCTTCGCACGGTGACGATCGAATGCAACGAGAACGTAAAGACCGATTGAAAGAATTTCAAGGCCAAGGAAAATAACAATCAAGTCATTCGCCTGCGCCATAATCACTGCCCCCGTGGTTGAGGCAAGCGCAAGCATATGGAACTCTGCGCCAGTCAATTTTTCACGTATAGACCAGTCGTGCGCTACGAAGGTGGACATGATGAGACTAATTGCAATAATTCCAGTGGCCACGACCGAGAATCCATCTAACACAACGGCATTAGCAATTGTTGTGCTGGCGCCATGATTTGCAACGTGTGACCATTGCAAGAATGTGACAACAAGAACTGCAACACCAGTGATCACTGTCACCAGCGAAGCCACTTGAGTACTTATCTTCGTTCCCATGAGAGCGGTTGCAAAAAGTAACCCCACCGAGCCAGCTAGAAACAAAATTGCTGGAAGGATCGCTAAGTAGTGAATTGTTGGGATGGCTATGTTCACTTGTTCGCTCCTGCAGGTGCGACGTGCTCGATTATTTGCTGCACAGATGGCGTTATTTTTTCAAGCGCGATGTGTGGGTACACACCAATAAGCACTACAAGCAGAACAATCGGCGCAAGCACCCAACGTTCGTGGTTCGTGGCGTCTGTGATTACTGCGTTGTCGCCCACCGCTTCACCGTGGAAGACGCGCTGGTACAGCCAAAGAAGGTAGAGAGCTGCGGTAATAACACCAAGCGATGCAAATACGCCCCACCAGGCGTGCGTGCCAAATGTACCGAGCAGAATTAAGAATTCTCCAACGAAACCAGCGAGTCCTGGAAGACCCACTGATGCCATCATGAGAACAGTAAAGAGGGCTGCGAGCACAGGTGCTGGGCCCTGAAGTCCAGTTATGTCCTTCAGCAAAATACTGCCTCGACGCTTTTGAATGAAATCAATAACCAAGAAGAATCCAATGGTGATGATTCCGTGGTTGAACATCATGAGTACCGCACCGGAGGTTGCAATTGTTGAACCCGTCATGATTCCAAGGGTGATGAATCCCATTTGTCCAAGTGATGAGTACGCAACCAGTCGTTTTAGATCCGGCGTAACGCACGCGAGCGCTGCTCCATACAAAATTCCAATGACAGCGAACGTCATTACATATGGCCGAACTGTCTCAAGTGACATTGGCAGGAGCGCCACCGCGAAACGTAGAAGTCCGTACGTTCCAAGTTTTGCGAGAAGCGCAGAAAGCTCAATTGAACCGGCTGTCGGTGCTTCGGCGTACGCCAGTGGTGACCAGGTGTGGAGCGGCCAAATTGGAGATTTAACTGCGAAGGCGATCGTGAACGAGATGAAGAGCCACACTGCGGTTGAGTGCGACATTGTTGTTGTAGCCAGATCACCGTACGCGAAGCTCAGCGCTGCACCGGTTTCATGTTGGTGAGCAAAACCTAAGTACAAGATTCCAATGAAGAGGAATGCGGAGCCAACGAAGGTGTAGATGAAGAATTTTAGAGCAGCATTCGCACGCTCCTTCCCACCCCACTGCGAAATAATGAAGAAACAAGGGATGAGAGTGAGTTCAAAGAAAATGAAGAATTCCATGACGTCATGGGCCAAGAAGCTTCCCATCGTGAAAGAAGTCAGCACCAGCATCCAAGCCACGAAAGCGGGCTCACTTCGACGCTCACGAGAACCAAGCAATGCAAGCAAGACAACAATCGCCGTGAGCATCACCATCATGAGCGAGATTCCATCGAGAGCTACGTCATAGGCGAGGCCTAAAGGAGCAGAAATTACGTGTCGTGAAGCAAAGTCGTAGGTTGCGGCGCCGGTGATGTGGTTGTTATAGGTGAACCACACGACGAATGCGAGTGCCAACTCAACCGCAGAGGCTCCAACTGCAACAACGTAAGAGCGTCCTGGAACTTTCCTTGTGAGCAATGAACCAATTGCACCTAGCAACGGGACAAGTATGAGGGCGCTTAGCCAGAGTGATGAATGCATTCCTAGCCAGCCCTACCTACGAGGTACACAACAACGATGCTGAGACCCAACGTCATTGCGAGTGCATAATGGCGCACAAAGCCTGATTGTGTTTTGCGAACACCCTCAGCGCTATTTCGAACACTGACGGCGATCGCCGTCACAGCCCCGTCAAGAATCTTTGGCTCTACGACGTCACCCGCGAAGTGTGAGGCGCGTGTTAGTGGGCGACCAATTGTGGTGTCGTAGAAATCATCCCAGCGCCACACGTTCTCAAAGAACGATGACTCGAAGCGAGTTGACTCAGTGCGCGCCTTCCAAATACTGAACGCAGCAATGAGACCAAAGAGCGCAACTATGACGTCTACGAGTGAGAGAACTATTTCTCCCATTGTCCCCACAGTGATCTCTGAAGGGATAAAGCCAAATGTTGGATCCAAGAATCCAGCGAGTGATGAGTGATGAACCCAGGGCAGGTCAATTACCCCACCGAGAACGCTGAGTACTGACAAAATTACAAGCGGCAGGGTCATTACCCAAGGTGATTCGTGTGGATCGTGTCCTTCAGTGACTGTGCGGAATCGCTCGGTACCGCGGAACGTAAGCACAAACAAACGGCTCATGTAATAGGCCGTTAGAAGAGCTGTGATGATTCCGAGAGCCCAGAGAACCTTTGAGTAGCAGTACACATTTGTAAGAACGTCACCCTTCGCCCAGAAACCTGCAAATGGTGGAATGCCAGAAATAGTTAGCCAGCCAATTAAGAACGTAGGGAACGTGAGGGGAAGATACTTCTGCAGTCCTCCCATTTTTCGCATGTCCTGTTCGCCATTCAACGCATGGATTACTGAACCAGATCCCAAGAAGAGCAGTGCCTTAAAGAATGCGTGAGCAATCATCAAGAAGATTGCTGCGGAGTAGGCGCCAACACCAACAGCCATAACCATGTATCCAATTTGAGAAACGGTTGAAAAAGCCAATACTTTTTTGATGTCTTTTTGAGAGGTAGCAATGGTTGCAGCTACGAATGCAGTAACTCCACCGATAATCGCGATTGTTGTGCGTCCAGGGACAGATAACGCCAGAACTGGAGCCATGCGACAGAGTAGATACACACCGGCGGTAACCATAGTTGCGGCGTGAATGAGTGCTGAAACCGGAGTTGGTCCCTCCATTGCATCTGGCAACCAGTTGAAGAGAGGAATCTGAGCACTCTTTCCTGCAGCTGCAAGTAACAACGCCAAGACAATCAAGGTGGCAATAGTAGGAGTCAAGGCACCTGCGCCAGTGAAGATTGATAAGTAGTCAAGTGTGTGCAGATGTGTGAACAAGAAGAACATTGCGATAAGGAGACCAAAGTCTCCAACCCGGTTGTAGACGAATGCTTTCTTTCCGGCGCTCGCGGCACTGTCGCGGTCGAAGTAGTAACTCACAAGCCAGTACGAGCACGCACCCACTCCTTCCCACCCAACGAAGGTGAGCACAAGGTTGTTTGCGAGCACCAAAACCAGCATTGAGAACACGAACAAGTTGAGGTACGAGAAGAACTTTTTGAAGTCCTTTTCACCGTGCATGTATCCCGTTGAGTACAGGTGAATCAATGTTGAAATGCCTGTAACGAAGAGGCACATCGTGATTGAAAGTGGGTCAACTAATAGTGCGGCTGGAACATGAAGTGAACCCACACTTATCCAAGAGAAGAGGTTGACGGTTATTTCGCGCCCAGAGTGACCGAGCAACATAAAAAATGTAATGACTGTTGAAACAAAACTAAGTCCCACTGCGCTCGTGCCAGCAATACCAATTTGTTTTTCGCTGAGTGAACGGCCATTGATTAAGACGAACAAGAACCCTACGAGTGGGAAAAGAATGATGAGAGTCGCGAATTTTGCCATTGCTATCCCTTCATCTCCGAAAGTTCGTCAACTGACGTTGAAGAACGACGTCTAAAAATCGCCACAACAATTCCGAGGCCAACCGTAACTTCAGCGGCGGCAACAACCATCACAAAGAAGACTGTTGCCTGTCCCCCGATGTCGCTCATTGTTCGAGAAAAGGTGACGAAGGTGAGATTAACTGCGTTAAGCATGAGCTCAAGGCACATGAACATAATCAGTGCGCTACGACGTGTGAGTAGCCCGAATGCGCCTACCCCGAAAAGCATCGCGGCGAGTACGAGGTACCAAGAAGCAGGAACGTTCATGATTTACTCTCATCGCTCGTACGCTCACGACGTGCAAGCAGCACTGCGCCAACTACCGCAATAATCAGTAGTGCCGCAGTAACTTCGAAGGCAAAGATGTAGGTCGTGAAAACGGCAGTTCCTAGTTGCTGCACATTTCCTGATCCAGGAGCAAGCGCGACTCCACTAGTTGACACCGACATTGCACCAGTTACCCAGTTCGACCGAGCCATCAAGGCAATTAGTCCACCCACGGTAATGACAACTCCTACACCGGCGAAAGCTCGTTGGCCAACGAGAGGATCAACACGTACCGTGTCATTTCGGTCAACGCCAAGGAACATGATTACGAACAGGAACAGAACAACGATCGCACCGGCGTACACAATGATTTGTACCGCAGCCAAGAAGTCAGCTGACTGAGCAATGAATGCAACGGCCACGCCGAGCAACGTCATAATGAGGCTTAGAGCACTGTGCACTGGGTTCTTAAAAGCTAGAACTCCAACTGCTCCTACCAAGATAAGTAGCGCAGCAGTAATAAAAATAAGAATGCTTGGAAGCGCGTAGCTAAGTGCCAACATTATTTCTTGCCCTTAAAACGTGGAGGCAATTTTTCCATTACTTGTGTCATCATGCCTTCAAGTCCACGACGGTTAAGCGGGATATCTTCTGGCTCTAAGTGTCGGTAGAACGCATCACGTATCTGCTTCGAGCCGGTTGCTTCA
>CALJTY010000002.1 GCA_937975915.1 uncultured Acidimicrobiaceae bacterium | reverse complement strand
ACCATTATTCGTTCTCCTCTTCAGCCAACAACAGTAGATAATCAACATCACTTGTACCAAGAGTTTTTCGTAACTCAATTCCCTTTTCTATCGTTGCCAAAGCAACCTCATCAAGTGCAACGTCGCCACGAATAAGCATGTGGGTCAACGAGTTTGTTTCAACCCACTTCAATTGAATTTCGTCCCAAGTTTCTTCAATGCTTGAGCTGATTCTGTAAAAATCTAATGGAGTAGCGTGACCATCTAAGGAGACTGTTTGATAGTAGGAAAATTCACTCACAACTAAGATTATCTACAGGGTGTTACATTGCTTCCACTACACCCACCTAAAGCAACTCTGATAGGTGTCAGAACGGGCGCTTCTGACTGGTCGTTTGCCTTTAGGGGCTTCGTTTAAGGGTTGAGTATCGAGCTGGCGAAGAACTGTCATTTTCACTAGCAGAAAGTTAGATTTAATTGATGGGCTTATTGATTGGTTTAACTTCGGGCCAGTTCGGCGTTTTACTTGGCGACTTCTTTGTCGGTTTTGTCATCACCCTAGGTATTGCCCGTTATGGAAGGTGGCCTAAAACAGGACCTCGTTTTTGGCAACAAAGTTGGCGTTTCTACGGAACAGTCCTTGTAATAGCGCTCGTATGGAACTCTCTTGCTCCAAGTGGCTTGCACTAATCGTTGTTAGGTAGCCAGCGTTAGGGCGTTTGTTCGGACACATCGTTCGGCGAACGGGTCAATGTTTAGACACATCGTTTAGACGGTTTGTCAAGACGCCTCTGTAAAGGGGGTTTGTAAAGCCGATGAAATACCCCCTTGTGCTATCGCCTGTGTTCTATCGCCTAGGGGTGCGACTGACTGCCTTTTCGAGCGTTTGTTAAGACGGATCGTTAAGGCGGTTTGTTCACCTAACACCTGAAAGTTTTGACGGCAGTGTTCAGTTGTTTGTTCTTGTGTCGATTATTCCTCAGACTCATCAACGAAAAAATGTTTAGGAACATCTCCGTACGTTTCCATGCCATCAAGTTCCTCTGAGAAAAAGAACTCAGGATTGATTGCATGACTTCCTGACCTAACCTCACCGGTCAATTTGTTAACAAAATAGGCAGGAGGTCCATCTTCTTGAAAGTGAGGGTTGCCATCTATTAAGAACCTGCGATCACCGTACGGGATGCTCCACCACAACGAGTTCTCCCATCCCCATTCAGGTATGAAATAGTCTTCACCGTACTGCGTGGCTAATTCTTTAACCATCGCTTGGCGAGCTTCAAAAAAACTTATAGTCATTAACCACGCTCTTCATGGTCTTGCACATGAAGAGTCCAGTTCATCTGTAATCCTGTCGGATCACCTGCGATTAGGTCCCAAAAACCGCAAGAACAATGCCCAAACCATGGCTCCAGCGCTCGGGTTTGCGAACTTACTCCAGCACTTTGATTCACAAACAAATCATGGCCATTCATGGAGCGGTACGGCTCTGATGTGACAAAAACCTGAGCTGTACTGACCTCTGATGTATCTTTTCGAATGGTCTTCATTCTTTCTTTATGACGCAATTCTTCTCGCAAAAGCGATTCTTCAATTGTTGATCTAGGTTTTTCTGCTGGTCGATTTTCCACCTCAAACCATTCACGTCTCTTTCTCGGTTTTCTTGATGGGGAATTAAATTCCTCAACCTTCAATGCATAACTTTCTTTGATCAAGGTGACGGATGCGCTGTCGTAATCGTTAAGGGCCACTGCTGTTTTGCAAACCAGACAGACTAGGCACCAATATTCAACTCTTTTAGATTGAGGCCTGTTCATCGATGTATTTTTACGAAATACATGTAGAAAATCTCCTGCTTCACAATCTGCGCATTCAACAGAAACCTGAGTTTTGTAGATCCACCCGTATGAAGAAAAATACAGATTGTCTGTTGAAATGTCGATGTCGAACATTCTTTTCACTAATGAAATGACTGAATCACCAGCGGATTCTTTGGATGAATTGTCAGGATGCCTTCGACTTACCCATCTACTATTTGTGGAAACAGTAGGACCACCAGATAGTTGGGTGATTCTTTTGTCAATACACATTGAATGAGCCACTCCGCCTTGCTTGCCAGTTGCAATGGATTGACCAACATAAACTTTTTTTTGACAAAGCTGACACTTACCTCGATATTTCGCCTTGAATATCCTTGAATACTGATTGCTGGAAGATGTGTCACCAGTTATTCTTTGACTCGAGTTGTGTTTGTCTCTAGAGAATCCTGCCATGTAATTAAGTTACATAATGGCTGTAACACGTACTTGGAATCCAATGTCACACAACCCTCCCTGTAATTTTGACTAGAGGGAGGTGTGAAATAAGAGAATGTCGGTCCAAGATTATCTATGTTTTTGGTGCTGATAGTTATTCTCACCAACTTCTTGAGCAGAAAGCTTTACGAATCTACTTTGTGCCACACTGCCGACATCAGATCGAGTCCAACTGCCTGCAAGTTCAGCAACAGACCTCCACTATCTGGATCACTATTCCAATCACCATCTTGCTCAATTGTTCCAACGACAATGACCCTGTCACCACTATGTAGTGAAACACCGATGTTTTCGGCCAGCCGCCCCATCGTTCGACACTTAAGATGTGTAGTGAGGACCTTATGTCCATTAGTTCTTTCCATTTTGATTACAAAAACTGCCCGAGTGATTCCTGCTCCTGATTCGAAAATTCTCGGATCTTCGGTCAAAATTCCACGCATTGTTGTGCCCATGTCGCCTCCTAGTTTGATTGAACTCTATTCACTGACTGTGACATCCCAAATCCAATTTTGACCGCTTTTGTTCGAAATGCGCCCAAGAACTAGTTTGAGTGATGCATGTCGGAATCTATTGAAACTTCTGGATTTTCCATATTTCTTAATGCATCTCAATTCCACTCGAGATGCAAGATTTGTGACGCGCAAATTCGCATTGGAGAACCCTGCTACTGGCGCAAAACTGGTGACAAAGGTGTTGCCTGTGTTAAATGCATAACTGGGAAAGAGCCGCCAAAGCGGGAAATACCTGATGGTCCGCAAGGTCAATGGCACCAGTTGATTGGATTCTTAAAAGATTCAGTATTGGTCGGATCGACTTCCGAATTAATAAGTTCCGAAGAACTGGGAAAATATGAAATCAGTGACTTCATTCAGGCTTTGGAAGATGAAGCTAAAGGAGTCAGGGTTAGTGGCAGCGGTGTTGATAGAACGAAGGCTCGACTAAAACGCAAAGAAGATGACCCATTAGCAATCGGTTGGCCAGTCATTTCCTTCACCGACACAGTGGGCGCCCGTAAGTGTGCACCAATGTTTGTCGCCACAATTAGCGTCGAGCTCTCTCAAGCCGATGAAGTCCTACTAACTCGTGAGAGCAGTTTTGCTCTTAATCCTGCGCTGACGGCATCTGATGGAATTGGCCAACTCATCGCTGAACAACTGAATGAAGTTTCTGACAACATTTCCAAAGAGGTTCTTGCCGAACTCATACCTAAAATTGCTAAGTCTCTTGGAATCCCATTAAAAGGCTTTGATGACTCGGCAACTTCAATTGGCGATGGTGATGAGGATGGTATCTATAACTCAGCAACACTGATTGCTGGCGAATCTGCAGCAACAGCAACTCTTATTAGAGAACTCGATGAACTGATGGATCGAACTGACTGGATGGACACTGCCGCAGCGGCAATTGTTACCGGAGTTATAACTCAGTTGCCAACTTCTGGCCACGGCGTCCCATTAGTTGCACCACTTTCTATCAATCATGCTCAAGAAAGCATTCTTAAAGAATGTGGCTCAAGCAATATCACGGTCGTCACTGGTCCACCAGGGACTGGCAAAAGTCAGATAGTTGTGAATCTAGTTGCAAACGCATGGGCCCATAATCAATCAATCATGATCACCTCAACAAATAATGCTGCCGTTGATGTTGCAACAAGTCGGGCCAATTCTGTTTCCCCGGGCCTCATTATTCGAACCGGAAATAAGAGTGCCCGTGAAGCAATGCCTGATCAAATCGCACAACTCATCAGCAAATCAAGGGAGTTGCTTCCTTCAGAGCGTGCCGATGCAGAAGCTTCCCTCTACACGACCACAAAAACAAGGGACGCTTTCTATGCTGCACTTGCGAGATGCGCCGAGCTTGAAAATATTCAACATGAACGAATGCAAATCGAGATAAATCTCGAGAAAACACTAGAAGAGAAATTGGTTGGTTCAATTCCTGATGCTGATGTCAGAGAGATTTTGCGCCTAGCTAATAGGTTTAAAAAGTCGAAATTCCTACTCAATTTCCGGTGGAAGAGATTTGCCAAAAAGTTTGGATTGCCTACAGAAAGTGAGCTCATTCAAACTTCTATCAATTGGCTCGCAATTAAGCAAGAGAATATTCGACGACGTGAGGAGATCGATGCATTGCGAATTGTCGTTGGCGATGCGAATGAGAATTCTGAGAAAGTGGAATCTGACTGGAGAAATGCTTCTTCAGTGTTTGCGGAGAGACTGGTATCTGACACCGTTGCCAGAAACAAAAAACGCTTCAGCACAATTGGCCAATCCGGATCCAGTTACTACGGGACGTTGAAAGCAATTGAAACCATACTTCCATTCATTAAGGGCTGGGCCAGTACAGCATTATCCATGCATCAGAATTTCCCATTCGATGCTGGATTATTTGACTACGTGATTGTTGATGAGGCTAGCCAGTGCCACTTGGCCTACATTTTGCCAGCTGCTTACAGAGCTAAGCGACTCATAATTGTTGGTGACCCCAACCAGTTGCCTCCAATTTCGAAAATTACTCCAGAACAAGAGATTGCCCTTGCAGGTCGTAATCGCATATCGCCAGCGGATCTGACAAGAAGAAAGCTTTCTAGTTCTATGTACTCGGCTTACGATTTTTTTGCCAACATTGTTGGCCAAGAAAAGACCATGCTGCTCAATGAGCATTATCGTTCTCACCCCCAAATTGCTCGATGGTTTAATGAGGCTTTTTATGGTTCAGAATTAACGCTTCTAACAGACATTTCTCAATTCTCGAATGGCGTTCGTCCTTTATTTTGGATTGACATCAGCGGAACGGCTGTGCAGCCACCAAAGGGCTCCTGGATAAATGAAATGGAAGCCGAAGCAGTTGTTGATTCTATCCAGCAGTTTCTCACTACAAAGAAATCGCTGGGCGTAGTTACTCCTTTCTCGGCTCAATCTGATCTGATCGAGAGACTCGCAATCAAACGCTATGGGCATGACTTACTCGCCGAAATCGAATTTAGGGTTGGTACCGCACACCGTTTTCAAGGCGACGAACGAGACGTGATGATCTTTTCGTCAGTCTTGGCTCCTGGCATTTCAGATCGATCAGCAAAGTGGGTCCAAAGTACAAGACCTCTCATTAATGTTGCGGTTTCTAGAGCTCGAGAACAGCTGATTGTCATAGGAAATCCAAACATTAATAATTTCGAGTGCCCCACTCTCACATCTCTTCGCACCTTTGTCCAGACGGTGCATGAATTTGAAGAGAACCGCATTGGACCGCGTTTCGACTCTGAGGCCGAGAGGAACCTCTACGAGGCTTTAGTAGAAGCTGGACTGGCACCAATTTCCAAGTTCAATGTACAGGGTTATGAACTTGACTTTGGCCTCATAGTAGGTGAGTTGCGCCTCGACATTGAAGTAGATGGTGACCAGCACTACTCCACTGCACTAGGAAAACATTTAGTACTTCGCAAACAAGACATTGCAAGAGACAAAGTTCTCACAAAAGCTGGGTGGAAAGTCATTCGCATACCAGCGTGGAAATGTTCAAGTAACGCAAGTATCATTGCGCAAGAAATTCAATCTTTGATGTCAAGCCTTAATCAAAAGTAAGGGAAGGCAGTTCTCGAATAATCTCTAGAGTCTTGACACTTACGGTGACTATTCTCTTCACAAGGTCAAGTATGTATCTTGGATCCTCAGAATAGTCATTGGGATCGTTGACAATTCCTGATTCACGGTCGCGAGTAATTTGATATCGGTCAATAATCCAATAAAGTGCTGCTTTTCCCGACAGCATGTAATCCCATGTCTCGTCTGGAATACCGCTCAACGTGATGTAGTCGTTGTACAGGATTGAGTTGGGTCGGTCTTTAACTCCTTGCCCCTTAGGGAAGCGCATCTTCTCTACTCGATAAAGGGTGTGAGGGTCTAACTTTGGTCGGGTGCACGACTCTTCGAGCGGGTAAGGCTCAACGCTTTCGTAGTTGAGGTGTAGATCAGCAAGTTTGCGACCTGCATTGCTGAAGCCCTCAAATTGATCGGCATGTTTGGGCAGTGGAATTCGAGGACGTTCTTTTACCAAATTCTCACCATAGGCGTTTCTGAAGCTCTCACTATGGAGGATGCCATAGACGTAATAGAAGATTTCTTCACGCTCAATGGGACGCTTAACTACTTTTGAGAATTGCTCGACACTCCACATGGAGACGCCTTCCCTACGGATAGGACCGTCTTGAAGGCCGTCAAGCAATCCTCCCGTAGATTCGGTTTCTTCCGACCATAGCAAGGGAAAGACTTGATCGGTATCAAGCGTGTGAAAGTTCGGTGGTGCATCAACAATCAAAGCAGAGAAGCCCGACGAAGAACCGATACCGTTTGTCACAATTGCAAGCGAGGGAACAGAATTGTCAGGGAAGAAGCGAGGTGTTCGACCCGCCCCAGCCATAAGAGCCGGATCAAGATAGAGGTATGCCTTGGTGAAAGGGCGATATGGTGCCGAAATAACAAGACTTTTATCAAACTCCAGAGACCGACGCCTCCTTCGGTGCGACTTGAGCGACGCATCCCACTTAATAAATTCCGGTCCTTGTTGAACGTAGTTATCGGGTTTGCCCGCAGCGTCAGCCCGCAGAACTGCCTGATAAGTTTCAATTAATAGTTTCATCGAAGCAGCCACTCGTTCTTTGCTAAACGAGTAAATCCACGAATCTCGTGCAGTATTGAGCCCTGGGGAAAACGTCGTAAAGATTGCCTCACTCTCCTTGCCCTTCGCATTCTCATCCCCAAGAGGGACGAGTTGGGTGTAGTCCGAGCGACGTTGATTGATCCAGTCCGCGAATTCATTCGGGGCGATCGTTGTCCATTTAGGGTCGTGGTCTGTGAAACCAACAAGTTTTTTCAACTTCTCTTCGCGGGTGAGGAAGTCACCGATGTCGTGGTAGTGGATGGTTCCGGGGCCGGTGTGGCCTTCCTTCTTCACGAGAAGTGTCACCGTAACCGCGGTGCGGCTACCTCCACCGAAAATCTTCCCTCCTTCACGGCGACTTTTCTCACCTTGTGTCGTGCGTTGGTTGCCTCGCAAGTCGAGAACATAAATCTCAGCAAACTCTTCGACCAAGCAGCGACGCATACCGTCCATGGCGTTGCCAATTAACCAGCCACCGCCACTCACGAAGCAAACGATTCCTTGTTCACCAATACGGTCACTGGCCCAGCGAAAAGCACGAATGTAGCTGTCGTTGAGCGACTTCGTGAGCTTGGCCTCAGAGCGTTTGCGATACGTTTCATCCACCCGTAAATCGAGTTCTTCATAGCGTTCATTGGCATCCCCGTCACCTTCTCTTTCCTGACCCACCGAGTAGGGCGGATTTGAAATGATGACTTGAATTTTTTGAGTGTTTTGGGCAAGTGCGCGCTCACTATTTATCGGCGACAGTCCTTCGCCCTCAAATCTCTGATTCTTCTGACCTTCAGTCATTTGAAAGGTATCAGTCATTACAAGTCCGGGGAAAGGTTGATATTCACCACCGAATAAACCATGAAAAGTCTCTTCAATGTTCACAGCCGCTACGTAGTAAGCCAGGAGCACGATTTCATTTGCGTGGAGCTCGTAGCGGTACTTATGTTCCAATTCTTTTTCAGAAATTAGCCCTGATTGCATGATTCGAGTGATGAATGTTCCGGTGCCCGTAAACGGATCAAGGATGTGCACCCCCGGAGACCCGAGTGAGCTAGAAAAACTATTTTTGAGGGTGTTTTCAACGGCTGAGATCATGTAATCAACAACCTCGACTGGGGTGTAAACGATGCCGAGTTTATCTGCGGTTACTTTGAATGCACCTTGAAAAAATTTATCGTAGAGCTCCTTAATAAGTGCCTGTTTGCCCGCACTTGTTGTGATGCCCTCAATCCTCGAATTCACATCCGAATAGAAAGACTCCAGGCTCTCTCTTTCTGAATGGAGGTCATTTTTCTGTAGAACTTTGATCATTCCATTCATTTGAATAGATACTGGATTGAGTTTTGAGAATTCATAACCCTGGAAAAGAGAATCAAATATAGGTTCAGTCACCAAGTGCTGAGCCAACATTTCAATTGCATCGTCAGCAGTGATGTTCGGATTCAGGGTCTTTCTTAATCCTTTGAGGAATTTCTCAAACGCCTTTACAATTTTCTCATCTTCACTATCAAGAAGAGCTTTAATTCTCAGTTTGTAGTTACCGACTATGTCTGCAACATCCTTCGCCCACTTCTCCCAATAAATTCTTTGACCAACTTTGTCCACCAACTTGCTTAAGACAGAGTCTCTCCAGACTTCGTTTTCAATCAGTGAGAAAGGTATTGCAATCGCATCACTCTTTTTGGTTTCGACTTTGGCTTCACCGTCCGTTTCATTTTCATAGCTCTCTCCGTTTCCACCGACGCCAAACATCGCAACATTGTTGGGCACCTTTTTCTCAAGTGAAATTTGATTCACCATCGCAGAAAACCGTTCGTCGTGCGATCGCAATGCTTGCAGGACCTGCCACACCATCTTGAATCGTTTATTGTCATTCAGCGCAGCGACTGGATCTTCGAAACTTGCGACAGCTACTGGGATAATCACATATCCATAATCTTTACCTTCAGACTTACGCATCACACGTCCGACAGACTGCACAACATCAACCTGGGAATTTCTCGGACTAAGGAAAAGGACCGCGTCAAGAGCCGGTACATCAACACCTTCTGAAAGACAGCGAGCATTTGAGAGAATCTTGACAGTGTTCGGAGATGGCTCTTGTTTTAGCCATTGAAGGCGCTGATTCCTAATTAAAACATTATTCGTTCCATCGACGTGTTCGACCAACACGCGTGAAGAAGTGTCGTCTGATTCAGTCAAAAGAAGACGATTCACCACGTCGCCGAAGTTCTGTGCGAATGCCTGTGATGCCTTAATCGACTGTGCAAATGCCACAGCCCTTTTCATTGGGAGAACATCTGTACCAAAAAGACTTTGATCAGTAGTTCGTTTAGTTAGTCCGTTGTAGCAACCAATAAATCTTGAAACATCATCCAATGGGAGATCTTTCATCGGAAATTCGAATACACCTTTATTGCGATCCACAATAAGTTCCGAAACGTATTCATCCGAAACAGCCAAAATAACCACTCGATAATCGCTCAATAGACCACGTTCAACTGCTGCACCAAACATCAACCGGTGGAATTCAGGCCCATAAAGAGACTCATCATTCATGTCTGCAAGTACAGCGTCTTTTTCTTCAGCTTTTACTTTTACGCTGTCCGCATAAACGCGCGGCGTAGCAGTCATGTACAGTCGTTTTTTACCTCGAATGAAGTCGTTATTATGAACAGCAACGAATGCTGATTCTTCCTCGTCAGCGAGTGTGACACCCGTGGTGCGGTGAGCTTCGTCACAGATTATTAGATCAAACTCGGGCAATCCTTTATCCTGAGCTTCACTAATGACTTTGATCGATTGGTAAGTGGAAAAGACAACATTCAAACCTTTGAAGCCTTCGGTATGAATTCCAAAGTTCTCTACAAGTTTTTTAACATTCGTAGTTGCTGGATAAGCCAAATCAAAAGAGTGCATGTCCTCGGATTCACTCTTCTTGCCAACCTTTGAGTCAGAACAAACAGCGAATGACTTCAAATCAATTACACATTCAGCAGTCCACTCACGAAGAGACTGTGAAAGAAGAGAAATTGATGGGACAAGGAACAGTACATTTCCACCTTTCGGAAGCATCTCTTCAGCAATTTTGAGAGATGTGTAAGTCTTTCCAGTTCCACAGGCCATAATGAGTTTTCCCCGGTCATTGCTGGAGAAACCCTTTTTAACGTCCGTCAAAGCTTCTATCTGATGTGGGCGCAAAGCTTTCTGGCTCTTTCTTTTTGCCTCAGATCTTCCGCTAATCGAAAAGGAACTCCAATCGACAGAACTTTCTTCGAGATCTGAAAGTCCTATTCGTTGAACGGGTTTTGATTGCTCTTTAAGGGTGTCTTCAGCATTCGAAGTCCAATTGCTTGAGGTTGAAACGATGAGACCAGCGCTATACGCAGTTTTGCCGAGTTCGGCGAAAAATGTTCCAAGGAGTTTTTTATCTATCGGAGTGTCATCGTTATAGAACTTGCACTGAATCGCCCAAAGGTTTCCGGTGTCTTTCTCGATGCCGACTAAGTCAACTCCAACATCTCGATCAGAAGGTCTTTCCGGCCAATCACTGTAACGAACGACATCATCAAAGACCTGAGACCAAGCTGCATCAACCTTTAAGTATTCAAGCGTTAATCTCTCAAAAGAAATTCCTTTTGCATGCTCATCCGTGGCTTGTGTTCTCAGCTCATCTAAAACATCAAATACAGTTGTCACGAATCCCCTGGCTGATATAAGGCTATATTGGGCTAGTTCTCATCTTTACACTGATTTGTTAAAAAAGCCGGCAATTACTTCACCTTCACACTCGCCATTAAACGGACAAGGTTATCGACATTTTTGAACATTATTTGCTCGTTGTTCAAAACACCCAGGGTGAGCGATTCCACGCTGGCTACCGGCTAACGCCTTGTCACCTTTACTAATCCATTTCCCGCACAACATGCATTTCCGACCGATTCGTGCCTCAAATTCATGTTTTTTAGGTCGCCAAGAATTGTTTTTGGGAGTTGATTGCCTTAGTCGAGCCCTCGCTCCCGCGCCTAATGGCATTCCGACACCGATTGGCTTTGAATTGTCTTTTTCTAGGTACTGCCGCGGGACTCCATCAGCACAACGATGATGCGTTATGCCGTATTTCCTGGCTCTCGTGGCATTCTCACCAACCTCAATTATCTCTTTGCAAACAACACACGCCTTAGCCCACTTATTTTTAAAGTTTGAACTAGTTTTGGACTCAGAACTTCCTACTGAGTTGTAATCACTGCTTGGCATATTCATCTTTACCTTTTCTTAATCTTTATTTTCGACATTGCAAATGTCTAACCAGCGTTCATAAATCGACTTTTTGGCATAACAAACACATCTGGCTCTGCTTGCTTTGCATTCCCCGTGATATCTCTATCTGGAAATAGCAACTCACCCATTCTCGTTATTGCCTGAGATTCCACACGCGAAGTCTTCCCATAGATGTCCAAAGTTATTGACATTGACGAATGTCCAAGCGCCTTCGATACTGCAGCTATGTTCCGTGCGTCGTCTTCAATCAGCATGGTTGCAAAGGTATGCCGAATGTCGTGAATACGAATTGGTCGAATTTTATTAACACTGCAGAACTTGCGATACCGATAACTAAGTTTTGATTCATCTAGAAGCGTGCCAACAGAGTTTGTAAAAACGTACTCTGGGCACGAGTCCCTTTCTAATGGGTTGAAACTTATTTGCTGTTCTATTTGATGCCTTCTCAAAACGTCAATGACTGGAAGTGTTAGCTGATTCACTCGACGGCTCTGAGCTGTTTTAGGAGGAGTAACAACTATCTCGCCAATTCTTGATCCATCACGCTGGGTAATTGACTCTCTATGAACACTGCGTTCAATCGAGACTGTGTGGTGTTCAAAATCAATGTCGCTCCACATAAGACCAAGCGCCTCACCACGACGCATTCCGGTGGAAAGCACCAAAGTCAGGAACAGTTCCATTTGTGTTCCTTCAGCGCATTTCAGCGCATACTGGGCTTCTTCCTTGCTCCAAGGAAGTTTGACTTGGGTTGGTTCAAACTCGCTTCGCTTAAATTTTTCCGTGCGACGAACAGGATTGTTTAAAACCAGTTCGTGACGCATGGCAACGTTGAATACTTTGCTCATCGCAGTGCGAACATTATTAACAGTGCTTGCTGAACGTGACTTACGTAGTTGTTTAAGCAGCTGCTCAATCTCCCACGGTCTGATGTCATCTAGAGCCTTGCCACCAAGTACGGGGAAGACATGTAGTGAAAGATTCCTGAAATAACCGTCATTCGTGCGTGCACGAACTTGATCTGAAGAGGTAAGAAATAACTCAGTTGCAAAAGATTTAAAGGTTGTCTTTGGGCCTGGCAACAACTGCTGTTGCTGGCGGAGCGTTATGAGTTGTTGTTGCCACAAACGAGCCTCAGTCTTTGTTGCACAATCTTTTGAACGATATCGAGTGGCACCCTTGGCGGTCTTACCAACTGGAACTTTCACCCGCCACTTTCCAGAAGGGAGTTGAGTAATCGTCCCCAGACCTTTAGCGGAGCGTTTCATCGCAACACCTCGCTTAGTTGCGCCGTACGGTCTCGTTGATCCTTCTCTAGCTTTGACACGTATCGTTTAATCGCCTCAGCAGAGATGCGAGCTTGAGATGTTGGATACACCGCCAGGATTTGTCCGGACTTCATTAGTGCATAAATGGTTCCGCGCGAAACCGAAAGGAGTTGAGCTGTTTCTGAAACGCTGTATAGAAACTTATTTGTGGTGAGTTCTGATTTCATTTTCCTGAAGAGGTTGAAGGGACGTGCAAGGTCACGCAAAACTGCGTTACCTCGGTACTGCGGGGTGTCTGCCCCAGGGGTGCCCCTCTTCAGGGCTGCGACAAAATGGTACTGGTGCGAAGTAACACTTTCAAGGGGATTATCGGAATATTCTTTCCTGCCGCACCATTGACTCAACTGACCAAAGACAGGAGTTACAAGATAAGTGTTGCGATACGTGTTGTGATGCTCTCGGCATCGTGGTGTTAAAGACATCAGTTGACCTCATTCTCTAGGTCCTGTCTGATGTTTCTAAATGGTGCGGCTGGAGGGATTCGAACCCCCGACCCTCGGTTCCGTAGACCGATGCTCTAATCCGCTGAGCTACAGCCGCATTGTTACTGGATATCTATCTTAGCCGAAGCGCCTAACGGGCCCCCGAGCCATTAGATACCATTCGTTTATGGCTACTCCATTCAACGAAGCACTTCCAGACCTTG
The DNA here is from genome assembly GCA_937975915.1 of uncultured Acidimicrobiaceae bacterium. GTDB lineage: Bacteria > Actinomycetota > Acidimicrobiia > Acidimicrobiales > RAAP-2 > RAAP-2. The sequence continues at coordinate 32,220 of CALJTY010000002.1, read as the reverse complement.
TAAATAACGCATACGACGCAATGGTCGACATTCGCCATGATCTGCACTCACACCCAGAACTCTCAATGGTTGAATACAGAACAACGGACGTGGTCACTAATCGACTTCGTGAACTTGGATGGACTGTTAAAAAGTCACCAACTGAAACTGGTGCCGTAGCGACGCTTAAGGGTGGCAAGCCAGGAAAGCGCATCATGATTCGCGCTGACATTGATGGACTACCAGTCAATGAAGATCTTGACATTTCTTTCAAATCACAAAATGCAGATGTAATGCACGCATGCGGTCACGATCTTCACACCGCCAGCATCTTGGGTGTTGCTGATGTTTTAGCGCAACGCCAAGAAGATCTTCCCGGTGAATACACCGTGGTGTTCCAACCTGGTGAAGAAGGTTTTGCTGGCGCAAGGACAATGTTTGAAGGTGGGCTTCTCGAAGACAATCCTGCTGACTACGTCATTGGTGGTCACGTTACGTCAATGATGCCAGTAGGCATGATGTTCACTCGCCCTGGTGTCCTAATGGCAACAGCGCGTCGACTCATTGTCGACATCAAAGGTAAGGGTGGCCACGGTTCAATGCCATCCAAAGAGGGCAGTGTGATTCTTGCTGTGAGCGCACTCGCTCCACGCATGGGTGAGATTTCTGACGGCATGGAATACGAAGGGGGCGTTTGTGCTTGCTCAGCTGGAATTGTCACCAGTGGAACAGCAAGCAACGTTCTTCCTCAGCACGCACACCTCGCTGGCACGCTTCGTACGTTCACTGACGAGCAAGAAGCTGAAGCACTTTCTCGATTCGCACAAATCATTAAAGAAATCGAAGCTGAGTTCCAGGTGCAGTGCACCGTTAACACGAAACAATTCACCCCACGCGTGCAAAATGTTCCATCAATTGCAGAACGTGTCATTGAAATTGGTAAAGAGATGCTTGGAAAAAACAACGCTCTTGTTCTGCCACCAGTTTCAGGTAGTGAAGATTTCTCTGAGTTCCTTAACCGCATCCCTGGAAGCTTCATGTTTATTGGTGGCGCACTAGAAGATGGATCAAGTGGCATGCACCACAGCCCACAATTCGCTGTTGACGACCGTGCAGTTCGCCCATTCGCAACAGTGTTGGCTGCTTCAGCGGTAGATCTCGCTCAGCTGTAGAAAAGTTTTGGTGCACCACGCAGTGGCGCATTATTTCCAGTTATAACAATGCGACTCTGAACGTGTTTAAACGAACTCGGCGAAATTCTTCGAGCATTGCCTCCAACCAAGTGAACGGTATCAACTGAGAATTCACTAGATAGTGAAGAGACAGATTTTTTGAGCTGAGACAACCATTTCTCTGCGTCGCGAGCTCTTCCCTGTTCACCGAGCAGCTCATCAAACGTTTTACCGTAAGCAACAACTTCAGCTCCGATGTCTCTTACCGGGACGAGTTTGCCGTCTTTTACTAGTGCGAGACCTACACCAGTACCAAGTGCAAGCACTAACTCAGTGCCACTTCCTTCAACGCAGCCAAGCGCGGCCATTGTTGCGTCATTGACAACCCGAACTTCTTTATTTGTCTTCTCGCGTAGTGCGCCTTCAAAATTAAAGCCGCACCACCGTTCATGTACTTCCTCATTTATCGGAGTCCCAGCACCTCGTTCTCTGGAAAGATTTCCTGGGTGAACCACGTGACCATCTCGGAACTCACCTGGAAAGCCCACGCCAACCATTGCAACATCAGTCAGATTGATTCGCGTAGCAATCACGTCAACGAGGTGTTCTGGGCCGCAAGGATACGGCGTCAAGCGACGCTTAGGTGTTCCAATGAGTTCTCCAAAAACATCGACAAAGCAGAACTTGATCGACGTCGCACCAATGTCGACCGCCAAGACCGTGTCGTTTTGCATTACAGAATCGTAGAACTAATTGTCCTCATCGCTTTATCGGTGTCAATAAAGGTGATGTCACGACTATCTGGGCAAACTTTCACTATCGAACGGTGACGCCCATACCTCGCAATCATTGTTCCCTTAGACAGTTCTATGAGAACCCTCTCTTCGTTCCTATGCAAATTAAGAGCAACTCCCATCTCCTTAGCTTCGTCGGGTGGTTGGCGAAATAGAAACGCTGCTTCACATTCACGCAGTAAGCCCAGCGCTCTTTCTCTTTGTGATGTGCCCTGATCGCCTGCAGTTGCTACATCACTCCAACGATGCAACACCAACACATGGCTGAGCCCTCTTGCGCGAGCAAGTTTCCAAGATCCCTGAAGCCACCTGAGTGCATGTTCATCTGACAACAGCGCCCACGCCTCATCAATAACGAGGTAGCCAAGTTCACCCTGAGTCGCCACAACTTGCTGGGCCGCAGCAACAGCACTTAGCGCCGCAACTGACAATGAGTTTGCCGACCACTGTTTTGAAAGATCAAGAATCACTAATTGCCCTTTAAATACAAGCGGTGGGAGTGAGCCATCAAAAAGTCCAGCTAAATCTCCAAGAACAAAACGGTGCAGTAGTAGTGCCAAAGCTCTATGTGCCGACGGAGTTGAAACATTTAAATACTTTTCGACCAAGCAGTACATGGCAAATAGAACGCGCTGTGGCCTTGCTTGCTCAAGTCCTACGTACGTCTCATCAATTACATAATGAAGCTCTGCGTCAAGTGCACTCCCTTGAGCGCTGGCAAGGATTGCGCGAAGGAGTTCCTTCGTTTCACCTTCATCCTCGGGAAACGGATTGCACCAACCATCAGCTCCGAGGGAAACTGCCGTGACTCCATACTTTTGCGCTAGTTCGCCGTACTCGCCTTTGGGGTCAATCACAACTACTTTTCTTCCGCGTTCCAGCGCACGGTCCAGCATCATCTTTGTGACGGTGCTCTTGCCTGAGCCAATCGAGCCTGAAATGATCACATTTGGATTTGTTACTAGTGATGCGTTGTACGCATCAAAAGGATCAAATACAAACTCCTTTCCTCTACTGCAGACGCCAAGGGCCCGACCGCTTAGCCCGGTTCCGGCGTCGTATCCCGGTGCTCGCAAACTATGAAGATCTTGTGAAGTGGCCCAATGTGTCCATGCGCGATTCACCATCCGTCACCTCCAGGCAGCTGAAATCGAAACCACGCAGCTTGTCTCGCGAGTCCTTTTTGACATCGCAGGCCTGCATCTTGCGCAATCAAAATAATTTCACGCGTTCGCTTTTGCAGTTCGCGCTGGCTTGGGGCACTCACGCTTACGTACACAGCACACCTAAGAAGTGGCAGCCCTTGGGCGACAAGAATTTCTCGCTGCCTCATGCGTTTGAAGGCTCGATCAGATTGTGCAGTGCGTCTAAAACCTGCTTCGTGCGACAGTGCACTGTCACTACTAATTGCGTGCACTGCGCGAGAAGAAATTTTTTGCGATTTTTCCATCGACAGCACGTCGTAGTGAATGGAGAGATCTAGCGGATGCCCACTCGTTTGAAGTCGTTCAAGTAGTGCATGGTTTGACAAGGCTTGTGAAAAATCATTGATTCGTAGTACACGAACTAACGATTCTTTTGTTCGTGTGTATCCCCAGCGCTCTAAAACATCAATTGATGGTGATGTACCAATTAGAAGTGCGACCAACCTGGGGTTGACTTTCCAGCCGGAGGAAACATTTGTGTCGACTGGGACACAGAGAAGCGTTTTATTTTCTTCGGCGCCACAAAGTATGTGCAATGAGACATGGCTTTTTACTCCACGCAGTGCTAGAGAATTTGTAATCTCTTTCAACTCAGTGCTCAGTGAACTATCACCGCCTGAAAGGTCGAGTCTCCCCCGATGCTCGAGTGAATACCCAGAGAATGAGGCTTGCCCTTTTGTCTCTAAGTAACAGATGTTCTTTTTTGAAGAAAACTGAACAACACTCCATTTTGAGCGAAGTAGATACGTTGCACCAAGGTAGATCCACTCGCCATTTGTTAATCCGTCGGATGACTGCGGAGCACAGGCCAGCAAAAAGAGTCCTACACAAACCTCTCCAAGAGATCGGCTCGAGCGAAGACACCAGTCGCCAGTTATAAGTACCCCCAGCAACAAAAGAACCGCTTGGTGTTTACGTATGCCAATCCACCGAGACTCAGCATCACTATTCCCTATTTGAAGAATTTCACTCATCAAGGGGGCTCTTTTCCTGAGGGGAGTCATAGTCACTTCGTGGTGGCATAGAAAAATCACCCGTTGAATGAGACATTGGAAAACCGAGGTCCTCAGTTCTAATGGGATCAGCGAGCCCCACAGCACTCGGTGACATCATGTCTTGGACAATTAGGACAGGCCGCATAGCAAGTTGTGCTCCCTGTTTCAATAATTGTCGCGTCCCTTGAAGATTGTGAAACGCAGCTTGTTCAATGAATGGAATTATTCGAAGCAGGACGAAAGGCGTAAAGGCTGCGAGCGCAATCGTGACTGCCCCAGTAATTATTTGTGAAACAGAATTCCCTTGAAGCTCGTTGAGGCCAAGCATCAAGGCGATAACTATAAAAACTTTGCTAAGTGCGATTGCTGCAAACGTTTCCAGTAATCGCCATCCGAGCCTTCTCAGTGAGCGAAGTGTGCAAAGCGGCACAATAATTGGCACCATCACCAGAAGCAGTGAGAGGGCCACCGTGCGAAGTATCAACTCACACCAGAGAAAGAATGCTCCAATAACAATGGAAGCAGAAAGAATAAACACCCCTGCTCCTGGAGCAGTTGACGTGACACTAAAGGCTGCAATAAGAGTTGCGAGATGTTTATCAAGTGGGCCAGTTGCGATTAGGGAAAGTTGATCGACTGCCTCAAGTAGTAAACGTGCGCCGGGAAGTGCAATAAAAATTGCGAATACGCACGCAGGTGCCACTCCGAGATAGAGACGCCACAGCTGTGAGCTCTCGCCTTGGCGCAACGCTTCAAGAGTGCCAATGAGTAAGCCAATCAACATGAGTAGTGGTGCCACCGTCACCAGAGTTTTAAATTCAGGTGTTGCTGAACGCACAACTGTTGCTGGTTCACTCGCGCTCGCGAGAACCCCACCTACGCCATTGATAAACCACTCAACGCTGGAAAGCACCCAAGCAGTGAGCGCGTCAAATAAGTCGCCGAGTGTTGACTTAGCTACGTTTTTAGCTGCACAACTAGTAATTGAGACAAAACACAAAACGCTCCCCATTATTTGACGTTTAGTCCTGTTGAAAAGAAAAAGTTAATGAGTTGAGGAGCAGCTCCGATGAGCACCGCGGCTCCTATTGAAGTGACAACAGCTCTGCGGCCAGCCACCGACTGATTCGAATTCTGAAAATGTGCCCCAATGGCCCACACCCCCGCGCCAAGAACTAGTGCAATAAGACAAGCAATTAGGGACCAGGACGCAATTCCATTGGCGATTTGCTGTAATACAGCACCACCCGGAAGGGCCGTTGTTGATGGGGTCAAAGTAACGGAGGCAAAGAACATAAATGTGTGGCTTTCTGTTGGTTGCTACACAACGGTCGCTGGTTCACAATTACTGAATACATCTGCGAGAATGGACACGTGCTTATCGCCCTGACTCAAAATCTGATCTCCAAATGGCCCTCCTTCGCCGTTTACTCAACTGCCTTTGGTGTCCTTCTTTTGGGCATTCTTTTTGGTGTTATGTGGAATCGCCGCCGTGGGCACCGAGCCATTGCCCAGCGTCTCAACGCTCTCGGATCTCGTCTTGGCACCGAGGCCGACATTTCCGACGGAAAAGTAGAAACAGCAATTACGTTTCTCGAAGAGGTAACTGGCGTTGCAACCACTGCCGTTAGCGAATCTGCTGCGGAAAGCATTCGACTTCGACGCTCGCTCGACGCACTACAGCTCGGTCTCGTACTTTGTGACGAAGCAGGAAACGTTATTTTTCGTAATTCGCAGGCTGAAGCTCTTATGGAGAGTGGCTACGGAGATGTGCTCGGTGCGCAAGCTGTCACCGAAGTACTCAGCGAAGGTTGGGCCAACGGTGTGGCTGAACGAACGATTGAAATATATGGGCCACCACGTCGCACGCTAAGTATTAGAGCAACTGTGATTGACGATGGTCGACGACCACTTGGTGTTATTGCAGCGATTGAAGATGTTTCTGAACGACGACGTCTAGAAGACATCCGACGTGACTTTATTGCCAACGTTTCTCACGAACTTAAAACACCTATGGGTGCCCTTGGACTACTCGCAGAAACGTTGCAGTATGAAAAAGATCCAAACGTTGCAGCCAGACTTGCGGACCGCATTAACTCTGAAGCCTTCCGAGTGAACCGCATCATTGAAGACCTCCTTGATCTTTCAAGAATTGAAAGTGAAGGCTCACCTACTCGCGAGCCAATTTCAGTTTCACTCTTTGTCGCCGACGCCATTGAGCGCATCCGGACCGCAGCAGAACAGCAAGGCGTGATGGTGGAGTTCAAAGAGCCCGAGACAAATTTTGTTGTTGTTGGTGACAGACGCCAGCTGGTTTCTGCCATGCACGCGCTACTCGAGAATGCAGTGGTGTATTCGCCTGCAAATGGAACGGTTTCCATCAAAACAGCGCGAATCGACGAGTCTGTAAACGAATTAGGTGAGATTGCGGGTCCACTGATTCGAATCACCATCAAGGACCAAGGTGTTGGTATCCCCGAGAAAGATCTCGAACGTATTTTCGAACGTTTCTACCGAGTTGACCCGGGCCGAGCACGTCAAACTGGTGGAACCGGCCTCGGACTAAGTATTGTTCGACACGTGGCACAAAATCATGGTGGAAATGTTCTCGTTACTTCAACAGAAGGTGAAGGCTCAACGTTCTCGCTTGACCTTCCAATGAACCACTGATGTCAAAAAATAAAGAAGAAAAGAAGATTCACCTCCTTGTCGTTGAGGACGAAGAATCATTTATTGACGCGCTCGAAATTGGTTTAGACCGCGAAGGCTTTAAAGTCACGATTGCTCGAGATGGTCAAGAAGCACTCGACAAATTTCAAGTTGGAAAGTTTGATGCAATTCTTCTTGACCTGATGCTGCCAAAAGTTTCTGGTCTTGACGTTTGTCGAACAATCCGAGCAAAGAGCGACATCCCGATCATCATTGTGAGCGCCAAGAGTGAAGAAGTCGACATGGTCTTGATGTTGGAACTTGGTGCCGACGACTACGTCACGAAGCCATATCGACTCAGAGAACTTGTGGCTCGAATTCGTGCAGTGCTTCGCCGTCGCGAAACCTACACACCTTCTGAAGAAGCCAGTACCGAAATAATGGAGCTCGGTCCTATCCTCCTCGACATTGACTCACGCAGGTGTTACGTAAGCGGAGAAGAAATAAAACTTCGTAAAAAAGAATTTGCGCTTCTTCGCAATCTTTTAGAAAATCCCGGTCGTGTTATGACTCGTGAAGTGCTCATCGACCGCGTATGGGGTGACGACTACGTTGGCGACACCAAGACGCTCGACGTACACATCAAGCGCCTTCGTACATTGATTGAATTTGACCCAAAGAATCCAATTCACATCACCACCATTCGTGGCGTTGGCTACCGCTTCGAGTTAACTAAGCCGGAATAACAGTTTTGCCGCCGAGGTATGGCGCAAGAACATCTGGCAGAACAATCGATCCATCGGCCTGGCGCCCTGTTTCTACGAGTGCAGCCCAAATACGAGCCCACGCCAGAGCTGAGCCATTTACCGTGTGCACCAGGGCCGTTGAGCCATCTTCAGTGCGGTAGCGAACGTTGGCACGACGAGCCTGGAAGTCTCTAAACCAGCTCACCGACGAAACTTCTAGGTAGCGATCAACGCCTGGGCTAAATACCTCAAGGTCAATTGTCTTGGCTGAAGAAGTGCCAAGGTCTCCAGTGCACAAGTTCAGCACTCGGTAGCTGAGTCCAAAGGCCTGGAGCATTGCTTCAGCTCGGGCCAAGATGTCAGCGTGTGCAGCTTCTGCTTGTTCAGGAAGGCAGTAGGCAAACAACTCCACCTTGTCGAATTCGTGAACACGAAGAAGGCCTCTGGTGTCTTTCCCTGCAGATCCCGCTTCGCGACGAAAACACGCAGTTTGTGCGGTGTAGCGAATGGGCAGAGTTTTTGGATCAAGGATTTGATCACGCAGCATTGAAGTCAGTGGAACTTCAGAAGTTGGAATTGCCCAAAGGTCATCTCGTTCAATGGCGTACATGTCATCTTGTGATTTAGGAAGGTGACCTGTTGACATCATTGTTTCCGTTAAAGCAAAGCTCGGTGGTCGAAGTTCTTCGTAGTCACCCATGTGTTGATCGAGTGCGTAGAAGCCGAGTGCTCGAAGAAGTCGTGAACCAAATCCTCGGTACAGCGGAAACATCGAACCAGCAATCTTTGCGCCTGACTCCATATCGAGAAGTCCGAGTTCTAATCCAATTTCCCAGTGAGGCTTACGCTGGTGTTCTGCGTATATCGGTTCAGGCTTACCTTGTTCCATGCCAGGCCACCAGCGACGGAGTTCAACGTTTTCTGTTTCGTCTTTACCAATCGGAACTTCCGGTGAAGGAAGGTTTGGAATAAGAAGGAGTCGTCCACGAAGATCTGCGCCAACTTCATCGGTCTTAGCGCTCGCTGCGCTTTCAAGGTCTCCAACTGATCGACTCTTTTCCATCAGTGCCTCAGCGGTAGCCGTATCTTTGTTTCGACGTGCTTCTCCGACTTGGCGAGAGAGGTCTTTTACCTCGGCACGAAGTCGCTCGGCTTCTTGTAAAAGTCGGCGATGCTCAACATCGAGGGCAATTATTTCGTCCATTGTTGATGGAGAAATTCCACGGCGAGAGAGTGCTTCCTTGACAAAATCTGGTTCTCGGCGTAGTTGTACAAGATCAATCATGAGTACAAGACTACCGATACTTGCCACGAGGGGTGTTTCGAGCGGTTAGTTTCGAAGTACATGAGTTACGCCATTGAAGCCCAAAATCTCGCAGTCACCTTTGCTGATCTGCACGCCGTAGACAACGTTGATTTTCATGTTGCCTACGGAGAGGTCGTCTCGCTTCTGGGTCCAAATGGTGCCGGAAAAACAACTGCCGTTGAGACGTTGCTCGGTTTTCGGTCTCCAACTTCAGGTAACGCTCGCATCCACGGCCTTGATCCGGTTCGCGACCACCAAGAAGTAGTTCTACGCACCGGTGCACTTTTGCAACGCGGAGGTGTGTGGTTTCCCATGTCACCGGTCCAAGTTCTTCGACTTACCTCGAGCTACTACCAAGCTCCTCGTGATGTAAATGAGCTCCTTGATCTTCTTGATCTTCGTCGTTGCGCAAAGACCCCATGGAGAAGGCTCAGTGGTGGCGAACAACAGCGAACACTTCTTGCGCTCGCACTTCTCGGACGCCCAAAGGCCCTATTGCTTGACGAACCAACTACGGCTGTGGATCCAGAAGGTCGCCAAGTTATTAGAGACCTTATTAAAAATGAACGAGACAGAGGTTGCGCACTTTTAATCACCACTCACGAACTAAGTGAAGCCGAGCGAGTTGCCGACAGAGTTGTTGTCATGAATCGTGGCCACATAGTTGTTCAAGGCACCCTCGATGAACTCAGTGGCTCGCCTGAAATGATTTTGGAAGTTTCGAGCCCTATTGATCCAACTGCGTTGAGTGCAGTACTTTCGTGCACCGTGACACTCGATGGGCCACTCCAGCTCCGCTGTGACACAGCATCTTCACCGCAGATGATCTCATTAGTGACTTCGTACTTGAACAGTGTCAATGTTTCAATGACTTCACTTCGCACACGTGCATCACTCGAAGAGCGTTACTTAGAGCTAATAGGTAATGAAAACTCTGAGGTGCGCTCATGAAGCCTTGGTGGGCACAAACTCGTGCAGAAATTGAGATGACTCTTCGTCGGGGAGAAACACTACTTCTCACCATTGGCATTCCAGTACTTCTGCTGGTTTTCTTCTCAATCTCTAAGGTCACAACTTCGCCCACTCCTCATCGTGTTGATTTCATTGCTCCCGGTGTTTTGGCGCTTTGCATCATGTCAACTTCCCTCGTTGCGCTTTCAATTAGCACTGGGTTTGAGCGCTCGTACGGAGTGCTTCGTCGACTTCACGTAACTCCACTCGGAACGCGCCGACTTATTGGAGCAAAGATTGCTGGCGTTCTAGTCACCGAAGTCATCCAAGTGGTTGTACTTTCACTTGTTGCCATTCTTTTACAGTGGCATCCTCGCGGTGGTTTTAGTGGAGGGCTTGAAGTTGCGGTGCTCATGATTCTTGGCTCCGCAGGATTCGCTGGCATCGGACTACTCCTCGCGGGACGTCTTAAGGCAGAAGTAAACCTCGCGGCGAGCAATGGTCTTTATTTAATTCTTTTGCTTGTTTCTGGCATTGTTGTGCCGATTGATTCAATGCCACAGTTCATCCAACGCCTTGTTGTAGCCACACCATCGGGTGCGCTCGCCGAAGGCCTCCACCGCGTTTTGGGGCTTGGGCTTCAGCCAACTGTTGGTGACTGGATCAGCGTTTCGCTTTGGGCATTACTGGCGCCACTGCTAGCAGTGCGTACATTTCGCTTTGACTAGTTAAGTAGTGCAAGCCCTTTAGCAAATTCACTAACTGGAACTGCACCTAGGTAGACACCCTTCACGACACCAGCTTTGTTAACGAAAAATGTTTCTGGCAAATTTGTAATACCAAACAGATTCGTCGTGACTTTGCCATCGGGGTCATAAGCGACTGGAAATGAAATTCCCATTTGCTTGACAAATGTTCGAGCAGAACTTTTTGCGTCGAGAGCATCGATTCCAATGACTTGAGTTGAGCCAAGGTCGTGAGCTTTCAAATATTTTTCAATCTTTGGCAACTCCTCGCGACAAACCGTGCACCAACTAGCAAAGAACATCACAACACCTGGTTGGCCGCTCTTCCATGGGGCACTTACGCTTTGTCCACCATTGAGTGATGCTTCACTAAAGGACTTGATGGTCTTTCCTACTTCACTTGAGGCTGTCAGCGCTGAAGGTTGTTGCACGGTGCCACCGGTGAAGTACGAAACAACGGCAATGAGCGCAATGGCGATGACGAGTCCAATGCCAAGCGAAACAAACATCATTGGCGAGGGGTGACCTCGCTGGGGCTTAGTGGTTTCGGACGAGGACATCAACAGCCATCATTACAAATAAACCCGTGAGGTAGGTAATTGAGAAGTGAAAAAGACGCATAGCTTCATTTACGTCAGCCTTGTCTTCACGTGCGTGCAAGAACAATTTAAACGCGTAGAACGTGAACATTCCGCCGAGCAACGTGGCAGAAAGTGCGTAGACCCATCCCAGGTGTGCGGTAGGACCAACCAGCATTGTGAGCGCCCACATAACAACTGAGTACACCAAGATCTCCAACGTTGTTCGACGCAGTGAAGCAACGACGGGCATCATTGGGACATTGGCCGCGGCGTAGTCATCACGGTAGCGAACAGCCAGTGCCCAAAAGTGTGGCGGTGTCCAAATAAAAATGATGGCGAAAAGAAGAATTGGTGTCCAGGTGACGTTGTTCTGCACGGCAGCCCAACCAATAAGCACCGGAACCGCCCCAGCGGCGCCACCAATAACGATGTTCTGCTTGGACCTGCGCTTCAACCAAATTGTGTAGATGAATACATAGAAAGCAGTTGCTCCCATGGCAAGCCATGCTGAAAGGTAGTTCACGCGCCACGCCAGTAAGGCAAAAGAAAGTAGCTCGAGAATGCAGGCAAATATTGTGGCGGCTCTGGGAGTCATGACACCGGTTACGAGTGGGCGCTTCTTGGTGCGCTCCATAATTGCGTCAATGTCACGGTCGTACACCATGTTGAATGTGTTCGCACCACCAGCGGCCAGAGTCCCGCCAATGAGTGTTGTGATCATGAGCCAAATACCAGGAATTCCATTTGCGGCGACGACCATGGTGGGAATAGTTGTAACAAGAAGCAGCTCAATGATTCTTGGTTTTGTGAGTGCGACGTAGCCCTTAATAACTTCAATAGAAGTGTGCTTTTGGGCGGTTGTTGTCATAGGTTCCATTCTACGAGTCAAGTTATGCCCCTAGGCTGGGCGTGTGTCTAAACCTCGTTTAAGCGTCTCTGTCCCGGTGTTTCGCTGGATGGCTTTCACCACGTTCCTCTCGATGATCCTTATTGTTCTCAGTGGTGGCGCAGTTCGCCTTACGGGCTCAGGGCTCGGGTGCCCAGACTGGCCCACTTGCTTTCACGGAAAGATTGCTGGTTCGTGGGACATTCACCCATTCATTGAATACACCAACCGAATGATTACCGGTGCACTGATAGTTATTACAACCATTGTTTTCATTGCAGCATTTTTGAGATCACCTCGCCGACGTGACCTAATTGTTCTTTCAGGGCTTCTCATACTTGGAATTTTTGGCGAAGCAGTTCTTGGTGCGTTCGTGGTCTACACAAAACTCAACCCGTGGCTTGTTTCAATTCACATGTTGCTTTCAATCGCCATGGTTATTGTTAGCGCAATTTTTTATCACCGATCCAAATATGTTTATGGACCTGATACTCGTAGTGATATCAGAAGTCCGCATTTCTTGCGAATTGCCCGCCTGCTCTGGATTCCATTCATTGTTCTGCTGATAACTGGAACTATCGCCACAGGCTCTGGACCACACGCTGGATCGTTTCGTGGTCAGATGCGCGCGCGTCGCCTGCCCTTTGCGTTTCAAGATGCAACGTGGATTCATTCCCTCGCTGCACTTTTGTTCATTGGCCTTGTAGTTGGACTACTCATCAGCATTTGGAAAACGCAAGCACCAGAAGCGTTGCAACTTGGCGTTCGACGTTTAGTCTTCGTCTCTTTGTTGCAAGGACTTATTGGTGCAACGCAGTACGTACTTCACGTTCCTGTTGTTTTGGTTGAACTGCACATACTTGGAGCAGTCTCGCTAGCGATTGGTGTCACGCAATTTCATCTGCGCCAAAGTGCTCATGATCGTGAGCCACTGATTCCAAAAAAATAATCACCGCATAGTGCCCATTAACTTCGGACACCTTTTGGTGGAGACGATGGGGATCGAACCCACGACCTCAGGCTTGCAAAGCCCGCGCTCTACCAACTGAGCTACATCCCCTAGGGGAATCTCAGCCTAGCAAATCTCCGACTAGTCAGGCTGATGATGCCTAATTGCACGTTCGCGCTGGCGGTCAATACGTAGCATTTTGCGCTCCACATCTGCCCATTGCAGTGGGGACTCTTCAACCGGGATGCCTTCATCTTCGGCATGAAAAAAGATTCGAAAGGCCACGATCCACATTGGTACGTAGCAACCCAGCTTGGCTAGAAAACCCGCGAGCTGTTGATCAAAGACTGGGGTCATATTTAGGAGTTCATGCTGATTATGAAGTCCAGGGTAGAGAGAATGAACTGAAAAAATCCAGACAAACGAAAGGCTCGTTACCACGAGTGAAGAAACAAATATAAATCCCGCTCGTCCAGCAGGAGACAAGCGGCGTGCTCCAGGAATTATTGCGAGGCTCGGAATCCAAAGCAGAAATCCACTCAACAATGTTAGGAGCAGCACTACATTTCTTCCAAGCGTCGAGCTAGCACCCCAATCAACCAACGGTGTTGAAAGAGTCAATGTTCCAAGAACAGTGACTAAAAATATTGCGAGCCCTGGGTGAGCAACTTTTGTTGCCAGAAAGTCGACACCTCTTGGCCGAGTCAGTCGAGAAAAAATTTCTATGGGGACACTTCGAAGCAAAAGTGGGGCGACGAGCAACATGATGATTAGCCGTTGCACTGTCGCTACAGTCAACGACACCGAGGCAGCGATGTCACCAAGGGGCCAGACAACTACAGCAAGCAATGTGATCAGTGCCCAAAAGCAAAGTCTTCGCTGCTGAGCATTAGTGATAAAACTTCGATGCGCAGCCCAGCACGCTCCTATGAAAAGTAACTCTTCTACGTGCCACTGAAAGGGCAGCAATGTTGCCATCACGCAACGATAATGGTTCTTAGGCGACTTGTTTTGCGCGACGACTTCTCACGCGTGGCCCCATGTTTGTTACGAGCAAAGCCCAAATAAGAATGTCCGTGTAAACAATCACTCCTGGGAAAAGTGCACCCGCAGTGGTGATTTCGTCCAAGGTCAAAATCGTAATCAGGCAGTTAACAACACCCATCAAGAAAGCCTGTGGTGACTCGGTTTCAGGGGCAATCCAAGATTTTCGAACTGTTGGAAGTGCGGCAATGTGATCCGCTACACAGAACGCCACCAACGCAACTGTTGGTTGGTTGACGAATATCCAGAATCCCACACCAACAAGTGATGCAGCTCCGCAGACAATATCGAATGTTCCGATTTGCCAAACACTTTTTTCATTGTGAAACGAGGCAGAGATAACAACAAACGGAATAATTCCGAGAATCAGTGTCATGTACGCAGCAATGCCAACGTGTTGTTGCAGCTCAACGCCAAAGGAAACTAATCCAAGAAATCCCCACAAGCCCCACGTCACCCTGTTCGGTGCGGTTTCTCCGCGCCAGGTGTCTCGGGTGTAGCCATACATTCCGTACAGCGAAAGCGCCATTGCAAGGTAGATGAATTGGGAAGGAATCACCCATTAAGTTTGCTCGTTCTTTTTAAAAAATTTGGGATAGTCCGCTATGCCTTTTACTTTCCCAACATCAGGTAGCGTCGTCAGTCATGGATGCAAAGACTTTTCTGGGAATGACCCAAACCGACGAGAACACGTGGACCTTTGAAGTCACTGAGCGAATCATGACACCCGGAAAATTTATGTTTGGTGGATGTGGGCTTGGTTCAAGTTTGGTTGCTCTAGAAGAAGCGAGTGGCAGACCTACGGTGTGGGCCACTGCGCAGTATCTCTCCTATGCACCACTCGGCTCAACGGTCAACGTGAAAACCAACCTTGTTGTTGCGGGTGGCCACGTTACACAGGCTCGTGCCACTGCTTTCGTGGAAGACCGAGAAATCTTGACTGTGAACGCAGCACTCGGCACCGGAACAATCAGTTCAGATACTCCGTGGCTCGACATGATTGAAGTTTCTTCACCCGAAGAGTCACGCCCACGAATTATGCCGGGGCGATTTGATAATTCAATCTTCGACCACGTTGAAACACGTATTGCCCTTGGACGTAGGTATGAAGACATGGACGGATCAGCTGGATCACCGGTATCGGCATATTGGTCTCGCGTCCCAGGACACATTGAACCATCGGCTGCAACACTCGCCATTTTCGGTGACTACCTTGCTGGTGGAGTGAGCCAACCACTCGGTAAGTACACCATGGGCCGCAGTCTCGATAACACCATTCGCATCGCAACACTTGAACCCACCGAGTGGGTTCTGTGCGAAATGCACATGTACGCACTGAGCGGTGGCTTCGCACAAGGAACTGCGTTCTTGTGGAGCGAAAAAGGCACGTTGCTCGCAACCGCCAGTCAATCAATCGCCTCAAAACTCTTTGACCCCACCCACTTCTAAAGGACCTTGTGGTCTGGTGTAGATTGGTACCCCTGCGGGGCTATAGCTCAGTCGGTTAGAGCGCGTCACTGATAATGACGAGGTCGTAAGTTCGATTCTTACTAGCCCCACCACTGCAGGTCACAGACTTTGGCTAAATGCGTTAGCGTTTATGCAATTAACCAAAGGAATCTTTATGGCCACCGACCGCTCCTCACTTACTAGTCAAGAACGCGAAAAAGCCGCAGTTTTTCACTCGTGGTCTGCTCAGGCAACCATCTCTCCACTCATGATCGAAAGCGCCCAGGGCGTCTACGTAACGGATGAAGCCGGAAAGACCTACATGGACTTTTCTTCCCAGCTCGTTAACACCAACATTGGCCATCAACACCCCAAGGTCATCAAAGCAATCCAAGAACAAGCTGGCAAGCTCGCCACAATCGCTCCTCAGCACGGCTACGAAGCAAGGTATCGAGCAGCCGAGTTGATTCTTGATCGTTCATTTGACGGTGCGGCAAAAGTGTTCTTCACTAATGGTGGCACCGAAGCAATTGAACACGCAGTTCGCATGGCTCGTCTACACACTGGGCGTCACAAAATTCTCAGCCAGTACCGCAGTTATCACGGTGGAACTTCAACTTCAATCAACTTGACTGGTGACCCACGTCGCTGGCCGAATGACAACGGCTCTTCTGGCGCTGTTCACTTTTTTGGACCATTCCTCTACCGTTCAATGTTCAATGCAGCCACTGAGCAAGAAGAGTGTGAGCGTGCACTAGCGAATCTTGAAAACACAATCATGTTTGAAGGGCCTTCAGCCTTCGCAGCGATTGTTCTAGAAACTATTCCTGGCACCGCAGGCATCATGGTTCCACCAAAGGGCTTCTTGGCTGGCGTTCGAGAACTGTGTGACAAGTACGGCATTGTTTACATTGCCGACGAAGTGATGTGTGGATTTGGTCGCACCGGCGAATGGTTCGCATACTTGGGCCAAGGCATAAAGCCGGACCTCGTTACCTTCGCCAAAGGTGTCAACTCTGGTTACCTTCCCCTCGGTGGCGTTGTCATCAATGAAGCCATCAGCGCAACGTTCAATGACCGAGTATTCCCAGGTGGACTTACCTACTCTGGTCACCCACTCGCCTGTGCTTCTGCCGTCGCAGCAATTGAAGCCATGGAAGAAGAAGGCATAGTTGCTAACGCCAAAAAGATCGGTGACGAAGTACTTCGTCCCGGACTACTGGAGCTAGCGAAAAAACACAAGATCATTGGAGAAGTTCGAGGACTCGGTGTGTTCTTTGCACTGGACCTTGTAACGGACCGCGACACCAAAGAGCCTCTTGCTCCATACGGAGGAAGCTCTCCCGCAATGAATGAACTTATTGCTGCGTGTCGCCAAGAAGGCCTTCTAATTTTTGCTAACTACCACCGCTTGCACGTTGTGCCGCCATGCAACATCACGGCTGAAGAAGCCCGTGAGGGACTTAGTCGACTTGACCGAGCACTCGAAGTTGGCGACAAGTACTACGTAGGTAAATAGTGTCGATAGAAGAGCGTCGGGCCCTCGCCGCTAGCGCGCTGAGAGACCTCGGACACGAGTTCATCTCAACAGAGCTGAGCGAAGAGCAGTTGGAGCGAATAACTCGCCACGCACAAGATCTTCTTGACGAACTAAAGCAAACAGCGAATCGCACTCGAGAGGTTCCCGTAGGTTCGCTCGTGCAGTACAAAATGGCCGTGCCAGAAGACGGCAGTAGAGAGAAGCATCAACTCTTTGCTGACTCCGTTGTGTCTGGTGGTGCAAACCCAATGGGACTGAACGCAACATTGTGGCGAGAAGGTGAAGTTGCCTTCATGGAAGCAACTTTTGAAAAAGCTTTCGAAGGCGCACCGGGACGTGCTCACGGCGGCATTGTGGCGGCACTCATTGATGAAACCATGGGACTCGTAATGAGCATTCAAGGATTGGTTGCCTTCACTGTGCAACTTGACGTTTCTTACCGTGCACCAACGCCAGTGTTTCGTCCAATTGTTTCTAAGGGCTGGCTCGAGAAGCGAGAAGGAAGAAAGCTCTACATCAATTGTGAAGTTACTGATGGTGATTTTGTCTGCGCAGAAGCTAAGGGAATTTTTGTTTCGGTGGAGCCGGCAAAATTTCTTGAGAGCATTACCATCGCTAAGTAGCCGCTGCTTTTAGTTGCCACTTCACCAGTAATCTGGTTACATGCCCGCTATTTCAGTAGAGAACCCATTAGAACTTCCTAAAGTTGTAGCCCCGCTCGCAGGCGACCAGCCTCGACGCGTGAAGTCAATCACTACAGCCCCACAGGGATTTGAAGGCGAAGGGTTTCCGGTGCGCCGTGCGTTCGCTGGCATCTCGGATGCTGACCTTGACCCCTTTGTACACATGGATCAGATGGGTGAGATTGATTACGGCCCAGGTGAACCAAAGGGCACTCCTTGGCACCCACATCGTGGTTTTGAGACTGTTACCTACATGATGGAGGGAACATTCCTTCACCAAGACTCAATCGGTGGTGGTGGAATTATTGCTAACGGTGCCACACAGTGGATGACTGCAGGAGCAGGAATCTTGCACATTGAGCGACCACCGGACGAACTCATTGACTCTGGTGGCTTATTTCACGGAGTCCAGCTCTGGGTGAATCTTCCAGCGAAGCTAAAGATGGCGAACCCGCGCTACCAAGACATTGGTGCCAACGACGTTTCGCTTCTCACCAATCAAAATGGTGATGCCATTATTCGTGTTATTGCCGGAACACTCGGCGACACCGCTGGTCCAGGATCGACCTACACACCAATCACGATTCTTCACGTAACCCTGATGCCTGGTGGAACCATCACCTTGCCGTGGAACAAGGACTACAACGCACTCACCTACATCCTTGCTGGTGAGGGAACTGTGGGAACCGATCGCCACGCAATTGCGATGGGACAGATGGCTGTTCACATTGATGGCGACTACATAGTCATGTCAGCAAATGAAACCCAAGACTCCAGAACTAATGCACTTGAAGTGCTCGTTCTTGGTGGACAGCCAATTCGTGAACCAGTTGCTAAGTACGGTCCTTTTGTTATGAATACTCGCGCAGAACTACAGCAGGCGTTTGATGACTACCAGGCGGGACGACTGGGACAAATCCCAGCGGTGCACATTTAGTTTCACACCATGTCAAAGCGAGCTGTTGACAAGTATCTAAAAGCTGTCGAAGAGCCCCAGCGCAGCACGTTAGAAAAGCTTCGCGGAGATCTTGAGAAGATTCTTCCTGGAGCAGAACAAAAAATTAGTTATGGGTTGCCTACATTTTTTGTAGATGAATCGCCGATTGCTGGATTTGGCGCTTTCAAAAAACATTGCTCGTACTTCCCATTCAGTGGGTCAGTATTAAACCAGCTGGAAGATGAGATTTCTGGCTACAGCCACACTAAGAGTTCGTTGCACTTTTCATCAACTAAGTCGTTGCCTGTTGCCTTAGTTAAAAAGTTAGTAAAGGAACGTCAGCGTCAACTTAAGTAGTTCTACTTCGCTTCACGATGAATGAGAAAGGTTCCCGTCGATCTACTTACAAGTTTCCCTTCAGCATTTGAAATAGTTGCCTCGGCATACGCAATTTGGCGAGTTAGTCGAACTATCTCACCGCGCATTGTGTAGTTTTCAGACAACATTGCTGGGCGCATGAGTTCTGTCGACATTTCAATTGTTGCTTGGGTGCGGTCTTTACCGGTGAGTGCTGCGTTAATGGCAAAGTTCATCGCGGCGTCCAGGAGAACAGAGTGAACACCCGCCTGCACTGCCCCATGGGGGTTGCAAGCTAGCTGTGTTGGGCTGAAAACACCATTGGCCCAACCGAGATCTTCCCCATCAACTCCGTAGCTCTCAAAAGAGCCGCCGATGGCGCCGATAATCTCCATGCCACCGTTGCCGAGCCATCTATCCATGTCTTTTCTTGCCACTGTCATGCTTGTGACGATACTTCGCGCTGCGGTCTAGGATGCGAAAAGTGGTTTTAGCCACTCCTAGAGGGGGAAAAATGCAAACAGCAGTAATCGTTGATGCCATCCGTACACCGGGTGGAAGACGCAATGGAAAACTTAAGAACTGGCACGCAGTTGATCTTGGTGCCGAGGCACTAAAGGCAATTGCCAGCCGCAACAATCTCGATCCAGCGCTGATTGATGACGTAATTGTTGGATGTGTTAGCCAAGTTGGTGAACAAGCATTCAACGTTGGTCGCAACCTTGTGCTCGCAGCAGGCTGGCCTGAATCAGTTCCTGCAACAACAATTGACCGCCAGTGCGGATCTTCACAGCAAGCACTTCACTTCGCAGCCCAGGGCGTTATGTCTGGCGCCTACGACATTGTTGTCGCTGCCGGTGTTGAAGCAATGAGCCGTGTGGCCATGGGATCTTCAGTTGGTAAGGACTCGGGCTTCCCATTCGGAACCACTGTTCGTGACCGCTACGAACCAGCCGGTGGACTTCAAGGACAGGGTATTGGCGCAGAAATGATTGCTGACCAGTGGGGCATCACACGCACCGACCTTGACGCATTCTCCGCTGAAAGCCACCGTCGTGCGGCACAAGCAACTGCTGAAGGTCGTTTCGACAACGAAATCATTCCTATCTATCTTCGTGACGAAGAAGGAAAGCTCACAAGCGAGCTGATGACTACCGACGAAGGAATTCGTCCAGATTCATCAGTTGACTCACTCGCCAAGCTCAAGCCTGCATTTAAGGAAGATGGAAAAATTACTGCTGGAAACTCATCGCAGATTACTGACGGTGCTTCTGCAGTTCTCATCATGAGCGAAGCCAAGGCTAAAGAGCTTGGACTAACGCCTCGCGCTAAGTTCCACTCGTTTGCACTTGCTGGCGTTGACCCAGTAACTATGTTGACTGGTCCAATCCCTGCAACAGCAAAGATTCTTGCTAAGGCCGGAATGACACTTGATGACATTGACCTTGTAGAAATCAACGAGGCGTTTGCATCAGTTGTTCTTGCGTGGCAAAAAGAGCACAAGGCAGACATGTCAAAGGTAAACGTAAACGGCGGTGCAATTGCCCTTGGACACCCACTTGGTGCTTCAGGAGCAAAGCTTTGCGCAACACTGCTTAACGAACTTGAGCGCACTGGTGGCCGTTTCGGACTCATCACAATGTGTGAAGGTGGCGGACTTGCAAACGCAACCATCATTGAGCGTCTTGGTTAATAACTAAATAACTGCCCCCGTGCCTTCGGGCGCGGGGGTTTTGTTATTTATAACGTGTGGCGAGAAAGAATGCACCGAACATTGAAGCGAGCCCCAGCACCAAGTACCACGGTGACACTGCACCAGGAAGCACGTTGAGGTAATTCATCACGATGACAAAAAGACCGAATCCAAGAAGTTCAAGAATTAGCGCACCGAACCACCTAGGGCTCTTTGTTGTGTCTTGCTTAGTTTTTGCGGTGTAGCGACCACGTTGTTCGGGCGATACGTAGCGGCCCATTTCTTTGCTTGTGCGACGATTCTTAGCCATAGGTAACGATGTTAGATGATTGGTGCAACCAACTAACGAGTTGCTCCCGGACAGACTGACAGCGTCACAGTTGAGTTATAGAGAATTGAAGAACCGCCCGCAGATCCTTGTGAAACAACAAGTCCTGCCTGAGCAGGAGGGCAGCTCGATGCCGGTGCTGGAACTTGCGTTCCTGAAAGTCCTTGTCCTTGTAGTGAATTCTGTGCAGCGCTAAATGTCTGTCCAACAACATTTGGAACAACAACGTTGCAGAATCCAGATGAAGTAATTAGTTGAACTGATGCACCCGACTGCACTGGTTGCTGCGCCGCTGGGACCGTGTTAACAACGAGTCCTTGTCCGACTGTGTTGGAACACACAGTTGATGTTGTGGTGCTGACGCTAAGTCCTGCTTGACCAATGACTGCTGCAGCTGCGACCGTGGTGCTTCCATTAACCGCAGGCATTGGGAATGAAGATCCTGGAGCTAGAACAATCAAGGTGACTGTGTCTCCTGTCTTCGCATTTGATCCACCAAGAGGGTTCTGAGAAAGGACTGTGTCAGGCAAAGCATTACCGGCTCCTGGTGCAGTTGCGGTGAACTGAACCTTCGGAGAAAGGCCGAGGCCGAGAAGGGCGTTCTCGGCCACACTAAGGCTCATGCCGGTTGTGTCAGGAACGGTAACTGGCTGCGTTGATTTTCCAAGGCTGACCTTCAGAGTGACTGATTGGCCCTTTGAAATGTGACTTCCCGCCGAGGGGTTGGTCGAGAGAACTGTGCCGCTGTCCTTGTCGGAAGCAACTTGAATGACCTCACCAATGATCAGTCCGTCACCACGGAGTGTTGAGCTTGCAGAAGAAACTGATTGACCAACAACATTTGGCATGGTTGATACTGATCCACCAGCCACCATGAAGTAAACCAATGCGCCAAGCGCAAGAACGACTATCGCAACTACAGAAATGATTGCGTTCTTGTTCGGGTTGCTTCGTCTGCGAATGTCGGTGCGAGGACCTGACATCACCGGCACTGCCTGTGTTCGCTCACCGGCAGAAACTGCAGAAACTGCACGGGTCGCATCAGCACCAAAGAATGCTCCGCCATTAGCTGCGGCACGAACAGGTTGTCCTTCGCTGAAGCGAATCAGGTCTGCACGAAATTCGTCAGCAGTCTGGTAACGCTGTCCTGGTGACTTTGAGAGTGCCTGCATGACAATTGCTTCGAGGTCACGTGGTACGTCGCTGTTGAAACTTGTTGGTGGTGGAACTGTGCCGTTTACGTGCTGTGTTGAAACAGCAACTGGTGAGTCGCCAATAAATGGAGCGCGACCTACAAGCATTTCAAACAGCACTACACCGAGTGAGTAGACATCGCTTCGTCCATCAACCGCAGAACCTGATGCTTGCTCTGGTGAAAAATAAGTGGCAGTCCCCATTACCGAACCAGCTTCTGCGAGATGGTCTTCACTCGCCACTGCTTGGGCAATTCCAAAGTCGGTGACTTTAATTTGACCATCGGCGGTAATAAGAATGTTTCCTGGCTTCACGTCACGGTGAACAACACCACTTCGGTGCGCATAGCCAAGTGCTGCAGCAATTTGTGCAACGAACGTTGCCGACCTGGCTGGAGTCAGAGTTTTAGAAGAACGTAGAAGATCCGCGAGTGAAGTTCCATCAATGAGTTCCATAACAATGAAATACGTTCCATTGTCTTCGCCCCAGTCAAAGACTGGAACGATGTTTGGGTGAGACAAATTCGCTGCAGCCTGAGCTTCACGGCGAAAGCGCTCAACAAAAAGAGGGTCAGAGCCAAGCTCTGGGTACAGAATTTTCAAAGCGACGGCACGATTTAAAAGTAGGTCTTGTGCACGGTAGACAAGAGCCATCCCACCACGAGCAATGAGGTGGGTTACCTGGTAGCGCTTCGAATAGATTCGCTGGTCGTTTACGGGTTCCATACTTTTACTAGCCTACGCCTTCGATTCGTCTACTAATGCTCGTTTATTTTGCGCAGGTTGTTGAGGTTCCATGCGTTGGCAGGCCTTTTTGCAGCGCAAGAGCACCTTCAACCAGACACTTCGTAATTGGTCCAGCCACAGTTGAGCCAAAAGCTGAAACTGGCTGGAGTGGGACCACAACCGCAACCGCAACTGTCGGGTGAAGGGCGGGTGCAAAAGCAATCATCCAGGTGTCAGTGTTGTTTGCGCTGTTACCTGTTTGAGCCGTTCCGGTCTTTGCCGCAACATCATCTTTGGCTAAGAAGATTCCAGCCGCGGTTCCAAAACGAACAACATTTTGCATCCACGGAACAATTTGTGATGCTTGAAGTTGTGTCAAAGGATTTTTCCACACTGAGTTCTTAAAACGCTTAACAATGCTGCCGTCTGACGAGGAAATAAAGGACATCAAGTGGGGTGCCATCATGACACCGCCATTAGCAATCGCTGCAGCAACCAATGCATCTTGTAATGCTGTAGCACGAACATTCTGCTGACCAATTGATGAGTACGCAAGTTGTGGAATGTCATTTGAAAAGACCGAGCCATCTGGAAAAAAGCTTCGAACGGTGCCTGGTAGGTCAAGAGGTGGTGTGTCATTAAATCCAAATGCGTTCGCTGTGGCAGCAAGAAGTGATCCACCAAGATCCATACCTAGAAGTGCGTAGCCAGGGTCACATGAAGCTGGAAGCATCTCTGCAATTGTTCCACCGCATTTGGTGTTGCCGCTGTTGTAAAGGAGTTTGTTTGAACCTGGAAGTCGTGCAAATTTTTCAACTGGATAAGGCTTCGAAATTAAATCAGGGCGCCCAATTACTGCAGCTGCAGTTGTAATCACCTTGAACGTTGAACCAGGAGGAAATGTTTGTTGTGTTGCCATAAGACCAAGTGGTGGGAACCCATTGGCATTTTTTGATGTGTAGTTTTTCCACGCCTTCGCCGCCACCGTGAAGTCTGATGACACAAGCGGAGTTGGGTCGTAGTTAGGGTTCGAATACATCGCCAGGACCGCACCGTTTCTTGGATCAAGAACAACTGCTGCACCATCTTTGCCCGCCAGTGCATTACGAGCAATTGTTTGAAGTGCTGGCTCGATGGTGAGGTTCAATGTATCGGCAGAACTAGATGGTGCGAGGAGTTGCGCCAAGCTTTGTGGTGGTTGCGCGTGAGCTGACAGGTAACTGTCATACTGCGCTTCTAAGCCCCAGACACCATACGAAGGTGATGAGAACCCGACCACACCAGAAGTTAATGAACCGAGCGGATAGAGGCGTTGCCAAGGATAGGGACCCTTGACAGGAACTGACTGGGCGAGAATGGTTCCGTCTGCGGCAACAATTTCACCGCGTGCGTACAACGTTGATGCTTGAGAAATTCTTGGATTGAGAGATGAGCTGACTAATTTCTCTGATTGAAAGAACTGGATGTACGCAGACTGTGCAGCAACCACAACAAATAGAAACAAGATAAAAGACGCCAAAAAGCGAAGTCGACGTGACATCTCTTATCCTTTCTTCGCTTGGGTTGTTGTTGTAACAACCGTTGAGGTGGTTGCCGCAGAATTACTTGAAAGAGTCCATGCGGTGTGCAAATACGCTGCGTAATTCAGTGCCGCATTGAGTGTTGGTTCAGCAATGGTGGCATTAAGGGCTTGTTGGTCTGCCGGTCTGAGTTGCGAAACTTGGTAGGTCGTGTCGAGCACCTTTTCGGGTTGGAACCACAAGACACCATTGGGTTGACCTTGGTAAACACCCACAACACCATTGTCATTTGCTAAATAAAACGTTGAGTATGCGTACCAATGCATAATCAGAACAAAACCCAGGATTAGAAGCGCAAACACACCAGCACCGCCATAAACACGCCATGAGAATTGTCGTCGTCGAATAATTGTTGGCGGTGACTGCGCAACCTTTGCTTCAGGTGGAGGAGTTGAGCTAACAGTTTTGTTAATTGGGTTGCTCGCGAGTGAAACCTCATCAAACTCCAACAAAATAACGGAAATGTTGTCATTTCCTCCGGCACGTTTTGCACCGTCCACAAGTTCAACAACGGCATCTTCGAGTGGGTTTGGCGAAGATGCGATGCGTCCAATCTCTTCGTTTGTCAGCTCATTTGTCAGTCCATCACTGCATAGCAAAATTCGATCACCGACGTGAATGTTGAGCGACAAAACATCAATGTCTAATTTCTCTTCGACGCCTAGCGCTCGTGTTAGCTGATGGCGACGTGGGTGTGTCAGTGCTTCTTCTGGAGTGAGCCTGCCCATACGGACCCACTCTTCAGCAACACTGTGATCTTCACTTAACTGGCGAAGTGCTCCATCTCTAAGTTGATATGCACGCGAGTCACCAACGTTAAATAGCGTCGGAGACCCAACTCCTTCAGCGTCATATGTAATGCCAACCGCGATGACAGTTGTTCCCATTCCAAAACGTTCTGGGTTATCGCTCGCATCTTTAATAATCGCAAGGTTTGCTTTTTCAATAGCTTCGTGCAGTCCCTCAACTGCACCACTACGTGCAAAGTCTTCTTTCACAAGACTTACAGCCATCTCTGAGGCCACTTCACCCGCAGCGTGACCACCCATGCCGTCAGCGATTATCGCCAGTTGATTGTCAACATGCAGGGCATCCTGGTTGGTCGCACGAACGACACCAGTATCAGTAGCTGCGGCAAAACGCCAGCGGGTCAACGAACCACCTCGAACAAGACGCCGCCAACCTGCACGATGTCCCCGCGCTCAAGGTGAACGCGACCCTTAACTAGTTGCTGATTTACGTATGTTCCGTTTGTAGATTCAAGGTCTTCAATTGACAGCTCACCCGAATCATTAGCAATGCGTGCGTGACGTGATGACAAAAAGTTGTCGTTTAATTGCAAGTCACATTCCGGGCTTCGACCAATCACCACTGCGGCATCTATGTCGAGTCTTTGGCCAGCACGATCAAGGGGCTCAATGAATTCAATGTGCAGATTTTGTGAGCGTCGCCGTCCACGGCTTACCTCGTCTGGAGGAGAAACTTGAGCCGAAGCGACACGAATCACCCGCGCAAAAAACAAAATAGCGACAACCATTACAAGGATTTGCAGTGGACGAACCACTGCTGCGTAGTTCGAGGCGGCTAGAAGACTCAAGCTAACTCAATCCGAAAATGAACGAGGCCAACCGTTATGTCATCACGAGGTGACAGTGAGACTGCAGTGATCTTGTGACCATTAACGTACGTACCGTTTGTTGATTGAAGGTCTCGCACCGCGATGCCTTCACTGGTTTTCCAAACTTCTGCGTGTCGACGTGAAGTATTGGTGTCGTTGATGACTACATCAACATCGGGACTACGGCCAATAATTAATGGTCTGTCTCCCAGAGCAAATGATCTTCCATCAGCACAGATAAGGCGCGGTTCGCTTTCTCCGCCCACAAACTTGGTTTCGACGGCCACGTCGCCAGTTTTTAGTTCATCATCGATAAAAACTTCAACCGAAACAGGACCAACAAAGTTGTATCCCTCGTTGAGTGCGTGTTGGCGAACAGTTTCTTCAAGTTCAGCAATGAGTGCTTTCTGAAAACCATTAAATCGTTCGGCGTCTACTGCACTTAGCCACACCTGGACATGATTTGGAGAAATTGGTCCACTGCTTGAAAGTCGACGGGACAAGTCAATCTCTCTGATGATTCTTGATCCGATTTCGATTGGCTGCAGTGCATTCTTAAAGGGGCGTGACAATGTTCGCTCAAAGAGTCGCTCTAAACGGTTTTCGACATTTTTTAAAGCCATATACCTTCAACTGTACCGGGCGTAGCGGTGCTTAAAGTGCTGCAATTAATACGGTTTCCTTATTGAAGTAATGTTCGTATTCTCGGGCGAGTGGCGAAATGGCAGACGCGCTAGCTTCAGGTGCTAGTTCTCGAAAGGGAGTGCGGGTTCAAGTCCCGCCTCGCCCACCATTTGCCTTATCCGTACTACAAATAAGGGCTCAGCACCTTCTTCGTTACAATCAAAGTTATGGCACTAAATGTAAGCAACGAGCTTGAAGTCACAAAGCCGCAGCAACAGCGTGCCATTGAAACCACCAAGCGCATTCTCGAAGCCGCCTACGACATAGTTGCTTATGACGGCTACCAAGCACTGACGACTAATTCTGTTGCTGAGCGTGCTGATGTAAACATTCGATCTGTCTATAGATACTTTGAAGATAAGAACGCGATTGTTCTTCATTTGGCGCAAATTGAACGAGATACTCGTGCCAGGGAATTCGGTACGAAGTTCAATGATCTCGCTACCGCCACAGACATTGGTGTGTGGGTGGAAGACACGCTTCGAATAGGGCTCAAGATTCGATTGGATGACCCACGGTCAAACCCTCTTTATAAAATTCTTCGAGCACTGCCTGAGTTTTCTGAATTCATTAAAGCATCCGATTTAGAAATTGCAGAAGGACTCGGAAGAGCAATGCGAATTCGATTTCCATCAATTAGCGTCAGGAAAAGTCAGTACGCTGCGCGAGTTTGCTACGACCTTGCTCAATCGTTTTTTAACAACATTGAAGCAGCTGATGGACGGATTGATGGCTACTTTAGAGAAACAACTCGTGCCGCAACACTGTATTTACTCTCACTTGAAGACTCTGAGTAAGTACTTAGTGACTCGTTATCAAACCTTCAAACCATTCCCTTTGACCCACTATGCGGATATATCCGTTCTTGACTCATCTCCAATATTAGGGATAGCCAAGGACAAATCAAGGTAATTTAAAGACCATTAAGCCAATTTGGGAGGTAAGAGCAGAAATGACTGCTCAAATTCCCTCTTGGCTTGATCTTCCTATTACCCTTTTGGAATGAGAATCAGGAAGAGTCTTGGTAAGGGATTACTCATTGCCCTGGCACTTACCCTGATTCCAATGAATGCTGTATCTGCTCAGAAAATAACTCCTGGATCTGCCTGCAAGGTTTATAAGCAAAAAGTTACCTATCAAAACAAGGTTTTTACATGTATTAAATCTGGGAAGAAATTAGTTTGGAGTAAAGGGATTGCTGTAAAGAAGCCAACACCAACTGCAACACCAACAAATGAGAAGCCATTTTCTCAACCGCTTGCTCCCACTTCCTTCGAGGATCTACCTTCTCGAATCGATGGAATTATTTATGGAGCCTGGCTCCAAGCAAGTCAGCAAATTCAAAAATCTTCCAGTCCGCTAGGTACGGTAAATGTATTGGTAGGGCCGAACACAAACCCAAATGATGCAAAGTCAATTGATTCCCTTAATTTACTTTCGAAACTTTACTCAAATTCTTCTCAAGTTAAAAACCTCTACGTCATTAAATATTCCAAAGACGATATCGCATGGGCGCAACAACAATACGAATTGCTTCGCCCGAATAATTATCTTGCAAGCGCTGCTGCAAACTATTGTCGTCAATCGTCAGGATGTATTGGCGGCATTGCAGGAATTAATGCAGCCAGTGATGGGGTGATTTTACTCGGGCAGGGAGGCGATTATGGATATCCGCTCGAACAAAGCACCATGGATGGTGTCGTAATTGCACATGAATACACGCACACAATTCAAGGGATTAATGCTGTGTGTCGGGGAGGTGCGGGTTGCTACGGCGACTTACCACAGTGGCTCATGGAAGGAACTGCACAATGGTCAGGATCGGTAGCAAGATTGAGCGTGAAGTACTCTGACTTTTTAACTTTTCGTACACGAGATTTAGCAAACAAATATGGCAATACCTCAACACTCACCTCGGATTGGATAACTACATTCCTCAATCCAAATCCAGTTTTTCTGCCAAATCAAGATAATTGGAGTTATTGGACTAAATACCCGTCAGATAATGTTTACTCAATCGGATTTATGGCTATAGAAATCCTCGTCAACATAAAAGGTCCTGGTGCAATCATGAAAATGTATGAGGATGTAGGTCGAGGACAAACATTTGTACAAGCATTTAAACAGGAGTACGGCATTGCCTGGTCTGACGCTTGCCCGATTATTGCCTCTGCTATTGCCGCGGAGATAAGTCGGCAGGTAAAGTCATGATGACGCTGGGCAGATGTATCCACTATTCAAGAGTTTGAACCACATCCAAGGTTTGGACATAGAACTCGGATTCACTTACATAAGTGGGTTGTGAGGGACTCGAGTCACAACAACTTCATTCTGAAACGATGACTGTTTGCTGAGTTACCTCTTCAAGAGGTTTAGCGTTGTTCGATTAATTCCATGTAGTCATCGCGCCAAAGGTCGAAATATTCCTCTGGCAACAAAACAGCGTGTGTTGGCTTAAGCGCTTCAACAAATGGTCGTTCGTGACTCACCGCAACGATTGTTCCCTTCCACTGACCCATCATTACGCCCAGCGCTTCAACACTGGCGGGGTCAAGGTTGTTTGTGGGTTCGTCAAGTAGAAGCAGGTTTGCGTCTGATGATGCAAGTAACGCTAAAGCCAATTTTGCTCGTTCTCCACCTGAGAGCGTCCCAGGCATCTGATGAGCCGCCGAACCCTTTAGTCCAAACGCTCCAAGTAGCGCGCGCCGCTCTACTTCGGTAACTACAGTTGCGTTTTCTAAGTTGTCGAGCACAGACTTGCTGAAGTCGATCTGCTCGCTCTCCTGGGCAAAGTAACCAACAGTTACGTTTGCGCCAAACTTGACTACACCAGTTTGAACTTTTTGTGTTCCTGCCAAACAACGTAGAAGTGAGGATTTTCCTGCTCCGTTTTTCCCGACAATAACTATTCGATCACCGCGGCGAGTAATGAAGTTCATGTCTCTAAGTACATCGAGCTTGTCGTATTTAACAGCAACGTGCTCAACAGTCATTGGAATATCACCACTACGTGGTGGTTGTGGGAGTTTAAAGACAACTTTTCGTTCTTTTTTTGTCACTTCAATGCGATTATCCTCGAGTTTTTCAACTTTTCGGTCAAGTACTTTTGCAACACGTGCACGGCTCGCGGTTTGCCCTCGCATCCCGTCAGCGAGCGTTTTCATTTTTTTAATTTGTTCGTCTTGTTGACCAGCAGTTTTCTCTTCGCTTAAGCGGCGCTCTTCTTCTTGTTGAAGGAACTTTGAGTAATTGCCTTTGTATTCGCGAAGCTGTCCATCGCGTAGTGCGAGCACGCGTGTAATTGCCTTATCGAGCAAGGGGAGGTCGTGACTGATCACAACAACAGTTCCACGGAATCGCTCTAGCTCGTCAAAGAGCCAGCGCTTCGCCGCTTTGTCGAGGTGGTTTGTAGGTTCGTCGAGCACCATTGTTTCTGGCTCTTCGTAGAGAACCCTCATAAGGTCAATGCGTCGACGCTGTCCACCAGAAAGTGAATCGAGATCTTCGAGTAGCAGTTCCTCTTCGAGTCCTAGTCCCGCAGCAAGTCGAGCAACTTCAGACTCAGCTTCATATCCACCACGCTCACGGAATGATTCTTCTAACGAAGTAAATTTCTCGATGGTCTCTTCGGTCGGGTTTGCAGAAAGTTCGTGTCGCGCCTTTTGCATTTCTGCATCAATTGAGTCGAGGCCGCGCGCAGACAGGACGTGAGAGAGTCCAATTGGCTCAACGCCAAGCCCTCCAGGAACTGGTTCTTGTGGGAGATGGCTCAGGGTGCCTTGGTGTTGAACGGTTCCAGTAATACGAAGGTGTTCTGGCTGGTAACCGAGCATCACCGAAAGAAGCGTTGATTTTCCTGCACCGTTATGACCAACAAGACCAACCTTGTCACCATTTCCAACAACAAATGAGACTGGAGTGAGAATACGGCGCGCACCGATCTCGATGCCCAAATCCTTAACGATGATCATTTAACGGTCGAGCAGATCAGCGTTCGCGCGAAGCTCGTCACGGAAGTCGGGGTGGGCAATTTCGCTTAATGCATAACCGCGTTCACGAACTGATAATCCCCGAAGGTCAGCAGCGCCATATTCGGTGACAATTACACCAGCGAGTTGGCGTGGTGTTGTAACGGCAGAATACGGAAGCATTTCACCAATGATACGACTCTTTAGAACACCCCCAACCGTTGCAGTTGATTGCAGGCAAATAAGTGATGTGTGCTCCAGTGAAAGACTCGTTCCTTCAACAAAGTCCTGATGTCCACCAACGCCTGAATACTGACGTGCCCCTATTGCGTCAGCTGAGATCTGACCCTGTAGGTCAACAGAAAGTGCCGAATTAATTGAAACCATTTTGTGGTTCTGAGCAATGATGTGAGGATCATTCGTGTAAAAAACAGGAGCGACACCAATGGTGTCGTTGTCATTAATAAAGTCGTACATTGCTTGGCTTCCCGCTGCGAATGTAATTACCGACTTGCCTTTATTTATTGTTTTTCGAGCATTTGAAACTTTGCCAGAAACAATAAGGTCGAGAAGTCCGTCAGTAAACATTTCTGAATGAACGCCGTAGTCGCCACCACTGCCCCTAACCAGTGCTTGGGCTACGAGATTTGGAACTGCACCAATCCCTGTTTGAAGTGTGCTGCCATCTGAAACGAACTTTGCAGCATGTTCTGCGATTCTTAAGTCTTCAATGGTTCCAGAGTCATTTGGAAAAATAGGAGGTTTTTCCTCTGAAACAACAATGACGTCTATGTCGTCAACTGAAATGTCGTTCGAGAATCCTTCCAGTGCAATGGTGCGTGGGTAGTGAGGTGAGCATTCAACAATAAGAATCCGATTCGGATCCCTGCCAGCGGCGAGAAATTCTTCTCGGTGCGCCCCGTTGTAAAGCGAGAGATTCACACGACCATTTTTGTCCGGCATCGTGCCAATCATCATCATGACGCGTGGTTTCAAATGTTGAATCAGTAGGTTGTAGTGACGAAAAAATGTTGGAATGAATTGAACATCTCCCCCATTTGCTTTGTAAGCACGCTCTCCGCCACCATAAAAACTTGCACGTAGATGAACTCCAGGATGTGTGAAAAGTTCGTAATGGCCAAGAACAAGACCACCGCTAATGGTT
This sequence comes from uncultured Acidimicrobiaceae bacterium, assembly GCA_937975915.1. Lineage (GTDB taxonomy): Bacteria > Actinomycetota > Acidimicrobiia > Acidimicrobiales > RAAP-2 > RAAP-2. The sequence continues at coordinate 296 of CALJTY010000002.1, read as the reverse complement.
AGTTCTTCCCAATCGGTGCGCTTGGACATTTCTTTCAGCAGCCCTGCTGGGGTTGAGGTAATTAAGCCAAGACCCAGAGTGTCTTTGGCGCGCACGAGAGCAATTGCATCTTGTGCGCTTAACTCACGTGCCCCCATTTGGATATTCTGCCACCATTTACTTCTTGTGGCACGATGGGGTTATGGATACACCGTTTTTTATTGACGTTTGGAGTGATGTTGTTTGCCCCTTTTGCTACCTGGGCACACGTCAACTCCAAGGAGCTTTGAGCGAGTTTGAACACGCCGACCAAGTTG
>CALJTY010000001.1 GCA_937975915.1 uncultured Acidimicrobiaceae bacterium | reverse complement strand
TACGGAATTATTGATCCAAGAATTAGGGATGCAACAAAATGACCATTTCTTTTGAAACAAACAATTCAGATTTGCTCCTTGCAAAATCTAAAAATAAAAAGTGGTACAAAACTGCAATCTTTTGGATTAGTGCTCCATTGATTTTAATTACGTTAACTTGTGTTTTTGCATCGCTACTTCCACTAAGTGACCCGAACAATCTTGATCTATCGTCTACAGTTCTTCCACCGTTTTTTATGCATGGTGGAAGTATGACTCATCCACTTGGGACAAGCAACTTAGGTCAAGATTTATTATCTGAACTTATTTTTGGTGGCAGAACGACTATTTTTATTGGTTTAGTTGGGATGCTTGGTGGTGCGCTACCTGGAATCTTGCTGGGTCTTGTTGCTGGATTTAGCCGTGGGATTGTCGACACGGTAATCGCACGTTTAATTGATGCTCAGCTATCTCTACCGTTTATTCTTGTGGCGCTTGCCGTCATCGCATCACGTGGCCACTCGGTTGGTGTCATTCTTACCGTCCTAGCACTCACAACGTGGCCCTTCTTTGCTCGAGTAATACGCTCAGAAGCTCTCTCGCTTCGAGAACGTCCATTTGTAATGAGCCTTAGATCAGCAGGAGTTACTCGAACAAGAATTCTTTTGAAACATATTCTCCCCAATCTCTTTGGAACAGTTGTAGTTCTTTCAACACTAGGGATTGGAGCCGCGATTCTTATAGAAAGCGCTATTGACTTCCTGGGCCTTGGAGTTACTGCGCCTGGCCTTAGTTGGGGATCAATTCTTGCATCAGGTCAGAGCCAAATTGGAACTGCGTGGTGGATTGCTGCATGGCCGGGAATAATGATCAGTGTTTTCGTTTTACTTGTAAACCTTTTGGGTGATGAGCTAATCTCCCGTTTCGATCCTAGATATAGGAACCGTTGATATGTCACTTCTTGAGATAAAAGGACTGACCGTAGATGCTGCTACGAGTACAGGCCAGCAACGAATAATCGATGACATCCACCTTTCGATTGGCCAAGGTGAGATCATCGGGATTGTTGGCGAATCAGGAAGTGGCAAAACTACTTTGGCTCGTGCTTTAGTAGGACTTCTCGATAAGAATCTTCGAGTCAGCGCAGGCGAATGTTCGTTTGATGATGAAGTCATAATTTCCGACAAAGTTGATCTGGCTAATACAATTCGTGGCAAAAAAATTGGAATGGTTTTTCAAGATGCAGGTCGATCACTTAATCCACTTATGAAGGTCAAAGCTCAAATTAAAGAAGTGCTTCGAGTCAATCGACCTGAAATTACCAAGGAAGATATCAAAGCAGTAATGCACGAGATTCTTCAACGGATGGAAATAGATGATCCTGATCGAGTATTAAATTCATTCCCTCATCAATTATCAGGAGGGCAACGCCAACGTGTTGCCATTGCCATCGCAATTGTGACGAGTCCAAGTTTGGTCATAGCGGACGAGTGCACAACGGCACTTGATGTGACTACACAAGCTGAAGTCGTTCATTTGCTTCGGGAACTTGTTCGTGACGGAAAAACAAGTCTGTTATTCATCACTCATGATCTTTTACTAGCATCTGAACTTTGCGACCGTGTGATGGTGATGTACGCGAGTGAAGCGGTTGAAATTGGACCTGTCTCCGATGTTCTGGAAATGCCAAATCATCCCTACACAAAAGCATTGATTGCATCAGTTCCGAGCTGGGATGTGACTGGTCCATTAAAGGGCATTCCAGGTTCAGCCCCAAAAATTGGGCTTGAAAATGTTGGATGCAACTTTGCAGATAGATGCTCCTACAGCGAGCCTGGTTGTTTTGCAGAGAATGTCTCTTGGACCTCAACGTCACAAATGTCTGGTTTTCGCTGCCGAATCCCACTGAGGAAATTAAGTAGCTATGACATTCAAAATTGAAAACTTTGATGAAGTCATCACGACAACGAGGGCTGTTCGTAGAAGACTTGATTTTGAAAGACCAGTAGCAAAAGAACTAATAGAAGAGTGCGCAACGCTTGCGCTTCAGGCACCGACTGGCGGGAACGCGCAAGATTGGAAATTCATTTTCGTTGATGATCTTGAGATAAAAAAATTACTAGGAATTATTTATGAAGATTGTTTCAACACTTACGTAGCAAATCCAATTGCAGAATACGGTAGCAACGCGGAAGTTGCATCTGGCCGGCTAGCTGATTGGAACTCATCAACAGAAAGGATGCTCGATGACGCTAAGTACCTTGCAAAGAACATCGGGAGAGCACCATGGATTTTGGTGGCATGTGCTACTAGACCAAACCCACAACGTGGGGCACAACATGGAACTGCCGCTGCGCTCTACGGGTCAATCTTCCCTGCGGTTTGGTCATTTAATCTGGCTCTTCGCTCAAGAGGGCTTGGGTCGGTTATCACAACACTTCATTTGAATCAAGAGGCAAAAGTTGCTTCACTTCTCGACATCCCTCTAGAGGTTACGCAATGTTGCCTTATGCCTATTGCCTACACGATTGGAACGAACTTTAGGCCAGTTGCACGAAAAAGTATTAAATCGGTTATCTACTGGAATGGGTGGAATAAAAATGTCAGCTAACGGGATTAGTAATTACGGTGCTTATTTGCCTTCGTGGAAGCTCACGACGACAAAATTTGGAGCTGAAAGTTTTAAACTGAACTCCAAACAATCTCGAAGTGTTAGTTATTTCGATGAAGATACGGTGACAATGTCCGTTGAGGCATCTTGTTGTCTAAAATTCCAAGACAGTGAAAGTTGCGAAGTTAATGTTGCAACTGCAACACCAACGTATCTAGATAAGTCTCCAGCTGCATCTATTTGTGAAGTGATCGGTGCACCAAGCCATACAAGAGCGATAGATTTTCATGGTCTTCGTTCAGGCGCAAGTGGACTTTGGAACGCGTTAAGCAATCATGGCATTTCAATTTCTGCTGATGTACGTGTCTCTGCTCCAGGTTCAGCTGATGAGCTTGCGGTTGGTGACGGCAGCGCAATGTTTGACTGTAGGGGTGACGAATTTATTGCAAGTCTTCTCTCGAGTTCATCGCGAACTGAAGAGTTTCTTGATAGATGGCGCCTGCCCGGTGAGTCGTTCATTTCTTCGTGGGATGACCGTTTCTCAATTGACATCTATGTTGAACTAATTACACAAGTTGCCACGGATGCATTAGCAATTGCGAAGCTTGAGTCAACAACACGAACTGTTGTTAGTTGTCCGAATCCACGTGCAGCTGCATTAGCCCGAAAACTTTTAAAAAGTTCTGGGGAAGACGGAGAACTTGAGAAACTAATTGGCTTCACTGGGTCGGCTCATCTTGGACTCTTAATTTGTGATGCTCTTGACCAGTCAGAACCTGGTGACACAATTTTGGCTATTAATGCAGCAGATGGTGCTGATGCGTTTGTTTTTGAAGTTACAGGCCACATTAAAAACAAGAAACAATCGCACACTGTTCGCCAGCAGGCTCAGACGCAACATCCAATCGCTTATGAGAGGTATCTGCGCTGGAGATCACTTATTGATCTTCGTGGCCCACGTCGACCTGAACCTGATGCACCGGCTGCACCACCAATGTGGCGTAGAGCTGATTGGAAGTATGGGCTAGTCGCTTCACGCTGCTTGAAGTGTGAGACGGTGTGCGCCCCACCCGCCAGAGTCTGTTCCAATTGTGGATCAATCGATACATTCGTGCAACATTCGATGAAAGATCTCGGGGGCACCGTTGCATCAATGACGGTTGATTTTTTGCAACCGACACTCGACCCACCGATGATTCTCGCAGTTATTGATGTCAACGGAGGTGGACGTCGGAGCGCTGAAGTAACCGACAACCCTTCAGGCGAAATTCAGGTCGGAGAGAAGTTGCAACCTTCGTTTAGAAAAATTCATTCAAGTAATGGAATTCATAATTATTTTTGGAAAGTACGCCCTGAGCGTACAGAGGGAGAGAGCCATGGCTAATCACGGAATGAGAGATCGAGTTGCAATTGTTGCGATGGGGTGTACCCCATTTCGTGATCATTGGAATAAGTCAGCAGACGACTTATTAATTGATGCTGTTAAAGAGTCCCTTCAGTCATCTGAGGGCCTAGAGCTCGATGACATTGACGCCTTTTGGGTTGGAACGCAAGGCTCAGGGATGGCTGGCGTTACGTTGTCTAAGCCGTTACAACTTAAAGGCAAACCTGTGACGCGAGTTGAAAATTATTGTGCAACCGGTTCTGAGTCATTTCGAAACGCAGCTTTCGCAGTGGCGAGTGGTGCATATGACATTGTTATGGCGACGGGGGTAGAGAAATTAAAGGACTCATCGTTTGCTGGACTCACTGCATCTTGGCCACCATCTGACGGAACCGACATCAACTGGACAGCACCTGGCGCTTTTTCATTACTTGCTCCTGCGTACGCTCATAAATATGGCCTAAGCGAAGACCAGCTTCGCGAAGTTTTAACTCACATTGCGTGGAAAAATCATCAAAATGGTGTGCTAAATGAAAGAGCACAATTTCGCTCTGCGGTGAGCAAAGAAACGATCACTAATGCTCAGAAAGTTGCGGGGCCGCTTGGGGTATTTGATTGCTCCGGCGTATCCGATGGTGCTGTGGCGGCTGTGATTGTTCGCGCCGAAGATGCGTACAAGTACACAGATCGACCAATTTTCCTCAAGGGACTTTCATTTGTTTCAGGTGCTTGCGATGGTGCAATGACTTCGTCATACGACTACACCACATTTCCTGAGGTAGCTATTACTGCACGTGATGTTTATGATCAGGCTGGAATTACAAATCCTCGCGAGGAACTCTCTCTTGTTGAGTGTCACGACTGCTTCACCCCAACAGAATTGGTGTTGATGGAAGACCTCGGACTCTCTAACCGCGGTGAAGCATGGAAAGACGTTCTAAACGGGACATTTGATCGTATGGGTGAAATGCCTGTAAACGTTGACGGTGGGCTTAAGTCCTTTGGGCACCCCATTGGGGCAACTGGGCTACGCATGATGTTTGAGTGCTGGCTACAACTTCGAAATGAAGCAGGCGAGCGTCAAGTCCCTGGTGCAACACTCGCAATGGCACAAAATCTTGGCGGCCAACCTGGAGCATGTGTGGCCTTCGCAGCAATTTTCGGAAAGTCACTGGGTTGAGTACGCCGCTTTCACTTAAAGGTCAGGTTGTTCTTATTACTGGCGCTGGCGGTGGGATAGGTCGTGCCCACGCTGAACTCCTTGCCACGAGAGGTGCATCCGTGATCGTAAATGACGTTGGAAGCACCCTTGATGGCTCAGGTGGTTCTGTACAAGTAGCCGAAAGTTGTGCCGAATTAATTCGTGCAGCTGGAGGAGAAGCAGTCGCCTCGAGTGCGTCAATTGCAACGAGAGAAGGCGGCGAAGAAGTTGTTGCCCTTGCAGTAGAAAAGTTCGGTCGCATCGACGCAGTAATTCATAACGCAGGAATTTTGCGAGACAGATCTTTTGCCAAACTGTCAGAGCAAGACATTGAAGACGTATTTGCGGTTCACTTGCATGGTGGATTCAATGTGTGTCAGCCTGCATTTCAAATTATGAAAGAGCAGCGCCACGGAAGGATAGTTCTTACAACTTCATCTTCGGGGTTGCTCGGTACTTTTGGTCAGGCAAACTATGCCGCCGCGAAGATGGGGCTCGTCGGGTTGATGAATGTAATCGCAGTTGAAGGTGAAAGATTTGGAATCACCGCAAACTGCATCGGACCAACAGCGCGAACCAGGATGACTGAAGAACTGTTGGGCGACATGGCCTCAAAATTGGATCCAGCTCACGTCGCAGCATTCGTTGCCTATCTGGTTTCACCAGAATGTGATCTGAGCCACCACATTTTCTCGGTTGGTGGTGGAAGAATCGCCAGAGTATTTATTGGCATGAGTCCTGGGTGGTCTACGTCGCCTCGAATTGCGACTCCAGAGGAGATTAGAGATCACATTCAAGAGATTGTAAACATTGATGACTTCATTGTTCCAAAAGATGGGACTGATGAAATCGCGCTTATTCAATCGGCGCTTGGAGTGTAGATGAAGTTAATTACTGATGTTGATGAAGTGTTGACGACAACTCGAACCGTCCGTTTTCGCCTTGATTTTGTTCGTGCGGTGTTTCGAGAACTAATTGAAGAGTGTCTTCGCATCGCCCAACAGTCCACAATTATTCCGGTGGCACACATCAAGGGGCTGAACCTTAATGCTGCACATCGACTGCCAGTGAAAGAAATACTTCGTTTTAATACATGGGGAAAAGGAGAATAAGCATATGACCCCTCGTGACTTAATGGGATTCTGGTCCTGGGCACAAGTTGAGCCCGAACGACCTGCACTAGTGACTGCAACAAATCAGAGAATAACTTTTGGTGAATTATTCCAAGATGTGAATCGTTTGTCACATGGTCTTGCGAATGTCGCAAACGTTCAAAAGGGAGATGTGGTTGCTTCAGTGATGACGAATTCACCAGAATTTATAAAATTATATTTGGCGACTATGCAGTCTGGCGTCTATTTAACAACGTTGAATTATCACCTGACTGAGCCAGAAATTCGCTACATCTTGCAAGACTGTGAAGCAAAAATTGTTATTTGTGCGTCACAATTTCAGACATTGGTTTCGAAAGCCGCCGAAGGTCTTGATGTAGTTGTTTACTCTGAAGGCGCCGCCGCCGGGTGTAATGACTTTGCTGATCTATTTACTGATCAATCAGCGGAGCTCCCAGCTGAACGCCCAGCTGGCTCTGTCATGCAGTACACATCTGGCACGACAGGCCGCCCTAAAGGTGTCAAGCGACCTTTAAGCGGGAAGACAGCCGATGAAGGCGCACAAGTGTACCGATGGATCTTTGATGATTACGGTATGAAGCCAGGCGTTGATGGCGTTTGGCTCGTCACAGCGCCCATGTATCACGCAGCAAATATTTCAAACGCGATGGGTGTTTTGCACTTGGGCTACTGCGTTGTGCTTATGGATGGATGGACACCTGAGAAGTGTCTCGAACTTATCTCGACTGAGCACGTAACTTCAACCCACATGGTACCAACCCATTTCATTCGACTTCTTCAACTAAAAAAAGAAGTTCGAGATCGATACGATGTTTCCTCGCTGCAATTTGTAACTCATGGAGCTGCTCCTTGCCCCGTAGAAATAAAAAAACAAATGTTTGAGTGGCTCGGTCCCGTAATTTTTGAGTACTACGGATCTACTGAAGTAGGCTCGACACTTGCAAAGCCTCACGAGTGGCTATCACACCCGGGCACAGTGGGCAGACCTATGTCAATTGCGGAGTTAAAAATTCTCGACGATGAAGGTAACGAAGTTCCAGCTGGAACTGTCGGCACTGTTTACATGCGTCAAGGCGAAGACGTTATGGAATACCACAATGATCCTGGCAAAACTGAAAGCATTCGACGTGGTCGTTTGTTAACTGTCGGCGACCTTGGTTACGTTGATGAAGAGGGATACCTCTACTTGGCTGGAAGATCAGTCGAGCTAATTATTAGTGGTGGTGTCAATGTTTATCCGGCAGAAATTGAAGCTGTATTAATACTTCATGAAGCTATATATGACGTAGCCGTGATTTCAAAAGATCACCCTGACTTAGGTGAAGTGCCAATCGCCGCTATTGAGTTGCTCCCAGGATTTGTGCCAAGTGACGAGTTAAAGGGCATAATCATGGGCTTCTGCAAAGAGAGACTGTCTAGGCAAAAACTTCCCAAAGAACTGCATTTTGTTGAGAGTTTGCCACGAGACGAAAATGGCAAGATTTATAAGAAGAAAATTCTGGTTCGGTAGGGGTTTCAATGGGATTTCTTGATACCAACCGGATGGTATACAGTGGTTAAGTGAACTTAGCCCAAATACTCAGCGATCGAGCAAATGAGGGACCAGCTAAAACTGGACTCGTTTTCGAAGATGGGCGCTCATGGACATGGGGTGAATGGGGGGATGTTTCTGGGAAATATGCTTCTGCGTTACGTTCGCTCGGGATTGGCAAAGGCGACAGGGTCGCACTTTTTCTTCAAAATTCCCCTCAGCTCGTGTTCGCATTGTTCGGTGCTTGGCAAATTGGGGCAATCCCGATCACTATTAGCTGGCTGTACAACGAAAATGAGTTGAAAGAGTGCTTGTTGAAAACTAAGCCAACTCTTGTTGTCACAGTAGAAGATAAAGCAAACATCATCCCTACTGGATACAACGTTTCACTGGTTGGAGACTCTTCAAAGGGCCAGAATCTGCAAACACTGGCAGAAAAGTCCACGACGTTGAAGGAAATAGAAAATGTTGCAAATGATGATGAAGCGGTAATTCTCTTCACTGGTGGAACGAGTGGACTCCCTAAGCCAGTGATAAATACAGCACAAGGAATTTTTGCTGCACTTGAAACACTTGCTCGTGCCTCAAAAGGTGGCAAGCCTGGGCCATATCCACTCGCGCCGCAAACGGTTTCACCCAATCTCCTATGTTGGCCACTCTTCCATGGGGGCGGTCAGCACTCTTTAATGTTTGCAATTTATGTCGGAAGATCTGTTGTATTGATGGAACGATTTCGTGTGACGACAGTTGGCGAGCTCGTTGAGAAATATCAGATTGACAACTTATTTCTTTTGCCAACAATGATGTACGACCTTGTTCATTCAGACGAGAAAATTGATTTGACAAGTGTTCACCAAGTTTTAACTGCTGGTCAAGCGCTAGACCCCGTATTGCGCATTGAGTTTGAAGAGAGATTCCATGTTCCAATCCTTTCTAACTACGGATCCACGGAAACTGGTCACATCGCAGGATGGTCATCCAAGGATTTCAGAGACGGTAGCTGGAAGCCTGGAGCCGCAGGGCACATCTACGAGGGTGTAGAACTAGAAATTCGTGGTGAAGATCTAAGCGAGTTGACAATTGGCGAACAAGGTGAGATTTGGGTTCGTACGTCGATGTCAAAGGGATACGCCGGGGAAGTCAGTGAAGATGACATTTTGATTGTGGATGGCTGGGTTCGAACTGGCGACATTGGTTCAATTGATGAAGACAATGTTTTATTTCTCGCCGGGAGAAAACGTGAGTTGATTAAATGCGGCGGATACCAGGTGTGGCCTGGAGAAATTGAACGTGAACTTCGCCAGCACCCCGCAATTGCGGATGTCGTTGTTGTTGGAGCTGATGATGAACGCCTTGGCGAAGTACCTAAAGCTTTTGTTGTATTACGTGAAAACCTAAATGCAACTGCGCAGGAGATCATCGCGTTTTCTCGCGATCGGCTAGCGCACTTTAAGCAAGTTCGAGATGTCGAGTTTCTTGATGAACTACCTCGTACCGACGCAGGAAAAATCCAACGTCAAAGTTTGAAAAATAGACAAAATAAGGAGAAATGATGAAGAAAAGTGAATATGAATTGCTCGATTCCCAGTGGGACGCCGATGCGATGTCTGTGGATGATGCTGTTATAAAGAATGCCGTCTTGTATGAAAAAGATCTATCCATTAAGGCAGCCTTCATCACTTTTAATGTTCCAGAAAAGCTAAACGCGCTGCCTATTGCAGCATTGGAATACGTAGGTGACCTTGTTCGTGAGGCTGAAGTTGACGATGATGTTAAGACCATTATTTTTAGAGGCAATGGACCGTGCTTTGGTACTGGGGCCGATGCTTCAGAACTTGGTCACTACATTGGCTACAAAGACCCTAAGCCGGGAGAACGACCAAAGCGACCAGCGCAACGTCAACGTATCCTTCCTGACCGCAACATCATCCTTGGCGCCTTTACCGCTTCAGTTGCTAACTGCCTAAAAGCCACAATCAGCCAAGTCCATGGATACTGCTATGGAGGTCACATGCAAATTGCGTTGGCATCAGACATTGTGATTGCGTCACCTGACGCGACATTTACTCACCCGGCATTTCGATATCTAGGTGCTGGCCCGCAGGACATGTTTGCTTGGTTTGAAACCATGGGTGTCCGCAAGTCAAAAGAAATTATGCTGACGATGCGTCCACTGCTTGCAGATGAAGCAGAGCAGAGTGGCTTTGTCAACAAGGTTGTTGAGCGCGAAGACCTTGATAAGTGGGTGCGTGATTACGCTCAGGCAATTTCAATGATGCCACTTGATGGGATCATGATTGGCAAATCAATGATGCGCTTGATGCAAGAAGCCCAAGGCAAAACTATTGGTGAAATGATCGGATGGATTGGGCACGGTTGGGCAACTAACTTGCAATTTGATGAAGGTGACTTCAACTTCATTAAGGAACGAAACACTAAGGGACTTGGTCGCACATTGAAGGAACGCGATGAAGCAGTCGCGCCATTCTTTAGACTTGGTGGACGTCTGCCGGAAGAGAAATCGTGAAATTTGGGGTTCTCGCCTCTCATCAGTTCCCATTTGAGGACGACCTCCCCTTACGCCTAAAAGAGCTCTTTAGCCTTACTCAGCTCGCTGCTGATAGGGGGTATGACTCGGTGTTCACGATAAATCACTTCTTGGCGAACCTCCAAACGCCGCAGGTTATTTCAATGACTGCGGCGATGCTTGAATACAGCGGAACAATGCAGGTTGGAACGTCGATTCTCCTTTTGCCGTTCTATCATCCAGTTCACATCGCCGAAGAGTTCGCAACACTTGACCAGCTATCTGGTGGTCGAATGATTCTTGGTGTTGGGGCAGGTTACCGAGATGTTGAATTTGACACGTTTGGTATCGACAAGAAACGCCGTGGAGCACGTC